>CAVRRI010000024.1:0-149417 GCA_963723525.1 uncultured Alphaproteobacteria bacterium
TCGCGAGGGCGCGGCATGGCCGAGGCCGCGGGCCAAGTGAGAGGGAACCGGACGCGCGCGAGCGTTTCGGGGTAAGGCGATCTGGTGTTGCATTTCGTGTGGCCGTTCCCTCCGCTTCCGGCCGTGCGCGGGGGCGCTCGTTGGGGCGGTATAGAGCGTCACTGTGGCGCATCCCGGCCTTCGCACCGCCGTGATCGGGCCGCCCAGGGTTGGGCCTCGAAACCTCTGGGCGTCCTATGTGATTCGCACAAAGCGCCATGCCGTGCGAGCCTGCGGTGTCAACCGGGCCGCTCGACCCTCCCGACCACCAGCGGCCCACCCTGATATCGGCCGTGGACGCTGGATTCCTGAAGCCTTGCAAAAGAAAAGCCCTGCCACAGGGCAGGGCCAGTTCGTCTCCTCTCAAGGATTGGCCGCCGGCCAAAACTGAGACCGCCATCAGGCCACGCTGATCATCCTTCGTCAATGAGGGCGCGGGTAAGGTAAGTAGTTCCCCGTGGGTGTGCTGTTTTCAGGCGTAGGTGTTGCAGCTTTGCAATTGCCTTTGTGGACCGTGGCAGTAGCTTCACCGAAGCGAACCCGTGAGAAAAAGGATGCGCACATGAGGACCCGTCTCCTGGGGCTGCTGGCTGGCACAGCCGCCCTTGCTCTGACTACAGCGGCCGCTCAGGCGGCTGATCTTCCCGCCCGAGTTGCCCCCCCGCCGCCGATCGCCGCCGTTCCGATCTTCACCTGGACCGGCTTCTATGTCGGTGCCCAGGTCGGCTACGCCTCCTCCGACAGCGACGACAACAATAATCTCTTCTTCGACCCCACGGCGACCTTCGTGGGCATCGATGGGGTCACCTACCAGGTGAACAATACCGGTTTCTTCGATGATGGAGGGGAGGAAGACGGCTGGACGCTTGGCGGCCACGTCGGCTACAACTTCCAATTCGGCGCGTTCGTGGTCGGCGCCGAAGCGGACATCGAATGGGTCGATGTCGAGAATGGTGGCAACGACTTCCGGACCATCACGGCCCTGAATGGTCCGAATGCTCGGCGCAACCTTCGCCTTCCCGTCTGTCGCGAGTGACCTCGAGTTCATCGGCTCGCTGCGCGCTCGCCTCGGCTGGGCATGGGATCGGGCCTTGATCTACGCCACCGGTGGTCTCGCCTACGCGAGCTTCGACACCGGCGACAACAACTTCCTGGGGGTCGGAATTAACCCGTTCTTCGCGAATGGCGACGACGACACGGTGTGGGGCTGGACCATCGGCGCCGGTGTCGAGTGGGCCTTTACGAACAACCTGACGGCGCGGCTCGAATACCGCTACACGAGCTTCGACCGCGACAACAACACCTTCTTCGTGACCCCGGGCTTCAACACCGACGACAGCGCCGACTTCCACGCCGTCCGTCTCGGCGTGTCGTATAAGTTCGGCACGTATTAAGGTGTGACACCGGCTGCAGACCGCAGCCAGTGTGACAGGACGGGGATTCGAGCAGGTCTCCTCGTCCAACACTCGCCCGCCCGGCGCCCGCCGCGGCGGGCGATTTTGTTTGACCGAGCCGCTCGGTGGGATTTGCAAGCGCGGGCGCTGACGGGACGGGGAGCGGTGATCAGTTCAGATCGTCTGTGTGCGTCACCGTCCTTTGTCGCACATACGTGACGCCCAGATTGGCGAGTGTCCAACTAACCTCGTCGAGGAAGAACCGCCATGGCCCGAAGCTTGTCCCGCACCCACAGCATACGACCGGCGTGCTGTCAGTCAGCGGTCCATCCACTGTGACGCTGACCGAGCCGCATTGATCACAGCTGAAAATTGGGGAATCCGCGCGGTTGTCCATGAACAGCCCTCCTCAAACTCAGTTCAATTTGGAGGGATGTCCTCAAGCAAGCAGTGGTCGATATTCACCTCAACGGCTGCTGAATCGGATCTGCGATTTACCGTTATGGTGTTGCTGCTGCAGAAGCGCCCTTGGGTTGGGTCTCAACCCTGCGCGCTCGGGCGTGCGAAGGCACGGGAGACTCCTCGCGCACGCCCTCGACTGCGGTACGCACTGAACCTAACGGGGTCCGGTTCAGAAAGAAGGGCAAGCCTCATTACTGCGATGGACGGCGACCGCTACGCAATCTACGACGCCCGAGAAGGGACACCGGCCGCAGCACGATCGGCCCGCTCTTGATTGGTCGCATCGAGGCGGAGGTTGCGGCGCGCTCGATTGTACAGCGACTGGTGTGGCTACAGCGATGAGGTTTATCGCGATTCTTCATTGCGCGATACGAGGGTCTTGAGGTGCCGACGCTCGCCGTCCGAACATCCCAGGAGACCCTGCGAGCCCTTTCGGTCCTGACGTGATCGCGATGATCTGGAGCGGCTTAGACAGGACATGGCGCAAGCGCGGGCTTTTCGAACTATCGGCCCGTGCTACGCTCGCACTACTTTGCTGCACGCAACCCATTGGAACCGGCGCCAGGTGGCTGGTCCCGGCGTGAGGAAGCATCTGGGAGGCATTGGCGTGAAGATCACAGATATCGCGACGATTCTTCTCAGTCACCCGAAAACTCACCCCCCCATGCAACGGACCTACGCCGTCGTTCGCGTTGAGACGGATCGCGGCATCGTCGGTTACGGCGAGGCAAGCAGCAATTACGGCCATTCGTATCCGACCGTCGTCGAGGCCATCGTCCGTGACGTGATCGCCCGCAATCTCCGCGGCCGCGATCCGCTGGACATCCGCCGGAGAGTGCAGGACATGCATGTGCTGCTCGACGGCTATCTCGGCTGGGACGGCGTCAGCGCCCAGGTCATTGGGGCGGTCGAGATTGCCCTGTGGGATATTCTCGGAAAGCACACGGGGCAGCCGATTGCGCGCTTGCTCGGCGCAGCCGTCGAGAGCCTTCCCATCTATGGCACTGGAACCACGATGTTCGACGCGACGCCGGAGTGGTACGCCCAATACTTCGACGCGGCGCTCGAGCGGGGCTTCAAGGGCGTCAAGGTGCGGCTCAGCACCGATGCTCAGGCCAGCATCGCGCGCGTCGCGGCGGTGCGCGACCGCGTAGGTTCCGACATTCGCGTCGCGGTCGATGCCTATTGGGGCTATAGCCCCGATGAGGCGCTCGATCTGGCAAGGCGCCTCGCCGGTTACGACATCTTTTTCTTCGAGGAGCCGTCGCCGCAGTACCAGATGGCCGGCTTGCGTCGGCTCTGCGCGCAGTCGCCGATCCGCGTGGCCGTGGGCGAGCGCGTCTATTCCCCATCGCAGTTTCAGCTCATTGCAGAACAGGAGGCGGCCCAGATCTTCGAGCCCGACGCCAGCATATGCGGAGGCATCACCGCTTGCCTCGATGTGGCGGCGATCGCCCGCGCTCATGATATCGCGCTGATCCCGCATGTCGGCAGCCCCACGGCGATCGGACTGGCCGCCAATCTCCACTGGGCGGCCGCCGCCGACGTCGCCCTGATCGAATACGACATCTATCCTTCGCTGCCGATGCGAGATGACATCATCCGGGATCCGATTTTCGCCCTCGATCGCATTGAGGACGGGCGGATTAGGATCCCCGCGGGGGCGGGACTTGGGATCGACATCGACGAGGCCGCTTTCTCAAGGTTCCCGTACGAGGCAGGGGGCACCTATGCCGAGGTGTTCCCAGACCACGAACGGCCGGGGTTTCGAACGAGCTCGGCGGCGGCAAGCGGGAAAGGGGAGGACTTGGATCAGTCGTAGCTCGCCCGGCTTCCGAATTTCGCACGAATCCGCTTCGTGTAGGTGCCGAATCGCTCGTCGGACATCAAGTCGAGGTCTCTCGGGCGCTCCAGATCGATGTCGATGATCTCGTCAATGCGGCCGGGGCGGCTCGACAGGACGATGACCCGGTCCGACAGGAACACGGCCTCCGGGATGGAGTGGGTGATCAAGAAGACGGTCTTGCGCTTCTCGAGCCAGATCCGCTGCAGTTCGAGGTTCATGCTCTCGCGCGTCATCGCATCGAGCGCGCCGAACGGCTCATCCATGAGCAGGATGGCCGGGTCAGTGATGAGGGCGCGGCAGATGGCGACGCGCTGCTGCATGCCGCCCGACAATTCGAACGGATAGCGTTCCTCAAATCCCGTGAGGCCGACGAGTTCGATCAGCTCCATGGCCGACGCGCGCGCATCCGCGCGGGGTCGGCGTCGGACATCAACGGGCAGCAGAATGTTCTCGTAGACGGTCCGCCACGGCAGCAGGACGGGCGATTGAAAGACGACCCCGACCTTTTCGCTCGGCCCTGTCAGTGGGGCGCCATCGATGGCGATCGAGCCGGCGGATGGTGGAATGATCCCGGCGATCAGCTTGAGGATCGTGCTCTTTCCGCAGCCTGAAGGGCCAACAACCGAGACGAATTCGCCATGGTGCAGGTCGAAGGTCAAGCTGGCGAGGGCGTGGATCGCTCCCTTGCGCGTGCGATAGGACTTGCTCAAGGCCCGGATCGAGATCGCAGGCGCCGCGTGCATCGGAGCGGGTGTGGCGGTCCCCGGCAGGGGGTGAGGGGACGTCACGTGCTGATCACCCGGTCCGAAGCAGCCTCGGCCCAAAACATAACCCGCCGCTGCACCAGCATGACGGCGCCGTGAAGAACGATCCCCAGCACGGCGAGGATGATGAGCAACGCGAACACGGCCGCGATGTTGAGATCGGCATTGTAGACCAGGAGCAGATAACCGAGACCGCCGCTCGCCCCGACGAACTCGCCGACAATGGCCCCGATGACACTGAGCACGATCCCGACATCGAGGCCGGCAAAGATGAACGGAAGTGCGGTGGGCAGCCGCACGAACCGGAAGATTTGCCAGCGCGTGGCCTTCAAGGCGACCATCAGGTCGAGTCGGTCCTGCTCGACTGTGCGTAAGCCGACGACGGTGTTCACCAGGATCGGAAAGAAGGCGATGACTGCGGTCATCAAGATCTTTGATTCCAGGCCAAACCCAAACCAGATCACCAGAAGGGGCGCAAGGGCCACTTTCGGGACAGCCTGGAGCGCGATGATGTACGGATACAAGATGCGGTCGGCGATCCGGAACAGAGCGATGAGGGAGCCCAAGACGAAGGCCCCGATCGCCCCGATGGCGAACCCGAGCAGGATCTCGGTGAGGGTAATGCCAAGGTGCAGGAACACGGCCCCAGACGCGACCAGCGAATACAGCGCGGTCAGGACGCTCGTCGGCGGCGGGAGCACGATCGCCGGGACGCCGAGCAGTCGCACGGCGATTTCCCAAACGAGCAGGAAGCCGACAAGGGCGGCGCCGGAAAGGCCCACATCCTCTCGCGTCCACCCGCCCTCGGTGGCGGCGACCGGCCCGGTCTCGGCGGCAATCTCAGGGGGGCCCGCCGCCGCGCGGTCGGTCATGGTTTGTAGGATGCAGCCATCGCCCTGATCGCTGCCGCATCAAACTTGTTATAGCCGTCCACGAACTCGTTCGAGAACAATTCGTTGTCCGGCACGATCGTTTTGCGCACGCCATTGTCGACGAGGTATTTCTGTAAGACGGCGAGGCCGGAGGGGTCGTTCCAGCCCCACCGCTTGTCGGGGCGGTCCTCGACGCGCATGTCGCGCAGTCCGACCTGCAGAATATGCTGCTGGTCCTTGAGTACCTTTTCATTGACTTCAGGCGGTCGATTTTGCGGCAGGGCCTTCCAGTAAGCGTGGACGGTCCCCTCGGGATTGGCCATGGCGAAGACTGCTGACTTGGCATAGATCCGGCCGACTTTCTCGACGATCTCCGGGTTCTGGCGGATGTATTCGTCAGTCGTTGCGAGCACATGGCCGGGCGCGGTCGACAGTTCCTTCGAGGTAAAGATCTTGAGCTTCGCGCCTTGGTTCTCGAAAACCGCGAAGGCTCCGGCCCAGAGACTTAAGCCCGCGACAGTTCCCGCATTCAGCGCTTGCAGCGCCGGTGCGCCCGCTCCGGTCGGAACCATCGTCACGTCCTTGTCGGGATCGACGCCAGCCTCTTTCAGCACGGCCTTGAGATACGGAACGCTGCCGCTCGCCAGGCTGAACACACCGATCTGTTTGCCTTTGAAGTCGCTCACATCGCGGACAGGACCATCGGCCAACGCGGCAATCTGCGAATTATAGTGATTGACGGCGGAGTAGATGATACGGGCATTCACGCCCTGATCTCGCGCGTTAATCACTGTCTCGGTCGTGACCTGCACGAAGTCCGCTCGCCCTGCGGCGAGCAGTTGCAGCGCCTGCTGAGACCCCTGTGTGGTCTGTGCGATGAGTTCGAGGCCCTCCTGCTGCGCAAAGCCCAGCACCCCGCCGAGGTAGAGGCCCGGATGGGTGATCTCGATCTGTTGACTACCGTGAGCGATGACCACCTTGCGAGGCGCCTGCGCCAGCGCCGAACTGTGAACGGCGACAGCGATCCCCGCGAGTGTAACAATGAGCGATTTCCAGAAGCTGGCGGACATCATGGCAACCCTCTCGTTCGCAGCGTTTGCCAAGTATGACAGCCTCTTAGCAACCGAACTAGTGCCCAGGGCAAACCATCGCTCGAGCACGAAGCGCCTATTCCTTCTTACCCTTCGGCGCTGGTAGGGACAGCCGCGTCCGGTTTCGAATCGGCGCTTCGGACCGGGGCCGCGCCGGTTCAAGAGGTTGCGCCATGGTCGGCGCGAGAGCCTGCCGCGGAGCCGCGAGCCGCAGCGGGCGCGAGATGCTTTCCTCCAACTGCAGGACCTGGCGCCGCGAGGGGACACGGCGGCCGGGCACCTTGGCGCGCTGGCGGGCCAGGAAGTCCTGATGCTCGACGGCCAGCCGCTTGGTGCGGGCGATCGCTTTGAGGTCCTGCGGCGTCTTGCGCTCGTGGCAGCGCTGGCAGACGGCGGCGAGGCGCTCAGGATCGTTCGCATCCGCCTCCTTGTCTCGCACCCCCAAAGGAGGACGGTGATCAAAGACAAAGAAGCCCAGGATCAGCCGGGTGCCGCAATCGGCACAGGCGCCGTTCTGGCGCAGCAGGATCTCGGCTCGAAGGCGAGCCGGCAGGTAGCGGCGGTGGCAGCGGTCAAACGGGATGCGGCGCATGATCGTCTCCTGAAGCCGGTGAGACGGGGAGGGAGGACTCCTCCGCAGGGGCGTTCTCGGCGAAGGCGAGGATCAGCTCGGGGCTGGCGCCGATCGCCTCAGCCCGAGCCCGAAAGGCCCGATCCAAGGCGGCGCGCGGCTCGTCCTCGAGGCCACTGCGGTGGGGCAGGGCGGCGATGGCCCAGCGCAGGAGGGCGTCCTCGCTGTCGAGGCGGGTGAGGTCTTCGAGCAGATCGATTCGAGCGGGGGCGGCGCGCTTCACGCCCGCCACCTGGCCGCGCACACGCTCGCTCGCTCGCGAGAGGGGACATGCGCGCCTCGGCCGGAAGCGAGGAGCAGCCGCTCGGACTTGCGCGACCGAACTAGGGGTGAGACTGACGCCGCCATCCTCGTGTAGCGCGCTCGTCCTCGGCCGCCTGAGCTCCGGCGCATCGAGATCATCCTCGCCCGCCAAGCCGACCAGCGCGAACAGGCTGTACCGGCGGGCATAGGTGAGGGCAGCGCCCATCAGTTTGGGATCGCTGCAGGTCTCGCCCGAGCAGACCGGCCAGCGGGCGGCAATCCATTCGCCCGAGCCGTGCACCAGCATGGTCGTCAGCAACACCCAGCCACTCGCCGGATCAAGATCCGTGGTCTGCACCACGGCGAGTTCATGCCGGCCGAGGGTCTTGCGGACGATCGTGAGACCGGAGGAGAGCGAGGCATAGCGATAGGCCTGTTTCTCGCGTCCGGGACCGGCCTCAATCACCGCGGTCAGGCTCTTTTGCGGGTTCACGAGTTCGGCTTGCGCTTTCGCGAGCGCGCCCGCGAGCTGACCGATGGAGTCACTGGACGTGGGCAAATTCGCCTCCATTGGCGATCACGTCGAAACTGATGGCGCCTGCCTTCGAGCGCTTGGCGCGTACGCCATGTCCGAACGCCTCCTTGGCCTCCTCCGGCATGAGCGCCTTCAGGTCGGCCTTCGCGGTTTCGTGGGCCGCGTGCGCCGCGCGGGTGCGGACGAACACGCTGGCATGTTCTGCCCAGGCGTTCGAGGCGGCCATGTCGACGATGCGGACGAGCGGCAGCTTCGCCTTCGGTGGCTCGACATCGAAGGGCCGCGGAACCTCGCCGGTTTGCACGCAGCGCCAGAAGATCCGCTCCACCTGCAAGAGCACGGTCTGGTAGAGCGGGTCGGCCTCGACCTCGATCAGGACCCACTTGGCGCCGCCGGTCAGGATCGAGAGATAGGCCCGTCTGGTGCCGCTCACGAGCATGTTGTGCTGGAGCTGGGCCATGTGCTTGTCGGCCGCGCCCTCTTCCGAGAACGACCACGGCAGCATGAACTTGGCTTCGAAGACCGCCTTCTCAGCAGGAACCAGGCCGTCGAGGGTGGCGCCCATCCATTCCACCTTCGGGTGGCGCAGGAAGTGCTGAACCTGATCCAGCCGCCGGCCGGTCTCCTGTTCGAACCAGCGCCGGTTCAGGTCTTCAGTGGCATGCCCGAACTGGACCAGCAGGTTGCGTGAGAGGTCCTCGGGCTCGATCTCGCCGCGCTTCTCCCGCCAGAGCCGGACAACGGCGGCCTCGTCGGTGCTCATGAGAATCCTGGCGTCGGAGCCGCCGATAAATGCGCAACGGTCCTTTTGCTTATTTTCGGTCGCGAGCATGGGAGAGCCTATTTGAAGCGCTCGGCTGCGAGCACAGCCCAACTTTCTTGAACTGGTCGGTTTCGTAAGTTACGTCGTTATCCGACAGAATTATCGTAAAGCGACATTAACTGTCTTTCTTTTGCTTTTCAAGGGGAAATTGCGGGAAAGCGCAGTTGCGGATAGATCGCGGCAATGATCACACCCGCTCAATGCCGAGCTGCGCGCGCGCTTCTCGACTGGACGCAAGCCGACCTAGGAAAAGCCACGGGCCTAAGTGGCGTCACGATCCGGGCGTTCGAAAAGGGCGGAGAGGTTCGAGACAGCAACCGAACATTGCTGCAGCTGGCCTTCGAGAAGGCCGGCGTTGAATTCATCCCAGAAGACGGCAGGGGAGTTGGAGTTCGATTGCGCCGTCCCGGTTGACCCTCCAGCGGCAAGATTTGCGCCCGGCTTCTGATTCATCTGCCGGATTCGGGCGCAATGTCGTCAGTGGCAAATCGTGGCCTTCCGGGGCCGGCAGCGGCCCGCCCAGGACATCGAGACCCGCCGCCTGGTGCCGGTCGACGACCAGCGCGTCCTGACGGGATCTTCTGGATATTGAGATCAGGAGCGCCGTGGCGCGATCTGCCCGAGCCCTACAGGTCGCGGCGGATTGACGAAGATCCATGCGATCGTCGACGCAAATGGTCTGCCACTCGAATTTGCGCGGACCGGCGGTCAGCAGCATGACAGCATTGCGTCCCGTCCACTGCTGCTTGAGACCGAGTGGGAATGACTCGAGCGAGATACGAAGGTTGGTCTCCTTCGCGGTGCCTGGGCGAACATCCCGCCGCGTCGGAATCGGCGCAATCCATGCCGCTTTGTCTGTCTCGAGGAGATCGCCTGCACGACTTCATGCGCCTGAATGCTGCGCTCCGTCGTGGCGAGGAGTTCGCGCTCGTGCGATCGACGGCGGTTGCGGAAGTCGCGTTGGCCGGGTCCTCACGATCGGGAAAGTTGCCGTTGCAGGTGCAGGTGGGTTGCAGGATGTGCAACCCCTTTTTAGGCCGAAAGTTGCGTAAGAGTTGCGCAACAAGCGACCGATCAGCTGCGAAGTTGCGCGAAAGTTGCACATCCGTTGCATCGTGGCGCTGCCGACCCGTCGTCCGAAGACCCACCTCGAGCACAGGCCCATCGATGGCGCAGGAGTGCCGGTTCGTCGGCGCGAGCTGACCGCTGTGCGCCATTGGGAGATCCTGGACGACCCGCATGGTCCACAGTGCTGTCCCAGGTGGTGAGACCGGCGCAGCCCTTGAAGTGATTCCTCGGCCGCGTTCGGCGATGCCCTGGAAGGTCTGACCCGGACTAGGTAAGGTCGATGGTCACATCGATTGATCGCTCCCAGAAGCAGGGTGCAGGCCTTTCATCGTGTTGGCAGACGGAAGCGTCGATGCGGTCCTTGGCGGCCGCAGTTGTGGCGGTGCATCCCGCCAAACAGTCTGCCCCTCACCGGCCAGGAACGATTCGTCCCGGAACCCGGGTGCGACATCAAGCAACAGATCCATAGCGGCGGCAATTCGGTCCATCGTTTGGAACAACGCGCCACAGCTCCGGCCGGGAGGGTCGGCGGCCACGGGGTGCGTAGGTTCGGTCCGGCGAGCGCCGGCCATGTGGAGTTGTTCAATGTTGTATGAGTCCAGTTCTCCGTCCGCCGCTGCCGCGGAAGCGGCCACCCCTCCGTCCGCGACCGCGCCGGAGCCCAAGATCAGGGGCGATGAGCGGCTCAAGCGGCCGCCCTCGGAGGCGCAGCGGGGGCCTACTCCTGCGCCCGTGCCCGAGGAAGACCTCGTCGGATCGCCCGGAGAGACCGCCCGGGAGGACGGGCACCGGGACGAGCCCGTCAAGCAGCCGCCGCGCGAAGGACGAGATCCCGCCCGACGTGCGGGCCCTCCTCGGCGACGCGCACCTCCTGCCCGGGGAAGATCGCGCCGCCTACGAGGCTCTCCTCACCAAGCTGGCGCAGGCCCGCGCCCCCAAGGACACGGTCGAGTGGCTCAACGTGAAAGACATGGCCGATGCCGCCTGGGAGGCCGAGCGCCTCAAGCGCCTCAAGACGCGCCTCCTGACGCAGCGCGTCGAGGCCGAGCTGTGTCGTCGCCTCGAGGGCGCCCTGGCGAAGGAGGGCCTTGAGCCGCAGGCTTGCCGCAACTGCGCCGCGGCCCTGAGCCGCGGCTGGGCGCGCAACGACCCGTAAGATCATCAAGAAAGTCCTGCGCCTTCTGCCCGACGGCATCGACCTCACCCTCGTGACGGCCTGGGCCCTCGCGAACGGGCACGAGACTTTCGAGATCCTCGACCGGATGCTCACGACCGCGCTGACGCGCCGCCAGAAGGCCGCCCAGGACATCGAGACCCGGCGCCTGGCGTTCGCGCGCAGGTTCCGGCTCAAGCACGTCTTCCCGGCCCGCTGCCAGATCATCTAGGCGCGCCACCATGACGAGTGACGCGCGGCGCGTCGCCAATCGCGCCAACGCGCAAAAGAGCACCGGCCCGCGCTCGCGCGAGGGCAAGGCCCGTTCGAGCCAGAACGCCACCCGCCATGGTCTCACCCGGTCCTCGGCCGACGATCCCGCCGCACAGGGCCGTCTCGCGGGACTGGCGGCCAGCCTCGCGGGGGAGGGGGCGTCGCCAGCCCTCCTGGCTCAGGCCCAGGTCGTTGCCGCGGCTCAGATCGATGTGGAGTGGGCACGAGCCGCCCGCATCCGCCTGCAAGGCCGCTGGAGCGAGGCCCTGCTGGCGTCTCCCGCGGCGGGCGATCATGACGAGACCGCCGCCGCTCCGATCGATCCCCACCTGTTCGAGGCCCTCGCCCTCGCCGGCACCCTCGACCACGCCGCCCTCGCGGTGCCTGGTCCGGCAGTCCGTGGCGCCCGCAAGACGCTCGCCCGTATCGACCGCCTGCTGGCGTCGAGCCGGAAGACGATGCGGGAACACGAAAGGAGCGAGCGCAGGCGCGAAGCGGAAGGGCTCACAAGCCTCAGCCGCGACCTCGCCCGCCTCGACCGCTACGAGCGCCGCGCCCTGCCGCGCCGCCGCACGGCCGTGCGACACTTGGACGAGTTGAGCGCCGCCGAAGTCTACGGACATCCGAGCCCAGCCGGAGACGCAGAGGACCGGCCGGATGTTGATAAATGACCATTAGATGAATCCTCATCCCGGAGGTCGACGACGGACTCCGTCACCGGTTCCCGGCGTCGGGAGGAGAGCCGCTTCGTGTCATGCGGGCCGCTTGCGGTCGTCCGCGCTCCGATGCCACAGAACCCGAGCCGAAGCCTTCGCACGACAATTCGGGAAGGGGCCGCGATTTGGCCAAACGAACCCAACGGCGAGCCCCTTTTCCACAGGGCTGGTTTTGGCCAAACGAACCCAACAGGCTCCGGACCCGATGCACCCGAAGCCTCTTCCGATGCGCCCCGGCTCCTCGTCGACAATGCGCGTCGGACGCACCGAAGCCCTGGCCCGAAAGGCCTGCAGCGGTGGACGCGCCCCTCCGCGATTCCGGCAAGCGTCGATGACAAGGAGAGTGTGCGATGATCGCCCCGTCCTACCATCCGCCCAGGCCCCGGACGATGTCGCAGCGCGCCGGTCGATCGCTCTTTGCGAGCCGTGCGAGCGGTCTCGCCGCCGACCCGACCCAGGCCATCGCCGTCGCAAACACCCCCGTACCCGTACCGGCAACCGCAACCCCCCGGGCGCATGCGCCTGCGCCTGCATCGCAACCGCCGCCGAAACTGCAACTGAAACCGTATCCCCCCGGGGTGCATGCACCTGCACGTGCACCTGTGGCGGAACTTCAATATCCAATCCGGCGAGCGCCCACGGGCCAGATCAGTCACCCCCAGGATTGCGGGGCAGGCGGGGCGCAGTTACTCAGAAGACCGGCAACCCGGCCCGATCCAGGACGAACCGCAGATGCCCTACGACCCTACCAACATCTTCGCCAAGATCCTCCGAGGCGAGCTCCCGGCGCACAAGGTCTACGAGACAGACCACGTCCTCGCCTTCATGGACATCATGCCGCGGGGGGAGGGGCACACGCTGGTCCTTCCGAAGGCGCCGTCCCGCACTATCCTCGATGTCGAGCCGGATGTGCTCGCCGGGCTGATGAAGGCGGTTCAGGTGGTCGCGAAAGCCGTCTACACGGCGTTCGACGCCGACGGTGTCACGATCCAGCAGTTCAACGAGAGCGCCGGCGGGCAGGTGGTCTTTCATCTGCACGTGCACGTCATCCCGCGCTTCGAGGGCGTTCCGCTGAAACCGCACACGGGTCAGATGGAGAAAGCCCGAGGTGCTGGCCGCTCATGCCGAAAAGATCAAACGTGTCCTCAGCTCCTTGATCTGATCCTGAATCAGCGCCGATCAGATCCGATCCCGCAATCCTGCCGCTGCGTTCGGCGTCGGTGGAACGCCGCCTCGCCCGACACGCGGCGGCGCAAATCACAGCCCATCGCAGCCGACGCCTCTCGATCCACCCGTTTCTCAGCCGACCAGATCCTCCGAGGGGTGGAAATCCGTCAGCGTATATTCGGCGGCGCGCTTCTTGTCGCCCGGATACAGGAACGCATCGAAGACGCCGTCCGGGTCGTGCGTCCACATGACGATGTGCTTCGCGTCGATCTTGATGCGCGTGTCGTTCGGCAGAAGGTACGTGCCCGGCTGATCAACGTTCGAAATATCCGTCCATCGAAATTGCATTGAGCCCTCCGTCGCGTCCGAATCGCCCCGTCTTGACTGGATGAATGCGTCCGGAACGGCGGGCAGGTTTGAAGGCGAATGCAGCTTAACTGTGGCAGCGGCGACACGTGCTGCGGCTCGCGTCATCGGAAAGTCCAGAGGGCCACTTGTCTTTCCACAGGATTATGAGAGGCTGATATCGGCTGCTTCGGCAGCTCGTAGGCGAGCACCCGGGAGTGAGCACGGATGGACTGCCCTCCCGGGCGTCTCGTCGGACCGCCTTCCTTATCCCTGTCTTCCTTATCCCCGTGTCGTGCCGCCGGCCGGCCTGCGCAGCGCAGGTGACGGACCCGCGCGCCGGCCCGGGCCCGGGCGTCGCGCCGTCCCCCGCTGCAAAACGGCTCACCGGTCCGCCGGGTCTCGTCGCCGATTCGTCGCCCCGGTCGCCTCGACGTCGGTGCCGGATCCCGCCACGGCGGGAGCGTTCGGGTCCGGTGAACGGAGCGGCGCCGGCGGACCGCCTGGCCAAGGTCCGTCCTGGGCGGCGGGAATCGGCCCGGTGCAGGAGGCGAACAAGGCCTCGACGCTCGCGACCGAAGGGGCGCGGCACGGGGAACCGCTCATCCCGACGGCCGAGAACCAGAGCACGGTGCCGACGATCGCGGCGGCCGACAGCGATGCCGCGGCGGCGAGGGTGGTGCGACGCATGGCGCTGTCCTCCGCGCTGCCGCCCCCCGGTCTCCCCTCTGAAGAACAACGCGCCGGACTTCGGACCGTTCATCGACTTAAGGACGATGACGGATTTGGTAGCGGCTGGCGCGCCAACCTCTGGCACCCCCGGCCCGCATTCCGCCGCCCTCAGGCCCAATCGAGCGACCGCGCCACCGCCTTGCTCCACTCCGCCGTCAGCCGCTCGCGCTCGTGCGGCTCCATGGCGGGGTGCCAGCGCCGGTCGGCGGACCAGTTGCGGACGAGGTCGTCCGTGCCGCTCCAGATGCCGGTCGCGAGGCCCGCCGCATAGGCGGCGCCCAGCGCCGTGGTCTCGATCACCTTCGGGCGCACCACCGGCACGTCGAGGATGTCGGCCTGGAACTGCATCAGGAGTTCGTTCACCACCATGCCGCCGTCGGTGCGCAGTTCCCGCACGGCGATGCCGGTGTCCTTCGTCATCGCCTCCAGCACCTCGCGGGTCTGGAAGGCGGTCGCCTCCAGGGCGGCGCGGGCGATGTGGCCCTTGTTGGCGAAACGGGTGAGCCCGCCGATGAGCCCGCGGGCCCCGGCGTTCCAGTGGGGCGCGTAAAGCCCCGAGAAGGCCGGCACGATGGTCACGCCGCCGCTGTCGGTCACCGTGCGCGCCAGCGCCTCCACGTCCGGGCTCTGCGCGATGAGCCCGAGATTGTCGCGCAGCCACTGCACGAGGGCGCCGGCGATGGCGATCGAGCCTTCGAGCGCGTAGACCGTCTTCGCCGTCCCGAACCGGTAGCCCACCGTCGTCAGCAGCCCGCAGGTCGAAGGGTAGGGGGTCTCGCCGGTGTTCATCAGCATGAAGCAGCCGGTGCCGTAGGTGTTCTTGGCCTCTCCCGGGTCGAAACAGGCCTGGCCCACGAGGGCCGCCTGCTGGTCGCCCAGGATCCCGGCGATGGGCACCCCGGCGAGCAAGCCCTTCGCCTTCCCGTAGACTTCGCTCGAGGAGCGGATCTCCGGCAGGCAGGCGCGGGGGATGTCGAAGAGCGCGAGGATCTCCTCGTCCCATGCCAGCGTCGCGAGGTTCATGAGCTGCGTGCGGCTCGCATTCGTCACGTCGGTGATGTGGCGGCCGCCCTCAGGACCGCCCGTGAGCTTCCAGACGATAAAGGTGTCGATCGTGCCGAACAGGGCGTCGCCCCGCGCCGCCCTCTCGCGGGCGCCCGGCACGTTGTCGAGGAGCCAGCGCAGCTTGAGCCCGGAGAAATAGCTCGCGAGCGGAAGGCCCGTCCTGGCGCGCAGCCGGTCGCGGCCGCCTTCGCGCGCGAAGGCGTCGACGAGAGGGTCGACGCGCGTGTCCTGCCAGACGAGCGCATGGTGCAGCGGTTCCCCGGTGCGCCGGTCCCACAGCAGCGTCGTCTCGCGCTGGTTCGTGATTCCGACGGCAGCGAGGTCCGAAGCCCTCAGCCCTCCCGTCGTCAGCGCCTCGTCGATCACGCCCTCGGTGTTGCGCCAGATCTCGTCGGGGTCGTGCTCCACATGGCCGGGCCTCGGGTAGATCTGCTCGTGCTCCCTCTGCGCGGCGCAGACGATGGCGCCCGTGTCGTCGAAGACGATGAAGCGCGTGCTGGTGGTGCCCTGGTCGATGGCGCCCACATGGGCCTTCATGGTGTTTTCCCCTGCAACCTTCTACTGCGCGGCGATGAGCCCCGCCGCCTTCGCCGCAAGATAGGCGTCGATCCTCTCCGCCGCCCCGGCGGGCACGTGCAGCCCGAGCTTCGAGCGGCGCCACAGGATATCCCCGGCGCTCCGCGCCCATTCGCGGCGCACGAGGTAATCGACTTCCGCTGCCGTGAGCCCGGCGCCGAAATCCTCGCCGAGATCGCCCATGGACCGCGCGCCCTTCAGGAACTCCTCCGCCCGCGTGCCGTAGGCCCGCGCGATGCGCCGCGCGAGCCCTTCGTCGAGGAAGGGATGGCGCGCCTTGAAGGCGGACAAGAACCGCTCGAAGTCGGCGTCCCGGATGTCGCCGCCCGGCAGCGAGGCGGTGTCGGTCCAGGCCGGCTTCATGCCGGGGAAGAAGAGCTTCAGTTCGTCGAGGGCATGTTCGGCGAGCTTGCGGAAGGTCGTGATCTTGCCGCCGAAGATGGACAGCACCGGCGCCCCGCCCGCCGTGTCGAGGTCGAACACGTAGTCGCGGGTCACCGCGGAGGCCTCGATCGAGCCGTCGTCGAAGAGAGGCCGCACGCCCGAATAGGTCCACACCACATCGGCAGGCGTCACCTCGCGCCGGAAGAAGTGGTTGACCACCGCGCAGAGATACCGCACCTCCTCGTCGCCGATCGCCACCTGGCCGGGACCCGTTTCGACCGGAACGTCGGTGGTGCCGACCAGGGTGAAGCGACCCTGATAGGGGATCGCGAAGACGATGCGCTTGTCGGTGTTCTGTAGAATAAAGGCGTGCTCGCCCTGAAAGAGCTTGGGCACGACGATGTGGCTGCCTTTCACGAGGCGCACGCTCTTCGACGTGTCGAGCCCGAGCTTGGAGTTGAGGACGTCGGCGACCCAGGGCCCCGCCGCGTTGACGAGGACGCGGGCCATGACCTCCGTCGCCGCCCCGGCCGCACTCTCGAGGGTCGCCCGCCAGCCGTCCCCGTCGCGGCGGGCGCGCACGAGCTTCGTGCGCACGCGGATGTCGGCCCCGCGCTCGGCCGCATCGAGGGCGTTCAGGGCGACGAGGCGGCTGTCCTCCACCCAGGCGTCGGAATACATGAAGGCCGTGTCGAAGCCGGGCTTCAACGCCGTTCCCGCAGGGTGCGTGGTGAGCCTGATGGTCTGCGTGCCCGGAAGCCGCTTTCGCTTCGCGATATGGTCGTAGAGGAACAGGCCGAGCCGCACGAACCAGGCCGGGCGGATGCCCTTTTCGTGGGGCAGGATGAACCGCAGCGGCCAGATGATATGGGGCGCCGCCTCGAGCAGGCGCTCTCGCTCGATCAGCGCCTCGCGGACGAGGCGGAACTCGTAATATTCGAGATAGCGCAGTCCGCCGTGGATCAGCTTCGTGCTGGCCGAGGACGTGGCGCCGGCGAGATCCCCCTGTTCGACGAGCAGCACCGAAAGGCCGCGACCCGCGGCGTCGCGGGCGATCCCGGCGCCGTTGATGCCGCCGCCCACGATCAGGAGATCGAAAACCTGTGACACTGATCCGCTTTTCCTCGATCGCCCCGGAAGTCCCGACCGGCAAAACTAAAGCATCGCGCGAAGAAGCGGAAACGGTTCTTCGCCGGTAGCGATCCGTCGACAAGGAGACGAATCACCGGGGCGAGCCCCGCGCTGCGGCGAGCGTCACCAGATAGGCCGCCAGCGACCCGACAGCCATGACGAGGCAGGCTCCGATGACGGCGCCGTAACTCCCCTGCCAGGCCCAGAGAGCGCCGAAGATGAAGGGGCCGAGCGCGCGGGCGAAGTTCGCCGGAGCCGCGATCATGCCGAGAATCGTTCCGTAATCCTCCCGCCCGAAGAGCTCCGCGGGCAGCAGGGCGCGCAGGATCGTCATCAGGCCGTTCGACGCGCCGTAGAGCACGGCGAAGAGAGCGATCGTCCAGGAGCCCGGCGGAACCATGGGGAGCAGGGCCTGCGCCGCTACTCCGAGCGCGAAGGTGAGGAGGCCGACGGCGTGCATGCCGAACGCGCGCTCCGCGAGACCCACCGTGAAGCGCGCCGCCACCTGGGCAGGTCCGATCACCGCATAGGCGGCGACCGCGGCATCGAGCGTGAAGCCCCGCTCCACGAGGAGAGGAATGAGGTGGATCGGGATGCCGGTCGAGAGGACGCCCTGGATCACCACCGTCGCGACGAAGCTCCAGAAGGCGGCATGCCGCAGGACGCGCCGCGCGTTGGAGGGCGGCGGCGCACTTCGGCGGGCGGCCATGCGCGGCTCCTGGGGCGGAATGACGAGGAGATGGACGACCGCGCAAAAGACGAAGTTGAACGCGGCGAGGGCGAGGAGGGCCGGGCGCCAGCCGAGGCGTTCGATGAGGAGGTGCGTGAGAGGAATGAAGGCCGTGCTGGCGAAGCCGCCGACGAGGGTCATGACGGTGATGCCGCGGCGGGCGAGCGGACCGAGCTGGCGCTGCAGCACGGCGAATCCCGGCTCGTACAGGACCGCGCTCATGGCGGCGCCGAAGAGGATCCAAAGCGCGACGAACGCTTCGTAGCTCTCGACGACCGACCAGAGGACGAAGAGTGCCGCCGCGAGAAGCGATCCGCCCGTCATGACGGCGCGCCCGTAGCCCCGGTCGACGAGGCGCCCGACCGGCACCGCGCAGAGGGCCGAGGCCGCAAGGCCGAGCGAGAAGGCGGCGGTGGTCTGAGGCGTCGACCAGCCGAGGTCCCCGCAACATCGGTTGCATGAACAGCGCGAAGCCGTAGAAGACCGTCCCCCACGACACGAGCTGCGCCGCCGAGAGAGAGGCCACGAACGTCCAGGGCATGCGGGCGGGGGCGGCATCCATGAGCCGTGCATAGCGGATTTTTCAGAGATGGGCTCGGCTCCCGGGGGCCCGTATCCGCAACGTCAGCCCTGCGGCCGGGACATGCGGGCGGGGACGCGGAGGGGCGGCGAGATCGGCCCGGAGGAGGAGCCTCGCATTGACTTTTCTCCCACGTACCCGCATATGACGGGAACAGCGTCGGCGCTCGACATGAGCCGCTTGAGCGGGGCTGCGTGACGGATGTCTGCCGAAGGCAGAGGCCCGGCCCCCTTCTTCAATCGCTAAACCCCGACCGCCCCATCACGCGGGTTGTCACCTTGAAAGAGCCCCCGGCCGCCCGTGCGGCGCCGGCGTCGGGCTCCCCGCATCCTATCGAAAGCGAACATTTTGACTCTTTTCACCGATTTCGGCCTGCGCGAGCCGATTCTGAGGGCGCTCGTGGTCGAGGGCTACCGGAAGCCCACGCCGATCCAGGCGCAGGCCATCCCGCACGCCATCACCGGACGCGATCTCTGCGGCATCGCCCAGACCGGCACCGGCAAGACGGCAGCCTTCGCGCTGCCGATCCTGCACCGCCTGGCCGAGGCGCCGCGGGCGCACGTCCGCAAGGGCTGCCGGGTTCTCGTGCTCAGCCCTACCCGGGAACTCGCGAGCCAGATCGCCGACAGCTTCCGCACCTATGGGCGCAACCTCCGCCTGACGACCACCGTGGTGTTCGGCGGGGTTCCCATCGGCAAGCAGGAGCGGGCTCTCGCCCCCGGCGTGGACATCCTCGTCGCCACGCCGGGCCGTCTTCTCGACCTCGTCGACCGCCGGTCGCTGAGCCTGCGGGATGTCGAGATCCTCGTCCTCGACGAGGCCGACCAGATGCTCGATCTCGGCTTCATCCATGCGCTGAAGCGGATCGTCGCCATGCTCCCGAAGGAGCGCCAGACCCTGTTCTTCTCGGCCACGATGCCGAACGTCATTGCCGAACTCGCCGATTCCTTCCTGCGCAACCCCGCCAAGGTGGCGGTGGCGCCGGTTGCGACGACAGCCGAGCGGGTCGAGCAGAGCGTCATGTTCGTGCCGACGCAACGCAAGCAAGCCCTCCTCGAATCGGTCCTGCGAAGTCCAGCCATCGAGCGGGTGCTCGTCTTCACACGCACCAAGCACGGCGCCGACAAGGTCGTGCGCGGCCTCGAGAAGGCGGGCATCGCAGGTGCCGCGATCCACGGCAACAAGTCCCAGCCGCAGCGCGAGCGGGCGCTCAACGGGTTCCGGACCGGAACCTGCCGGGTTCTGGTCGCCACCGACATCGCGGCGCGCGGCATCGACGTGGAGGGCGTCAGCCACGTGATCAATTACGACCTTCCCAACGTGCCGGAATCTTATGTCCACCGCATCGGCCGCACCGCCCGCGCCGGCGCCGCCGGCATCGCACTCTCGTTCTGCAATGACGAGGAGCGCGCCTACCTGCGGGACATCGAGAAGCTCACCCGTTTGAAAGTGCCGGTGGCGCCCCTGCCGGCCGGTCTTCCGGAAACGGCAATGCCCTTCGAGCCGGCGCGCGACGAGATGCGCCATCGCCCGGCACCTCATGCCCGCGGCCACAAGGGCCACGGCAATCCGCGCCAGGCCGATCCGCAGGCGGATCGAGGCCCCAAGCGTCGTCGCCACGGCGGCAAGCCCGCTCCGGGCCGGCCTCAGGCCGCGCCGGCGGCGGGCGGCCCGAAACCCGCGCAGGGCCGGCCGGCCCGGCAGCCGCAGCATCGCGATGGGAGCTCGGACGGCGCGCAGGTGTCCTGGCTCGAACGGGGCCCGCGGCGCTCGTAAGGCGCTGGGGTCCTCATCCTTTCAGGACTCGTCAGGCGCGCGAATTCACAGGCGTCATCCTCGGTCGCGTTGCGCGCGCTTGAGGATGACGACAGGTGGGTGGCTTCGCTCGCCCGAGTGGGCCACCGGCGGCGGCGGCGACCTGCAGGGGATGAAAACGGGTGCGGCCAAGGTCTTTGAGATTCGAGGATCCGGTTTTCCGCGCCGAACGATGCGCTGTTCTCAACGGGTGAGCATCGGACCAAAAGTGGATTCCATGGGTCCGATGCGGTCGCCTGAGGATGAGCGGGTGGGGCAGGGCGCTTCGACCCCGAACCGGGCTCAATGGTACGGATCGGCTGCGTCCCTCAGCCCGTCGCCCATGAAGTTGAACGCCAGCACGACGATGATGACGGGCAGGATCGGGAATAGCAGCCAGGGATGGAGTTGCACGGCGGCGAGATTTTGCGCTTCGTTCAAAAGCACGCCCCAACTCGTCACCGGCGGACGCAGGCCGAGACCGAGGAACGACAGGGCCGTCTCGCCGAGGATCATCGAGGGGATCGACAGGGTCGCCGAGGCGATGAGGTGGCTCATGAAGTTCGGGATCAGGTGTCGGGCGATGATGCGTCGCTTCGAAGCGCCCATCAGCTCCGCCGCCTTCACGAAGTCCTCCTCCCTGAGCGACAGGAGCTTCGAGCGCACCGCACGGGCGAGGCCGGGCCAGTCGAGAAGGCCGAGGATGATCGTGATGCCGAAGAAGACCAGGATCGGGCTCCAGTTCGGGGGGAGGGCGGCCGACAGGGCGAGCCAGAGCGGAAGCTCCGGCAAGGACCGCAGGATCTCGATCACGCGCTGGATGACGTGGTCGACCCAGCCGCCGAGATAGCCGGCGAGTCCTCCGAACAGCAGGCCGAGCGCGAAGGAGACCGCGATGCCGACGATGCCGATCGTGAGCGAGATTCGCGCGCCGTAGACGATCCGCGAGAAGAGATCCCGCCCGAGCCGGTCGGTGCCGAGGAGGAACATGGTGCCGTTCTCGGGCGGGCAGACGAGATGGACGTCGCCCGGCACCAGGCCCCAGAATTCATAGGCGTCACCGCGGCATAGGAATCGGACCCGCTGCGGGTTCGAGCGATCGACCGTGTAGTCGCGCCTGAAAGTTTCGAGGTTGAAGGCGAACCGGTAAGGATAGACGAACGGGCCCACGAAGCGTCCCTCGTGAAAGAGGTGCAACGCCTGCGGCGGCGCGTAGAGAAAGTTGCCGTTGCGCTTCGTCTGGTTGTAGGGGGCGATCACCTCGACGATCGGCACCAGTGCATAGAAGGCGAGCAGGATGAGCGCCGAAGCCACCGCCACCTTGTGCCGGCGGAATTTCCACCACATCAGCTTCCACGAGGAGGCCCGGTAGAACCCCTCATTCTCTGCGCCTACGGGCTCGGCCGCACCGGGGTCGAAGGGTTCCGGATTGACGTAGTGCCGCTGCAGCGGAATGACCTCGTTCATCGCCTGCCCCCGAGCCGGATGCGCGGATCGAGAAGCGCGAGGAGGAGGTCGGAAATGAGCATGCCGACGACGGTGAGCAGCGCGACGAACATGAGGATGAAGCCGGCCAGGAACTGATCCTGGCTCTTCAGGGCCGAGAGCAGGACCGGACCCACGGTCGGCAGGCTCAGGACCAGCGAGACCAGCACCGAACCGGAGATGAGGTGCGGCAGAAGGTTGCCGATATCCGCAATGAAGGGGTTGAGGGACATGCGAAAGGGGTATTTCAGCAGTGCCGTGCGCGGCGCGAGCCCCTTGGCCTTGGCGGTCACGTAGTATTGCTTGCCGAGCTCGTCCAGCAGGTTGGCGCGCATGCGGCGGATCATGGCCGCGGTCCCGCCGAGGCCGATCACGAGGGTCGGCACCACGAGGTGGGAAAGGAGCGACTGCACCTTGGGCCAGGTCCAGGGCTGGCCGGCATATTGCGGATCGTAGAGGCCGCCGATCGAGACGCCGAACCAGCGGTTCACGTAATACAGAAGGATCAGGGCGAGGAGAAAACTCGGGGTGGCAAGGCCGATATAGCCGAGGAAAGTCGCGAAGTAATCACCGATGGAGTATTGCCGTGTCGCCGAATAGATCGCGATCGGGATCGAAATCAGGTGAATGAAGACGACGACCGCCAGATTGAGGACGAGCGTCAGCCAGAGCGCATCCCCAACGACGTCCTTGACGGGCTTGTCGAATTCGAAGGACCAGCCCCAATCCCCCTGCAGGAGGCCGGAGAAGCCGCTCGGCCCGGGTATGACCCCGAGCCACACGAGGTATTGCTCCCACGCCGGCCGGTCGAGGCCGTATTGCTTGATGAGGAATTCCGCCTTCGCGGCGGAGGCCGCCTCGCCCTGCGATTTCAGTTCGGCGATCTGGTTGGTGAGGAAGTCTCCGGGCGGCAGCTTGATGATGAAGAAGATCAGAGCCGAGATGATCAGGAGCGTCACGGCCATCGTCAAGGTGCGGCGGGCGAGGAAACGGATCATCGGGCCTGCGCCTCCTTGCCCGTCGTCTTGTTCCAGTAGACCTCGTCGACGCGATAGATGCCGATCAGCGCGGTCGGCTCCCAGCTGTAGAGCGCCTTGTCGCGCAGGTTCTGCAGCCCGTTCTCGACGACAATGGGCTGTAGCGCGCCGGCGACGGTGCCGATGATCCACTGGTTCTCGGCGTGGTTGCGCAGCATCGCTTGCCAGACCTCGGCCTGAACCGCCGAATCGCCGGTCGCCATCCACCGGCCGTAGAACTCGAGCAGCCGCTTGGCCTCCGGCAAGTCGACCGCCTCGCCGTTCTTGCCGCTGGTCTCGGCGTACTGGCCCCATTTCGGCCAGGAATAGGTGTCCTGCCGCATGGGCGCGAGTTCCGTGGGCGGCATGATGGCGGTCGGAACGGCGAGGTCGAGTCCCTGTGCCGCCACCATGACAGTCAGCCCGGCGTAGGAGCGGTTGCGAAGGACCGTCCGGTCCTGCGGCTTCACGAAAAGCTTCACGCCGATCTCGCGCCAGAACTCTCCGATGAGGGTGAGGCCGTCGACCACGAGACCGCTCTCGCCGTCGGTCTCGACGATGATCTCGAGTTCGCGTCCGTCCGGCAACAGCCGGATGCCGGCGCCGTTTCGCTTCGTCAGGCCGATCTCGTCGAGCAGTCGCGAGGCCGAAGTGGGATCGTAGGTGGCGTATGCGGTGCGGAACTCCGGCAAGAACAGGGGGCTCTGCTCGATCACGGTGTTGTTGCCCTCGGTCCCGAGACCGAACAGGAGCGCGTTGTTCAAGGTCTTTCGGTCGATGCCGAGCGACAGCGCCCGCCGGAAGCGAACGTCGCGGTTGAGCGCCCGCCAGACGGGATCCGCCGTGTTGAGGTTGGGATAGAGCGCGAGCTCGCTGCCGCGGGCGGTCGGCCAGAGCAGCGTCTTATAGCCCTTCGCCTTCTCGCCCTCCTTCAGGATCGGAACGTCGCTCATGCTGAGACCGCGGAAGAGGAGATCGGTCTCGCCCGCATTCGCCTTTGCGGCGAGAAGCCCGCTCGCCGCCACGTCCATGACGAACCGGTCTACATAAGGCAGCTGCTGCCCGCGCTGGTCGACGCGGTGGTAGTACGCGTTGCGCTCGAAGACGAAGCGCGTGGCGGGCGCGGCGTTCGTCACGCGCCAAGGCTGGACCGTCGGCAGCTCCGGATTCGTGTGCTCCTTCAGGTCGTCGAGGCGATTGTGGAGCGCAGCCCAGGACTTCAGCTTCTGCTTCTTGGCCGTCTCTTCGAGCTCGGCCTTATTGGCGTATTTCGCATGGAAGCGCTTGAGGTAGTGGGCCGGTCGGAAGATGCCGGGGTCCGTTGGTCCGGCGAGTTGCGGCAGGAAGCGAGGGTTGGGCTTCTCCCAAGCGTAGCGGATGGTGTGCTCGTCGATGACGTCGAAGTGCGGCTGCTTGCCCTCCACCAGCATGAATTCCGGTACGCCGGTAGGCGAGAGTTCCTTGTTGCGTGCGACGTCCTCCAAGTAGTAGCGGAAATCCTCCGCCGTGAAGGGATGGCCGTCCGACCAGCGGTGGCCGGGGCGCAGCCTGAACGTGAAGACCCGCTGGCCGTCGACCTCGTAGCGCTCCACGAGATCCGGCTGCAGCTGAAGCTTGGCGTCGTAGCCGACGAGGCGCGTGTATGAAAAGGTCGAGATGTATCGGATGTCCCGCGCACGGGGCACGAGGGTCACGATCTCGCCGCCGTGACGGCCGACGCTGCGGCCATCGGCTGCCGGATCGACCACGAGGGGTGCTTGCGGCAGGCGCTCCGCGACCGGCGGCAATTCCTTTCTGGTGACGCGGTCGGCGAAGAGCGGGGGCTCGACGAACCCCTGGGCGAGGGCCGGCGCGGCGATCAAGAGGGCGAGCAAGTTCGCAGCAGCGATTCGATTCCCATTGAGCATTCGCATTAGGCAGCCTCCTGAGCGGGTCTGGCACGCAGGCGGACGAGATGGCCGGGCTCGATCTCGGTCACCACACCCGGCTCGCCGCCAGTGAGCCCATAGGGCACGGGCCATTGCGCCGGATCGGAAAACCGGTCGGTCCTCAGCTTATCAAAATCCAGCGGCCGGTCGATGTCCGGATCGGGCACCGCCGCCAGAAGCGCCTGCGTGTAGGGATGGACCGGGTTGCGGAAGAGCGACACCTTCGGGGCCTGCTCGACGATGTAGCCGCGGCACATCACGGCGATCGTATCGGCGATGTAGTCGACGACGGCGAGATTGTGCGACACGAAAAGATAGGACAGGCCGAGGGCCGTCTGGAGATCCTTGAGGAGATTCAGCACCTGCGCTTGGACGGACACGTCGAGGGCCGAGACCGGCTCGTCGCACAGGAGGACTCGCGGCTCGAGCGCGAGGGCGCGGGCAATGCCGAGACGCTGTCGCTGGCCCCCCGAGAAGGAATGCGGATACCGCCGGAGCGAGCGCTGATCGAGGCCCACCATGTCGAGGAGCTGTTTCGACCGCGCGTAGCGCTCGTCGGACGTTCCGACCTCGTGGATGCGCAGAGGCTCGGTCAGGATCTCGTAGACCGTCATGCGCGGGTTGAGGGACGAGAAAGGGTCCTGGAACACGAACTGCACCTGGCGGCGGTAGGCGGTGAGCGCGTCTCCCCCGAGTTCGTGCACGTTCCGAGGGCCGGTGCCGTCGTCGAAGAGGACCCTGCCGGAATCCGGATGCATGGCGCGCATGATGATCTTCGACACGGTCGTCTTCCCGCAGCCGGATTCCCCTACGAGGCCGAGCGTGGCGCCCGGCGGGAGTTCGAGGCTGACGCCGTTCACCGCGTGGATGGTGCGCTTGCGCCCGGAGAACAGGCCGGAGCGGAGCGTGAAGGTCTTGCAGAGGCCCTCGGCCTTGAGGATCGGGCCCTCCGGCTCGGTCCGTTTCGGCGCCTCGACGCGCGCGAGGGCCTCGCTCTTCACCTCGCGGATGGGCGTCAGACGCTCGTCCGGCGCCATGGCGAAGCGTGGGACCGCGCGCTTGAGCGCCTGGAGATAAGGATGCTTCGCCCGGCGGAAGATGTCCTCTCGCGTGCCGGCTTCCATGACGCGGCCGCGGTACATCACCACGATGTCGTCGGCGACGTTCGCCACGACGCCCAGGTCGTGGGTGATGAGCAGCACCGACATTCCCGTGTCGGCCTGCAATTCGTTGATGAGATCGAGGATCTGCGCCTGCGTCGTGACGTCGAGCGCCGTCGTGGGCTCGTCGGCGATGAGCAGGGCAGGGCGGGTGATGAGCGCCATCGCGATCATCGCGCGCTGGCGCAGGCCTCCCGAGAGTTCGAACGGGTACGTGTCGAGGGCGCGCTTCGGATCCAGAAAGCCGACACGGGCGAAGACCTCCACGGACTTGTTCCGCGCCTCGGCTTTCGAGGCACCGGCGTGGATGATCAGCGCTTCGCTCACCTGGTCGCCGACCGTGTGCAGCGGCGACAGGGACGTCATCGGCTCCTGGAAGATCATCGCGATGCGGCCGCCGCGCAGGTCGCGCATCGCTTCGCCGTCTGCGTCGAGGGCCGAGATGTCGACCGGCGATTGCGGAGCGAGGGGATCTCGGAACTGGATGGTGCCGCCGCTGATCCGCGCCGCCTTCGGCAGGATCCGCAGGATCGCCTGTGCGGTGACCGATTTGCCGGAGCCGGATTCCCCCACGAGCGCCACGGTTCTTCCGCGCGGGATGTCGAAGGAGAGACCGTCGACCGCGCGAAAACCGCCGCTGTCCGCAGCAAAGTCGACCGCCAACTGGCGGATCGACAAGAGGGGTTGTTCCATACCGGCCTCCAGTCCGATCCGAGCCGTCAGGATGAACACCTAACGCGTCACGGTCGGACGACGATCCTGCTTTCGTCAAGAAACAAGGCGCTTGCAGGGCAAATGCGAACGTTGTTTCGCGATAGCCGGTCGAGCAGCTTCTCGCAGAAGGTCCAGAGAGCCTCGTCATGCACGAGGTGATGGGTGAGCAAACCGATCGGCTCGAGATGGGCCCGGCGTTCCACGGCCGAGGTGAGGTTTCCGATCAGTTGGTCCGGTTCGGCGAGGCCCCGCGTCGAGTGCCACGCGACCGGGTCGAGATGGGTGTTCACTTGCACGAGACCCGAAGCGGCCTCGCAACCACTCCGTTCTCCGAAGGTGGAAAGACCGCGATAGCCGGCCCTCGGGAGAGACGGGACAAGGTCCGGCGCAATGCGGTTCCAGGGCGGAACGAAGACCGGAAGGAGGCTCGACCCGAGCTTCGCGTCTGCCTCCTGCAAGGCTCCGCGAAGTTCGGAATCCATGGCGGTCCGGGAGCGATGAGCTCCGAACTCCGCCTTCTTGGCGCCGTCCGGAGCGTGGTTGGCGTGGGTCCAGCCATGGACCAGCGCCTCGGCGAACGGGTTCTCGGCGAGAACCGGCAGAAGTGAGAGGTGCAGCTTGGCCGGGATCACCGCGAGCGCAACTGGGCTTCCGTTCCGCCGAGCAAGCTCGACGAGGCGGCGTAGCTGGGGCGTGTCGGCGACGGCGTCGTCGTCGCGCCACCAGAACCGGGGTTGCGTGCCGCGGTCGCGGACGCGGCGCAGGGCTTCTTCCAGTGGCGCGAAGTCGAGACCGCGCGCGACGACGGCGGGACTGCCCGCGGCCAGATCCTCGACGATCTCGACACTCCGCCGTGCCCCGTCGACCGCAAACCGTCCAGGGACCGGTGGGGCACGGCCGAGGGCGTCGCGGACGGCGCCGGCGAGGCGTTTCGCGGAGAGTTGCGATTCCGGGAGCAGAGCGGCAATGCCGAGCCGCTGGAGCCGCTCCGCCCTGAGACGCTGTTCGATCTCCTTGCCTTGCTCGAACGGAACGAGAACGGACGCCGGTCCGGCCCGGAGCAGATCGACGACGGTGTTGTAGCCCGCCTGACTCACGGACACGGCGGCCCCCGCCAGGAGGGCTCGGAAGTCGGGCCGGACCCGCTCGACGAGGATGTGCGCGGGCGCGCGGTCGGCGAGACCGCGAAAGGCTTCCTCGGATACGCCGCCGCCGACGAGAAGACGCCAGGGCTGATCCGGAATTTCGTGCGCCGCTTCGACGGCGGCCCGGTAGAGCGGCAGGCTCGCATCGCTCGAGCCGCCGGACACGACGATCCCGCGGCGCTCCCTCGCAGGAACGCAAGCCGGGCCCTCGTCCACGTACCCGGTCAGACGGAGGAGGGGACCAATCCGATCGTCGACCGGCCATGAGGCTTCGAGGGGGACGAGGTCTGGATCTCCGTGGACGAGAACGAGGTCGTAGAACCGCTCCAGTCGCTCATGGGCCTCTTCGATCCGGCCCGCCTTCGTGGGCGTCGCGAGGATGTCCCTTACCGAAGACACGACGAGCGGCCGATTCGCCATCTTCCGCGCCTCTTCGACGAGGTCCATGAACTCGTCGGCGAGAGTCCGCCGTCCGAACGGGAAGAGCTCGGTCACGAGCACGTCCGGCCGGGTCTCCTTCAATGTCCCGAGAAGGAGGTCGCGCCGCGCGGCGAGATAGGCCCCGTCGGCGGGCATGCCGCCGGCGTCCCGCAGGGTCTTGAAATCGGTTCCGTGAACCCGGACGGGCGGGAGCTGAACGAGGTCGATTTGGTCGAATGCGATCGGCGCCGCAGGGCGTCCGCCGGAGGCGAGCGTCACGCGATGGCCGCGGGATGCGAAGGCCCGGCCGAGCGCCGCCGCGCGGGCGAGATGGCCGGCTCCCAGCAGATGGGTCACCGCGATCATGACGCGCAGAGTCATGCCGCGTCACCGCGCATGAGGGGCCGAAGGCCCTCCCGGAGCCGCTGGGCTGCGCACCGCAGGGTCCTTTCTTCGACCGCGAAACGGCGAGCCCCCAGGCCGAGGCGCCGGCGCGTCGCGGGCTCCGCGAGGAGTCCGGCGACTGCCTCCGCGAAGGCCGCCGCGTCGCCGGGCGCGGTGAGCCGGCCGGTCTCGCCGGCGCGCACGACGCTCGGCACCCCGCCGAAGGAGCCCGCGACGACGGGGCATCCGCGCGCCTGCGCCTCCAGGAGGGCCATTCCGTAGGCCTCGTTCACCGCCGGCCAGAGAAAGAGGTCCGCTTCGTCGTAGAGCCGCCGAAGCGTGTCGCGATCCTCCACCCGACCGATCACGCGCACGCGGTCCGAGGAGGCGAACAGGGCCTTCACCTCATCCTGCGCATCGCCATCCCCGACAATGTCGAGCGCCCAGGGCACGTCCTGCAGCATGGAGAGGGCTTCGGCCAGGATCCGATAGGACGCGAACTTGTCGCCGCGCCGCATCATGGCGACGGTGAGGAGCCGCGGGCAGGTGCGCTCGCCCCGGGGAGCGGCCGGCGCGCTCGCCCAATCGTCATCGATGAAGGGGGGCAGATCGACGAGGGCCTGCGCGGCCGGGCGCGATCGCTCCAGGGCCTCCAGATCCTGCGCCGTCATGACGAAAACCGCATCCGCGCGGTCGAGGGCGGCTTCGGCTCCCGAATGCCCGATCGACCAGGGGCCTGAGGCGCGCTTGGAGGCTCGTGATCCTTCCGCGATCACGTACGGAATGCCGAGCGCTTCCGCGACCCGCGGTCCGATCCAGTCCGGCGCCTTGTAGTAGACGTGGTAGGTGAACCAGAGGCGGGGACGCTCGGCCGACGGGAGGGAGCGGTATCGCGCGAGGAGGGACGAAGCCTGCCCCTCGGATCGTATCCTCGCGGCCTCCTGCGCGGCCCGGTCGCCTTGCCCGTCGAAGGTTCGCATTTCGCATGCGAGATGCGGCTTGAAACCTCCCGCGGCCAGGGCCTTCATGAGAAGGCGCGCCATGGTCCGGTCGCCCGACGGTGCGGCATGAAACGGACTCTTCAGCGGAGCATAGAAGGCGACCGGGATCTTCACGGCAGGACCGCTTCGGGGGCTTCGACGCCTGCGCGAAACCGCCGCTCGAGCTCGTCGATCCCGGCCTGCATGGAAAAGTCGAGCCGCAGGCGTTCGAACGCGGCATCACCGAGCGATGTCCGCAGCACCGGGTCGCGGGCGAGACGGTTCAAGGCGTTCGAGAGGGCCTCCCAGTTGCCGGGTGGCACGAGGAGGCCCTCCCGGCCGGAGCGGATGAACTCGGGGATCCCTGCGAAATCGGTCGCCACGATGGCGAGCTTCTGGCTCGCGGCCTCCATCAGCACGTTGGGCAACCCGTCCCGATCGCCGGTTTTCGCTTCCTTCGAAGGCAGCACGAAGAGGTCTGCCTCCCGCAGCAGCGCGATCACTTCGGTCTGGTCCTTCGAGCCCAGGAAAGCGCAACGGGAGGCGATGCCCAACCGAGCGGCCTGGGACTTGAGGTCGGCCAGGTAATCGCCTCCGCCTACATGGGCAAAGCGCCAGGTCAGGTCACGCGGCAGGGCCGTCAAGGCCTGCAGGAGGTCGCCGTAGCCCTTCTTGGCGACGGCACGCCCGACGCTCACGATCCGGACCGGGTCCGACGGATCGGAGCCGTTGCGGCAGGCGCGCCCGGCCGGCGGTGCGGGGAATCGGGACAGGTCGAGGCCATGGTAGACGAGCGACACGTGACCCGGGCTCGGCGCCAGCGTCTTCAGATGCGCGACGCCCTGCGCGGTGCAGGCGACGCCCCACCCGGCCTCCGCCAGCTTCTCGCGTTTCTCCCACGCGGGCGTCGTCCAGATGTCCTTCGCATGGGCCGAGAACGTCCAGGACAGCTCCCGGAGGATCGCCGCATAGCGGACGACGGATGCCGGCGTGTGGAGATAGTGCACGTGCAGATGGCCGATCCCGGCAGGGAGTTCGCGGGCCAGCACGAACGCTTGACCCAGCCGGCGCACGCGGTTCGGGGTGAGGTCGCGGCGCAGGTCGCGCCCGAAGATCGCGAGCAGGCGACGAAAAGCGGGCCGGCGCGAGCTCCAAACCGCGCCGCGCAGGACCCGCAACGGCTCGCGGTAGAGATACTCGGGCAGGTAGGCGACGGGCGCCCGGATGCGCCTGTGCATCGGATGCACCACGTGTTCCGTAGGATGGCGCAACGACCAGATGTCGATGGCGATCCCGCGCTCTTCCAGCGCCAGGATCTCCTGGGCGATGAAGGTCTCGGACAGACGCGGATACCCTTTCACGACGACGGCGATCCGCCGGGCTCCATGGCGCGTCATGACCGCGTCCGCGATCCCGACCACGTTAGGGGCTACTCGGCGGCTTGGTTCAACGCGCCGAAAGACAAGATCCTCGGGGCGATGGCGGCGGTGAACCGGTCCCGGATTCGATCGAGGCCGTCGAGAAGGCCGGGGATGACCACCTCGGACGGGCGCGGTTGGCTGGCGAGACCGCTGAGAGCCAGCGCCATGCGCGCGGGGGTCCGAGGCTCGTCCCGGTCGCTCAGTACCCTCACGAGCCCGAGGCGCTCGGCTTGCTGGGCGCGGATCTGCTGCTCGAGGCGGGGTCGCGTCCGCGGCACCACAAGGGCGCGCTTGTCGAGGGACAGGATCTCGCAGAACGTGTTGTAGCCGCCCATGGCGACGATCGCCGCCGCCTTCTCCATCAGGAGCTCGATCTTCGTGTCGAAGGTGAGCGCGTCGAGCTTGGGATGCTTGGCGATGCGGTCGATGTACAGGCGCCGGCGGTCGCGATTGATGAACGGGCCGAACAGAACCAGCGCGGGCCATTCGAGGTCCGGATGAGCCTCGTAGGCCGAGATGACCCAGTCGATGAGATCGTCCCCGTCGCCGCCGCCGCCGGTCGTGACGAGGATGAAGGGCTGCCGGGTCATCTTCGGATAGCGCGCGAGCGCCGATTCCCTCGGCACCTCCCGGCGGAGATAGCCCGTATAGGTGATTCGGCCCTCCACCTCAGCGCCGAGATCGAGCGCGGCGAGAGGCTGATAGACCTCCTTCAGGCCGTAGACCCAGATCTCGTCGTAATAGCGGGCGAGGGCCTCCTTCGCCCCCTTCCGCTCCCATTCGGGAGCGAGCCGGGCAGGCTCGTCCATCACGTCCCGGATCCCGAGCACGAGGCGGCATCCCTCGGACTTCAGATACTCGAGGGCCGGCAGGACCTCGCCGCGGAAGCCGGTGGGCTCCTTGTCGACGATCAGGACATCCGGACGGAATGTTTCCGCCGCCCGCAGGATGATCGCCTGGCGCAGCCCGACCGCCTCGTCGATCGACACGTTGAGGTTGAGGCTGCGGTAATCGCCGTCCGGCAGCTTGGTGACGCCGGGAATGCGGATGTAGTCCACGCCGGAGCCGAACTCGAAATTGCCGATGACGGGCGAGCCCGAGATGATGACGACCGACGCGTCGGGCCACGAATCGACGATCGCATTGGCGATGGCGCGCGATCTGCGCAGGTGCCCGAGGCCGAACGTGTCATGGCTATAGATGAGGACGCGGGCGGGCGGGCGCCCGCCCGGAGACGCACCGGGAATGAGGGCGTTGCCGAAGTCCACAATCCGGTCTGCCATGACGGCTTCCCACGTTCGTCCAGCGAAGCCTGGAATATGGCGACGCTCTATGACTTTTCTAGCACGACCTCTACGGAACGCAGCCTGGACTTTTAAGGTCTGGATGAAGAGATATCCATAATGACGTAGAGAATGGTAGCCTCGGACAGATGGATAAAAGCCTATTCCGCTATATTTGGCGCTATTCCCGACGGGACCAGCTCATCATTTGTGCGGTCGTCCTGGCGTCCTTGCCGTTCTACTTCGCCTCCCTCGACCTTCCTCGCCGGATCGTGAATGAGGCCATCCAGGGCCGCGCCTTCGAGGGCGGCCGAACGACGGCCCCCTTCCTCGCCCTGTCGTTCGATCTGCCCGGGTGGCTCGGGGGCGGGACCATCGTACTTTCCGAGGGTTTCCCGCTCGACCGCCTCGGACTGCTGTTCGGCCTCTCAGGGCTGTTCCTGGTGTTCGTCCTGATCAACGGAGCGTTCAAATACTGGATCAATGTTGCAAAAGGGGCGCTTGGCGAGCGCATGCTGCGGCGCATGCGGTTCGATCTCTTCGCCCTGGTCCTGCGCTTCACTCCCGAAGCGCTCAGGACCGTGAAGGCCACAGAGACTGCGACGATCATCAAGGACGAAGTGGAGCCGATCGGCGGTTTCATCGGGGATGCCTTCATCACCCCTGTCTTTCTCGGGACTCAGGCGTTGACGGCGCTCGCCTTCATCATGGTGCAGAACGTGTGGCTCGGCCTCATGGCCGTCGCGGTGATCGGGATTCAGTTCACGGTGATCCCGAAGCTCCGGCGCGAACTCCTCCGCCTCGGCAAGAAACGTCAAATTGCGTCGCGGCGGCTCGCGGGCCGGGTGGGAGAGGTGGTCGACGGCATCGAGGCGGTGCACGTCCACAACGCCTATGCCTGGGAGCGGGCCGAGATCGGCCACCGGCTCTTCGAGCTCTTCGACCTCCGGTTCAAAATCTACCGGCGCAAGTTTTCGGTGAAGTTCCTGAACAATCTCTTGGCTCAGGTTACGCCGTTCCTGTTCTACGCCATCGGCGGCTATCTGGCTCTGCAGGGCAGTCTGGACATCGGCCAGCTCGTCGCCGTGATCGGGGCCTATCGCGAGCTGCCGCCGCCCTTGAAGGAACTGATCGACTGGGATCAGCAGCGGCTCGACGTGCAGGTGAAGTACGATCAGGTCGTGCAGCATTTCTCGCCCGAGCGGCTGCTCCCGATCCAGGAGGAGGAGGCGGTTACCGGCGAGGACGAACCGCTCGTCGGCACGCTGGTCGCGAAGGAGATCCAGCTCGCCGATTCCCACGGGGGCCTCGTCCTCGAAGACGTCGCTTTCATGATCGAGCTGCCCGCGAGGGCCGCGCTGATCGCCGACGGGACGGCGTCCGCGAGCGCCATGGCGCGGATCATCGGCCGGCGCACGACCGATTTCAGCGGAACCATCACGGTCGGCGGACGCGACCTCGCCCGCCTTCCGACGCAAGTGGCCGGACGGCACCTCGTCTATGTGGGCGTCGACCCGATCCTGTTCCCCGGCTCGATCCGCGACAATCTCATGTATGGCCTGAGGTTCCGGCCCGTCGAGAAGAGCGAGGAGAATTCTCGGGAAATGGCGCGGCGTCTCATGGAAGCCCGGCGCACCGGGAATCCGGTCGAGAGCATCCGCGATCACTGGATCGACTATTCGATGGCCGGCGCACGGGATGCGGACGACCTCGACCGGATCTTTCTCGACCTCCTGCGCCGCGTCGGCATGCAGGAGGACATCTATCGGTTCGGACTTTCCGGCATGATCGATCCCGACCGCGATCCCGAACTGGCGTCACGCATCGTCGAGGCACGGGCGCTCCTGCGTCGAACGATCGCGGCCGGGATGGCCGATCTCGTGGAGCCCTTCGACCCGCAGCGCTACAACGATCAGGCGACCGTGGCGGAAAACCTGCTGTTCGGGGTCCCCACCTCGCGCGAACTGATGGGGCGGAGTCTCGCGGAGAACCCCGCTTTCCGGGATACCCTCGACGAGACGGGCACGTCCGAGAGTCTCGTCGCGATGGGTCTCAAGATCGCGGAGACCATGACGGAGATCTTCCGCGGCCTCCCGCCCGGTCATCCGCTTTTCGAGCAGTTCTCCTTCATCGGGGCGGACGAACTCGGCGAGTTCGAGGCCATCCTGCGCAGGAGGACGACCCGCCGGGGGCTGTCGAGGACAGACGAGACCCGTCTGCTCGCCTTGCCGCTCGCCTATGTGGAGCCGCGGCACCGCCTCGGCCTCCTCGACGATCCTCTCAGGAAACAGCTCGTCCGCACCCGCGCGGCGGTTCACCACATGTTCGAGCGCCAGGAGGATCCCGGGGTCGACTTTTACGACGTGGAACGGGTTTGCGCCGCGGCACCTCTGAAGGACAACCTTCTGTTCGGCCGCGTCAGCTACCGGGTCGCCAACGCCCAGGCCCGGGTGACGGAGGCGATTTCGGCCGTCGTTGCCGAACTCGGGCTTCGCGAGGCGGTGGAACGGATCGGTCTCGACCACCAGGTCGGACCAGCCGGACGGCTCTTGAGCGCGCAGCAGCGCGCCAGCGTCAGCCTGGTGCGCTCTCTCGTGAAGCGGCCCGACATTCTCGTGGTGGACGGGGCACTGGCGCCGTTCGACGAAGGGCGGGCAAAGAAGATGCTTCGGCTCCTCCTGGAGCTCAGCAAGGGGCGCAGCCTCTTCTTCGTCCTGCCCAACGACCGGCAGGCCGATGCCTTCGATGTCCTGATGCGCTTCGGGCAGGGACGGGTTACCACTGAGATCAAGAGCCGGCCCGCGGACGGGAGCCCGGCCCAGAAATGGATGGCAGGAGGGGTGGCATGACGCTCGAGACCGAAGTTCAATCCTTGCGGCAGGTACCGATGTTCCGGGACATCGACCCGGCGCGGTTGAAGCTTCTCGCCTTTACGAGCGAACGGGTTCAGTTCGCGGGTGGACAGCGCTTCTTCTCGCAGGGAGACGCCTCCGATGCCGCGTATGTGATCCTCGATGGGCGCGCGAGCGTCCTGCTCAATACGCCCTCGGGAGAGATCAAGGTGGCGGAGCTCGGCCAGAACGCGCTCGTCGGCGAGATGGGTATTCTCTCGGACACTCCCCGGTCTGCAACCATCGAGGCGGCGGCGGCGACGACCGCCTTGCGGATCGACAAGCGGGTGTTTCTCGAATTGCTCGCCCAGTTCCCGCAAATGGCGCTCGCGGTCATGCGGGAACTGGCGAACCGGCTCGAACGCACCAACGCGCAACTGGCCGCGCAATCGAAGTGAGGCGATGGCAAGGGCGGGTGCAGCCTCGGACGGGGTCCTGAAGGACCCTTGGTGGCGCCGGATCGCCGGCCCCTTCCGGGACCTCTATTGCCTGCCGCCGCGCGTTCAGGCCCTCGTCGATGCGGAACTCCAGCGGGCTGACATCCTGGGCGCCTGGATCGGCCTCAGCATCGCCGTCTTCCTAGGGGTCGTGTACCTGCTGTCGCCCAAGGCTCTCGACGCGATCTCCGAGCTGAAACCGGTTCCCTACGTGGTCGGGCTGTTCCTGATCGTCAATCTGGCTCGCCTGAGAATGGCCTATCGAGGGCCGCTGTCCCAACTTGCCCAGGTCGGCTTCATCCTCGCCGACGTGGCGCTCCTCTACGGCCTCATCTGGAGCTTCCATCTCCAGTACCAGCAACCGGCGGCCTTCTATCTCAAGGCACCGACCTTCCTGTTCATCTTCCTCCTCATCGCCATCAGGACGCTCCGGTTCGAGCCGGCCGTGATCGTCGTGATGGGGCTCGCCGCCGCCGTCGGGTGGGCGCTGATGACCCTCTACGCGATCAGGGCTACGCCGGAACCCGCGATCACGCGCGATTTCACCGACTACATCACGGGCAGCCAGGTTCTGATCGGCGCGGAGGTGGAGAAGATCATCGCGATCCTTCTGGTCACCCTCGTCCTGACTTCCACCATCGTTCTCGGCCGCCGGTCGCTCGTCCTCGCCATGCGCGGTGCCACGGCCCGGGACGACCTTTCCCGGTTCTTCGCGCCCGAGATCGCGGCCCGCATCACGGCGGACGACGAAATGCTTCGCCCCGGGTTCGGCGAAGTGCGTCACGGTGCGGTGCTCGTCCTCGATATCCGCGGCTTCACCTCGCTGGCCGCCCGGCGGCCGGCCGGCGAGGTCGTCGGCATCCTGCTCGAATATCAGCGCCGGATGGGGCCCGTCATCAAGCGGCACGGCGGCGTGATCGACAAGTTCCTCGGCGACGGCATCCTGGCGACCTTCGGCTGCGCCCGAGCCTCCCCGGCGCCCTCGGCGGACGCGCTTCGCGCTCTGCTGGCGCTTCTGCGCGAAGTGCGGACCTTTTCGCAGACGATGTCCGAGCGTTTCGGCGAACCGGTCGAGATCGGCTTCGCGGTGGTCGGCGGCCCTGTTCTCTGCGGCACCGTGGGCGATGACGTCCGGCTCGAATTCACGGTCATCGGGGAGGCGGTGAACCGGGCGGCGAAGCTCGAGAAGGCGAACAAGCTCCTCGGCACGACGGCCCTCGTCGAGATCGAGACGCTCGAGGCCGCCCTGCGCGAAGGGTTCGACGAAGAGCTCGACGATTTCCTGGAGCATCGGGTCGACCTGATGGACGGGCGCGAGCCCCGCCTGGTGCTCGGCCGGCGCAGAGCGTCATGAGCGAGAGAGCCGATCCCGACGGCCGGCCGGCCCGCCGGCGATTCGCGGTCGGCGTCCGGTGGCGCGATCCACAGGTCTGGCGCCTGGGGTCCGGCCTCGTTCTCTTCGCCTTTGCGCTGACCCATTTCCTCAATCACGCCCTCGGGCTCGTCTCGGTCGAGGCGATGGACGCGGTGCAGGCGGTGCGGCGCGGATTCTGGCGCTCGGCTCCCGGCACGATCCTTCTCTACGGGTCGCTGGCGGTCCACGTGGTGCTCGCCCTGGGCAAGCTCGCCGGCCGTCGGACCTGGCGCATGGCTCCATGGGAAGCGGCGCAGATCGCGCTCGGCCTCTCGATCCCGATCCTTGCCGCCGCCCACGTGGCGGGGACCCGGTTCGTCGCGGCGGCGGCCGGCTTCGACGATACCTACACGGCGGAACTGCGGCTTCTTTGGCCCGGCCTCGCGCTCAGCCAATCGCATCCTTCTCGTCGTGGTCTGGCTTCACGCCACGATCGGCCTGCACCATTGGCTTCGGACGATGCGTCGGTACGCGCCTTGGAGCCCCGTGCTGCTCGTGGGCGCCGTGCTGGTGCCGACGCTCGCGATCACCGGCTGGATCGAAGCGGCCCGCCGGCTGTCTCTCAAGCCCTTCGCCGAGCCGCCCATGACCGGGTCGCAGTTCGCCGCGGGCGCCGTCCTGACCGGACGGGCCGAGCATTTCGTCTGGATGGTCTTCCTGGTGGCCGGGCTGGCGTTCCTCGTCTGGCGGACGATGGACTGGCTCCGCAAGGGACCGACGATCACCTATTCGGGCGGGCGCACCCTGCGTGCCCTGCCGGGCGCCACGCTTCTCGAGATCAGCCGCTCGGGTGGCGTGCCTCATGCGGCGGTGTGCGGCGGACGCGGCCGCTGCACGACGTGTCGGGTGAAGGTGCTGGACGGGCTGGAACACCTTCCGCCTCCCAATCCCGACGGAGGCGGCGGCGCTCGCGCGGATCGATGCGCCGCCCGGCGTAAGGCTCGCCTGCCAGATCAGGCCGACGCACTCCTTGAAGATCCGGCCCCTGATTCCGCTCAAGGATGCCGAACCGACCGCCGGGCGGGACGCCTATCGGTGGGGCATCGAGCGGCGCATCACGGTGATGTTCGCCGATCTGCGCGGCTTCACCACTCTGGCCGAGAGGCTCTACCCCTACGACTCGGTGTTCTTCCTCAACCGCTATTTCGAAGTCATGTCCCAGGCCATCGAGCGTCATGGCGGCGAGGTCGACAAGTTCCTGGGCGACGGCATCATGGCGCTGTTCGGGGTCTCGCCCGCCCGTGGCTCGGGTAGCCGCGATGCGCTCTTGGCCGCGCGGGCCATGCTCGCCGCGCTCGACGGCCTCAACGCCGAATTCGCCGCCACCCTGAACCGAGAGTCTCCGCATGGGCATCGGCATTCATATGGGTCCGGTGGTGCTCGGACGAGTCGGCGGCGGCCGGTGGGCGGAGCTGACGGCCTTGGGCGACACGGTGAACATTGCGAGCCGGCTCGAGGCCCTCAACAAGGATTTCAACTCGGCCCTCGTTGTGTCAGAAGCGACGCTCACCGCCTCGAAGCTCCGGCTCGAGGGGGACTTGCGGGAGGTGCCGGTGCGCGGGCGCGGCGAGGGATTGCGGGTCGTTGTCGCCGCCGATGCCGGCCGCATGGCCGAGGCCGAGCCCGCGACGACCGCGTGAGGGAAAAGCATGGATCTCGGATCTCGTCTTAAAGGCCGGCACCTTCTTGTGACCGGCGCATCGGGAGGCCTGGGCGAACACTTCGCCCGCCTCGCCGCCCGTTGCGGCGCCGCCGTGACCGTGGCGGCGCGTCGCATCGACCGGTTGCAGACCCTTGTGGAAGACCTTCGCGGCGCTGGGGCCGAGGAAGCGCACGCCATCGCCCTCGATGTTGCTGAAGAAGCGTCCGTCGAAGCGGCGTTCACCGGCCTCGGAAGACCCCTCGACGTCCTCGTCAACAATGCGGGCATCGCCGGAAACGGTACCGCGATCGACACGCCGCTGGAGGAATTCGACCGCATCATCGCCACGAACCTGCGTGGCGTCTGGCTCACGTCGACCGTCGCGGCGCGGCGCTGGCGCGACGCCCGGCAGGCCGGCACCATCGTGAATATCGCTTCCGTACTCGGGTTCCGCGTTGCGGCCGGAACGGCGCCCTACGTCGTATCGAAGGCGGGCGTCGTCCAGATGACGAAGGTGCTTGGCGCTCGAATGGGCGAGGCACGGCATCCGCGTCAACGCTCTGGCCCCGGGCTACATCGCCACCGACATCAATGCGGCGTTCTTCGAGAGCGAGGCGGGCCAGGCGATGATCAAGCGCATCCCCATGCGCCGCTTGGGCCAGCCGGAGGACCTCGACGGCGCCTTCCTGCTGCTCGCCACCGATGCGTCGGCCTGGATGACCGGCTCTGCCATCGCGGTCGACGGCGGTCATCTCGTTTCGTCTCTTTGAGGGTCGCCATGGACTTCACCATTCTGCCTCGCGTCGAGGACTTTCGCGTTCGCATCGCGGCCTTCGTCGAGCGCGAACTGCTTCCGCTGGAATCGGACCCGGCCTCTTACGACCCTCACGAGAACATCAGGACCGACCTTCTCGAGGCCTTGCGCGCGAAGGCGAAGGCGGAAGGCTTGTGGTGCCTTCAGCTGAAGCCCGAGACGGGCGGGCAGGGGCTCGACCGGAAGGGGATGGCGGTCTGCTACGAGGCCATGAACCGCTCGATCTTCGGTCCTGTCGTCTTCAACTCGGCGGCGCCCGACGACGGCAACATGATGGTGCTCGAAGCGATCGGCTCGCCGGAGCAGAAGGAGCGCTGGCTGCAGCCGATCGTTCGCGGCGAGGTGCGCTCGGCTTTCGCCATGACGGAGCCGCATCCTGGCGGCGGGTCGGACCCGTCGATGATCCGGACGCGCGCCGAGAAGAAAGGCAATGCCGCCTATCTGGTGACGGGCCGCAAATGGTTCATCACGGGTGCCGCGGATGCCTCCCATTTCATCCTGGTGGCCCGCACCTCGGACGATCCGCGCCGCGGGCTCACGGCCTTCCTGTTCCACAAGGATCAGCCCGGCTGGGAGATCGTCCGCCGCATTCCCATCATGGGGCCCGAAGAGCACGGCGGCCATTGCGAGATCGACTTCGATGGGCTCGAGGTCCCGGCGGAGAACGTGCTCCTGGGCGAAGGGCAGGGGTTGAAGGTCACGCAGATCCGCCTGGGGCCGGCACGCCTCACCCATTGCATGCGCTGGCTTGGCCTGTCCAAGCGCTGCGTCGAGATCGCCCGGGCGTACGCGGCGGAGCGCCACGCCTTCGGAAAGAGGCTCGCCGATCGGGAGAGCATCCAGCTCATGCTCGGCGGGCTCGCGATGGAGATCGAGGTCGGCCGCCTCCTCGTCATGAAGGCGGCCTGGGAACTCGACCGCGGCGGATTCGCCCGCAAGGAGGTCTCGATGGCGAAAGTCCAGGTCGCGAACGTCCTCCACCGGGCCGCCGACGTCGCCATCCAGATCAACGGCGCGCGCGGCTACTCCAAGGACACCGTGCTCGAATGGATCTACCGCTATGCCCGTCAGGCGCGCCTCGTGGACGGGGCCGACGAGGTGCACCGCATGGTGCTCAACCGCTTCCTCGATGAGGAGGGCTCCGAATTCTGGCGCTGGCCGGCGGCGGAACGCTGAGGAGGGGCTTCGGCCCGGCCGCTCTGATCGCTCCGACTCTTATGTGGCCGAAAAGCCTCACTTGTCGAAAAGTTAACGGCTGCCCGCCGCGTACCGCCAAGCTGACGGATTCTCGCCACAAGTGGCGGCCAACCCTGGTGCCAACAATGGCACAAGGGGAACGGCCGGGTTTCGTGAACCGGCCGTCAGTAGGCGGGACGAACATGACGACATTGACGACGATGGCGCGCGCCGCCACCGCTCGTGCGCCGCATGCGGTGGCCACGGCACTTCGGACGTCCACTGGCCCCGATCCTGAACGACTGCGCCTCCGGCGGCGGGGCGCCCTCTATTCGTTCGCCGCCGGAGGTCTCGTCGGGCTCCAGATCGCCGCCGCCGGGCCGGCGGCGGTCGCGACTCTCCGCCCGGACCTGGCGAGGCTTCAGCCCGTCGCGCCGCCTCGGCCTGCGGTGCAGAAGGCTCTTGCGCCGCGGGACCCGACTGGTCCTCGCGGCGATCCTCGAAGAGGCGTTCCCGCGGCCCGAGCCGCGGCTTGCGCCGGTTCCCGTGCAACTGCAGGGGCACGCCACGGCGGAGCAGGTGCACGAGGATCCGAACGAGATGATGAGCTTCGGCGCGAAGAGCGCGCCGCGCTGGCTCGTCAAGACGATCATCAAGGCCGCGGACAGGACCGGCGTCGATCCGGTCTACCTGATGACGCTGGCCGATGTGGAATCGAGCCTCGAGCCGCAGGCCAAGGCGCCGACCTCCTCGGCCGAAGGCCTGTTCCAGTTCATCGATCAGACCTGGCTCGAAACGGTCCATGCCCATGCCGCCACGCACGGCTTCGGCAAGGCCGCGGAGGCATTGCGGATCGTCGACGACGAGGTCGTGGTGACCGACGAGGGCAAGCGCTCGTGGTTGCTCGGTCTCAAGCGGGATCCGTATTTCTCGGCGCTCATGGCGGGCGAACTCATCAACGACATCCAACGGGAACTGCAGGCCCAGGGCGAGCGCGAACTCGCCGAGGCGGAGCTCTATCTCGCGCATTTCTTCGGCGCGAAGGCCGCCGTTCAGTTCCTCCGCGCGCTCGACGAGCAGCCGGACGCGGTCGCCGCCAAACTCTTTCCGAAGGCCGCAAGGGCCAATCTCGGCCTGTTCTCCGAAAGGAACGGCCGCAAGCGACGCTCCCTCACCGTGGCCGAACTCTATGACCGGATCGACGGCAAGATCGTACGCCGCCTGAACCGCTACGACGCCGTCGCGAAGCAACCGCTCATCCCGTCGGTCACCGGATCGGTCTCCGCATCCGCGGTGCGGTTCTGACGTGCGAAAGGCGGCTCGTCGGCGCAGTATCATGCCCGGCGCGCCGCACGCGAGGGAAGGGGGTCCATCTCCGGCGCAAGGGAGCTGGGTCCCCTTCCACTCCGCTTGGCTCCGGCCGGGGCGAAAGACGGTTCGGGAGCAGGGCGTCGCCTCTGGCGCGCGGACCTCATTGCAGAGGATGACGAAGCGGGGTGGATGCTCCACCCCTCCTAAAACGCCTTGAAGGTGATGATCGTGTGCGTGTCCGCGATCTCCGGGATCGTCTGGACGTGCTCGGCGACGAAGTGGCCGATGTCGACGCCGTCATCCAGATGGAACTTGGCGAGGATGTCGTAGTTGCCCGCGGTCGAGTAGATCTCCGACGCAATCTCCCGGTCGGCGAGTGCGCTCGCGACCGTGTAGGTCTTGCCGAGCTTGCACTTGATCTCGACGAAGAAGGTCTGCATCGGGCGCTCCGGGCTGCTCGTGGCCGCCCGTCATAGCCGGGCTCGGCTCAGGCTTCCATGCCTTTCTGGCGAGCCAGTTCGGCCACCCGCCGCGTCATGGCCGAATTCGGGTCGGCGAGCCCGGCGATGACGGTGAAGTGGTTCGCGCCGGGCACGGCTTCGAAGCGGGTCCTGACGCCCGCGGCTCCCCAGCGATCCACGATGCTGCGGCTCTGGCGCAGGTACTCGGCGCTTTCGTCCCCGCCCACCACCGCGTCGAGCACCCGGCCCGCGGGCGGCGCCCAGACGAGGGGGCTAAGGCGCTCGGCCTCGCGCTCGGACAAGCCGAGCGCGCCGTTTACGGACGTCGGGACGAGGGGCTTCAGATCGAAGAGGCCCGAAATGGCGTAGGCCCGGCCGACGAGCCCGGCAGGCAGGCCGACGGCCGCCCAGTCGGTCGCCAGGAGGCAGGCGGCGAGGTGACCGCCCGCCGAGTGGCCGGCGACGACGAGAGGGCCGCGGTCGCGAAGGGCCCGGCAGGCTTGGCGCATTTCGTCGACGATCTCGCCCACGCGCACCTTGGGACAGAGATCGTAGCTCGGAATCGCGACCGTCAGCCCATGCGCGTTGAGCCCGCGCGCGAGATGGCTGAAGGACGACCGGTCGAGCGCCTGCCAATAGCCGCCATGGATGAAGAGTACGGTGGCGCCGTCCCGAGCGGCATCCGGGGCGAAGATGTCGATCTCCTGCCGCTCGCCCGGCCCGTACGACATTCCGGTGAGCCGCCGACCCGCTTCGGCCCGATAGGCGGCGGCATCGCGCGCCCATCCCTCGATGATGGCAGGGTGCTCGGGTACCCGGGCACGGTTGTTGTACTCCGCCTCGTAATCGATCGCCGTCATGGGGGTGTCGGATCGCTGGGCCGCCCCACGCTGACGTAGGTGAAGCCGTGGCGGGCCATTTCGTCGGGGCGGTAGATGTTGCGCAGGTCGACCACCACGGGCTGGCGCAGGAGGGCCTTCAGGCGGGCGAGGTCGAGGGCCCGGAAGAGGTCCCATTCGGTGACGATGACCAGCGCGTCGGCGCCCTCCGCGCAGCCGTAGGGGTCGTCCGCATAGGCGACCCCGGCGAGCAGCGCCTTGGCCTGGTCCATGCCCTGCGGGTCGTAGGCCCTGACCGTGGCGCCGGCGTCCTGCAGGGCGGCGATCACGGACAGCGCCGGCGCCTCGCGCATGTCGTCGGTGTTCGGCTTGAAGGTCAGGCCCAAGACCGCGACGGTCTTGCCCCGCACCGCGCCGCCGCAGGCCGCCACCACCTTGCGGCCCATGGCGCGCTTGCGCTGCTCGTTGACCGCCGCCACCGTCTCGACGAGGCGCACCGGCGCGCCGTGGTCCTGGGCGGTCTTGATCAGGGCCAGCGTGTCCTTGGGAAAGCAGGAGCCGCCATAGCCCGGCCCGGCATGCAGGAACTTCGCCCCGATGCGGTTGTCGAGCCCGATCCCGCGGGCCACGTCCTGCACGTTGGCGCCGACCTGCTCGCACAGGTCGGCGATCTCGTTGATGAAGGTGATCTTGGTGGCCAGATAGGCGTTGGCCGCGTACTTGGTCAGTTCCGCGGTGCGCCGCGCCGTGAACAGGAGCGGCGCCTGGTTCAGGTACAAGGGCCGGTAGAGGTCGGTCATCACCGCCCGGGCGCGCGCGTCCTCGGTGCCGATGACGATCCGGTCGGGGCGCTTGAAGTCGGCGATCGCCGCCCCCTCGCGCAGGAATTCCGGGTTCGACACGACCGCAAACTCCGCCTCCGGGCGGTGCTCGCGGAGGATCCGCTCGACCTCGTCGCCGGTGCCCACCGGCACCGTCGACTTGGTCACCACCACGGTGTAGCCGGAAAGCGCCGCCGCGATCTCGCGGGCCGCCTGGTAGACGAAGGAGAGGTCGGCATGGCCGTCGCCGCGCCGCGAGGGCGTGCCGACCCCGATGAACACCGCATCGGCGCGGGCCACCGCCTCCGCCAGCTCGCCCGCAAAGGACAGCCGCCCGGCGCGCACGTTCGCGGCCACCAGATCCGACAGCCCCGGCTCGAACAGCGGCATCCGCCCGGCCCGCAAGGCCGCAATCCGGCCCGCGTCCTTGTCGACGCAGCACACCTCGTGCCCGAAATCCGCAAAGCACGCCCCCGAGACCAGGCCCACATAGCCCGCCCCAATCATCGCTACATGCATCCGGCTTCTCCCCAAAACCAAGGTCGCGTTCTAAGCGCCCCGGCCGCCGGCCGCAACGCGGCCAAGCTGTGCGGTCGCCAAGCTTCGGGCCAAGATCGTGGTTCCGGAAGCGGCGAATACGAGTGGCGCACGGCTGACGTCGTGGTATAACCCAGCCTGCCCCTGCAGCCATCGAACAGCGCTCTTTCGCCACGATCATTTCGCCCGAGCCCATGGACAATCCCTTTCTCGTCGAGGTCCTGCGCGGTCCACTGGTCGAATCCCGCCATCGCGGGGCGGTTTCGGTCATCGATGCCGACGGCGGCACCGTGCTGTCGATCGGCCACGTGGAGCGGCGGGTGTTTCCCCGCTCGGCCGTGAAGGCGCTGCAGGCGCTGCCGCTCGTGGAGAGCGGCATCGCTGAACGCTTCGGCCTCACGCGACGCCGAGATCGCGCTCGCCTGCGCCTCCCATTCGGGCGAGCCGGAGCATGTGGCGACCGCCGCCGCCATGCTCGAGAAGGCCGGGCAGGATCCCGCCTGCCTCGAATGCGGGGCGCATTGGCCCCTGGGCGCGGAGGCGAGCCGGACGCTCGCGGCTTCAGGGAAGGGGCCGACCGCGCTGCACAACAATTGCTCGGGCAAGCACGCCGGGTTCGTATGCCTCGCCTGCGGACTCGGCGAGATCGCCGAGGGGCTACGCGTCGGCCGGGCATCGCGTCCAGGAGATCGTCCGCGGCTCGCTGGAGGATCTCACCGGCGCCTCGCATGCGCAGGACGTGCGCGGCATCGACGGCTGCTCGATCCCGACCTACGCGGTGCCGCTGCCGGCGCTCGCCTTCGGATTCGCCAAGTTCGGCTCCGGAACCGGCATCTCGCGAGGCTGCGCGGAGGCGTCGAAACGGATTCGCGAGGCGGTGGCGAAGCATCCCTTCATGGTGGCCGGCACGGGCGGTTTCGACACGAAGGTGATGGAAGCGCTCGGCGAGCGCGCCTTCGTCAAGGGCGGTGCCGAGGGCGTGTGGTGCGCGGCCCTGCCGGAACTCGGCTACGGCATCGCCGTGAAGGCCGACGACGGCGGTTCAAGGGCCGCCGAGGTGATGATGGCAGCCCTCATCCTGCGCTTCCTCGACCTCGAGGATACGGAACGGGGGTGGTCGAAGCGTTGGCCCGGCCCATCACGCGGAACTGGAACGGCATCGAGGTGGGGGTGATGCGCCCGACGAAGGCCATGCTATAGAGCAGGCTCCAGCATTGAGTGCACCCCGACAGTGTCACTACAGGCGGCTCGTCGTCTCGGTGTCATCCCCGGCAGCGCGCAGCGCCGGGGATGACACGGCGGCCGTTCCCTCTCCGCTGCGCATCTCTCGCTTCAAATCCCCAGGAGCGCCGCGATCTCGTCCGCCCCGGCCGTCGGCGACAGGGAGCCCTCCGCCAGCGCCCGCTCGATCGCGGGCACCCGGCCGCGCAGAGCCGGGTCGGTCGCGAGCTTTTCGTGGATGCGCTCGTGGACGAGCGCCCACATCCATTTCGCATCCTGCGCCCGGCGCTTCGCTCCGAGCTCGCCCGTAGCCTCGAAGCGCGCCCGGCAATCGAGGACCTTGGCCCAGAGTTCGTCGAGACCTTGGCCCGTCAGGCCCGAGACCGTCATCACGGGGGGCGTCCAGGTGGCGGAGGCCGGGGTCAGGATGTGGAGCGCGGCCCGGTATTCGGCAGCGGCCGCGTTGGCCCGGGACCCGGCGTCGTCCGCCTTGTTGACGGCGATGAGGTCGGCGAGTTCGAGAATGCCCTTCTTGATGCCCTGCAATTCGTCGCCGGCTCCCGGGAGCATGAGGACGACGAATACGTCCGTGAGGTCCGCGACCGCGGTCTCGGACTGCCCGACGCCGACCGTCTCGACGAGGATGACGTCGAATCCGGCCGCCTCGCACAGGAGCATCGCCTCCCGGGTCTTCGCCGCGACGCCGCCGAGCGTGCCGGAGGACGGCGAGGGCCGGATGAAGGCGTTCGGATCGGCGGCGAGCCGGGCCATCCGGGTCTTGTCGCCGAGGATCGCGCCGCCGGTTCGCGTCGAGGACGGATCGACGGCGAGCACGGCAACCTTGTGGCCTTTTGCCGTGAGGAGGCTTCCGAGCGTGTCGATGGCGGTCGACTTGCCGACGCCCGGCACGCCCGTTACCCCCACTCGCACGGCCTTGCCGGTGCGGGCCATCAGAGCCTGAAGGAGCGTGCGGGCGGCGGCCCTGTGGTCCGGGCGGCGCGATTCCATGAGGGTGATGGCGCGCGCCAGCGCGGCGCGGTCGCCGCTCGCGACCGAGTCGGCGGTGATGTCGGTCTTCGGGCGAACGCGAGCCGTCATGCGGCCTTTGTGCCGGGGATGGGGTCGGAGTTCAATGCGCGAGGCGGGATCGGCGAAGGTCCTTGTGGGAAAGCCCGGCGAGGTAAGGGCTCGCCGCCACTCCTTGCGTCGCTTGGCTTTCAAGGATGCCGGCAAGCCGGCGCGGCTACCAGACCACCGGCGCCATGCCGATTCGCCCCCAACCGGGGAGCTTGATCGCCGGGCGGCGGAAGTCCACGCCCGCGATGAGGCCCAGAAAGTTGAATTCGATGCCCTCGATCCAGCCGACCGACATCCCCGCGAAGCCGCCGAGCGAGATCTGGATGCCGGTCCGGCTCGGCGTCAGTCCGACGAGGTCGGTCGTCGGCAGCCAATCCTTGCCGATCGCGGTGGGCGGGAGCGCCGCCGCAAGTTCCGGCACCTGGCGCATCACGTGGGCCACGAAGGTGTTGGAGTTCGGGCCGGGCCAGGCGCGATAGTCGTTCCCGTTGCGATAGGGATAATCCGCCACGGCCTGCCGGATCTTCGGGATGAGGGCCTCCGCGGCCTCGCCTTCGATCGCCACGATGGCGCTCGGCGCGTTGCCGAACCAGCGGCCGTCCGGCGGCCAGCCATCCGTCCGGACGGGCGAACCCCAGCCGACCTTGTCGTAGCGCGTGTAACGGGCGGCGCCCGCCTCCTTCACCACGATCCAGGAATGGTGCGCGAAGATGCCCCGCCATCGCCCGACGCGGGCGGCGTAGATGTAGACGATGGCCACCGGGATTCGCCGAGGGCTCGGGCAGGAGCCGCGCGCTCGACCAATCGGCCGCGCGCCGGTTGGGTGCCACGTCGTCCCGCGCGCTCCACCACACCGCATGGGCGGCGAGCGGCAGGACGAACAGACCGACGATCGCGAGGAGCATTCGGGCGAGGATGAGCATACCGCCCGTCAAATTGTGGCTCGTACGGGTCCGGATCAAGGACATCCGGCGTCGCAGGGATTAAGCATTCGTTCACGATCGGGCGGCCATCCCTGGTGCCGGGCTTCCCGCCTTGCCGTTTCATGCCTTGCCACCGCCATCATCGACGGCGAGACAGCGCCGTCGAAACCAAGAAGAATCGCATGATCCGCTCCTTCCGCCTCGCCCTCGCCCTGGCTGCCTGCCTGGCGCTCGGCGGCTGTTTCGTCAGTGAGATGACCGGCACCCTCGGCGGGGCGGCGCCGCTGTCCCGCAGGCCGACCCTTCTCGTCGCCACGACGCGGCTGCCGGTGGGCAATCCGGTCCAGAAACCCTGGTTCAGCGCCCAGCGCGCCCAGGGACTCGTCTTCGCCGAGGCGAAGATGACGCCGCCGGATACCTCGCTGACCGGTCGCGTCGCCTCCGTGGTCACCGGCGATTGGAACGTCGCCTCCGTCGAGCGGCTGGAACGGGAGGGGGCGGCGCAGGCCTTCGCACAGGCGGCGCTCGGGCGGGACGTGCTGCTCTACGTGCACGGCTACCGCGAGAGCTTCGAGACGGCGGCCGTCTCGGCCGCCCAGCTCTCGGACGGCATCCGCTTCGGCGGCGCCACCGCGCTCTTCACCTGGCCGTCGGCGGCTTCAACCCTCAGCTACGTGAGCGACCGCGAGAGCGCCATGTGGTCCCGCGACGCCATGGAGGATCTGCTCCTGGCCGTGGCGCAGACGCCGAGCGGAGGCAAGGTTCACATCGTGGCGCACAGCATGGGCACGCTGCTGACCCTCGAAACCTTGCGCATGGTCCGATCCGCGGGTGGGGACGCAGCCATGGAGCGCATCGGCGCCGTGGTGCTCGCCGCTCCCGACATCGATGTCGACCTCTTCACCCGCAGCGTGGAGCGCCTCGGCGCCGACGCCCGAAAGATCACCGTGATCAGCGCCACGAACGACCGCGCGCTCGCGGTGTCGAGCCGCATCACCGGCGTGACCCGCGCCGGGCGCGGCGGAGCGCGAGCGCCTGGAAGCGCTGGGCGTGCGCGTCGCCGACGCGTCCGAATTCGCCGGCGGCATCCTCAACCACGACCTCTTCCTGTCCAATGGGGAAGTACAGCAGGTGGTGAAGCGGGCGGTGGACCGGGAGCGCGGGTAGGGTCCTTACTCGGCGGCCTGCTTCGGCCCGTAGCCCAACCTGCCGTTCAACTCGCGGATGAGGTTCGCGGCCGCGTCCGCGATCACCGTGCCGGGCGGGAAGATCGCCGAGGCGCCGGCCGCGTGGAGGGCATCGAAATCCTGCGGCGGGATCACGCCGCCGACGACGATCATGATGTCGTCCCGGTTGTACTTCGCGAGTTCCCGCTTCAGTTCGGGCACGAGCGTGAGATGGCCGGCCGCCAGCGACGAGACGCCGACGATGTGGACGTCGTTCTCGATCGCCTGGCGCGCGGCTTCCGCCGGGGTGGCGAAGAGCGGGCCGATATCGACGTCGAAGCCGAGATCGGCGAAGGCCGACGCGATCACCTTCTGGCCGCGGTCGTGGCCGTCCTGCCCCATCTTGGCGACGAGGATGCGCGGGCGCCTTCCGTCATGCCCTTCGAACTCTTCGACGAGGCGGCGAACCTCGGCGACCGCTGGCGACATCTGCCCGACCTCCCGCTTGTACACGCCCGAAATCGACCGGATCTCCGCCCGGTGGCGGCCCCAAACCCGCTCGAGCGCGTCGCTGATCTCGCCCACCGTCGCCTTGGCGCGCGCAGCCCTGACGGCGAGGTCGAGCAGGTTGCCGCCGCCGGACGACGCCGCCGCCGAGACCGCGTCGAGCGCCGCGTCGACATCCGCCTGGTTGCGCTCGGCCTTCAGCCGTCTCAGCTTTTCGATCTGCCGGGTGCGAACGGAATGGTTGTCCACTTTCAGGAGTTCGATCTCGGCTTCGCCGGAGGAACGAAACGCATTCACGCCGATGATTTTCTGATGGCCCGAATCGATGCGCGCCTGGGTGCGGGCTGCGGCTTCCTCGATCTTCAGCTTCGGGATGCCGGCCTCGATGGCACGGGTCATGCCGCCGAGTTCCTCGACTTCCCTGATATGCGACCATGCCCGCGCCGCAAGATCGCCGGTGAGCCGCTCCACGTAGTACGAGCCGCCCCATGGATCGATGATCCGGGTCGTGCCGCTCTCCTGCTGCAGGAAGAGCTGCGTGTTGCGCGCGATGCGGGCGGAGAAGTCCGTCGGCAGCGCCAGCGCCTCGTCGAGGGCGTTGGTGTGCAGCGACTGCGTGTGGCCCTGGGTGGCCGCCATCGCCTCGATGCAGGTCCGCACCACGTTGTTGAACACGTCCTGCGCGGTGAGCGACCAGCCCGAGGTCTGCGAGTGAGTGCGCAGCGGCAGGGACTTGTCGCTCTGCGGGTTGAAGCCCTTCACCAGCTTCGCCCAGAGCAGGCGGGCCGCGCGCAGCTTCGCCACCTCCATGAAGAAGTTCATGCCGATGGCCCAGAAGAACGAGAGGCGCGGCGCGAACTGATCGATGGTGAGGCCCGCATCCAATCCGGCGCGGATGTATTCGACGCCGTCGGCGAGCGTGTAGGCGAGCTCGAGATCCTGCGTCGCTCCCGCCTCCTGCATGTGGTAGCCGGAGATCGAGATGGAGTTGAATTTCGGCATGTTCGCCGACGTATAGGCGAAGATGTCCGAGACGATCCGCATCGAGCCCTTGGGCGGATAGATGTAGGTGTTCCGCACCATGAACTCTTTGAGGATGTCGTTCTGGATCGTGCCCGAGAGCTTGTGCGGGGGAACGCCCTGCTCCTCGGCGGCCACGATATAGAGCGCCATGACGGGCAGCACGGCCCCGTTCATGGTCATCGACACGCTCATCTGATCGAGCGGGATGCCCGCGAACAGGGTGCGCATGTCGTAGATGGAGTCGATCGCGACGCCCGCCATGCCGACATCGCCGGCGACGCGGGGATGATCCGAATCGTAGCCGCGGTGCGTGGCGAGGTCGAAGGCAACGGAAAGGCCCTTCTGGCCCGCCGCCAGGTTGCGCCGGTAGAAGGCGTTCGAATCCTCCGCCGTGGAGAAACCGGCATACTGCCGCACCGTCCACGGCTGGTTGACGTACATCGTCGGGTAGGGGCCGCGGAGGTAAGGCGGCAGGCCCGGATAGGTATCGAGGAAATCGAGACCGGCGCGGTCCGCGGGCCCGTAGGCCGGCTTCACCGCGATGCCCTCCGGGGTGAGCCACTGATTCGGCTCTCGTCCGGGGCTGGCGGGCTGGGCGCCCTCGACACCTCTCGCCTCTCCTCGAGGGAGCGAACGGACACGCTTGTGAAATCCGGGATCTGCGTCATCGTGCTCGGCTGATGCGCCCAAGGGCGGCAAAGATCAACTCTCCCGCCATTCTAGGGCGTCGCCGGCCGGAGCACCATGGCGGGAACGGCCAAGATCGACGGGGCGCCAAGCTCCCTCGCTCGGCGTTCCAGCGCCCCACACAACCGCGGGACCCTGAGGTGCTCCAGGTTCCGGCCCCCATTCCGTCGGCCGCGAGCCGGCCGCTCACGTCGGCCCGATCGCGGCGGTTCCCCCGACAAGACGAAGCCGCCGAGCCTGAGGCCCGGCGGCTTTCATCGGGGAGAAGCGGCCGATCCGCTCAGTTCGAGACGGTCTGGGTGCGCTTCAGAGCGGTCCAGCGTCCCTGGCAGCCGAGCATGTTGAGGCGCCACGTGCCGGAACCCGACTTCTCGCTGAGGCGGCCGTTGGCGCTGGCCTGGGCGATGCTGCGGCGGATCGCGAGGTTCACGTTACCGTCCGGTCCGATCTGGCCGTTGACCACGGTCGGGGCCTCTCCGGCGGCCTGGAGTTGACGGACCTGGCCGTTCGTGACCGAGACCGAATAGTTGTACGAGGCGTCGCAAGACCCGGCTTCGGTGGTCATGCGGACGCTCCAGGTGCCGTCATGGGCAGGACCCGCGGAGGCAACGCCGACGAGAGAAAAGGAGAGGCCGAAAGCAACGGCGGAGAGCAGAGCAAGACGCATTATTGGTTTCATCCCGGTAATGAGGCCGGAGAGCGCCCACGAGCCTACGCACAGGCCGCTTCGAGGGCCTCGCGCAAGATCGAGAGGGTATCACACCCGGCAAAAATGAACGTGGTTGCTCCCGCCCGTCTCATGTCTTGTTCGAGTTCCCCCGGGCGGCATGCGATGTAGATAGGTGATTTGCTGACGTTACGCAACCCACAAATTGAAAGAATGGCTTGATCTTTGTAGATGCTATCGGAGGAGCAAATACAACAAAGCTTAGCTTTACTTTCTGAATAGCCGTTCAGCAAATCAGCTAGATTTGCAAATCCGTCGCTTGTGATTGCTTCAATGCCGGCCGCCTCGAAGAAGTTCCGGGCGAAGGTGGCGCGGGCCGTGAAAGCGGCGATCGGGCCGAGATTGGCAAGAAACACCTTGGGCCGCTCGCCCGTGCGGGCGAAGATAAGCATCCGCCGTGTCGCGCAGGCTCTCGAAGGGCTCGGCGATGCGAAGCGAGGGGAGGGGAAGCGTGATCGGCCCCCGCTGCCCCGGAGCGGCATCGGCCGTTGCTTCGGGGAATGCGGTGCGGCCCACGGTCCCGTCGCTTTCCCCCTGCGCGGCAGGGAGCAGAGGCGAGGGGAGAAGAATCGCGACATCCGCCTCATGGATGTTCGGAAACTCGCTCGTTCCGGTGATCGGCTCCTTGCGGGTCGCGACCGCCCTCTCGCGCTTCGCCCTGACCGCCGCGATGCGCCCCTGGATCTCGCCCGCAAAGAGGCTCTCGGCCAGCCCGCCTTCGCCCTCGATCTCCTGGAACAGCGTCCCAGGCCTTCCCGCAAAAGCCATCCGTCAGCGCCTCGAAGCCGCCCGCGCCGGCGGCGGGATCCGCAACTCGCCAGAGATTCGACTCGTCCAGCAGGATGTGCTGCGTGTTGCGGGCGAGACGCCGCGCGAAGCCGTCGGGCAGGCCGAGAGCCGAGGTGAATGGCAGAACCGCGATGCTGTCCGCACCGCCGATTGCCGGCCGAGAACGTCGCGACCGTCGTGCGCAGGAGGTTCACCCACGGGTCGCGGCGCGTCGCCATTCGCCATGCGGTTTCGGCGTCGAGGCGGATAGGCCTCGGCTCGAGCCCGCAGGCCTCTTCGACGCGTTCCCAGAGCCGGCGCAGGGCCCGGAACTTCGCGATGGTCAGGAACTCGTCGGCGTCGGCGACGAGCAGGAACGAGAGCGCGTCACGGGCAGCCTCGAGACCGAGCGCCGGTTCGAGCGCGCGCAGATAGGAGACGCCCGGTGGCGAGCGCCGCCGCGAGTTCCTGCGCCTCGCTCGCGCCGGCCTCGTGGTAGGCACGGGTATCCACGCGCATCGTCGGCGAGGTGAAGCCCTGCCGTCGCAGATTCGCGGTGATCTCCGAAGCATGCCGGGCCAATTCGGCGAAGGGGATGGACGGTCTCCCCGCGCGCGCAATGTCGCCGACCGGATCGAGGCCGAAGTCGATGGAGAGATTCGCGGGGTCGAGCCCGCGGCGGCGGACGAGTTCGGCGAGCCATTCGGCGGCCCGCCGGCCTTCGAATGGAGCGGATTCGAGCCGCAAGGCAACGAGATCGAGCATCACGTCCCGCAAGGTCCGGTCGAGGTCCTCCACGGATCCGATCTTCACCCCGAAGCCGCGGCCCGAGGGCGCCCCGTCGAGCACGAGCGCAAGGCCATCCGCTCCGCCCTCGAGATCTTCGAGCGCCAGTCGGTTGGCGATGGCCGGATCGGGATGGTCGACCCGCTGCCGAACTCCCCAGCGCCCCGCTTCCGCACGCCCGACAGGAGCCGCGTCGTCCGCCTTCGGATACAGCGGCTCGATGCGCAGACCGTCGTAGGTGCGCGAGACGAGCTTCTTCTCGAAATCGGCGCCCTTCAGCACGCCCTCGACGAGCTTCAGCCATTGCTCGCGGGCGGCGGCAGGGAAATCGGCGGCGAGGGGGAGGTCGGTCATGATGCGGCGGATGGCGATGGGGGTGACGATGGGTTCCTACCATCCCGGAGCGTTCCCGGCACCCCCTCCGTTCGCGCCGCGGCCCGTCGGTGGCGCCGTCCGCCGGCACCGGACCTTCGGCTAAGGGCGAAGGGCAGGCCCCCGTCGCTGGCGCCCTTCGCGGCTGCTTCAGACGAACTGCGTCAGCCCAGGGATCGAGCCCACGATCGCGCCCATCACGTCCTCGCCCGCCTTCTCGCGCCCAAACGCGAAGAGTTCGCGCCCGAGGGGCTGCATCTGGCCCATCGAGACGCCGGCGCCCATGAGCTGGCCTCCCAGCGCCATGACGCCTCCGCCCATGCCGGCCATCATGCCGGCGAGCCCGCCGCTCTCGGGCGCCTGCGCCATGGCGGCTTCCGCGCCGGGCATCGACGCCAGGAGCTGGTTCACCTCCGCCGGCGGGCCTTCTTTCTTGAGGAAGTTCAGGATGATGCCGATGGCCTTCGTGGCGGTCGCGGCGTCGAGGCCGGTCGCCTGCGTGACGCGGGCGAGAAGCTCTTCCATGGTCGTCTCCTGTTGCGGCGGGCGCACCTTCGTCCGCGCACGGGACGAAATCAAGACAGGCGCGTACGGGTGGAAAAGCCCGCCCCGGTTGCCTATGACTGAACGTGATATTCCTTTCGAAGGGCGCAGCCACGATGCTCGAAGACGGCAAGATCCTCATCGGCAAGAGCACGAAACCGGAATACCTCCATTTGACGCTCGCCAACCGCCACGGGCTCGTCACCGGCGCGACCGGAACCGGCAAGACGGTGTCGCTGCAGGTCCTGGCGGAGGGCTTCGCGGCGGCCGGCGTGCCGGTCTTCGCCGCCGACATCAAGGGCGACCTCTCGGGGATCGCGGCTCCCGGCAACGCAAAGCCGCCTTTCGTCAAGCGAGCTCAGGACATCGGCGTCGCGTACACGCCGGACCAGTTCACCACCGTGTTCTGGGATCTGTTCGGCGAGCAGGGCCATCGCATCCGCGCGACCGTGTCCGAGATGGGGCCGCTCCTTCTATCCCGGCTCCTCGACCTCAACGACACCCAGGAAGGGCGTCCTCAACATCGTGTTCCGTGTGGCGGACGAGCAGGGGCTGCTGCTGCTCGACCTGAAGGACCTGCGCGCGCTTCTCCAGCTCGTCGCCGAGAACGCGCAGCAGCTCACCGCCGCCTACGGCAACGTGTCGAAGGCCTCTGTCGGCGCGATCCAGCGCCAGCTCCTCGTCCTCGAGAACCAGAAGGGCGACGAGTTCCTCGGGGAACCGGCGCTCGACATCAGGGATCTGATGAGGACGGACCGCGACGGGCGCGGCATCGTCAACATCCTCGCCGCCGACAAGCTCATGAACAATCCGCGGCTCTACGCGACCTTCCTTCTGTGGCTGATGTCGGAATTGTTCGAGGAACTGCCGGAAGTCGGCGACCTCGACAAACCGAAGCTCGTCTTCTTCTTCGACGAGGCGCATCTCCTCTTCAACGATGCCCCGACGGCCCTGGTGGAAGCCGTCGAGCGAGTGGTCCGGCTGATCAGGTCGAAGGGCGTCGGCGTCTATTTCATCACCCAGAACCCGGTGGACGTGCCGGAGACGGTCCTTTCCCAGCTCGGGAACCGGATCCAGCACGCGCTCCGCGCCTTCACGCCGCGCGACCAGAAGGCGGTGCGCGTGGCCGCACAGACGTTCCGGCAGAATCCTGCCTTCGATACCGAGAAGGCGATCACCGAACTCGCCGTCGGCGAGGCACTGGTCTCGACGCTCGAAGGCAAGGGCTCGCCCTCCATGGTGGAGCGGACGCTGATCGCGCCGCCCCTGGCGCAGGTCGGGCCGATCGACCCTGCCGAGCGCCGGCGCATCGTGCAGGCGAGCCCTCTGCGCGGCAAGTACGACACGCCCCTCGACCAGGAATCCGCCTACGAGATGCTGGCGAAGCGCGCCGAGAAGGCCATGGAGGACGCCAAGGCCGCCGAGGCGGGCTCGGGCGGCATCCTCGACATGATCGGCAGCGTCTTCGGCACCACCCGCAAGAGGGGACAGACCCTGACCGCCGGCCAGACGGTCGCCCGGGAGGTCACCCGCACGGTCGTGAACCAGGCCATCGGCGGCTTGGCCGCGGAGCTCGGCAGGGCTATTGGTGGCCGCCACGGATCGTCCATCGGCCGCGCCATCGTGCGCGGCACCCTCGGTGGGCTGCTCAAACGATAACGACCCCGCGAAGGAACCGTCATGGACAAGGCATCCGGCACGCTCGACAAGGTGCTGAACCATATCGACACCGAACTCGATCGATCCCTCGAGCGGCTTTTCGCGTGGCTGCGCATCCCGTCGATCTCGACCGATCCGGCCTACGCGCAGGACTGCCGCAGGGCGGCCGAATGGCTGAAGGGCGAGCTTGCGGGATTGGGCGTCGATGCGCGCCTGAGCGAGACCGGCGGCCACCCGGTGGTGCTGGGGCACGCGAGAACCGGCGGGTCAAGGCCGCACGTGCTGTTCTACGGTCATTACGACGTGCAGCCGGTCGACCCGCTGGAGCTCTGGGAGACGCCGCCCTTCGAACCCAGGATCGCGACCCTGCCGGACGGGCGGAAGGTGATCAGCGCCCGCGGCGCCTGCGACGACAAGGGGCAGGTGCTCACATTCGTCGAGGCCTGCCGGGCCTGGAAGGCGGTGACCGGCGAACTCCCGGTCGGCGTCACGTTCCTGATCGAAGGAGCGGAGGAGAGCGGCTCGAAGTTCCTGCCCGAATGGGTGGAGGCGAACAAGGACGAATTGCGGGGCGACGTCGTCCTCGTCTGCGACACGGGCATGTGGGACCAGAATACGCCCCTGATCACCAGCGCTCTCCGCGGCATGGTCTACGAGGAAGTGATCGTCCGCTGCGCCGACCGCGACCTGCATTCCGGCCTGTTCGGCGGCGCGGCGCAGAACCCGATCCGCGTGCTGTCCAGGATCATCGCGGATCTCCATGACGAGAACGGCCGGGTCACCATTCCGGGCTTCTACGAGGGCGTGCCGGAGACACCCAGGCATCTGTTGGAGCAATGGAGGAAGCTCGATCTCAGGCCCGAGGATTTCCTCGGCCAGGTCGGTCTCGGGATCCCGGCGGGCGAGAAGGACCGCATGCTGATCGAGCAGATCCAGTCTCGCCCCACCTGCGACGCCAACGGCATCATCGGCGGTTATACGGGAGTCGGCGCCAAGACCGTGATCGCCAGCCAGGCGAGCGCCAAGATCTCGTTCCGCCTCGTCGGGGATCAAGACCCTCAGAAGATCTCGGAAGCTTTCAAGCAGTTCGTGCGGGAGCGCATCCCCGCCGATTGTTCGGTGGAGTTCGTGGAGCACAAGAATTCGGGGGCCATCCAGCTCCCTTACGACATGCTGGCGCTGACCGCGGCAAAGATCGCGCTCGCCGAGGAGTGGGGACGCGAGCCGGTGACCATCGGGAGCGGCGGCTCGATTCCGATCGTCGGAGACTTCAAGCGGACGCTCGGGCTCGACACCTTGCTCGTCGGGTTCGGCCTCGACGACGACCGGTTGCATTCGCCGAACGAGAAATACGACCTCAAGAGCTTCCACAAGGGTGCCCGAAGCTGGGCGCGCATCCTCGCCGGCCTGGCGAGCTGAGCCGAGGACCTTGCTTGGGCGTTACGCCAGCTCCGCCAGACTGCCCACCACCGCCACGGGCGGGTGCTCCGGATATTCGTCCGGCAGCCCGAGGCGGTTGACCCAGACCGGCTTGAAGCCGAAGGCCGCGGCGCCGGCGATGTCCCAGCGGTTCGACGAGAGGAAGACCACTTCGCTCGGACGGATCTGCAGGGCCGCGGGGGCGAGCTCGTAGGCCCGCGGGCTCGTCTTGAACATTTCGACCGAATCGACGGAGAGAACCACGTCGAGCCGATCGGCCAGGCCCGCCGAGGCGACTGCATCGAGGAGCATACGTGTGTCGCCGTTCGACAGGATGCCCGTCTTGAGATCGCGCGAGCGCAGCGCCGCCAGGGCTCCGGGCACATCGGGATAGGAGTCGAGAGTGCGGTAGGCGTCCAGCAGGAGCGGGCGAACGGCGCGGTCGACGCTCGCGCATCGGGCAAGCGCATAGTCGAGCGCGCGCTCGGTCAGGAGCCAGAACGGCTCGTAACGGGAGGCCAGGGACAGCACCCAGGTATATTCGAGCTGCTTTGCGCGCCAGATGTCGGAGAGGCGCCCGGCTTCCGGTCCGATCGCCGCAGAGTGGCGCCCGACAGCCGAATGGACATCGAACAACGTGCCGTAGGCATCGAAGATGACGGCCTTGGCATTCTCGAGCAGAAGGGCGGGGAACGGCATGCGGCGACCTCTCTAGCCCGCATGATACCAAGCTCCGCCGCTCCTGTATCGTCGCAACCGGATCGCCGAGCCTGCGTGGACAAATCGGCGGAAGTCCCAGGGTTGATCACGGAATTTCGACCAAAGCATCACAATGGTTCATCGATGCCTCTGCGGTGGGCCATTGACGGCCGCCCGCCCAAGGCGTTCGATGCGGCAGCAACACTGACCGATGCGGAGAGGATGATCCCGTGGCTTGGTATTCGAAGACCTGGAACTGGTTCGAGGGCGGGTGGCACGAGGGCAACCCACCGCTCATGGGACCGCGTTCGCATGCCGCCTGGCTCGGTTCTTCCGTGTTCGACGGGGCCCGCGTCTTCGAGGGCACGATGCCCGACATGGACATGCACTGCGCCCGGGTCAACCGCTCGGCGACGACGCTCGGCCTCAAGCCCACAATGGATCCGGAAGCGATCCACGCGCTCGTGCACGAAGGCGCCAGGAAGTTCTCGGGCGACGTCGCGCTCTACGTGAAGCCCATGTACTGGGGCGAGGCGGACGGCCCATCCACGATCACGGCAGATCCCGAATCGACCCGGTTCTGTCTCTGCCTGTTCGAGGCACCCATGCCGCTGCCCGGCGGCATCTCGGTGATGAAGTCGAGTTTTCGCCGCCCGACTCTCGAATCCATGCCGACCGACTCCAAGGCAGGCTGCCTCTACCCGAACAACGCGCGGGTGATGCAGGAGGCGATGGCCAAGGGATTCGACAACGCCCTCGTCTGCGATGCCCTCGGGAACGTGGCGGAGACGGGCACGTCCAATGTCTTCATGGCGAAGGACGGCGTCGTGTTCACGCCGATTCCGAACGGCACCTTCCTGAACGGGATCACCCGCCAACGGGTGATTCAGCTTCTGCGCGACGACGGCGTTCAGGTGAGCGAGATTACGCTGCGTTACGATGATTTCGCGGCGGCGGACGAGATCTTCATCTCGGGCAATTATTCCAAGGTCATGCCGGTGCTGCGCATCGACGCCCGCGATCTCCAGCCGGGTCCCTTCTACCGCAAGGCGCGGGCGCTCTACTGGGATTTCGCGCATTCGCGGCGGCCCTGAGGACTGCATCGAAACCACTTTTCCCGCGACGGTGGAGGGGCCCTTGCGCGCGTTCGTGATCGGCCTCGTCGCCGTCCTTGCCGCCGCCGCCGCGCCGCTGCGAGCCGAACCGGTCGACCTTGAACTCGTCTTCGCTGCGGACGGCTCGGGGTCGATCGACGACGACGAGCTGCGGTTGCAGCGCAAGGGCTGGGCCGATGCGCTGACCAGCAAGGACGTCCTCGACGGGATCCGCGGCGGGGCGGTCGGTGCAATCGCCGTCGCCTACATGGAATGGGGTGGTCCGCAGAGCCAGGTGCTGATCGTCGATTGGCACGTGATCCGCGACGAGGCGAGTGCCCGGACCTTCGCGGACAAGCTGATCGCGGCGCCGCGCGGCGCGTTCGGGTTCAACTCCATTTCGAACGCGATCGATTTCAGCGTGCGTCTCGTCGAGAACAATGGGCACGTGGGCGCGCGCAAGGTGATCGACGTTTCGGGCGACGGACCGAACATCGGCGGCCGGCCGCTCTCTGCGGCGCGCGGCGATGCGCTCGCCAAGGGCTTCACCATCAACGCGCTCGCCATCCGCCGCCCGGGCAGCGGCCGGCCGGGCGGTCCCGGCGGGCAGGCGCTCGAGACCTACTACGCAAACGAGGTGATCGGCGGCCCGGGCGCCTTCGTCGAGATCGCCGACGAGACGCGGCCCTTCGCGATCGCTGCGCGGCGCAAGCTTTTGACCGAGATCGCCGGAACAAGCGCGGCATTGCGGTTCGCAGGCCGCTGATTTCCGCTGTGCGAGGCGTCGTTGTCGGGCGCGCGAAGCGCGAGCCGAGGATCCCGTGCGAAAGGCGCCCCGGCACCTCCGCCCGTACTCACCGACCCCCACCTCGACGCCCATCCGCCTGCGCCGCGGAGAGATGCCTCGCACTCAACTCCAGTATCCCCGCGAGCCCTGCCGCGACTACGAGCGCGCCCGCCGCCAGCAGCGACGGCAGGGTGAAGCTCCCGGTCCGGTCGGAGAGAGCGCCTCCCACGACGGGTCCGATGATCTGACCCAATCCGAAGGCGACGGTCATCAGGGCAAGCACCCGGCGAGGGTCGGAGGCGGTGAGCTGTCTTGCGCCGACGAACCCCAGGGCGGTGAGGCCGATAAATGTGCCGCCCAGAAACGCGGCCGCTGTCACGACGCCAAGGGTGCTGGGGAGGAGGACGCTGGCCGCGACGCCTGCGGCCTCCACGATGCAGGCGGCCGCGTAGGCGGCGAAGATGCCGATGCGGCGGCCGAGCATGGTCCAGAGGGCCACGGAAGGGACGCCGGCGAGGCCGACGAGGATCCAGACCACGCCTTCGAGATGGCGCACTTCGGCCGAAGAGCGCACGATCGCGACGAGGAAGGTGGCGGTGATGACGTAGCCGAATCCGAAGAGGCCGTAGGATGCGATGAGCGCCCACAGCCTAAGGCCGAAGACCACCGGTCCGGGGGTGCGCGCGGCGCCCCCGCCCACCGGATCGGGCGGGACGAGGGCGACGACGGCCGGCCAGGCGAGAAGCGCGACGACCCCGGTTCCGACCCATTGCGCCTGCCAGCCGTACGCCGGACGCCGCGAGCGCCGAAACGATGACGGCGGAGAGCGCGATACCGATGCCGACGCCGGCGAAATGGAGCGCCGCGAGATGGCTGCGCCCGGATGCCGCGAGGCGTTCCAGGATGACCGAGGAGGCAAAGACGAGGACGAAGGCGCTCGCAAGACCGCCGGCGAAGCGCATGAGGGCCAAGGTGGGCACGCCCTCGAACGCGGCGGTGAGGAGCGTCGTCAGGCCGCTCGCCGCGAGCGCCCCGACGAGCCAGGCACGTCGCGAGCCTTTGATCCAGGACGTTGCGGCCAGAAGGGCGCCGGCGAGGTAGCCCAGGAAATTGGCGGAGGCGATCACGCCGGCCTCGCGACTTGGTGAGGCTCAAGGCCTCGGCCATGAACGGCAGGATCGGCGTGTAGGCGAAGCGTCCGATGCCCATGGCCACGGCGAGAGCCAGGAGCCCGCCGACGGCCAGGCTCCAAGAGCGGTCGCACGAGGTCATGAGCGGATCATACCCTCGGCCGACCGCGGTTCCAGCCGTGCGGAACGCATGCCTGTGCATCGTACGGATCGCGTCCGTCGGCGCCTCTTCGCGGCGTTCAACCTCGGGAGAGACGCACCCGCAGCAGTTTAAGGCCGAGAAGCAGCGCGAGGCCGTAGAGGATTCCTCCGCCCAGTCCAAGCAGTCCGAGCTGGGCCTCGCTGCGCCAGACCGGAAGCGCGGCCGTGAGGCCCGCGATGGGAGTCTCGGCGAGGAACACAAAGGCCGCGAGCACGAGGCCCGCGGCGGCGACGGCACACGCGGTACGCAGGAGCGTCCCGCTCGGCGCCGTCCAGTCGCGCCGATAGGCGAGGATGGCGAGGAGCGCCAGGTTGACCCAAGCGCCGAGCGCTGTGCCGAGAGCGAGACCGACGACGCCGAAGGGTCCGGTCAGGACGAGCTTCAGCACGATGTTGACGGCGACGGCCGTAAGCGATGCGACGAGCGGGGTCGTGGTGTCCTCGCGGGCGTAGAAGCTCGCGACCGCCGACCGGATGAGCACCACGGCGGGGAGGCCGACCGCGTAGGCCGCGAGCACGGCGCCGGCCCGGCTTGCCGCCGCGGCATCGAAGGCGCCGCGCTGGAAGAGCGCGGCCATGATGAGATCGGGCAGGGTGAGAAAGGCGACGAGAAAGGGGGCCGTGAGCGTCAGCGTCAGGGCGACCGACCGGTTCTGGGCCGCATGGGCCGCGGCCGCGTCCCCCGCAGCAATGCGGCGACTCATCTCCGGCAGGAGCACGGTGCCGGCGGCGATGCCGATCACTCCGACCGGCAACTGGTAGAGACGGTCCGCGTAGTAGAGCGACGACACGGCCCCGGTGGGGAGGAATGAGGCGATGATCGTGTCGGCGAACATTGCGAGCTGCACGCCCGCCGAGCCGATCACGGCCGGCCCGAGGATGCGGAAGAAGCCCTTCATCACGGGGTCGATGCGCGGACGTTCGAAGGTCGGTGCGATGCCGGCGCGCCTGGCCGCAATCCACACCAGAAGGAACTCGAGCACGCCCGCCGCCGCGACGCCCCAGGCCGCCGCATGGCCGGCGCTCGGGAACAGGAACGCCAAGGCCAATGCGGCGACAAGCGAGAGGTTGAGGAGCACGGGTGCGGCGGCCGCCGCGGCGAAGCGGTCGTGCGCGTTGAGCACGCCTGACAGGATCGTCACCAGGGTGATGAAGAGGAGATACGGGAAGGTGATGCGGGTCAGCGTCACCGCCAGTTCGAACTTCGGCGGGTCCGCGGGAAAGCCCGGCGCGAGGAGCGTGACGACCGAAGGCATCGCAGCGAGCGCCGCTGCGAGCAGTGCCGCCTGCACCAGCAGCATCAGGGTCGTGGTGCGGCTGGCGAACGAACCGGCGGCCGGGGCGCCGTCCTGTTCAAGCACGCGCGCATAGGTCGGCACGAAGGCGTTGTTGAAAGCGCCCTCGCCGAAGATGGCGCGGAAGTGGTTCGGGATGCGGAGGGCCACCACGAATGCGTCCGCGGCCGGGCCTACGCCCATGAAGGCGGCGATCACCACGTCGCGGATGAACCCGGTCAGGCGGGAGAGGAGAGTCCACCCGCCGACCGAAGCGATCTTGGTCAGCATCCCGTCAGACCTGCGCGAAGCGGCGGTCGTCGCGGACGAGCGCCTCGCCGCCGACCTGCGCCGCGCCGCCGATGCGCTCGGCCACCACGTAGAGCGGCCGGCGCTTCACCTCGGCGAAGATCCGGCCGACATATTCGCCGATGATGCCGAGGGACATGAGCTGGATGCCGGAGAAGAACATCACGGAGACGATGAGGGACGGGAAGCCGGGAAGGTCCGTGCCGAAGAGAAGGGTGCGGACCAGGAAATAGAGCGCCGTCAGGATCGATCCGATCGAGATCAGGATGCCCAGGTAAGTCCATACGCGGAGAGGCACCGTGGAGAAGGAGGTGATGCCGTCGAAAGCGAAGCGGAAGAGTCTTCGAAAGCTCCATTTCGAGGTCCCCTGGCGGCGCTCCTCCACGGCGAAGGGCACGCCCGTCGCCTTGAAGCCGATCCAGGCATAGAGCCCTTTCGAGAACCGTGCTCGCTCGCCGAGCGAGCGAAGCACTTCGACGCCCTTCCGGTCGATGAGGCGGAAATCGCCGGCGCCCTCCGGGAGGCTTGTTTCCCCGAAACGCTCGAAGAGGCGGTAGAAGAGGCGCGCGGAATTGCGCTTCAGGCGGGTCTCGCCGGAACGGTCCGTTCGCTGGCCGTAGACCATCACGTAGCCTTCGCGCCAGCGCTTGACGAATTCCTCGATCATCTCGGGCGGATGCTGGAGGTCGGCGTCCATGATGACGATGGCGCGCCCCCGTGCATGGTCGAGGCCCGCGGCGATCGCGATCTCCTTGCCGAAATTGCGCGAGAACGAGACCGCGCCGATGCGCGGATCGGTCGCGGCCTCGCCGCGGATGCGCTCCAGCGTATCGTCGCCGCTGCCATCGTCGATGAACACGATCTCCCAGTCGGGGGTGATCCGGTCCAGGACCGGGAAGACGCGCCGGCACAGCAGATTGATGTTGCCGCCCTCGTTATGGACGGGGATGACGAGGCTGATTTCAGGCGATCTCACGCCGGGGTCCTTGTTTTCCGAGGCGCATCAAGAGCCGATTGTGCGGCTTCCCTCAAGAGCATTAGGCTGTGCCGTGCCGAATTTGTGGGAAGTATGGCGGTGGGCTCGACCAAGCTGGTGCTCTGCGCGGATGATTTTGCCCTGTCCCGCGGGGTAAGCCGGGCCATCCTCGAACTGGCCGAGACAGGCCGCATTTCCGCAACGAGCGCCATGACGAACATGCCGGAATGGCCCGGGATTGCGCCTGCGCTGAGGGCGTTCGCGGACAGGATCGGGATCGGGCTCCACCTCAACCTCACGTTCGGTGCACCTCTCGGGCCCATGCCCAGCCTGGCGCCTCACGGGCGTTTTCCCACGCTCGAGGATCTGCTGCAGCGTACCTTCACGGGCCGCGCGCCGGCCGGGGAGGTGCTGGCCGAAATCGAGCGCCAGCTCGATGCCTTCGAGCAGGCCTTCGGGGCTCCACCCGCCTTCGTCGACGGACACCAGCATGTGCACGTGCTGCCCGTCGTCAGGCCGATGCTGATCCAAGCCCTCCAGGCACGGGGGCTTCAAGGACGCCTCTGGCTGCGGGATCCCTCCGATGGCGTGCTGCCGATCATCCGGCGGGAAGTCTCGGCCAACAAGGCTCTCATCGTGAAGGCGCTGGCCATCGGCTTCCGCCGAGCCGTCCGGGTCGCGGGCTTCGACACCAACGAGGGTTTCTCGGGCTACAGCCCGTTCGAACTCGCCACAAAGCCCGAGCGGGTGTTCGCCCAGGCGCTCGTCGACCTCGGCCCTCGCCCGGTGATGATGGCTCATCCGGGCTACGCCGACGAACTTCCGAGCCGCCTCGACGGCGACGTGGAAAGCCGTCCGCATGAACTCGCCTATCTGGCGTCCGATGCCTTCGGGAAGCTGCTGGACGACCGGGACATCGTGCTGACGCCGAAGCCCTGACGCGAGGCGGGGCTCCCCGAGGAGCCCCGCCTCAGGCTGTCCTGTGATCCTGTGACGACAGGATCTAAGCCTTCGCCATGGCCTCGTCGAACATGCGCTCGGCATATTCCCAGTTCGCCAGGTTCTCCAAGAAGGCCTTGAGGTAGTCCGGGCGGCGGTTGCGGTAGTCGATGTAGTAGGAGTGCTCCCAGACGTCGCAGCCGAGGACCGGCAGCGCATCGTGGACGAGGGGGTTTTCACCGTTCGGGGTCTTCATGATCACGAGCTTGCCGCCCTTCGCGGCGAGCCAGGCCCAGCCCGAACCGAACTGGCCGACCCCGGCGGCGATGAAGTCCTCCTTGAACTTCTCGATGCTTCCGAGATCCTCCTTGATCTTCCGCTCGAGCTTGCCTGGGAGGGCTCCGCCCCCGTTCGGCTTCATCCATTGCCAGAAATGCAGATGATTGTAATGCTGGCCCGCATTGTTGAAGAGCGCCTGGTTCTTCCCGTACGAGCCTTTCACGACCTCTTCGAGGCTCTTGCCCTCGAATTCGGATCCTTTCAGCAGGTTGTTGCCGGTGTTGACGTAGGCCGCATGGTGTTTGTCGTGATGGAACTCCAGCGTCTCGCGGGACATATGGGGCTGAAGCGCATCGTAGGGATATGGCAGGTCGGGCAGGGTGAACGACATCAGTGCCTCCAGAGGTAGGGGTCCGCGACTTGGATCTTCCGGCGCTTAGTTAAGGCTCCAGACCCCGGAGGGCAACGGACAAGCTTCCCACGAGCCTGCAATTGCCCTATGAGAACAAACTTCCGTAAAATCCGCGCCTTCGCGTGTGCGTAACGGGGTCGGCATGGTCGTCGCGCTTCTCGTCCTCAGCCTTGCGATGATGGCGGGAGGCCTCTTCGCCATGATCCTCGGCTGGGACATCGTGCTGCTCGAACGCGGCTGGGCGATGGTGATCGCCGGCAGCGTCTCGGCCTCGGGCGGAGCGATCCTCCTCGGATTGGTGGCGGTGCTCGGCAGACTTGGCCGGATGGAGTCGGACCTCGAAATCCTGAGGGAGCGCGCACGCGGGGCGGAACTGCCGCTGCCGCCATCCCCCGTCGTCGACCCCGTCGCGCTCGCCGCCTCCGGTCTTCTCGTCGGCGGCGCGACGGAGAAGGAGCGCAGCGACGAGAAGGCCGACGCGGAGCCCTTGCCGCATTCCTCCGAGGAACCGCAAGACCGCTCCGGCGGAGAGCCGCCGGCGTCGGCCGCCCATGGGACGGCCGACGAAGGCAGGCGACCGGAAGGCCCGCCGGCTGGGATCGAACGTCAGGGAAGGTTCCCCGCGCCGCCTCCCGTCGGGCCGCCCGAGCCGCGCTCGGCGGCGCCGGAGGATCTCTTCGAGAACGGGCTTTCGAGGAGGGGTGGCGCGTCGGCCGGCGAGACGCCGGAGAGCGCCGGGCCCGAATGGGCGCGCGGGACGCCCGAGAGCGAGCCGCCGAAGCCGGACTGGGCGACGGACAAGGCCGACGAGGCGCCGCCTTCGTCGGCGGCACCTGCAGCGCGACCGACGGTGATCGGCACCTACAATTCCGGCGGCAACCGCTACGTGATGTTCTCGGACGGCTCGATCGAGGCCGAAACTCCGGACGGAACCTTCAGGTTCGGATCGCTGGACGAACTCAAGGAGTTCATCGCGTCGGGCGGCGAAGCCGGCTCGCCTACTTGATAAGGGCCGACAGCGCGCGGAATTCTTCCGAGCCGGCGCGTTCAAGCCATTCGAATACGGCCATCTCCGTCGTGGCCCACCTGCAGCCCGCCTGAAGGAGGCGCCCCTGAGCGGCAGTGACGCTGTGAGGGGAGCGGCTCGACACGGCGTCTCCCAGGACAAAGACCTCCAATCCCTCAGCCCTCAATCCGAGAGCGGTCTGCAGCACGCAGACATGCGCCTCCGCGCCGCAGATCACGGCTTGGTCGCGCCCTTCGCCGCGAAGGGTCGCAACGCGTGCGGCGAACGCGTCGTCGGACGTGGCTGCGAAACTGAGTTTCGGTACAATGACGGTGCCGGTCGGCAAGGCCTCCGCGATCGGATCGACGGTCGGGCCGAGACCTCTCGGATATTGCTCCGTGACGGTGACCGGAATGCCAAGACGTCCGGCGGCTTGGAGCAGGATCGCCGCATTCCTGGCGACGCGCTCGGCCTCGCCGAGGGCCGGCACGAGACGCGCTTGGAGGTCGACGACGATCAGGTGAGAGCGCCTGGCTTCGAGCAGCATCGGAACCTCGGGACAGAAGGGAACTTCAGGAGAGGAGATTGAGCAGGGTCGCGTCGCGCGGGAGCGGCACGTTCATCCGGAAGCGTATGCCGTCGGGGTCGAAGTCCATCTGAACGTCGGCCTGAAGCTGCGTGGCGAGCACGCGCTGCAGAAGCCGCGAGCCGAAGCCCTGGCGGCTTGGAACTTGCACCGGCGGACCGCCGCGTTCCGTCCAAGCGAAGACGAGGCGAGACGCCTCCTCATCCTCGATGACACGCCACAGGACCTCGACGCTGCCGCCGGGGATCGACAGCGCGCCGTGCTTCACTGCGTTGGTGGTCAGCTCGTGGATCGCCATGCCGATCGGCACCGCCGCCTCGGACGTCAATTCGACCGGGGGACCGGCGAGCGTAACTCGAGCCTTGCCGTCGTCAAAAGGCCCGAGCTCGTTCCGCAGCATTTCGGCAAGGGAAGCCTTCTGCCAGTAGTCCTCGGTCAGCAGGTTATGAGTCTGGGCGAGCGAAACGATGCGCCCGACGAAACTCTCGTAGAAGTCCTCGATGCTGGAAGCGGTGCGGGCCGTCGATCCGACGATCGCCTGAACGGTGGCCAGCGTGTTCTTGACCCGGTGGTGCAATTCGCGGATGAGGAGATGCTGGCGCTCCTCCGTGCGTTTGCGCTCGGAGATGTCCTGCACCACGCCGGTGATCCCGACGAGGGTTCCGTCCGGATCATGGATGCACTGGCCCTGGGCCGCTACCCAGACCTTCGCGCCGTCCGCCGACCGCCGGACCCGGTACTCGATATCGTAGAGAGTGTTCGTCTCGACGGCTGTCTCGACGGCCTGCGCCGCCTTCTGGGCATCTGCCGGATGGAGCATCGACCGCATGGCCGTCCAGGTCATCGGAGGGTCCACGGGAACTCCGAAGATCTCGGCTGCGCGATCGGAGAGGAGCACGAAGTCCGTCGTCGCGTCCCAGGTCCAATCGCCCATGCGGGCGGCGCGGAGCGCCAGCTGCAGGCGCTCCGCGCTTTGGCGCAAACCGGCCTCGGCCTTCTTGCGCCCAGTGATGTCGAAGTTGACGCCGACGATCCGCTTCGGGCGGCCTTCCGCATCGCGCCGGACCTCGCCTCGGGCCGCCAACCAGATCGCGCGTCCGTCGGCCGGGCGCATGATCCGGAATTCGGTTTCCAGCAGCCCTTCGCCGCGTAGCGCGGCCTCCGTCGCAGCCATGGCTGCAGCCCGGTCGTCCGGATGAATGAGGCTCTTGAAGAGGTGTCCCGTCATTCGGATGCCCCGCGGAGCGCCGAGGATCTCGTACTGCTTGTCCGACCAGAAGATCTCGTCGCTGCCGAGGTCCCAATCCCACAAGCCGACGCCACCCGCTTCCTGGGACAGGCGGAGGCGTTCCTCGCTCTTGCGCAGAGCCGATTCGGCTCTCGATCGCTCCACGGCTGCCCACGTGCGTTCGGCGACGTCCTCGACGAGCTTCACATCGCCGCCGAGCCACGGCCGCGGTTCGGGATGATGCACGAACAGCAACGCGCTGAGCCGGCCGCCCTTGACGAGCGGCACGGCCAGGATCGCCCGGGTGGAGATGGCCGAGTAGGCCGTCAGGGAGGCGGGTCGCGACGTCCGCGGGTCGGTCGAGATATCGCCGACGGCGACGGTGAGCCCGTGCCTCAGCTCGCGGATGACCGATGGCCCGAAATCGTGAAGGCGGTAACGGCCGGCGACGCTCGGCATCAGCGGGTCGGTCCAGTCCCGCTCGATCGACAGATGTTCCTGCGCCGCGTCGATCTCGCCATAACCGACGCGGCCCACCTTGAGATGCAGGCCAAGAAGCTCGGTCGCCCTTTCCATGATCGCGAACGGGTCGCCGATCACCCGGATCTCGTCGTTGAAATCGAGCAGGAACGCCTGCCGCCGCTCCAGCGCATGAAGCGCCTCTTCGGGATCAGGCGCCGGCCCTGCGCCCGCATCGGGCTCGACTCCCGATCCGGAGGCGGATGGGTCGTGGAGGATTGCGCGTTCGCCACCTTGGGTCATCACAAGCCGTCGGGTCAGAGGCGGAAGCCCTTCACGAGACGTGGAGCGCTTCACCGCGAAAGTGCCGCGACACGACCGGGAATGAGTCCCTCCCCGGGTCACGCAGCACCAGGATTAGCCGGCATCGGCGGTGCGGTCGAATCCCGGCGGGTCACACCTCAGAAGCCCTCGACCGCCTTGATCGCGAAGGCATAGGCGAGCGCCACCTCCTCGAGCCTGTCGAACCGTCCCGCCGCACCGCCATGGCCCGCATCCATATTGACCTTCAGGACCACCGGTCCGCCGTCCGTCATGGCGGCCCGAAGGCGCGCGACCCATTTCGCGGCCTCCCAATAGGTGACGCGAGGATCGGTCAGTCCGGCGAGCGCCAGGATCGCCGGATAGATCTGCGGGCGCACATTGTCGTATGGGGAATACGAAAGGATCGTGCGGAACGCCTCCTCGTCCTCGCCCGGGTTGCCCCATTCGGGCCACTCGGGCGGGGTGAGGGGGAGGTCCTTGTCGAGCATGGTGTTGAGCACGTCGACGAATGGCACCTCCGCGATGATCCCGGCGAAGTGTTCGGGGGCGAGATTGGCGACGGCTCCCATCAGCATGCCGCCGGCGCTGCCGCCATGGGCTACGATGCGTCCCTTGGCCGTGTAGCCCGCCTCGGCGAGCGCGCGGGCGCAAGCGATGAAATCCGTGAAGGTATTGAGCTTCTTCTCGCGCTTGCCTTCCATGTACCAGCGCCAGCCCTTCTCCGTCCCGCCGCGGACATGAGCGATCGCATAGACGAAGCCGCGGTCGACGAGCGAGAGGATGTTGGTCCGGAACGAGGCCGGCATGGACGAGCCGTAGGACCCGTATCCATAGAGGAGGAGAGGCGCCGATCCGTCGAGCGCCACCTCCTTGCGGTGGACGAGCGAGACCGGCACCCGCTCACCGTCCGGCGCCTCTGCGAAGATTCGCCGGGTGACGTAATCGGACGGATCGTGTCCGCTCGGCACCTCCTGACGCTTGCGCAGCACGCGCGCACCGGTGCGCAGATCGTAATCCACCACTTCGGCGGACGTCGTGAGAGAGGAATACGTGTACCGGATGACGTCGGTGTCGAACTCGTACCCCGCGCTCATGCCGAGCGAATAGGCCTCCTCCTCGAAGGCGATCCGCGTTTCCTGTCCCGATGCGATCTCCCGCAGCACGATGCGCGGCTTCGCATCTTCGCGCTCGAGGCGCAGCAGGTAACGCGCGAGCGCCACATGCGAGAGGATCATCACGCCCTGGCGATAGGGAACGAGGTCGCGCCACTGAGCCCGGCCCGCCCGGTCGAGCGGCGCGGTCACGAGCTTGAAGTCTTCGGCCCCGTCCGCGTTCGTGAGGATGAAGAGCCTGTCGCCGTGATGCTCCACGGAATATCGGAGCTGCGGCGTGCGCGGCTCCACGAGGCGCGGCATGGCGTTCGGATCGTGCCGGTCGAGGAGACGGACTTCCGATGTCTCGTGATCGCTCGCGACGATCTCCACGAATGCGCCGGATTGAGTCTCGCCGAGATGGATGAAGAAGCCCGGGTCGCTTTCCTCGTAGATGAGTTCATCCTGCCCGGAAGGCGTCCCGAGCCTGTGGCGGCGCACGCGCACCGGACGGTGATTCTCATCGAGCTCGACGTAGTAGAAACCGCACGCGTCGGCGATCCACACCACGTCCCCGGACGCGTTCGGGACGACATCGTCGAGCTCGGCTCCCGTCTCGAGGTCCCGGATCCGGATGGTGAAATACTCCGATCCCTTCGTGTCGGCGCTCCAGGCCAGCAGTCGGTGATCGGGCGAATGCTCCGCTCCGCCGAGATCGAAGAACGCAAGTCCTTCGCCCTCCTTGTCGCCGTCGAGCAGGATGGCCTCCGGCCCGCCTTCCCGTGGCTGTCGTCCGATGAGGGGGTGTTGGCCGCCCTCGCGGAATCGCGTGAAATAGGCATAAGGCCCGTCCGGCTGCGGAACGGATGAATCATCTTCCTTGATGCGGCCGCGCATTTCCTTCACGAGGCGTTCGCGCAGTCCCTCCGTTCCTTCGAGCGCGGCCGCCGCATAGGCGTTCTCGGCATCGAGGTGGGCGCGGATGTCGGTCGGGAGCACACCCGGGTCCTTCAACACTGCCCTCCAGTTCTCCGCCTTCAGCCAGGCATAAGGATCCTCCACCTCCGTCCTGAACAGCGTCAGGACACGCGGCCTCGCCGGGGCAAGGGGGGCGGGCGGAAGCGGGCGCTGGGGCAGGCGCTCCAGTTTCATCGGGTCGCTCCTGGAGGTCCGGGTTGTAACGAGTGGTCCGCTTGGCGGTGCCATGGCCGAGGCTCGGCCGGGGAGGACCCTCGCCGTTGCGCCGGGACCAGGGGCCGCAATCCGCAAGCAGCCCGCCGGGCCCCGGACCGATGACGTGCATTCGACCACATGAGGGGCATTTCACAGCACACGCAAGTATAGGGACCCTCGTGAGTCTCCTTCCGGAACGGACCCGGGGAGGTTCGCTCCGTATCGTGCCGGCCGGCGATGTGCAATCGTTCCGGTGCCCTGAGCCGCGGAGAATCGGCGGCCCTCCCGCGCACGCTTCGTCGACCGATCGTGACTGCCATCGCTGATCCTCGGAGCGTTGCGTGAAGGGAGATTTGGCGCACCTCCGGTCAGGGGCAACTGGGATCGTCCGGACGGGCGGCCGACTACGGCCATGCACCTTTGCTTGAGCAGATTAAGATCACGGTTAGTTTTAAGCAGAATTCACTCCGAACATCTTGCGCGAGGAAGGAAATTGCCATAATTAGACAGTCGAGAGCGGGTCGGCTGCTTTAAGTACGCTGTCGCCGCTGAGATGAAAACCCAAGGGAAGTAAGGACTTCCTTGGAGTGGATCCCGATCGTCGGCCTCACGAGGCAATCGGTCGGCGCGAGGACCGAAAGAGGATAGAAAAGCAACATGAGCGACACTCTCGCCACGTCGAACTACATCGAGTTGGCCGCCGACATCGTCTCGGCCTATGTCAGCAACAATTCGGTACCGTCAGGTGACCTTCCGAGCCTCATCAGCGATGTACATTCGGCTCTGCTGAAAGTGGGCGGCGGAACGATCGAGGTTCCGGCCGAGGCGCCGAAGCCCGCCGTCCCGGTGAAGAAGTCCGTGACTCCGGATTACATCATCTGTCTCGAGGACGGAAAGAAGTTCAAGTCGCTCAAGCGGCACCTGCGCACGCAGTACAGCATGACGCCCGAGCAGTACCGCGAGAAGTGGGGGCTGCCGGTCGATTACCCCATGGTCGCTCCGAACTACGCGAAAGCCCGTTCCGAGCTCGCCAAGGAGATGGGCCTCGGCCAGCAGCGCCGGAAGCGCCGTTCGTCGCGCAGCTGAGTTCAGACGACCACGAGCAAAAGGGCCGCCCTTCAGGCGAGGGCGGCCTGCGCGTCGCGTCGGATGCGGTCCATCATGGACCGGGCGCCGTTCGAACGCTGCGCGGTCAGATGTTCGCCGATCCCGATATCGTGGAAAACCTTGAGGGCGTCCGTTTGGGCGATCTCCTCGGGGGTCCTGCCGGAGAAGATCGCTGCGATGAGCGCCACGATGCCCCGCGTGATGATGGCATCACTGTCGCCGTGGAAATGCAGCACAGGTCGCCCCCGGTCCGATGCCCGCGTGGTATCGAGCCACACCTGGGAGGCGCAGCCGCGGACCCGGTTCACCTCGGTCTTCTTCTCCGGGGGCAGCGGCTCCGCGAGGCGGCCGAGTTCGATCAGATACTCGAGGCGGTCGTTCGAATCCTCGAGCAACTCGAAATTGGCGATGATCTCGTCGATGGGCGGCAACGTCGTCATGGCCGCTATATAAGCCGTCGTGCCGGCTTTTGCGATTCAGGGCTTCGGGCGTTTCGCCTCGGCCGATCGCGAGGCCGCCGGCACACCCTCCGGCCGCGCCGGGTCGCCCGACCTGGTCGGAAGCTGCTTGCCGGCTTCGGACAGCATGCGATCGAGGGCCGCCTGCTTGGCGTCGTCCGGCAAGGCCTTCCACAGGGCCTCGATCCGCTCCGCCGAGCTTGCGTCTCGGGCGGGGGGCGCGACGAGGCCCTTTCCCCAGGCGACCACGTGCTCCATGCCCGCCTTGGCGTCCTCGTGCCGGACCGGCGACAGGTAATAGATGACGCCGACGACGGCGACGACGCGCAAGGTCGAGAACATGACGCAAGCCTAGCCCACGCGAACCCTGCCGCGTAGCGACGGTGCGTGTCATTTCGAAATAGGATGAATGAAAACTTGAGGGTCGGCTTCAGGGTTCGTCAACCCTGTTCAACCTGTTCAGAGGTCTGTGGAAAACCGGTCCGCCGCTCTGCCCCGCCAAGCACTTGCGGCGGGATTGTCCTTCTCCCGCAAGGGTCCGGCCGCCCATTGAGCCGTCCTGCTTAGGGTTCGCTTAAGCCGCCTCTGCGACGGTCGCGCTTGGGAAGGCGAGAGGGCCGGCGGGCCCAACCGCCGCGGACGAAACTTGCGCACACGATTTACCATGGACTGGGTCGATCACTGGCTCGCGGGACTGGTGCACCGGTCGGGCCGAAGCGACCTGACCGAACGCTTCCGGCACGAGCGTTTCATCGTCTCGCGGACGGTGAGCACCCTCGCTGCGCTCGCTGCAATCCCGCCCTACCTGCTCGGCCGCGGCGCTCCCACGACCTTGGAGATCCTGAGCCTTGCGGTTTTCCTGGCGCCTCTCGCGGCAGTCGTCCTGGCGTCCCGCACCGGCCGCCTCGACGGAGCACAAGCGATCGTCTCGGCGGCACTCACGCTCTTCGCCGCGGGCGCCGCTGCAAGCTTGGGAGGCGCCTCGACCCTGGCGATCCTCGCGCTCACCGTCGTGCCGCTCGAAGGCCTCCTTTCGGGAAGCCGGCGCGCGACTGCCGCGGCAGCACTCCTCGGCCTCCTCGGCATCCCCTTCGTGCTGATCTTCGAGGCGAACGGCCTCGGCGGAGGGGGGGCGACGGCCCTTGCCACGGTGTTCGCAGTCGGATTCGCCGTGGCTCTGGGCCACGCGGTCGGGCAGGTGGTCTGCGATCTTCGCCTGAAGGCCCAGCTCCAAGCGGCGCTCCGCTCCGGCGAAGCGCGGGAGAGTGCGGCCCTCCAGGCGATCGATGACCTCGTCACCTGGCACGACTGCAACGGTTCCGTCGTGACGGCGAACGGCGGCGGAGCCAGACTGCTCGGAACGGCCCCGATCCACCTCCAGGGGCGAGGCTTCTTCGACCGCATCCACGTGGCCGACCGCCCGGCCTACCTCAAGGCCATCAGCGATGCCGCCCGCGCAGCGGAACCTGTGGTGGTGCAATTCCGGCTGCAGGCCGGCGACGGAGTAGACCCACTCCTCCACCATAACCCGGCCGTCGCCCGGATCGGCTCGCGGGGGGCGCAGGACCTCGTGTGGGTCGAAATGAGAGCGCACCGCCTGCGGGCGCCTCGCGAGGACGGCGCCGTCGTCGTGGCCGCGACCCGCTCCATCGCCGAGCACAGGCAGCGGGCCGAGGAACTCGAAAATCTCCATCGCACCGCGAAGCGGGCGGGCGAGGAGCGGGCACACCTGCTCGCCAAGGTGAGCCAAGAATTGCAGACGCCGCTCAACGCCATCGTCGGCTACGCTGAGATGCTGAAAGGGAAGGGCGGCTCTGGTCCGATGGCGAAGGAGTACGCCGAGATCATTTACTTTTCGGGCCAGCACGTGCTCGGCGTGGTATCGACGCTGCTCGATCTCTCCGCGGTCGAGGCAGGCAGCCGAGACCTTGATCCCGAATCCCTGGACGTTGCCGAACTGGTGCAGGATTGCTGCCGGACCATGGCATCCTCCGCCGATCGGGCGGGAGTCGCGATTGAGCAACACGTCTCGCGCAACCTGCCGGAACTCTTTGCCGACCGGCAGGCCTGCGAGCAGATTCTTCTCAATCTGATCTCGAATGCGGTCAAGTTCGCACCGCAGGGCGGGCTCGTCACCGTCCAAGCGAAGCGCGACGGCGAGCGCATCGCATTCACGGTGCGCGACACTGGGATCGGAGCGCCCGGAGCCGAACTGCCCCAGGGCGGCGATCGCTTCCATCGCGCCACGGCCGGCCGCCTGCGCCCGGAGAAGAGCGACGGTCTCGGCCTCTCCGTGGTCCGCGGCCTCGTCGGCCTGCACCAGGGAAGGATCAGCGTCGCGAGCACCCCGGGCGACGGCATGAGCGTCACCGTGAGCCTGCCCGTCGAGGCTGGCGGAACGAAGCGCGCCGCCCCACCTAACGACTCCATCGTTCCGCGCCCCGTCGAGGGAGCGCTTGCCCTCAGGACAGGATGATCGGCCGTGCGTGAAGCTCTAGCCCGCTCCGACCGCGACTTCTCGCAGGCGCCACGGCGCGCGCGCGCTCGGGCCATCGAGATCGAAGAGATCGAAGAGATCGAAGAGGAGGACAGCTTGGGAGACCGGGTCTCCGCCTTCATGCGGTCCTACCCGCTCGAGATCGCCGTTGCCTTGCTGATGACTGCGGCGGCGGGCGCCATCGTCTGGAACGCTCTCGTCCTCCAGACGGCCCGGCATCCCGCCCCCTTCTTTGCAAGCGGAAGGGCCGATGTCCCGGCCCCGCTGCCGCCGTTGCGGCCGCTCGCGGACCAGATCGGTCTTCCGGCTCTTCCTCCGGCTCCGCCCCCGTCGGTGACGATGCCTTTGCCGGTCCCGGGGCCTGTTCCCGCACAGCAGCGGCCCGCCGCCCGCGATGCAATCGGCGACCTGATCCGCTCAGGCGATCTGCCGCCTCTGCCGGTCGCGCGCCCGCCGGTGGCGCCTTCGCACCGGCCGGTACCGGTCGTCATCGCGCCCCCACTTCAGCATATTCCCCAGCCGCAGCCGGTTCGCAGCACCATCGGCGATCTCATCCGTCTCGGCGACGCACCGCCGATTCCGCCCGCCCTCGTCGCCAAGGTGGAGCCGAGCCGACTCGTCACCTCGGGCCAGCGGGCGTTGGCGAAACTCGGCTATGGGCCGATGAAGGCCGATGGGGTTCTGGGGCCCAGCACGCGTCAAGCGATCGAGCGCTTCGAGCGCGACCGCCGCCTGACGGTCACGGGCGACTTCACGCCGCGCACTGCCAGGGAACTTGCGGCCGCCTCGGGGCTCCCGGTCGAGTAGTGTCCCGCCTGCGCTCGGATTTCTGGGTCGCCGCGCATCTACGCCGATGCGCGGTTGAAGGCGTCGACGCCGTGCTGCGTCGGCGCGGAGCCGCGGAGGCCGGCGCGATCTTCGTCAAGCTTGACCATCTGGACGGCACCGCAAGTCTCTACGGCCCGGCGCCGCAATCTCTGATTGCGGAGGGCGGAGTCGAGCGGCTGTTCACGGCGCTCCTCGAGGCGGTGATGCCGGTCGACGTGGAGGACCGCATGAAGCGGGAACTACGGTTTGATCCCGATCTCTGGCTCATCGAGATCGATGACCTCAAAGGACGGCACTTCCTCGACCTCCCTCCCGGCGAGGGCTGATCTCAGCCGGCCTGATGCTGGCGTTCTTCCGAAACCCGTCGTTCTTCGGGCGCCCGTCTCTCGCCCGACACGAAAACGCGCGCCGGCGTGCCGCTCGGATCGAGGAGCGGCTGATGCCGGCCGACCCGGTCGACCGAGATGCTCTCCCCGAGGATTGCCTCCACGAGCGCGAGCGCCGTCGGCCGGGCCGTGGTACGGATACTGCGCACGAGCGCGAATACGGTCTTCACCGAATGAGACAGGGTCGGGTGAAGAGTGAGGAAGATGCGCGTGGCGTCTTCCTCCTCCACACCGAGCGCCCGCAAGGCGAGTGCGAGAAGCTCAGAGCGCCCCTGCCCGAGAAGCCGCCATCGGGTGGACGGGGGAAGCCTGAAGGCGCCGGTGAGCTGTGCTTCGAAGGCCTCCACGTCGCCGAGCACCGCGATCGAAAGCAGCGCCTCGACGCGATGGCTGCTGAGGCGGAAGGGCAGATGCGGCCGGTGGAAGAGCGCGGAGGCTGCAACGCGATGGCGGATCCGCGCCCGATGCTCCTCGTCGGCGAAGAGATAGAGCGAAGCCTGCTCGGGAGTCGTGAGATCGGTTCTCGCCAGGAGCGCGCGTGCCAGGAGAGGACGCTGCAAGGCGCGCTGGCGCAAGGTCTCGAGTACCGGGCGGTCGAGTGTAATGGTTCCATTTCCGGCAAGCACCTCGTCGACCGTGTCGTCGTGGAGGGCGAGGAGCCGTTCCACCGAGCGTGCTTCGAGGTCCGCGCGGCCGGCGAGGTGCGCGCTTCCGGACGGCGAGCCGAGGAGCAGGGAAATGATGGAAGGCGCCAGCGACGGCGCTTCAGCCATGACGATCGATCGGGTTTCGGGCGAGCGCTGGATCAGGTCCGCCAGGATCGAGGGAGGAGTGTCGGCGCAGGGAACGATAAGGCGGGCAATGGAGACGAGCGCCTCGTGGTCGACCCGCGGCAGGAAACCAAGCGCGATGGCTTCGAACGCCCGTATCGTCTCCCGGTCCCGCGTGGGAGCATTGGCAAACAGTTCGGAATGCAGCCACAGCAGCTCCGAGCGGATGTCCACGGGCTTTCGCTCGGAATGAGCGAGGCTCCACGGATTGGGCCAGGCGGGCGGCGCCATAGGCAGCACTCTCGAAGGTTAGGGAACGGGTGCAGGGACGAGTATTAAGGAGGTTTCCTAAAGCCAACATTAACCAGGCCGGTCCGGTGTCCTGGACATCACCCGAGACGATGCCATCCGAACGGAGGATCCGCTCGCACGAAGGAGGCGTCCGACGCGAGGGGGCAGGCATACCGGGACGAACGACCACGCCGAAGGTTCGGCGCGGGATATGCGGGATCTTCCTGATGACGGGACGCGTGCCGTGGCGCACACCATTCCGTGAAACATTCCGCTACGGAACATAAGCGCGGCGGCAGGGGTTGTCGTTGCAGTCGATCGGAAAATCGAGTTCGGCGCATCCGTTCGAAACGGTCTGTTAACCATGGCGCTCTTTGGTGGTGCGGCAGTCGATGCCGGCGGCCGCCGAGCCGGTTGGAGGACAGGTACATGAGTGATGCTCAAACGCGATCCGCGGGGGTGATCATCGCTTTCCCTGACCCCGAGTCTCGGCCTCTCCGTTCTGCGCCGGGCGCAGACGAGCCGCGTGGCGAGATCCTTCTCTTCACCGGTGTGCGCTATGAACGGCTCGAGCCCAATCCCGGACCTTCGCGGCCCTTCGCACGGGACGGGCGCGGCCGACGGCGCGGCTCGTAGGCTCTTCGTCGCTCTCGCCCTCTGCGCCGGTCTCTCCGCATGCGTCGAGAAGGGAGATTTCGGTCGACCGAAGCAGAGCTACTGGAACGACGTCATTCTCCCCAATGCCGGATCTAAGGCCGCCCGCGAGCGGGGCGAGGCCGTGTCGGGTTATCCCCTCACCGAGGCGGAGGACGAGCTGCGGGATCGGTCCTGGCGCTTCCTGATGCCGGCGCACGAGCGGTCGAAGTTCGACAACCGCGTTGCCAATCTCGCGCGCACGCGCATCCTCCCGCCGCACATCGAACCGGACGACACGGCGGCCTATTACCGGACCCTCATGGGCGTGCGCGCCCGTTCGCCGGCTTCGCGGTACCGCCGGATCGGTGAGGACGCGCAGGCCGATGCCGCGCTCATAGCGCCCTTCGCCGAGGTGGCCCGGACCGTGATTGCCGCCGACGAGGCCCGCGTAAAGAGCATCGCGCTCATGGATGAGGTCAGCGAGCCCGAAATTGCACACGCGGTGGCGCGCGTCGCAGAGAACCGATGCCTGATCGCCTGGGTGCGAGAGGAACTTGCCGAACGGACGGAGAGCTATTCCTATGCCGTGCAACACGCCTTCCTGGCCTCGCCACAGGGCGAGGCCGTCGCCGCCGAGCGGGCGGTGACGGCCCTCGCTCTCCACCGGAAGGCATTGGCCGGTCTGCCGGTGCCCGCCTGGCGCAACGGGGACTGCTTGAAGCCGGCCCTGATCCGGCAGGGCCGGCGCGCGATCATCGCCAAGGGGTGAATCGCGCGCGATTGCTTCCCGCGCGGCCGGACTGCCGTTCGGGCTCAGCCTTCGCCCTCGGCGCCGTCGATCGCGCAGGATACGGCCTTCGCCGCCTCTTCGGCCTCGCGGCGTCGGCTCGGGAAGGGGGCTGCGACGCGAACGATCGCGAGTCCCTCGCGTCGCGGCGCGATGATGCGCACGTCGCGCGAGGGCTCGTCCTCATCCTCTTCGGCAAGGGCCTCGTCGAGCTGGCGGCGAGTCATGACGACAAGTTCGAGTTCGCCCCGGACCGCCGCGCGATCGGTCAAGGCAAAGAAGACGCTGCCGCCCTTCGCGTGGAGCGAGATCGATTGGAAGAGTGCCCCGGTCCGGCTCGAGACGCGGACCGGACCATCGGCAAGGTCGAACGCACAGGCGGCGACGGCGACCGCCGGGTCGGGATGGGGCAGCCAGGTATCGCCCAGGCCGGGTGCGGCGACGATCTGAGCCCGCTCGGCGGTAACGGTGTCGCGCAGACGTGCAAACGAGTCGCGCTCGGCGAAAGCCGGCGCCGCGAGGACGATCACGATGTGTACGCCGGCCGCGAGCACGAGCCCGCACAGGGTGGCAAGAAGAAAACGGGCGCGCTCGCTCATGGGGCACAATCCACCCGCTCGATCGACGGAAAGGCCTTCTCATCGAGGCTCGCCGAGCCGGCGGAGAGGGGAGAATCATAGAGCCGCAGCACAAGCGTGAAGGGGCCGGCGGCCGGCAACTTGAGCCAGTTGCCGGGCTGCAGGTCGCGGGCGAGCACGATCGCGAACCGGCCCTCGGCGTCGCGGAGGATTTCGGCGGCCGTGAAGCCGCTCCGATCGAGCTCCGAAGGAACGAGGAGTCCGCTCCGATCATAAAGCGAGAGCGTCCACAGGCGCGTCTGCGGCGCCGCCGGGCCGACCCGGTAAGTGCACGCGGAGTCGAGCTTCCGGCCCGCGCTGTCGGCAGTCGCCGTGAACGCGAGACCCTCCCCGGTCGCCAGCGGAATGTCCGACCCGCGCACGACGATCGTGCGGGCATAGGGATCCGCGTTGCGCGAGCCGACCTGCGGCCATGCCTTCCAGGGGCCGGCGCTGACGCCGCCGAGCGGATAATCGCCGCTGACGGCGACATACGCCGAACTCACGCCGAGGCCGAGGGCGATCGCGAAGGCGTAGACGACGAGGGCAGCGGTTGACAGTCGTTTCGCGGACACGGCACCCGCCTGTTTGGAACGGGGCGCATGGAATCGAGAGTATGTCCCGCCGTCAACCGTCATGAGGTCCCATCCGGTAGTCGATTCTGGTGTAGGGCGCTCCCATCAACGTCGATCATGTGCCGCGCCGATCGAGTGGTGGTTGCGAGCCGATGCCAGCAAGCGCCCGCAGCGATGAGCGATGCGCGACAGCAGCGGGAATCCTCGATCCCGTCGACGATGCGCAACGCCGCGCGAAGAACCGGAACCGCCTCTGCGCACCGCGTCTCAAGGCATCGCAATGCGTGGACCCGAGGCGGGAGTCTGAGCTCCCTGGTTCGGACGCGGAGCCTCCGGGCCCGGTGCGGGGGTGCCGGGGCGGTCCACCTTGCGGAACAGATCGCCGATGCCGCCGATCACCTCGTATGAACGGCGAGACAGCGTGCCGGGGGCGATCGTCGGCGACGACGGCTGCGCCAAGGTCTGGGTCGTCGCCGGTGAACGGCCCGAAGCGAAGGCGACGGACTGCCCCGGCTCGGGCAGGCCGGGGATCGGGCGGAGTTCGAGGTTCTGGTGCGCGAAGGCCATGACCTCCTTCCAGGCCATGGCGGGCAGGGTGCCGCCGGTCATGTTGTTGGTGGAGGTATGGTCGTCGTTGCCGAACCACACGCCGGTGACCAGATTGCCGGTGTAGCCGACGAACCAGGCGTCCCGGTAGCCGTTCGTCGTGCCCGTCTTTCCGGCCGCGCGGATCCCGTCGAGCAGGGCCCGCCTGCCCGTACCTTCCTCCACCACCTTGTTGAGCATGAAATTCATGTCGTGCACGACTTGCGTCTCGAGCACCTGCGGTTGGGGCGCGTCGCGATCGTGGCGATAGATCACGTCGCCTTGCGAGTTGCGCACCTCGAAAGTGGCATAGGGCGTCGCGCGCTTGCCGCCGTTGGCGAAGACCGCGTAGGAAGCAGTCATGTCGATCACGGTCACCTCCGCGGCGCCGATCGGAAGCGAGGTCGAATCGGCGAGCGGATGGGTGAGGCCCATCTGCCGGGCGAGGTTGATGATGACGGCGCGCCCGGCCTTGGCGGCGTTGCCGTCCTTGGCGATGCCGCGGCCGATGTCCACCGACATCCGCACCGGGATCGAGTTGATCGAGCGGGCAAGTGCCGAGACCAGCGGCATCGCGCCCGAGAAGGAGCGGTTGTAATTCTGCGGGCACCAGTTGCCCAGGCAGATCGGCGCATCCACAACGGTGGAATTCGGGCGCAGCTTCGGAATCGTCGTCAGCCCCGCCGCGTAGACGAACGGCTTGAACGACGAGCCGGGCTGCCGGAGCGCATCCGTCGCGCGGTTGAACTGGCTCTGGCCGTAGTCGCGGCCACCGATCATCGCACGGACGGCGCCGTCCACATCCATCACGACGATTGCGCCCTGTTCGGCGTCGTACTGGCGGCCGTGCTGGCGCAGGACGTCCTCGAGCGCCTGCTCGCCGCGCCGCTGGATGGCCGTATCGAGGGGCGTCTTGACGATCAGCACGCGTTCGTTGCCGAACTTGCCAGCGGCGGCGAGCTCCTTGATCTGCGTGAAGGCCCAATCGAGGTAGAAATCGGGCGTGGTCTCGCGGGAGCGGTTGACCGGCGTCGCCGGGTTGCGCCGGGCGGTCTGGATCTGGCCCTCGGTGAGGAAGCCCGCTTCGACCATGTTGGCGAGCACGTCGTTCGCCCGTGCGCGGGCGGCCGGCAAGTTGATGTGGGGCGCATACTTCGTCGGTGCCTTGAAGAGGCCGGCGAGCATGGCGGATTCGGCGAGGGTGAGGTCCTTGGCCGATTTCCCGAAGTAGTAGTCTGCCGCCGCCACAGCGCCGTGGGTTCCGCCGCCCATATAGGCGCGATCGAGATAGAGCTTGAGGATTTCGTCCTTCGTGAGGTGAAATTCGAGCCAGGCCGCCAGAAAGGCTTCCTTGATCTTGCGTTCGAGAGAGCGCTCGTTCGACAAGAAGAGGTTCTTGGCGAGCTGCTGGGTGATCGAGGAGCCGCCCTGTACCACGCCGCCGCCACGGGCGTTGACCGTCAGCGCGCGGAAGGTACCGACCGGGTCGATGCCCCAGTGTTCGTAGAAGCGCCGGTCCTCGGTCGCGAGGGCCGCCTTGATCAGGTGGTCGGGAAACTCCTCGAGCTTGTACGAATCGTCGTGCCGAATCCCGCGGCGACCGACTTCCTGGCCATAGCGGTCGAGGAAGGTGACCGCGAGCTCCTGGGTCTTGAGCCAGTTGTCGCTGGTTTCCCGGAAAGCCGGGATGGCCAGGCCGAGCATCACCACGCCGCCCGCAGCCCCGAGAGTCGCCGTCTCGCTGGCGAGATCGAACAGCACGCGCGGCGCCCCGCGGACGCGCAGGAGGTTGGCCTTGCTCGAATACCCCCTCCAAAAGTCTCCGAGTGCCCGCCCGCCCTCGAAGAGGCTCGAATTCAGCCACGAATCGAACCCGAGCGCAGCACGCTTCACGCGCGTCCAGAGAGGCAGGGAGGATTGCAGGCGCACGGCGATCCTTATGCAATCGTTTCCAGGAATGAATTCGACATCAAATGTTACCAGCCTTTGCAGGGCTGTACGAGCGCGTTTGACGTAACGTTAACGTCGACAACTCGCGAATCGGCACGCGGGCTCATATGGTAGCGGGCGACGGTGCGGCGCGAGAGGGCGGAAGGACGGGAAAAAGGCCACGGAGTCGCAGGTTCAGGCGCTGAAAATCACGCTAATGAGCGTTCACGCAACGTAAATGGATGCCAAGCCGACCGTGACCGCGCCCGTGAATCCGCCGGAACCGGATGCTCCATTCTGGAGATCCAAGACTCTCGAAGCCATGAGCCCCGAGGAGTGGGAAAGCTTGTGCGACGGCTGCGCCCGGTGCTGCCTCGTGAAGCTCGAGGATGAGGATACGGGTGAGATTGCCTACACGGACGTTGGATGCACGCTGCTGGACGCGTTCGGCTGCCGCTGCCGCGACTATGCGAATCGTCAGGCCAAGGTTCCCGATTGCGTACGCCTGACACCCGAGACCGTGGGCCGGCTCTCGTGGTTGCCGCCGACCTGCGCGTACCGGCTGCTCGCGGAGGGAAGGGACCTATACTGGTGGCATCCGCTGGTGTCGGGCGACCCCGACACGGTCCATATTGCCGGCGTGTCGGTGCGCGACAGGGTGGCCGGTCCCGAAGAGGATTTCACGGTGCGCGAGCTGCTGGGCCGAATCGTCGACTGGCCAGAAGACCTGTCGCCGCTTGACGACGGTGGCCGCCGGTAGCAGAATTCAAACGTTCGCAAGAGATGGAGGCTATGATAATGACTCCACCGAAGTCATTCCTTTGAAGCTGAGCAGTTTTGCTGCAAAGCATGGAAGTTGCGAAGCTTCATCAGAGACTTACAATTTGCGATATCTTGCCGGATTCATTCCGGATGATCTTGGATCAATGACTTCGTGTCATGGAAGGCCTTCACCCAGTGAGGGCCTTTTTCGATAGCGCATCGTCCGGTTTGCTGCGCCGAACGATGCGCCACCTGAGAAAAGGAGCATCGGATGGATCCCAAGATCCACTTTTGGGTCCGATGTTCTACTGTCGCACGTCGACGCCTGTCCCGGCCTCGCCCGGCACCGGCGTCGGCTCGCCGAGCGTCTCCCGCACGTAGAGCTTCTTCACCAGGACGAAGGCGACGACCGCAAGGGGGAAGCCGAAGACGAGACCGAGGGTCCCGAAGAGGACACCTCCGGCCACGATGGCGAACAGGGCGAGGGCCGGCGGAATGGTCACGACGCGCTTCTCGACGAGCGGGAATATCACGTTGCCCTCGATCTGCTGGATGGCAACCACGGCCAGCAGCGTCCAGAGCACCGCCTGGCCATCGAGAGTGAAGGCGAGCAGGATGGCCGGCAGAGCGCCGATGATCGGACCGACGAAGGGTATGAAGTCCGCCAGGCCCGCGATGAAGCCGAGCGCGACCGGCGAGGGCAGGCCGATGAGCCAGAACGCACCGGTGGAGAGCATGCCGACGGCCGCCATGGCGATAAGCTGCGAGGTCAGCCAGAGCCTGAGCGCTCGCCCGGTCGCCTGCAGCGAATCCTCCACACGCGCGTGCTGTCCGACGGGAAAGAGTTTGACGAAGCCGCGGCGATAGATGGTGGGATTGGCGGCGATGTAGATGCCCGCAATGACGACGAGAAAGAAATCCGCGAGCCCACCGAGAATGGCGCCGCCGATCCCGGCGACGCGCGAGACGAAACCCCCTCCGGGCCCCATCCCAAGCATCTGCGGGAGCTGACTCGTGAACTCGCCGATTCCGAGTTCCTTCGTCAGATTGTTCAAGGCGAAGGGTAGGCGCTCGGCAACGGTCGCAAGTTGAACGCGCAACTGCGCCCCGAAGAGCACGAAAAGACCGAGCGCGACGACGACGATGATCGCTGTCCCCGCCGTCAGGCTCCAGCGCTCGGGGACGCCGGCATGACGTGCGAGCACCTCGGCGAAGGCATGCAGTAGAACCGCCACGAGGACCGAGCCGAAGGCCAGGAGGAGAACGTCGGCGAGTCGCCAGGCGAGCAGCACCACTGCGGCGATGGCGAGGAGGATCAGGACCCGGCGGACGAACTCGGCGTCGCGGAACGTGTCCCACCGCCAGCGCTGCGCTTCCTTCATCGGGCCTTCCTCATGGCGGCCTCCGCGCGCACGGGCGAGCCCGCCGGGGCCGGACCGATCTCCCGCGGCGCATCACCTACTCCAAAAGCCGCAGACTCGTGGTCTGATCGCGGTCCATCGCCTTGAAGTTCGCGCTCTCCTTGAATTCAGGCAGCGAGCGGATCTGTTCGTCGGTCAGGTTCTCGGCGACGAGGCGGTCGCCGCGCATGGCGACCTGGTCCGTCGAGAGTGCGACCTGTTTCTGGCCGAGGCCGAGAAATCCGCCATGGCCGACGACGAGGTAGGCCTTGTTGTCGGCACCGATCAGGACCTTATCGACCTCGCCCATCTTCTCGCCGCGGGCGTTGTAGAGCGGGCGGTCGGTGAGATCGGACGCCTTGACGGCCTGCAGGCCGGCGCTCGGCAGCGCGCCCGTCTGAGACGGACCCGCGTTCGCGCTGGCCGCGCCCGCAGCGCCGTGTCCGCGCTGGTCCGAGTTGAGCTGCGCCTGTGCGCCTTGCGGGCTCATGCCGGCAGGCTGCGCCGGTTGAGAATCGGGCGCAGCCTGCCGATTCGGCTGCGCGCCAGGCAAGCCGCTAGCCTGTGCCGTCGACGTCCCGGCCGCCTCGAACCGGACCTGCGGCTGGCCCTCAGCCGGCCGGTAGACGATCTGCGGCTCGCCCGTCCGCTCGTAGCGAACGTTCGGCTGCTGCCCGGCCGATTGAATTTGGGGCTGCACCTGCGCCTGCGGCGGCACCACCTGGATCCGGGGCTGGGGAATCGAGACCTGGACGTCGGGCTGCACCATCGACACGTTCACATCCGGGGGCGGCATGCGCACGATGATTTCCGGCTGAGGCTGCTGCACGGTGATTTCCGGCGCTGCCTGGCGCACGATGATCTCGGGCTGCGGCTGGCGCACTGTCACATGGGGCTGAGCTTGCTGGACGACGACCTGCGGGACGGGGCCGCCTCCTTCCTGCGAGTTCTGCTGCGGCGGCGGAGCGGCCGTTTTCTGCGGGTCGGCCGGCGTGGACGTGGCGGCGGTCGGCGACCCGGACGTGGCGCTCGCATTTTCAGTCAAGCGCCGAAGATTGTCCTGGCAGGGCTGGAACTCGGAAGCCCGCTGCCAGATCCGGACCTGCTCCGGGGTCACGCCGGGATTTTCGGGCCTGGCCTGCTCCAGATAGGCGATGAGCCGATCGCATTCGGCGATGGCGGCCTTCGCGTCGACGGTGCCCTGCGGCGCCACATTCGGCGTGACCTGCGGCTGCTGCTGCGCCAAAGCCGCACCAATGAAGGCTGTCGAACCCATGAGGGCGGCGAGAAGAGCGGTCCACATCGTCGATCTCCATGTCGGGGGCGTACCGTCGGGCTGGCACCGGACGGACGCCTCGCGCTTGGGGGGACAACTTGGCCCGCTCGGGACGGGTTCCTCGCCGGGGGGGCGCCCTGGCGATCCGGTACGGCGACCACCACGGGAACGGCCCGGGCACCGGCGCCGCTGGTCAGGAGAGGAGTCCGATGATGGCAGCGCACGTCATGTGCTTCGTCCTTGGAGGGTGTGGCCCAGTCGCGCTGGTCGGGTGGCTCATCATGCAGGGTCAGCCTGTCCAGGCCGCGAAGGGAGCCCGCGACGGCCCCGTTCGCCGATGAAGCCCGAGTGCCTCGGCATGATGAAGCGGTGCCCCCGCAGAGCGGCGCGGCCAAGTTCAGCGCGCCGCCTCGTCCGCCGGCTCCTGACAGACTCTCCGGCCGATCGAATCGCCGACGCAGCGCCGGGCATTCACGGTCCCCGTTGCTTCCACATCGGCTTCGGGCGGCAGGACGTAGACCCGGTTGTTCGGCTGCAGGCCGTCGTCGATGCCGGAGCCGACCGGCACCCCGGCAAGTCGGCCAGAGATCGGCGAATCGTCTGCCGCGCCGTCCTGAGCCGACGCGAGGATCGGCATCGTAAAGAGAGCCGCCGTGACGGCCGTCAGAATGAGAGTCCGCATCGCTCGCCTCCGATCATCCTTTGACGAACGTCGGCTCGTCGGGCGGGTTCCGGATGCTGGGCGCGCGCTGCAGCCGTTTTGCGAGGTCCTGCACCACCGGCGCCGGCAACTCGATTCCGTGAAGGCGCCATGTCAGACCTTTGAAGCGCAGATGCAGACGATATTGCTCGGGGGCCGCACGATCCGGCGGCACCGGGACCAGAATGTTGGCGAAGCCCCGGGAGTCGGAGGCGACGAAGGTGCGCAAGGCCTGATCCACGGACGTGAGATCGAGCTTCACGCCATCGGCCCTGTCCGATGGGCCCGCCTGTTCCGGGAGGGAGCCCCGCATCAGGCGCTCAAGGGCCTCGGGCGTGACGAGATGCGAGACGAGCGGATCGGCGATGGATGCGCCGGCGTTGGTTGCCGCGCCGCGGGTCAGCCCGCCGAGTTCCTCGCCGCGGCCGATGAGGCGCAGGTACTCGTTCACGACTTGCTTCGTCAGCGAGAGTCGCAAGGCGCGAAAGTCGACGCGCTCCTCCAACGCGTCGAGGTCGCGCGCCTCCACCGCTTGGCCGATGCGGTACAGGGCGACGAATGGCGATGCCATGAAGAACGCCCAGACGACGAGGAAGAATCCCGCGAGGCGGAAAGTCCAGCGCATGACGCCGTTTCACGCGCGAACACGGCATGAGCAAGGCGGGGAGCATGATTTTGGAGGTGTGCCACTCGCGGCGGCGTTGGGGCGCTCCCCCGCGCGCGTCAGTGCACCGTCACCCTCGAAAACAGGTTGATCACGCAGACCCCGCCGACGATCAACGCAGTGCCGATCAGCGCGGGTGCGTCCAGGCCCTGGCCGTAGAGGATCCAGCCGATGATCGAAATGAGCACGATTCCGGCGCCCGACCAGACCGCATAGGCGATCCCCAGAGGGATCCCCTTCAGCGCCAACGACAAGAAATAGAAGGCCACCGCGTAGCCCAGCACGACCACGAGCGACGGCTGGAGCTTGGTGAAGCCGTCTGCGGCCTTCAGCGCCGACGTGGCGACGATCTCCGCAAGGACAGCCAGCATCAGATGCAACCAGCTCACCATGACCCCCGGTTCGGCTTCCTTGAGCGGGCGACGGATATCACGATGGGGAACTCGATGAACACCGCCTCACGGCAAAAGCCCCGGATCGCTCCGGGGCTTTCGTCATCACTCGACCGGTGCCGCGGTTCGAGACGCGGGGCCGCCGCGTCATCCGCGGGCGCGGGCGCGAATCATGAAGTTGTCGTATGTGTACTCGGCCACCTGGAACCAGAGATATCCCTCGCCGCGGAAGGCGCGAACGGCTTCGTACAACTTCTTGAAGTCCGGGTTCTTGGCACTGGTTTCGTCATAGACCTCGTTCGCGGCTTTGTAGGCGGCTTCCAGCACCTCCTGCGGGAAGGGGCGCAGTTGCGCGTTGGCCGAGACGAGGCGGCGCAGAGCCGCCGGGTTCTTCGCGTCGTACTTCGCCTGCATGTCCAGGTTGGCGTAGGCGGCCGCGGTCTGGATGATCGCCTGGTAGTTCTTAGGCAGTTCCTTGTATTTCGCGTTGTTGAACAGGAAGTGCACGGTCGGACCGCCCTCCCAGAAGCCCGGGTAGTAGTAGAACGGCGCCACCTTCGAGAAACCGAGCTTTTCGTCGTCGTAGGGGCCGACCCACTCGGCGGCGTCGATCGTGCCGCGCTCGAGAGCCGGATAGATGTCGCCGCCGGCGATCTGCTGCGGCACGGCGCCGAGCTTCGCCATCACGAGGCCGGCAAGGCCGGCGATGCGGAACTTCAGCCCCTGCAGGTCGGCGACCGTCTTGAGCTCCTTGCGGAACCAGCCGCCCATCTGGGTGCCCGTGTTGCCGCCCGGCAACCCGTACATGTTGTGCTTGGCGTAGAACTCGTTCAGCAGGTCGTTGCCGCCGCCCTGATACAGCCAGGCGTTCATCTGGCGCGAATTGAGCCCGAAGGGGAGCGCCGTTCCGACGGCGAAGGTCGGGTCCTTGCCGAAGTAGTAATATGAACAGGTATGGGACATCTCGACGGTGGCATTGCCGACCGCGTCCGCGATCTGCGGCTGCCCGACGATCTCCCCGGCTGCAAAGCACTGGATCTGGAATTTGCCGTCGGTAGCCTCGCTCACGAATTTGGCGAAGGTCTCGGCCGCTCCGTAGATCGTATCGAGGGATTTCGGGAAGCCGGACTGAAGGCGCCACCGCAGGTCGGGCGAAGACTGCGCGATGGCCGGGGCGGCGACCGCGGTTGCCGCAGCGCCCGCTGCAGCACTCTGAAGGAATTGACGACGTTTCATGGTGGTATCCCTCCCATAAGATCAGGCATGGCGAAGTGAATTACGTCCGTCCATGCCAACTAATCGGTGGATCAAGAAACGCAAGCGGGTTGTTTGTTTCACTGTTTCGCGACGAATGTTTCACTGTTTCGCGAGAGCTGGTGATGATTGTGAATAGGTTCTACTCGTCTTTCCACAATCTCAACGGAATGAGCCCATAGCAGGAGTAATCTCTTGGGCGAAGGACCTGCTCTTACGATCGGCTCGACGCGAGGCATGCCTCGAATCCGGATGGGGATAGCGTCGAGACGTTTCCGTGTGCCGCCGCTCGTCGGCTACCACGACTTTCTGCAAGAACTGGACGAACGGCATGACGGGATCGACCGCGTGGCTCCTCCTCCTTGCGGCTGGCATGTTCGAGGTCGGCTGGGCGGTGGGACTCAAGTACACGGAAGGCTTCACGCGCCTCTGGCCTTCGCTGCTGACGGCGGCGTCGATGGTCGTGAGCCTCGGCCTGCTCGGCCTCGCATTGCGGGCATTGCCGCTCGGCACCGCCTATGCGGTCTGGACCGGAATTGGCACCATCGGCACGGCCATCCTCGGCATTGCCCTCTTCGGGGAAGCCGCGACGGTTCTCCGGCTCTTGTGCATCGGTCTCATCGTGGCGGGGATCGTCGGACTGAAACTCGTCAGCGCCGAGTGACGCTCGACCATTGCCGGACTGCAAGCCGGGCCGCCGGAGGCCTCCCGGGCCGCTTGATCGGCGCGGCCTGGGCGTCAGTTCAAGGCCTCGGCCGCGCAGACCAGAGTGAAGAGCGCGAGCACGGCGCCAAGTTCGGCCAACCCGGAGAGGAGGGTCGACACATCTCCGGCCAGATAAGTCAACAACCCAAGCGCGAGCGCCGTCACGGCTGCCCACATGGCCATGGGATCCTCCTGAGGATGCACCCACCCGCAATGGAACGTTGAACAAAGGATCCGGTTCCGGGCGCTCGCATAAAATAGCGCTCCATAAGCTAACCCGGACGACGCGGCAGGCTCGCGGCAGACCGCCCGCTGGCGGATCCGCCGGTTCCAGCATTTTCCGCAAGGGAAAGCAATGGCTAGCAACTGATGCGTGCATTCATGTTGTTGTTCAACAAAATTCCCCCTTTGTTTAGAGAGGCCGATGAGCACGGCGCCGAAGGGCCAAGCATTCCCTCTCTGTTTTGAGAGGGATACTATAAGGCGAGCTTGGGCTTTCGAAGATGTAAGCCGAATATTTCTGTTACGTTCGTCATCTGTTCCTTGCAAATAGCAACACTATTCTCAAACGCGCGAGGTCCGAGAACTTTGCGGGAACGGTTCCGGAGAGAGTCACACCTGAGTGGAGTCTCGCGGTTTTGCAGGGCTCCGTGGCGAAAAAACTACAGGCACGCGTGCAGCCGCGTGATTCAGATGCCCGCTGGGGGTGGCGCGACATGCAGGATAAACTCGAGGAAGCGGTGCAGGGGCACCGGGGCGCGCGGAACTTCCGTCAGTTCGCGGGCGACCGAGATAGGGGACAACCGCGGGATCGGGCTCTACCGGCGGCGGGCGTGACGATCCTCGATCCGAGGACCGGCCGATCCGTCACCATCGGCGCGAAGATGCGTCCATGAGCGATCCGGCCACCTGCTGGGCCCGCTACATGGGCCTGATGCAAGCCTCACGTCAGGTGCGTCTCCACCGCATGCGCGCCACCCTGATCCGCGAGGCCTACGGCTGGCTCGACGCGTTCTTCGAGTCCGTCGAACGCGAGGTCGGACGCACGTCGAAGAGCGTCGGACGCTAGGGCCCCCCGGTCAAGCGAAAGCGCATCACCGGCCAGGTAGGGCGCACTTGCACCGGACCGCCGGCGGGGGCCGCCTTGAATTCGACAAATGGCCTGTCGAGCTTGGCCGCCGCGACCAGAGGAGAGACGGATGGGGGACCGACCCGGCGCAGGTGCAAAGTCCATTCTCCGATCGCCGAGGATTTCCGCCTGGCGGGTCGATGCCGCGTTTCTGGGCTTCGTGATTGCGCTCGTCGCCGTGACCGCATTCATCGCCTTTGCGTGGGACACGACGCGCGGCAAGGGCCGGACGTGGGTCGTCCAGGAGGCTTCCACTATGACCGAGTGAGTGTCCCCGCGGATCGATCTGCCGGAGCGCGAGCGCCGTGGTTAACGCTAACACCTCGATTCAATTGCAACGGCCGCGGGCCTGTCTCAGATTGAGATTGCAGCATGGCCTGTTCTCCTCTGCTGCGGCCTTGTGGTTTCCACCCGACTCGGGCTGCTCTCTGAGCAGCCCGTTTTGTTGAACGGCAAACCCCGAGGCTCGATTCTCTAGCCGAACCAGGGATTTCTGCTGCAGTCCCTCCGAGATGACGGACAGGCTTATAAGGGCATCGTCGCCGGGCGCGTTCCTCCCAAGGCGTCATGAGAAACGACCGGCGGCGGGCCAAGCCGCCGCCGTGTCACCCCCTGCGGGTCGGTGCCGCCGGTGAACCACTCGGGTGCGCGCAGCGCGAGCTGAAGGAACTCGGGCCGATAAAGGTGCTCGATCCTGCACCCGATCCTTAAGGTCTCGCAGACGCTCGCCCGAGGATCGGCAGCTATCGCCGCTTTCTCATCCACTGGCCGTCGGGCACGCGCCGCCCAATGGCGGGGATGTCTTCCGAGAACTTGTTGAGTGCTGCCGAGCCCTCGATGATCCAGCTTACGTGATCGGACACCGGCGTCACCGCCGTCAGTCCGCCGCAGGCGGTGCTCTCGCGGGTGGCAACCGCGCCGCTCGACCAGCTCACCACGCCGAGAAGCTGGAGACCCGTGCCGGTCGCGGCCAGGATCGGTCCTCCTGAATCTCCCCGGCAGGCACCTGCGCCGGCTGTCTCCGCCATGCGTTCCCCGTCGGCCACCACGACAACGCGGTTCATCACCTGAATGGGGCCGAGCGATACGAGTGTCGTTCGACGCAGGATGCGTGCGCTGCCCTTCTGGCCTTCCGCGACGACTCCGAAGCCGGCCAGCAGCACATTTTCACCGGTCCCGATCCGCGGCGTATTGGCGAGGTCGAGCGGGGCAAAGTCGGCGCCGAGGCTACGCTCGAGCTTCAGGATGGCGAGGTCGACGCCGGGCTGCGTGCGCGGCGTCGTGCCGGGCACGAACTCCGGATGGATCGCTGCGGCAATGGCCTTGAGCGTGAGCGGCTTGAACGAGCGGTTGACCGCCACGACCCTGTAGGTGGCCTGCTCGGTGAGGCAATGGGCAGCCGTGAGCACGAGATCGGGTCCGATGAGCGCGCCGGAACACAGCTCGCCCTTGGAACTCTCGATCCGGACGACCGACTGACGGATCCCCGCCGGGTCCCGCACGACCTCGCCCCGGACCACGGCGCGAGCAGGGCCGGGGAGGCCGGACAAGCCGGCAAGGATAACAAGGAACAACGCACGCATGGGAACAGTGTGGCGGGAGCGGGGCGATTCAGCAAGGCAAGCCGCAATCCGGCCATCGGTTCCCCGGCCCCCACCTGGCCAGGACGGGCTAATGCCACCGCGCGGCGCGACCCCAGCCTTGCAGGGTCCGGTCGATCCAGTCCCGCTGGGGGCCGAGGAGAATTCCTTGAGTGAGCCCGCCGCACCCCCGGCCTTTCACGCCGGTCGACCAGCTCGTCACGGCCGCAATGGCGCCGCCGCCGGTGATCGGACCGCCTGAATCGCCCTGGCAGGCGCCGGCACCGTCCGCCCGAGCCCAGAGCAGGATGCTGCTTTCGCCATAGGGTTCGACTGCGCGAACGGATGCGGTGCGGAAGGTTCCGGTGGAGCGCGCGTCACCCTCCAGAGCCACTCCGTACCCGCCCACCGTAAGTGCCGCGTCCTTCGAGGGCTTCGTCCCGGTCAGCCCCCCCGGCTCGAAGCGGGCGGGAAGAGGTCCGGGCAGCCGCAGGAGCGCCAGGTCGATCGAACGCCGGCGGGTTTCAACGGCTTTGGCATCGTAGCCGGGATGCACGGCCCTCGCTTCGGGCGCGATCAGCACCGGTCGGCCGGTCTCGTCCCGGTAGTGGACTCGGTGCTCCTCGGCACCCGTGGCGCAATGGGCGGCGGTGAGCACCACGTCGGAGGCTACAACGACGGCGCTGCACATGCCGCCGTTCGACGACAGCACCATCACGGTCGCCCTTGCGAGCGGGCCCGCATGTTCGCTCCCCCCGACGATGGCAGGGGCCGGCGTGCTCCACAGGAAGAGGGCTGCGGCAGCGGCCGCATGCCTCCGCGCAATCGTTGCCGAGGTCGTCATCGCGACCCCGATAACGGTCAAAAGCCCCGCCGTCGAGCCCGGACCGTCCCGCACATGCCGGCGGCGCCGGTGCCTCCGTCACACCGCCTCGTCCGCCAGCATCGCGGCGATCTCGTCCTTGAGGCGCACGCGGCGGCGTTTAAGCTCCTCCTCGACGTCTTCGGGCGCCGGCTCCACTCGTGTCTCGATGCGATGGATGGCGCGGTTGACCTCGTCGTATTCCTCCGCGAGCCGTGCGAAGCGCCCGTTCGAGGCTTTGAGCCCGCTGATGCGCTCGCGCCGATCCGGGAACTCTTCGGCGAGGTCGTGAGGGGTATTGCTCATGGGCATTGTCCTCCATCGGCAGTCCCGCTCGTCTTTCCGGGCAACGCGACGCGGCGCCGCAAAGTTTCCGACCGGGAGCGCCCGAGACCCGTCCGCGTTGGAGCGCCGCGATCCGTTGGACCGCGTGGCCATGTTGCAGCCGTTGGTTTAGACTCCTGGCGGAGGCTCGTTGGCTAAGATTCCCATTCACGCCTCATTCACAGCCGGGGAGTCAGATTTGGCCATGCGATTCATCCTGCTGATCTTTGCCTGCTGGAGCCTGATGGGGGCGGCGCGCGCCCAGAGCGCCGCCTCGCTCCTTCGCAATTGCGTGGCGCCCCGCGAGATGCAGGAGGTGGTCGCCTCGAGCGGCGTGGTTTCCCCGGCCCGGGCCGTGATGACGGCCCGCCAGCAGGTTCCGAACGCCGACGTGGTGCGCGCCAACCTTTGCCGCAACGACAATGCGCTCATCTATGTCATCGTGGCCTTGCGCCGCGACGGTCGCATCGTGCATGTCATGATCGACGGGTCGTCCGGCCGGGTGGCCTCGGTCCAGTAGGAAAGCTCGAACACGTGCGCCTTCTCGTCGTCGAGGACGATCGAACCCTCAATCAGCAGATCGTGAGCGCTCTCGAACAGGCCGGTTACGCCGTGGATCGCGCCTTCGACGGGGAGGAGGGCCAATTCCTCGGGGAGACCGAGCCCTACGACGCAGCCATCCTCGATCTCGGCCTGCCGAAGGTGGACGGCGTCTCGGTCCTGAACGCCTGGCGGCGCGAGGGGCGCAAGATGCCGGTCATCATCCTGACCGCCCGCGACCGCTGGAGCGACAAGGTTCAGGGCTTCGACGCGGGCGCCGACGATTACGTGACGAAACCCTTCCACATGGAAGAGCTCCTCGCCCGCGTCAGGGCGCTTCTCCGGCGCGCCACGGGTCACGCCACGAGCGAGATCGTCTGCGGTCCGGTCCGGCTCGACACGCGCTCCGGCCGCGTCGTCGTCGACGGCAACCCCGTGAAGCTCACGAGCCATGAATACCGGCTGCTGTCGTATCTGATGCATCACACGGGCCGCATCGTCTCGCGCGGCGAGTTGACCGAGCACCTCTACGATCAGGACTTCGACCGCGACTCGAACACGATCGAAGTCTTCATCGGACGGCTTCGGAAGAAACTCGGGGTCGACATCATCCAGACAGTGCGCGGGTTAGGCTATCTCGTCGATCCGCCGAAGGTTCAGGCGTGATCCGCCTGCCGCCGGCCCTGAGCAATCTGGCCGGACGCTCCATCGCCGTCCGCCTTGCGGCCTCCGCGGTGTTCTGGAGCTTCGTGATCCTGCTCATCGCGGCCCTGATCCTTCTGGCGCTCTACAGGGAGAACACGGAACGCAGTTTCGACCAGCGGCTCCTCGTCTACGCCAACAATCTGGCCTCCGACCTCGTCGCCCCGGGGGACCCCGATCGCGATCTCGGTCCGATCGGCGACCCGCGCTTCGAACTGCCCCTGTCCGGCTGGTACTGGGAGGTCGGACGTCCGGGTGCGGTCGGCAAGGAGGTGCGCTCGTCCAAATCGCTCTTCGGGGGCGCGCTGCCAAGCCTGGCCGGAAAGGTCGAGAACGATCGCTTCGGAGAGATCCGGCGGGGCTACGGCAACGCGCCGGACGATCGCGGGCTGCGCATCGTCGAAAGAGACATCGACCTCGGCGAAGACGGGCGGTTCGTCATCCGCGTCGCGGGGCCCGCCGACGAGATCGACGCCGACGTGCGCCGTTTCCTGATCGCGCTCGTCGTCACCTTCGCGCTGCTCGGCGCGGCGCTCGGCTTCACCACGCTCCTCCAGATCCGCTTCGGCCTGCAACCGCTCGTCAATCTCCGTGCGAGCCTCGGCGCCATCCGGCGCGGGGAAGCGGAGCGCATTCGCGGCGAGTATCCTCGGGACATCGCACCCCTGGCGAGCGAGCTGAACCTTCTTCTCGAAACCAATCGAGAGATCCTGGACAGGGCGCGGACCCAGGTCGGCAACCTGGCGCACGCGCTCAAGACGCCTCTCAGCGTGATCGTCAACGAGGCGGAGAACGCTCCGGAGGAAGTGGCGGCGCGTGTGCGCGAACAGGCGGCGATCATGCGCGATCAGGTGAACTACTATCTCGACCGCGCCCGCGCCGCGGCGCTCGCCGGCACGCTCGGCACGCTGACGGAGGTCGAGCCCGTGATGGCCGGCCTCGCGCGCACCTTCGATAAGATCTACCGCGAGAAGGACCTCAGGATCGAATCGTCCGTGGCGCCGGGAGTCCGCTTCCGGGGCGAGCGGCAGGACTTCGAGGAGATGGTCGGGAACTTGATCGACAACGCTGCCAAATGGGCGGCCGGCCGGGTCGCGGATAACAGTAGACGTGCAGCAAGCCGACGACCGCTCCTGGCTCCGGATTCTCATCGACGACGACGGCCCCGGCCTTCCGGAACATGCCCGCGCCGGTGTCCTCAAGCGGGGTCGGCGTCTCGACGAGACGAAGCCCGGCTCGGGTCTCGGCCTGTCGATCGTGGCGGACCTGGCGGCGCTCTACCGCGGCTCCCTCAGGCTCGAAGCTGCGCCCTTGGGCGGCCTTCGCGCCGTCCTGGACTTGCCGGGGGATCGAGGCTCGTAACCCTATGGCGCCACTTGCGTGACACCGTGCCGCCGTCGTCGCGGGTGGGGGTTGGGTTAAGTAGGCCCCATGACGATCTGGATGCTCCTGATGGCGATGACGGCCCTGGCCGTGACGGCGGTGCTCTGGCCGCTTTCCCGCCCAGGCGACATCGAATCCGCAGGGAATCCGGATACCCAGTTCTATCGCGACCAGATCGCGGAAATCGAGCGGGATCTCGAACGCAGCCTCCTGTCGCCCGCCGAGGCCGAGGCCGCCAAGGCCGAAGCGGCGCGGCGTCTCCTAAGGGCAAGCGCGGCCGCCGACCCGACGACTGCTGCGGTCGGAGAGCCGGCGCTCCGCCGCCGACGCGCCGCATCGGCGATCGCGCTCTCGCTCGTGCCCATCTTGGCGCTCGCCGTCTATGGCGCCTACGGCTCGCCGAGCCTGCCCGGCCAGCCACTCTCGGCGCGGCTGAAGGAGCAGCCCGCCGAGATGGATCTCGCCACCGCCGTCGGGCGGATCGAATCCCATCTCCAGAAGGATCCGTCCGACGGGCGCGGCTGGGAGGTCATCGCTCCCGTCTATCTGCGCATGGGCCGTGTCGACGACGCCGTGAAGGCCTATGAGGCGGCGCTCCGTCTCCAGGGACCCGACGTCAACCGGCTGACCAGCTACGGCGAAGCCATGGTCGTCGCACAGCAGGGCGTCGTTTCGGCGGATGCCAGGCAGGCGTTCGAGCATGCGCTGGCGCTCGACGGCGGGTCCCAGAAGGCGCGCTTCTACCTGCGCGCGCGCCCATGAGCAGGATGGCTCGTTCGAGAAGGCGCGGGCCGCCTATGCGGAGATCATTGCCATGTCGCCGAGCGACGCGCCATGGGCGCCGATCGTCAGGGAGCAACTCGACCGCCTCGAGCGGCCCGTCGGGGCGAGCGCCGGCCGCGGAGGCCGTCGCCGGCATGGTCGAGAGCCTGGCCGTGCGGCTCGAGGCGCAGGGCGGGACGGCAGAGGAATGGGCGCGGCTCGTGCGGTCCTACGCGGTGCTCGGGGAGGGCGAGAAGGCGCAGGCGGCCCTCCTGCGCGCGCGCCAGGCTCTTGCACAGGATCAGGCCGGCTTGCAAGCGATCGACGCCACGGCGAAAGAGCTGAAGCTCACCGCCACGACGCCATGATCCATGCCCATGACCCGCAAGCAGCGCCGCCTCACCATGATCGGTCTCGCGGGCGCGGTCCTCGCGCTGGCGCTGGGGCTCGTGCTCTACGCCATGAACGACTCCATCGTCTTCTTCCACGCGCCGGCGGATGTGGCCGCGAAGGGCATCAAGCCCGGCACTCGGTTCCGCCTCGGCGGGCTCGTGAAGGAGGGCTCGGTGAGGCGCGGCGAGGGCCAGATCGTCACCTTCGAAGTGACGGATGCGCTAGGCGCCATCCCGGTTCGCTACCAGGGGCTCCTGCCCGATCTCTTTCGGGAAGGGCAGGGAGTGGTGGCCGAGGGCGTGCTCGAGCCGTCCGGGACGTTCAAAGCCGATACCGTGCTCGCCAAGCACGACGAGAACCTACATGCCGCGGGAGGTGGCGGACGCCCTGCGGCGTCAAGGCCACTGGCAAGGAGATGGAAATCCCCCACAACAGGCACAGCAGTAGAGGGACTAGGCGCCTGTGGTGGTCGAGGCCGGACATTTCGCGCTTGCGCTCGCTCTGGGCCTTTCGCTGATCCAGTTCGCCGTGCCGCTGTGGGGAACGCGGACCAACGATCCCGTCCTGATGAGCGTCGCCCCGCCCGTCGCCGCTCGCCGTACTCCTGTGCGTCGGCTTCGCCTTCACGGCGCTGACCTTCGCCTATGCGACATCCGACTTCTCGGTCCTCAACGTGGTCGAGAACTCCCACTCGACGAAACCCTTCATCTACAAGCTCACCGGCGTATGGGGAAACCACGAGGGCTCGATGCTTCTGTGGGTCCTCATCCTCGCGGTGTTCGGCGCCGTCGTCGCGCTGGCGAAGAACAGCGTCCCTCCGCGCCTGCGCGCCAACACGCTCGCCGTCCAGGGCGCGATCACTCCACGCCTTCCTGCTCTTCATCCTGGTGGCGTCGAACCCGTTCGTGCGGGCGAGCCCGGCGCCGCTCGAAGGACAGGACCTCAATCCGGTCCTGCAGGATCCCGGCCTCGCCATCCATCCGCCGCTCCTGTACCTCGGCTATGTGGGCTTCTCGATCTCCTTCGCGTTTGCCTGCGCGGCCTTGATCGACGGGCGCATCGATGCGGTGTGGGCGCGCGCCGTCAGGCCATGGACGCTCACCGCATGGGCATTCCTGACCCTCGGCATCGCCATGGGTTCGTACTGGGCCTATTACGAACTCGGCTGGGGCGGCTGGTGGTTCTGGGATCCGGTGGAGAACGCCTCCTTCATGCCCTGGCTCGCCGGCACGGCACTCGTGCATTCAACCGTCGTAATGGAAAAGCGCGACGCCTTGAAGGTGTGGACGATCCTGCTTGCGATCCTCACCTTCTCGCTGTCGCTCCTCGGCACCTTCCTGGTGCGCTCCGGCATCCTGACGTCGGTCCATTCCTTCGCGGTGGATCCGACCCGAGGCCTATTCATTCTGGCGATCCTGATCCTGTTCATCGGCGGCTCGCTGGCGCTCTTCGCGTGGCGCGCGCCGATGCTTCAGCAGGGCGGCATCTTCGCGCCGGTGTCGCGCGAGGGCGCGCTCGTCTTGAACAACCTGCTCGTCGCGACGGGCTGCGCCACGGTGTTCATCGGCACCCTCTATCCGCTCGCCCTGGAGGCGTTGACGGGCGACAAGATCTCCGTCGGTGCGCCTTTCTTCAACGCCACCTTCATCCCGATCGTCGTGCCGCTCCTCCTTCTCGCCCCGTTCGGACAGACGATGGCGTGGAAACGGGGCGATCTTCTGGGCGCGGCGCAGAGGCTTTACGCGGTGCTCGGCGTCGCGCTCCTGGCAACCCTCTGCATGCTTGCACTCACCATCGGCGGACCGGTGGCGGCGCCGCTCGGCGTCGGCCTCGGGCTCTTTCTCGTACTCGGTTCGCTTCAGCGACATCGTGAACCGCTCGCTGGCGCCGCGGAACGCCGCTGGCGCTCGCGCGCGCGCAAGGCGCGGCGCCTGCCGCGATCGACCTGGGGCACGGCGGTGGCGCATGCGGGTGTCGGGCGTCGCGGTGATCGGCATCGCGGCGAGCGCCTGGAGCGTCGAAAGCCTCGGGACCCTGAAGGTCGGGCGAGACAATCGCGGCCGGACCCTACGAAGCGCGACTGGAGCGCGTCGTGCCCCGGACGGGTCCGAACTATCGCGAGGACGTCGTGACACTCACGGTCTTCCGGAACGGACGCGAACTCGGCCCGCTCGAGACGATGAAGCGGCTTTACGTGACCCGCGGAATGCCGACGACCGAAGCCGGCATCATGAGCGTCGGTTCTGAGCCAGGTCTATGCCACGTCGGCGAGGTCCAGGCCGATGGGGGCGTTGCTCTTCACGCTCTTCCACAAGCCGCTGATCCTGCTGATCTGGATCGGTGCGGTGATCATGGCGCTTGGCGGCGGGCTGTCGCTGACGGACCGGCGGCTCCGGGTCGGCGTGCCTGTCCGCGCACGGCCGGTACGGGCCATGCCGCTCGCAGCGGAGTAGGACGGTGCGGCGGCCGGCGACTTCGCCCTGATGGCTCTCCTGGCCGGTGCGGTGACCGTCCGAGCGGTCCAGCCCGACGAGGTCCTCAAGGACCCGGTGCTCGAGCAGCGGGCGCGGGAGATCTCCGCAGGCCTGCGCTGCCTCGTCTGCCAGAACCAGTCCATCGACGATTCCGACGCCCCGCTCGCCAAGGATCTCCGTCTCCTCGTCCGCGAGCGGCTGCAGGCCGGCGACACCGACCGCGAGGTGCGGAATTTCGTCGTGCAGCGCTACGGCGAGTTCGTGCTGCTCCGGCCGGTCTTCGCCGTGCACACCCTTCTCTTGTGGCTGACGCCCGTTGTGGTCCTCGGGTTGGGCATCCTGGGCTTCATCGCCGCCCGTCGCCGCCGTCCTCAGGAAGCGGCGCCGCTCGACGAGGGGGAAAAGGCCGCGCTGGACCGGCTCCTGAGCGGGTGAGTGCTCCGGGCCAGCGACCGTCCGCCGCGACCACGCTGCGAGGGACCGCTCCGAAACCTTACGGATTTTTCATGCACCCGTGAGGGCACCGTAACCGGGAGGTCGGCATCTTCTCCTCACGATTAATCCGCCGGGTTTGCGAGGAGAGACGATGATCAGGAATTCCAAGGCCAATTGGTTCGGTGCGGCCGCCATCGCGGCGCTCGTCGCCGGCGGCGCGGTCGGGCAGGCCTTCATGGCGCCCGCTCCGGCCAACGCGGAGCTGCGCTCGCTCGAACAGCCGATCGCCATCCCATCCTTCGCCGAAGTGATCGACCGGGTGAAGCCCGCCGTCGTGTCGGTCCGGGTGAAGATGCAGCAGGTGGCCGACCGCGACGACGACTTTCAGCAGTTCTCCATGCCGGATCTTCCTCAGGGGCATCCGCTCGAGCGCTACTTCCGACAGTTCCGCGACGGCGAGCGCGGACCCCGCGGCCAGCGGCCGTTCCCGCGCGGCGGCGTACGCCAGTCGCAGGGCTCCGGATTCTTCATCTCGGGCGACGGCTACATCGTGACCAACAACCACGTTGTCGACAACGGCTCGCGAAGTGCAGGTCGTCACGGAGGGCGGCAAGACCCTCGATGCCAAGGTCATCGGAACCGACGCGAAGACGGACCTCGCTCTCCTCAAGGTCGAGGGCTCGGACTTCCCGTTCGTGAGGCTCGCCGGCCAGAAGGCCCGCGTGGGTGATTGGGTGCTCGCGGTCGGAAACCCCTTCGGCCTCGGCGGCACGGTGACGGCCGGGATCGTTTCGGCACAGCACCGCGATATCGGCCAGGGTCCGTACGACGACTTCATCCAGATCGATGCGCCCGTGAACCGGGGCAACTCGGGCGGCCCGACCTTCAACCTCGCGGGCGAAGTCGTGGGCGTGAACACCGCGATCTTCTCCCCGTCCGGCGGCAATGTCGGCATCGCGTTCGCGATCCCGGCCTCGACGGTCGACCAGATCGTGACGTCGCTGAAGACCAACGGCTCGGTGACTCGCGGGTATATCGGCATCCAGATGCAGCCGGTGACGAAGGAAATCGCCGAGGCGATCGGCCTCAGGGAGCCGCGCGGTGCGCTCGTCGCCGAAACCCTGCCGAACGCTCCCGCCGCCAAGGCAGGCATCCGCACCGGCGACACGATCGTCGCCGTCGATGGAGAACCGATCAAGGAGGCGAGGGACCTCTCGCGCAAGATCGCCGACGTGGCGCCCGGAAAAAGCGTGAACGTCACGGTGTTCCGAGACGGCAAGGAGCGTCAGGTCACCCTCGAGGTGGCGTCGCAGCCGAAGGTGTAGGAAGGAGGCATCATCCTCGGGCGAGCGTAAGCGAGAGAACCGCCGCCGTGTCATCCCCAGCCTGTTTCCGGCACTGCGCGCCGCCGGGGATGGCACCGGGGCGCTTCGCTCGCCGGGGAGGGCACCATAACAGTTGGAGGTAGCCACCGGGCCTGGATCTGTCGCCCCCTGTGGGGCCCGGTGTTCTGCCCGCGGCAGGTCGGCCCCTGGCGGCCGGCCTGCCGCTGGGCTTTTTCTCCGCTATAAGGGGCATCCATGCGGATCCTCATCATCGAGGACGACCGGGAAGCGGCGTCCTATCTCACGAAGGCCCTTCGCGAAGCCGGCCATGTCGCCGACCATGCTGCCGACGGGCTCGACGGGTATGCCCTGGCGGAATCCGGCGATTACGACGTGCTCGTGGTCGACCGCATGCTGCCGAAGCTCGACGGCTTGTCCCTCATCCGCTCGCTGCGCGAACAGAATGTCGAAACGCCGGTGCTGATCCTCTCGGCGCTCGGCCAGGTGGACGATAGGGTGAAAGGCCTGCGCGCCGGCGGCGACGACTACCTCCCGAAACCCTACGCCTTCTCGGAACTCCTCGCCCGCGTGGAGGTGCTCTCCCGCCGCCGTGCGGCCGCGCCCGCCGGCGAGGCGACGGTCTACCGCGTCGGCGACCTCGAGCTCGACCGCCTGTCCCACCGGGTCACCCGCTCCGGCCAGGAGATCCTGCTTCAGCCGCGCGAGTTCCGGCTGCTGGAATACCTGATGCGCAATGCCGGCCAGGTCGTGACCCGCACCATGCTGCTGGAGCACGTGTGGGACTATCATTTCGATCCTCAGACGAACGTGATCGACGTGCACGTCTCGCGCCTGCGCGCCAAGGTCGACAAGGGCTTCGAGCGCCCGCTGATCCATACCGTCCGCGGGGCGGGCTACATGGTTCGCGCGGGCGGGGAGGGGGACGGATGAGGGCTGCGCTGTCCGAGTCTCTCCCTCGCCGCGAGGGCGGCGTCATGTCGGCCCTCGGAAAGCTCGTCCGCACGACGGCATTCAAGCTCCTGCTCGCCTACCTGCTCGTCTTCACGGTGTTCGCCTTCGCCACCCTGGGCTACGTCGCCTGGAGCGCGCGGCGGGTGCTCGATGCCCAGTTCGTCTCGACCATCGATGCGGAGATCAACGGCCTTCGCGAGCAGTTCGGCGGACCGGGCGGGCTCCGCCGCCTCGTCGCGACGGTCGAGCGGCGCTCCCGCATGCCCGGCGCCTCCCTCTATCTCGTGACCACTCCGGCAGGCGAGCGGGTCGCCGGCAATATCGGCGCGCTCCCTCCGGGCGTGCTCGACCGGCCGGGCCAGTTCGAGACGAATTACGGCCGCACGGACGACGATCCGGACGCGACGCCCAACCGTGCGATCGTCAGGGTCTATCTCCTGCCCGCCGGCTTCCGTCTCCTCGTCGGCCGCGACGTCGAGGAACGATCGCGCCTGCGCGAGGCCATCCAGAACGCATTCGGCTCATCCCTCATCCTCGTCGGGGCTTCTAGGCGGCGCCGGCGCCTGGTTCATCACGCGCCGCGTGCTGAAGCGCGTCGACGACATGACGGAGACGACCCGTACCATCATGGAGGGCGATCTCGGCGGACGGCTGCGCGTCGCCGGCACGGGAGACGAGCTCGATCGCCTGGCTCAGAACCTCAATGTCATGCTCGACCGTATCGGCGAGCTGATGACCGGCCTGCAAGGAGGTGTCGGACAACATCGCCCACGATCTCAAGACCCCACTGACGCGCCTGCGCAACAAGGCCGACGAAGCGCTTCGCACGGCCCGGACTCCGGCGGAGCTGAGGGCCGCTCTCGAGGCGAATATCGAGGAGAGCGACAACCTCATCCGCATCTTCAATGCGCTCCTCATGATCGCGCGGCTGGAGGCCGGCAACGCGCGCGACGCCCTGGCGGATTTCGATGCCGCCGAGGCGATCAGGGGCGTGGTGGAGCTGTATGAGGCGGCGGCCGAGGAGGCCGGGATTCCGTTGAACGCGGCCATCGAGGATGCGCTTCCCGTTCACGGCAACCGCGAGCTGCTCGGCCAGGCGGTGGCGAACCTTCTCGACAATGCGCTGAAATACGGCGGCGAGGACGGCAAGGCCGTGGACGTGACCGCGTGCCGCGAGGGCGACGGCGTCGCCATTGCGGTCGCGGATCATGGCCCGGGCATCGCGGTGGAGGATCGTGGCCGCGTCCTGGAGCGGTTCGTCCGGCTGGAGACGGCGCGTTCGCGTCCGGGATTTGGGCTGGGGCTGAGTCTCGCCGCGGCGGTGGCGCGGCTTCACGGCGGCGTCCTGCGGCTCGAGGATAACGGCCCCGGATTGCGGGCCGTGATCGTCGTCCCGTTGCGGACCTGAGTGGAGCCGGTCCGCATTTGCCGTTCCCGGGCAGGCGGGGCAATGTGCGGCCGATGCACACGACTTCCCTGATCGACCGTCTCGTCGAAGCCCCTCCGGTCGCGGATGCCGAACGGGCCGAGGCCCGCCTGGCCGATTTCATCGAAAGGGCCGAGGCCGAGCCCGGCGCAAAGGCACTTCTTCCCCATCTCGAGGCCGGCCTCCTGCGCGACCTTCTGATGGCGATCGCGGACCATTCGCCGTTCCTCTGGCAGCTCGTCCTGATCGATCCGGCCCGGCTCGCCTGGCTGGCCAGGAGCGCGCCGGAGGAGGCCGCTCGGACGCTCGCGGACGATCAGGCGAATCTGTTCCGCGAGTTCCGGGCCGGCGGCCTCTCCCGCGCCGACGTCGTGCGCGCTTTCCGGCGCAACCGGAACGCCCACGCGCTTCTGGTGGCGCTCGCCGATCTCGGCGGCGTCTGGAGCATCGAGGATGCGACGCAGTCGCTCTCGGATTTCGCCGATGCGTCGGTGCGCGGCGGCGTCGACCTCGTGCTCACGGAGACGGCGGGTCTCGGGCGCATCGCGCTCGCCGACCCCGATGCGCCGGGCGAGGGATCCGGTTTCACGGTGCTTGCGCTGGGCAAGCACGGAGCGGGAGAGCTCAACTATTCCAGCGACATCGATCTCGTCGTCTTCTTCGACCCGCAGGCGTCGGCCCTTCCCGAAAGCGCGGAGCCTGCGACGGTCTATACGAGGATCGCGCAGCAACTCGCGCGGCTTCTCCAGGAGCGCACGCCAGACGGCTACGTCCATCGCGTCGATTATCGGCTCCGCCCTGATCCGGGCTCGACTCCCACCGCCGTGTCGCTGGCCTCCGCCTACACCTATTACGAGACGGTGGGGCAGAATTGGGAGCGCGCCGCGCTTATCAAGGCGCGTCCCGTGGCGGGCGACATCGGCCTGGGCGAGCGATTTCTGAAGGACCTCACGCCGTTCATCTGGCGCAAGTATTTCGATTTCGCCGCGATCGCCGACGTGCACGCGATGAAGCGGCAGATCCATGCGGTGCGCGGGCACGACGAGATCGCGGTCGCCGGCCACGACATCAAGCTCGGGCGGGGAGGGATCCGCGAGGTCGAGTTCTTCGTGCAGACGCAGCAGCTCGTCTTCGGCGGACGGCGTCCGAAACTGCGCGGGCGCCGGACGCTCGACATGCTGATTGCGCTTCATCGACGAGGGCTGGATCACCGCGGAGGCCCGCGACGAACTGTCGGTGGCCTATCGGTTCCTGCGCGCCGTCGAGCATCGCCTCCAGATGGTGGCCGACGAGCAGACGCAACGCCTGCCGACCGGCGAGGATGCCCTCAAGTCCTTCGCCAGGTTCTGCGGCTACCCGACTCTCAAGGCGTTCGAGCAGGCCCTCACGCGGAATGCGCAGATCGTGCAGCGGCACTACGCGTTGCTGTTCGAGGAGGGGCCGGAGCTCGCCTCGGACGTGGGCAATCTCGTGTTCACGGGTACGGCGGACGATCCGGAAACTCTGTCCACCTTGCGGCGCCTCGGGTTCGGGAATCCCGAGGCGGTGGCGGAGACCGTGCGCGGCTGGCATTTCGGGCGCCGTCCCGCGATCCAGAGCAACCGGGCCCGGGAGGTGCTGACCGAATTGGTCCCGGCCTTGCTTGCAGCCCTTGGCGGCACCGCCGATCCTGACGGGGCGCTCGCGGCCCTGGACCGGGCCTTCGGGCGCATGCCTGCAGCAGTGGAGCTCCTCACCATCCTGCAATCGCACGACCGTCTTCGCCTTCTCTTCTCCGATCTCCTGGGCACCGCGCCTCGGCTCGCGGACACGGTGGCGCAGGCTCCCCATGTGCTCGACGCCTTGATCGATCCCGCCTTCGGCGAACCGCTCACGGACGACGACGCCATCGAGGTTCAAGTGCGCCAGCTCATCGGCGAGCCGCGCGATTTCGAGGACTTTCTGGACCGCACGCGAGATGCGGCCCGCCAGATGCGTTTCGTCACGGGAGCGCGCCTTCTCTCCGGCATCCTGTCGCCGGCGCAGGCGGGAGAGGTCTATGCGGCGATCGCGCGGGCGGTGATCCGCACTTCCTTCGATGCGGTGCGCGCTGCCTTCGAGGCGGAGCACGGAACGGTGCCGGGAGCGAGCACCGCGATTCTCGGCCTCGGGCGGCTCGGAACGCGAGAGCTGACCGCAGGCTCCGATCTCGATCTCGTCGTCGTTTACGATTTCGATGACGAGCGGCGCGAGAGCTCGGGCGCCCGTCCCCTGGACGCCGTGGTCTATTACACGCGGCTCACGCAGCGCCTGGTTGCGGCGCTCACCGCGCCCGACGCGGCGCGGACGGCTCTACGACGTAGATCTCCGCCTGAGGCCGCAGGGCGGCAAGGGGCCGGTCGCCTCGCAATTCCGCGGCTTCCTCGCCTATCAGCAGGGCGAGGCCGAACTGTGGGAACATATGGCGCTGACCCGTGCGCGAGTGCTCGCGGGCGACGGGGCATTCGGCGAAAGGGTCGCCCAGGCGGTCACCGCCATCATCGGCGCGCCCCGCGCGTCGGCTGCGGTGTTCGCCGAGGTTCGGGCCATGCGCGACCTTATCGCCCGGGAGAAGGGGGACGGGGACCCGTGGGACCTCAAGTTGGCGCGCGGCGGGCTGACGGACCTCGACTTCATCGCTCAGGCGCTCACCCTGGCATATGGCGCGCGGTACCCCGTGCTCATCGGCCATCCGACCGAGACCACGTTCCTCGTGGCCAGGGAGGCGGGCCTTCTGAGCGAGTCCGACGCGCGGCTCCTGGTCGAGGCTCACAAGCTCTTCGGCGACATCTTCCAATGGCAGCGCCTGGCGATCGAAGGCCGGTTCGACGCGGCAACGGTGCCTCCGGCCATTCTCAAGCGGCTTGCGGACGTCGCAGGCCTGCCGAACGCCGGGGTCCTCTTGGGGCATCTCGACGAGACGCGCGGACGCGTGCGGGAGGTCTTCGAGAGAGTGCTCTCGCCGGCGGAGTGATGGCGTCATCCTCGGGCTTGACTCAGGCTTGACCCGAGGATCTCATCACGAGAAACGAACCTGAATGCGGTCACTCCGCCGCGTCCGCAAGCGCGATCTCGGCGCTGGTGTTTTCCTTCAGAGGCAGGTGGACGAGCACGATGGTGCCGACGCCTTCCTGGCTCTTGATGCGCAGCGTGCCGCCGTGGAGCTCCGTGAGCGAGCGGGCGATCGCAAGGCCGAGGCCCGAGCCCTTGTAGCTCTTCGAGAACTCCGTTTCGACCTGTTCGAAGGGGCGCCCGAGCTTGTGCAGGGCATGCTCCGGGATGCCGATGCCGTCGTCCTCGACGTAGATGTTGACCGCGTCGCCGGCGAGGCGCGTGCGCACCGTGAGGCAGCCGCCGGCCGACGTGAACTTGGTGGCGTTCTGGAGAAGGTTCACGAGGATCTGATGGAGTGCGCGCTCGTCCGCCGGCAGCGTGATGTCCTCCGGCGCGACATCCACCGTGACGGTGAGCCGTTTGGCGCGGATCTGCTCGCTCACGAGGCGAACGGCGCGCTGGATCGACTCGTTCACCTGGACCGGCTTCTTCTGGAGCGTCAGGCGACCTGCCTCGATGCGCGACATGTCGAGGATGTCGTTGATGACCGAGAGGAGGTATTCGCCGCTCGTACGGATGTCCTTGCAGTACTCCTCGTACTTGCCCGAGCCAAGAGATCCGAAGATGCCGCTCTCCATCACTTCGGCGAAACCGATGATCGCGTTGAGCGGCGTGCGCAGCTCGTGACTCATGTTGGCGAGGAATTCCGATTTGGCGCGGTTCGCGCTTTCGGCCTGCGCCTTCTGGTCGAGGTAGCGCTCGGCCAGGTCGGCGAGCTGTTGAGCCTGCGCTTCGAGCTTCTGGCGCGACTGCTTGAGGTCCGTGACGGTGGCAATGAGCTGCTTCTCGGACTCGACCAGCCGGTGCTCGTGGCGCTTCAGATCCGTGATGTCCGTGCCCACGGAGACGTAGCCGCCGTCCTTCGTGCGGCGTTCGTTGATCTGCAGCCACCGGCCGTCTTCGAGGCGCGCCTCGAACGTGCGGGCGCCGGCATCCTGGCGCTCTTCACGGACGATCTGGTGCTGCACCTCCGGCGGACGGCCCTGCGCCATCACGTCGGCATAGCCGGTGCCGGGCAGGACGGCCTCCGGCGCGAGGACGTGAAGGTTCCGGAATTTCGAATTGCAGAGAACGAGTCGGTTGCCGGAGTCCCAGAGGACGAAGGCTTCCGAGATCGCCTCGATGGCATCCCTCAGGCGAGCATCGGCCCTCTTGGTTCGCTCCTCCAGCACGCGCTGCTCGGTCACGTCGACCACGATGCCGACGAGATGGCGCGTCTTGTCGTCCGCGTCGTCCATCAGCTCCGCGCGGGCGCGCAGCCAGATCCAATCGCCGGAGGCGGAGCGGATGCGGAATTCGTGGTCGACGAGCGACGTCCGGGCGGCGGCGAGTTGATCGGCCAAGGCATAGAGGTCCGGGTCCTCCGGGTGAACCATGGTGTTCACTTCGCCGAAGGAGAGAAACTCGTCATGCCGCTCGTAGCCGAGGATGTCGTACATGGAGTCGGACCAGTAGATCCGGCCGCGGGCGACATCCCAATCCCACAATCCGCAGCGTCCGCGGTTCAGAGCGGAATCGATCCGGTTGCGGACCTTTTCGCAGACCTCGTCGGCCGAGCGGGCGCGGTTCGCCTGCATGACATAGGCGAGACCAAGTCCGCCGAGGACGACAGTGACCGCGAGGAGGAGCGTGATCTGTCCGACGGTGCGCGCCTGCCAGCCGGTGAGCACGCGTTCGAGCGGCTGGACGATGGCGACCTGTCCGGTGGAGGCGGGGAGCGCCCGCACGGTCGCGATCCCCTCTTCGCCGGTCGCCAGCCGGACCGTCATGACGCCGGCTCGGTCCGCGAAGAGAGTGAGCGGCTGTGCGTCTCCGACAAGATCGTTGAGCGACCGTGGCGCCGTCGAGCCGAGCGGGATATGCGGCCTTCACGGCTCCCGCGTTGTCGACCAGCAGGATCGTGCGTCCGCGGGCGAGGGCGCCGGCCGGCAGTTCCTTCGCGAAGCTGTTGAGAAGGGTCGCCGCCTCGGCCTGATCGAGCGGCGCTGGGCGAGCGCCGAACTTCGCGGCGGAGAGGGTCGCGATGATGTCGATGTCGTTGATGGCGTCGACGAGCGCCTCCTCGCGTCCATCCCGCAGCTGCACGAAGACGCTTGCCGCGAGCGTCAGGAGGAAGAGCGCGAGCAGCGCCGGCACAGCCAGGCGGAGACGGGGTTCGAATTTTTCGAGATAGCGGTAGGCGGGGCTCGCGATGGACCGCGTCACCCCGAGAATCGTCCCCGCTCGTGCAGGTGCGCACGCGGTCTCTGCCGCCATGCAGAGCCCCCTCCTGAGTCCATTTCGCCCTGATTGGAGGGACGTGCCGCATCTCTCCGAATCACCATCAATAGACTGGTCGCTCGATGATTTGTCCAGAGATGAACTTGGCTTTGACCTAGAATTTTATCATATAGTAGGAGACGGTCGGGTTCAGCGACTGCAGAGATCGGCGACCAAGTGCTTGAGACGAGGGAACCATTCGGTTCGGGCGGGAGCGGCGGACCGTCCGCTTGCGCACTTCGGAAACAGCAGGGGAAACCACAACTCCCGTCGAATGCGGCTGGGAATTTGAACCTGCCTTCGGGGCCTCCGTCCCATCGCGAAGCGCAGACCTTCGTTCGACAGGGCAGGCGGAGTCGGTATCTCCCCAACTAGAGCGCGCCGCCGAGTCGGTGTACTCACGTTGCTCATGGACGAGCACGCCACCTATATTCTCCGAGCAACGGTGAGCGGGTGGGACCTGTGCCTCAATGGTCAGAGGCTCGCCTCCTTCGAGGCCTTCTTGGAAGCCGAGCGCGCGGCGATCACCGGAGGTGAGGAGTCGCGGCGCCAAGGCAAGGCCGTCGAGATCTACGTGCAAGCCAGAACCGGCGAAGCCAACCTGATCCTCAGGGCCGGGTACGAGACGCATTGAGCACGACGCCTCGCGCAAGCCGCGCAGACTGATCGTCGAGACCTCGGCCGATCGACGTGGTCCGGCGACCCAACCTACTGCTCCCGGTTCCGCAATTCGGCCACAGAATCAGGGCCTAGGCGAGCCGCCAGATTGGATCGCGCGCCCGGCAACGTAATTCGCCCAGGCGACGCTGATCGTCATTGATTTCGATTGGAACATCTCATGACCGATTGGTTCGGCCGGGCAGCTGGATCTGCCCCCGTTCGTGCGTTCTTGCTTGTTGCGGCATTGGCTCTCTCCGGCACAACGGCGCATGCGGCGCCCTCGCCGGCGACGAAGCGGAACGATACGATCCAACAGGGCCTCAACAAGGAGCACCTGAACCAGAACACGGTCGCCATCGTGACCGGCGCGCCATCCGGCACGTACCTCCAGGTCGCCTACGACATGTCCGCCGTGCTCGACGCGGGCGACGACCTTCGCGTCCTTCCGGTCGTCGGCAAGGGAAGCGTGCAGAACCTGCGCGATGTCCTGTATATCAAAGGCGTCGACATGGGCATCGTGCAGACGACCGATCTCAACCGCCTCAAAGCCGAGGATCCAAGCATAGGCAGCCGCCTCGTCTACATCACGAAGCTCTACAACGAGGAGCTTCACGTGCTGGCGCGGCCCGAGATCAAGACGATGAAGGATCTCGAGGGCAAGGCCGTCAACTTCAACGATGTCGGCGGCGGCACCCAGTACGTGGCGCGCGAGCTCTTCCAGAAGCTCGGGATCGGCGTTCGCGAAGTGAACATGGGCCAGGCGGATGCTCTCGAGAAGATGCGTTCGGGCGAGGTGGCGGCAACCATCTACGTGGCCGGCAAGCCGGGTTCTGCCTTCGCCAAGGTGCCTCGCGACCAGGGCCTTCACTTCCTGCCCGTCGAGTACGGTCCGCAGTTCGAGGAGAGTTATTATCCGGCTGCGATCCAGGCCGCCGACTATCCCGAACTCGTGCCGGATGGGACGACGGTCGAGACGATCGCCGTCGGCGCGGTGCTCGTCGCTTTCGATTGGCCCAAGGGCTCCGACCGGCAGCGGCGGCTCGCCAATTTCGTCGAGGCTTTCTTCGCCAAGATTCAGGGGTTTCACCAGGCGCCTCGCCATCCGAAATGGCGGGAGGTCAATCTCGCGGCCGAGGTGCCCGGGTGGCGCCGATTTGAGCCGGCCCGGCTCTGGCTCGAGCGCCAGACATCGCGGTTTGCCGTCTCCGATGACCCGCGCCTGAAGGCGGATTTCGACCGCTTCGCCAAGGCGAAGGACCTGTCCGGCGAGGAGCAGGAGAAGATCTTCGAGGAGTTCCTGCGCTGGCGGGAGAGGGTACGATGAGTGACCCGCGGAACACGAAGGCAGCGGGAGCGGCGATCCCTCTTCGCCGGAGGAGCCTCGCACCCGAGCGGCTGCCCCAATTCCCACCCCGTTCGGCGGCCGATCCTGCGACGGTCGCGAGGGGGCCGAGGGCGCACGTCGCTCCACCCCGGCGGCGAGGCGGATTGGCTCTCGGCCTCGCGATGGCAATCCTGGCCGCGGCGGCAGGCGCGGGAGGCCTCGTCGGCTCTTGATCCGCTTTCGCCTCCGGATGAGGACGAACTGGCGAAACTCGTGGCGTCAGCGGAACCGCCGCAGGCCCCTCTACCCGGCGCGGCACCGCAAACCGAAGCTGCCCCCGCGGTCGTCCACACGGGTGCTCTCGTGACCCCGCCGCCCAATCCGAGATGGTTGCTCCGAGTGGTCGGCCCCGCCGCGCGGCTGCCGGAGGCCGTCGTCGCGGCTGCGCCGGCGCCGGCCGCGATCGCCTCGATGGAGCCGGAGCGTGAAACTGTGCGCGAACCTGAAGGCCCGGCTCATGCGGACCCGCAGGCGCCGGCCAACCTGACGACGACATTCTCGACGACGCTCAAGCCGGCCGAACTCGATGGGCTGGTGAGGAAGGGCGAGCAGTTCCTGAAGGCGGGCGATCTTGCCTCGGCACGCCTGTTCTTCGCGCGGGCCGCCGTCGCAGGCGACTCGCGCGGGGCCCGCGGCATGGCGCGGAGCTACGATCCTGCCGTCGTTCGAACGCTCCCGGTGTACGGACTTGCGGTGAACGCGGCCGAGGCAGAGAGGTGGTACGCCAAGGCGCGTACGCTCGATTCGGGCAAAGTGCTCGCCCAGCCTTGAGCGACGGGCGAGCCGGCGTGTCGATTCGACGCGACCGTGATCGAGACCCCACATCACCTCGATAAGCGACAGCGACCGGACAGAAGGCGAGCTCTCGTGTCGATCGGGCAACGGCCGCCATTCGAATTGCGGCCGGTGATTCGGCCGTCCCGTCTCCTGTCGCTTGCGTTGGGCGCGGGCGCGATGCTTTCGCCCAGCAGCCAGAGACCGCTGGAATGCGACGCGGATGGCACAATTGCGCGTCGTGCGGAAGAGCATCGGATGGATCCCAAAAAGCGGTGTCCACTGTGGGGTCCGATGCTCCAGGGAGGCGAGGGGCGCGCGTGCGTGAGTCGCGCACTTAACCCGGTATTAACCAAGATTTGTCCGACTGCCCGCGCAGATTTTTTCATTCGTTCTTTTCATGGTGGGCACCAATGACCGAAATTCGCGCGAGCACGGCAGCAGCCGGCCGACCGCTCATGTCGACCGCAAGTCACCTCGTTGCCCGTGCGGCGCGCTGCTTCCGTCTCGAATGGAGGCGCCGCGAGGAAGGGAGTGCCGTCTGTCTCCTGGTCGTCCGCTCGGGTCTGGCGACCGCTCGGCCCGCGGTGACGCTGGCCCTTGTCGGTGCGACCTTGCTCGCAAGCAGCGCAAGCCTGATCGGAATGACGTACCTCAACCGCGATCCGATCCTGTCCGTCAGGAAGACCCTGGCCCTCACCGCTGCCCGTCCTCTTCCTCAGGACGAACCCGGCGAGTCGAACCTCAAGCGTGCGTCGTCGGTCCCGGCGTGGGTCGTCGAGCACTTCTCGCCGAATGTGCAGAATCCGGGTTGGGCGGTGATAACGGTCGCCGAGACCGGCCTCGGCAGCCCTGCTTTCCCGCTGCAGGCCCAATCACCCTCTCCGACACCCGCGCCCGAACACCCGCTCACCGGGGTTTGGGCCGCGAACGACAAGGCGTGCAGTCCGCAGCTCAATCGCGAGGGATACTTGCCGACGATCATCAACGATCAGGGCGCCTGGGCCGGGGAGACGACCTGTGCGTTCAAGTCGTTGAAAGGGGAGGGAAACACGTTCGTCGCCGCGGCCGTCTGCTCCGATCCGCACAAGAGCTGGCGCGCGCGGGTCCGCCTCACGATCGACGGACGGCGGCTGACCTGGGCGAGCCGGAGCGGCTCACGGGTTTATACGCGATGCGACCAGGGCCAAGCGCGAACTCACGTCGCACAAGCCGCCGTTCATTGAAGGCGTCGTACTTCGCCCTTGAGACCGTGCGTGCGTCCGGTCGCGGTCTCGAAAGAGCAGAGGCCGCGACAATGGCCCGCATGGTTCAACGGCCATTGCCGATGCTCGCGTCGTGCGGAGAAGTGGATCCGGTTCTCCGCGTTGAACGATGCGCCGTTCCCATAGGGTGAGTCGGATGGATCCCGAAAGGGGACACCACTTTTGGGATCCATCCGATGCTCCAGGACGTGTTCATGGGGCGCGACGATGAATGTCCGATCACCGCGTACGAGCGACGGGCGTCCCGTGTGGCCGACCCGCTACAGCCGCGGCAGGGCAAATCAGACAACCTGATGTCCTCGGTTCCAAGCACCGAGCATACTTCCTCCCTGCTGAAACTCGCACCGCTCCGGCTCATCGCCGGAGCGGGTTTTCACGCACTTGCCGTTCGACAATGTCTCAGCGGGGCGTCCTTGCCTGGAAGTCAGTGCCCTGCGGCACGCCTCCCACCCCACATTGCGGCCGTTCGCCGGCCACTTCGTGACGAGGCCTGTCGGTCCGCGCCAAGCACCGATGAGGCTGCGAGCGAACGTCCGGAGCGAGGGTTCCGGTTACGCGGTCACGCGCTTCTGGTCCCGAACCGAACGCCAAGCCCGAAGAACGGCCTCTATCGTCCGCTCCGCATCCGCATCGGTCGTCGTCGCGGAAATCACCGAGACTCGCATCACCCACCGGTCCCGCCACCGGGCTCCGCCCATGAAGCATGTTCCATCCGCCTGGATGCGCCGAATGGTCTCGAGCGTGAGGTCGTCGGCCATCTCGGGCATCTCGTCGCTCCCGAAGCGGAGGATGACCTGGTTCAGGACTGTTTCGTTCACCACGCGGACGCCGGGCTCGGAGGCAAGCCCTTCGGCGATGCGGCGAGCGAGGCGGCAGTGGCGCTCGACCATCGAGGCGATCCCCTCGCGCCCGAGATGCCGGATCATGGCCCAGGTCGGGAAGCCGCGCGCCCGCCTCGACAGCTCGGGGACATAGTCCGACGGGTTGCGCTCTCCTTCGCCGACCAGCGGCAGGTAGCTCGCCACGACCGTCATGGCACGGCGGTGGGCCTCGATGTCGCGAACCCGACCGACGCCTCGCGGGGAAGGTCGAGGATATCGAGGAGCCAGCGGGCGGCCACCGCTTCCGCGGCGGCGGCGGCGGGCGTCGCGACCGTGCCCGCATTCTGGCCCCAGGCCAATGTGATCCAGTCCGCCGCCACGCCGACCGGGTGCGATGCGCCGATCACCCAGCCGAAGAAGCGAGGACCGGTCATCGCGTGGAGCCCCGGGTCCGCACGGGCGGCCAGTTCGTCGACGACTTGGTCGCCGGGCATCCCGTGTTCGGGCGTCGGAGTTTCAAATCCCCGCAGCACGGCACCGTAGCTCAGCTCCGGTCGCTGCGGACGATCTCCGACCCTGTCCGCCCGGTCGTTCGGCGGTCGCATCAGATCGCCAGGGAGCGTTGAACGATGTCCCCGACATCGCGGGAAAGACCATCCTTCCTGGCGATGCGGCGAAGCGCCTGTTCGGCTTTCGCGCGGCGGGGCTCGTCCATCATCCGCCAGGATCCGAACGACGTCGCAAGACGCGCGGCGAGCTGCGGATTCGATTCGTCCAGGCCGATCACCATCTCGCAAAGAAAGTTGTAGCCGGATCCGCTCGCATGGTGGAACTGGGTCGGATTCATCATGGCAAAGGAGCCGACGAGCGCGCGGACACGGTTCGGGTTGGACAAAGCGAATGCCGGGTGGCGCATCAGATCCTGCACCCGGCTGAGCGTTTCACCCTCCGGTATCGCGGCCTGCAGGGCGAACCACTTGTCCAAAACGAGAGGTTCGTCGGCATAGGTCTTGCCAAATCGGTCGAGAGCCTCCTCGCGGGCCTCGCCGGGGATCAGTGTGAGCGTCCCGAGCGCGGCGAGGCGGTTGGTCATGTTGGTGGCGCTGCCGATCTGCATCACTGCCAATCGCTCGCCGAGAGCCGGGTCGGCGCAGGCGATGAGGTCGAGGGCGGTGTTCCGAAGACTTCTCCGGCCCGCGCTCGCGGCATCGGGAGAGTAGGGGCCGCCATCGCGCAGTCCGTCGCGCAACTCCAGGAGATGGGGAGCGCAGCGCTCGCCGATCCGGCGGCGCAATTCCCTTCGGGCGCCGTGCAGCGCATCCGGATTGACGTTGCGGGCGATCTCCTGAGCGATGTCGGCCTCGCTCGGCAGGGTGGCAACGAGAGCCGCGAAAGCTGGGTCCTTCAGGGCATCCGTGCTCAGAAAGGTGAACAGGGCGGACGCGAGTCCGTTCATGTCGGTCGGGTCGACGTTGGCACCCGTCGAAAGCCCGACCAGAAGGCGTAGGGCCACCGTCTGCGCCGCCTGCCAGCGATTGAACGGATCCGTATCGTGGCGCAGGAGAGCCAGCAGCGACTCGTTCGGAAGATCGAGCACCACTTTCACCGGAGCGGAGAAGCCGCGGAAGAGTGAAGGCACGGGCCTCGTGGCGGCGCTCGTAAACGTGAGGCCGTCCTCGGCCTTGTCGAGCAGGAATACGCCGTCCGGCCCGATGCGCTCACAATGGGCGTCGAGCACGCCTCCATCCTGCGCAACGAGGCCGAGCGCGATCGGGATGGCCATGGGTTCCTTCGTCGGCTGGCCCGGCGTGGGCGCGGTCTCCTGCGCGAAATCGAGCCGGTAGCTCAGGGCGTCCTCATCGTAGGCGCATTTGACGGACACGCGCGGTGTCCCGGCCTGCGCGTACCAGCGCGCGAAATGCGAGAGGTCGCGGCCCGACGCTTCGGCGAAGGCATCAAGGAAATCCTCGACCGCGGCCGCCTTGCCGTCGCAGCGGTCGAAATAGAGATCCATGCCCCGTCTGAAGACTTCGTCGCCGACGAGCGTCTTCAGCATGCGGACGATCTCGGCACCCTTCTCATAGACCGTTGCCGTGTAGAAGTTGTTGATCTCCGTGTATTGGGTCGGCCGCACCGGATGCGCGAGGGGGCTCGCATCCTCCGCGAACTGGCGCGCCCTGAGCGTCTTCACTTCCGCAATGCGGTGCACCGGACGGGAGCGCTCGTCGGAGGAGAACTCCTGGTCGCGGAAGACCGTCAGGCCCTCCTTGAGGCAGAGCTGGAACCAGTCGCGGCAGGTGACCCGGTTGCCCGACCAGTTGTGGAAATACTCGTGGGCGATGATGGCCTCGATGTTGGCGTAATCGAGATCGGTCGCCGTTTCCGGGCTCGCCAGCACGTACTTGTCGTTGAAGATGTTGAGACCCTTGTTCTCCATCGCCCCCATATTGAAGTCGGACACCGCGACGATATTGAATTCGTCGAGGTCGTACTCGCGGCCGAAGATGCGTTCGTCCCACCGCATCGAGCGCTCGAGCGCGTCGAGGGCGTAGGCGGCGCGATCTTCCTTCCCGGGCTCCACGTGAACGGCGAGCGCGACGGGCCGGCCGCCCATGGTGGTGAAGCGGCGGCTCACCTTGGCCAGGCGGCCGCCCACGAGAGCGAAGAGATACGAGGGCTTCGGATGTGGATCGTGCCAGACGGCGTAGTGCCGGTTCGTACCCTCGACCGTGCCGTTCCCGACCGGGTTGCCGTTGCCGAGGAGCACCGGCGCTTCGTCGCGATCCGCTTCGATCCGGGTGGTGTAGACGGCGAGGACGTCCGGCCTGTCGAGGAAATAGGTGATGCGGCGGAAACCCTCCGCTTCGCACTGGGTGCAATAGTTTCCGCTCGACCGATAGAGCCCCATCAGCTTGGTGTTCGCCGTCGGATCGATCTCCGTCTCGATCGACAGCGTGAACGGCCGGCGCGGCGGTTCGGGGACCGTGAGCGATTGAGGCGTTGCCTCGTAGGATCCGGCCGGAAGTGCCCGTCCGTCGAGGGCAAGCGCCCTCAAGGTCAATTCGTCGCCGTCCAGGACGAGCGGAGCGCCCGCCAGCCCTGCCGGGTTGGGGCGCAATGCAAGCGTCGCCGTGACCCGCGTCGCTTTAGGATCAAGCCGCAAGTCGAGCTCGACTCGATCGATCAGAAAGTCGCTCGGGCGGTAGTCTTCAAGACGAATCACGGGGGCGGTCTCGGTGCGCATGGCGTGTCCGGCTCGGGTGGAGAGGAAGCCCCTGTTTAGAGCATCGTGCGAAGAAGTGGAAACCGGTTCTTCGCAACAAACGATGCTTTCAAAAGGGAGGCATGTGCGAGGAAGTGGAATCCGGTTCTTCGCCCTCGATGATACGTCCCAATGAGATCGAAGACACACAAGCAGATCTCAAGCGAATATAGCGATGTGCAGTGAGTGACCTGAAGATAGTCGGAATAAGTTGTCAGATCGGATTCCCTGGAGCAGCGTGATTTTTGGAGGCAACATGCTCCCGCGCTTCAGCACATCACACGTCGTTTATCTCCTCCTGCTGGTGGTCAGCCTGGGAGGAACGTCCTACTTCGCCTACCAGATCGGCGGTTTCCTTGGAATCGGCGTCCTGGGTCTGATCATCGGGGTGATCGCCCTTAACGTGGAATTGGAGCGGGGGGGACCTGTTGGCCACGATCAAGCTTCAAGCCTGTATAGCCAGCACATGGCCGCTATGGAAAGAATGTCCACGGCCGAGAGAGCCGAAAGGCGTACCGAGATCGAGAGCGCAGTATTGCCGCTGCTTGTGGCAAAGATCGTGAGCGCCGGGATGATCGTGGTCGGATTTGCACTGTTCTATGTTTTCCAACTCGGCGCATAGCTCCAAGCCTCAGTTTACTGGGCGCCAATCTATAATCTCCGAACTCATAGGTCCTGAGCCTCACCTCAGGCTCGATGCGATCGTCGGCAACCCATTTGCTCGGTTAATCTGCCGGCGCAGTCGTCGCCGGCTTTAAGATCAATACGAAAGCTACGCGTCTTGTTCTCGTTGTCTGCTGTCGTGTTCCTCGCGTTGAATAACTCGGATGCCTTCATCCATACCGGCGGGTCCTCGCAACGTCGCACAACGTGAACGCCTCAGCCGCTGCGCCGCACCGGCTCCGCGTGGCCGATCACGCGCAGGACCTCCGGGTGGCCGGTCCGGAAGCGTCGCTCCAGCTCGTCGACGTGCGCATGCACGCTGGCTACCGTGAGGCCCGGGTCGAACCGGCAATGATAGTTCACCACGAGCCCGTCGCTGGTGCGGCGGACGCGGACCGAATGGATGTCGGTGACGTGTCCGACGTGCAGGGCCGCGTCGCTCAGGGAGCGGGCCAAGCGTGCGGCGACGTCGCTGCTTTCGTCCGTGCCGGCCAGGGCGCCCACGCGCAGCGGCTCGATATGCGTGTCGACCTCGATCTCGGGGCCGAGATCCTCGCGGATGGCGGCTTCCATCTTGGTCGCGATTCCATGAGCGGCGCCGAGGCTCATCCGCCCGTCGACCTCGAGATCGAGGCTCACGCTGAGGCGGCCCGCCACCTCCTGCACCATGACGTGGTGAACCGGGATCCGCCGCTTCGCGGCGATGAGCAGAACCCGCTCGAGCACGGTCTCGTCGTCGAGCTGCGTCGGTTCCGTCGAGACGATGAGCTCGGTGCGGGGCATTGCCGCGCGCACCTTTTCGGCAACCTGGTCCTTGATCTCGGCGACCTTTTCCAGCGGCAGAGTGCGTGCCACCCGCACCAGGACTTCCCCGAAGACCTGCCCGCCTGCCGGGCGGACCCGCACGCGCTCGACCGAAACGACGCCCTCCACGCTCTCGGCTTCGGACCGGATCGCCGCCGCGAGACCCGCCGGGGCCGCATCGAGGAGCGTGTCGATCGTGCGCTTCGCCAATCGTAATCCCGCAAAGGCGATGAAGAGGGAAACGCCGATGGCGACCAGCGAATCCGCTTCCGGGTATCCCAGGGCGGCCGCGGTGAGGGCCAGGAGCACCAGGGCGGAGTTCACGAGATCCGCCGAGAAATGCAGCGCATCCGCTTCCAGCGCTTCGCTCGCGGTGGCGCGCGCTACGCGCTTCAGCGCCCACCAGCGCCAGGCATCCACCGCGATGGCGGCGACGAGGACGCCGGCGGCGGTCCAGCTCGGGCTCACGTTCGTCTCGCCGCTCGCGAGCCGGCGGACGCCTTCATAGGCGACTGCGCCGGACAGAAGGAAGAGAAAGGCGGTCTGCACCAGCGCGGCAAGCGACTCCACCTTGCCGTGACCGTATTGGTGCTCCTCGTCGGCCGGTTTGTGGGCCGCCCTCACGGCGAGCCAGGTGAGAGTGGTGGACGCCACGTCGAGCAGGCTGTGGGCCGCATCGGAAATGAGCGCGAGGGAGCCGGTCGCTAGACCGGCAACGCCCTTGGCGAGCGTGATGGCGGCGCTCGCCCCGATCGACCAGAGGGCGGCGTGTTCCTTGCGTCTCTCGATCGGCTGGTCGGCGCGGCTCATTCTGGCTTTCCCGTATGCGCAGGCCCGCTCCTAAAGCAAGACGGTTTCGAAACCATGGATTGTGTTGCGGCCGTGCCCCACGCGGCCGCAGGGCCTTGACCCCTTCGTCAAATGCGCCATGACCGTTCCCGACAGCATGGGAGATGACGATGGAATACCTCCACACCATGGTCCGCGTCGCGAACCTCGAGGAATCGCTGGATTTCTACTGCAGGAAGTTGGGTCTCGTGGAAGTGCGGCGGACCGAGAACGAAAAGGGACGCTACACCCTCGTCTTCCTCGCCGCGCCCGATGACGTGGAAAGGTCCCGGGACACCAAGGCGCCGCTCCTGGAGCTGACCTATAACTGGGATGAGCGCGAATACCAGGGCGGCCGCAATTTCGGCCATCTCGCCTATCGGGTCGACGACATCTACGAGACCTGCCGCAAGCTGTTGGATGCGGGCGTCACGATCAACCGCCCGCCGCGCGACGGCTACATGGCATTCGTCCGCTCGCCCGACAACATCTCGATCGAGCTCCTTCAGCGGGGAGACGCGAAACCGCCGCAGGAACCCTGGACCTCAATGCCGAATACGGGCGTGTGGTGATCACGCGAATCATACGGTATTATACTTATATCAGCCAGTGTCTATTGTGGGTGAATCTTCCCGCAAACCGTGATTTACCATTGAGCCCTAGAGTCTCCGGCATCACCGAATCGTATTGCCGGAGACCACGTCGTGCTGAAGACCATCAACCTGGCTGCCAAGGTCGTCGCGGTCGTCGGCGCCGCCATCGTGCTGACGGCCGTCGGCATGTGGGCCGCGACGTCGCACACGATGTGGACCCAGCTCGAGAGCAAGCAGCGCGCCGACGGCGAGCAGTCCATCCGCAGCCTCGCGCTCGTCTTCGCCGGCCGCATGAAGGACGCCAAGGTGACGCTCGACGGCCAGCGCGTCGCCCGGATCGAATCGCCGTCCCTCTCCGCCTTCTCCGATCATTCCATCGTCGACGATTCGGTGTCCTATGTCGGCGGCAACGCGACCGTTTTCAGCCTACGACGCTGTCCAGAACGCCTTCATCCGACGCACGACCACCGTGAAGAAGGAGAACGGCGACCGGGCGGTCGGCACTAGGCTCGCCGACGACAGTCCAGCCCAGGCCCTCGTCCGCAAGGGCGAAGCCTACTACGGGCCGACGACCCTGTTCGGGCGGCGCTTCTACGCCGTCTACCAGCCCACCTTCGACAAGGCCGGGACAGTGAACGGGATCCTCCATGTGGGCATCCCGATCGAGGACTATTTCGGCGTCTACGAAGACACGCTGCAGACGATGGCGCTCGCCGCCGGCGCGATCGCCCTTTTCGTGTGCCTGACCGCCGGACCTGTCGCCGCGCGCCTGTTCAAGCCGCTCCATGCCATGGCCCGGAGAGTCGAGGCACTGGCTGCCGGCGATCTGGACAGCCCGATCGCTCATCAGGATCGCGACGACGAGATCGGCGGCGTCGCCCGAGCGCTCGAAGTCCTGCGCGACACGAGCGCTCGCGCGCGGTCGCTCGAAGAGGCGCAGCGCAGGTCCGAGGACGGCGCCGCCCGGCGCCGCAGCGCCCTCGGTGCGGCGATTCAGGATTTTCGCGAAGTTGCGACGGAACTGCTCGAGTCGCTCACGTCCTCGACGCAGGGAATGCGCGGGCGGTCGAAGGACATGCTGACCCTGTCGAAGGAGGCCCAAGGTGCGATCGAGGTCGCCGCCCTGTCTTCGCGCGAGGCCTCCAGCAACGTACATATGGTGGCAAGTGCAGCGGAAGAGCTCTCGGCCTCCATCGGCGAGATCGGAAAGCAGCTCGATCGTGCCAAGACTCTCGCCGAGCGGGCGCTCGGAGAAGCGGAGGCGACGAACGCCGAGATCGGCTCGCTCTCCGAGGCCGCGCGGCGGATCGGGGACGTCGTCGACCTCATCCGCTCGATTGCGGACCAGACGAATCTCCTCGCCCTCAACGCCACCATCGAGGCCGCCCGGGCGGGCGACGCCGGCAAGGGTTTTGCGGTCGTGGCCAGCGAGGTGAAGACCCTCGCCGCCCAGACCGCAAAGGCGACCGAGGAGATCTCGAAGCAGATCCTCGCCGTCCAGACCTCCACGGATGGCGCCGTCGGGGCCATTCGGAAGTTCACGGGACGCATGCGGGAGATCAACGAGACGACGGTCGGCATCGCGGCCTCCATGATCCAGCAAGGTTCCGCCACGGAGGAGATCTCCCGCAACGTCGCCAAAGCCGCCCGCAGCACTCACCATATGGCCCAGGGCGTGAACACGGTGACGGGGGCGTCGCAGCGGACGGCGGAGACGGCTTTCTCGGTGAACGAGGCGGTTCGGACCGTGGACGACGTGGTCCTCCGCTTGGAGCAGGAGATCGAGCGTTTCCTGATCAGGGTTGCGGCTTAGAGACGGTTTCGAAACTCATGATGCTTTGGCGACACGCTGAGCGAGCAGCATGGCGGCGTAGACGAAGGCGCGGGCTGAAGCGAAGGTGGCCTCGAAGTCCTTGGCGAGGCGTTGGTTGCAGCTTGTTCCAGGCCGAGCATTCGCACCCGCGCCGGCCGGCATGACGAAGCCCGGGCGAGCATCGGCAGGGTGTTCACAGCCCTCGCTCGTTCACCGCACCGAGGGGATCGCCACGGCGGACCTCAATTCAAGGAGGCCGAGGCCCCGCACGACGAACTGCGTACCTGACAACCCATTTCGAAACCGTCTCTCAGCTCGACTGGGCCATTTGGGGGGCGTGCTGAGCGGTTCAGCGATAGCTGACGAATCCCGTCAGATCGAGCTGCAGAGCGAGCTGATAGAGGAACTCCGCAAAGCGCGGATCGTCGGCCAGCTCGGCAGGTACTGTACCTGCTTCATCGATCACGGAGGCCAGCCTGCCCAGCGTCTCGGAATCGATGGGCACCAGCGCACCGCATGTCAACGCAAAGGTGTCCGGCCGGGCCAATCGTGTGCCGAACACCGCCCCGACTTGAGCACTCGCCTCCAGGCCCTCATCCATGAGCCAGCTCCCCCCTCCCGCAGCAGGTCCGTCATGATCAGCCCCGCCATCGGATGGCGCTCCTTAACCTGGAACAGCGAGAAGCGAGAACCCTGCAGGGCGGATAAGACGCGCGCCTCATCGCTGCCCGGCACCGGCCGATGGACGCGGGCATAGCGGTCGATCGCACGCGAGCGGCCGAGAGGCGGGGTGGTGGTGTAGAGGAGCAAGTCGAACACGAGGGTGAGTTCGTCATCATGGCTCACCCTGAGAACCTTGCCATTCGACAGGCCCAAGCGTTTGGCCTGCCGGAGGAGGACCGGTCTGGAGATCTGGGCTAGCGCGCCCGTCTGGATCTTGACCGAGATGGCTCGATCGCGCCTGTAGCGGCCTAAGATTTCCTCCCGTGTCACCCAGCTCTCCAAGTGCTCGAATCCCGTTGGGTCGGTTGCGCGTTGTGGGTCCAGGCTCCTCCTGCATGGACTTCCGGCGATGCTGCCTCAAACCGTGATCCTCGCCAAGGCCGCAACGCTCGAGGTCCTCCTGGGCCGGTCCCTGCCGAGGTGCGACGACATGTTGGGGTCGAGACGCAGCGCTCGCCTGCTACCCAACATGAAAACTGCCGAAGTCGAGCTTAGCCGCCACCGCGCCGGCGCTGCGCCCTGCCGCGCCGCGACATCGACCCAGTTGGCTTGCGTCCCTGCCTCGGCCATTCTACCCGGCTCTAAGGAGTTGAGCCGGTTGAGTTCGGCGGAGGGTGGTTTGGAAAGGGATGCGATCCGCTTCTGGCGGCGAGGGCGAGGGGTGGAGAAGAGGGGGTTTGATCCCCGGACGACGTTGCTCGATTATCTCCGGCTCGAGGAGCGCAGCCTCGGCACGAAGGAAGGCTGCGCCGAGGGCGATTGCGGCGCGTGCACGGTAGCGCTCGGCCGCGTGAAGGACGGGCGGCTGACCTACGAGCCCATCAATGCCTGCATCTTCCTGCTCGGGCAGGCGGATGGCGCCGAGATCGTCACCGTCGAGGATCTCGCCTCTGGAGAGGACCTGCACCCAGTCCAGGAGGCGATGGTGCGCAATCACGGCTCGCAATGCGGGTTCTGCACGCCTGGCATCGTGATGAGCCTGTTCACCCTCTACCAGGAGTGCGCCCGGCCGGTGAGCCGCGGCGCGGTGAACGACGCGCTTGCCGGCAACCTGTGCCGCTGCACGGGTTATCGCCCCATCGTGGATGCGGCGCTCGAGGCTTGCTCCTCGGTGCCTGAAGATGCGTTTGCGGCTGCGAGGGAAACGGCCGCGGCGCGGCTCGCGGCTTATGCGGACGACGCCGATCTCATGATCGGCGGTCCGGACCGTTTCTTCGCCGCTCCCGCGAGCGAGGAGTCGCTCTCCCGCCTCTACGGCGCGCACCCTGACGCGACCATCCTTGCCGGCGCCACCGATGTGGGCCTGTGGCTCACCAAGGGGCTTCAGCCGATCGAAAAGATGATCTGGCTCGGCCGCGTGGCGGGCTTGTCCCGGCTGAAGGACCGGGCGGACGCGCTTACCATCGGCGCCGGGGTCACGCTTGCGGACGCCTATGCGGCGCTTGCCTCCCTCGATCCCGACATCGGGGAGGTCATGCGCCGCTTCGGCTCCGCGCAGGTGCGGGCCTCCGGTACGGTCGGCGGCAGCATCGCCAATGGTTCCCCCATCGGCGATCTCGCGCCGGCCTTGATCGCCCTCGGCGCCACGCTCGAACTCCGCCGCGCGGGAGCGACCCGCACCATCCCGCTCGAGGATTTCTTCATCGCCTATCGGCGGCAGGACCGGCAGCCCGGCGAGTATGTCCGCCTGGTCACGGTGCCGAAGCTCGCCGAGGGGGAAGCGTTTCGCGCCTACAAGGTCTCGAAGCGCATCGACGAGGACATCTCGGCGGTGCTGGGCGCATTCAAGATTGACTCTTCGCCAGCGTCGGGTCGCCGCGGCGCGCGTCGCTTTCGGCGGGATGGCCGGCACGCCGAAGCGCGCCCCGGAGACCGAAGTCGCGCTCGAGGGCATCTCGCTCGACGAGCCCGCCTCCTGGGAAGGCGCCTACGCAGCGCTCGCCCGCGACTTCCAGCCCATGGACGACCATCGCGCCTCGGCGGCCTATCGGGCCGCGGTGGCCCGCAACCTGCTCTTCAAGGCGCTGACGGAGATCGCCTACGGCAACACGCGGGCCACCCGCATCGTGGCGCAGCGCGAGATGCCGGAGGCGGCGGAGTAGGGCCATGAACGTCCCCGTGAAATCCGTCGAGGCCGAGACGCTCCGTCACATCCGCCGGCCGCTGCCGCACGATTCCGCCTCGAAGCACGTGCAGGGCCTGGCGCAGTACGTAGACGACATCCTGGAGCCGGAAGGCACGCTGCATGTGGCGATCGGCCAGGCGCCGAAGGCGCGCGGCAGGCTTCTCTCCCTGGACCTTTCCGCCGTGAGGGCGGCGCCCGGCGTCGTGGCAGTGCTTACCGCCGCGGACATCCCGGGCAAGAACGACGTTTCGCCGGCCTTCGGCGACGACCCGATGTTCGTCGAGAACGAGATCGCCTTCCACGGTCAGGCGGTCTTCGCCGTGGTGGCGACGGGGCGCGATCTGGGGCGGCGTGCGGCGCGGCTCGCCGCCATGGAAGTGGAAGCGCGAGCGCCCGAGCGTGACGGTCGAGGACGCGCTGGAGCGCGACGAGACCGTGCTGCCCGACTACGCTTTCGGGCGCGGCGACGCGCGAGCCGCGCTCGCGCGGGCGCCGCATGCGCTCGCGGGCGAGTTCCGCGTCGGCGGGCAGGAGCATTTCTATCTCGAGGGCCAGGTCGCCCTGGCTATCCCCGGCGAGGACGGCGATCTCCACGTCTATTCCTCGACGCAGCATCCGACCGAAGTGCAGCATGTGGTCGCCCGCGTGCTCGGCATCCCGGACGCCTATGTCACCTGCGAGATCCGCCGCATGGGCGGTGGGTTCGGCGGCAAGGAGAGCCAGGCGACCCAGTGGGCGGCCATCGCGGCCCTTGCCGCGAAGGTCACGGGGCGGCCCTGCAAGCTGCGGCTCGATCGGGACGACGATTTCATCCTCACCGGCAAGCGCCACGACTTCCGCTGCGACTGGCGGGTGGGATTCGACGGTGAGGGGCGCATCCTGGCCTATTCGGTCGACCATCTCGCCCGCTGCGGCTACTCGGCGGACCTGTCGAGCGGCGTCGTCGACCGCACCATGTTCCATTCGGACAATGCCTATTGGTTGCCCGCCGTCCACGTCGGATCGCGGCGCCTCAAGACGAACACCGTATCGAACACGGCATTCCGCGGGTTCGGCGGTCCGCAGGGCATGCTCGCCATCGAGCACGTGATGGACCACATCGCTTGGGCGACCGGTCGCGATCCGCTCGACGTGCGCTATGCCAACCTCTACCGGCCGGGCGGGAACCTCACGCCCTACGGCATGGAGGTGGAGGAGACGGATACGCTCCGCACGATCGTCGAGACGCTCGAGCGCACATCCGGCTATCGCGAGCGCCGCCAGGAGATCGCCGCCTTCAACGCCGCCTCGCCGATCCTGAAGCGCGGGCTTTCGCTGACTCCCGTCAAGTTCGGCATCAGCTTCACGCTGACTCACCTCAACCAGGCGGGCGCGCTGGTGCACGTCTACCAGGACGGCTCCGTGCATCTGAACCACGGCGGCACCGAGATGGGGCAGGGGCTCTACATCAAGGTGGCGCAGGTCGTGGCCGAGGAATTCGGCATCGCCATGGAGCGGGTGCGCATCACCGCGACCACCACGGCGAAGGTTCCGAACACGGCGCCGACGGCGGCCTCCTCGGGTTCGGACCTCAACGGCATGGCGGCTCGGATCGCGGCGGAGGCGATCAAGCGGCGTATGATCGCGCACGCGGCGCAGGCCTACGGCGTCCCCGAGGAGCAGATCGAGTTCCGCGAAGACCGCGTGTTCATCGGCAACGAGAGCCTGTCCTTCGGTGATCTCGCCAAGGCCTGCGTGCAGGCGCGCGTGCAGCTCTCGGAAGCCGGGTTCTACCGCACGCCGAAGATCACGTGGGACCGCGCCAAGGGCACCGGCCGCCCGTTCCTCTATTTCGCGTTCGGGGCGGCCTGCTCCGAGGTGATCGTCGACACGCTCACCGGGGAGAACCGCGTGACGCGCATCGACATCCTCCACGATGCCGGCAAGTCGCTGAACCCGGCCATCGACATCGGCCAGATCGAGGGTGGGTTCGTGCAGGGCATGGGCTGGCTCACCACGGAGGAACTCGTCTTCGACGCCGAGGGGCGGCTGATGACGCACGCGCCGTCCACCTACAAGATCCCGGTCGCGTCGGACGTGCCGGCGGACTTCCGGGTGGCCCTGTTCCCCAACAGCAATCGCGAGGAGACGATCTACCGCTCGAAGGCGGTCGGCGAGCCGCCGCTCATGCTGGCGAACAGCGTGTTCTGCGCGCTGGCCGACGCAATCCATGCCGTCGACCCGTCGCGCCCGGTGCCGCTCGATGCGCCCGCAACGCCCGAGGCGATCCTGCGGGCCTGCGAGGCCGTGCGCGGGAGGCGCCTCTAACGTGATCGTCTGGCGCCGCCTCGCCGATCTCGTCGCCGCCCACGGCGCGGCTGCCCTGGTATCGGTGCTCGACGTGAAGGGCTCCGCTCCGCGAGAGGCCGGCGCGCGCATGATCGTGCGTCCGGACGGCGCGTTCCACGGCACCATCGGGGGTGGCCAGCTCGAATGGCGGATGCTCGGGATCGCCCGGGAGGCGATCGCGCGGGGGCGGGGGCCGGCCCGTTTCATCGCGCAGGCGCTCGGGCCCGATCTCGGCCAATGCTGCGGCGGGCACGTGACGGTGCTGGTGGAGACCTTCGGTCGGGAGGATGCGGAGCATCTCGACGCCCTGGCGGAGGCGGAACGCGAGGGTGCTTTCGAGGCCGAAGCCTTCGTCGGCGAAGATGGGCACGTGAGGCGCAAGCTCTCTCGCGTCGTCCTCCACTTGCCGCCCCGGCCGGCCGAGGGACGAAATCCGAGATGGCGGGAATCCTATGGCGATGCGCCGACCCTGCTCTTCCTCTTCGGCGCCGGGCATGTCGGCCGCGCCCTCGCGCTCTGTCTCGCGCCGCTGCCCTTCGCCATCCGCTGGATCGATTCCCGCGACGAGGCCTTCCCGGCGCACATCCCGGCGAACGCCACGCCGGTGCAGACGTCCGACCCGATCCTTGAGCTCGACCGCGCACCGGCGGATGCCTTCGTGCTCGTGATGACGCACGAGCATTCCCTCGACCTCGCGATCACCGCCGCGGCGCTCCAGCGCGAGTTCCCCTATGTCGGGCTGATCGGTTCCGCCTCCAAGCGCGCGCGTTTCGAGAAGCGCTTCCGGGAGGTCGCGATCCCGGAGGAGCGCATCCGCTCGCTCGTCTGCCCGATCGGCCTTGCCGGCATCGGCGGCAAGGAGCCCGCGATCATCGCCGCGTCCGTCGCCGCGCAACTGCTGCAGGAGCGGGACCGCGTGACGAAGGCGGCATCGTCTGCTCCCGAAAAGGGCAGGGCGGCACCGCCGTTCCGTCAGAAGGCACATGGCTCTATTAATTAGTTCCTCTGCAGCCGCCATCATCTGATGGCGGGCCGGGTCCATTTCCCTCGAGAATGGCTTGAGACGTATCGCATGGCCGAGCTCTCCTCCGACGACTACGTCCATCTCGCGCACGCCATCGCGCTCTCCCGCGAGCACATGCAGGCCGGGGCCGGAGGGCCCTTCGGCGCCGTGATCGTGCGCGACGGGACGGTCCTGGCCGAAGGCTGGAACCAGGTGACCTCGACCAACGATCCCACCGCCCACGCCGAAGTGACGGCGATCCGCCGCGCCTGCCAGGCGGTGGGCAGCTTCGCGCTCACCGGCGCAACGCTCTATACGAGCTGCGAGCCATGCCCCATGTGCCTCGCTTCGGCTTATTGGGCCCGCGTGTCGCGAATCGTCTTCGCCAACACGCGGGTGGATGCGGCGGCGATCGGGTTCGACGACCAGATGCTCTACGACGAGATCCCCAAACCGGTGTCCGAGCGCCAGATTCCGACGATCCATGCGCCGACCGACGAGGCCCGAGGGGTCTTCGCCGAGTGGATGAGCAAGGTGGACAAGATCGCCTATTGATTGGGCAGTGGTCTGCCTCATCGAGCGGCAATCCCGAGGAGCCCATGCTTGCGGCGACGGCGGAGCGCGGCGATGCTCGCCCGCCCATGCTCATGATGGTCCACCCCTCCAGCACGCCCCTGCCAGGCTTCGTGCGGGCGCGAGGCGGCGTGCGCCTCGTCGTGGGGGCGACGCCGGGAGGGTCGGCCGCGCTCACGATCGCGGAAAGCGGCGGCTACCGAATCCGCTTCCCGAAGGGCGCTGCTTGCGAGGGCGTTCTCATCAACACGGGCGGCGGCATGACGGGCGGCGACCGCATGACGGTCGACGCGGCCCTGCTCGAAGACGCCGAGGCGGTTCTGACAACGCAGGCCGCCGAGAAGATCTACCGATCCGACGGCGGCGACACGGAAATGGCGGTGAGCCTCGCGCTCGGCCGCGGCAGCCGCCTCGCCTGGCTCCCGCAGGAGCAGATCCTGTTCGACGGCGGCCGCTTCCGCCGCGACCTGGCCGTGAGCATGGCGGACGATGCGCGCCTTACCCTCGTCGAGAGCGTCGTGTTCGGCCGGTGGGCCCGGGGCGAGGAGGTTTCGGAAGGAACGTTCCGGGACCGCTGGCGGATCCGCCGCGGCGGGCGGCTCGTCCTCGCGGAGGATGTGCGGCTCGAGGGCCCGATCGCCGCGGTGCTTGCCCGCCCGGCCGTGGGCAAGGGCGCGCGGGCCGTGGCGACCTTCCTCCATGTCGGGCCGGACGCCGAGGCGCAAGTCGAAGCCGTTCGGGCCATGCTGGACGATGCTTCGTCCGAATGCGGCGTCTCCGCCTGGGACGGGATCCTCCTGGCACGGTTCTTGTCACCCGACCCGCAGGCGCTCCGCTCGGATCTCGCCCGCTTCATCGCCCGCTTCCGCGGCCTCCCGGTGCCGCGCTCCTGGCAGACCTGAGGATTTTTCAAGAATGCAGCTCTCTCCGCGCGAGAAGGACAAGCTCCTCGTCGCCATGGCGGCGATGGTCGCCCGCCGAAGGCTGGAACGGGGCGTGAAGCTCAACTACCCGGAGGCGGTGGCGCTCATCACCGATTTCGTCGTCGAGGGCGCGCGCGACGGACGTTCCGTCGCGGAGCTGATGGAGCAGGGGGCGCGCGTGCTCGCGCGCCGACCAGGTGATGGAGGGTGTCGCCGACATGATCCACGACGTGCAGGTGGAGGCCACTTTCCCGGACGGGACGAAGCTCGTCACCGTGCACCAGCCGATCCGCGGTGCCTACGATGCGGTCAGGCCCGGCGAGGTGCTCGCCGCTTGACGGCGAGCTCACCCTCAACGAGGGCAGGGAGGCGATCACGCTCACCGTCGCGAATACCGGCGACCGGCCGATCCAGGTCGGTTCGCACTACCATTTCTTCGAGACCAATCCGGCGCTCCGGTTCGAGCGCGAGAAGGCGCGCGGGATGCGCCTCGACATCCCGGCCGGCACGGCCGTGCGGTTCGAGCCCGGCCAATCGCGCCAGGTCAGGCTGATCGCTCTTTCGGGGAGCCGCACCGTCTACGGCTTCCGGCAGGACGTCATGGGCAGCCTATAGGAGCACCTTCGATGGCCTTCACGTTTCCCCGCGCCGCCTATGCGGGCATGTTCGGACCGACCGTCGGCGACAAGGTCCGGCTCGCCGATACCGACCTCGTGATCGAGGTCGAGAAGGACTTCACCACCTACGGCGAGGAGGTGAAGTTCGGCGGCGGCAAGGTGATCCGCGACGGCATGGGCCAGAGCCAGGTCGCCAACGCGGGCAGGCGCCGCCGATACGGTGATCACCAACGCGCTCATCCTCGACCATTGGGGAATCGTGAAGGCCGACGTGGGCCTGAAGGACGGGCGCATCCATGCGCATCGGCAAGGCCGGCAATCCCGACATACAGCCGAACGTCACGATCGTGATCGGACCGGGCACGGAGGTGATCGCCGGAGAGGGCAAGATCCTCACGGCCGGGGGGTTCGACTCCCACATCCACTTCATCTGCCCGCAGCAGATCGAGGACGCGCTGATGTCCGGCGTCACCTCCCTCCTCGGCGGGGGAACCGGGCCGGCCGAGGGCACGAAGGCGACGACCTGCACGCCGGGGCCGTGGCACATCGAGATGATGCTCCGGTCGCTCGACTCGTTTCCGATCAATCTCGGGCTTTCGGGCAAGGGCAACGCGTCGCTGCCGGCGGCGCTCGTCGAGATGGTCGAGGCCGGCGCGTGCGCGCTGAAACTGCACGAGGATTGGGGCACGACGCCGGCCGCGATCGACAATTGCCTCGCGGTTGCCGACGATCACGACGTCCAGGTGATGATCCACACCGATACGCTGAACGAATCCGGCTTCGTCGAGGACACCGTGCGCGCCTTCAAGGGGCGCACCATCCACGCCTTCCATACGGAGGGGGCGGGCGGCGGGCACGCGCCTGACATCATCAAGGTGGCGGGGCTCGACAACGTCCTGCCGTCGCTCGACGAACCCGACTCGGCCCTTCACGGCGAACACCCTCGACGAGCATCTCGACATGCTCATGGTGTGCCACCACCTCGATCCGTCGATCCCGGAGGACCTCGCCTTCGCGGAGAGCCGCATCCGCAAGGAGACGATCGCGGCCGAGGACATCCTGCACGATCTCGGCGCACTCTCGATGATGTCGTCCGACAGCCAGGCGATGGGCCGCATCGGCGAGGTCATCACCCGCACCTGGCAGACCGCGCACAAGATGAAGGTCCAGCGCGGCCCTCTGCCCGGAGGATCGTGGCTCCGGGAACGACAATTTCCGCGTCAAGCGCTACCTCGCCAAATACACCATCAACCCGGCCATCGCGCATGGCGTCTCGCGGCATATCGGGTCGGTGGAGGAGGGCAAGTTCGCCGACCTCGTGCTCTGGTCGCCCGCCTTCTTCGGCGTGAAGCCCGACCTCGTCATCAAGGGCGGCGCCATCGCGGCCGCGCCCATGGGGGATCCGAACGCCTCGATCCCGACCCCGCAGCCGGTCCATTACCGGCCGATGTTCGGCGCTTTCGGCAAGGCACGGGCCGCGACCTCGCTCACCTTCGTGTCGGCACGCGGCGCTCGCCGGCGGCCTCAAGGCCCGGCTCGGCCTGGAGAAGGAGCTCGTCGCGGTCGAGAACGTCCGCGGCGGGATCTCGAAGAAATCCGATGATCCACAACGGCGCGACCCCGGACATCCAGGTCGATCCGGAAACCTACCGGGTGACCGCGGACGGGGAATTGCTGGTCTGCGAGCCCGCAACGGTGCTACCCATGGCGCAGCGATATTTCCTGTTCTGAGGACCGATCATGCTTCGCGCCACCGCCATCGTCCGCAGGCCCGCCGTCAAGGCCGACAAGGTCGTCGATACGGTCACCCTCGACCACGAGGGCCGCAACCGCCGCCGCGTCGCGCTCACCGGCGACAAGGGCCTCGCCTTCCTGCTCGACCTCGACAAGGCGACCGTGCTCAACGACGGCGACGCGGTGAAGCTCGAGGACGGCCGCCTCGTCCAGGTGAGGGCGGCCCCCCAGCGGCTGCTGGAACTCCGTGCCGAGAACCCGCTGCGGCTCCTGAAGGTCGCCTATCACGTCGGGAACCGGCATGCCCCGGCCGAAGTGACCGCCGAGGCGATCTACATCGAGGAGGACCACGTCCTCGCCGAGATGGCGCGCGGCCAGGGCTGCACGGTGACCGCCGTCATGCGGAGCTTCCAGCCCGAGCGCGGCGCCTACGAGCACGATTGCGGCCACGACCATCATCATGGCCACGGGCACCATGATCACCATCACGGGCACGACCACGGCCACGGGCATGATCACGATCACGACCACGGGCACGCGCACGATCATGCCCACGCTCGTCACGAGCATGACCACGACCACGGGCACAAGCACGAGCACTGATGGCAGCCCACCTCCCGCTTCTCGTCTGGCTCTCGCCCGCATTCCCGGTCGGGGCTTTCGCCTATTCGCACGGGGTCGAGTGGGCCTTCGAGGCGGGGGACGTCGCCGATGCGGAGAGCCTCGAGGCCTGGCTCGCCGATCTTCTGGAGCACGGCGCGGCGCGCAACGACGCGATCCTCTTCGTCGAGGCCTATCGGGCCAGCGCTCGGGCGGACTGCGCGCGCCTCGCCGAGACCGCCGAACTGGCGCTCGCGCTCGCCGCATCGGCGGAACGCCGGCTCGAAACCGTCACGCAAGGGGACGCCTTCGTGCTCGCCATCGCCAAGTCCTGGCCCTGCGAGGCGATCGATCGCCTGCGGACCGCCTGGACCGGTCCGGTGGCCTATCCGGTCGCCGTCGGCGTTGCGGCGGCCGGGCACGAGGTGCCGCTGCTCGATGCCTTGCAGGCCTTCATCCTCGGCTTCGTCGCGAACCTCGTCTCGGCATCGGTCCGCCTCGGCGCCGTGGGCCAGACCGACGGGCAGCGCGTCACCGCGGCGCTCGTTCCCCACGTGGAAAAGCTGGCGGCGTCGACGGCCGAGGCGTCCCTGGACGATCTCGGCGGGGCCGCATTCCGCTCCGACCTTTCCGCCCTCAGGCACGAAACCCAGTACACGCAGGCTGTTCCGCTCATGACCTCACCCCACGGTCCCCTCCGCGTCGGCATCGGCGGTCCGGTCGGCTCCGGCAAGACGGCGCTCATGGAGGCGCTCTGCAAGCGCTTCCGCGACACCTACGATCTCTGCGCCATCACGAACGACATCTACACCAAGGAGGATGCGCGCCTTCTCGCGGTCGCCGGCGCGTTGCCGGACGAGCGGATCATGGGGGTCGAGACCGGCGGCTGTCCGCACACGGCGATCCGCGAGGACTGCTCCATCAACCTCGCGGCGATCGATACGATGACGCGCCGCTTCCCCGGCCTCGACCTCATCCTCATCGAGTCGGGCGGCGACAACCTTGCGGCGACGTTCTCGCCGGAACTGGCCGACATCACGATCTACGTCATCGACGTGTCGGGCGGCGAGAAGATCCCCCGCAAGGGCGGGCCCGGAATCACGCGCTCGGACCTCCTCGTCATCAACAAGATCGACCTCGCGCCGCATGTCGGCGCCGAGTCTTGACGTGATGGACAGGGATTCCCGCCGGATGCGCGGCCAGCGGCCGTTCGTCTTCACCAATGTGCGCTCGGGCGAAGGCGTCGAAGCCGTCGCCCGGTTCATCGAGCAGGTGGGCGGCCTGCGGGTCGAAGCCGCGTGAGCGGCAGGATTCTTGCTTCGACCGGCGCAACCAACAGGGGCCATTCATGTTCCGAACGACCGCACCCGCCTCCATCCTCGGCGTCGTCCTCGCCGCGTTCCTCGCTTTGCCGGCCCTCGCCCACACGGGCTTCGGCGGCGATCACGGCTTCCTCATGGGCGTCGCGCACCCGCTTCTCGGCCTCGACCACGTGCTCGCCGCGGCGGCTGTCGGCCTCTGGGCCGGTCTCGTCGGCGGCCGGATGGTCTGGGCCTGGCCCGCGTCCTTCGTGACGACGATGCTCGCCGGCGCGGGGATCGGCCTCGCGGGCTTTTCGCCGCCCGGAGTGGAACTCGCGATTGCCGCCTCGGTCGCCGTGCTCGGGCTCGCGGTGGCGATGCAGCTATCGCTGCCGCTGATCGCGGGTGCGGCGCTATGCGGGGCCTTCGCCCTGATGCACGGGTTCGCGCACGGAGCCGAGCTGCCGGCGGGCGCGCGGGTTCTCGACGCCATCGCCGGTCTGACGTTTTCGACCGTGTTGCTCCACCTTGCGGGCATCGTCCTCGGCCGGGCTCTCTTCCGCATCGATCGGGTCTGGATTCCCGGCCTCGCCGGCGGAGCGGTGGCGGCGACCGGGCTCGTGCTCCTGGTGACCTGAAGCGCCGCCGCTTGACCCGGGTCAGCTGATCTTCCCGCGGGCGGCAACGGGGATCTCTCCCACGATCTCGCCGGCGCGCGTCGCGATAAGGCGGTCCACCATGTTCACGACCACGCAGACGTGGTTCGGGACGATCCGCACGACGTCGCCGACCTTCGGGCGGTCGTTGCAGGCGCTGACGTCGAGGAACCCGTGCTCCTCGGCGAACTTTACGATCTTGGCTTCGGGATGCTCCAGGATGAGCCCGTGACCCTCGAGGCCACCGGTATCGGAGGTCAGGGTCTTCGAGCCGGCATCGAGGATGCCGCGCTCCGGCGCGGCGCGGCTCACCACGGTGGCGACGACGTGGAGCGCAAGGTCGTCCATCGTCGCCCAGCCGGCCTTGAGCATCATGCGGTCGTTGAAGATGTAGGTGCCGGCCCGATGCTCTGTGGCGCCTCTGAGCTTGCCGAGATGGCGCAGGTTCGGCGTGCCGCCCGTCGAGACGATGCGCGGTTCGAGCCCCGCCTCGTGCACGCCGGCAAGCGCCTCGTCGAGGAACTGCTGCGTCGGCTCGGCCCTGTCGACCGGCGGATACATCAGGAAGCCCGCGAAGCGGAGCCCGGGACGGCTCGCGATGTCCCTGGCGAGCGCGACCGCTTCCGCAGGCGTTTCGACCCCGGCCCGCTTATAGCCCGTGTCGCACTCGACGAGCACGTCGAGTTCGCGCTCCGCCATGGCGGCGGCCTTGGGCAGACCCGCGATCGTCACCGGGTTGTCCGCCGCGACCGCCAAGTTGGCGCGGCGCATCAGCGCCGCGAGGCGGCCGAGCTTTTCGTCGCCCAGGATGTTGTAGCTGATCAGGATGTCGTCGAGCCCGGCCTCGGCCATCACCTCGGCCTCGCCGAGCTTCTGGCAGGTGATGCCCTTCGCGCCCGCATCCCGCTGCATCCTGGCGAGCACCGGGCTCTTGTGCGTCTTGATGTGCGGCCGGTTCGCCACTCCCGCCGCGTCGCAGGCCGCCTGGAGCCTCGCGATGTTGCGCTCGACCCGATCGAGGTCGATGACGACCGCCGGCGTGCCGTAGACCCGTGCGATCTCCTCAGCCAAGGCGGTCATGGTCCGGTTCCCTCCGAAGTCAGGCGGGTCTTATAGCAGAAGTGCCTGATTTCTCGGATCGGAATGGCGCCTGCCGCGGCCCGAGATCCTCGGATGCCGCTACGCGACGTCCGAGGATGACGCCCTTCATGTGAGTCTCGGTGTCATCTCCGGCGGCGCTTTCGCCGCGGTGTCATCCCCGGCGGCCGCCGAGCGGACGGCCCGCTCCGTCGCTTCGTCCGCGGGATAGAGCATTTCCAGGGCGATCTCCTCGAGGGTCACGTCGGCAGGCGCGCCGAAGACCGTCGTGGCGCCGATGAACGACAATCGGCCGAGCGAGGTCATGACATCCAAGGGGACGACCACGCCGGTCCCGGCGCCCTCCTCGCCGCCGCCGGATTCCGCGTGCGGATAGGCGAGAGCCTCCTCGAGAAGGGCTTCCAGGTCGGGATCTCCGGTGAGGTGGGCCTGGCGGCGCAACTGCGCGAGAAGATGAGTCCGCCACGTGCCGCGATTGAGCAGCCGGTCGCCGAAGCCGCGCGGATGCAGGAGCATGCGGATCACGTTGACGGGGGGCCGCATGAGCTCCTCGGCGACGCCCTCATAGAGCGCCGGGACGGCGTAGTTCGACATGGCGACGTTCCAGTGCCGGTCGATCACGTAGGCAGGGAAGGGCAGATGCGCGGCCAGCGTCGTCTTGAGGATGCCGCGCACGGCGTCGAACGACGGATCATCGAACGGACGCTGCCGGAACGTGGGCGCGAATCCGGCCGCCGCGAGGATCGCGTTCCGCTCGCGTAAGGGCACATCCAGTTCTTCGAGGACGCGCAGGATGAGCTCCCGGCCCGGCTGGGCACGCCCGGTCTCGACGAAGCTCAAGTGCCGGGCCGACACCCCGGCATCGAGGGCGAGGGTGAGCTGGCTCATGCCCCTTCGCTCGCGCCAGGCGCGCAGGAGCGAACCCACGGATGAATCGGTCGTCTGCATTACGTCACCCTCAACGCCGTCGCCGCGCCTACGTGCAGGTAATCGACGGCGGCTTCAAGAGCGGCGAACGTCACATTCGCGACCGGGTCTTGTCGTTGGGGAAGTGCTGCCGTGAACACCATGAAGGCCTACACGCTCGAGGCCATCGGCTCCGTCGAGGGCGTCCGCTCCGCCGATGTTCCCGTCCCGGTCCCGGGCCCGAACGAAGTGCTGGTCAAGGTGCATGCGCGATCGCTGAACTATCGCGACATGCTGATCGTGAAGGGGCTCTACCCCATCCCGGCGCCGCCCGGGACGATTCCGGTGAGCGATGGAGCCGGCGAGGTCGCGGGCGTGGGCGAACGCGTCTCGCGGGTGGCGGTCGGCGACCGCGTCTGCGGGACCTACTTCCCCCGCTGGCGGGATGGGCGGATGTCGCCCGACATGGCGGTGGAACAGTTCGGCTGCACCCGGCCGGGCATGCTCGCCGAGTACGTCCTGGCCGACGAGCAGGCGCTGGTGAAGATCCCCGAGCATCTCGGCTACGAGGAGGCTTCGACCCTGCCGTGCGCCGCCGTCACCGCCTGGGCTTCCCTGAACGGCCCGCGTCCGCTGGTCGCCGGTGAGACCGTGCTGACGATCGGAACCGGCGGCGTGGCTCTCTTCGCGCTGCAATTCGCCAAGCTGGCGGGGGCGCGGGTGATCGCGATCACCTCCAGCGACTCGAAGGCGGCACTGCTGAAGACGAAGGGCGCCGACGAGGTCGTGGACTATGTCGCGCGGCCGGACTGGGATCGCGAGATCCGAGCGCTGACACACGGGCGCGGGGTAGACCATGTCGTCGAGACCGGCGCGCTCTCGACCCTGCCCCGTTCGCTGGCGGCCTGCGCGGCCGACGGGCAGGTCGCCCTCGTTGCCGCCTTGGGCAACGGGACGCTGGATGTCGCGGCGCTGCGCGGTCTCGTGACCGTGCGCAGGCTGTTCGTCGGCAGCCGTGCGCACTTCGAGGCCATGAACAGGGCGATCGCCGTCCACCGCCTGCGGCCGGCGATCGATCGGGTTTTCCCGTTCTCGGAGGCTCCTGCCGCCTACCGGCACTTCGAGGACAAGCGACATATCGGGAAGGTCGTGATCGGCGCGTAAGGCCGACGATCCGGAGACCCCGTCATGCACCCGCTTTCGCATTTCATCGACCGCTATGTGGCGCAATGGAACGAGCCCGACCCGGCGGAAAGGCGCTCGCGCATTGCCGCGTTGTGGACCGAGGACGCGATGACCTGCCACCGGCTGCAGGTCTGGCGCGGGCTTAAGGAGATCGAGGCGCGGGTCGACGGCGCCTACGACAAATGGGTGGCGCAGGAGAGAAGCCCCTTCCGTGCGACGGGAGCGGTGGCGAGCTGCGGAGAAGCCGTCCGTTTCCTGTGGGAAATGGCCCGCGCGGATACCGGCGAAGTCCGTTCGGTCGGCTGCAACTATCTCATCCTCGCACCCGATGGACGGATCCGGCAGGAATACCAGTTCCTCGAACCGTCGCCTCCGGCGTCGGAGGAACTGACAGCCTTCATGGCGCGCTACCTCGAAACGTGGAACGCGCCGCTCGCCCGCCGCCGGGAAGAGAGCGTCCGGGCGCTCTGGGCCGAGGACGGGCGCCATCTGAGCAGCAGCTACGAGCTCGCGGGTCACGAGCAGGTCATCGCCGAGGCGCATGGAAGTTTCGTGGAGTACGGGGGACGCGGGCTCGAGTTCCAGGTGCATGCGGGCTTGGACGGACACCACGGGGCCATCCGCTTCGATTGGCGTCTGGTCCCGCACGGCGGCGGAGCGGTCGAGCATCGCGGCGCGGGGCTGCTGATCCTGAATGAGGCCGGGCGAATCGCGGCGGATTACCAGTTCGAACCGTTCCCCGATCGTTCCGCCACGGCTGCGGTCGAGAAAGGCGAATAGAAATGCAAGACACTCGATCGGCGTTCCTGTCGGGGCTCCTGGCCGACGGACCGGTGGCGGGGCGGCGCGACGCGATGATGCTCTACGGCTGGCTGGTCGGAAGCTGGCAGGCGACTCGCATCGATCACCTGAGCGACGGTTCCACGCACGAGGAGGATGCGGAGATCCACGCGAACTGGATCCTGGAGGGGCGGGCCGTTCAGGACGTCTGGATCTCGCCTCGCCCAGGTCGCGGCAACCCCGGCGAAACGCCGGCGAACGGCGTCCACGGCACCACGTTGCGGATCTACGATCCTTCCGCCGACAACTGGAGGATCGTCTGGGCCCATCCATCGACGGGCGACGTCAGCACCATGATCGGTCGCCGCGTCGGCCACGACATCGTCCAATGGGGCGTCGGATCCGACGGGCTCCCGATGCGCTGGAGTTTCACCGAGATCGAAGCCGATGCCTTTCACTGGCTGGGAGAACGGGAGATTGCGCCGGGCGACTGGCGCATGCGCCGCGAATACCGGGCCCGGCGCTTGGCGTGACCGCGGGGAGGCGATCATGATGCGAGGTTCGTGTCTGTGCGGGGCCGTAGGGTTCGAGATCCGCGGGCCTGCAGTTCACACAGGTCATTGCCACTGCTCCATGTGCCGCAAATGGAGCGGTTCGGCTTTCCTGAGCTATCTCGGTGCCCGTTTGCAGGATGTGGCCTGGACGCGGGGCGAGGGCGTTCTCGGCCGCTACCGGTCGTCCCCCGGGTTCGAGCGCCTGTTCTGCACGAGCTGCGGCTCGAGTCTCGCGGCCTGGCCGACCGATCCCGGAGCCGAACTCACCTGGCTGATGATGGGAACCCTGGACGACGCGGCGGGCGCGCGTCCGGACAAGCACATCTTCGTCGAGTCCAAGGCGGACTGGTTCGAGATCACCGACACGCTCGCCCGGCATGCCGCGTTTCCGAACTGAATCTCGGGCGCCGTTCAGTCCGAGCGCACTGAAGTGTAACGTTTCGCCAGATGGAGGATATTCGAATGTACGATCATGTCGGCCTGCGGACTCCGGACTTGGAGTCGAGCCTCGCGTTCTACCGGGCGGCGCTCGCGCCGCTGGGGCATGGAGTGATCTATCAAGATGCGAGCACGGCGGGTATCGGATCCGACGGTGCGGGCGCCTTGTGGCTGCACGCCACCAAGGCCGGCCAAGGCTCCGGGGCGCACGTGGCCTTCAAGGCGTCGGATCGGGCCGCCGTGGACGCGTTCTACGCCGCCGCCTTGGCCGCCGGCGGGACAGACAACGGTGCGCCCGGTCTCAGAACCGACTACGCGCCGAACTACTACGCGGCCTTCGTCCTCGACGCTCTCGGGAACAACATCGAAGCCGTGTGCATGCTCTAGGGTCCGATGCTCTTTTTTTCTGAAGCAGGGCATCATTCGGCGCGGAAGACCGGGTCTACTTTTCCGCACGATGCGCTGGCCCGAGAGCACCATTCGAAGGATGACGGTTATGTTCAGCACTCGCTGGTCCTGGTTTACGTTGGTCTCGATAGGAGCGTCGATAATGACTGTTGCATCTCTTCCGACCGAATCCCTCGGCGCAACGATCCGGACGGAAATCCGCGTCGATGTCAGTCCGGACGCCGCGTGGGCGGCGGTGCGCGACATAGGCGCCGTCCACACGCGGATCGCCAGGGGTTTCGCCGTCGACTCGATCCTGGAGGGTAGTGTCAGAACCGTCACCTTCGTCGACGGTGTCTTGCCGAAGGTCGTCAAGGAGCAGATCGTTGCCGTGGATGACGAGAGCCGGCGCCTTGCCTATGGGGCGATCGAATCGCGCGCGACCTTTCACAGCGCGTCTTTGCAGGTCGTGCCGGACGGAACCGGCTGCAAGCTCATCTGGATCACCGACATCCTGCCGGAGGGGTTCAAGGACGTCATCCGCCGGAACATGGAACTGGGTATGGCGGCTATGAAGAGGACGCTTGAGGAGGATGCCGGGAAGGCGGGAGTGGGGCGTTGAGGGTGGGTTGTCGGAGTTGTCTGTTGGGCGGAGTGCCTTAGAGCATCGGACCAAAAAAGTGGATTCCGCTTTTGGGATCCATCCGATGCTCTTTGTCTGAAGCAGCGCATCGTTCGGCGCGGAAAACCGGGTCCACGTTTCCGCACGATGCGCTAGTTTGCCTGCGCTCCGGTTTGAATGTCACGGATGGCGACAGGACGGCCAGCCACAGAAGTGGCGCTGGACACGTTCCCGGATCTTCCCGAAGTGGCGCCGACTTTCGGTCTGATCCGTTCAGCAGCTCGATCGGGAAGGGCATCTTTGCGCCGTGAACAAACACCCGCCGCCACGCCATCAGAGACGCGGCGCTTTCCCTTCCGCTGCCAAGGCTGTGCATTGCTGCTGCAGCACGAAAAAGGTAAGATTCATTCGCTTACCCATAGGGCGGGCTCGTTTCGGGGCCGGTATCTCGGAACTCATCCCGTGTACTTTCATGAAGGAGAGGCCCGATGGCAGGTGGACACGAGTGGGAGTACAAGGTTGTCCCACTGACTGATGTTGTGGTGAAGCAAAGTGATAGAGAGGAAGGCTGGGAATTAGCCGCCTTTTCGGCGGATAAGGTCATTTTGAAACGCCCATTGGCTGAGCCAATCTGGGATTTCGAGAAGAAGTCGGTCGCTGAAGACACGCGCTGGTGATTGGCGGCGAAGCGCCTTTGTAGGATGGGGAGGTCGTGCTCAAAGCGCGAGCGTGATTTTGCTGCGCTGACAGCGGCAGCTCGCAGCCCTCCACAAGGTCGAACCGCGGATAGCCTCTGTCGATCGCAGCCTTCCGGTCCGGACCTGCATTGAGCTGGCAAAATCAATGCCGCGCACGCCACATGGTGCGCTATGTGCCGTGCGCAAGACCTGTGACGCGTCCCCCCCGATGAGCTAACTGCGCTTGCGCTTCATACGTGTTCGGAGCACGTCGACCGGGTAGGTTGGCCTCAAGAATGAGTTTTTCGAACCGATCATATGAGACTTGCATTTCGAGAGCGTAATTGGAGGCTCTTACGCCCCACATCCGATACCATCCCAGGGGGATATTGGTCGGGACATTGACCGTGGGATTTGTGAACGGGAACTCGAAATGGCAACCAATTGCATGAACTCCATTATTCTGGCCGTTGAACGCCAGAATTTTCTGCTTGTCCAGGCGATAGCAATGTCCCTGATACGCGTAGCCATAGACGAGGACGATCTGAGGGAAAGGCGGCGCTACGCCGCCACCCAACCATATGGGCCTGAGCGCGACGTTCCAAAGAGGATGGATGCTCAAATGGGCTTCAGGCAGTAATGGTGGTGCTGGCGCCGGCTGAATATTGAGTCTGATTCCGTAGAGCAAAATTTCGTCGGAGGCGAAAATTGCACCAGCTGGGGCAGGGACACATTCGCAATCGGCCATGGCAAGCTCCCTCGGTGTGAATGGATGCTGAGGTACGGCTATAGAATTTCCCGCCACACAAACTCATCGAATACGCGATCGGCGAACCGACGGCCCCGACCGGCTTCAAGGGTCGCGAGCATAGCTTGCGCGGCATCGCGGAACGAGAAGTTGTCGACGGCAAGCTTCGCCCACGATTTGACCAAGCTTTCCCCGATGATGTCCCGCGCCTCCATCAAGGCGGACTTCACGGCGAAATGGCGTAGGTTGTAATCATCGCGCGATATCGCGAGTTCTCTTTCGATGTCAGTCTGGTTCAAGTCGAAGCGGACCTCACTGATTTGGCGGGTGTCGAAAGAGGCGAGGCCGCGCTCGACCATGATCAACTGGAACACTTCGAGGAGACCATCGAATAGGGCGCCGACGAAAGGCTTTGAGTAATCGTGCACTTCGCGGCCGACATCCGAGAGCCTCAACGAATGACTGGCGACTCGGATCGCCCTCTCATCGGTCAGCTCGGCAAGGTGATCGAGCTCGTTCGTTATCAGCAGGTTGCCGCGAGTCCGGCGCAGCATTCGATCGAGCGCCGTGTCGAAATGGAGCAGCGAGATCAGCGCCAAGAAGTCGGCGACGGTCTCGTGATAGGCGAGGAAATCGTCTGTCGGACTTTCCGCCGACCGGCAGGCCGAGCGTACCGAACAGCACGAGATGCCCAGTCTCGTGCGCGATGACGTCGAAGTTCAGAGCGAACGGAAAGGGCGTATCCTCTCTGCCGTCTTCTCCCAGTTCGAGAAAGCCGAAGCCCGACTGCGCGTTATCCCATGCGAGGTGAGGGACGATCTCGAGCCGCTCGTACGTCTGCGAAAAGAACCAGGGAATCTCGTGTTCGAGATAGCTCTCGCACACGTCGAGCACGCGACGCACGCAGGCGAAGGCGTGAGCGGAAGCAAATTCAGGCGTGCCGATCGAGAGATGGTCGAAGTGGCCGTCGGGTCCGGGAACCGCCGGTGCGCGGGCATCGCCGGAGAAAGGAGGGAGATACGGCGTGCTGTACGGCTGTTTCGACAGGACAGGGTCGACGACATACATCCGATGATCGGAGGGACCAGGGCCGATCGACCCAGGAGGCGTGGATAGCCAAACGACTTCCGGGCGCTCATATCCGGGGAGGAATGAGGGTTGGGGGAAGACAAGAAACCGCGTCCCGAGGCGGGACGCGCCGATGATTTCGGACGGCGTGACCGCGAGGTCGCTCATGGCTTCCGCCCCCACTCGCTACTTATAATGGCACAGGAGCAGGGACTCGTCACTGCACGACGGTGTCCCCGAGAAGTTTTATCGGGTCGAGACCGGCCGCCTCCAGATCCTCGACCCAGGCTTCCGTCAGCCTGAATGATGTGGGTTGCGAGCGGAAGGCCGTCGGTCGCGCACCTTCGAGTTCCACAGTTGCAAGATACTTCAGGAGTGAAAGGGCGTCGGCTTTCTTCTGGTCGACCGCGTTGCCCCTGACCCAGTTCTCGATCGGGTCGATCGACGTCGCCCACTTGGGGTCAAACTTGCTCCTCGCCCTCCTGAACAGGTCGGCGTAAGTCCGATCGACAAAGTGCATCGATTGGGCAAGCCCCTCCAAAGCCCTGCGCATCTCGCCGGGGATCACTCCGACCCGCTCCCCCCGCCGAAGCGTAAGACGCATGTTGATGAGGGCGTCGCTCAAAGGACGAGCGCCGAGCTCGGCCGGCGTGATGGCGACCGCCACCTCGTCGTCGTCTGCGAATGGGGTCGATCTGTACCAACGATAGATCAGGCCATGTCCGATCATGCCGCATGGTGCGAGCTCCGCTGCCCGCAGCGCACCCATGCTGCTTGCGCCGTAGATCCTTGTTCCTAGGCTGAGCGCCCACAAGATCTCCTTATGCCGGACAGCAGGGACCTTGGCGAATAGCCCGTCAATGAGAACGATGACCCGAGGGTGGTGCGATTGCGCGATGCGATAGATCGAGCCCTGCTCCGCGGGCGGCAGATAGACAGCGTTCAGTTTCTGCTGCGCGCATTCCTGCTCGAGAGTCGGTCCCAGGAAGACTACGATTTCGTCAGCGCTCGTCACGGCTGTTGCCATGTCAGCCGAAGTGGAGGCGCAACCAGACGGACGATATGAATCCCTGCCTGTACGTCGCTGAAGAGGGGCACGACAAGAGCGGCTTGAGCGCCCGCTGCGCAAAGCGCTTCGATCACGTCATCGAGTGACGCGGAGGAGACGATGTCAGACCCGAGATCGCCCTCGGCGCGCAAGGGAATTGTCCGCGCTGGTCCGGCAAGAAACTGTCTCCATTCAGCCAGTTGGGCTCGATCGAATTCTCGGGGATACACCCTTCGGGTGACGTCTTCCCTCGCCCCGGAGATGGCCGTGAGGCGGACTTGGCACGCTTCGAGGAGCGCTTTCGACAGGGCCGCATCGTCCGACGCGTCGCAGCCAAAGCCCTGCGCGGGGAGGGGGGCCAGCTCCTCGAAGGCTTCACGTTCCATGACATGGCACCAGTAGACGGGAAGGGCGTGGTTTGTCGGGACCCGCCAGATGCCGACCATGAGCTTCGCCCTATCGATGCAACTCAGCACTTCGGCCGCCTCTCCGCCCCTGATCGATTTCTCGTCGATCCGCCATCGATCGAAAAAATGCGGAATGGCATGTGCCCGTGAAACCGCGTCCCTTTCGAGAACCTCTGTTGCGGCCTTGACGATTGCTCGCGCCATCGTCGATCCCGCGCCAAGTCCAGTTGTGGTTCGCGGGAACATGTAGGGGTGAGGAGACGGGATCGTGTAGATTGTGTCGACAAGCGCCGCCGGGGTTGGCACCGCGCCTCCGGAGAAAAGGTCCCAGCCGTCAAGCCAAGCGAGGGGGAGCCGACGCCAGTCGGGTGAAGTGCCCTGACGGATCCAAGGCGCATAGTGGTCACAGACCCGCTCGGGCATTTCGTCGAAGCTTGCCTTCCGGCACCTCGATTGCGGAATCCTCTCGGCAGCCCAAGTCTCGAGCGCCTCCATCAGACCCGAGGCGGCAGCTTGGACGTGACTCAGCCCCTTGCCTTGGTTGACTGCATTCGAAAGCGCGAGCGGCCGGACGACCTGCACGACCGGAATCCCGATCCTATCCAGTCGTGTAACGGAACCCATTCGAGTGATTCCGAACTGATTTCTTCGTCTCAGAATCGTCCGGATCAAGTCGTACGATCGTTCAGCGTGAGCGGGTTCGCCGCAGGGTCGACTGGCTGCAACCAGTTCCGGGACGAGAGTTGCTGGTGGCGCAAGTTCGCCGTCTGGCAGCATCATGGACTGAGCGTTCGGTCGAGATCGGTTCGCGCCCGGGCAGCGAAGGCCCTCGCGCCCTGCCTTTCGGACTCGTCGAGGGATCGCTGGAGATCTTGCAGCCACGAGAGCGAACCCTTGGCTCTCTTGAACAGGCCGCGCCTTCGGTAGAGGACAGGCAACCAGACTGCATTGCCGGCGTCATGCGCGCGCCGGAGAGCATCGTCGACCGCTCGTATGCCGGCGTCGTAATTGCCGGAGCGCGCCAGGAGGTCGGCCCACAATTCGATATGGATCGGGAGATCCTCCTCGGTCCCGATCGCGCGCTGCAGCTGGAGACCTTCTTCCAGTTCCTGCAGGCCATCCGCGAGAGACTCTCTCAACGCCCGGGCCCATCCACCGAAGATGCTGCTCTTCGCCTTCAGGCCGGGCAAGTTGTTTTCCTTTGCCATTTGTTGCATCCGGCTGGCGAAGGCGGCAACATTATCGACGTCTTCTCGTAGCCAGTGTCCGACGATCGCGACGTCGAGAGCATGGGACAGGCTTCCGACATGGCCAATCTCCTCAGCCCATCCGAGCGCAGTCTCCAGGCTGTGCGCGGCCGCCCGCGGATCGCCTTGCAGCCATTGTGAAAGCCCGCGCTCGGCAAGGGCGCACACCTTGGCGTCATGGCCCCCGAACTTCGCCCGGCTCCCGACTGCGCGATCCGGATCGTACAGAGCAAGACCCTGTTCGATACAAGCGAGGCAGTCGGAGTGATTGCCTGCATGGAAATGGGTCGCCCATCCGCAATGGAGCGATTGCAGTCGGACCTCGTCCGTGGTCGTCGCGGAGTCGCGAAGAAGGATCCTGGCTCGGGCGTTCTGAACGCCGAGATCGGGGGCGGTGAACCACCATCCCCAATAGAGCGGAAACCAAGTGTCGCGATCATCCGGATGAATTGCGGAGCAGATCGCAACGCCCTTCTCGTACGTTGCACGCGCCTCCGCAGAGCTCTTTCCGAACAGCTCGATGACGACCGGCCCGCGTGTTTCACAGAGCTCAAGCATCAGGTCCTCCACCTTGGGCCCCGGCTTGCAGCGCGAGAGGTGGGCCTCAGCCGTGCTGAGGAGGTGCTCCGCTTCATGCATCGCGGAGCGGATCGCGCAACTCTCCGCCGCCCGGATGGCGAATTGCGCCGCCTCCAGCGGCCGGCCAGCGTGATCGCAATGCCAAGCCATGACGTCATCCGGGAGCGGCGCGACCCGCCTTGCGAGTACGGCGCGAACGATCCGGTCGTGAAATTCGCGCTGCTCCGACTTGAGCAAGCTGTGATAGGCAGCCTCCTGAATCAGCATATGGCGAAACCGGAAGGTGATGGCGACGTTCATGCTCCGGCGGCTGACGAGCCCGGCGTTCATGAGTTTGGCCAAATGCTCGTCGAGTTCGGGGACCGACTCGGCTCCCTGCGTGATGGCCATCAGCAAATCCAGCGAAAATTCTCTCCCGATGGTACTGGCGATCTGCGCCACCCGGCGGGCGCCCCCAAGAGATGCGAGTCGCGCTGAAATGAAATCGCGCAGTGTGATGATACCCTCGCTGTGCAAGATGCGTTCCCATTCGGTCACGTCCGTCGGCGAGTCGGAGAAACGGTCTCTTACGAGCGTGGTGAGCTCCTCCACGAACAATGGGATTCCGTCGCTCTTATCGTGAACGAAGCCCGAAAGCTCACATGGCGGTACCAGCGGCGCCCAGATCGCCGCGATGAAGCGAGAGACTGCCGGGTAATCGAGCCGGGATAGCAAAAGAGGCACGACGTTCGGGGCGTCGCGGGCATCGAGGAAAGCCTGCTCGCGCGAAGTGACGATCAGAAGTAGCGGGAGGTCGTGAGCTTCCTCGATCATACGGGTGAGAAAAGCCGTGGTCAGGGTGTCCGCCCAGTGCGCGTCCTCCACAATGAGGACTTGCGGCCCGCTGCGGCACCAAGCCCTCAGGAGGCCAAGGGCCGCGCCGAGAACCCTCTCCTTCAGCTCGGAGCTCGGCAAGCTTTCGAAGCCTGAGCTGCTGGCTCGATCGTTCGAACCAACCCCGAACAGAAACGAGAAGAGCGCCGCCATCTCGTCTGAAGCGCTTGGCGCAATCCGCCGGAAGTAGTCGCGAATGGCTCTGGGAGACGGGTTCACGGTGTCGCCGGTCGCACCATTGATCTCCCGCCGGAGCAGATCGAGGAGCGGAAGCAACGGCCGCGTATCTCCGCGGGGCTCGCATTGCAGCAACCTGACCTCATGGCCACCGCTGGCGATTTCATGGCGGAACTCGGCGATCAGTCGCGACTTCCCGATTCCCGCCTCACCGACCACAAGGACGACTTGGCCTCTTCCACTTCGCCCGATCGCCCAGCGGGCTCGGCACACATTGAGCTCGTCGTCGCGTCCGATCAGCGGCATGTCCGGCCGCCGCAGCCTCGAGAAGCGGTCCGCCGATGCCCGTTTGCAGAGAGGTCGCCATAACGGCTGCGGCTGGCTAAAGCCTTTCAGAGGGCGCAGCCCGAGAGACTCGAACTCGAAAGCCGGCTGCACGATGCGATGAGTCGTGTCTGCGACGACCACGCTATTCGGCTTAGCCTCCGCCTGAATCCTGGAAGCGAGCGCCGGCGCGATTCCGATGATCTCGTGGTCGACGGGCAACCCAGTTTGGAGTCCGTGGCTTAAAACGACCTCTCCAGTGGCGACGCCTGCCCGAACCTGGAGCGGCGGATTGCAGCCCAGCTCGCCAGCAACTGCTTTGCACCGCTCCACCAACTCGAGGGCGGCGGCTACGGCACATTCAGCCGCATCTTCGGTGGGTTCTGGATAGCCGAAAAAGGCGCAGCCGCCGTCGCCCTGGATGTGCTCCACGTGACCACCGTGGCTCCGGATCGCCGCCGCGGCCTCCAAGTGGATGGCCCGCTGAGCAATGCCGAAATCTTCCGGATCCAATTCATGAAGCAGGGCAGTTGAGTCGACGATGTCGTAGAAGAGGGCGGTAAGTTGCCGACGCTCTCCGGCGAGCGCTGGTCCCGCCGGCCTTGCAGCGGACATCGCCGAATCCTGCGCGAGCTGTGTTGCCATGCTGCACCGCAGTTCGATACGTTCGCACCTGCACAAGAACTATAGCTCAACTCCCGACCAAAGGCGACACTCTGGTGGGCGCCTGTCGGCCTCCCGGTCGATGGGCGCCGTTCGCCGACCCGGGTGAAGGTCTCGGAAACCGGGGTGTCTGGCCCGATGAACCTCGACGGACGGCTCGAGGCTTTCGAGATGACGACGACTTCTGCGGTGACCCAAGGGATATCGAAAACGAACGAGCATCGAGTCGGTGTATTGAACTTTGCCGTGATTGTGCGAAGAACCGGAATACTGAAGGGAGACGAGCAACAAATTGTTGGAACTCAAGGATCTTCGCCTCTCCGTCGCCCCC
>CAVRRI010000025.1:0-140134 GCA_963723525.1 uncultured Alphaproteobacteria bacterium
GGCGGGTTGCAGCGCGGGCGTTGCATCGATCGTCCTCCAGTGTCGCGCTCTGACCTCCGAGCCGATCGAACTCGGTACTTGATCTGAATACTTATGCTCGCGGGTCAGGGCTTGCCGCTGCACGAGCAGCTTCTTCAGGATCGCGGTATCAGACCTGGACGGAAATATCTGTGATTGGGGATGCCGCGGGCGCTCCAATGCTTACTCCGGTCCGATTGCCGGAGCTGCCTCCGCTCTAAAAGCGTGGCGGCTCGACGAAGGTTCCGCCCAGCATCACCGCCCGAATCCCGGTCGTGAGAAGCGCGACATCCTCGAGAGGGTTGCCTTCGACGACGATCAAGGTCCGCGAAGGCAGCCGGGCGCAACGATCCCGAGCTTGCCGTCCATGCCGAGGATCTTGGCGGCGACGCTCGTCGCGCTCGCAATGATCTCGGGCGCCGGGAGCACCTGGTTGCGGATCAGCGAACTCGCGCGACTGATGGCGGTGCATGTCGCCGAGGAGATCGGTCCCGTACCCCATCGGCACGCCCGCGGCGCGGAAGGTCTCCAACGAGGCGAGGCCCGCGCTCCGGACCGCCTCGATCTTGGCGACGGACTCGGGCGGCAGCCCGAGAGAGGCCCCCTCCTCGGCCAGCGCATCGAACGTGACGAGAGTCGGGACGACGAAGGCTCCTCTCTGCCTTCATGAGCTGCGCGGTGTTCGGGCGTCACGAGGTTGCCGTGCTCGACGGACCGCACGCCGCACTCGACGGCTCGCCGGATGGCATCGTCAGTGTAGAGGTGGGCCAGCACATAGGTTCCGGCGCTCTCGGCCTCCTCGACGGCGCGCCGTGATCTCCTCCCGCGAATAGCCGAAAAAATGGATCGGATCGGTCGGCGAGCTGATGCCGCCATTGGCCATGATCTTGATGAAGCGGGCGCCGGCCTTGATTTCCTCGCGGGCGGCCCGGCGCACCTCGGCGACGCCGTCGGCGACGCGGCCCGAGTGCCCGAGCCGATCGGCATAGTGCTCGGCGGTGCGCCGGTCGAACCGTCCGCGGTAATCCGCATGGCCGCCGGTCTGCGTGAGCGCCTTTCCGGAGATGAACAGCCGCGGGCCCTTGATGAGCCCGCTCTCCTGCGCCAGCACGAGCCCGTGGTCGGCGCCGCCCGCATCCCGCACCGAGGTGAACCCGCGGCGCAGCATGCCTTCCATGATGCGCGCGGCATGGGCGGCCACGAGCGAGTTCGGCATGGCGGCATTCTGTCCGAGATTGGCGCTCGCCGCGATCACGTGCACATGGCAGTCGATGAGGCCTGGCATGAGCGTCCGGCCTCGCGAGGTCGAGAACATCGGCCGGAGGGGCTGGCGATCGGACCGCGCGCTGACCTCGCGGATGATCCCTTCCTCGATCAGAACCTCGGATCCGGGCTGCAGCGACCGTCCGGCGATCGAGGCCGTCGCAGAAGCATCAGGGATGGCGATTCCGAAGGCGAGCGGCAGAGGCGTCGACGGGCATGAGCGTCGATCCGTCTGACAGGGCGGTTCTCTCAGCGATGATGGCAGGCGAGGAGGCGCCCGTCCGGCCGGGGGGTCAGCGGCGGCATTTCGGCCCGGCAGACTCCGTGGCGAGCGGGACAGCGCGGATGAAACGGGCAGCCCGCTGGGCACCCGCGTCGCGCTCGGCACATCCTCGGCCGTCGCCGAATAGCGCCGGCGGTCGCGCGGATGCGCCGGCGGCGCCGAGCGAAGCAGAAGCTCCGTATAGGGATGGCCGGGGCTCGCGAAGAGCAGGTCGCGCGACGCGATCTCGACGATGCGCCCCAGATACATCACCGCGACCCGGTCGCTGATGTGCTTCACGACGCCGAGGTCGTGCGAGATGAACAGGTAGGACAGGCCGAGCTCGCGCTGCAGGTCGACGAGCAGGTTGAGGATCTGCGCCTGCACGGAGACGTCGAGCGCCGAGACCGGCTCGTCGCAGATAATCAGCTCCGGCCGGACCGCGAGCGCCCGGGCGATGCCGATGCGCTGCCGCTGCCCGCCCGAGAACTGGTGGGGGAAGTTGTTGGCCTGGTCCGGCCGCAGCCCGACGCGGCCCATGAGATCCGCGACCGCAGCCCGCCGTTCCCGCGCGGTGCCGACACCGTGGATGTCGAGCGGCGCGCGGATGATGTCGGCGACGCGCTGGCGCGGGTTGAGCGACGAGTACGGGTCCTGGAAGACGATCTGCATCCGCTGCCGGTGGGCCTTGAGCTCACGCGCGCGAGAGACTGGCGACGTCCTGCCCCCGCAGCCGCACGGCGCCGGCGGTCGGCGTCACGAGCCGCATGAGCGCAAGCCCGGTCGTGGACTTGCCGCAGCCGGACTCGCCGACGAGGCCCAAGGTTTCGCCCTTGCGATCGAGAAGCTCACGCCGTCCACGGCGCGAACGCTGTCGACCTGTCGACCGAAGAGGCCGCGCCGGATCGGGAAGTGCACGGCGAGGTCGCAGACCTCGAGGAGCGGCGCCGCGCTCAGGTATCGGCATCGCCGGTCTTCCCAGCAGGCGGCCCAATGGCCGTCCTCCTTCAGCGCAAGGGGCGGCTCCTCCTTCAAGCAGCGTTCCGACAGCGCGATCGGGCACCGCGGCGCGAAGGCGCAGCCGCGCGGCATGTCCCAGGGCGGCGGCACCGTGCCGGGGATCTCGGCGAGCCGCGTCTTGGCGCTGCCGACGTCGGTGAGGTGGGGCGCCGCCTGCATGAGCGCGCGCGTGTAGGGATGGAGGGGCCGGTCGAACAGCGCTTCGACGGGCGCCACCTCGACGCGACGGCCGGCATACATGACGATCACCTGATCGGCCATTTCGGCCACGACCCCGAGGTCGTGGGTGATCAGGACGAGCGCCGTGCCGAGGCGCTGCTGCAGATCGCGGATGAAGCCCAGGATCTGGGCCTGGATCGTCACGTCGAGAGCGGTCGTCGGCTCGTCGGCGACGAGCACCTTGCGGCTCGCAGGCGAGCGCCAAGGCGATCATCGCCCGCTGGCGCATGCCGCCCGAGAGCTGGTGCGGATACTGATCCGCCCTCCGCTCGGGATCCGGCATGCGCACCAGGGTCGAGCGTCTCGATCGCCCGCCGGCGCGCGGTCCGGCGGCTCACGTGGCGGTGCTGCATGACGCCTTCGGCGATCTGGTCGCCGATGGTCATCACGGGGTTGAGCGAAGTCAGCGGCTCCTGGAAGATCATGCCGATCCGGTTGCCGCGCAGATCCTCCAGCTCCGTCTGCGGCAGCTTCCGCAGGTCCGCGCCCTCGAGCAGGATCGAACCGCGCGTCGATCGTCGCCGCGGCAGGCTCGAGCCGCATGCAGCGACAGCGCCGTCATGGACTTGCCGCAGCCCGGATTCGCCGACGATCGCCAGGGTCTCGCCGGGCGCGACCGCGAACGCCATGTTCCGCACGACGAGGAAGGACGCCGCCTCGCCGTGGATCGAGACGTCGAGATCGCGCACCTCGCAGCACGGGAGCGCGACGCGTCGCCGGAGGCGCGAGCTGGCGCCGGCAGTCACGTCCTAGCGCTTCCGCGCCCGCGAGGTCGCCCACCATGTAGGCGTAGTCGCCGGCCTCGACGACGTTCCGGCCGAGATGGGACAGGATCATGACGCCGTTGTCGTAGGGCGTCGGGATCTCCTCCAGGGTCTCGAACGTGTAGGGGCTGACGATCCGCCCGAGCAGCTGCGCCGCGCTTGATGGTCTGGCCGAGCGGCGGCGCGAGGGTCTCGAGCAGGCCTCCCTGCGTCGGCCGGACCGTCTTGATCGCGCGCACCACCGTCTGCTTCGGCGGCGGCACGACCTCGCCCTCGATGACCCCGAGCTTGCGCAGCATGTTGAGCAGGCCCGCGAGACCCCGCTCGACATAGGGCTTCTGCTCGACGATGCCGCCGCCGAGTTCCACGACCACGACCGGGATGTTGCGCCGGTCGATCGTGACCACCTTGGTGGTGCCCGTGAACGTCGTCCCCTCCCGGTTCTGCTCCGGGCGGTACAGCACGGTCGAGCCGAAGCTGCGGGAGAGCGCCTCATCGTTCCAGATGTAGACGTAGTCCACGGTCGGCCGATCGGTGCCCGAGTGAAAATCGAGATGGACGTCGATCACCTCGAGGAACTCGCGGGTGATCGCCGCGGCGAGCTGCTGCGTGTAGTTGCCGCCCGGGTCGCCCGGGAATTCGCGATTGAGGTTGAGCTCGTCGATCGGCGTGAAGCGGCGGTTCTGCGCATAGGCGCGGGGATTGGCGACCGGGAGGAGCAGAAGGCGGCCCGGATCGGGAGTGTGTTGAAGAACACGGTAGAGCTCGAGGATGATCTCGGTCCCGGTCGGCTCGTTGCCGTGGATGGCGCCGCTGATGCCGACCGTCGGGCCATCGCCGTTGCCGGTGATCTCATGGATCGTGAGAATGGCGTCGCTTCCGTCGGCATGCGTCGTGAAGCACGGGCGATGAATGCGGAACGAGTTCGTCATGGGCTGGGGGCTCCTCTCTGTCTGGTCAGCTGGTGCGGGCGTTGGGACGGCCTTGCCGCCGCGCGACAGCTGGCGCGGGATCGAGGATGTCTCTCAGTCCATCGCCCAGAAGGTTGAAGCCGAGGACGGTGAGCATGATGGCGAGGCCCGCCACGATCGAGAGCCAGGGCTCGGCGCGGATGAACCGGGTCCCGTAGGCGAGCGTCCATCCCCAGGTCGGTTGCGGCGGCGGCACGCCGAAGCCGAGGAAGCTGAGGGCGGACTTCGGACAGGATGGCCGTGCCGAGGCCCGAGCGTGGCGAGAACGATGATCGGCCCGGCCGCGTTCGGCAGGATCTCGCGAAACAGGATGCGCGCGTTCGATGCCCCGAGCGCCCGGGCGGCCGCGATGTAGGCCTGCTCGCGGAGCACGAGCGTCGTCGCCCGCACCACCCGCGCATATTCGGTCCAGAAGACGACGATCAGGGCGAGCGAGACGTTCACGACCCCGGGCCCGAGCACGGCGACGATCGCGAGCGCGAGGATGAGCGCCGGGAAGCCCAGGAAGATATCGGTGATCCGCATCAGCAGCAGGTCGATCCAGCCGCCGAAATAGCCGGCCACGAGGCCGAACGATGCTGCCGATCGTCGCCGCCACTCCGACGGAGAGGAGCGCGATCGACAGGGAGATGCGCGCGCCGAAGATCATCCGCGTCCACAGGTCCCGACCGAAATTGTCGGTGCCGAGCCAATGCGCCGCCGAGGGCCCGCGAAGCGCTGGCGCATGTCCATCTGCTCGACGCCATGCGTGGCGAGAACGGGCGCAAGGACGGCCGCGAGCACGATGGCAAGCGTGATCAGGCCGCCCGACAACGAGCGAGGTGTTGCGGAGCGCGCGCGGCAGGCGCATGGCGTTACGCCAGCCTCACGCGAGGGTCGATCACCGCGTAGGAGAGATCGACGATGAGGTTCACGAGAGCGAACATGAGCGCATAGGTGAGCACCACGCCCTGGATCAGCGGAAGGTCGCGCTGCGAGATCGCCGCAATGGTCAGTTGCCCGAGCCCCGGCCAGCCGAAGATGCTCTCGGTCAGCACCGCGCCGCCGAGCATGAGGCCGAACCGCAGGCCGATGACGCTGATGACCGGAAGCAGGGCGTTCCGCAGAGCATGCCGGATCATGACCCGCGGCCGCCGCAGGCCCTTCGCGTAGGCGGTGCGCACGAAGTCCTCCCGCAGGATCTCGACCATCGACGTGCGCACCAGCCGGCTGATGATCGCGGCGGAGTTGACGCCGAGAGCCAGCGCCGGGAGCACGAGATGCGAGAGGGAGTCCAGGAGCGCGCCGGGCTGTCCGGTCAGGGCCGATGCCGACGGCACTCACGATCGGCTCGCCCCGCCCGATCGACGGGCAGCCAGCCGAGCTGAACCGCGAAGGCGAGCATCAGCAGGATGCCGAGCCAATAGACCGGCATCGAGACGCCGAGCTGCGCCAAGCAGCATCGCTCCGGTGTCGACCCACGTGCCCTGCCGCATCGCCGCCACGACGCCGAGCGCGACGCCGATGACGACGGCCACCATGAGAGCGGCCACCGCGAGCTCGACCGTCGCGCCGAGGCGGCTCAGGATGATGTCGGACACGGACTGGTTCTGGAAGATCGAGCGACCCGAGATCGCCCTGCAGCAGGTCCGCAAAGTACCGCCCGAGCCGGACGTACCAGGGCTGATCGAGTCCCAGCGTCGCCCGCAGCTGGGCGATGTCGTCCGGCGACGCCTCCTGGCCCAGCAGGACCGCCGCCGGGTCGCCCGGGATCAGGAGGAGCAGCGAGAAGGTGACGACCACCATTCCCGCCGCCATCGGCACGAAGAGTGCCAGTCGCCGGACGACGTAGTTCAGCATCCGCTCGACGGCCCGTGATCACTTCGTTGCCGAGCCGACAGGACGTTGCGCAGATAGCCGCGCGGGTTGACCTCCAGGTTGCCCAGGGCCTTCGAGTAGAAGAGCTGGTATCCCTGATAGGAGATCACGTAATAGGGCAGGTCCTGCCGCGATGATGGCCGCCGCCTTCTGGTAGGCTGCCTTGCGGGCGTTCAGATCGAGCGCCTGCCGGCCTGCATCGAGCAGCTTGTCGAGCTCGGGGTTCGAGTACTTGCCCCAGTTCAGCGGTCCGTTCGTATAGAACTGGCTGTACATCAGGCGGTCCGGGTCGATGATGTTGAGCCAGCCGAGCAGAGCCACCTGGTGCTGGCTCTTCTGGACGTAGCCGGTCGAGAAGGAGGGCCAGTCCGAGATCTTGATCTGCGCGTCGATGCCCGCCTGCTGGAACATGCCCTGCATGAACTCCAGCGTCTGCACCCGGTTCGGGTCCTCGCTGTGGGTCGAGATGGTCAGCGTGAGCTTCTTGCCGCCCTTGTCGCGGATCGCCGTCGCCGTTCGAGTCCTTCCAGCCGAGATCGTCGAGCGCCTTCTGCGCGCGCGGCGAGATCGAAGGTCGGCTGCTTCACGTCCGCCGCAGTAGGCCCAGGAGGACGGCAGGAGGACGGAGGTCGCGACCTGGTCGACGCCCTGATAGAGGTCGCCCACGATGGTCTTCTGGTCGACCAGCATCGCGATCGCCCGGCGCACCTTGGGGTCCGCGACCGCTGGATCGGCCGTGTTGAAGTTCAGATAGGTGATGCCGAGCCCGGACGTGATCGCGTGCGCGAAGGTGGCATTGCCCTGCAGGCGCTTGATGTCCTGGGGCGACAGGGGCGACTGGATGAGGTCGAGGTCCTTCGCCTCGAAGGCTTGCGCGCGGGCCGTATTGTCGCCGATGACGACGAGCTGCAGTTCCTTGAGCTTCGGAGCGCCGCCCCAGTATTGCGGGTTCGCTTCCAGCACGATCCGGCTGCCCCGGTCCCAGCGGGCGAGCTTCATCGGGCCGGTGCCGATCGGCTTGGTGCCGAGGTCGCCGCCGCCCTCGACGGCCTTCTTGGGCACGATGCCCATCTCGAGATAGCTGAGGAGCGGCGAGTACGGGGTGCGACAGCGTGAACTTCACCGTCTTGCGGATCGACGGCCTCGATCTTCGCGATCGGCGAGAACAGGCCGCGCAGAGGCGCATTCATCTCGGGCTTGAGGATCGTCTGATAGGTAAAGACGACATCGTCCGCCGTCAGCGGCGAGCCGTCGTGGAACGTGACGCCCTCGCGCAGCTTGAAGATCCAGGTCTGCGGATCCGGGTTTTCCCAGCTCTGCGCCAGGTTCGGCTCCGGCTTCAGATCGGGGGAAAGACGCACGAGCCCGTCATAGACGAGGTCCGTGACCCGATAGGCCGAGGTGTCGCGTGCGAGCCGCGGGTCGAGCGTTCCCGCATCGACATCGAGGCCGACCCGGACCGTGCCCGGCGACGTCTGGGCGGACGCGCCGCCGCCGGCGAGGAGACCGAGCGTCGAGGCAGGTCGTCGCCAGAAGTAGCTGATTGCGCATGTTCATCGTCCTCTGCTGGAAAGTCTTGCGCCGCAGTTCTCGGATGCAGTCGCTCGCGACGGCGGTGAAGCCCCGCTCGGGTGAACCCTGCGAAGGTCGGTGCATCGGATCGCGCACGGATGGAAGCCGGGCTCCATACGCGTATCGCCCTGCGCGATTGCGCACGCGACGAGATCGCCCAGCGGCAGCCCCACGGGTCCAGGCCGCGATCTGTCGATGCCGGCACGATCGATCACAAGAATGCGCAACCCATGTATATTATCACGCTAGCACACGTCGTTTGACGCGCAATACCTAATCGCTCAGTCGGTTCGGGAGACGAGCTGAATGTGGATCTGGCCTGGATGGGCGCCGACGAGGCGTTTCGGGAGATCGAGGACTCGATCCGGCGCCGGCAGCCTCAGTGACGGGCCGTGACCGCGCCATCGGCGTGATCGAGGGCAACTGACCTGCTCGTGGCCGCGGCGCTCAGAACCGTGTGTCGAGCCGGCCAGCGCACAGCGTTCGACAGTCGCCGGATAGCACTGGCGCGCTCGAGACATTGTGCAGACGTGAGCGGGATCCAGGAGCGTTTGAGGTTGACGCCAGCGGGGCCGTCGCCCACAAGGGCGCGGTTCCGCTTCAAGCCTGATGCTCTTCAACTCCTTCGCCTTTCTGATCGCGTTCCTGCCGGCCGCGCTCCTCGCCCATTGGCTCGTGAGCCGCTTCCGGCCGTCCCTGCGGCTGCCGCTTCCCCTGTCCTTTTACGCTGCCTTTTTCTTTCGCGGGACGCGCCGTCACCATGGCGGAGGCCTGGCAGGCGACGCTGGGCTTCACCTTCCAGATCTACTTCGATTTCTCCGGCTATACCGACATGGCCCTCGGCCTGGCCCTGCTGTTCGGGATCGTGCTTCCGCAGAATTTCGACATGCCCTACCGCTCCGTTTCGCTGCGGGATTTCTGGCGGCGGTGGCACATGACGCTCTCGCGCTTCCTGCGGGACTATCTCTACGTTCCGCTCGGCGGCAACCGCTACGGTCTGACGGTCCAAGTGAGCGCGCTGCTCGCCACGATGACGCTCGGCGTTGGGGCGGGATTGACATTCGTGGCCTGGGGCGCCGCCCATGGTCTCGGCCTCTGCGCCGGCCTCCTCTGGCGGCGGGCCGGCCGCAAGATGCCGGCCGCCATCGGCTTCGCACTCACGTTTCTGTTCGTGATGCTCGCCTGGGTGCTCTTCCGGGCCCCCACCTTCGAGGCGGCCCTCAGAATCTATGAGGGGTTGTTCGGCCTCGCCGAGTTCGGACACGGCTTCAAGTGGCGGGCGATCGCCGCGGCGGCCGCTTTCGCCACGATCGGTCCGACGGCCTGGGCACTCGTCCACAAGGTGCCGCCGCGGCGATCGCTCGCGGTGGCGTTCGCGCTGCTCTTCGTGATCGTGCTGTTCAAGATCGGCGACGACGCGAATTACGAGTTCATCTATTTCCAGTTCTGACGCCCGTTCCTGATGTCCTGGCCGGACCATAAAGGTGCGGCATTTCGGCCACGGTCCCGATCCTTTGTCGGATTTCAGGGCGGAGTTGGCGGCCACCAATGACATAGGTGTCAACGCCCGCTCACAATAGGACATCGACCTTCCCTGCGAAGCGCTCAAACGTCTGCGCTGATGTATCGTCGAACCTGCTCGGTGTGGTCGGCCTCAGCTGAACGCTCGTAGCTGCTTCCTCGTCGGGAGCGGCTGTCATTCGGCGCGACTGGCGCCGTCGATCCCAAGGTCGGTGATGTGATCGCGCAGATCAGCGGGCCTCTTGGTAGGCGGCGCCGATGTGGTGATTGAATGTGCGAGCGTGGCCGACACGGTGCAACAGGCTTCGGCAGGTTCTCCAGGAGGGGTAGACGGCGAGCGACACGGCGGCGCGCTGGGGATCTCGAAGTGCATGGCCTATCACTGGCTGGCGCGCTACCGGACGAGCGATGCGAGCGCGCTGCACGACTGCAGCTCGGCGCCTGGGCACTGCCGGACACCTGGCCCCGGAGACGGTGGCGGCGACCGAGCGGCTGCGGCGCGAACGGCTCACCGGTCCGGCCATCTCCCGCCAGCTCGGGGTCCCGCGCTCCACCGTCGGCGCGGTCCTGCGCCGGATTGGGCTCGGCTGCCTCGCGGCGCTCGATCCGCTAGGGACCAGCACTGCCTGAGCCAAGGGCAGCGATTGGCAGTGGAGCCCGCGCGCGGTACTAACGGGCCATAACGGCGACAGGTACTTAGACGAGCAACGGAAATGACCAGTGGGGCTTAAGGTGGCCAATGATCGGCTCGGAAGCATTCAAGTCTTGCGCGCGATTGCGGCTGGGCTAATTGTCGTTTTTCACATCACTTACGAGGTAAACACCCGACAGGGTGGCAGGTCATTCGTTTTTTACGCGGGTGCAGCTGGCGTCGATCTTTTCTTCGTTATCTCCGGATTTGTAATGTCCTACACAACCCAGCGAGGCTCGGTCTTCTGGTACGAGTTTCTCATTCGGCGCCTAATCCGTATTGTCCCACTCTATTGGGTCACAACCGCGCTGTTCGTTGGGATCGCAGTCGCTCTGCCTGGCCTGACCCGCCGCGAGCTCGATGGGGCCTACATCTTGGCGTCCCTTCTCTTTCTCCCCGCTCAGGACCAGAACGGAGCAATAAGCCCATTCTTGGGCCTCGGCTGGACACTCAACTACGAGATGTACTTCTACACACTTTTAACTGTCGCGCTCTGGCTCAAGTGGGATCCACTGTGGATCGTTGGAGCCACTTTTGGTGGATTGATTATAGCAAACGCGTCTGCACCTCTCCCAACGCCCCTCGCCTTCTGGGGCGACCCGATCGTGCTCGAGTTCTTGTATGGGGTGGTAATTGGCCACCTGTTCCTCAGGGGATATCGGCTCCCCAAGTGCATCGGTGCAGTACTCATCGTAGGCGGGGCCATCGCTATCCTGGTCATGCCCGTTACGTTGCCGGTCCACCGTGCTCTCGCCTGGGGAATCCCTGCGACCATGATCTTCGCGGGGGCCGTGTTAGCGTCTTGGCGTGTCGATCGAGCCGTGGGCCGTCTCGTTCAGCGGCTCGGCGACGCGTCCTATTCGCTCTACCTTACCCATGTCTTCGTTCTGGCAGGTTTTCGTATTCTGCTGGCTCCGTTCGTGCTAAATCAGTTCTTTTCCGGTGCACTTATGTTGACGGCGTGCATCGTCGTGGCCCTGGGCTCCTGGGCCTGGTTCGAGCGTCCGATGGGGCGCCATCTCAATCAGGTGTTCCGCGCCGCGGGCTCTCCCGAGCGAGCCTTGGCGAACGTGCGAATGAACTGAGTCCCGCACATGTACGCCCAAAAACATGGAATTCCGCTTGCTTTAGCCCGGCTTTGAGTACGAGAATTCCAACAAGCAAACCCTTAGAGCGCACCCAACTCAATGCTGAATGACCACCCCAAAGCTCGCAATGTGAAGGAGTTTTTCATAGTGATCTTTCTGTCACTGGTAATCGGGTTCGGATCGGCGTTTCTCGTTGCAGTACTTGTTCGATGAGGCGCCCGCAATTCAATCATCAAACGGGCGGTTGCTACGCTCGAGGAACCCGTTGGTGCCGGGACGGCCGCATAGCGACGGCCGAGGACTTACCGATCCGCTGCTGTGGATGGCACTGTCGGGCACACGATAGCGCGACCTGCCAGAGCGCTTGGAATCAGACGGCGAAACGACCTAGCACTAGATTGGGATGGAAGTTCGAGCGCAGTGGCCGAAGCTCCCGACCTCGAGGGGCTGATGGTCGATGCCGCCGTGATCCGCGCCTTGGCGGCCGGGGCTCGGCGCCAACGTATGGCCCGCCCCGTCCGCAAGGGGCTTTGCAATCTGACCTGATCAGTCTGCGTCAACGTATCCGGTCTCAGGGCGTTAGCCCTGGCCAAGATGGAGATCCGCGCGTCCGGGGTCCTCATAAAGGGGCCGGCGTCGAGCGCCATTTGGCGCCACAGATTTCCGGAACACCGGTCGACTGTCAGGCCATCTTGCTTCCACCTCCCGCAGACCTCGCTGCCGCCCGCGCCCGGTGCCGCGCGGCCGATCTCATACACGGGCACGGCTCGGCGCCGCTCGAAGCCGCGGCCACTGCCGCAGCACCGCCCAGGCGATCCGCGCCAGCTTATTGCCGAGCGCCACCACAACCGTATTCGGGTGCGCTCGCGCCAGAAGCCCGCGCAGCCATGCCCCAACCGGGTGTCGCTTCGGCCAGCGTCGGCACGCCGCGCGGGCGCCGTGAATCAGCAGCTTGCGCAGGTACTTGCTGCCGCGCTTCGTGATCCCGAGCAGCCGTGGCTTGCCGCCGGTGGTCGCCTGCCGTGGGACGAGCCCAGCCAGGCCGCCAGATCGCGTCCGCGGGCGAACGTGCGCGCATCTCCGACCGCCGCCACCAGGGCTGTTGCATTCAGGGGGCCGATGCCCGGGATGGTCGGCCAGCCGGCGCGCGGCCTCATCGGCGCGCGCCTGAACGGCGAACTCCTGGTCGAAGGCCGGATGCGCTCATCAAGGGCACGCCACTGGTCCAGCATGTCCGCGATAGGCTGCGAACCCGCGGACTGAGGGTGGCGCGTCCTCGTCGTCCAGAACCGCTCGGACAAGCTGGCTCAGCTGGAGACGCCCTGCGGCACGACGATCCCGCGCTCGAGCAGGATGGCGCGCAGCTGGTTGATCAGCGCCGTGCGCTCGCCCACGAGCCGGTCGCGGGCCCGGTGGAGGGTTTGCGTGTCGAGCTGCTCTGGGCTCTTGAGAGCGACGAACCGCATGGTCGGGCGGGTCGCTGCCTCGGCGATCGCCTCGGCATCCCGATCATCGTTCTTGTGCGCCTTCACATAGGGACGCACGTATTCCGGCGACATCAGCCGGACCGCGTGGCCGCGCGCCTCCAGCAGGCGCCCGAGGTGATGAGCTCCGCAGCAGGCCTCCATGGCGACAACACAGGGCGGCAGCTTGGAGGCGAACAAGAGAATGCTGTCGCGTCGCATCCGGCGGCGCAGCACGACCCGACCTGTCTCGTCGAGCCCGGCCAGACTGCAGCTGTTCTTACCCAAATCAATCCCGAGAACCGCGATGTGCATCGGTCTATCCTCCCTGAAAGGACCCGGCATGCAGAATACCGAGCTCCCCAGAAGAGGGGCGGGCCATTCCATAAAGGGGGATCGCAAGCGGCTTGCTCGCCTGCCGGCGACGCAGATTGTCGCGGATGGGGCTGGCTCACTACGCCGACTGCCCCCATGACCTCGGCCGACCCGCTACGACGAGCCCATTAACGAGGTTCCAGAGATCAGCGCTACTCGTTCATGTGCGATCCAGCCGGCATTGGGAATTATTACCCCTCTCGCATATTCCCCGTGCTACCGAACAACGCACTCCGGTTGACGGCCCTTTCAGGATAGTTAAGACGAACCGGGGCTATAGAAGACGGACGGGGGTTAGCTTAAGAAGCAAGCTGCGTTCGCAGTCAGGAAACGGGACGTGTCAAGTCAACCGCTCGCAAAGACGATGAATCCCACTGGCCCACACAAGGCGGTGCTAATCACCGGGGGCGCCGGATTCATTGGCAGTCACCTCGTCGACCTCTGCCTCAGTCGCGACTACCGCGTCGTCGTGCTCGATGCGCTCACCTACGCCGCCTCGTTTGAAAACCTAAGGGATGCTTCTCATCATCCGTGCTTCGCGTTTGTTGAGGGGGACATCTGCAATCAGGCTCTGGTGCGCAGCCTGCTCGAGCGTCACTTAATTGACCAAGTCTATCATCTTGCAGCCGAGTCACACGTCAACAATTCAATATCTGGACCCGAGCCGTTCATTCGGACCAATGTCGACGGCACCTTTCGCCTACTGGAAGCAAGCCGAGACTATTGGTACGAACGACAGCGCCCCTCGTCCTTTCGGTTTGTGCATGTCTCAACGGACGAGGTTTTCGGCGATCTTGGCCCCGACGAGCCGCCGTTCGATGAGCTGACACCCTATTCGCCGAGTTCCCCTTACTCGGCGTCTAAGGCGGCCAGCGATCACTTGGCGCGAGCTTGGGGACGCACCTTCGGACTCCCCGTCATCGTGACAAACTGCTCCAACAACTTTGGCCCCCGCCAGCATCACGAAAAGCTCATGCCGACCATGGTTCGGGCGGCGATCTCCGGTCGTCAACTTCCGGTCTACGGTGATGGGAGCAATGTGCGGGACTGGCTCTATGTAACTGACCACTGCGCGGGTCTTCTGCTCGCGGGCGAGCGCGGGCGCGTAGGTGAGAGTTATTGTATTGGCGGTGGGACGGAGGTGACGAACCTCACACTGGTTCGGCGCATCTGTACTCTCCTCGATGAACTCCAGCCGCGTCCAGATGGGCGCTCTTACGAGGAGCAAATCGCCTTTGTGACTGACCGTCCTGGGCACGATCGCCGCTATGCGATCGACTGCTCCAAGGCCCGAACCCAGTTAGGCTATGCCCCCCAGCACAGCCTCGAAACTGCGCTGAGAGCCACGATCAACAGCCTGATTCATCCGGCAATTTACGCGTAGCCGTCATGCCCTCTATGAAATCCTCACGTCCACCTACTGACCTCGCAACGGCAGAGGAGATCGATTTCGCCACGACCCCGGTAACTTATGAAGGCTTTCGTCAACTGGCACGCAACCCGCGGCTGACAGCAGAGGAGAAGATCGCCTTTCCGGTGACCTACCGGCGGGGACACGAGGACAACATCTTCGAGGATATCCGACGCAAGCTCTATCGCCTTGAGGAGCGTGATCAAACGGTGGTCGACATTGGTTGTGGCGTCGGCGGCCTTACTGACCGGGTTGTGGCGCTCTGCGCGAATCAGGGTCACCGGTCCGGCGCTTGTTACTTCCCAGTAGATGTTGGCGCTTGCGCTCAGCGGCGAGCGGGTGACGAAGGTCCCCGGACCTACCCACGAATGCCCCCGAGGTCTGGTGCGCAACAGACGGCGGGGCGGTATGTGGTGCTCTGTTACAGCGTCCTGCACTACGTGTTTTTGGACACTAATCTATTTCGCTTCGTCGACAGCCTAATGGGGCTGTTGCGACCGGGTGGTCTGGCGCTCTTGGGGGACATCCCCAATGTCTCCAAGCGGAAGCGTTTCTTTTCGAGCGAGAATGGCATCGCGTTCCATAAGGCGTTTCAGGCCACCTATGAAGCCCCTGTCGTGCATCACCTCGCGGTCGAACCTGATACCATCGACGATGCGGTCTTGGCGGGCCTTGTAGCACGTGTGCAGAACGCCGGGTGCCACGGCTATTGATGCCGCAAGACCCGCGTCTGCCAATGGCCAATCGGCGCGATGACCTCCTGATCCAGAAGCCTTGAGGAAACTGCCGATGCAGCCGTTGATTATCGTTGGAAACTCTCGAGATAGCCCGAATGGCCTTTGAGTACTTCGACGACTTCATTATCCGGCGTCGAGGCCTTTGCTGCCGATCCGGCGTTCATCAAGGAGGACACTTTTCAAGGCCGCCCGGTCATTGCCATGGATCAGCTCACCGAGCTTATCCCGACCAAGTGGAGGCCTTCGTGGCAATCGGTCCGCTCTAGTTAACCGCCTGCGCCGGCGCTTTTATGAGCAGATCAAGAGTGCGGCGATCGTCTTGCAAGCTACGTCTCTAGTCGCTGTTTTCGCTGGCAACGTGCCCTGTGGGAGAGAACTGCTTCATCTTGCAGGATAAGACCGTCAACCCTTCGTCCGCATCGAGAGTAACGTGACGCTTGGTCAGGCAATCACATCGGCCACGGCTCCGTAGTCCAGAGCCATGTGTTCATCGCTTCGCAAGTGGTTGTTGGGGCCTTTGCAAAATCGGCGAGAACTCGTTTCTTGGAGTTAACTGCGCCACTGCTGAAGAGGTCAAAGTCGCCGAAGACAATTTCGTCGCCATGGGCGCTATGGTCCAACGGTCAAGTGAGCCCGATCAGGTTCTTGATCGGGTCCGGCAAGCCGTAAGGCCACAAGGTGGGGCAACGCAGCGGTTTTGTCGTGTGAAACCCTGAAATGTTTCGCGTCTAGGTGAGACACCTTCTCATAGGTCGCTCTGGGATTTTCTTCCGTTGCCACGGCGAAGAATACTCACTTCCTGTCGATCGCGGGTACATGGACTATCACGCTGATCGCTTCCGTGACTGCTCGGCGCTGGTGTTCCGTAATGGCGAACTCGTCGTGCGCTTCCTGCGCATTTTTGCTGAGGAAATTGTGTACAGCCACCAGGGAGTTGCATCGCGGCCTTCGACCGGCTGACAAGAGTGCGACTACGCTGCTTGTCTTGGACGCAAGTCGGGAACGCGCTTGCGGATCACTTTCGCGAACTCGGAGCGAAGCAAAACTCGTCTATAAGGCCCTGCCGCACATCTATCACCGTCATCCTGCGGAGGAGGACATCTATGTCTTTGTTTGGGCGCGCGCATGATACGCACGGACGTTACGACAACTATCGATCTCGAGGCCCGCGGAACCGTAAGCTCTCGCCTAGTTCGTGGAGAAGAAGGCTATCAAAGCGGGCGGTGCGTAATCGAAAGGACCTCCGGCTGGGAGCAGTTCTGGAGAATTCTCTCGGGGACCGCTTGAGAGAAAAACACGGAACTGATCCGGTTCACAGCCTGGCCGAAATCAAATCGCTTGCGTCGCGCTTCCCCAGGAAATTCGCTAGTCAGCAGCTTCCCTCAAGGGGGAGGTCCTAGCAGGCGTGTCCTGTATGACTCAGGGCGGTTGCGATGCCCAATACATCACTCCTCCCAACTCGGCCTTGACTTGGGAGCTTTGGACGCACTGTTCGAGCATCTGATCGCCTCGTTTGACGGTGTACGACGCTACTTCGATTTTGGGATATCAACCGAAAATCAGGGCAGAACACTCAATGAAGGGCTCATCGCTCAGAAAGAGGGCTTTGGAGGGTCAGCAGTCACTCACGCCACGTACGCATTAGACCTGTGTTGAGCGTATTCTCCGATCGCAATCCGCTTCTAAAATCCGCTGTGACTTTTGCCACACACACGCAGCAGCAGAACCCTTTAAGACCTCGCACGCGACGACCTCCGGGAGATTGATTTACCAGTGTTCCAGCAACCTCGATCATTCCACGGTTGATTCGGGTCTACTATCATCTGGATTGGCTACCATTGCGGTGGTTGGCACGGCGGACCATGGGCTACCAGCGTCGAACTGCCTTGCTCAACAAGTATTTTCACGGCAGCGCTTCGGGCCGATTTGCGTCTCCATCGGCAGCATTTGCGGCGTTCGTTGCTCCTGGATCTGCATTGGTCGCGGACGCAGATCGCTAGAACGCGGGGCGCCGCAATGTATCGATAGCTTGCCGTTCGAGGCAACCAAGTTTGATCCGGCGGAGGTATTGCACTTCGAAAGCCGAAAACCGGTTGCTCTGAACCCGGCGCCCTATTGGGGGACCTCTAGTCCGCTTCCCCCATCGTTATATTTACCCTCTTCCGCGTGTCTAGTGCTCGCCAAGGGCGAGATCGAAGGTGACTGCTTAGGAGTTTTCTCCGGAGAGCGGTTTCTTACAATGCTGATTGCGGCAGCCAGTCCGCATTGCTTTGCGACTTTCCTCCGCCACGATGTTCTCAGTTGGGGTCGCGTCCACTCGTTCAAGATAGCGCCGAAAGAATAGAGTTGTTACGCTCGAGAAGGCTATTTTCATCGCTTCCAATGGATTCTGTGGCGACAATTATTTCCATGCGCTGGCTGACGTTCTTACCGTCCTATTGAATGTGCTCAATGTCATTCCTGAACGCGAGCACACGGATTACACACTCCTCGTCCACATTCTTTACCTCCAACGATCCGCGAAATCTTGGATCGAAATTGGTTGCGCATTTCCAACTTGAGACTTTCGTGTTTGACGCAGGTGCGAGAATTTGCGCGCCTCATATTGCATTCTCGCCGTACCCCACCAGATGAGCGACATTGTCGCTCTTGATAAAATCAACTTGTTCCATGTCGTGGCAGACGAGATCCGTCGCGTCCGAAGCCTTTTCGAGAAGGTCTTTGATCTGAACAAGCAGGTCGTGGAAAGCTCATCAAGCGTCGGTCGATTTGACTCTAGCGAGTTACGGGGCCGCGGGCAAGCGACACAACAAAAACGCGAGTGAAATCGGGGAATACATCCAGAGCCGCGGTGGAATTGTCGCCTCACCGGAAACTCTCACTTTAGAAGACAAGTGCACTGATGGCTAACGCCCGGTGCGTCGTGTGTGATGCGGGAGCTGCTGTGGCGAACGCGTTCTTCGTCGGAAGGGACGCCGTTTATCGTGCTGACCCAGAAAGAGGCGCGCCCGAACCTGTTCATGAGTTTTTTGCAGGCCCTGAGGTTACGCCCAGCGTTCGTGTATGGCCCAGCGGAGGAAGTCGAATATCTCGATCCGGCGCATTACGATTTCCACCTCCCGGTCGGATTCATAGTTGACCGTGCACTGTCCTCCGCCATGGAGGAGATGAGGAGACACCTGATGGCTGGCACTAGTGAGGCAGCGGCTGTCGAGGCCCCCGCCGTACCGATTCGGGTGAGGGCGGCACCCACCGTTCACGGAGACCGGGGGCGGTCCAGCTTGTTGATCGATCTCAGTGACGGCTTGGCTAACTGGCACGCCTGGGTCTTCAAGGGTTGGTACGACATCTTGCTGAGATACCGGCGTACATTGCTGGGCCCGATCTGGATGGTCTTAACGACAGGGGTCATGATCGCGTGCCTGTCGCTTGTGGGTCCGGCGCTATTTGGGGGTGGCGACCCAAATTTCATCCCTTACATGATTGCTGGGATTATTTCCTGGAACTTTCTATCGCTCGGCGTAACGGAGGGAAGTTCAGTTTTCATAGAGGCGGCCCGGTGATATCCGATCAGTTCGCATGCCGTTTAGCATCTATGTCTTTCAAGTTATCTTCCGGAATGTGGTTGTATATGGTCATCTACTTTCGATTTTCGCCCTAGTAGTTATCCTGTATCAGGGGCACGTTCTTCCCAACCCTGTCCTGTTTCTCATCGGTGTCGCGCTGTTTGCTGCTGGCTGATCCCATTAAGTTACCTAACAGGTATCGTGTGTGCTCGCTTTCGCGACGTGCAGCAGCTTATCACGTCCCTCATTACGGCCGCTTTCCTCCTGACTCCCGTTTTTTGGGATAAAGCGCTACTGCTGGGAAAGTCCCGAGGGTGGGTGGTTACCCTCAATCCCCTCTTTCACTATCTTGAAGTTTTCGGCGGGGCCCCCCTACTTGGGCAGATCCCCAGCCTTGGGACCTATGCCTTTGCCGTGGGCTGCATCCTTATTCACATTTATCCTAGCCTCGATCGCCTACAAGTCCGAATCCACCGTCTCCCATTTTGGCAGTAAGCATGCTCAGCACCGTCGAAGTTGAGAACGTCCAGTTACATTACCCACTCTATGGGGGCCGAGAACTCGCTCCGGACTCAAGTTGCAGACAAAGTTTGGAGGCGCCAGGGTGCCGCTCGGTCAGTCGGGTTTGCGGCACTGAAAGGGATTAGCTTCACCGCACATGAGCGTGACCGAATCGCGTTAATCGGCCCAAACGGCGCCGAAGGCGACGGCTCTAGGTGTCATTCGGGAATTTTCGTTCCCGATCCGGCACTCCTGCGGTTAAGCGGGGGCGCGTCCTCCCGCTATTTGGACATTTTCCGGGAGTGACTCCCGACGCAACCGGCTACGAGAATGTTAGCTGGGCAGCGTTTACATGGGATTGGCGAGCGGCTGTTCCCGGAGCTCGTCGATGATGTCGAGCAGTTCACCGAACTCGGCAAATTCCTGTCGATGCCGCTCAAGACTTACTCGTCGGGAATGGCGGCTAAATTGCTGTTCGCGATCGCGACGTCCTTTAGGGCGGACATCTACGCTCTGGACGAGTTCTCATTTGCGACAGGGGACCGGTTTTTCAAGGAACGCGCGATGGAGAGATCCCGACGTGATAGAGCGGCTCGAACAGTCTTCATCGCAAGTCATGATGAAAACGTCCTTCGCGGAACCTGTAACAAAGCAATCTTCCTGCGGGAGGGTACAATCGTTGCCGCGGGCGATGTCCGAGATGTTTTGACGGAATACGCTAGATCGAGTAGCTAAGATGGCGTCACACTCGTCCTTGTCAGCTGCGACCTCTGCGGCTCAGCAACCCTTGGTCTCCGTTGCAGTGCCCTGCTTCAATCAAGAGCGCATGATTGAATTCGGCGCTCGAGAATTTGTTCTCGCAGGATTATCCAAATTTGCAGATTATCGTGTCGGACGACAGTTCGGACGATCGAACCGTGGAAATCGCCCGGAATTACGAACAGCGGTACCCGGACAAGGTCATTGTGCAAGCGCACGGGCGAAATCTCGGAGTGACCGAGAATGTTCGTTCGATCGTGCCCCTGATCCGCGGCCGGTATGTCTGCTGGTTTGCTGGCGATGACGTCTGCTTGCCAGGCAAAATTCGGAAGCAAGTGCGGGCACTGGAGGAAGACGTTTCGGCGATCATGTGCTATCATGATGTAGATGTGTTCGACGGCGCGACTGGCCGCAGTCTCTATCGCTATAATGAGGTGGGACCGGGCCAAAGGCCTACGCGGGGCTCATCGTTCGTGAACTCCTGATTCACCGGTGCTTCATTGCGGGCATATCAGTGATGGTCCGCTACAGGCAGTGCGTGATGTACAACACAGACCCAACTTGCCGCGTGTTCTGATTTGGGCTGTACTTCATCGAGATTGCTCACCGTGGCAAGGTGATCTACCTTGACGAGGCGCTCGCCCGGTATCCGGCGTCACGCAAAGAACGTCAGCAAATATTTCGATCCAGCCGACGAGGAAATGACCTACCGTATCGTTGAGGATGCTATCCCGAGTATGCGCGTGAATGCCGATCGGGCGTGCACGTCTCCTTCTTTCGTTTCTTGCGCAATATTGTCTCCAGGGTCGATTTGAGGCGATTTGCTCTTTTCAGAAAGCTGGCACGGGCTCTATGGATCAGCCCCGGAGTTTTGGGGCCTCACGTGCTGCAAGCGGTATTAGATCTGCTCGAGAAACGGGGCACCTTTTCCTACGCATGGGCGTGTTTGGCGGTGAGTTGGCTGGATCTAGGTCTAATTTTTCCGGTTGAAAGGCTTAGTGATTCGGGCCCAAAGCCACGCTTATGTGCCAACGGCGATAGATCTCGGCGGCAGAATTCGTGTATTTGTTGCTTTCTGGGATGCAAGTCAAACGGGCCGACTAGGATACATTGATGTGGACCCGGAGGAGCCTCGCCGCATACTCGGATGCAGTAAACAGCCTGCGCTGTCGGACGCATCAGCAGTGTTTTGATAGCGACGGCGTGACACCTCTTTCAGTCGTTCGGGCTGGCGGCGAGATGGAGACTATACTACGCGGGATGGCGTCGGTTCACCGAGGACCGTCGCCGCTACCTCTTTTACGGGGCTTGCCATTAGTTCCGATGGTGAGACTTTTACTCGTTTTTCGGAGACCCCAGTTATCGGCCCGAATTCGGCTGAGTGCGACGTGCGCACGGGCGGGGTGGTCATACTAGATAACGGGATCTGGAGATGCTGGTACGCCGAGTCGGTGGGACACATCGAAGTAGCAAACAAGCTGATACCCTCTCCTATCAACTGTCGACGATGGAATCGCAGGATGGCATTCAATGGCCTGCACAAGCCCGGCCAGTGTTTCACGTCACTCCGGGTGAGATTTTTGGCTACGGTAGGAGCGCCGTTCTCTTGGCGCGAGGGTGCTCTGCTTCGTGGGCTATTCTCGGTACGGCGTGTCGAGGCGGTTATCGCGCCATAGAGTACGCTGAGTCGATGGACGGTTATGCCTGGTGGTGAGCTGTCGCTAGGCAGCATGGCATTCTTAGGCGTCGACACCTGCGATGGCCAAAGAGAAGTATGCTTTCCCAGCCTCGTGTTTCGCAAAGGAGGCATCGTTATGTTTTACAATGGTGACGATTTTGGTCGTATTGGCTTACGAGCGGCGATTTGGCGCTTCGACGGCCAATCCGAATCTTATCGCCCGTAGCTCTCGCAAGGAATTGCTCCTCAGGACAGGATGCGATGCCAGGAAGCGCCACGCGTGAGAAAGCGCACGTCGAAATGTCTCTGAACTACACATTCATCGTTAACCTGGTCGGTCGCTACCTGCCTCCTCCAGCCCGGCTGCTTGACTTCGGTTGCGGTACTGCTGAGGTGGCTGCTTTAGCCCTCGACCGCGGCTACGATGCCTACGGGGTAGATACTTTTTTGGGTGTGGGTGACAGCCCTGACAACAGAACAATTGCTGCCGCGAAAATCGGTACCGAAACACTCGCCATAACACCAAACAAGCCCATGCCGTTCAACACTGGTTTCTTCGATGTTGTGGTTGCTAATCAAGTTTTTGAACATGTGTCGGATCTTGGAAATGTGTGCGATGAACTGGCCCGTGTCACGCGCGCGGGCGGCATTCTTCTGGCGCTAATGCCCACCTCAGAGATCCTGTGGGAGGATCATCTAAAGATGCCATGGGTGCATCGAGTTCCCACCGGATCAAAACGGCAGCGCATCTTGATGAAGGCTCTTCGTCGCATCGGATTCGGATTGCCTCGACACATTTCCGATGATGAATGGGTGAGCAATGCACTGGTTGTTCTAAAGAGAAAGTGTTCCACCGGTCGGTGAGTGATTACCTGCTTTCCTTACGCAAAAGCTTCCGTCTGGTTACAGAGAGGAGGAGCCAGCATGGGCTCGTTACCGGATTAAACGTCATCCGGTCATCGAGTTCGCGGCTCCGCTCTCGCTAATCCGCAGTTTCTCGACAGTTTTCTCCAGCAGGCTGCGCGAACGGCTGGAGCGGCGGTCCTCGTATTGGAGCGTTTGGAAGTCGGTCCTGATCCCGGATGCGCTCCCCAAGGGAGTTCATCCGAGTCAGGCCCGATAGCCGGCGTGTCCGGTGAAACGGGCGGCACTCCACGGTCCACGGCGTTCGTGCCGGCAATGGTCGTGAGCACTCGGTGAGGGCCGCCTTGCGGCGCACCGTTTTTGGCGCTGAGAACTGTGCTTATGGACAGTCATACGCGCAGTGCCTTCGGGCGGCTTGAAGTCATCCAGACGGGCCGGCGCCGCCGCTGGTCGGAGGACGCGAAGGTGAAGATTGTGCTGGAGAGCCTTGCCGGCCCGCGCCTTGTCGCCGCGACCGCGAGGCGACACGGCATCTCCCGCTCCCAGCTTCTCGCGTGGCGTCGCACGCTGCGCGCTGAACGATCCGAAGTGGGACCGGGCCGGGCTCGTTCCGGCCGCGATCATGCCCGAGCCGCCCACCGCCAAGTCGGGTGACGAGCGCATCGAGATCGTGCTGGCCCGCGGACGGCGCATCAGGCTGGATTCGATGCCGCTGCCTTGTCGCGTCCTCGCTGTCCTGGAGCGGCGATGATCCCGATCCCGGCGGGCGTTCGCGTGTGGCCCGACTTGAACACCGCGGTTGGAGAAGCTGAGGTTTAGCAATGGCTTGCACCGGCGCGACCGGTTGTTGGCACCACATCGGCGGCTTGGGCGAGATGAGAAGAGCTAGGCGGCCGCGACTTCGCGCAAATTGGGCGGCAGCGCTACGCCGGCGATCTGGAAGAGACGGCCGGTCAGGCCCGCCGTCGGCGTCCGGATCACCAGGCGCTTGTCGTCCTGGACCATCGTGGCCTCCTGCAGCCGGTCGAGATCGCGCAGGACTTCACGCCATTCGGGCCCCAGCCCTTGTCGAAGCGGTCATCGAGCTCCTTCTGCAGCACCAGGGCCAGGAACGAGCAGAAGACATGGCCGCGGATCGCCGCGTCGGAGGAGTGGAAGATCGGCGCGTGGCCAGAACCGCCTTGGCGCGCCGGAACAAATCCTCCACTTGGAGTGGTCGCGGTAGCGCAGCACCGCCTGCAAGGGCGAGATCTTGGCGTTGGTGCGCAGCACGAAGAGGCCGTCAAAGCGCGCCTCCTCGGCCAGCTTGCCGGCATCGATCGCGAAGGCGCGCTCCGGGCTGGTGCGCTTGAGATAGCGGCGGTAGGCCGAGTTGCCGATCAGCGCCTTGTCGCCGCGGGAAAGCTGCTGCTCGAGGCCCGCCACGATGGCCTGGCGCTCGCTTCTGTCCTTCTCGGCTTCAGCCTCGTTGCGGCCCACGATAGAGCGCCGGCCCTCGACCTTGACCTCCTTGACGAAGAGTTGCGTCTCGCCCGCCGTCCGCTCGATGAGACCTGTGCGCGAGTGTAATTGAGAGTGGCGCGTCGGCGTGTGCGTTGGCATGATTCCATGAGCTTGTTCGTGGGACGGAGATGGCTCATGGCGCGGCGTCGGATCGGGCAAGAGCACCTCCGGCTCGGTGATCGCGGGAGCAGTCGGACCGGCTCTCTCGACGATCTTCATCGCCTGATCGACTGGGCCGCAATCGACCGCCACCTGGCTCCGATCTACGCCTCCGCGAAGGGCGAGCAGGCCTGGCCACCGCTATCCCTGTTCAAGGCTCTGCTGCTCGCGGTCTGGTACGACCTCTCCGACGTGAAGCTCGCCGAGGCTCTCGACGATCGGACCTCGTTCCGTCGCTTCTGCGGGTTTGCGGCGGAGGAGCCAACGCCAGAGCGCACGGCGCTCGTCGGTTCCGTCGCGCGTTGCTGGCGCGGACCTGGACCGGGTGCTGTTTGCGGCGATGACGGATCGCTGGATGCGCGGCGTGACGTCAAAACCGGCACACTGGTCGATGCCACCCTGATCGCATCAGCCAGCATCAAGAGTGATGACGAGGCACGCTGGGCCGGCCATCGCCGCAAGAAGCCGGTCCACGGCTACAAGGCGCATGTTGCGACGGATGAGGGCGGCGGCCTGGTGCGAACGGTCGAGATCACGACGGCCAATGTTCACGACGGGATCATGCTGGAGGCGGTGCTGCCGTCCGATCCTGGGGACGTCTACGCGGACAGCGCCTATGCGGCCGACCGGTTCACGAACGTGATCCGGGCTCGCGGCGGCGTGGACTTGCTTCAGTTTAGTGGAGAGCAGTCTGGCAGCTATCCGGCCAACCTTTCGAACTGAACCGGACTGACGAAGTCGAGCGTCGAATGACGCCGGACGGGATTGTAGAAGCCGTCGATGTAGCGCCCGATGGCGTCCTTGGCCTCGGCCCTCGTCTGGAAGACGGTGCGCCAGACCAACTCGGATTTCAAGGTCTTGAAGAAGGTCTCGACAACCGAGTTGTCGTAGCAATTTCCTCTCCCCGACATTGAGATCTGGATGCCGTGTTTCCTCAGCTCGGCCTGATAGGCTGTCGAGCAATACTGACTTCCGCGATCGGAATGGTGGATCAGATCCTTTCCCGGCTGCCGGATCGCCAGGGTCTTGCGTAGCGCTTCGAGAGCCAACTTCTTATGTAACCGGTCACTGACCGCCCAGCCCACCACCCGACGAGCGAACAGATCCAGGATGATGGCCAGATACAGCCAGCCCTCGCTTGTCCAGACGGAGGAGAGATCAGCATTCCATTTCTGGTTCGGGCGTTCGGCCGAGAAGTTCTGCTCGATCAGGTTGGGAGCGACGGGCCAGGCATGATGGCTGTCGGTCGTGCGCTTGAACCGCCGCTTCTGCCAGGCCTTGAGGCCATTCTCGCGCATCAGCCGGGCCGTCCGGCGGCGACCCACATTCAGGCCTCCGTCCTGCAACTCGCGGGTCATGCGCGGACTGCCATAGGTCTCGTTCGAGAGTACAAAGGCCGCGCGGATGTGGGCCAGCAGGACCAGATCCTCGCGCTGGCGCGGGCTGGCTGGACGGCTTTTCCAGGCGAAATAGCCGCTCTGGCTCACACCGAGGACTTGGCACAGGCGCTGGACGGGGAAGTCCTCTTTCGCCACCTCGATGAGCCGAAACCTCATCGACTTCCCTCCTTGGCGAAAAAAGCTGTAGCCCGTTTCAGGATCTCCCGCTCCTGTCGCAGGATCTCGTTCTCGCGCCGCAGCCGCTTCAGTTCGGCCGCCATGTCCTCCTGGCGGTCCTCGGGCGGATGGTCCATCTGGCGCTCGTGGCGGCGGTCGATCCAGTGGCGCAGGGTCGACAAGCCAATGCCGAGATCCCCGGCGATCTCGCGTCGCGTCCGGCCGCTGGTCTCGGCGAGCCGAACGGCCTCATCCCGAAATTCTTGCGTAAAGCGTCTGTGTGGTGGGGGCATGGAGATCCTCCTGTGTCATCGCAGTGCTCTCCACTTTCCCGAAGCAAGTCCAGACCGGGCGGCCTTGCGCGTCGATCACCACGCCCAGCACCATCTGCATCAGATCGGGCCGATGGTCCTTGGAGTGGCCGCGCATCCCGAGCGTCTCGCCACCCTCGCCGGTAAAGGACAGCGTGGTGGTGTCCATGAACACCACTGAGAGATCGCTGAACAGATCCTGCCGGCGGGCAAACAGCGCCTCCTCGATCAGGTCCTTGACGCACCGGGGTGCCTGCGTGCGGTGGGCCTGCGCACTCTCCGCCAGTTCCTCGCCGAGCCACGCCATGGCGCGATAGAGGTGATGCAGGACAAGGTCCTCGCAGCCCGGAAGGACGTAGTCCTGCATCCACTTCTCGCAGGCGCGATCCGAGCCCGACACGAACAGGCGGTGCAGCACGCTGACGAACACCGCCCGCTCGAGCGGGAACTCGAAGGCGCGCCCGTGAGATGCTCGGCGATGACGCTTTCGATGCCGAGGTCCTGCCACAGGCGCCCGAACAGCAGCGGGCCACCGAGGCGGCAGGCGCTCAAGCGGGCGGCGCTGTCCTCATCCGCGAGGACGGACAGCGCCAGGATCTGATCGCAGTAGCGGGCGCCGGACGCGAGCAGGGCGGCCAGGTTGCCGCGGGCGGCGAGCTCGTCGAGGCGGCCGAGGGTGGCGATGACGTGCTGGCGAACGGCGCCGTTCTCGCGGCGGTTCTTGACAATCTGCAGGTAACTGCGCGACCCGGACTGCTTGAGGCGGAAGAACATGGTGCCCCTCCGGCACAGCACCACGATACTCCTCGGGATATCAGGAGAAAAGCCGAAAAGTAAATCAGACGTGGCACCACATTTTGCGGCCGACATCCAGCGTCAGCCCAAAAAGTGCAGTAAAAACAGAGCTCACCCGGTAATTACCCACCCCCCCTCGATGCGGGCATGTGCGTCGTCACTCGTCCTCGATGTCCGGGTACTGCAGGGGAGACTTGCCGATCTTGCTGACGATCCTCGGGTAATTGGCATCGGGCTGCGCCTGCCCTGTTCCAATAACTTCAACGCGGAAGCGCCACTCGTCACCGTAGTCGTACAAGAAGGTCATTGCCGAGCCCACCTTCTGGAAGGCCGTGATGACGCGCGTGCCTTTCACGCTGCGAGAGCCGCTCCTCTCTATGTCGGCGAAGAGTTCGAACCGCTGGGGCGAGTCAAACAGCTTTCCCGTCAGCTTTGAATAGAAGCCGTAGGCATGGTCCATGTCGAAGCCAAATGCCGCTACGATGGCTTCGGCCAGATCCGCTAGCGTGCTCGAACTCGACACCTCGATGTCCCGATAAAGCCGTGCCCGAAGAGAGGCTCGGAAGATCAAGGTTGCGGGCTCAGTCATGGCGGATTTCAGGCGCTGACGGTTTGAAGGATGATTTTGAAGGGGTTCGTGCCCGGCGCGAGACCAGCCGTGTCGACGACGGTTCGAATGTCGGCTTCGCCCTGGGCGGCCCACATGGCGCGATAGCCGTTAGTGATCTTCCGTTGAACGACGGCGGGTCTGAGGGCGCGTTCGCAGGCGTTGTTCGTCGCGTCGACCATTCCTGGCCATTGGGCAAAGGTCAAAAGTTGATCGCGAGCTCGCCTGAACTTGTTTTGGATGTCGCGGGCCAGATCGCACGACGTTGCAGTGGCGAGGATATCGTTCAGACTTCGCTCCAGGGCGCGACGCTTGCCGGCGATGGTCGAGGCGGCGAAGGTTTCGACACCGTCGGCTAGGGCGAAGGCCCTTTGCAGCCAACGCTTGAGCCGTGAGGGCAGCATGTCCTCACTTGCCTCGTCCGCATAGGCGACGTCGCGGGCGAGATGCGCCAGGCAGGTCTGATGCGCATTTGCGTGCCCTTGTTGCGCGGCATAGCGATCGGAACACCACACGTCGGGCCGATGGCCGTCCATCAGGGTCCGGACCACGACGGCGCCGCGCGTTGGCGCCGCTTGATGAACAACCGCTTCGGGGCAGCGAAACACCCAGTGGTAGGCGTTGCTTCCTTCGATCCGCACGCCGGTCTCGTCGGAGGCGATGACCTTGGCCCGGCGCAACGCCGCGACGGCCTTGTCGCACTCGGCCGCGAAGGCGCCCTGCGCACGACGCAACATGTTCATCAGTCCACCCTGGCTGATGGTGAGACCGAAAAGGTTCGCGAACGCGCCTTGCAGCCGCTCGTAGGACAGGGCCTGGAAAGTCTTGAGATAGGTCGCTACGGCGTGCACGCGTGGTCCGAACGGCGTCCCCTTCGCCGCATCTGGCACAGCCGCGACGACCAGTGTGCCGCAGGACGGGCAACGGACTGCCAGACGCCGATGGCGCTCAATTAAAGGCCTGATCGCGGGAAGCTCAATCTTATCGTGCTCGCTGACGCTTTCGGCAGGAAGATCGCTCGACAGGCTGGCGCGGCAGCAACGGCATTGGTCGGGATGATGATCAATGATGCGATCGGCATCCTCACTCATGGCGCGGCTGTGACCTTCATGACCCGCCTTGGCGCCGCCAGGCTTTGCCCTTTCCCGACGCGCCTTGCGATCGCTCGAAGGTGGCTTGGACGACGTGCGGGATGTCTTCTCTGGCCGCTGCATCCGCAGCACCAGATCGATCAACTCTTCCTTCGTCAGACGCTGCAAATCAGTGCGATCCATTTCTGCATGGATTCAGGGATTCTTGCCCCTGACCGGACTTGAACACCGAGGCGGCGTAACCGATTCAAAAGAACTCCACTTCTAACCGGAGGTTGCGCGATGTAGTGCCACGTGGGACTTGCGGTACAACCGAGTTCCGGAACGTCCTCAGCGAACTGGCAAAATTTTACACGCAACACGGGAAAGAGCCCGTTGGCACTACAACGAACTCGCAGTGCGCGAGACATCAAGAAAATCAGCACCTTAGCACAGCTTGGTGTTTAACTCGGGTTTAACTCGGGTCAGGCGAAGCGGCTGGTGGTGCCGCACAACATCACGCTCCTCCCACTCCCCGCCAAAGCGCCCGAGTTGAACCCGGTTGAGAATGTCTGGCAGTTCCTGCGCGAAAACTGGCTCTCGAACCGCATCTTCACGTCCTACACGGACATTCTCGATCACTGTTGTGCGGCTTGGAATAAGCTCACCGAGCAGCCTTGGCGCATCATGTCCATCGGACTGCGCGACTGGGCACACGGGTTCTGATCAATGGGATCGCGCTGCGCCGAGGACCCGTTCTAAATCCTGAACAGTATCGAACTCGTAGCTCGTTACTTCATGTGAGGCCAATGGCAGATCCTCACTAAGTCGCTCGAACACGGCACCGCTTCCGCGCTCACAGTATCCCGGTGGCAGCCACGCAAGATTTGCCCATTCAAAAGGTTCTGGGTCCTCACGAGAGAATTGCGTGACTCGGCCGTCGCTCCTTCTCTTGACGTAAACGCAATCGGCAGTTTTGGTTTCCGTTACACCTATAAGGGGGCAGCCGCTTTCACATGCCTTGAGGAACGTTTCAAACGTAGTGGCCTCAAAAAAAATGTCTGCATCCATGAAAAGGCAAGGTGTTTGCAGATATCGGGCGCCAACGGCGTAGCTTTGAAGAGTTGTCGTTGTCCGAAATGCCGGATTTCGCACAAAGACAAGATCCGACCGGAGACTTCTCGCAGCTTTAATCACATCCTCTTCTTGGAAACCAACTACAATTCTTACATCAGGAACTCCGACCAGCCGCTCGAGGAGAAATGCAATCAGCGGACGGCCCTCCACTTCGACTAAGCACTTGGGCATACCCATTCCAAGCCGGGATCCAAGTCCCGCCGCGGCTATTACAGCGTGCTCAACAACCGGCACAGACTCTCTCCATCGAAGACGACATAATCAGCAATCGCAACGACCTGCGGGACGGGCGGGTGAACTCCCCCAAAAGCAATACTAACGTCGGCCGCTTCAAACATTGGCAAGTCGTTAACGCTCTCGCCGACGACGGCAATACGCTTAAATTTCTCGCGAAGTTCAAGAATAGGCTGATTCTTTCGGAGAACCTCCCCCACCCCGGCAAGCTGCCCGTCTTTTACCAAGGCGCGAGACGTGAATGCTCGGCAACCCAACCGCTCAACCAGAGGAGCAATCCAAACATCAAGGTTGCCAGTTATGATGAAACACTCCCCATGATGCTCGCGGATAAACAACTCAATGTGCGGATTCAATGAGACCTGAGACACGACTTCGCGCACTGCGGCTAGTGGAGCCGACTTCAAGATTGCACAGCGCAACCGGAATGAAGCCTCGAAGGGAACAGTCCCGCTTAAAGTAAGATCTGTTAGTAGCCTCATCTCGCTTTGGAGATCAAGTTTAGTAGCAATGAGCGGTAGGATCTCCTCCGACGTGATTGTTCCATCAAGGTCGAAAGCGTAGCAAGTTGAGGCCTTCACCGTCCTGCTCTCCGGACGAATGTGAAGTGCTGCTTTGTCTCAACCATTCGATTATTAAGGTGATCATCCTCCTCGAAGAGGGGTGTGAAAGTTTCTACGACAAATCCGTGCTGACCCAACTCGTCATACAAAAGAGCACGCAATTCCTCGGCGGTCCTGTAAATCGCGCTGTATTCACAGCCAAGATCCTCTGACCAGAAGCGATCAAGCGTTAATCGCGATACCATTCCTAGCGGCTCCCTGAGGTAAATGGCGCAGTTTGTGTCGAGATGTCGTCGGAGTCCGCGGAGAAACGCAATGACTTGATCGTCATTTAGGTAAATGAGGAGGCCCGCAACTAGTACTCTATCGAACGGGTGAGCCGAGCCGAAAGAGAATTGACGTTCTCGCAGCAAGCACTTGGAAGCCGACGTGCGATTCAGGTCGCCGTCTGCGAGCCAGCTCGACCAGGGTCTCGCTGAAGTCGACGCCACAATAGCTTGCGACGCCGCCGTGAATAGCGTCGGCCCAACGTCCAACACCGCAACCCACGTCAAGAACATGCTGTTTTCCGTCGGGGAGCAGCATCGGTTTGATCTTAGTCTTCTCGTAAGCGTCACGCGCTTCGGCCAGTGCCGGATTGCGGTCTTGGTAAAGCACGCTTGTGTAAATGTGATTAGGGTTCGCTCCAACGCCACGGCGTTCGAAGAGACTGCGGACGCTTCGAAGGTCAATCGCGCTCGAGAGAGCCCTTGATACGGTGGCTATAGCTCATGGGGCACGGGCTTTCGGCTAAAGAGATAGAGGTTGTTCACTAGGTTACTCTCGTCCCTGCGGCCCAGTTCAACACACTGAGCTTGTTTAAAGCCTCTCCGGGTGACCGCACTGACATAATCAACTACGTTCCGATAGCGGGCCACATAGCCATCCGGTTGTTCAATTGTTTTCTGCTCCGCCGTTGAGAGTGTGTCTTTCAGTATCAGGGAGCCATCCGGGAATATGAGGGCTGCCAATCTGTCCAACAGAAGTCCCATCTCGAAGTCATCGATAATACCTGAGGTCACTCCCATACAGGGACCAAGTCGAACCGGCCACCCGGCAGCCAGCTCCGTATATCTTGATGGACGTAGGTGACGTTTTCTACGCTGGCTGCTGATGCCTTCTCTTTCGCCTGCTCGATTAGAGCGAACGAGATGTCTGTGGCCACAACGGCATTAGCGTGACGTGCGATTACAAGCGAGTATCGACCGTCCCCGCATCCAATGTCTAGCGCACGAATGTTCGTCCTCCTGGATGCCGTGGCCAGGATGTCCGCTAATGCCTTCTCTTGTCGGTCGTAATAATCTGCTGGAGCAAGATACGTAGTGCTAGCCTTCTGCCAGAAGGAAACGGCCCTATCAGTTGGACTGTGTTGTGGCTCACGAGGCGATCCCCCGTCCATCTCCTGAGTTATAGCTTCAACAATGTGGGCACAAATTCTTGCCCCGCTGCCTCCTTCCGAGCCAAACAGGAACTCCGGGAGCAGTTCCATTCGCGCAGACTCAGAGGGTCGAGTCCGTTCGCTACCATATCGAGAAAGTCCGTTACCCCTTTCTCTTCGGTTGCAACGTAATAGCTGCGAACGATCTCACCTTCCTCGTTGAGGCCGCATCCGCGCGGGTGGTGTAAGTACAAATATCGGCTTGCCCGTCGGTAGGAACTCTAGAAGGAAGGAGCCGGCGTCAGACATCAGGGCGTCAGCCACTGCGAACGCGGGAAGATAGTTCGAGACTCATCCAGTGTTAGGTTCGAACGAGTAGCAATTTGCTGCCGGAACTGCCCCTCACTCTCGCTAGTGAAAAGTCCCGCCTTCCGCATTGCCTGGAAAAAGAGCGGATGCGGGCGAACGATAAGGAAAAGGTCTTCGCGCTGGCGCAGATGAGTAAAGATAGCCTCACTATAAAGCTCAAACGTCGACCATGCGGGCTCGGCTCCGACTGAAAAGTGAGGCGTCCAGAGGACCACTCGGCGCCCTGCGATCCTATCCATTAGGACTGGGTCCACTTGAGCTGATGAGATCTCACCGATCGCATCGATCTTCGGATGCCCGGTAACCACAACATGCCCTGAACCCGTCTCACAGTACTTCGCGAACATCCTCCTATGCCGGGCGGATCGTGCAAAAATGCGCCAAGCTGTTTTGTGTGTCGCAAGATTGTACTGATAGTTTAGATTTGCTCCACCACCGCCGATGTCCAGCCCGTATGGGATATACGCAACCCGAATTCCAGCATCCCTCAATGCCTCGGTAAGGACGCATTCTGGTCGGGTGTCATGATAGGGATTTTGCAAGAAGGTGACGTGAGGCCGGAACCCACTCAAATCATATGAAGTGGCTGTGAAGAACGGTATGTCCTGCCGAACAAGCAAATCTTTGACCTCATCCTGAAAACCTAAGTTACCATACACATGGTGAAATGGCGTAAGTACCATGTGAGGAACGACATCGGGATGAGCTACGCATGCTTCCCAAACTGACTTCCAAGAGGTCCATATGGAAGCCGACTGAATGAAGAACGCTATTCTATTCCTTCATTCCGGCGGCGTGCGCGGTAGCGCGCGAGTATCGGCTTCGCTGGGACCTCGTTGATCGCCATTATACCTTCCGGAGGAGCGATCACCGCCGGGGGAGGGATACTAACTTGAGGAACGGCTTCTTCTAAATCGGTTTCGCCGGGGGTGCTAGGCATAAGTGGTCGACGTTCAGGCCCGAACCGCCCGAGAATGTTCTTCGCTGTCCCAAGGACCGCCAAGCCAAATGGCATACGTAGTATCGCGCGTTTTAGTCCCAACATGTCTCCCACGGGAAATTCTGACTTGTTGTGTCTAATGAGGGTGAAGCGGAGGTGCAGTTGCTGCGGGACCCTAACGGCAAGTGCATGGTCGAGCTGAGTGAGCAAAGAAAATCGCACACATATGTTTCTGACGATCTCAACTTCAAATGTTTTCATTCGAGCATGCCCGAAATCCGGCGTTATTTAGGGTCTTGAACTCATTCAGCTGATCCAGAAGCAGACAACGGCCACGAGTGCGATCGCGGCCAAATAGTCTCGCCAGCCGATCGTAGCAAGTTGCGAATCGCCTGCAATCTTTCAAGCAACAGAACATGCGCTCGATCAAGTTGCGTCGGCAGTAGGCCTCCCGGTCGTTGCATGCACCTCATTGCCTACCATCCTACTTAAGCGCCCTAATGCACTCGACCGTCCTGAGAATTTCAGCGTCGGTGTGTGAAACGGATCGAGTGGAGCGAGAAGAAGTTCATCGGAGGCACACTCCGTTACGGGAAAATCACCCCTCTTGTAGCCAAGCGGCCTGTAAGCCGGCTGAAGGTGAATGGGAAGAGGGTAATGAATATTTGTCTGAATGCCGTTTGCCGCCAAGCGTGCCACGACTTCGTCGCGGGTTTCTTTTTGAACCCTGATCGGGAACACATGCCACGCCGGTTCGCGATCCGCCGGCACGAGAGGGAGTCGAACGCCTGGCAAGTTCGCCAGATCCTCAAAGTAGATTTCGGCGAGTTGAACCCGACGCTGAAGCCATCTATTGAGGTGCTTTAGCTTGGTGCTCAGGGCAGCGGCCTGGATGGGGTCCAGTCTTGGTTTCGCCCGACCCGCTCATGATGATATTTTTTGCGGCTGCCGTAATTGCTGAGCAATCTCACACGATCCGCCAATTGCGCGTCGTTCGTGACGACAGCCCCACTATCACCCAGCGCGCCGAGGACTTTGGTCGGGTAAAAGCTGAATGCGGCGATGTCACCCAACGATCCGCAGACACGCCCGCGGAACCGAGCGCCGTGGGCCTGCGCTGCGTCCTCGACGACGCGCAGATCATGCTCCTCCGCGACTTGCACAATCTCGTCCATGTCGACCGGGATACCATAGAGGTGGACGGGCATGATCGCGCGCGTGCGCGGCGTTATGGCAGGCCGCACGCTGGCCGCCGTCAGCCCGTGCGTATCAGGATCGACATCAGCGAAGACGGGCGTCGCTCCCACCATGGTCACAGCGAGAGCGGAAGCGATGAAGGAGTTGGCTGGCACGATAACCTCATCGCCCGGCCCGATCTCAAGTGCCTCGAGCGCCAACACAAGAGCATCGAGGCCATTACCACAACCGACGGCATACAGGCTCCCGCAGTAGGCCGCAAAATCCTCCTCAAAGCCTTGCACCTCGCGCCCCCCGATGTAGATCCCGGAGTGCAGCGCGGACGTGAGGGCGCGCTCAAGTTCGAGGGAAATCGCGGCGTGCTGCCGCTTTAACGGAAGGTACGGCACATCCTGTGAGGCAGCTTGCGCCTTCGTCCACGCGCGGTAGGTCTCGTAATCCCGAATATAGTCACTCTCGTCATATTCGTCCGACGCCAGAACGCCGACGAGAATATCTGGGGAAAACATGTCGAGCGTTCGCCAACAACCTGGCGGCACCAGAACGCCGCCGGAGGACGTATTGAGTTCGAACGTGTGGAGCCCGCGCGCGTTCTCGAGCGTGAGGCGAAAAGAGCCGCGCAAGCAGACGACGAACTGCTGCAAGGCGCGGTGGGCATGATTTCCGCGGGCGTGTTCGCTTTGCACATCGGTGATGAAATAGAACCGGCGGACCTCAAAACCGAGGTGCTTGCTCGCCTCTACGACGCCCAACGTCGCGCGCTCACCATTGATGACCTGAATATCGACCCGCCTCGGATCGTCGTTGATGGTCAACATAACCGCCGTCCCCACAAAGATCTGCCTCGAACGCAGATGACACGCACCGCCGATAATCGGCATTCCCGCGCGATCCTCAAAAGCTCGCGCCAACGGGTCACGCCCGCAATAGCGCCGCTAGGTGGAGCCGACAATACCTTTGCACGGCGAGGTGAAGCCCTGCTGCGGAAAGACACAGGCTGACGCAACGCCACAGCACAGGCCAGGGCGTTTCGCCCGGCCGCGAAATTGGGTATGGCCGCACCAGCGGACCCGTAACGAGGTCAGGACAACACAGGACCACTGCAATGAAGGGTATCATTCTTGCGGGCGGCAGCGGGACCCGCCTGCATCCGATGACTTTAGTCGGCTCGAAGCAGCTAATGCCGGTTTATGACAAGCCAATGATCTACTATCCCTTAAGCACACTGATGCTTGCCGGGATCCGCGACATATTGGTCGTTTCCACGCCAGCGGACCTCGGTGCCTTCAAGCGCCTGTTGGGCGAAGGCAGTCAGTTCGGCATGCGCTTCAGCTATGCTGAACAGCCACAGCCCAACGGGCTGGCCGAGGCCTACATCATTGGAGCTGACTTTGTGGGCCCGAGCCCTCGGCTCTCATCCTCGGTGACAACGTCTTCTATGGGCAGGGCTTCGGGCCACTGCTTCAGAATGCCGCAATCAATTCCAAGGGGGCGACCGTTTTCGCCGTTCAGGTGAAGGACCCACAACGCTACGGGGTCGTTGAATTCGATACTGCTGGGCAGGCCCTTTCGATCGAAGAGAAGCCCCAGCAGCCGCGCTCCCACTGGGCAGTGACCGGCCTGTATTTCTATGATTCGGATGTGATCAAGATTGCCGCCAGTCTCCGGCCCTCCGCCCGCGGTGAATTGGAGATCACGGATGTGAATCGCACATACCTCGAGAGAGGCCAACTTCGAGTGAAAATCGGCTCGGTCGCGGCTACGCGTGGCTCGATATGGGCACGCCCGACTCAACCTCGTTGAAGCAGCTGAGTTTGTCCGCACTCGTCGAAAACCGCCAGGGCCTGCGCATCGCCTGCCCGGAAGAGATCGCCTACCGAATGAATTTTATCGGCCGCGAGCAATTGATATCGTTAGGGCGCACGCTTGCGAGGAGCTCTTACGGCCAGTATCTGCTAAGTGTCGCCGACGAGTGACGGAATGGTCCACCTCGGCCCCCACCTACGCCGGCACTTATGTACCGTGCTGGCACCTGGACGCGCCAGAGTGCGTGGAGCGGTCTGGAATTCGACGACCACACGTACCGATTTTCAGGTCGAATACTGCGAGAGCATGCTGGCTCATGCTTTGTTGATATCCTCTCGAGAGAGTCTAAGCCGTGCAAATACATTTCGCGTATCCACAATGAGACGGCTGTGCTCGGCGAGCAGCCTGTAATCCACCGCGGCGTGATCGGTGGCGACCAGCACTGCATCGAAACGTCGAATTACCTCTGGGGTCAGATCGATTGAACGTCGGCCTGCCAGATGGCTGTGTTCACGGGTAATCGGGATCTCGGGAATGAGGGGGTCATGATAGTCGACCCGAGCACCGCGCCGCTCGAGAAGGTCGATCAGCTTCAGCGAAGGACTCTCGCGGGTGTCGTCGACGTTCTTCTTGTAGGCGATCCCGAGCAGCAGGATCTGCGATCCGGCAAGCCCCCTGCCCCGCCCTGCGATCAAGTGCCTCGGCCAATCTCTCGACCACGTAATGCGGCATCCGCGTGTTGATCTCGCCCGCAAGCTCGATGAACCGCGCCGTGATGTCGTACTCGCGCGCCTTCCAGGTGAGATAGAACGGATCGATCGGGATGCAGTGGCCGCCGAGACCCGGGCCTGGATAGAAGGGCATGAAGCCGAAGGGCTTCGTCTTCGCCGCCTCGATCACCTCCCAGATGTCGATGCCCATGGCGTCGTAGACGATCTTCAGCTCGTTCACGAGCGCGATGTTCACGGCGCGAAAGATGTTCTCGGTGAGTTTCACGGCTTCGGCCGTCGCGGTCGAGGAGACCGGGACGGTCCTGACGACGAACTGGCTGTAGAGAGCTTCGGCCAAGGCGAGCGCCACCTCGCCGTCGCCGCCCACCACCTTCGGGATGGTCGACGTTCCGAAATGCGGATTGCCGGGATCCTCGCGCTCGGGCGAGTAGGCGAGGTAGAAGTCGGTTCCGCTCTGCAAGCCGCCGCTCTCGAGGATCGGGCGGAGCAACTCCTCCGTCGTGCCGGGGTAGGTCGTCGATTCGAGCACGACCAGCTGCCCCGGCCGCAGGTGGAGCGCGATCGCGCGGGCGGTCGTCTCGACGAACGAGAGGTCCGGCTCGCGGTGGCGCGTCAGCGGCGTCGGCACGCAGATCAGGATGGCATCCGGCTCGCTCAGGCGCCCAAAATCCGCCGTCGCTTCGAAGCGCCCCTCGTCGATCGCCTCCCGTAGGGTTTGAGCTGGGATGTGCTTGAAAACGCCCTCTCCTCTGTTGAGCTGCGACGACGCGCGGTTCGTTGATATCGAAGCCCAGCACTCGAAAGCCGGCCGATGGCGGCCGTCAACGAGAGCGGCAGCCCGACATATCCTAAGCCGATCACCCCCAGCTTTGCTTCCCTCGCCTTAAGTGCCGCGAGAAGCGATAGGGCTTGCTGATCCATCATCGACTCCCGCACCGAACCCTGAGGATGGTCTTTCCGGCGGCAAACCGGCCGAGGCAATACCGCGCTGCCGGCACAATCGTCCAAAAGCCTCTGGAGGGATGAGAAGAAGCCGGGAGCAAGTCAACTGCCGGCCAAGCTTTTGAGGCGGTTTTCAGCCGATCCGAGTGTGACCCGGCCGCTACAGCGTCCTCCCCTGAAAACGATAGGATGCGGGCGCCGCGTGAGTTTCCTCACGGTCTCGCGGCGAGACGCTTTGCGTAACTCTCGGTAGCAGGCCCATGAGCGAGATCAAAACCGATCCAAAGAGTGGGGCGATCCGCCTCCGTCCCGTGAAGGACGCCCCCGCCGATGCCAACGTCGCCTCGATGATCGAGGTGCTGCAGGAGCATCTGAAGCTCGCGCGCGAAGGCAAGCTGCGGTCGGTGGCCGTCGTCTCGGTGTCCGCCGACGGGTCGATGATCGGTACGCAGTGGTCCTGCTCGCCCGAGGACCTCGCCGCCCTCATCGGCAAGCTGACGGTCCTGACCCACGACCTCATGGCCGCCCGCCGCTAGACTCAGCGCGTCTCCCGCCTCAGGTGACCAGAGTCCCCCTGTGCGTCGAAGTTTGGCCCAGGTGACGGATAAGGAATTCTTCTGGAGTTTGATTTCGTGCGACTGTGTGTGGGTGCCTTTGGCCGCTGTGCTTTGGTAAGCCCGTGGACCGATCAGCTCTTCCACGATGCTGAACCTATATCGATCCCACTTCGATTACGGTCGCCGATGTCGTAATGGGACGCGTAGGGCAGGAGCTTCCGAGGACACTGCTGAGCGATGAAATATGGCCTCGTTCCTCCTCGGGACGCCATCGACGCCGCCGGGTCCTGGCGCCGTTTCGCGGTCGTCTTTGCGATCACCGCCGCTGCCCTTCTCATGGCATTTCTGGGAATTGCCTACGCAATCGACCCCTATGACACCGGGCGGTCGACGGTTCTCGCGAAGCCCGGCGTCCGTCCGCAGGGCCCGCGCACCGCGGCCGCGAGCCGCGGTCGCGACCAGGCCTTCAACGCGGCGATCGTCGGCAATTCGCACGTCCAGCTTCTGTCTCCGGAGCGCCTGAAGGCCAAAACAGACCTCGACTTCGTCCAACTCGCGGTGCCGGCGACGTGGTCGAAGGAGCACTTCGTACTGATCGACTGGTTCCTGCGCCACCGGCAGTCCCCGACCCATGCCCTGGTCGTCGGAGCGGATCCCACATGGTGCACGCTTGATCCGGCCATGCCGAACGATAAGCCCTTTCCCTTCTGGCTCTTCAGCGCCAATTCCGCCGAGTACGTGCGCGGCCTCCTGCGCTACGACATGCTGGAGGAGCTGCCGCGACGCCTGGCCTATGTGTTCCAAGAGAAGGCCGAGCGTGCTCGTCGCGACGGCTACTGGGATTACGAACCGGATTACATCGGGCTCGGCTACGAGACTCCGAGCCTGCGTGCGCGGCTCGAACAGCCAGTGGGCGACTGGGGCCCCGCCGCGCCCGGCCGCTTTCCCGTCGCCGAGAAGCTGAAGGCAGTGATCCCGTCCATTCCGTCCGATACCGCCCTGATTCTGGTCTTTCCGCCGACTTATCAGGCTCAACTCCCGCGACCGGGCACGCTGCGGGGCAAGTTTGATGCGGCTTGCAAGGCTGCCTTACGGGAGGCTGCCGCAGCCCATCCCCGATCAGCCGTGATTGACTGGCGTTTCGACCGCCCGGAGAACCGTTCACCAGACAACTATTTCGATCAGACCCACTACCGGCAACCGATCGCTCGGGCGATCGAGAGTGACATCGCCGATGCGCTCAATCGCCTGCGCTGAGGATTTACGCGCGGATCTCGTTGTTTGGCCCCAAACGCCAATAGCGCATGCCGCCGGCGCCCTACTTCCGGTCTTGGGACGGCTTCAGCTGCGGCGAGTCCGGCGGATCCTCGAGGTCACTGATGGCACCGGGACCCTTGGGAGCGCGGTTATCGCGCTTTCCGCCCTTGGGCGCCGCCCGACACGGGGAGCCGGCCCCGGGCCCGGTCGCGGCACCATGTCCTTGTTCGTCATTGCCGCCCTCCTCTCGCGAAGCCCGGGTCCCCGCCGGGCGGGAAGCCGTGGAAGCGCAATCGGCTCAATACTGATAGCAGACCTCCTGGCCGGAATAGGGGTCGTACTCGCACTGCACCATCGGGCGAGGAGAGGCCGCTGCGCCGATGACGGCGCCTCGTCGTGGCGCCGACTGCGCCGCCCACCAGGGCGCCGCCCGCCTCTCCGGTCGCGACGCCGCCGATCGCCGCGCCGGTCGCGCCGCCGACCACCGCTCCCGTCAGGGCCGGGTCGGTGGTGTAGCAGGCCGAAAGCGGCAAGGAGAGGAGCGCGATGGCAAGAACTTTTTTCATGGTTGTCTCCGTCGAGGGCGCGTCGGCTCCACGGGCGGTGGAGGCTCGCGCCGGTGCGGGACCAACGTTCCCCTACGGCGAAGGTTCCTAAGTCTTGACTTGGGGCTCAACTGAGGAAACGAAGCTCAGGTCCGCCGGACACTTCCCATGTACTTACGTTCTTCCAAAATCAGGAGAACTTTGCCGGAACTATCAAAATTGAGCGCGGTTGTTCAAGTCTAAGGTTAACGGCCAAGGAGGCATTGATGGCGACAGGCAGTTCGACCTCGAAGCGCGGATTCGCGTCGATGGACAGCGACCGTCAGCGCGAGATCGCATCGAAGGGCGGCAAGAGCGTTCCGGCCGAGAAGCGTTCCTTCTCGCAGGACCGCGAGCTTGCGTCGGAGGCAGGTCGTAAGGGCGGCCAGGCCTCCGGTGGCACCCGCAGCAATCAGGAATAGCTCATCACGAGCATTGTCCCCAAAGGGGCCGTCCCCTCGGGCGGCCCCTTTTCCTTGCCGGGCGTTGAGGCCGGGAAACAGGCAAGGACCCGGCGAAGGATGCTCTTCGCCCGTGAAAGGGCCTTTCGAACAGGAGATGATCAGAAATCGCGATTGAATCGGCGGTCCGAGGGGGCGGACGCGCGGGAGATTTCAACCGACATACTGCCTTCAGGCCGCTCGAAGAGGCGCGGATCCGGCGCCTCGAGCTGCAGACCGGCGGCTTCCAGGCGCCGGGCGATATCGAACGCCAGGGACACCAGCGGCTGGGGGTGGAGGATATCGAGGGACGCCGCGGCGGCGGCCGCCAGGTGAAAGTCGTGCCGGTAGGTCGCGGCCATGAGGGCCATCAGCCGATACTCGTCGAGGGTCCCGCGCCGGGAACGGACCGGCCGGTAGTCGAGCGGCGCGCGGCGTTCGCGGCGGAGACCGAAGGCCAGGAGCAGTGCATCGGACACGATGCCCTTCGCGAGCTCACGGTTCATCAGCCCACAGAGGCGATTCTCGAGGGCGTCGAGGGCGCCGATATCGTAATTATCCTCGAAATCGCCCAGGGCACGAAAGATATCGATGACCGGCAGGGCCTCAGGGGGAAACAGGACCGCGACCAGGGTGGTCTCAGAAGGCGACGCGGACTCGACCATGCCCTACCTCGAACCGACGCGTACTCGAACCTGCCCCACCTTTGCCCGACGCCCCTGCCCTACTCGACCCTGCGCCCGCCGCGAGTCATCACGCCATGATGCGCCGGCACGACCAGATCGCGCTGCACCATCAAAGGGCAGATCACCTCGTCCTCGTTCCGGGCGGCCACCATCCCGCTCACCATGCAAGCGACCCGCACCTCCTCCCCCGGGTGATGGCTCGAAGCCACGCGAAGGAATTCAAGAGGCAGATCCTGGCTCGACAGGATGGTGTCGATGTCCTTCGTCGCCCGCATGTTCGAAGGTTCCTTACGCTTCGGCGCCACCGCGTAGCCGCCGTCGCCAGATCAACGTGCCTGCAGAGTCGCGGTTCCTCCGGCGGGACAGGTGGCCCTGACTTCCAACCACGGCGAGGAAAAGGATTTGAACGCGAGACCCGGTCCCGCGGCGGGTGCTTTGGTGCCCCGGAGAGCCGCTGCTGGCAGTTGGAGGTGTCGAGCGGAGGAGTTCGCGAACCAGCCGCGGCCGACCATGTTTGTCAGGCAATCGGCTCCAATCTGCTGGCGCTCCGCAGGTCGTGTCTCAGAAGTCGCGTTGAACGCGCAGGCGGCCTTCCCAGATATCCTCAGAGCCGCTGGAGACGAACACATTCGGGAACACAGTACCGGCAACGGTCGTGAGAGGAACCGCCACGCGTCCCCGTGGATCGACTTTCGTGTAGATGGCCTCCACGCCGATGTCGAGGCCGCTCACCGGCGTCCAGAAGGCGTTGGCTCCGATGCGGAGTTCGTCGAAATCGTCGAAGCCGACACGAGTGCCTGCGCTTCCGCCTGGAACGGCCACCGGCACGACCGTGCTCGCAGCGCTCGGGAACTCGAACCGGGCGTAGGAGCCGAACAGGCTCGAGCGGACCGTCGGGGTCCAGTTGTGAGTGATGCCGCCGGCAATCGAGTACGCCTTCGTGGTTTTCAGATCGCCCGTCAACGGGTCGACGTAGGCGTCCGTGAGGGGAAGGCCAGCGGTCCCGCACCGATAACGGCCGCCAGATTGGAGCCGCCCAGAATGTAGCCGATCGCGCCGTCCGTATAGGTCAGCGCGAGCCAGGCCGAGTCGCCTTGCCCGAGGGAGGGCAGGTTCACACTGCCCATGAGGGCCGCGGCGAAGCCGTAATCGGTGTCGGCGAAGGCCGGGAGTGGAGCGAGCAAGCCGCTTGGGCCCGTGTCGCGGATCTGATGCACGGCGCCGGCCAGTTGGACCGAACCCCATTCTCCGACATAGCGGACATTGCCGATCACGTCGGGCATGCGGGTGCCGCCGTAGGTGAAGGCGAGCGGGATCGTGTCGAACACGAAAGCGGGCGCGAGATCGATCGGGAAGCCAAGGACGTTCCGGTCGTGCGGATCTTCGAGCGAGAGAGTTGCCGAAAAGCCGTTGCCGAACGAGTAGGTGTAGGCGAGGACGTTCACGTCCGGCGCGTCCGAGAACCGGAGCGTGCCCATATGCGTGGTCGGCAGGTCGGGATTGTCGAAGAACGACGTCGTGCGCCCGGCCGTGAGGCCGCCGAATTGGATGAAAGCCTGGGCCACGTCCGGCGTGGTGCCGATGGAACCCGTCTGGCCGAAGAAGCTGCCGGAGTCACGAGTGATCTCAAAGCGTATGAAGGTACGCAGGAGACCGTAGGCGGTGGCCTGGCGGTGATCGAGCTGGATACGGCCGCGGACGCGGAAGCCAAGCGCATCGGTCGACCGCGTGAACGTCTCCAAGTACCCGTAATCTGCGCGGACACGGCCGCCGATCCGCAGGCAGCCTTCGGTGCCAGGGATATAGAAGAACCCTTCGCCGTAGGTCGTGCAAACCCGGACATACTCGACAGGCGCAGCCTTGCTGAAGGGAAGATCCGCCGCTGGTGCCCCGGACACGACGGCGCGACCCACTACCGAACCGAGAAGAAGACTTTTGACGGTGTGCATTCCACACTCCGCGGGCCGGGAAAATTCTGTCCCATCATGGCAACAAAGCTTGACTGCTCAATTGGGCCCCTGCTGAAGGTTGTGGCACCGTGCTCAAAGTTTCACCAAGAAATCAGACAGAGTTCTGTTCTGTCACCACACTGCAACAGGGGCCGTCGGTCGTCTCTCGGACATCCCGGCCGGAGTACAGCGGACTCGCTTCCACCGTCCAGACCCACGGACGACTGACGTCCATAGGGCCCTTTCTGGCTACCATTAATCGCGCACAGGCCGGGTTAGCGCTACGAGGGCCTTGATGGACAAGCGCCAAGACCGCCATGGGTTTGTGAAAGCGGTTCCGTAACAAAGTAGTCAAGGATAAGGCAAAAGCCGTTCGGATGGCTGAGCGGCCCAATGCGGAGGTCGCCCGACCATTTCGAGGACAGACAGTGTCGGGGTTAGGGTCGGATCACGCGCACGATCCGCCGCGAACCTGGTTCCACCAGCAGAATCCCAGTGTCGGTATCGACATAGCGGTAGGACTGCACGGCGGGCACTTCCGTCACATATTCCTGCGGAAGGGGCTGAAGCTCGATCTCCGCCGGTACGGTGACGCCAACGGCAAACCCGGCCTGAGCGGCACGCTTGGTCGGATTGCGCTGGATCACCTGCCCCAAGCGGGCCTCCTGGTCCGTCGTAATGTTGATCGAGCCGGTCGTGTCAGTGATCACCGCCGTCTGCGCCAGAACGGGTGAGGCGAACACGACGGCAGCAAAGAAGAGAGCCTTCTTCATGCGAGTTCTCCTAAGGGAATGCGCTCGTCGGTCGAAGTGGGCACCGACTTGGGCCCGGCGGTTTGTCGCCAGGCCCGCGGCAGGCAGGCCCACGCGCAATCAGTTCCGGAATTCCTGCATCATGCGCCCGCGCAGATTGTACTGCTGGCGGAAGCTTGGCGGGTTCGGATCGACCGGGTAAGCCCGTCTGATGCTGGCGACACTGTCACCGGGCGCAATATAGAACTGGCCGGCAGGATAGCCGGTCACACGGACCTGCTGGCTCTTCATGCGCTTGGTGGCCGCATCGGCGGATCCCGCCAGCCCAGCGGCGACAAGCGCGCCCAGCACAGCGGCACTCCAGATTTTCGCGTTCATCGAAATAACTCCTCTGAGGTCCGCCGCGCATTCCCGCTCTTCGCTGAAGCGAGAACGCACCCCCGAAAGGATCCGTTCCCATCGGGAAAAGGGGAAGAGTCGGCCAATCTGCGCGATCGCCTTCGCGGCTCAGGCCCCGCTAAAGAAGCCATCGTGCGTTGCGGCACGCGCCGAGAAGCGATGCCGACAGGCGCTTGAACGCTCGAGGCCCCTTCTGAGTTGTTGAAGGAGCAGTGTCACAGCAGCATCAGGGCTGTTGGTTTGGGAGATCCATCATGAGGAAGCTCGCACTCACAGCCGGCGCCGCCCTCATCGTGCTCGGCAGCGTCAACTCGGCCGATGCCCAGTTTCGTTATCGCCACGGTTGGTATGGCGGCGGGGGATATCCATACTACGGCTATCGGCGCTCGGGCTGGAACGGCGGCGCCCTGGCCGCCGGGCTGATCGGCGGCGCCATCCTGGGCGGGGTCGTGGCCGCTGCGGCGACTCCAGCCTATGTTATCCGGCCTATCCTTACGGTTATGGATACGGCTATGGCTACGCCCCGGCCTATTACGGCGGATACTACCCGGCACCCGTCTACAGGCGCGTCGTCTACGCTCCTGCGCCATACTACGGCTATGGACCACGGGTCGTCTGGCGGCAGTCCAACCCGTACCGCGTGTACTACGCCTATTGAGTGCGATTTCGCAATTCAACGCCGAAGGAGATCGTCCAGTAAAGAACAGAGCCCAGGTGATGGGCCCCTTCACCGTCGTGCCATAGGGGCCGAAGCGGGCAATCCGATCCGATGGCTGGACCCCAATAGGGAAAGCCCCAGTGTTTCCACCGGGGCTCGTCTTCAGCTGAAGTGACTGATTAGAAGTCGCGCTGGATGCGCAAACGGCCTTCCCAGAGATCCGCATCCTCTGCGGGGCGGAAGAAGCCGGTCGCTGTCCCGGCTGCGGTCGCGAATGGAACTGCGACACGACCGCTCGAATCGAGCCTGGCGTACAGAACCTCGACGCCGATGTTAAGGCCGGAGACCGGTGTCCAGAACGTGTTCGCACCGATGCGCCACTCGGTGAGGTCCGGGACGCCCACCACCGTGCCAGCCGTGCCCAACGCCAGGGTCGTCGCGTTGACCGGAACGAAGCCTGTCGCAAAGCCGTCGGCCTCGAACTGAGCATACGACCCGAAGAGGCTCGAGCGGAACTGCGGCGTCCAATTGTGGGTGACGCCACCCGCGATCGACCAAGCCTTAGTCGTTTCGAGATCGCCCGTGAACGGATTGACGAAGGCATCCCCAAATGGCAGGCCCGTGAAACCGCGAAGGGCAAGTTGACCCTGTTGAGAGGCGCCGCCCGAAATGTAGCCGACGGCACCGTGGGTGTAGGTCGCCGCGATCCAGGCCGCGTCGGCCGCACCCAGCCACGGCAGGTTGACGTACGCCGAACCCATGACGGCGAAGCCGTATTCCGTGTCGGCAAAGGCCGGCAGGAACGTGCCCGTCACCGGATTAACCGGAGGAACGAGGGTGGTAAAGCCAATGTCGCGGACCTGATGGACCGCACCGGACAGCTGGGCGCCGCCCCACGTGCCCGCATACTTCACGTTACCCACAACGTCGGGCATCCGCTCGCCGGCAACGGCGAACGGAAGCGGCGCGAAGCCGGGCGCGAACCCGCCAAACGCGACGCCGAAGGGAGTCAGCCCAGTCTGACGATCATGCGAGTCTTCGATCGAGATGGTGGCCGAGAAGCCGGGATACCATCCGGAGAACGTGTAGGCCAACAGGTTCACGTCCGGGGAGTCCGAGAACCGCAGCGTGCCCATATGGGCGGTCGGCAGGTCGGGGTTGTCGAAGAACGACGTCACGCGACCAGCAGTGAGGCCGCCGAACTGGATGAAGCCCTGCTGGATCTGCGGGTCCGAGCCGAACGTTCTCTCTTGGCCGAAGCCGGTGCCGGAATTGCGGGTGATCTCATAGCGGATGTAGGTGCGCAGCAGACCGTAGGCCGTGGCGAGACGGTGATCCACGTTCAAGCGACCGCGGACACGGAAGTTGGTTGAGTCGTTGGCCCGGGTGAACGGCTCGGAATAGAGGTAATCCGCGCGGACGCGGCCGCTGAGGCGCAGGCAGCCTTCGGTGCCCGGGACGTAGAAGAAGCCTACCCCGTAGGCGGAGCAGACGCGGACGTATTCGACTGGTGCAGCCTTCCGTGCGGGAAGATCCGCAGCCTGAGCCCCGGCGACGGCGGCGAGACCCGCGGCCGATCCGAGGAGAAGGCTCTTCACGAGCTTCATTGTGACCTCCAAAGTTTTGAGACCCTGGGGGGCCGGGCTTTTGTGCCTCGCGAGCTTCGATGAAGCCTTGAACACGTCCCTTTTCCCCGGGTTCGGCCTCACCTTCGGACTCGCCGGGAGAGTGAAACCAAACCACGACCGGGATGCCCCCTGTCGCGTTGTCACCTTAGCCACAGCCCCTGCCCAGGCAAGCGATGTTCGGCCTCTTTGTGGGGAGAAACGTCGCTTCTCAGTGCCAGTGTGTCCAAATTTCCACAGTGGTTAGGGCCGCTTGTTAGCCTACCGGCAACTTCTGCCGATAGGGAACGCGCGCCCATCCGCCCTCCGTAATAAGGTGACCCGCCTGGGACGAGTGTCCGCCTCTGCGCCATTCGGTCCCTCGAACCCGCACCGCGCTTGCGACCGAAGGCGCGATGGCCGCAAAAGCCGATGAAATCGAGGAACTTGGCCATTGCAGTAACGTTGATTCGCCGGACGCGACGCCTTCGTCCCTCGCTCAAGACAGAACGGATCCGGAGCCATGAAAAAGCTGGAAGACCTTTTCCTTCATTTGCTGAAGGACGTGTACCATGCCGAGAAGCAGATCCTGCGCGCCCTTCCGAAGATGGCCAAGTCGGCCGAAAGCGAGGAGCTGCGGCGGGCTTTCGAGAATCACCGGGCCGAGACCGAGCAGCAGGTGCAGCGCCTCGAGCAGGTCTTCGAGATGCTCGGCAAGAAGCCGCGCGGCGAGACTTGCGACGCCATCATGGGCCTCGTCGAGGAAGCCAAGGAGGTCATGCAGGAAGCCGAGGATCCCGACGTGATGGATGCCGGCATGCTCGCCGCCGCCCAGGCGGTGGAGCACTACGAGATCGCCCGCTACGGCACGATGCGGGCCTGGGCGGAAGAACTCGGCATGAACGACGCCGCGAGGCTGCTGCAGCAGACGCTCGACGAAGAGAAGAAGACGGACAAGCTCCTGTCCGAGATCGCCGTCGCCCGCCTCAACCGCGAAGCGGCCTGAACCTCGCAGAAATGCCCGGCGTCGGCCGGGCGGCTCCATGACGGGGATCCGAAAACGGGAGGCCGGTCGGCCTCCCGTGTGTTTGCGGCGCCGGAGTCACTGGCGCGGCGCCGTGGACGAGCCGGAGCCAGCGGTGCCGGACGAACCCGCGCCGGAGGTGCTGCGGTTCGACGTCCGGAACGCAGGCGCCGCCTGGAGCTCGGCTTTCGTCATCTTCAGCACGACCCGGTCCGGCACGCCGCCGTCGTTGTCGCTCGGAGCCGCCGAGTTGGCCGACGCGCTCGCGCCGGAATTGCCGGTGTTGCCGGTCGTCGCCGTGGCCGTGTTGCTGGCGGTGTTCTGCTGCGTGGCCGAGGTCGATCCCGTCGTGGCCGGCGCGCCGGCGCCGGACGTCATCTGCGGCCGGGCGTTGAAGTCGAGCGACTGGAAGGGAACCGCGACATCCTTTTCGCCGATCCCGAGGAAGCCGCCGACGCCGATCACCACGGCGATCGCCTGCCCGTTGCGGTCCACGATCACGTCGTTCACGTCGCCGATCGACTCGTTGTTCGAACTCACGACCGTCGTGCCGATGAGGCTCGACGCCATCATCTGGTTCGGCTGCATCGCGACCACGAACTGACCCTGCCCACCGCCGGCCGCGGATGCCGCCGGCTGGGAACCCGTCGCCGACGACGAGCTTGCTCCGGACTGCATCGCGGTGCCGGCCCCGGGCTGCATCGCGGACGAGCCCGTCGTCGGCGAACCGGAACCCGATGCGACCGGACGGTCCGTCGAACCGGAAGGCGGCGGCGGGGCGGTCGAGGTCTGGGCGAGGACGGGCGCGGCGGCGAATGCGGTCGCGACGAGGCAAGCCGCCATGTGCTTCTTCAGCATCATCTTCTCCTGAGGGTAAGTCATGTAATGGCGCGCCAATGGGCGCATGGCGACAACGCCAGGTTCGGTCCATCGTTCCGGCTAGGCTGAAGAGCGAAAAGATCTACTTTGTCGATGAGGTCATTGTCTTATCAGCTCATCGGCAATTCCAGGCGAATTCCTGGTCCGGTCACAGGTTCGACTTCGTGAATACGTCGTGATGTTCCTGTCGACGGTCACCGTGACGTTTCCGAAGCGGGCCGCGCCCGCCGGAAGAGAATCGAGAAGGCGCGCCGGATCGCGTAGGTGCGCGGCGAGAGCGCCTCGTCCACGACGAGGCGAGCGCCGTCCTCCCGCCGGGCCAGGACGAGGCGGCGGTCGTGAAAGGCCTCGAGCTCCGGGCGATGGCCGACGCTGATCAGCGCCGCGTCCGGCAGACGCTCGAAGATGCGCGCCATGAGCCGATCCTGCGTATCTCCGTCGAGCGCGGAGGTCGCCTCGTCCATCACGATGATGTCGGGCTTCTGGATGAAGAGCTGAGCGAAGGCGAGGCGCTGCTGCTCGCCCCCCGAGAGGGTGCGCTCCCAGGGCGTGTCCTCGTCGTGAATCCGGTCCCGCAGATGGTCGAGGCCGGCATCCTCGAGGGCCGCCACCACGTCTTCGTCCGACACGTCCTCCGCGTGGTCCGGGTAGGCCACCGCGCGCTTGAGCGTCCCGATCGGCACGTAGGGCCTCTGCGGCATGAAGAAGAGGCGGGCCCCCTTGCGGATGAGAACCTCGCCCTCGCCCCACGGCCACAGGCCGGCGATGGCCCGGATGAGCGTGCTCTTGCCGGTCCCCGATTCGCCGACCACCAGGACCTTCTCGCCGCGGTCGATCTCGACCTCGGTCTCGCCGACGACGGCGGTGCCGTCGTCGAGCGTCACCGACACGCCTCGCAGGCACAAGGCCGCGCCCTCCCCCTCCTCCGAGCGCACGATGCGGCCGGCTCCCGGCCTCTCCGCGTATTCGAGCCGGTCGAGGGACACCATCAGGCCGGCCACCCGGTTCGCCGAAGCGGTCCAGTCGGCGAGCTTCGGATAGTTCTCCATGAGCCAGTTGAAGGATTGCTGGACGGTCACGAACGCCGTCGAAGCCTGCATCACTTCGCCCAGCGTCATCGTGTCCGCGAGGAACTTCGGGGCGCACAGGATGATCGGCACCACCGGCGCAAGGACGAAGTTCCCATAGGAGACCACGGTCGTGCGCAGATACTGGCCGCACAGCTCGCGCCAGCGCACGATCACGCGGCCGAGAGCTTCGCCGAGCGAGCTTTTCTCCTCGGGCTCGCCGCCCAGGAGCGCGATGCTTTCGCCGTTCTCGCGCAGGCGGGTCGCGGCATAGCGGAACTCGGCCTCGGACTGGTTCTTGCCCTCCGCGACCTGGACGAAGCGACGGCCGATGAAGAGCATCGCCGTGGTCGTGACGAGCGAATAGACGATGGCGACGAAGACCAGATAGCCGGGCACGTCGATCGTGCGGCCGGCCCAGGTGAACGAGATGCCGCCGCCCACGGCCCACAGGACGCTGATGAAGGTGACGGCCGTGAGCACCGCCGTCGTGACGCCGAAGATGAAATCGACCGGCGATTCGGTGGCGATGCGGGTGTCGTCGGCAACGCGGAATTCCGGGTTCTGGTGCTCGCCCTTCACGAGGTTGAGCTGGTAATAGCGGCCGTTCTTCAGCCAGCGATCGATGAGATGGTCGGTCAGCCAGGCCCGCCAGGCGCGCTGGGTGGTGAGACGCCCCCAGACCGACGCGACGTTGAAGGCCACGGCCGCGACCGCCAGGGGCACGAACAGCAGGGCGAGCCATCGAACGGCCGTGAAATCCTTCGCTTCCAGGCCGTCGAAGAGGTCCCTGTTCCAGACGTTGAGCCTGTACTGGACGAAGAGCTGTCCGAGGATGATGGCGAACAGGCTGAGCGTCAGGAACCACGCTTCGCGCCGGGACTGGCCGGTCCAGAATCCGGAGGCTGACCGCAGGAAGCGAGCGAAGAGGCGTCGACGCTCGAGGGTGGCGCTCGTCTCCTGCAATCAACCCCTCCCCGCACGCGGGCGGCTGTCCGGCAGCCCGCGGCCGACACGCCTCATCAGGAGCGCGCCGGTGCCGGCGCTTGCGCGAGGCACAGGCGCGGCACGCGGCTCGCCTCGTGCCTGACGAGCACGCTCAAGGCCGTCTCGCACCCGACCGTCTTCGGCTTGCGCTCGTCTCGGGGCGGCGGATCGTTGCTCTCCCGACTCTGCCGAGGTTGCTCGACCGCCGGGCGGACCGGCTCCTTCTTCAGGCTCACGATCGGCAGGTCCGCGTTCTTGGCGATCACGGTCGTTTCCTCGATCGGATCGGAACGGAAGAGCACCGCTCCGTCCCGCCCCTCGAGGACGACGGCCGCTCGGCTCGGGCCGACGATCCCGACGAGGGAGACGGGGACCCGCTCGCCGGCCGTACGGGACGCCGCAAGCCGATCGCCTTTGACCGACGCCGCATGGCCGGAATTCCGCGCCTCGATCGCCGCCGGAGCAAGGCTCCCGAGCAGGAGGGCGGCGCCGGCCATTCCGATGATGATCGCAGGCATGTCGCGCATGTCGGTCCCCCGCCCTTGCAGCGTAGGTATTCAGAGGATCAACGCGACCATTTCTTCGATGTTCCTGTGGGTGCGCCGGCGGAATGTAGATCTTTCGGCGAGGGCCGAGGCGTTCAATGGAGCCCAAGAATTGAGCATGAGATGAGCGGGCCCGGATGATTGCATCCCGCGCGGAACCTTTGGCCGGACCTGACGTTCTTCACACATCCGGCCACCTGGTCCTCCCCGCATTCCCCTTGTGCATTGGCCGGCACCTTGAGACGGGTCAGTTTCTGGCCCGTCTTTTTCGTGGCCGGCGCGAGTGGGGGACGGCAATGAAGAACGCCCGGCCATCGCGGCCGGGCGTTCCAGGTCCGAAATGCACCCCGGCTTCAAGCCGTGGCGCGCACCTCGCGGCGCCGTGCGCTCTGCTGGAAGAACAGGGCCTGGCTGATCACGGCCGAGACGTTCGCCGGCTGGAACGGCTTCGCGATCAGGAAGGCCGGCTCCGGCCGTTCGCCCGTCAGGAAACGCTCCGGGTAGGCGGTGATGAAGATCACCGGAACCTCGAAGGCCTTGAGGAGATCGTTCACCGCGTCGAGACCCGAACTGCCATCGGCCAGCTGGATATCGGCGAGAATCAGGCCCGGGCGCTTGGAGGCCGCGAGCTTCACCGCCTCCGTCCGCGTGCGGGCGACGCCGGTCACGTTGTGGCCGAGCCCCTCCACCAGGGCCTCGAGATCCATCGCGATGAGAGGCTCGTCCTCGATGATGAGGATGTCGGTCGCCATATCGGCGGCGAGCTCTCGCCCGGCCTCGTCGACGAGTTCGCGGACGGTCTCGGTGTCGACTCCGAGGATCGAGCTCACTTCCTCCTCGGCGAAGCCCTCGAGGCACGACAGCAGGAACGCCTGACGGGGCAGCGGCGTGATCTGTCCGATCCGGACTTCGGCCGGCAGATCGCGCTGGATCTGCTCGCTGCGGCCGTTCACGGACAGGGAATTCCAGATCCGGGTGAACACCTTGAACAGCTCGACCTTCACGTTGCCGGCGGCCCCGATCGTATCGGGCTCGCTCACCAGGGTCTCGAGGGTGGCGGCCACATAGGCGTCCCCGGCCATCTGGCTTCCGGTCAGGGCGCGGGCGTAGCGACGGAGGTACGGCAGGTGTTGGACGACAAGCTGCGCTGTCGACATTCGCTTCCCCTTATTGCTTTGATCGTTGTCTGCGATACGGACCTTTTAACTCGGCAGGAGCATAAGAGTTCCATTCTTGGGAACCTAAGGCAAGGCTCGGCGTTGTGGCTCTAAACGCGCATAAGCACGGCCAAGTTGGGCTTCCCAACAACAAAAAGGGCTGGTCAGGGGAAACATATGACGGGTGAAAAGGGGAAGAGGCTTGCAACAGTGATCCCGGAAGATTCGCTGAACGACAAACTTGCCGGGCATCCGAGGCTCGATCGAAGCGTCCAGACGCGGATCGGCGATCAGTTGCGCGCCATGTACGACGATCTGATCCAACAACCCGTTCCGGATCGATTCAAGGACCTTCTCGGCAAACTGGAGCAGAACGACCAGGAGAAGGCGTAATGCAGCCGGAGCCGGCAATTCGCGACGCGCTCCTCGCGGCGGTCCCCAGCCTGCGTGCATTCGCCATCTCGCTGTGCGGCCAGGTGGACCGGGCGGACGACCTCGTGCAGGACACCCTCTTGCGCGCTCTGTCGCATATCGACCGGTTCGAACGGGGCACCAACCTGAACGCCTGGCTGTTCACCATCCTGCGGAACCTCTTCCACTCCGAATACCGGAAGCGTCGGCGCGAGGTGGAGGATCCGGACGGCTCCTATGCGGGCCGTCTCAAGGTCCAGCCCGAGCAGGGCTCGCGCCTCGATTTCGAAGATTTCCGCACCGCCCTCTCGAAACTGCCTCACGACCAGCGCGAGGCGCTTCTCCTCGTCGGAGCCTCGGGCTTCTCCTACGAGGAGGCCGCCCATATCTGCGGCTGCGCCGTCGGAACCATCAAGAGCCGCGTCAACCGCGCCCGCTCGCGCCTCGCCAATCTCCTCGCCGTCGACGACGTGGAGGATCTTGGTCCCGACCGAATGACGCGCGCGGCCCTTCAGGCCATCGGCTGACGGCGAGCGTCGGGAGCGCGCGAAAACGCCGCTCGGACGAGCGGCGTTTCTCGATACAGGGACTCGATGCCGGGCTTCGTCCGTCAGAGCGGAGAGCGGCCGCGCAGCAGGCCGATGACCGCCGAGATCGCGAAGAGCACGATCGCGACGAAGAAGATGAGCTTTGCGATCTCGACCGCGGTTCCGGCGATGCCGCCGAAGCCGAACACGGCCGCGACCAGCGCGATGATCAGAAACGTGATTGCCCAACCGAGCATGGTGTTACCTCGCGTACTAGGATCGGTCGAAAACCGACGACGTCGGATCAACGCCAAGCGAGACTAGGCGGTTCCGGGGACGGACAAGGCCCTACAAAGGCGCGGGGTACGTGGGCCGCCGTCAAGTATTGGACCGTAAAAGCGCCGGCACTTCCTGATGTCTCGAGGCGTGGGAACTTGCTCCGACGCGCGACGTTTGTCTCAAATCTCGGAGGCGATTTCGATGACACGGTTCGTGGCTTTCCGCGCATTCATGCTCTTCATGACACTTGCTGCCTTGTCGGCCGCGACAGGTCTCGCCGCGCAGGTGCCGCTCGCAGAAGTCCTCTTCCTCGTCAGCGGAGCCCTCGGCGGCGTGATGGCGGTGTTCGCATTCGCAACCAGGGTCCGTGCCGCCGTCCCCGTCCGGGTCCGCACCCGGCGTTGACGGTCGCGTCCTTATCCCGTTCGTCCTTTCCTGGTTCAGCTTGAAGGCGCCTCCGCCGGGAGGCGCCTTTCTTGCGTGCCCGGCACGGCGTCAGGATTCCGTCGGGTCGCCGCCGTTCGGATGCAGGAAAGTGCCGGTGATGTAGGAAGAATCCTCGCAGGCGAGGAAGAGGAACGAGGGAGCCACTTCGTTTGGCTGCCCGGGCCGCTTCATCGGAGTATCGGCACCGAATGTCTTCACCTTGTCGGCAGGGAACGTCGACGGGATGAGCGGCGTCCAGATGGGGCCCGGCGCCACGCCGTTGACGCGAATGCCCTTGTCGACCAGAGCCTTCGCGAGCGAGCGGGTGAAAGCCATGATGGCCCCCTTCGTCGCACTGTAGTCGAGGAGTTCCGGGCTGCCGCGGTAGCTCGTCACGGACCCCGTATTGATGATCGCGGAGCCTTGGTTCAGGTGCGGCATCGCCGCCTGCGTCATGTAGAAGTAGCCGAAGATATTGGTGCGGAAAGTGCGGTCGAGCTGCTCCGGCGTGATCTCGCCGACGTTCTTCTGCGGGTGCTGTTCGGCTGCATTGTTGACGAGCACGTTGATGCGGCCGAAGCGCCGGATCACCTGATCGACGGCGGAGCGGCAGAACGCCGGGTCGCCGACATCGCCTGCGATCGCCAGGCAGGCCCTGCCCTCGCGCTCCACGCGCCCTTTCGTTTCCTGCGCATCCTCGCCCTCGTTGAGATAGAGGATTGCCACGTCCGCGCCTTCGCGCGCGAAGAGGACGGCCACGGCCCTTCCGATGCCGCTGTCGCCGCCGGTGACGATGGCCACCTTGTCTTTCAGCCGGCCGCTTCCGGGGTAGCGCGGCTCGTAAACGGGCCGCGGATCCATTTCCGTCTCGTGACCGGGGCGCGTATCCTGCGTCTGCGGAGGAAGGGTCTGTGCGTCACTCATGTGGTTGCCCTGCGATAAAGGGAAGGGTCCGGCGCTCACGCGGTTCGACAACGCCGGCTCTGTTGAGCTGTTCCTGAAAGACCGCTAATCCGGCGCATCGAAGCCGAGCGAGCGAAGGGGATTTCATGCGCAAGGACAGATCCGCCCCGGCGGGCAACCTTCACGCACTCTCTGGATCGACAGCGACTCCCTCAAGGACAACCTTCTCGACGATCCGCCGCGCCGTCGCGTCGACGTCTACGTGCCGGCCGGCCACGACGGACGGGACCTTCCCCTCCTGGTCGACCTCGTCGGCTTCACGGCGGGCGGGCCGGCCCACACCAACTGGCGGAATTACGGAGAGAACGTTCCCGAACGGCTCGACCGGCTGATCGCGTCGGGCGAGATGCCGCCCGTCGCCGTCGCGTTTCCCGATTGCTTCACGCGGCTTGGCGGCAACCAGTATGTCGACAGCCCGGCCATGGGCCGGTGGGAGGCGTTTCTGATCGGCGAGATGCTGCCGGCCGTGGAGAACCGGCTCGGTTGCGGCGGCCCGGGCCGCCGCGGCGTGTTCGGCAAGAGTTCCGGCGGGTACGGCGCCATCGTCCATGCCCTCCGGCACGGCGGCACCGTGTGGTCGGCGGCAGCCTGCCATTCGGGCGACATGGGTTTCGAATACATCTATCACCGCGGCGAGTTCTGCTCGCTGCTCCGCCGCCTGGCCGAGCACGACTTCTCGGTCGAAGCCTTCATCCGCAAGTTCGAAGAAGGTCCCAAGGCCAAGGATCACCACTGGCACGCGCTGATGTTCCTCACGCAATGCGCGACCTTCGATCCGGACCCGCGCCAGCCGTTCGGCGTGAGACTGCCGGTCGATCCGCATACGGCCGAACTCATCGAGGAGCGCTGGGCGAACTGGCTGCGGTTCGATCCCCTTCGCATGGCCGACGAGCCCCGACATCAGGAAGCCTTGCGCCGGCTCAAGACACTCTTCATCGATTGCGGCGACATCGACCAGTACAACCTCGTCTACGGCGCCCGGCTTCTGCACCGGAAGCTCGAAGGGCTCGGCATCGCGCATGTCTACGAGGAGTTTCACGACGACCACTCGTCGATCGACTACCGGATGGATCGCAGCCTGCCGCTGCTGGCGAAGGCGCTATCCTGACCGCGCGGGCGGGGGTTCGATGCCCGAGGATCTCAGGCCGCGAAGGACGCTTGAACTTCGACCCCAATGCTCGGATCGCCGCTGCGCGTCGTGACGCCGGCGTGGTGAGCCTCGGCGTCATCCTCGGCGGCGCGCAGCGCACTCCGTGTCATCCCCGGCGGGCCGAAGGCGAGGAAAAGGGATCCACTCCAGGGTCCACTGGATCCTGGATTCCCTTCCCCTCCGCTTCGCTCCGGCTGGGAGGGACACAGTGCCCCTTCGTCTCCGCTTCGCTCCGGCCGGCGATGACACCGAGTGCGGCTTACTCAGTCCCAGGATGACCATCCGCGTGAATGGTCAGCCGCCCTCCCGTCGCTTGCCAAGCCCGGTGAGATCAACCGCGCAGATCGCTTCGATGGAGGACCGCCCGGACGAGGCGGTCGGGTCCCAGGTCTTCGGCGTGGCTCACCTGCAGGAGCGCCGCGAGCCGCGCCCTCGCCCGATTCACCCGGCTCTTGATCGTTCCGAGCTGCGTTCCGGTGATCTGCGCCGCTTCCTCGTAGGAAAAGCCCTGCGCGCTGACGAGGAGAAGAGCCTCCCGCTGATCGGGCGGCAGTTTCGCCAGGGCCGCCCGGAGCTCGCCGAACTCGACGGAACCGGGCTGGTTCGGCAGGACCGCCAAGCGGCCGGCAAGAATTCCATCGGGATCCTCGACCTCCCTTCTCCTGCGGCGAAACTCCGTGTGGAACAGGTTCCGCAGGATCGTGAAAAGCCAAGCCTGCAGACAGGTTCCGGGCTGGAACCGATCGATGTTGGCCAGCGCGCGCAGAAGCGTCTCCTGCACCAGGTCGTCGGCCCGGTCGACATTGCCGGAGAGGGAAATCGCGAAGGCGCGGAGATGAGGCAGCGCACGCAGGAGCTCCTGCTGCGTCGTGTCGTGCAACGCCATTACTGCCGCCTTTCCCGAGCGGTGAGTTGCTGGACAAGCGTCGTCAGTCTGGCCGGCAACGGTTCCTTGATAAGCTCTGCATAGTAGAGGCGAAGTTGCTCGCCGATGATGTCCTGGAGACATTCAGGGGGTTGACGCTTTCGCCTTCCAGCCAATGGCTTCTTCTCTTCGGAATGACTCTCGTTTCTGGCCGCGTTTCGTTGAATGAGACCCGTCACCGATGCTTCTCCCATGACGCATCCTTGCCGATCTGCCGAGCCTCCGACATTCACCTAGGTAAAGCGTGACAACGATCTATCCGCGATTCGGCACGCGGTCTCGTCGAGCGCCGAGCTTCCGAGCTTCGGTGCAGGCCCCCGCGCATACGGGGCTCCGCGCAGCGGCGGTGCCGGATGTCCGAATGGGTGCGGAAGGCTCGTGCCACGCAGCGACCACGAGGCGCGGTGCCGTCGGAATGGCCCGCCCTAACCGAAGCCGGTCACATCGCTTCGGCGCGGTGCGCGCGGAAGTCGTTCGAGCTCGACAACGGCCTGTCCGATTGCGGCATGATCGGCCGTGCGTATTTGGGCCTTTGCTTCACCACGTCGCCGATCTTGGTCCGCAGCACGTCGATGCCGAACGGCTTCAGCACGACCGCGTCTGCGCCGGCTTGTCGAGCGGTCAGTACGATGTCCACTTGCGCATCGCCGGTGATCATCATGAAGGGGACATGGGCGAACCGCTCATGGCCGCGCACGTGGCGCAGGAGCTGGAGCCCGCCCATTCTGTTCATGTGCCAATCGGAGATGATGAGCCCGTAGCGTTTTGCTTCGAGCTTCGGCAACGCTTCGGCGCCGTCCCGCGCAGGATCGACGTCGCGGAGCCCGAGGGTCTCGAGCGCCCGCGTGATGAAGGCCCGCGCCGCGTCGTCGTCGTCGACGACGAGAATGGGGGTCAATGCGCGCTTCATGGCAAGGGCCTGCTGTGTTCCCCGCTTGGGCGGAAGCAGAAACGGATTGTCTTCTGCAATGATCTCAGAATACGACGCCGACCCGATCCTCCGTCCGCCAGCACATCTGGACACGATAGGTGATCCGTGCCGTCTCCACATGAAGATCGAAGGCATCGGGAAGGATGGAGTCACGCGGTACGCGCAATCCGGCACCGTCGCCGCTGAAATCCGTGATGACGCAGGGAACCACGGTTTTCCCGCCGTTGAGGAGAATCGCCGCCGGCTGCGAGGCGTCGATCCGTTCGATGAGCCGCAAGTTGTTCATCCGTTCCTCGCTCGAGAGGGATCACGGTATCGCGGCCGGTTCAATCAAACACTTCGAAACTCGCTAAAATACGAGACGAAATCGATCCTCTGCCGCGTCTCCCGGCGTCGTGCGCGGCGGGGCCCGCGCCGGAAAAGGGAGACTCCCAGTGGCATGAGCCTGATGGAGCGCGGCCGCCTTCACCGGCTGCCGCACAAAAGAGTTTCGATGCTCGCCGCCACCGCCAGGAGCTTTCGGTCGTGCCCGTGCGGCGCGACCAGCATGAATCCCACGGGCCGCTCGCAGCCCGGGAGCGGGAGCGAGACGCTGGCGAGGTCGAACTGGTTGGCGACCATGGTGTTGCGCAAGAGGAGCAGGTTCGTTCGGAAATAGAGGGCGTCGTCGGCGACCAAAGGTGCGGTTTTCGGCGCGGTCACCGGGGTCGTCGGAAGTGCGAGAACGTCGATCGGCGCGAGGGCATCGGCCATGGCCGCCGCAAGCGCCACCCGCTTTCGCATCATGCGGATGTAGACGGGCGCCGACACGCCTGCGCTCAGGGCGATCCGCTGCCTCACTCTCGGATCGAACAGGGAGGCCTTGCTGTCGAGCCAGTCGGCATGGATCTCGGCCGCCTCGGTCGAGGCGATGGAGGCCGGCGAGGTGGCCTCCGCCATTCCCTGGAGCAGGTCCTCGATATCATGATCGACGATCCGCGCTCCGGCTCGGGAGAGTTTCGTCAGATTTGCTTCGAACGCTTCCGCGACGAGCGGCTCGGTGTCACCGAAGAGCCTCCCGCGTGGAATGCCGATCCGCAGTCCGGCGAGCGAAAGAGGCTTGATTTCGCCGGGCTCCTCTCCGGCCATGATCGCATCGGCATTGACGCAGTCCTGGACGCTTCCCGCCAGCGGCCCGACGGAGTCGAGGCTGTAGGAGAGCGGGAACACGCCTTCCAGCGGGACCCGCTTCGCCGTCGGCTTGAAACCGACGATGCCATTGAGGGCGGCCGGAATCCGAACCGAACCGCCGGTATCGCTTCCGATCGAGACGGCGCTCGTGCCCTCCGCCACCGATACCCCGGCGCCGGACGAGGAGCCGCCGGGGATGCGCGACGGATCGGTCGCATTGCCGGGGGTGCCGTAATGGGGGTTGAGGCCGATGGCCGCAAAGGCGAACTCCACCATGTTGGTCTTGCCCACGACGACGGCACCGGCCTGGCGCAGACGGCGCACGACGGTCGCATCCCGCTGTGCCGGCGCCGCGTCGCGGAGCACGATCGAACCCGCCGTCGTCGTCTCGCCGGCCACATCGAAGAGGTCCTTGATCGAAACGATCACGCCATCGAGAGGCCCGAGCGGAATTCCCGCCCTCCGCCTCGCATCGGCGGCATCGGCCGCCGCCCGGGCAGCCTCGCGATAGATTTGCAGGAAAACGCGTTCGTCCGACGAACGCTCGTCCAGACGGGTCAGAACACTCTCGAGGGTGTCTCGCACGGATCGCATGATGGACCCCGGTTCGGCAGCGGACGCTGTGGAACCGCAGGCAAAGCACCGGAAAAGAGCGTCTTGTCAAGCACATCCGGCCCTTGCGCAGAGTACCGCTCGGGACTAAACCGGCAGACCTCACGGGGTGCTCGCAGGAGCTGAGAGGCGATCCCCGCCAACCCGTTGAACCTGATCCGGGTCATGCCGGCGTAGGGATGAGCATGGACGCCGAAGTCTCATCGCATATCGGCCGTGTGCCTTCCGCCCGGATCGCCTCAATGCCGGGAGTGGGTCCCATGCCGTTGAAGACATTCGCTCTTTCCATCGCACTTGCGGTCGGGTTCGCGGGCTCCGCTCTGGCGCAGACCCGCCCGACGCTGACCGTCTACAGCTACTCGTCCTTCATCGGGAAATACGGGCCCGGCAAGGTCGTCGAGGAGCGGTTCGAAGCGTCGTGCGGCTGCGATCTCGTCTGGGTGAGCGCCGAGGATGCCGGCAGCCTCGTCGGGAGGTTGCGGCTCGAAGGCGAAACCACGAAGGCCGATGTCGTGCTCGGCCTCGACATGAACCTCGCCGCGGAGGCGAAGGCCATGGGACTGTTCGCCAAGCACGAACTTCCGGGCGGGCAGCTTTCCATGCCGATCGCCTGGTCGGACGACCTGTTCATTCCCTTCGATTGGGGCCACCTCGCTTTCGTGTACGACTCGGACAAGCTCAAGGCGCCGCCCGCCAGCCTGAAGGATCTGGTGGAGAATCCAAACGGACCGTCGGTGGTGATCCAAGACCCGCGGACCAGCGCGCCCGGACTCGGTCTCTTGCTCTGGATGAGGCAGGTCTACGGCGAGCGGGCCGGAGAGGCGTGGCGGAAACTGAACCCGCGCGTGGTGACGGTCACGAAGGGCTGGTCGGAGGCCTACGGGCTGTTCCTCAAGGGCGAGGCCGACATGGTCCTCTCCTATTCCACGTCGCCGGCCTATCACGTAGGCGTCGAGAAGAAGACCAACTACAGGGCCGCCTCCTTCGCCGAGGGCCACTACCTTCATGTCGAGCTCGCCGGACTGACCCGGACCTCGAAGCAGCCGGAACTCGCGCGGCGCTTCCTGTCCTTCGTGCTCTCGGAACCCTTCCAGTCGGCGATACCCGAAGGCAACTGGATGTTTCCGGCGAAAGCACCGCCCGCCGGCCTGCCCGCCTCTTTCGCGGACCTGATCCAGCCGTCCAAGACCCTTCTGTTCACGCCCGAGGAGGTTCATCGCGATCGCCGAACGTTCACGGACGAATGGTTGAACGCCACCGCGCGCTGACGGGCGCCGGTCCGTGAGGCCCTTGCCGATGGGAGCCGTCGTCGCGCTCGCGATCCTCCTCCTCATAGGGGGAGGCTTCACGGCGTTGTTCTCGGCGGCGGGCGAAGGCTCGGGCGTGGCGACGATCGGACCCTATCTGGCGAGGGTTCTCGGCTTCTCGCTGGTACAGGCGGCGGTCTCCACCCTGCTCTCCATCGCGCTCGGGGCAGCTTTGGCGCTGGCCCTGTCGAGACGGCGATTTCCCGGGCGGCGCTGGGCCATCGCGGCCCTGGGCGCCGCCTCCGTCATGCCGGCGATCGTCGTCGTCTTCGCCGTCGTATCGGTCTATGGACGCGCGGGATGGCTCGCCGCGGGAATGCGGTCGGTCGGCATCGAACCGGGTTTCAGGATCTTCGGCTGGCCGGGCATCCTCGTGGCACACGTGTTCCTCAACGCACCGTTCGTCGCCCGCGTCTATCTCGATGCGCTTGCCGCCGTTCCCGCCGAGCATTGGCGGCTCGCCCAAATGCTGGGGCTGAATGCCCGCGAGATCGCGCGGCACATCGATGGACCGGTCCTGCGATCGGAACTGGCCTCTCTCGCCAGTCTCATTTTCCTTCTTTGCTTCACGAGCTTCGCCATCGTTCTCAATCTCGGCGGCGGATCCGGACGCGCGACGCTCGAGGTCGCGATCTTCGAAGCCCTGCGGGTCGACCTGGATTTCGGCCGCGCCGCTTGGCTGGGACTCGTCCAGGTCGTCATTTGCACTTGCGTCGTAGTGATGCTCCATCGGACCGTGACGCGTCCACCCGCAGGTCGGACCACCCGCCTTGCCATACCGCGTGCCGACACGGCCGACCGGAGAATGCGCCTTCTCGACCTTCTCGTGCTCGCCGCCTCCGGTTTCCTCGTCCTGCCGCTCCTGGCGAGCGTCCTGTCGGGTCTCCCTCGGCTGCCCGCCCTCGTCGGTGCCGACGTCGCGCAAGCAATCGCGACGAGTCTCGTGCTGGCGACGGCTTCCGCTTGCGCCTCGTGCCTCATGGCGCTCGCGCTCGCTGCTGCGGCGCGTCGCGAACGCCTCGTGCTCCGGCGCGCGGGCAGCGCCTTGGTCTACGACTTCGTTCCGGCCATCGTCCTGGCCGTGCCGCCTTTCGCTCTCACGGCCGGCCTATATCTACTGGTCCGCCGCGCGATCGACCCTGCCCTCGCAGGCTACGCGCTCCTTCCTCTCGTCAACGCGCTCGGCGCCCTCCCCTTCGCGTACCGGTTCGTTGCGCCGGCAATGAACACCGCCGGCGAGCGGTACGGCCGGCTCTCGGAGCTCCTGGCCATCCGGGGAGCGGCCAAGCTCCGGATCGTGGATTGGCCCCTCCTGCGGCGACCGCTCGCGGCCGCCTACGCCATGGCCATGGCACTCTCCTTCGGTGACTTCGGCGTGATCGCCCTCTTCGGGGGCGCGGAGCTTCGGACATTGCCTTATCTCCTCTACGAGCGCCTCGGGGCCTACCGCCTCGACGAAGCCTCGGCCATCGGTCTTCTCCTCGTCGCCATCGCGTTCGCGCTGGCCTATGCGTCGTCGCGGTGGTCCGATGCTGGTCGTTGACGATTGCCGCCTCGTCTATCCCGACTTCGCGGCCTGTTATTCCCTTCAGGTTCCATCCGGCGCGCTCTGCGCGATCGTCGGGCCATCCGGCGGCGGGAAGACCACTTTGCTCCACATGATCGCCGGTTTCGAGAAGCCGCTCAGCGGCAGGCTCGAATTCGCCGGGCAGGACCTCACGCCTCTCGAGCCCGCGAAGCGGCCCGTGGCGATGATCTTCCAGGAGCATAATCTCTTCCCTCACCTCACCGCCCGCGAGAACGTCGCCCTGGGCGTCCGCCCGTCCCTGCGCCTCGACGAAAACGGCCGCAGCCGGGTGGCCGGGGCGCTCGACGCGGTAGACCTTGCCGGTCTTGCGGATCGTCTGCCGGGCGAAATGTCGGGCGGTCAGCGGCAGCGGGTGGCCCTTGCCCGTGCGCTGGTCACCGCGAAACCTCTCCTGCTTCTCGACGAGCCCTTCGGGGGCCTCGATCCCGGCCTGCGCCGCAGCATGATCCGGCTCGTCGACGGCCTCCGGCGAGAGCGAGGCATGACCGTGGCGCTCACCATCCACACGCCGGAGGACATCGTGGGCGTAGCGGACCGGGTCGCCTTCGTCGCGGAGGGCGAGGTCGTCGCGGAAGGGACGCCGGCGGACGTGCTGGATCCGGTGCGCGACAGGCGGATCGCATCCTTTCTCGGCTGATCTTGAGAAGACGATCCCAGGGTTGATGATGACGCGCCGGCGGCGACGATCCCCTGCAATAATTCCGCCCTACGGCGACCATCTTCATGCCTGTTTTGCGGCGCACACATCGGCCAACACGTTGCCTCGACTTCCCGTGGGGCAGTAGCGGGCCAGGAGGGTCGCGAACACGGTTCGGACAAGAACCGGGCGCGACCTTCGCTTTTTCAGGGGGCGAAGCGCCGGCTATCCCTTGACGCCCCCTTGCGTGAGCCCTCCGACGACTCGATCCTGGAAGACCGCGATGAGAACGGAGATCGGCACGATCGCCACGACGAGGGCGGCCGAGATGATCGGCCAGGGGAACGAGAATTCGCCCTGATAGAGCGTGATGCCGACCGGCAAGGTGCGGCTCGACACGCGCGGGCTGAGCGTGAGAGCCAGGAGGAACTCGTCCCAGGCGTTGACGAACGCGAGGATGCCGGCGGTGAAGACACCGGGGGCCGTCAGCGGGATCACCACGTTCCAGAGGGCGCCTATCCGGGTGCAGCCGTCGATCATGGCGGCATTCTCGAGGTCGCGCGGGATGTCCTGGAAGAAGGAGATCAGCACGAGGGTGCAGACCGGCATCGACAGCACTGCGTAAGGCAGGATGAGCGCCGGCCAGGTGTTCAGCAGTTCCAGCGCCCGCATGGTCTGGAAGAGCGGCACCATGAGCGAGATGAGCGGGAACATCGCCACCGCCAGCAGGATCGAGAGAATCAGGTTTGGGGCGGGCACCCTCAGGCGCACGAGCGCATAGGCCGCACAGGCCGACACGGTCACGCAGAGCAGGGTCGAGAACATTGCGACCATGAAGGAATTGAACAGGAAGACGAGGATCGGCTGGTCGACGAAGACGCGGATGTAATTGTCGAAGGTCGGCGCCGCCGGCCAGATGGTGATCGGCAGGCGCATCAATTCGCTCTCGGTCTTGACCGAGGTGAGGAGGATCCACATCGCCGGGAAGAATCCGTTCAGGACAACGACGAGCGCCGCGATCCAGACCATCCGTTTCGGTTTCGGAAGCCACGTCATGTCAGTGCGCCCTCTGACCCGGATCGCGGCGGGTGTAGCGGAGATAGCCGGCGGTCGCGAGCGCGGACACGATGAACATCAGGACCGCGAGCGCCGAGCCATAACCGAGATCGAGGAAGTCGATCGTCGTCTGGTGGATGTACATGGCGAGCGTCTCGGTCGAGTTGCCGGGACCGCCATTGGTCATCGCATAGGGAATGTCGAAGGTCTGAATCGATGTGATGGTGCGGAAGATGAGCGCGACCACGATGGCCGGCCGAAGCATCGGAAGGGTGATCTCCCTAAACTGCTGCCATCTCGACGCCCCGTCGATCTCGGCCGCCTCGTACAGCGACCGTGGGATCGTCTGAAGTCCGGCGAGGAGCACCAGCGCGACGAAACTCGACGTCTTCCAGACGATGGCGATGCAGATGGCCGTGAAGGCGAGCGTCGGGTCCGTCAGCCAGGACTTCGCCGAAAGGCCGAGGGCGACGAGGGTGTTGTTCACGAGTCCCTGGCTGTACTCGAAGAACCAGCGGAAGATCAGGCCCGAGAAGACGAGCGGCAGCGCCCAGGGAAGCAGCAGGCCGAGACGGACGGGCCATTTGATCCGGAAAGGCTGATTGGCGAGGAGCGCAAGCCCGAGGCCGACGGCGACCGCACCCGGAACGGTGACGGCGATGTAGAGCGCCGTGTGCCACGTCGCTCCCCAGAACCGGTTGTCCCCGAATGCTCGGGCGTAGTTCTCGAAGCCGACGAAGGGCGTGCCCATCCAGGGCTGCGTGAGCTGGTTGAACTGGAAGCTCGTCACGATGAGCTGGGCGATCGGATAGAGCACCACCGCCGCCAGCAGGATGAAGGCCGGTGCAAGGAGCAGGAAGCCGAGGCGGCGCTCGCTGCGCTCCAGGGGCGACAGCCGCGGCCGGCGCCGGATTTCGGCCGCGGCGACAGGGACGAGAGTGGTCTCGGCGGTGCTCATCGCGCGGGTTCCTGGCCGGGAGCTTCGTCGGTCGACCATGCCCGGCCCTCGCAGCCGGGCACGGCAAGGAGCCCGCTACCGGAGGACGTTGCCGAGGCGGCTCTGCATTTCCGCGAGTGCCGCATCCTGGGTCTTGGTGCCGGCGAGGAACGCGTTCATGTTGGTCCGGATGATCTCCGACACTTCGTTGTAGCGCGGCGTCACGGGGCGCGAGCGCGCCGTCTGCACGACAGGGAGCGCATCCTTGAACCAGGGATTGGCCTTCAGCACTTCGGGGTCGGTGTAGACCTCCGGGAAGACCGGCAGGTGCGAAGCGAGGATCGCCTGCCGCTTCGAGACTTCCGGGCTCGACAGATAGCGAACGAGCTTCACGGCCTCGGCCTTGTTCTTTGAGAACGCCGTGACGGCGAGTTGCCAGCCGCCGATGCAAGTCGCCGCCTTGTCGGCCGTGAAGCCCGGTAGCGGCACCACGCCGACCTTGTCCTTGATCTGGCTGTCGGCGTCGTTCTGGGTCCGGTTCCAGACGTAGCCCCAGTTCATCGCGAAGACGAGATTGCCGGCCTGGAAGTTCTGGCGGATTCGGTCCGTCGGAATCTCGGCGATGTTCGGCGGCAGTACGTTGGCCTGCTTGAACTCGCCCCACAGCTCGAAGGGCTTCTTCGCAAGTTCGGCATTGAGCGCGAGCTTGCCGTTCGAATCCGTCAGGGTGCCCCCGGCGCCCCAGAGCGGCACCGCGAAGGTGCAGACCGTCCCTTCGATCGGCGCTCCCGCCGTCTCGAAACCGCGCAGGTTCGGGTTGCCCTCGGCCTGCATGATCTTCTGTGCTGCGGCCTTGACCTCGGCCCACGTCTTCGGCGGCTGCACGCCGTGCTTCTCGAGCAGATCCTTGCGGTAATAGAGGAACTGCGCATCCGCGAAATAGGGGAGCGAGATGACCTTGCCGGCGACCGTGTTCGCTTCACGATAGGCGGGCAGGTACTGTGCCATCACCTTGTCCTTGTCGGCGCCGAGAAAATTGTCGAGGGGCTCGGCCCACTGCGCGGCCGCCCATTGCGCCGGGCGGATCACGTCGATGAGCACCACGTCGAGGGTGGCGTCGCGCGAAGCGAGCACGGTGTTGAGGTATTGCTGCTGCTGCTCGGACGTGGCGCCGCCGACTTCGACCTCGATCTTCACGTTCGAGTTGCGCTTCATGTATTCGTCGACGATCTGGCGCATCACGTCCGGCCGCTGCTGGCCTCCGGTGAAGACGCGCAAGGTCGTCTGAGCATGAGCGATGCCGGACGTGCCGAGCGCGACGAGAACGGCTGCCGAAGCCGCCAACAGGGTCCTTCTCTTCATCTCCCGTTTCCTCCCTCTGCATTCCCCGAGAACCATGGCCTCGAAGGTTTCACGCGGCGATGGCCACCCCCGTTTCGGTGTCGAAAAGGTGCATCCGCGCCATCGAAAGCGTCACGCGCACTCGCTCTCCCGGTTTCGCGCCGAGCTCCGGCGGGAAACGCCCCGTCATGCTCTTGCCGCCGATGGCGAGCCACGTGAGCGTCTCCGAACCCAAGGGCTCGACCACTTCCACGTCGGCATCGATGGCGACGTCGTCCGGTTCGCGCGCCTCGCCGGGCCGCACATGCTCGGGGCGCAGGCCGAGCTCGATGGGCCGACCTTGGGCCGCGCGCGCCGCAGCACGATGAGCCTGCGGCACCGGAAGCGACGTGCCGTCGGCGAGATCGATCCGCGAACCATCCGAGCTCACGGTCGCCGGTACGACGCTCATCGGCGGCGACCCCATGAAACCGGCGACGAACCGCGAGGCCGGGCGATTGTAGATCTCGTTCGGGGTCGCGAACTGCTCGAGCTGCCCGCTGCGCAGCACCGCGATGCGATCCGCGAGCGTCATGGCTTCGACCTGATCGTGCGTGACGTAGACGATCGTGGTTCCGAAGCGCTGATGCAGCTTCTTGATCTCCACCCGGACCTCGCCCCGCAACTGGGCGTCCAGGTTGGACAGGGGCTCATCGAACAGGAAGACCTTGGGACGGCGCACGATGGCGCGTCCCATGGCGACGCGCTGGCGCTGGCCGCCCGAGAGCTGGCCGGGCTTGCGGTCCAGCAGATGGCCGATCTGGAGAACGTCGGCCGCTTCCTTGACCCTCGCCCGGATCTCCTCTTTGGGAGAACCCCGCATGCGCAGCCCGAAGGCCATGTTGTCGTAGACGCTCTTGTGCGGGTAGAGCGCGTAATCCTGGAACACCATCGCGATGTCGCGGGCGCGCGGCGGCAGATCGTTCACCACCGTGTCGCCGATCATGATCTCGCCCTCGGAAATCGGTTCGAGGCCGGCGATCATCCGCAGCAGCGTCGACTTCCCGCATCCGGACGGGCCGACCAGCACGACGAACTCACCGTCCTGGATGTCGAGGTCGATGCCGTGAATCACCGGCGCCCGGCCGAAGAACTTCTGCACGCGCCGGATCGCGATTCCCGCCATCCGTTCCTCCCTTTAAGACCGCTTTCTGGCCGGGCGGTTCGATTACAACGGTCAGAGTGGCCGCCACCTTCCCTACCGTCAAACTCATTGATAGCGTAAGTCTTGTAAAAGATACAAGACTCCGTATCCTGTTCGCGGCCGGCCTCCCTTTTCGGCGACTGGCCACCCATGCCGAAGGGAAGCCCGCGGGAGGCGTCGGCATGGCACCGGGGCTACGGGCCCCGGGTTTGCGTCGTGACAGATCTGGCCCGGAAGGAGAGGTTGGCGCGATGGCCGATGTCCTGCGGTATGGCTTGATCGGAGTCGGCATGATGGGGCGGGAGCACATCCGGAACCTGTCGCTGATCCCCGGGACCCGAATCACCGCATTGGCCGATCCGGACGAAACCTCGCGAGTCGAAGCTGCGAAGGCCGCCGGGGGCGAGGTCGAACTCTTCTCCGATCACCGGCGGCTGCTGGAGCAGGGCGATGTCGACGTGGTCCTGATCGCCAGCCCCAACGACACGCACAAAAGTATCCTGGACGATGTCTTCTCGGCGCCCAGGCTCCTGCCGATCTTCGTCGAGAAGCCGATCTGCACCCGGATCGAGGACGTTGCGCCGCTCGCCAGGGCCGCCAAGGCTCACAAGGCGCCGATTTGGGTCGGAATGGAGTATCGCTTCATGCCACCGGTCGCGGAGCTCGTCGGCGAGATCCGTGCCGGGACCATCGGCGACCTTCGGACGCTCGCCCTGCGCGAGCACCGATTCCCGTTTCTCCCCAAGGTCGGGGACTGGAACCGGTTCTCCCGCCGCACCGGCGGCACCCTGGTCGAGAAATGCTGCCACTTCTTCGACCTGATGCGCCTGATCGTGCAGGACGAAGTCGTGCGCGTCTATGCCTCCGGCGCCATGGATGTGAACCACCGTGACGAGCGTTACGAGGGCGAGATGCCGGATATCCTCGACAACGCCTTTGCGGTCGTCGACTTCCGATCGGGCGCGCGGGCCATGCTGGATCTATGCATGTTCGCCGAGGGCTCGTTCTGGCAGGAGGAGATCGCGGCCGTCGGCGACAGGGGCAAGGTGGAATGTTTCGTGCCCGCCGCCCCTCGGTTCTGGCCAGGAGAGCTCGATCGCAAGTCCGAAATCGTCGTAAGCCCGCGGGAGCCGAAGGGCCTCTCCGCCGCACGGTCGAGGTCGACGAGCACGTGCTGCGAGCTGGAGAACACCACGGCGCCACGTACTTCCAGCACGAGAAGTTTCGTCGTGCCGTGATCGACGGCGCACCCGTCGAGGTCACGGTCGAAGACGGGCTGAAAGCGGTCGTCGGTCGGCCTGGCGGCGGAACTGTCGATCAAGGAACGGCGCGCCGTCGACTGTCGATGGGTTCACGATCCGATAAGCCAGACCGTCATTGCCATGAGAAACGACGGCCGCCGCGGGACCGTTTCATCCGTTGCGGTGTGAACTGATGTTAACCATTCGGCCCTAGAACGTCTGCAACGGGCCGCGTCGTCTTTGCCGGCCTGTTCTGCACCCCCGACGCAGCACAACTCGACCCGTCCGGTGCTCAGCCGGGCGGGCTTTTTTTGGCGTGACGCGTGGGTGCAGTTGCGGGCGGGCGGGCAGGCGCCTCAACCTCTCGGGTCGAGTTGATGACTCTTCGTTTGAATGCTCGCGATCAGCCGTTCCGCATACACGCCGGCTTGCACTCTTATGAACCGCGAGATTGTCGAGAATGACCACATCTCCCTTCGCCAACGTCGGGGCGAGTTGCGTCTCGACGTAGGTGTCGAACGCAGACCGGGTGATCGGGCCATCGATGATCCAGGGGGCGCTCAGCTCATGACAGCGCAGCGTGGCCAGGAAGGTGTGCGTCTTCCAGTGGCCGAAGGGAGCGATTGCGCGTAACCGCTGGCCCTTGCGGCTGCGGCCGCGCAGGCGGGTCATCTTGGTGTTGACGTAAGTCTCATCCAAAAGCACCAGTCGGTACGGCTGCTCGCGCATGCGCGGCTGGCGCTGGGCGATGCCAGACGCGGCGCTGCTCCAGCACGTCGGCGCGTGCGCACTCCGCGGCCATCAGGCGTTTTTTCATATGAGAAGCCAACAGCGGCACAGGAAGACGCGAGAGCATCGCGGGAGCCGCGACGATCGCATGCTGCTCCAGCAGCCTTGCCGACCAGTTCGGGCATGGTGATGGCGGGCTGGGCCTCCTCTCGCCAAGTCCTTTGGGTGTATGACCCGTTGTAGAGCAGCGCGTCGGCCCCAAGCGCGATGACCGCAATGACAAGAAGCAGCCTCATGTTTCGATCTCCCGTCTCGGAAACGGGCGAAGCTTGGGGCGAGTTCCCTGGTTCTGGACAGCGGCGCACGCTGCCGGACGGAACGGACTGGCCCACGGCCACGTTATCGTCGCAACTGCCGAGGTTGGCAGGTCCGTTGGAGTGAATGCATGAGCGTTACAACGATCCTCATCATCATCCTGATTCTCATCCTGCTCGGGGTCATCCCGGCTTGGCCGCATAGCCGCGGCTGGGGCTACGGCCCGAGCGGAATCGTCGGCGTCCTCGTCGTCATACTGCTGGTCCTGCTCTTGCTGGGGCGTGTCTGACGAACGAGGCTCGAGCGGACGCCTGCGGGACTCGCGCTCGTCAGGCTTCCGCGTATTCCATCTCGCCGCCGTCACGGCGAAAGAGGCGCGACAGCACGAAGACCCACAGGGCGGCGAGGCTTGCCCAGGCGACGGGTTGCGCTCGCGCGTTGGCGGCCTGCTCCTGCGCCTTCGTGACCTTGGCGCCATCCACGAGGGTGAGTTGGACGACCTCCTCGTCCACGGGACAAGCCTCGTCGGCACTCTTCTTGGAGGTACGCGTCCCGACGATTCGCTGGTTGGCGCGGCTGATCGAATAAGTGAACTCCGTGCACGGCAAATCCGAGTTCGTGAATATCAGGGTTGTCTCGGTCCACCGCGTGATCTTGTAGGTGACTGTACTGAGGGACAGCGTCGTGGCTGCGAGAATTTCCGCCGTTGCGGCGCGACAGGTGTTGTCCGATCGATAGCAGGCGAGATTCGTATACTGCAAAGCATCGGATCCGCCGCCGGTCTCGGTCACCCAGGTGCCGTTCGCGGTCACGAAGCCCCGCTCCCAGAGGTTGGTCTCGACGGTGCCGCCGGCGCGGAGCTTAACGGGCACCTGCGTGTCGACGTAGTACCGCCAACCGGCCACGATCGCGAGGCTGCCGACCGCGCCCAGGAGGAGCCACCCGATAATTCGTCCCGCGCTCATGCCGCGCCCCCCAATCCACTCCGGGCAAGGTTAGAGGGAAAAGATTAACTCTGACTGACCGGGAGATGAGGCTCGGACGAGCCGGAGCGAGCTTAAGGATCGGGTGCCCATAAGAGCGCTCTTCTCGCCATGCGATCCTCGGGTCTCGCTACCGCCGGCCCCAAGGATGACGCCACTTTGGCCTGAGGATGCGCCCGATCCTATTGCGGACGGCGCAGCATCGGCGTGATCGGGGGCGAGCCTTCCGCCTGGATGGTGCCGAGCACTTCGAATCCGTGCCGCTCGTAGAGGGGGATGTTCCTGACGTTCGAGCTCTCGAGATAAGCGGGCACGCCCTCGGCGTCGCACCTCATGAGCCCATGGTGGAGGAGTGCCGACCCGTAGCCCCTCCCCTGCTCCCACGGCTCCACGCCGATCAGCGGCAAGTGCCAGTGGGGTTCTTGCGGATGGTATTGCGCCATCTGCTCGAACAGCGAGAACATGGCGGACTGGTCCCGCTCGGGGATCGAGCGCGAGATCAGCGCGACGACGCCGTCGTCATCGGGATGGACGCCCGGAGGGAGCCAAAGGGCAGCTCCGCGGAAATCCTCGGCCTGATCGGCCCCGCCCATGCCGAAGGCCCGTCCGCCGAAAGCATTCACGAACTCGGGGAAATATTCGAGATAGTCCGCGAGATCCGGGTACATCCAGCGGGCGGCCGGATCGTCGGCGAATGCGAGCACGATCGTCCGGATGGCGCGGACTTTATCGTTCGGGTTCACGGCATCGACTTCAAGCGTCTGCATCGATCGGCTCCTTCGAACGGGCTTCAAGGAAAGCCGAGAGCTAGCGGGGTACCAGGGGGCGATCTGTGATGCGGATCACGTTCCCGCTGCCCCCGTGCCGACGGCGGATCGAATGCGCGGGCCGTGGAGCCGCGGCGACGCTTTCCCGGCCTGCCCTCTGCGAAAACCCTGCTTCAGCCACAGTTCTGATGTTTGAAGATGCTGCGCCTGCGGGATCGGCGCTCAGGACCGAAGAATGGCCCGTTCGCTGAAAGGTGTCGTTGCAATCGCCGTTGCCGCTCCGCTGTCGCTGGCTCCCGCGAAGGCCGCCGAGACCATCCGCTTCTGGGACCTGAAGCCCGACCAACTTCGCGTCCTCATCGCCTCGCCGCAGGTGATGGTCAAGCGCACCGAGGACGGGTTCGATGCCTATTGCCGCTGTCCGGTCGTGCTCCGGCCCGACGAGATCCCGCCGATCATGAAGGCGGCGATCACCGCGGTCGAAGACAAGCGCTATTTCGATCACGGCGGCATCGACATCATCACCCTTCTCTCGGTGCTCAAGGGCGGATTCGACCGCGGGGGAAGCACCATCCCGATGCAGTTGCTGAAGAATCTGGTCTTCCACGACCTGCAGCAACGGGACATGCTCAGCCGGGTCGAGCGGAAGAGCGCCGAACTGTGGCACGCCGGCACGTTCGACGGGGCGGTCGGAAAGGACGCTCTCCTGGCGGCCTACCTCAACCAGATCGAGTTCGGCGGACGCGATATCGTGGGCCTCTACCGGGCGGCCCGCCACTATTTCCGCAAGGAGCCGAAGGATCTCACGCTCTACGAGGCCGCCATGCTGGCCGGGATGGTGCAGGCGCCGGCACGTTTGAACCCGTTGCGGAACGCCACGCGGGCGCGGGCTCACGCGCGCGCCAAACTGGTGCTCGAGCTGATGGTGGACCAGGGCAAGATTACGAACAAGGAGCGGCGGCGGGCGATCGAAAGCGGGTTGCGCCCCGGCATCCTTCCCGAGTTCAAGATCCAGCCCCAGGCCTTCACCGAATGGGTCGTCCAGAAGTGGGGTTCCGAGCACGTTCGGGTCGGCGAGACGGTCCGCTTCTTCGTCACGCTCGACCCGCGGCTGCAGCACTTGGCGGAGCGCCACGTCAAGGACCTCGTCTCCGAAGGTTCGATCCCGCCGGAATACGAAGCCGCGCTCGTCGCCATGGAGGGAAGTGGCCGGGTCCGAGCGATGGTCGGCGGCGTGGACTGGTCGCAGCGCCAGTTCAACAACACGATCAAAGCTCAGGTCCAGCCGGGATCGACGGCCAAGCTTCCGCTCGTCGTGGCTGCCTGCGAGGCAGGCAGGAGGCCCGAAAGTCGCGTCCTCGACCTGCCGATCACGGCGGATTGGCCCGCCAACGGCACCATCGGATATCGCGGGGAAACGACCCTGAAGGAGGCGATCGCCTCCTCCCGCAATGCCGCCGCCGTCCGGCTCGCGAAGGAACTGGGCGTGCCGGCCGTCGCTGAGGCAGGCCGGCGCCTGGGCATCGATCCCGGGCCCGACCCGGACCTTTCCTTCGTGCTCGGGACGTTCTCGACGAGCCCGCTCGTGGTCACGGCGGCCTATGCGGCGATCGCGAACGGCGGGTACCGCGCCGTTCCGATGGGCGTCCTGGCCGCCGTCAACGGCCGCGGAGAGGTGCGCGCCAATTACCTAGACGCCGGGCGGACGCGGGTCGTGGCCCCCAGATGCGTCGAGCCGACTCGACGCATCTTGCGCGAAGTCGTTCGGGAGGGGACCGGACGCGGGGCGCGGCCGCGCCGCGGCGTGGCTTACGGCAAGACCGGCACGACGACCAGCAATGCCGATGCCTGGTTTGTCGGCTGGGCGGGCAACCGGGTTCTCGGGATCTGGATGGGCCGGCGGCGGGATGCGGAAGCCGGAGCCGTCCTGGTCGGGAGCGGAGCCCCGGCGGACCTGTTTCGCCGGATCCAGAACAGCGCCGACGCAACGGACGAGCAGCGGCGGCCGAGCCGAACGGAGTCCATCGTGGCGTCGAGCGGGCGCCGCCCCGCGATCCTGCCGAATCAGACGTCCGCGCATGCCAAGACCGAAAGCGGCCGGCCATCCCGCACGTCGGAGGTGCCGTTCCCGCCGGCGCGTCCGAGGGCGACCGGCCAGGCCGTTCCCGAGACGGGTTCCGGCACCCCTGCCGCGTCAAGTCCCAGGTCTCCCGATCGCGGCTGACGGCAAATCGGTGCTCCGCGGTCCGACGGAACTGCGGCCGGATTGCGGCAAAGGTGCAACACAGGCCGTTTCGTTGTGCGAGCCGGCTCGACGGACGGCCGCTCCTTACCGGCTGTTAAGACGGCCACACGAGGCTGCCGTCCATGGAGCAGACCCCGCCATGGCACAGCCGCCCCTCGTACTCTTGCTGCCGGACGACCCGCTGACCGGCCTGCTGACTCTGAGCAGTCTCGCGGGCTACGGATACGACACCCTCCTCGCGCGCAGCATCCCCGAAGCCGAGGGCTTCCTCGAAGCCAATCGCCGCATCGGCGCCCTCGTCGTCAACGCGGACATCCCGGGCGGGCGCGGGCTGGTTCTCGCCAAGTCCGCACGAGCCCTCAATCCGAAGCTTGCGGTCGTCTACACGTCACGCCTGCCGCAGAAGATCCCCGAGCCGGAGAAGGTGCCGGGCGCGCCGTGCCTGCGGGCACCCTACCACCCACACCAGCTCGTCACGATCGTCGGACAGCTCACCGGCCGGCTCGCCTCGGACGGAGACGCACAGGTTGCATGAGGCGGCGTCGAGTCGATACCGCCGATTTCGACGAGCCGTCCGGCCCAGTTCTACGGTTTGCAGTGCATTTGTTCTTGCATCGAGCTTGACTGACGCCACAAATCCTTCATGAGCGTCGCTCTTTCGCAAATGCTATGGAGCAACAAGTGACAAAGAACGATCTGGTGGAGCATCTGGCCGAAGAGCACGAGCTGACGAAGGCCTTTGCCCGCGAACTCGTCGACAGCCTCTTCGACACCATCATGGCGGCCGCCCAGAAGGGCGAGGAAGTCTCGATCTTCGGCTTCGGCCGCTTCAAGGTCGCCGAGCGTGCGGCCCGCAAAGGCCGCAACCCGAGGACCGGAGAGGCCGTGAAGATCGCCGCGTCCAAGAGCCTGAAGTTCACGCCGGCACGCTCCCTGAAGGCCGGCCTGAACGCCAAGCGCCGATCCCGCAAGGCCCCTTGATTGCCTCCAGGCGAAGCGGGCCCCTCCGCCCGAGCCGCGCAGCCGGAGATCGATCATCGGCTCCGCTTCGGCAGATGATTCCAGCCCTGCACAGGAGATCACCGTGCTCAACCGGCGCCTTTTCCTTGCCTGTTCGGCGGCTTCGTTCCTGGGCGCTTGCGTCACGCCGCAGGACTCCTCGCCGGAGGCGACGCTGGGCGAGCGGCTCCTGGTGCCCGCGACACGGGAGCCGTTCCAGATCGCGGCCGTCGATCTGAACGAGATCCCTCCGCAGTACCACCGCCAGATCGTGGAGGACCCGACCGGCGAACGCCCGGGCACGGTCGTCGTCGATCCGGATGCGCGCTTCCTGTACCTCGTCATGCGCGACGGCAGAGCGCTGCGCTACGGCGTCGGGGTCGGCCGGCAGGGCTTCACCTGGAGCGGCACGGCCACGGTGGCCCGCAAGTCGGCTTGGCCGCGCTGGACTCCGCCGCCCGAGATGGTGGCTCGCGACCGGCTGGCGCGACGGTGGGCGGGGGGCATGCCCGGCCGAGCCGACAACCCCCTCGGCGCGCGGGCCCTATACCTGTATCAAAACGACCGCGACACGCTCTACCGCATCCACGGCACCGCCGAGGTCTGGTCCATCGGCAGGGCCGTGTCCTCCGGCTGCGTCCGGCTTCTCAACGCCGACGTGATCGATCTCTACAACCGCGTTCCGGTCGGCGCGCGGGTCGTCGTCCGGAGATCCCGCGGCGTCATCGCGTCGGACTTCTTCGAGGAGCCGGATGACTTCGGCGAACTCGACGAGGGCTGGGCGGGCGATATCAGCTCCGTGCCGATGCCTTGAGTCCGAGGCGCCTCGGCCCGAAGAGGCACGTCAGCGCCAGGATCGCACCCGCGACCGTCGCGATCATCCCGGCCGCGCTGACGCTGTTTCGCGCGCCGAGCCACAGAGGACCGTAGCCGGCGAGCACGTAACCCAGGGCGGCCGCGAGTATCGCGAAGGCGATGCTCCATGCGATCTGGACGGACAGGCGGTCCGTCATCAAGCGGGCGGCCGCCGCGGGGCAGACGAACATGGCGATCACGATGATGGAACCCACGGCGTCGAAGGCCGCCACCGCCGCGACGGCCACCATCACGATGAGCGCGAAGCCGACGAGCTTCGACCGGATCCCGACCGAGTCGGCAAAGCCGGCGTCGAAGGTCGTGATGACGAGTTCCTTCCAGAGAAGTCCCACGAAGAGGCCCGTGCCGAGGGTCACCACAGCCAGACGGCCCAACTGGGGAGGCAGGCCGGCCAGGGCCGCCGGATCGAGGAGCGAGCCCCAGTCCTGCGCGTCGAGCCAGATCAGGCTTTCCAGGTTGCCGTAGAGCGCGTGTTCGACATCGAGATGGACGTTCCTGGAGCCCGATTGCTCCAGAAGCACGACGCCGGCCGCGAACATCGTGGTGAACACCACCCCCATGGCGGCGCCGGGCTCCACCCGGCCCATCACGCGGATCGTCTCGATGAGCAGAACGGCGACGACCGCCGCGACCGCCGCGCCAGCCATCATCGGCAAGGCCTGGATCGTGCCGGTGACGAGAAACGCCGCCACGATGCCCGGCAAGGCCACGTGACTCACCGCATCGCCGATCATGCTCTGACGCCGCAGGACCAGGAAGTTGCCGAGCAGCCCGCAGGTCACGCAGGCCAGCACGCCGATCAGCATCGGCACGAGACTGAGCTGAACGAACTCGTTCACCGCTCCGCCTCCCGGGCACCGGCCCGTAGGCGGCCGTCGAGCTCGGCGACCATGTCGGCAGGGAGCACGCGCTCGATCGGCCCGAGTCCCTGATGGCCGTGCACTTCGGTCTCCATCGGGTAAAGCTTGCGAAACAGTTCCCACCGTTCCTCGTCCCGCATCGCGGCGTCGGCGGCCTCGCGGCCCTCCGGCGTGGACGACCCGTCGGCGCCGATCAGGCCCTGCCGCCGAAGGACCCGCAGCGTCGCGGGATCGAAGATCCGCTCGCCGCGGGTCATCTCCAGCAAGCCCTGGCGCCGATGCACCGCCACGTGGAAGGCACGGCGCTTGAGCGCGAGCGCGAGCACGCCGCGAACCGGGGACAGCAACAGGGAGAGGACGAAAAGCGAAAAGGCGACCAGCACCATTACGGCGCCGGTCGGCAGGCGCGGCCCGACCGACGAGAGCGCCGCGCCGATATAGGCCGAGGCCGCCCCGAGGCCTGCCGCGATGAGAACCATGCGGTCGGACCGCTCGGTCCAGAAACGGGCGGCCACGGGCGGAATGATCATGAGAGCGACGATCAGAACGAGGCCGACGATCCGAAGTCCGATCACCGTCACGGCTAGGACCAGCCCCATCATCACGAGGTCGACCGTCCGGATGTTCACGCCGAGGGCCGCAGCATAGCCCTCATCGAAGCAAACCAGCGTGAAGTGCTTCTTCAGGAGAAGAACCATCAACGTGGCGACCGCTCCCGACACGGCGATCACCTCGGCTTCGGTCCGCAGCATGCCGGCCGTCGAGCCCAGGAGATAGCTCGCGAGGCCCGCCTGTCCTCCCGTTTCGAGGGTCTGGACGACGGTCATGAGCACGATGCCGAACCCGAAGAACACCGACAGCACCGCCCCGATCGCCGCATCCTCGGTCAGGCGCGTGCGGCGGGTCATCCACTCGACGGCGAGGAGGCCCAGCCACGCGCTCGCCGCCGCACCCGCCGTCAGCGCGACGGTCGAGCGCCCCTCCCCGGTGAGCCAGGCTGCGCCCATGAAGGCGAGGGCAAGCCCTGGAAGCGTCGCATGGCTGATGGCATCGCTGACGAGCGCGCGCTTGCGGAGCAGGACGTATGTTCCGACTGTCGCGGCGCTGGCGCCCAGCAACGCCGCGCCGATCGAGACCACTGCGGTGTTGTAGCCCGCCGAGAGGAGGAGCGCGGTCAGGAAGGGGGTCACGCCGGCGCCTCCGGCCCTCGACCGGTGCCGACCCTCTCGGCCTTTTGCAGGAGGATCTCGTCGAGGTGGCTCGTCGTCAACCGGCCTCCGTAGGTCGCCTGCAGGTTCTCTGCCGTGAACGTCGTCGCGACCGGTCCGTCGGCGATCTTCCGCACCATGATCAAGAGCACACGGTCGAAATACTCCGGCACCGTATCGAGGTCGTGGTGGACGCAGAGCACGGTCTTGGCCTGTTCCTTCAGGTTGCGAAGGACGGCGACGATGGCCCGCTCGGTCGCGGCATCGACGCCCGCGAAAGGCTCGTCCATGACATAGAGCGCGGCATCCTGCGCAAGGGCCCGGGCAAGGAATACGCGTTGCTGCTGCCCCCCGGACAGCTGGCCTATCTGCCGGTCCGCGAAGTCCGCCATCCCGACGCGGTCGAGACAGTCCCGCGCCTTCTCCCGGTGCCGGCGCCGGGCGAAGCGAAACCAGCCGATCTCCCGGTAGAGCCCCATCAGCGCCACGTCGAGGGCCGTCGCGGGAAAATCCCAGTCCACCGAAGCGCGCTGCGGCACGTAGGCGATGTGATGGCGCTCGTCCTTGAGCGGACGCCCGAACACCGTCACCTCGCCGGACACGCGCGGGACGATGCCGAGCGCGGCCTTGATGAGCGTCGACTTGCCGGCTCCGTTCGGGCCGACGATCGCCGTCATGGATCCGGGCTCGACGGCGAAATCCACTCCGACCACGACCGGCTTCTCGCCGTAGCTGACAGTCAGGCCGGAGATCGCAAGCGGACTGAGAGCCGCCGGCGGGCGGCCCTCGGGCGGAAAGGACGCCGAGGGGTCCTTGACGAGTTCCAGGGCGCGTCGCACCGGGTGATCCGCCCTATCGCGCAGCCAGACGGCCGTTCAGCCCAGCCTTCGCGGTGTCGCCTCCGAGCGCTCGCGTGATCACGGTCACGTTGTGGTCGATCATGCCGATATAGGTGCCCTCGTAGGTGCCCGGACGACCCATTGCATCGGAGAAGAGCTCGCCGCCGATCTCGACCGCGTGGCCGCGCGCCGCCGCACCCTCGATCAGCGCCCTTACATTGCGTTCGGAGACCGAGGACTCGACGAAGACGGAGCGGATCTTCCGCTCGACCAGGAGCTTCACGATGTCCTCGATCTGCTTGAGGCCCGCCTCGCTTTCCGTCGAGATGCCCTGGATCCCGACGACTTCGTAACCGTAGGCGCGGCCGAAATAATTGAACGCGTCGTGAGCCGTCACCAGGACACGCGAGTCCTGAGGCACCGTCGCGAGCGCGCGCTCGGCGTAGACCGCCAGCCGGTCGATCTCCTCGAGGTAACGTGCGGCGTTCGCCGCGAATGCCGACCGCCCGGCCGGCTCCAATCTTGCCAGCTCGTCGAGTCCGGCGACGACCACATCGCGCCAGAGCCGCGGGTCCATCCAGATATGGGGATCCGGTTTGCCGGGCGCGGCCGGGTCGTCGATGAGCTTGTCGCGCGCCACCCGCTCCCCCAGCGCCACGACGGGCTTGCGGTGCCCGAGGTCGGCGAGAAACTCGGCGAGCTGCGCCTCGAGGTTCAAGCCATGCCAGAAAACGGCCCCGGCCCGGGTCATGGCGACGACGTCGGAGCGCGTTTGCCGGTAGGTGTGGGGGTCGACCCCCTCCCCCATCAGTACGGTCACGCTGGCGCGCTCGCCCGCGACCTGGCGCACGACGTCGCCGATCATGGCTGTCGTCGCGACGATGTTCAGCGCCCCGGACTGCGCCAAGGCCGGCGCACCTGACGCCGCGCAGCCGATGAGGGCCGCTGCGGCCAGCCGGCCAAGAAACGCGCGGCGTGAAACGAAACCTGGGGGCATTGCGGACTCCGGGGCGATAGTGAAATTGCGAATTATTTGCAAGTATGGGGGCGACAGCGAGGTTTGTCAACAGTTGCCAATGAATTGCAACTGCGGCATAGCGAAGGCCGCGGCGACCTCGACGGCGCCCCTGAAGCGGCGCATCGTTCAATGCGGAAAACCGGTTCCGCTTTTCCGCACGATGCGCTAACGGGCGCCGCGGGACCGTTGCGGCCGCTCAGCCGACAGGCGCCGGAGCGGCGCGGGCCCTCTCGCCGCGCATGATGATCTCGACGGCCTTGTCGGCGATCGCAAGCACCGGTGCGTTGGTGTTTCCGCTCGGGATCGTCGGCATGATCGACGCATCGATCACGCGCAGGCCCTCCACCCCACGGACCTTGAGGTCGGCCGTCACGACGGCGTCGGGATCGCCGTCCCGCCCCATGCGGCAGGTGCCCACGGGATGGTAGTTCGTCTTCACCGTTCTCCGGCAATGGGCCGCGAGATCCTCGTCCGAGACCGTGTCGGCTCCCGGAAAGAGTTCCCGGTCGACGAGATCCTTGAGCGGGGACGTCGCGAGGACCTCGCGGGCGTAGCGCAACCCGGCGATGGTCAGGCGCAGATCGTCCGGATGGCCGAAGAACTGCGCATCGACCTGAGGCGGGGCCAAGGGGTCCGCCGAGGCCGGGCGGACCGAGCCGCGCGCCTTCGGTCTCAGAAGGCAGGGATTCAGCGTGACGCCGTGCGTCGGCTCGACGCCCGAGACGTCCCTGTCGAGATAGATGGTCGGAACGCAATAGAGCTGGAGCGTCGGCCTCTCGCCGCCGTCGGGATCGATGAACGCGCAGGCCTCCACGCCCGTCGTCGTCACGGCCCCGGACCTGAACATGGCGTATTGAAGGCCGTGCGCGAGCATGGCCAGCCCTCGATCCTGGCCGAAATAGCCGAATGCCCCGGTGGTTCCGGCGACGACCGGGACTTCGTGGTGATCCTGCAGATTGCGGCCGACGCCCGGAAGATCGGCCTCGACCCGGACGCCGAGCCGCGCCAGTTCCTGGGCTGGACCCAGTCCGGACAGCATCAGAATCGTCGGGCTCGCGTAGGTCCCCGCCGCGAGGATGACTTCGGTGTCGGCGTAGGCGGTCCCGGCGCCGCCCGGACTCGTGAAGTCGACCCCGACGGCCTGTCCGTGCTCGATCCGGATTCGCATCGCCGTGGTGCCGGTTTCGACAGTCAGGCGCGAATCGGAGAGCACCGGCCGCAGGAACGCATCGACGGCGCTGCACCGTCGGCGGGCGGCCGGGTCGATGGTGTGCTGCATGAAACCGGCGCCGGCCTGCCGGTGACCGTTGAAGTCCGGGTTGTAGGCAATCCCCCTCTCCTGCAGGGCCTGCACGAAGGCACGGCTCGTCCGGCAGTGCTGGCCGAGGTGCGAGACCTTCAGGGGGCCGCCGACTCCGTGATAGGGGCCGGCGAGATGATCGTTGTCCTCCTGCTTCACGAAATGAGGAAGGAGATCGCGATAGCTCCAGCCGGCACCCCCGAGCAGATCGTCCCAATGATCGTAGTCCGCGGCCTGGCCGCGGATATAGACCATGGCGTTGATGGCACTTCCGCCTCCGAGCACTTTGGCCTGCGGCACGATGGGCGCCCTGCCGGCAAGCTGGGGCTGAGGAATCATCCGGTGCATGGTCAGATAGGTGTCGCGGGCGAGAAACTTCATGTAGCCCGCCGGCAGGGCCAGAATCGGGCTCGTTCGCCGCGGCCCAGCTTCCATCAGGAGCACGCGCGCCCCATGCTCGGATACGAGACGGCTCGCCGCGACGCAGCCCGAGCTACCGCCCCCGATGATAATGTAGTCGTGCCGTTTCGAAGCCATTGCGGTCTCGCGATCATGAAGGGCCGCCCGTCGGAGGTCTATTCCCTCCCCCGCCAGCGGAATCGCACGCTGCACGTACCTTTACAGTCTCGAACGGCGCAGGCTATCCTTACGTAAAGACTCGCCTCCCGGCAGCGGCCTCTTGCTCTCGAACGGTTGCCTGGACTGCGGCCTCGAGCCGGCACAGGATCCGCTCGCTCCTGGGCTGATCCGCGTGGAGGAACTCGGCATGACGCCCAGCGTCTCTGAGCCTACTGACCGCAGCGATCCGAAGCCCTCATCGAAGCGGCGCATCGATCCTGCGCTCCACCGAAACGCGTGGCGAGTCGGCAGCCGCTGGCCTCTTGCTCACGGAAGATTCCCGGCGGCCCTTTGGCTTCCTGTTCGAACAGCGTCCTTGTCTCTCGTCTTTTTGTAGTCCGACGCCCGCCCCGGCAGTCGTGCATTCAAGACGTGGTCGGCGACCACGATATGGGAGGGAACAGATCATGCGGAAATCGGGATTACCTACGGGACTTGCCGTCGCCCTGTTGGCGTCGACCTCGCTCGCCAACGCCGAAACACTGACCATCGCCACCGTCAACAACGCCGACATGATCATCATGCAGCGGCTTTCACCGAAATGGGAACAGGCGACGGGCCACAAGCTCAACTGGGTCGTTCTCGAGGAGAACGTGCTCCGCCAGCGCGTCACGACCGACGTCGCGACGAAGGGCGGCCAGTTCGACATCCTGACGATCGGATCCTACGAGGCGCCGATCTGGGGCAAGCAGGGTTGGCTGAACCCGGTCAACGATCTAGGCGATGATTACGACTACGCCGACATGATCACGTCGGTGAAGAACGGCCTGTCGCAAGACGGGAAGCTCTTCGCTGTCCCGTTCTATGCGGAAAGCTCGTTCACCTTCTACCGCAAGGACCTGTTCGACCAGGCCGGCCTGAAGATGCCCGACAAGCCGACCTACGATCAGATCGCCGAGTACGCCGCAAAGCTGACCGACAAGTCCAAGGAGCAATACGGCTTCTGCCAGCGCGGCAAGCCCGGATGGGGCGAGAACATGGCCTTCGTCGGCCCGATGGTGAATGCCTTCGGCGGGCGGTGGTTCGACGAGAAGTGGGAACCGCAGCTCACGACCGAACCATGGGTCAAGGCGGTCACCTATTACGTCAAGAACATGAATGCCTATGGCCCGCCCGGCGCCACCGCGAACGGCCATAACGAGAACCGCGCCCTGTTCGCGACCGGTCACTGCGCGATGTGGGTCGATGCCACATCCGCTGCCGGGTACATCTACAATCCGAAGGAAAGCCAGGTCGCCGAGAAGACGGCCTTCGCGGCGGCGCCCGTGCAGGTGACGAGCAACGGCTCGGGCTGGTTCTGGGCCTGGGCGCTCGGGATCCCGAGTTCGTCCAAAAAGGTCGACGCGGCGAAGTCGTTCGTGAAATGGGCGACGTCGAAGGACTACGTCAAGCTGGTCGGCGAAGAGGTCGGCTGGGTGTCCGCGCCGCCCGGGACGCGGAAGTCCACGTACGACAACCCCGAATATCAGAAGGCCGCACCGTTCGCGAAAGTGGTCTTCGAATCGGTCTCCAATGCCGACATCACCAAGCCGACCAAGGATCCGGTCCCATATATCGGCATCCAGTACGTCGCGATCCCGGAGTTCCAGGGCATCGGCACGGTCGTGGGCCAGCAGATCGCCGCGGCCCTGGCCGGCCAGACGTCGGTCGAACAGGCGCTCCAGACGGCACAGCGTTCCACCGAGCGGACCATGAAGCAGGCCGGGTATCCCAAGTGAGCTAACGTTCGAGCCGCTGGCCGGCCCACCGCGCCGGCCAGCGGCTTCCTCCAGCCGTGGGGACCGGAGATGGCGAACACGACGGCAGTGGATGCCGAAACTCTTCCGAGGGCTGCGGCCCGAACGCGGGGGCAGCGCAACGTCAGGACCGGACCGCTGATCGCGCCGGCGGTGATCCTCCTGTTTCTCTGGATGATCGTGCCGCTCGCGCTGACCCTGTGGTTCTCCTTTCAGTATTACAATCTGCTCGACGCGACGGCCGGCGGCTTTGCCGGCTTTGAGAACTACACCTACCTGCTGACCGACCCGTCCCTGTGGACGGCCATGGCCAACACGCTGTTCCTGGTGTTCTGGGTGCTCGCGATCACCGTGGGCCTCGGCACGCTGCTCGCCGTCCTGTTCGACCAGGAATTCTACGGCCGGGGCGTTGCCCGGCTGTTCGCCATCGCCCCCTTCTTCGTGATGCCGACGGTGAGCGCCCTGATCTGGAAGAACATGCTGATGCACCCGGTCAACGGGCTCTTTGCGTTCTTCACGCGCTCTCTCGGCCTCCCGGCCATCGATTTCTTCGGCAGCCTCCCGCTGACCTCGGTCATCATCATCGTCGCCTGGCAGTGGCTCCCTTTCGCGCTGCTGATCCTGCTCACCGCCATCCAGTCCCTGGACAGCGAGCAGAAGGAGGCAGCGCGCATGGACGGTGCCGGCCCGTTCGCGATGTTCTTCTTCATCATCCTGCCGCATCTCGGCCGGGCGATCAGCGTCGTCATCATGATCGAAACGATCTTCCTGCTCTCGGTCTTCGCCGAGATCTACGTGACGACCTCGGGGGGACCGGGCCTCGCCTCCACCAACCTGGCGTTCCTGATCTATCTCAGGGCCCTGCGCGAGTACGACGTGGGCGGCGCTTCGGCCGCCGGGGTCATCGCGGTGATCCTCGCCAACATCGTTGCCGTCTTCCTCGTCCGTTCGATCGCCAAGAACATCGCCGACTGAGGACAGGCCATGCACCCAAGAACACGCCAGAAGCTCATCCTCACGGCGACGGGCTGGTTCGTGACCGCCCTGATCTTCTTTCCGATCTTCTGGATGATCCTGACCAGCTTCAAGACCGAGGTCGAGGCGGTCGCGACCCCGCCCAAGCTGTTCTTCACTCCGACGATCGAGAACTACGTCACCGTCAGGCAGCGCGCCGACTACGTTCACTTCGCGCTCAACAGCGTCATCATCTCCGTCGGGGCCACGCTGCTGGCGACGCTCATCGCCGTGCCCGCCGCCTACGCGATGGCTTTCTTCCCCGGCAAGCGCACCAAGGACCTTCTGCTCTGGATGCTCTCGACCAAGATGATGCCCGCCGTCGGCGTGCTGATCCCGATCTACCTGCTGTTCCGGGACCTCGGCGCGATCGACACCCGCTGGGGCCTGACGGTCGTCTACACGCTCATGAACCTGCCGATCGTGGTCTGGATGCTCTACACGTTCTTCAAGGAAGTGCCGAAGGACATCCTCGAGGCGGGCCGCATGGATGGAGCGAGGCCGCAGCAGGAGGTCTGGTGGCTGCTGCTGCCGCTGTCGCTCCCGGGGATCGCATCGACGGCGCTCCTGTCGATCATCCTGTGCTGGAACGAGGCGTTCTGGAGCCTCAATCTCACCACATCGAACGCCGCGCCGCTCACGACCTTCATCGCTTCGTTCTCAGCACCCGAGGGCCTGTTCTGGGCCAAGCTTTCCGCCGCCTCGACGGTCGCGATCGCGCCCATTCTGGTCTTCGGCTGGATGAGCCAGCGGCAGCTCGTGCGCGGCCTGACCTTCGGCGCCGTCAAGTAAAGGGGAGGATTACAATGGCGACCGTGACGCTCCAGCGCATTCAAAAGAGCTATGGCGCCGTAGAGGTGATCAAGGGCGTCGATCTTTCGATCGAGGACCGGGAGTTCTGCGTGTTCGTCGGCCCCTCCGGCTGCGGGAAATCCACACTCTTGCGGATGATCGCCGGGCTCGAGGAGATCACCTCCGGCGACCTCTTGATCGACGGACAGCGGGTCAACGACGTGCCGCCCTCGGAGCGCGGGCTCGCCATGGTGTTCCAGTCCTACGCGCTCTATCCCCACATGTCGGTGGCCGACAACATGGGCTTTTCGTTGCGGCTGGCCGGCGTGCCCAAGGAGGAACGGCGGGCGAAGGTCGCCGAGGCTGCGCGCGTCCTGCATCTCGACACCCTGCTGGAACGCAAGCCCAAGGAGCTGTCCGGCGGGCAGCGGCAGCGGGTCGCCATCGGGCGGGCGATCGTGCGCAAACCCAAGGTCTTCCTGTTCGACGAGCCGCTCTCGAATCTCGATGCGGCGCTGCGCGTGCAGATGCGCATCGAGCTGGCGCGGCTCCACGACGCGCTCGCCGCCACGATGATCTATGTCACGCACGATCAAGTCGAGGCCATGACCATGGCGGACAAGATCGTGGTGCTGCAGAGCGGCGTCGTCGAACAGGCGGGCTCGCCCCTCGAGCTTTATCATCATCCGCGCAATCTTTTCGTCGCCGGGTTCATCGGAAGCCCCAAGATGAACTTCCTGCCCGTCACGGTCGCGTCCGTCGACGCGGCGGGAGCCACCGTTCGACTGGCCGGAGGGGCCACCCTGACGGTCCCGATCAAGCCTGGTACCCTTGCGGCGGGCTCAGCGCTGACACTCGGCGTCCGGCCCGAGCACATGCGGCCCGGCGATACGGGGGAGCTCACCGGCGAAGTCCTCGTCGTCGAGCGCCTCGGCGGAGAGACCTTCCTCTATACGCAGCTCGATGACCGGTCGATGGTGGTCATCCAGGCCGACGGAGAGATTCCCACCAGCGTGCATGAGCGCATCGCGGTCAAGTTGGATCCGGCCACCTGCCACCTGTTCGATGCATCCGGACTGGCGATCGAGAGGACTCACCGGCACCCGCTCGCGAATATCCGCCGCACCAGCGGACGAAGGGCAAGTTGAGACGAGATCGGGGGTTCGCATGAAGCTCCAAGGGAAGGTCGCCATCGTGACCGGCGGGGCCCGCGGAATTGGGCGTGCCATCGTCGAGCGCTATGTGGCCGAGGGCGTCCGCGTCGCCATTGCCGACATCGACCTCGAAGCTGCACAAGCTCTTGCCGAAACAATGAATGGGACGGCCTTCCCGGTTCACCTCGACGTGACGCGATCGGGCTCGATCCAAGCCATGGTGGCGACGGCGGTCGACCGGGCGGGCGGCATCGACATCCTCGTCAACAACGCGGCCGTCTTCGACATGGCGCCGGTGCTGGAGGTGACGGAGAAGAGCTTCGACTTCGTCTTCGCCGTCAACGTCAAGGGCCTGTTCTTCACGCTGCAGGCCGTCGCCGCCCAAATGGTGCAGCGGGGGCTCGGCGGGAAGATCATCAACATGGCCTCGCAGGCAGGACGGCGCGGAGAGGCGCTGGCGTCTGTCTATTGCGCCTCGAAGGCCGCGGTGATCAGCCTGACGCAATCGGCCGGGCTCGACCTCATCAAGCACCGCATCAACGTCAACGGCATCGCGCCCGGCGTCGTCGACACGCCAATGTGGACGGAAGTCGACGCGCTGTTCGCCCGCTACGAGAATCGTCCGATCGGCGAAAAGAAGAGGCTGGTCGGAGAGGCCGTGCCGTACGGCCGCATGGGTCGCCCCGACGATCACGCGGGCGCCGCCGTGTTCCTCGCCTCCGAGGACGCAGACTACGTCGTCGCCCAGACCCTCAACGTGGACGGCGGCAACTGGATGAGCTGAGTCCCTAGCTGTTTTTCTCGAACGGGCACGGTCGCTTCGGTCCGTTTCTTCAATCGTCGAGTGACGCAACCATGACCCTGCCGCTGACCCTCGAGGCCCTTCCCAGCCTCCCCGCCGCAGTCGCCCGGCCGAGCTATTCGCGGGTTATGCTCCGGCCCGGAATCCTTCACCTGGGCGTCGGAAATTTCCACCGTGCCCATCAGGCGGTCTACCTCGACGATCTCTTCAATGCCGCCAAGGACTGGGACTGGGCCCTGGTCGGCGCGGGGTTGCGGCCCAACGACGCCGCGATGCGCCGCGCTCTCGAGCCGCAGGATTGGCTGACGACGGTCGTCGAGCTGGAGCCGGGCGCCAACTCGGCCCGGGTCACCGGCGCGATGATCGGGTTCGTGCCGGTCGGCGAGGACGGAAGGGCCATCGTCGACGCGCTCGACGATCCGGCGATCAGGATCGTTTCGCTGACCGTCACGGAAGGCGGCTACTGCATCGACCCCGCCACCGGCGCATTCAATCCCGACCATCCCGATATCCGGTACGATGCGGCTCATATCGAAGCGCCGAAAGGCGTGTTCGGCGTGCTGGCCGCCGCGCTCAAACGCCGCCGCGACGAAGGCCTTGCGCCGTTTACCGTGATGTCGTGCGACAACATTCCCGGCAACGGCCACGTGGCCATGGATGCCGTCGCGGGGCTCGCCGGGCTCGTCGATCCGGGACTCGCCTCCTACGTGCGCGAGACGGTGGCCTTCCCGAGCAGCATGGTCGACCGCATCACGCCTGCGACCACCGACCGGGAACGCGGCATCCTCGCCGAGAGCTTCGGCATCCGGGACAATTGGCCGGTCTTCTGCGAACCTTTCCGGCAATGGGTTCTCGAGGATCATTTCCCTTCGGGACGGCCCGCCTTGGAAGAGGTCGGCGTCACCTTCACGCCGGACGTCGCCGCCTTCGAGCTCATGAAGATCCGCATCCTCAACGGCGGACACGCGGCGATCGCCTATCCGGCCGCGCTGCTCGGGATCCATTTCGTCCACGACGCGATGGCGGAACCACTCGTGCGTGCCTTCCTCGACAAGCTCGAAACCGAGGAGATCATCCCGTGCGTTCCGCCCGTGCCCGGGATCGACCTCTACGACTACTACCGGCTCGTCGCCTTGCGGTTCAGCAATCCCGGTGTGGGCGACACCATTCCGCGGCTTTGCCAGGACGGTTCCAATCGGCAGCCCAAGTTCATCCTGCCGTCCACGCGCGACTGCCTGAAGGCCGGCACGGACGTGCCGGGGCTCGCGCTCGAGTCCGCACTGTGGTGCCGTTATTGCGCAGGGACCGCGGATGACGGCTCACCCCTCGAACTCCAGGACGAGAATGCCGGCCGTCTCGCGCCGGCGGCCCGCGCCTCTCGGGACGACCCGGGCGCGTTCCTCGGCCTCCGCGACATCTTCGGGGAACTGCCGGATGCGCCGGCCTTCCGCTCCCGGTTCGAGGCGGCCGTGCGGGCCCTCTGGCGGGACGGCACCCGGGCGGTCCTTCAGCGCTACGCGAGCGGCGGAACCGTATGACGCTCATGCGGACCGCCTGATTTACAAGTGACGGGCGCCGCTCTACGCGGTGCGAACACCCTGCGTCTTTCCCGCGGAGACCTGCCATGAACCCTCGACGTCCGACGATGCTGGTGATCCTCGACGGCTGGGGCGAGCGCGAGGAAACCGCGGACAATGCGGTGAAGCTCGCCCGGACGCCCAACTTCGACCGGCTCTGGGCGCGTTGCCCTCACGGCTTCCTGCGGACCTCGGGCCTCGACGTCGGCCTCCCTGAGGGGCAGATGGGCAACTCCGAGGTCGGCCACCTCAACCTCGGCGCGGGGCGCGTCGTCATGCAGGACCTTCCCCGCATCAATCAGGCCATCAACGACGGCAGCATCGCTTCGGCCCTCGCCGCGACCGGCCTCGTCGAGCGGCTGCGCGAGTCGGGAGGGACCTGCCACCTGTTCGGCCTCGTCTCGCCGGGCGGCGTGCACGCCCATCAGGATCATGCGGTCGCCCTTGCCGAAATCCTCGTCCGGCAGGGCATTCCGGCGGTGCTTCACGCCTTCACGGACGGCCGCGACACGCCCCCGCGGGCCGGCGCCGAGTATGTGCGCGAACTCGAACGGGCCTTGCCGCGGGAGGTGCCGATCGCAACGGTGATCGGGCGGTACTTCGCCATGGATCGGGACCGCCGGTGGGAACGGGTGCAGGCGGCTTTCGAAGCGCTCGTGCATGCCGGGGGCGCCCGTTATCCCGATGCAGCCACCGCCATAGAGGCGGGCTATGCCCGCGGCGAGAGCGACGAGTTCCTCCGGCCCGCCGTGATCGGAGAGTACGGGGGCATGCGATCCGGCGACGGGCTTCTGAGCTTCAATTTTCGGGCCGACCGGATCCGGCAGATTCTTGCAGCGCTTCTGGACCACGATTTCAACGGGTTCGATCAGGGCGAAATCCCCCGCTTCGCGGCTGCAGCCGGCATGACGTCGTACGGCGAGGAGCTCGATGAGCGAATGCGCGCACTCTTCCCACCCCAGGCGCTCGCGAACGGGTTGGGCGAGACCGTCGCGAAGGCGGGCCTGCGGCAGGTGCGGATGGCGGAGACCGAGAAGTATCCGCACGTCACCTATTTCCTGAATGGGGGAGAGGAAACGCCCTATCCGGGCGAGGATCGGATCATGGTCCCCTCCCCCAAGGTGGCGACATACGATCTGAAGCCCGAGATGTCGGCTCCCGAGCTCACTGCGGAGGCCGTGAAGGCGATCGGCTCGGGCCGATACGACCTCCTGGTGCTGAACTTCGCCAACCCCGACATGGTCGGACATACGGGCGATCTCGGCGCGGCGATCAAGGCCGTGGAAACCGTCGATGCCGGGCTCGGGCAGATCGCCGAAGCCATCGATGCCGCCGGCGGCTCCCTGCTCGTCACGGCCGATCACGGCAATTGCGAGATGATGCGGGACCCGGCGACCGGAGGTCCTCACACCGCTCACACGACGAACCCGGTTCCCGTTCTCTTGCTGAGCCGGCAACCCGGCGCGCTGCACGACGGACGTCTTGCGGACGTCGCCCCCACGCTTCTCGAGCTGATGGGCCTGCCGCAGCCTCCGGAGATGACCGGACGCTCCCTCCTCGCGAACGCCTGACGGCTCATTCGTCAAGACGGCACCGACCGCCGGCACGGACGGTCGACCCTTGCTTTTCCAGAATATCTGACTAAAGTCAGACAATGAATATCGATCAGGTACGACAGGTCCGCCGCTTCAACCGTGCAGTGACCCAGCGTGTCGGTGCATTGGAGGAAAGCTATCTGCGCCGCGGCCGCCCGTTGGGAGAGGCGCGACTGCTGTTCGAAGCGGGCGCAAGCGGCGCGGAGGTGCGCGATCTTCGCCATAAGCTCGGGTTGGATTCCGGGTATTTCAGCCGGCTTCTGAGATCGCTCGAAGCGCAGGGCCTCATTCGAGTCCGCAAGCAGGCCGGGGACGGGCGTCTGCGGCGGGTGAGCCTCACGCCCAAGGGACTGGCCGAACTCGGGACCTATGACGCGCTCTCGGACGAACTTGCGCAGTCGATTCTGGCCCCGCTCGGGGAAGCGCAGCGCGACCGATTGGTGGCTGCGATGGCCGAAGTCGAGCGCCTGATACGGACCGCTTCCGTCGACGTGCGGCTGGAAGCCCCGAGCCATCCGGACTCCCGCCGGTGCCTCGACGCGTATTTCCGGGAACTGGCGGAGCGCTTCGAGACCGGCTTCGACCCGACCAAGAGCAATCCTGCCCGGGACGAGGAGCTGACACCGCCGGCGGGCCATTTCTTTGTGGCACGGCTCGACGGCGCCGCCGTCGGATGCGGCGCGCTCAAGCGCAAGGACGACGCGACGGGCGAGATCAAGCGGATGTGGACCTCACCGTCTGCGCGCGGATGCGGCGTCGCGCGCAGGCTGCTCCGGACCCTCGAAGCCACTGCGCGGGAGCTGGGCCTTCGGACGCTCCAACTCGAGACCAACCGGGCGCTTCGGGAGGCGCAGGCGCTCTACAGGAGCGAGGGCTACCGGGAGGTCGAGCCCTTCAACGACGAGCCCTACGCGCACCATTGGTTCGAGAAGCGGTTGTAGAACGGCAGCCGCCCGGGCGCGCGGTCGGGAACGCCTCGCGCCCGACCTTGCCTGCCTCACCGTCCCGTGAAACGGGCCGTGCGGCGCTCGAGGAAGCTCGCCAAGCCCTCGCGCGCATCCTCCGATCCGAGCAGCCGCCGGTTGGTTTCCCCGAACTCGCAGGCGGCCGTCTCGGGACCGTGCGTCAGGGCCAGACGGGCGTTGCGCCGGGTCTCCGCCACGGCCAGCGGAGCCTGCTCGGCGACGACCTGCGCCAGTTCCAGCGCTCGCTCGAACTGCCGCCCGGGCGCTACGACTTCCTGCACGAGGCCGAGCCGGAACGCCGCCTGCGCGTCGAACTCCTCGCCCGTGAGCAGGACCCGCATGGCGTTACCCCAACCGGCACGCTCGACGATCCTGATGGTGGCGCCATGGTTGGCCATGATGCCGCGCCTCACCTCGATCTGCCCGAAACGGCAATCATCCGCAGCGACCACCATGTCGGCCGCGAGCATGAGTTCGATGCCGACGGTGAAGCAGATGCCCTGCACGGCCGCGACGACCGGTTTCGTCCGCAAGGGCGGTCTCAGGTCGAAGGGATCGATCGAACCCTCCGGAGCCAGATGCCGGCCGGCCTCGAACCAGGGGGAGAGCTGATCGAGCTGCAGGCCCGCCGTGAAATGTGCGCCGAACGCATGAAGGACGCCGACTCGGACCTCGGGCTCGCGCTCCATCCGATCGAAGGCGTGCCCGAGCTCGATCACCATGCGCTCGCTGAAGCCGTTGCGTTTCGCCACCCGATCGATGCCGATCAGCAGCAGCGCCCCGCGTCGCTCGACGACGATGCGCCCCTCGGGCGAAGAACCCTCGCTCACGGCTTCGCCCCCGACGAGACGCGGCGGAAGTCCGGTTCGCGTTTCTCGAGCAGGGATGACAATCCCTCGCGGAACTCCCGCGTGTTCGAGCTCCGAACGAAGCTCTCGCGCTCGGCCTCGAGCTGAGACGCGAGGTCTGTTTCGAGCGAGCGCTGCAGCAGCGCCTTGGCGCGCCCGAAGGCGCCCGTCGGACCCGCGGCAAGACGAGCCGCGAGATCATCGGTCTGCCGGGCGAGGTCCGCCGACGGGACGACCCAGTTCACGAGCCCCCAATCGAGCGCCTGCCGCGCATCGAACCGGTCCCCAAGGAACACGAGCTGCGAAGCTCTCTTGGCCCCGAGCATGCGCGGCAATGCGAAGCTCGCGCCGGAATCCGGCGTTCCGCCGATCCGGCCGAAGGCCAGCGTGAAGACGGCGTCGTCGGCAGCGATCGCGAGATCGCTGGCGCCGATCAGGCTGACCCCCAGACCGGCCGCCACGCCCTGCACACTCGTGAGCACGGGCTTCGGCATGGATCGCAGTCCGGTGATGGCGGGATTCATGAAGCCGAGGATCCGTTCGAACACGGAGGCGCGCTCTTCCTCGCTCATGGCAAGCGTTGCGTGGAAGAGCTTTACGTCGCCGCCCGCGGTGAAGTGCCGCCCGGCTCCTCGCAGGACCACGCAGCGCACGTGGGGCTCGGCTTCGACTTCGGCGACGGCCTCCGCGAACTGCTCGGCCGCGTCGATGTCGACGGCGTTCATCGCATCGGGCCGATTCAACGTGATGAAGGCGATACCGTCCGTCACCGTCAGCACGATCTTGCGGTTCTCCACGCTCCCCTCCCGGTTGCGCTGTTTCTTCCAGTCCCATCGGCTCTCCCGCCGAACGGGCTCTCGGCTCCACCGTCCGGGGCGCCCGCAACGACTGCGGATGGATCGTCGAAGAGCAGCTTGCACAATCGCGAACGAAGTGCAATGATTGCTGAATCATAAATCAATCAAGGCGGAAGCGTTGCTGGACAGGGAACTGCAAGCGTTCCAGGACGAGGTGCGAGCGTTTTGCCGCGAACGGCTCCCGGCGGACATCCGCCGCAAGGTCGAGCTCAATCTCGCGCTCGACCGCTCGGACCACGCCCGCTGGCAGAAGATTCTGCACGAGCGCCGCTGGATGGGCGGGCACTGGCCTCGGGAACACGGGGGCCAGGGCTGGGGCCCGCTGAGGCGCTGGCTCTTCGAACAGACCTTGCAGGAGGAGGGCGCGCCCTGGCTGATCCCCATGGGGGTCGCTTATGTCGGCCCGGTCATCTACACCTTCGGGAACGAGGCGCAGAAGGCACGCTTCCTGCCGCGCATTCTTTCGGCCGACGATTTCTGGGCGCAGGGCTATTCCGAGCCGAATGCGGGCTCGGACCTGGCCGGGCTGAAGACCCGGGCCGTCCGGGACGGCGACGCCTACGTGGTGAACGGTCAGAAGACCTGGACCACCTATGCGCACTGGGCGGACTGGATCTTCTGCCTGGTCCGAACGCAGCAGGGTGACCGCCCACAGGACGGCGTTTCCTTCCTTCTGATCGACATGCGTTCGCCCGGGACCAGCGTCCGGCCGATCGCGACGATGGACGGCAAGCACCACATCAACGAGGTCTTCTTCGACGACGTGCGGGTTCCGGCCGAGAACCTCGTGGGCGAGGAAGGCGCTGCCTGGACCTACGCCAAGTTCCTGCTGGTCCAGGAGCGGCTGATTGCCGCCGAATCCGGCAAGATTCGCCTCCTGCTCGCCCGCCTGAAGAGCGCGGCGGCCAACATTCATGAGAACGGGCATCCTCTCCTTACCGACGACCGCTTCTCCAGCGAGATCGCCCGGGCGGAGATCGATCTGCGGGCGCTCGAAGCCGTGTGCCTGCGTCTCCTCGCGCGCGCCGAGGGCGCAATCCCGACCGGCGTCGAGGCGAACCTGCTGAAGATCCGCGCCTCCGAGATCGAGCAGCAGGTGACGGAACTCATGATCAAGGCGACGGCGCGGCAGGGCCTTCCCTTCAATCCCGCCGCCTTCCGCCCGGACTGGAACGGCCCCGAGATCGGCGCGCCGGGAGCGATCGGAATGGCCGGCGAATTCCTGCACCTGCGGGCGGCGACCATCTACGGCGGCTCGAGCGAAATTCAGCGTCGGATCATCGCCAAGGAAGCGCTGAGGCTGTGACATGGCGGGTATGACGCAGGAAACCTGGACCGTTCTGCACGACGCTGCGAAGCGCTTCGTGGACAAGGTCTCGGGCGACGGGCTCCGGCACACGGACGCGGACGGCTTCGACCGGGAAACCTGGCGCGGGATGGCGGAACTCGGCTGGTTCGGTCTTGCCGTCCCGGAGGCTCTCGGCGGGCTCGGCGAGTCCGTCGGCGCACTCGCGCCGGTCGCGGAGGCGGTGGGCGCCGGCAACATCGCCGAGCCGGTCATGGCCGTCGCCGGTGTCGCCACGCCTCTCCTTTCCGAAGCAGCGGAGCACGATCCTGCCTCTGCCGCATTTCTCGAGCGGGTGCTCGCCGGCGACACCGTCGCCACCCTGGCGCATTTCGAGCCGGAGTCCGGGTTCGCGCGGAGCGCCGTCGCGACGCGGGCCGCCAGCGACGGCGGCAACTGGGTCCTGAACGGGACGAAAACCGCGGTCGAAGGCGGACCGGCGACCAGCCTCTTCCTCGTGAGCGCGCAGGCGGCCGGGCGCATCGCGCTTTTCGCCGTCGCCGCGGATAGTCCCGGCGTGGCACTTCGAACGTATCGCTCACTCGATGGGCGGCTGCTCGTCGAGCTGCATCTGAGCGAGGCGAGGCTCGACGCCGCGTCCTGCATCATGGCGGATGCGGCGGAAGCGATCGACGCCGCCCTGGATCGCGGCGCCTTCCTCGCCATGGCTGACGCGGTCGGCGCCATGCAGGTGCTCTTCGACGACACCCTCGCCCATCTGCGCACCCGCAAGCAGTTCGGGCAGCCGCTCTCCGCCTTCCAGGCTCTGCAGCACCGGGCCGTCGACATGTTCGTCGCGCTCGAGGAAGCCCGAGGGGTCGTCGAAGCCGCCGCCATGGCCATGGATTGCGAGCCTTTGGAACGCATGCGCGCGGTTGCGACCGCGAAGGTGATCGGTGCCCGCTCGGCAAGGCTGATCAGCCGGGAGGCCGTCCAGATGCACGGCGGCATCGGCATCACCGAGGATCTCCGGATCAGCCATTACTTCAGGCGCCTCGTCGTCGCCGAGAACCTTTACGGCGACGAAGACCACTACCTCGATCGTTTCCGGGACCTCACTCGGGCAGACGCAGAACCTGCGGCCGGCAACGGTGAGCATCAAGGCGGGAGGATACGCACGTGCAAGGATACGAAAGCTACAAGACCATAACGGCCGAGAGACGGGGACGCATCCTCACCCTGACCCTCAACAGGCCGGATCAGCTCAACGCGGTCAATGCGGAGCTTCATACCGAGCTGTCGCGCGTGTTCGTCGACGCCAGACATGACGACGAGGCCGACATCGTGGTGCTCACCGGAGCCGGCCGCGCCTTCTGCGCCGGCGGCGACATCGACTGGATGCAGTCGAGCATCGACCGGCCGCAGGATTTCGAGGAAACCGCCCGCGAAGCGAAGGAGATCGTCTTCGGCCAGCTCGACCTCGACAAGCCCGTCATCTGCCGGCTCAACGGCCACGCCACGGGCCTCGGCGCCTCGCTGGCCCTCCTGTGCGACATCATCATCGCCTCCGACCGCGCGAAGATCGGCGACCCTCACGTCTCGGTCGGTCTGGTCGCGGGAGACGGCGGAGCCCTGATCTGGCCGCAGGTCGTCGGCTACGCCAAGGCGAAGCACTACCTCCTCACGGGCGACCTCATGACCGCGACCGAGGCCGAGCGGATCGGCCTCATCACGCAGGTCGTTCCCGAAAGCGCCCTCGACGAGACAGTCTACGGTCTCGCCGAGCGTCTTGCTTCGGGTCCCCTGAAGGCGATGCGGTGGACGAAGGTGACGACCAATCTGCCGCTCAAAACCATCTTCCACTCCCACTTCGATGCGGGCGTCGCCTACGAGTGCATGTCCAATCTCAGCGCCGATCATCAGGAAGCCGTGAGTGCGTTCCGGGAGAAGAGAAAGCCGGTCTTCACGGGACGATAGCAAGAGACGACCCATCCCCTCGACGACGATCACTGGAGGAAGCAACGATGCCCAAGATCACACGCCGGACGTTCCTTGCCGGCGGCGCCGGCACCGCCCTCGCCCTCTCGGCGAACCCGCGCATCTCCGTCGGACAGACGAACGAACCGATCCGCCTCGGCGTGATCACCCCGTTGAGCGGGCCGCAGGAATTCATCGGCAGCTTCGTGAAGAACGGCGCCGAAGTCGCGGCCGAGCTCGTCAACAAGGCGGGCGGCGTCAAGGGCCGGCCGATCGTCCTCGAGTTCCGGGACGAGAAGGCCAATCCGGCCGCTGCGGCCACGGTCGCGCGCGAGCTTCTCGGCAACGGCATCAACCTTCAGCTCGGCACGATCTCGTCGACGGTGGCGCTCGCCTACGGCCCTCTGATGCAGGCTGAGAACGGCATCAACCTCACCTGCGGCGCCGGCACCGACAAGCTGAATCACGAGAACTACAATCCGCACATTTTCCGCATCGGGGACGGAACATACCGCATGCGCGCGCAGGCCCGGCTGATGGCGCAGCGCTATCCGGAGGTTACGAGCTGGACCGGCATCATCCCGGATCACGAATACGGCCGCACCGTCTGGGCGGTCTTCGTCGACGGGCTGCTGCAATTCTATCCGGAAATCGCCAACAAGAAGCCGGAGATCGTCGATCCGATCCTCGTGCCTTACGGCAGCGGTGATTACCGCAACTTCGTCACCCAGGCCGCCAAGACGCCGGCCAAAGGCATCGTCAACGCCACCTATGGCGGCGACGCGGCGACCTTCTTCCAGCAGGCGCGTCCGTTCGGCCTGTTCAACAACCGCGTTCTCATGGACGCGGCGAACGAGTTCATCGTCGCCAACGCGCTCAAGACCCAGGTGCCGAAACATTGGACCGGCACTCACTGGTACTATGCCAACAAGGCCTCGTCCTTGAGCGAGCCCTTCTACAGGGCCTATGTGGAGAAGACCGGCAACAAGATGCCGATGGGCTGGGCCGGCGAGGCCCAGGCAGCCGTCGCCGCCTACGCCGCTGCGATCGAAAAGGCCGGCACGACCGAGACCAAGGCGGTCATCGCGGCCCTCAAAGGATTGACCTGGGATACGGTGACGGGTCCGCGCACGATCCGCGCCGAGGACAACCAAGCCATCAAGAACCTCGAAATGATCTATCTCGAGCCGGATCCGGCGAGCGACGTTGGTTTCAAGGTGTCGGACTACCTGCAGATCGAGGGAGCCGGCGTCGTCGAGCCCGCCACTCCGGGGCAAAAGCTTCAGCTGCGGACAGCGGGCTGAGGTCGGACGCGGACCACGGGGCTGCGGATCCGCCGCCCTCCTCATGCTGTGGAGATTTCAGTGCTCGCGGACTTGCCTTCTCTGCTCTTCAACGCCCTCGTCTGGGGCATGGCGACATTTCTCGTCGCGGCCGGCCTTTCGCTGGTCTTCGGCATTCTCCACGTACTGAACTTCTCTCACGGCGGCTTCTTCATGATAGGCGCCTACGTCGCCTACACGCTCACCAATGTCTCGACCGCGATGAACAGCATCTGGGGGTTCGCCGCCGCGAGCGTGCTGGCCGCGATCGTTATCGGGCTCGCCGGTCTCGTCGTGGACCGCGCGGTGTTCCGGCGTCTGGCGGCGGTCGAAGGGGTCTACGTGCTCGTTGCGACATACGCCCTGCTGCTCGTCTGCAACGGCGTCGTGAAGCTCGTCTGGGGCATGAACGTGTTCAGTTCTGATCCGCCACCTGAACTGTTCGAAGTCACCATCCTCGGCGACCTGGTCATGCCGCATTACTCCCTGTTCGTGATCGGCGCGGGCCTTGCCGTCTACCTGTTCCTGGAGTGGCTGATCACGGGCACGTCCGTCGGGCGCTTGATCCAAGCCATCGCCATCGATCCATGGATGGCGCGTCTCCTCGGCATCAATGTCGGGTTCGTCTACTCGGCCACGGTCGTTCTCGGGTTTGCGCTCGCCGGGCTCGCCGGAGGGTTTCTCGTCGCAAACCAGAGCCTGTCGCCCGAGCTCGCCAGCATTTTCGTCATCCAGGCATTCGGGGTCGTCATCATCGGCGGCATGGGTTCGATCCGTGGCGCGTTCCTGGGTTCGATCCTCCTCGGGCTCGTCGACAGTTTCGGCGCAGCCCTGCTCCCGGACATGCCGGGCGTCCTGTTCTTCGTGGCCCTCGCATTGATCCTCCTGCTGCGCCCCCAGGGCCTGTTCGCTTCGGGGCGGCTCGCATGAAGACCGGATCCCAGCCTCATCCCGGCCGCTTCGCCTTCGTCCTCGCGGTCGTCGTCGCGATGGCCCTGGCCTTTCCGGCCGTCGCGAACCCCGGCCTCGTGTTTCTCGCCGGCGTGGTCGCCATCAACGTCGTGCTCGGCCTCTCCTTCAACCTCCTGTTCTCCACCGCCGGCCTGCTCAGCTTCGGCCAATCCGCGTTCTCGGCGGCCGGCGCCTATACGACCGCCGTGCTCCTGCTCAAGGTCCCGGGCCTTCCGTTCCTGCTGGTTCTCGCCGCCTCGGCGCTCGTCGGAGCGGCACTTGCCTTGGCCCTCGGCATCATCGCCCTGAAGAGGACCGAAGGCGTCTATTTCGCCGTCCTGACCCTCGCGTTCAGCGCGCTTCTGCATGTGGTGATCGCCAAGACCACCGCGCTCGGCCGCAACGACGGCCTGACGGGGATTCCCCGGCCGCGGATCGATCTCGGCGTCACGTCCGTCGACTTGGCGCAGGGCCATAATTTCTATGTGTTCGTAGTGCTCCTCACGGCGGCCGTGACCGCCGTGCTGTGGTGGGTCACGCATTCAAGACTCGGGCGAAGCTTCCGCGCCATCCGCCTCGACCCGATGCGCGCCATGTTCCTGGGCATCGACGTCCGCCGCCGTCGTCTGGAAGCCTTTGCGATCGCGGGCGCGACGACCGCGCTGGCGGGGGCGTTGATCGGCCCGCTCACCTCCATCGTCAGCCCCGACCTCGCCCACTGGGCGGAATCGACCAAGCCGATCCTGTTCACCCTTCTCGGCGGCGCCGGGGCTTTCTGGGGTCCGGCAGTCGGCGCGGTGATGTTCGCGGGAATCGAGTACGGCACGCGGACTCTGGCCGGCGCATCCGACCTCATCACCGGCGGCCTCCTCCTGGCCGTCGTGCTGGCGGTGCCGGGCGGGGTATTGGGCCTCGCCGCCCGTCTGGTGAACCGGAAACGCGCGCCGGCGCTCGCCGCGTCACCCGAGCGGATGAAGGTCGCCGTCGGAGGGAAGCCGTGAACACGCCGGTTCTCGCCGTCGAAGGGGTGTACGCGGCCTATGGCCCGATCGCCGTTCTCAAGGACGTCAACCTCGCTGTCGCCGATGGCGAACGTCACGTGATCATCGGGCCGAACGGCGCCGGCAAGACGACTCTCTTCCGCACGCTCTGCGGCGAACTGCCGGCCACGGCCGGGCGGATCCTCTTCGAGGGTCGCGACGTGACGGGCCTCAGCGGCTTTCGCCGGGTCCGGGCCGGGATGGGGCGCTCCTTCCAGGTGGCCCGCATCTTTGGCGAGATGACGCCCCTGGAGAACGTCGTCGTCGCCCTGGAGGCCCGCCTCCTGGCGGAAGGCAAAGCGCGTCCGACCTGGCGCGTGGAGCCCGCCGAAGAGGTCCGCAGCGAGGCGGAGGCGATCCTTGCGGATCTCGACCTCCGCACGGCCGCAGACGAACCGGCGGCGATCCTCAGCCATGGCGACAAGAAGAGGCTCGAACTCGCCATGATGCTCTCGCTGAAGCCGAGGCTCCTGCTTCTCGACGAGCCGACGGCCGGTATGGCGGCCGCCGACCGCCGGGCCGCCGTCACGCTGATCGATCGGATCGTCCGCGAGACGGGCGCCACGCTCCTTCTCACCGAGCACGACATGGACGTCGTCTTCAATCTCGGGACGCGGATCAGCGTGCTGCACTATGGCGAGATCGTCGCTTCGGGTACGCCGGACGAGGTTCGCGCCGATCCCTTCGTGCGGGAGATCTATCTTGGACGAGGAGGTGCGCGTGCTTGAGGTCGGCCCCCTCGACGCCTTCTACGGCGACAGCCATATCCTCCACGGCGTCAGGATCGAGATCCGGGCCGGGGAAGGGGTTGCCCTCCTCGGACGCAACGGCGCCGGCAAGTCCACCTTGCTGAAGGCGCTTCTCGGGGCCGGCCCGCGCGCCGCCGGCGCGATCGCCTTCGAGGGCCGGCCCCTGGGAGCGCTGCCGACCCACCAGCGGGCGAGGCTTGGGCTCGCTCTCGTGCCGGAGGACCGGCGCATTTTCCCGCACGTCACGGTCGCCGAGAACCTCTCCCTGGCGCGCCACGCCTGTCCGCGGGGAACCGCGCCGCGTTCGCCGGACGAAGTGGCGGACCTGTTTCCCCTTCTCAAGCCCATTCTCGAACGTCGTGGCGACCGCTTGTCGGGCGGCCAGCAGCAGATGGTGGCGGTCGGGCGCGGACTGGTGCCCCGGCCGAAGCTGCTCATGCTGGACGAACCGGCCGAGGGCCTCGCACCGCTCATCGTGGAGGATCTCGCCCGCGAGATCGCCAGGGTTCGCCGGACGGAGAACCTCTCGCTCCTGGTGACGGAACAGAACGTGGATTTCGCCCGCGCCTGCACCGATCGCCTCTATCTGATCGACTCGGGAGCGATCGTGTTCGGCGGCGACTGGGCGGCGTTCGATGCCGATCCCCGGCTCGAACGGCAATATCTCGCAGTGTGACATGTCGAGGAGTGCCTCATGAGAGACGATATCAGCGGTTGGCGCACTCGAATCGACGATGCCGAACTCCGGAACCGCAGGGCTCTCGGGCAATGGCGGAACCGCACGATCGCGGAGGATGCGCGCGACCGCGCCGCAAAGAGCCCCGAGCGCGTCTGCGCGGCATGCGGAGACGACAACCTCACCTTCGGCCAAGCCTTCGAGCGTGCCGAGCGGCTCGCGGCACATCTCGGGCGGCTCGGCCTTCGTCCCGGCGACTGCATCGGCTTCCAGCTGCCGAACTGGCTCGAGACGGTTCCGATCAACCTTGCAGCATGCATTCTCGGTCTCGTCGTCAACCCGATCGTCCCGATCTACCGTCATGCCGAGGTCCGCCTCATCCTGCGGGATTGCCGCGCGAAGGCGATCTTCGTCCCGGAGCGGTTCCGCACTTTCGATTTCGCCGAGATGATGCGATCCATCGCGGACGACCTGCCGGACTTGCAGCACGTGATCGTCCTGCGCGGATCCTCCGCACCGGCGCTGCCGGGCGGCATCGTGTTCGAGGATCTGCTGGCCGCGGATGCCGGCGCTGCGCCCTGGGCCGGGCAACGGCCGGAAGCCGTGAAGATGGTGATGTACACCTCCGGCACGACGGGCCGGCCCAAGGGCGTTCTCCATACGCATGAGACGATGCCGCGCTCCCTGCAGAGCTGCGTGGAGCATTGGTCGATCGAAGACGACGACGTCGTGATCATGCCCTCTCCGGTCACCCACATCACGGGCTATTCGTGGGGCCTGGAAATGCCGTTCTATCACGGCACCCGCTCGCTCCTGATGGAGCGCTGGGATGCCGGCGAGGCGGTCGAGCTCATCGACCGGCATGGGGCGAGGGCGACGATCGGCGCAACGCCCTTCCTGCAGGAGCTCGTCGATGCCGCGGAGCGCAAGGGCTCGCGCCTGCCGTCCTTGAAGGTCTTCGCCTGCGGCGGCGCCGCGGTGCCGCCCGCGCTCGTGCAGCGGGCGAACGCCCTCTTCGCCAAGGGTCGGACCTTCCGCGTCTACGGCTCGACGGAAGCCCCGATGACGACGCTCGGATTCGTGAGCGATGGAACGCTCGACCTCGCAGCCGAGACCGATGGACGCATCGTCGACTACGAGGTCCGCATCGTCGACGAGGACGGGAAACCCGTTCCCGCGGGTCGGGAGGGCGAAATCCTGACCCGCGGCCCGGCCCTGTTCGTCGGCTATACCGATCCGGCCGAGACCGCCACCGGTTTCACTTCCGACGGCTTCTTCCGCATGGGCGACATCGGCTACCTGACCCCCGACGATGCGATCGTCATCACCGGCCGCAAGAAGGACCTGATCATTCGCGGCGGCGAGAACATCTCCGCAAAGGAAATCGAGGATGCGCTGCACCGGCATCCGCTCATACGGGAGGTCGCGGCCGTCTCCATGCCTCATGCCCGGCTGGGCGAGACGGTTTGCGCCTACGTCGTCAGCTCACGGGAGCCGCCGCCGACCCTGGAGGATCTCTTGATCTACCTGAAGCAACTTGGTATCGCCCGCCAAAAGTTCCCGGAGCATCTCGAGGTGGTCGAGGACCTGCCGCGAACGGCATCCGGGAAGGTCAAGAAGGATATCCTCAGGCGCATGATTGCCGAGAAGGTCGCCAGGACACCGCCGGAGAAGGTCTAACTTGAACGAATCGAATAGGCCTTCGGCAGCGCTGGACGGCGAGCAGCACGTCTCGGGCGCGGCGCGCAAGCGCAAGCGCCCCCCGTCCCCGCGCCAGATCGCCAAGAATTCCGAAACACGGCGGCGGCTGATCGAGGCCGCAGGACTCGTCGTCGGCAAGTACGGCTATGCCGGCGCTTCCATCGCCCGGATCACCGCGAAGGCCGGCGTGGCCCACGGCACGTTCTATCTTCACTTCGCCAACCAGCAGGCGCTCTTCGACGTGCTGCTTCCCGAACTCGGACGGAGCATGCTCGACGCGATCTCCGCAGCCGTGCGGGACAGTTCGTCCCTGGAGGAGCTCGAGCGCCGCGGCCTGACCGCCAATATCGACTACCTGGTCCGCAACCCCGCCCTCTACAGGGTGATGAACGAGGCGGCGCTCTACGCGCCGAAAGCCTACCGCCAGCACGTGAACCAAGTGCGGGACAGGTACTTCCGGTCCCTGCAGCGCAGCCGGGACCGAGGCGACCTGAAGAACTTCAGCGACGGCGAGCTCGAGACCATCGTCGCCCTGCTGACCGGTGCGAGGACGCACCTGCTGCTGCAGTTCGCCGAAACCCGAAAAGGGCTTCGAAAGCTCGACCCGGAAAGAATCGAGACTTACCTCGAGGTCTTCCTGAACGGACTTCGTGCCCGGTACGGGGCCTGAATCGACCCCGCAGCGCGATGTGAGGTGTCCGGCGCGCTTTCGGCACGACGGAATGATGGTACTTTGTAGCGGGCCCGCCGGGACGGCCGGGAAGCCGCGCGCCGACGCCAGAGCATCGGACCCAGAAGTGGAATCCACTTTTGGGATCCATCCGATGCTCTCCTTTTGCAAGCAGCGCATCGCTCAGTGCGGAAAACCGGGTCCACTTTTCCGCACGATGCGCTAGGAGCACCCGATGCGTGCCATTCTTCGACACTCGCCGCTCTTTGCCCTCGAGGCGGTCGTCGTCGACACGGAGACGACCGGTCTCGATCCGCGCTCGGCGCGCGTGGTGGAGATCGGCGCCGTCGTCGTTCGGAACGCGGTTGTCGTCGAACACGAAACCTTCCGGTCCCTCGTGGCCAACGAGGCCCCGATCCCGGCCGCGGCAACGGCCGTTCACAGGATCGGCGATGCCGATCTCGTCGGCGCTCCCGCTTTCGGAGAGGCTTTCGCGCAGCTCGTCGCCTTCATCGGCAACCGCCCCGTGATCGGGCATTCGATCGGCTTCGACCTCGCCGTTCTGAAGCGCGAATCCAAGCTGGCCGGGGTGCCCATGCCGGCATGGCCGGTCGTCGATACGCGGCTCCTGGCGGAGATCGCCGCCCCGAACCTCGCCGGCTTCTCCCTGGACGGCCTCGCCGCCTGGCTCGACGTCCCGGTCGAGCACCGCCACCAGGCCTTGGGCGACGCGATCACGACGGCACATGTCTTTCTCGGACTCGTTCCGCATCTGCGAGAGCGGGGCATACGGACCGTCGCCGAAGCCGAGGCAGCCTGCGCAACCCTCACCCGCGTCCTCGACGACTACCACCGCGCGGGCTGGATCGAGCCCGGCGCCGATCTGCCCGAAGCCGACAGGCACGGTCCGGAACGGCGTCTCGACAGTTACCCGTACCGGCACCAGATCCGGGACGTGATGACCGCCCCGCCGGTGTTCGTCTCCGAGAATGCCCCCGCGGCGGATGCCCTCTCGACGATGATCGACCGTCGAATCAGCTCGCTTTACGTCGGCGCTGCCGACTCCCCTGCGGCGGCCCTCGGGATCGTGACCGAGCGCGACCTGCTCCGCGCCGTCCGGCAGCGGGGCCCCGTGGCCCTTGCCGAGCCGGTCGCGGCGGTTGCCTCTCGCCCGCTCGTCACCGTGCCGGAGGACGCGTTCGTCTATCGGGCGATCGGGCGCATGCGCCGCTTCAACATCCGCCATCTCGCGGCGGTCGACGAACGGGAGCGCGTGAGCGGCGCCCTCTCGGCCCGAGACCTCCTGCGGCTCAGGGCCGATACGGCCATCGTTCTCGGCGACGATATCGACCACGCCGACGGCACGGCGGCCCTCTCGCTCGCTTGGGCCAAGGTCCCCGCCATGGCCGGCAACCTGCTTGCCGAAGGCGTCGGCGCCCGCACGATCGGCGCCATCATCGCTCGCGAGCTGGGCGCCCTCGTCCGCCGGGCCGGTGAGATCGCCGAGCGCGAGCTGTCGGAGACGGGGCACGGCGCAAGCCCCTGCCCTTACGTCCTTCTGGTGCTCGGCTCGGCCGGGCGCGGCGAGAGCCTGCTCGCCCTCGACCAGGACCACGCCGCGATCTTCGAGACGGGAGACCCCGGCGGACCGGAGGACCGCTGGTTCGAGACCTTCGGAAAGCGGGTCGCCGACATTCTCCACGCCGTCGGCGTTCCCTATTGCCCCGGCGGTGTGATGTCGGGCGAGGCGGCTTTCCGCGGCTCGCTCCGCACCTGGCGTCACCGAATCGAGCATTGGGTGCAGCGTGCCGCGCCCGAGGACCTGCTCAACGTCTCGATCTTCTTCGACTTCCGGCCCGTGCACGGCAGCAGCGCCCTTGCGGACGAGATCTGGCGTTACGCCTGGGAGGCGGCCCGCTCCTCCCCGTCCTTTCTCCGCATGCTCGCCGAGGTCGACGGGCACAGAGACCCGCCGATCGGCTGGCTCGGGCGCATCCGGACCGAGGACGGCCGAATCGATCTCAAGCGACATGGCCTGCTGCCCATCGTGAGCAGCGCGCGGCTGCTGGCGCTCCGGTACGGGGTGGCGCGACGATCGACCGAGGAACGCCTGGACGGCGTGCGAGCGACCGAGCGAGGCGGAGAGACAGACCTCCGAAGCGCCGCCGATTCGCATGAGCGATTCCTCGAGCACATCCTTCGCGCGCAGATGGCCGATCTCGCGGCGGGCCGCCCCGCCTCCAACAAGGTGCCGCTGCCGCTGATCGAAAGCGCGAATCGCGTCGCTGAGCTGAAGGCCGATCTGCGCCTCGCCGCGATGCTCCGGGAACTGGCGCTCGACCAGATCGGAGCGACGCAGCCGTAAGGTTTGGGGACCGATCTTGGCTGTGGACAATCCGAGCCAGGTGCGAGCCGGCCGCAAGTCCTTCTCGAGAAGGAGAAACGGCCGGAAAAACCCGCCGTCGCAGCGGCCACGATTCAACTAAGTGCTATAGTGTATGGGCCGGTATTCTATCCCATAGTTTCCTAAGCGGCCGACCATAGGGGGAGTCCACTCGCGCTTTGTGAGTACGCCAATCACGCGAGGTGGATTGCCGGAGTGCCGCGTACGAATGGGAGTGGAACCATGCAAGAGAAGGTGGAGGCCCATTGGGCCAAGACCCAGCGGCTCACCTACTTGGTCCTCGGGCTCTGGGTCTTTTTCAGCTTTGTCATACACTTCTTCGCCAAGCCGCTGAACGGAATCGTCGTTCTCGGGTTCCCTCTCGGCTTCTACATGGCCGCCCAGGGATCCCTCATCGCCTTCGTGGTCATGCTGTTCTGGTTCGCCAAGCGCCAGGATGCGGTCGATCGCGAATTCGGCTTCGCGGAAGAGGAGTGAGGGGCCATGGCGACCGAAGCAACCGGTAAGGACTTCACCAGCAATCTCGGCCGAGTCTATACGGTCTATACGGGCGGGTTCGTCCTGTTCGTCCTGTTCCTCGCCGTCCTCGAACAGGTCGGCGTCTCGAGCACGATGATCGGCTACCTGTTCGTGTTCTTCACCATCGGCGTGTATGCCCTCATCGGCATCATGTCGCGCACCATGCAGGTGTCGGAATACTACGTCGCGGGACGAAAGGTGCCTGCCTTCTACAACGGCATGGCCACCGGCGCCGACTGGATGTCGGCGGCTTCCTTCATCGGCATGGCCGGCACGCTCTACGCGCTCGGCTATGACGGCCTGGCGTACATCCTCGGATGGACCGGCGGCTACGTGCTCGTGGCGACCCTCATTGCGCCCTACCTGCGCAAGTTCGGCTGCTACACGGTCCCGGACTTCCTCGCCTTCAGGTTCGGCGGCAATGCGGCCCGCCTGATGGGCATCATCGTCCTGTTGAGCTGCTCCTTCACCTACGTGGTGGCGCAGATCGTGGGCACGGGTCTCATCGGCGCGCGCCTCCTCGGCATGCCGTTCGAGGTCGCGGTGTTCGTCGGGCTCGTCGGAATCCTTGTGTGCTCGATGCTCGGCGGCATGCGGGCCGTGACCTGGACGCAGGTCGCGCAGTACATCGTGCTGATCGTCGCGTACCTCGTGCCGGTGGTGATCCTCTCGGCGCAGAAGTTCAGCCTTCCGATCCCGCAACTCACCTATGGTCAGGTGCTGCAGGAGATCGCGGCACGCGAGCAGGCGATGGTGGCGCAGGGTCTGGCGACCGCGGCACAGATCAAGCCGCACGTTCAGCCCTTCCTGAACCTCAGCCCGCTCAATTATTTCGGGCTGATCCTCTGCCTCATGGTCGGAACGGCGTCCCTGCCTCACGTCCTGATGCGCTATTTCACGACGCCGAGCGTCCGTGAGGCGCGGATCTCCGTGGCCTGGTCGCTGCTCTTCATCTTCATCCTGTACTTCACGGCGCCGGCCTATGCGGCGTTCGCGAAGAGCGAGGTGTTCAACAACGTCATCGGCCAGACGCTCGTCAGCCTGCCGAGCTGGGTCTACAGCTACGGGAAAGTGGGCCTCGTGAAGGTCTGCGGCGTCGACGCCACGACGCTGGAAGCCATTCGCGCGGCCTGCGCCAAGGCGGTGAACTACACCGGCGACATGGCGAGCTTCACCCACCATCTCCGCTTCGCGGATCTGCGCATCGACAACGACGCGATCGTCATCTCGACGCCCGAAATCGCCGGCCTGCCCTACGTGGTCGCCGGCCTCGTGGCGGCGGGCGGACTGGCCGCGGCCCTGTCGACCGCGGACGGCCTGCTGCTCGCGATCGCCAACGCGCTGTCGCACGACATCTACTACAAGATGATCGACCAGAACGCGCCGACGGCCCGTCGTCTGGTGGTGGCTCGCGCGCTCCTCGTCGTCGTGGCGTTGATCGCGGCCTATACCGCCTCCCACCGGCCGGCCGACATCGTCGCCATGGTGGCCTGGGCGTTCTCGCTCGCGGCGGGCGGCCTGTTCCCGGCCCTGGTGCTCGGGATCTGGTGGAAGCGGACGACCTCCGCCGGCGCGGTGGCCGGCATGTTCGCCGGCTTCGGCATCACGCTGCTCTACCTGGTGGTATCGCGCTACTATCCGTCCCTCGGCGTGAACTACCTCGGCATGTCGACGCTGTTCAACCCGGCGACCGGCGCGCCGTTGGTGCCCGACATGGCCGCGGCGCTCGCGAACACGAACGCCGACACCGTTGCGGGTCTCGCCTCGAAGGTCGGCTGGTTCGACGTGAACAACATCTCGGCCGCCCTGTTCGGCCTTCCTGCCGGCTTCCTGGTCATGATCGTCGTGTCGCTCATGACTCCGGCGCCGTCGAAGGAGATGCAGAGCTTCATCGACGAGATCCGCCGCCCGAAGTGGCCGATCCCTCAACGTAGAAAAGGCGGCATGATCGACAATCGCCGCTGAACGTGACAAGGGAGGGGCGAGCGTGGACTCGCCCCTCCTTTTCCATTCTCGGACCGATGCTTGGGCACGATGGCAGACGTCGAAGGCTTCTGGATCTACCAGCTCCCCAACCTGATCCTCGCGGCGGCGATGTACACGCTGCTCGGCCGATTCCTGCTGTCCATGATCTTTCAGCCGGACAGCGACAAGGTCGTCTGGCGCGTATTCGCCCAGGTGACCGATCCGCTCGTCGACGCGGTGGCCCTGGTCACGCCACGGGCCGTCCCCGCCCGGATCGTCGTGCTTTTCGCCGTGGTCTGGCTGTTTCTCTTGCGTGTGCTGCTCTTCTTCGTTCTGCGCAGCTATGGCCTCATTCCGGCGGTAGGTTGAAGGCGATGGACGAGAGAGAAGAAATCCTTCGCCATGACGGATTGTTCATCGGCATTGCCGGTTTGGCGCTCCTCAGCGGCATGCATTTCTCGCCCTATTTCGATCCGGCCTTCCTTCTGGTGCGATTCTTCGCGCCGGCCTTCTTCATATCCTCGCCTCTGCTGTTGTTTTATTTCACGTCGCTGATCCTCTCGACGACGGCCTTGATTGTGGGCGGCGTTCCGGCTGCCCTGTTCGAGCGGTGGACGGGACGGGCGCGGAGCGACACCGCCTCGCTCTGTCTCTGGATGGCATGCGTCGGGCTGATCGCGCTTCCTGCGCTCTTCAACCTCGGCAGGTGAGGCGACGAACCTTCAGCCTGCTCTTGCGTTGCGTAAGTACCTGATGGGATGATGGCAACGCAAGAGCGTCACCAGGCTGACGGCCCGCCATGGAACACGTTCGGAACTCGGCCCAGATTTCCATCGCCCGCGGGGCCGGTTTCGCGTTGCTCGCCATCTTCTGCACGATGGTAGGGCTTTCCGGAGAGCCGGCCCTGGCGCTGAAGACGGGCGGCTCCTTGTGCCTGCTGGCCAGCGCGGTCCTCGGGCTCAAGGCGCAACTGTCGCCCAAGCGCTCCTACAAGCGGACCGAAGTCTGGCTCATGCTGAACGCCGATCAGCGCCCACCGGCACCCGTGGCGCAGCGGGTCATCGGCACGGCCCTTCAGGACGCCTTTCGCCTTTTCGCGCTCTATTACGCCAAGGCCGCCGTCATCTTGTTGATCCTCGGACTCGTCGTCTGAGATGGCGGGCGGGCAACGGCGCGCTCCGACCGATTGGAACGTTTCCCATCCGGAACCTCACCGGCGAGGTCGTGGGGTTGTCTTATACACCAGTTCAACCCTATTCTGGAACGAGGTTCCAGAACAGAGGCTCTCGTGACAGGGCTGGTGCCGGCGCAACGGTGCTTGGACGTCTTGGAAGCGCTCGCCGAGCACTCCGAAGGCTTGCCGCTGACGGCGCTCGCCGACGCACTCGGGGTTCCCAAGAGCGCTACTCACCGCCTGCTCGCGCTGCTGGTGCACCGCGGCTACGCCTGTCAGGATGAATCGAGCGGGCGTTATCGGCTGACCTTGCGCCTCACCGGAATCGGGTTTCGGTTCCTCGCCGGGACGAGCCTCAGCGAGGTCTGCCAGCCGGTCCTCGATCGGTTGGCTGCCCGAACCGGCGAACTCGCCCGAATGGCGGTCGTCGACCAGAATGGCCTCACCTGGGTCGCGAAGGCCCAGGGTGCGAGGAGCGGCTTGCGCTACGATCCGGACATGGGCCGCGACGTGGTGCTCCATGCCACTGCCACCGGGAAGGCTTGGCTCTCGACCCTCCCGCCCGACGATGCCCTGTCCCTCGTGCAGGCCCGCGGTTTTTCGGTCCCGGACCGGTTCGGCCCCAGAGTCGTCCGCACGCTCGCGGCCTTGAAGCGGGAGTTGGACCTCACGCGCGAGCGGGGCTTCGGGGTCGCGGAGGAAGAGGGCGAACCCGGAACGGCGGCGATCGCTGCCGTCATCCGCCGCGGCAGCCTGCCTGGCGCTCCGGTGGTCGGGACGGTCAGCATCGCCGGACCGGTTGCAAGGCTGACGGCCGAAAGACGCGAACAGTTCGCCAAGGACGTTCTGATCGCGGCCGAGGAGCTCTCCACGCTCTGGCCGATGCAAACTCTGCATGCCGGATTCATTGCCCCGCCGAGGGCCGCGGAATGACGATGCCGGCGCCGACAACCAGGTCCGTCGGGTCGGCTTCGCGACTGGCCTTCCTTGGCCGGCGCCTCGGAGCTCTCGCGGCATTCCTCCTGTTCTTTGCGGTGTGGGAGTTCGGCGTCCGGCTCTTCGGGGTGAAGGAATATCTGCTGCCGGCGCCCAGCGTCGTCGTCGCAGCTCTTGCACAGAACTTTCCCAAGGTTCTCGAGAGCGCCTTCGTCACGACGAATGAGATCCTGGCGGGCTACGCGCTGGCCGTGGCCGTCAGCGTCCCGCTCGCTCTCTCCATCGCGTATTCGAAGTTCATGGAAGAGACCGTCTATCCGGTCATCGTCTTTCTCCAGATCGTGCCGAAGATCGCCATCGCGCCTCTCTTCCTGATCTGGTTCGGGTTCGGTTTCACGCCGAAGCTTCTTCTGGTCTTCCTGCTGTCGTTCTTCCCGATCATCGTCAGCAGCATCGCAGGCTTCAAGTCCGTCGACCCCGACATCATGGACTTCGCCCGGACCACGGGCGCCGGCTCGTGGCGTCTGTTCGCCAAGATCAGGCTCCCGCAGGCCCTCCCGGGCATCTTCACCGGTCTCAAGGTCGGAGCCGCGTTGTCCGCAACGGCCGCGGTGGTGGCCGAGTTCGTCGCCTCCGACCGCGGCCTCGGCTACCTGCTGCTCCAGTACAACGGCGACCTGAACACCCCGATGGTCTTCGGAACGATCCTCGTGCTGAGCGCGATCGGCCTCGCCGTCTACTATGCGGTCGAGCTCGCGGAGCGGATGACGATCCCTTGGCACGTTTCTCAGCAATCGCCCGCAGGAGGGTCCGCCTTCACGTGAATCGATCAAAATGATCCGAAGGATCTCGGACGAACAGGGAGGACAACGCTATGCTCGCACTCGCCCGCCTCGCCGGATTTGCACTCGGTGCACTCGTATCGCTCACGACCGTCGCCATCGCGGCGGATGCGGTTTCGCTTCGGCTCAACTGGTATCTCGGGGGCCTCCACGCGCCGTTCTACTACGGCAAGGAGAAAGGCTTCTTCGCCCAGGAAGGCATCGACCTGACGATCAACGAGGGGCGCGGGTCCGTGGCCGCGGCTCAGGCGATCGCGGCCGGCTCGGACACCTTCGGGATGGCGGATGCCGGAACCCTCATGCTGACCGCCTCGAAGGGCGCCGAGATCAGGGCGGTGGTGTCGCTCCTGAACACATCCGGCTTCGGCATCATCTCGCTCGAGGAGACGGGGATCAAATCTCCCGCCGATCTTCAAGGCAAGCGCCTTGCGATCACCGCCGGCGATGCGCTGAGCCAGCTCTTCCCGGCTCTCGCCAAGGCCAACAACATCGACATGGGCAAGGTGACGCTGGTCCAGATGGACCCGGCCGCAAAGGTCGTGGCCGTCCTGGAGAAACGGGTCGATGCGCTCCTCGGCGGCATCGACGACCAGTTCTTCCTGATCGAGCAGAAGGGCCCGAAGGCGGCCGCCCTCCGCTTCGCCGACCACGGGACGAACACGGTCGGGATCACGATCATCGCCAACGAAAGCACGATCAAGGAGAAGCCGGACCTCGTGAAGCGCTTCGTTGCGGCGGCAGCCCGCGCCTGGGAGGAGGCCCGGAAGAACCCGGAAGCCGCCGTCGATGCGGCCCTGAAGGTCAAGCCCGAACTCAACAAGGAATCGACCCTCAAGCAGCTGAAGGTCGATCTCGACCTCCTCGAGTCTCCCGCGACCAAGGGAAAAGGCATCGGCTACGCAGCCGACGGGGATTGGGAGACGACGAAGCGCCTTCTCACCGAGTATCGCGACCTGAAGACGGAGAAGCCGGCAAGCGCCTTCTATACCAACGAGTTCCTGCCCCGGTGAGCGTGGGACCGGGCGCTTCCCGGCCTGCCTATCTGCGGCTGGTTCACGAGAAGCCGGCCGCGGAAGCCGCGCCTCATATCGCCGTCGACGCCGTCGGCAAGACGTTCCGCCGTGGCGGCGTCGACACCGATGCCATCGACGAAGTGGACCTTCGGATCCGCGAAGGGGAATTCGTCGCCATCGTCGGCCCGTCGGGTTGCGGCAAGAGCACTCTCCTCAGGCTCATTGCGGGCCTTGCCGTCGCCCACCCGGGGTCGCGTGCAGGTCGGCGGCGCTGCCGTCGCCGGCCCGCAGACGAATCTCGGGATCGTGTTCCAGAACCCCGTCCTGCTCGACTGGCGCAACGTCCTCGACAATGTGCTCATCCAGGTCGAGCTCCGGGGGCTCAGCCCGAAGCTCTACAAGGAGCGCGCCCTGAAACTCCTGGAGCAGGTGGGGTTGGGCGAATTCAAGGACCGGTACCCGAGAGAACTTTCCGGCGGCATGCGCCAGCGCGCTTCGATCGTGCGCGCCCTCATCCACGATCCGCCGATCCTGCTCATGGACGAACCCTTCGGCGCGCTCGACGCCCTGACCCGGGAGCAGATGCGGATCGATCTCGAGGCCTTGTGGTTGGCCAGCGGCAAGACGGTGCTGTTCGTCACGCACAGCATCGACGAGGCAGTCCTCCTTGCCGACCGGGTCATCGTCATGTCCCCGCGGCCCGGCCGGGTCGACCGGATCGTCGATGTCGACCTCGCCCGTCCGCGCGGGCTTTCGGCTCGCAAGCAGCCGGCGTTCCAGGCGGCCTCCGATGCGATCGTCGCCATGTTCCTCGAACGTGGGGTTCTGCGCGGAGCGGCCACCCTCCCGACCTCATGAGGAGAGCCCTTATGATCACAGGCGACCAGTTCCGTGGGATCGTTGCCGCTCCATTTCTGCCGATGCTTCCCGATCATTCGATCGATCGGGAAACGCTGAGGGGTTACATCGACGGGATCGCAGCGGCCGACCCCTCCGCGATCGCCATGAACATGGATGCAAGCGAGGGGCCCGCCCTCGACCGGGAGGAGCAGCTCGAAGTCCTCCGCATCTGCCGGGAATCGATCAAAGGCCGGTGTCCCCTCTTCTCGGGTCTGATCGCCGGCTCGACTCGAGATGCCGTGCGTTGGGGCAACGCGTTGAAGGACGCCGGTGCGGAGGGCCTGTGCATCTTTCCGCCGTTCCCGACCTTCCTCGGCCAACCCGTCCCGACCGAGATGATCTACGCCTACCACAAGGCGATCGGAGACGGCGTCGGCCTGCCGATGGTCGCCTTCCAGTTCCCGAAGGCGTTCGGGCCGGACTTTCCGCCGGAAACCCTTCGGGCGCTCGTCGAGATCCCTCAGATCATCGGACTGAAGGAGGCTTCGTTCGACACGATCAAGACGATCGAGACGATCGGCGCCGCAAAGGACCTGCCTCGCCGGCTCGGCATCCTCACCGGCAGCGACACGTTCATTCTCGAGGCGATGATCTTCGGCTGCGACGGCGCCCTGATCGGGTTCGCGGGCACGGCAACGGATCAGCTCATCCGGATGCACCGGGCCGTGGAGGCTCGCGACCTTCGAACCGCATACGAGATATGGGAGCGCCTCGGCCCGCTGGCGCGGTTCTGCTGGCGCGCTCCGATCCGCGACTACCGCCCGAGGATGAAGGAGGTGCTCGTCCTGCAGGGCGTGTTCCCTCACGCGGCCTGCCGCCCGCCCCAACTCGGCGTCGACGACGCGGAACGCGCGGAACTGCGGAGGCTGGCCGCGGCGGCGGGCCTGATCGAGGCGCCGGCTCGGCTTGCGGCGGTGAGCTGATGCCGCTGCTCGGAACCGCCGTCGTCGCCATCTGGAACGGCATCAGGCCGGAAGCGCGGGACGACTTCTATGAATGGCACAGCCGGGAGCACATGCTCGAACGGGTGGGCATCCCGGGATTCCTGCGCGGCCGGCGGCTGATCGCCGAACGCGGCCACCCGCAGTGGTTTACGTTGTACGAGGTCGACGCGCCCGCGACCCTCGCGGGCTCCGACTACCTCGCCCGCCTCAATGCTCCGACAGAAGGGACGAGAAGGGTCGTGCCGAGCTTCACGGACGTCACCCGCGCGCTCTGCCGGACGACGTACACGACGGGCCCCGGGGTGGGCGGGGCGATGGTGACGCTCCGATGCGACGCGGCGCCGAACCGCTCGGAAGAGCTCGAGGGGTATTTCGCGCGTGTGCTTCCGGAGATGGCGAAGCTCCCGCGCGTGCATGGTGCCCACTTGTGCCGACTGGAGACGGAAGCGAGTACGATCGAAACCGAGGAGCGCAGGGCGCGGCCAAGCGCGAACCTCCTGGCCGAGTTCGTCGTCATGATCGAAGCGTCCCTTCCGGAGGCTCTCGATCCCGTCCTGCCGGAACTCGATGCCGGCCGCCTGCTCGCCGCCGGCGCCTCGAAGGATGCCCCCCTCGAGATTGGCCTCTACCGGCTCGAATTGATCTGCTGATCGGTTGAAACGCCGATCGGGTTTCACCCGACCCGCCTCGGCACCCCTGCCGGAGACGCAGGCTCGGGAGCGCTCTCACCGGCCGGCGTGTTCGCCGCCGCGGCCTGGGCCGGGGCGATATGCGCGAGGAGATCGATCGGCAGAGGGAAGACGACCGTGGAGGAGCGGTCGCCCGCGATATCGTGCAGGGCGGCGAAGTAGCGCAATTGCATCGCTCGCGGCTCATGGGCAAGCGCCCTCCCCGCCTCCACGAGCTTCTCCGCCGCCTGCGCCTCGCCCTCCGCGTTGATCACCTTGGCGCGGCGCAGCCGCTCGGCCTCGGCCTGCTTGGCGATCGCCCGCACCATGCTCTCGTTGAGGTCGATATGCTTGATCTCGACATTCGCCACCTTGATGCCCCAGGCATCCGTCTGCTGATCGAGGATCTGCTGGATATCCGCGTTGAGCCGGTCGCGTTCCGCGAGCATTTCGTCGAGTTCGTGCTTGCCCAGCACCGAGCGCAGCGTGGTCTGGGCCAACTGGCTGGTGGCCGCCATGAAGTTCTCGACCTTGATGATCGCCCGCTCGGGATCGACGATCCGAAAATACAGGACCGCATTGACCTTCACCGAGACATTGTCGCGCGAGATGACGTCCTGGGACGGTACGTCCTGCACGACGACCCGCAGATCGACCCGCACCATCTGCTGGATGAACGGGATCAGGATGATCAGGCCGGGTCCCTTGACACCGGTGAAGCGGCCGAGCGTGAACACGACGCCGCGCTGGTACTCCCGGAGCACGCGGATAGCGGAGGCAAGGAAGGCCATCACGAGCGCAGCGAGGAGGGCATAGGCGAGATAATCGAACATCATGACTGCGCTCCCCGGGCTGCCAGCGTGGCCGGCGGGCGGCGGACGACAAGGGTGAGTCCGTCGACGGCCGTCACCTCGACGCGGTCGCCCCGTGCGAGGTCCTGCGCCGCGCGGGCCTGCCAGCGCTCGCCGAGAGCAAGCACGTGGCCGACCTCGCCGGACCAGTCGAGCACCTCGGCAGGCTGGCCGATCATGGCCGGAGCTCCGGTCCGGACGGGCTGTCGGCGGGTGCGCCAGACATAGCCGAGGGTCAGCGTGAACAGGCCGACGCTGATCGCCGCGGATGCCGCGATCACGGTCCAGGAGAGCTGAAATTCCGGCTGATTGGTGTCGATGAGGATCGCCGCCCCGAGCAGAAAGGCGATCAGGCCGCCAACCCCGAGGACCACCGTCGGCGTGAACGCCTCCGCGATCAGGAAGGCGATGCCGAGGAACATCAGCGCCAATCCCGTATAGTCGACGGGCAGCATGTTCAGCGCGAAGAGCCCGAGCACCAGGGCGACCGCGCCGATGACGCCGGGCGCAATGACGCCGGGGTTGCTGAACTCGAAGATCAGGCCGTAGAGGCCGACGATCATCAGCACGAAGGCGATGTTGGGGTTGGTGATCACCGCCAGCAGGCGGGTGAGCCAGCCCGGCTCGATGGTCTCGATCCTCACATCGCCGGTGCGCAGGCGCCGGTGCTCTCCGGCGATCTCCACCTCCCGGCCGTCGATCTTGCTCAGAAGCTCCTCCGGGCTGCGTGCGACGACGTCGATGACGTGCTTCTCAAGCGCCGCCTGAGCCGAGAGCGTGGCGGCTTCCCGGACGGCCTGCTCGGCCCAGTCGACATTTCGTCTCCGCAGTTCCGCCAGGCTGCGGATGAATGCCACCGCATCGTTCGTTACCTTTGCGGTCATGGGATCCTGCGCCGGCTTGGCCTGCTCCTTGCCGTCCTTTCCCGCCTCGCCGTCCTTGTCCGGGCTGCCCGGCAGCCCCGGCAACGGGCCTCCGATCTGCACCGGAGTGGCGGCTCCCAGGTTCGTTCCAGGCGCCATTGCGGCGATATGCGTCGCGTAGAGGATGTACGTGCCCGCGCTCGCGGCGTGAGCGCCGGCGGGTGCGACATACCCGACGACCGGCACCGGCGAAGCCAGGAGATCGGCGATGATCTCCCGCATGCTGGTCGCGAGCCCCCCGGGCGTGTTGATGCGCAGGATCACCAGTTCGGCGCGACGTTCCCTGGCGGTCGCCAGGGCGCTCCCGATATGGCGGGTGGTCGCCGGCCCGATCGGACCGGTGATCTCGACCGATGCGGCGATCCGGTCCTCCCGGCCCTCGGCGGCATCGGTGTGGACATCGGACAACGATGCCGCGGCCAAAACGACAGTCGCCAGAACCAGCATCAGGCGCGGCGGACGCACGTCGAACTCCCTTCGCCGCCATCTTGGAACGAACTATATCATCAATCCTGCTTACGCTCGACGATCGGCTTCGTTGGTGGCGCACGGGCCGCTCGCCCGGCCCGTCCGGGCAACCATCAAGGGTGGCTGCACCGCGGCGGCTCCGTTGCGCAACCGGGCTCGATCCGCAGCAGTCCGCCGCCCGCGCGGTCACGGTCGAATCCGACGGTTCAATCGGCTTTCTCCGCTCGTTCCGGGTACGAGCTGAGAGCGGTCCGGTCGGAGTGAGCGCCTTCGACGACCGTGCGCACCACCGTCACCGTGCACGGTGCTTCCGCAGTGATCTGCGAGCTGATCTTGCTCGGGAAGGAACCGGCGACCGGCGCGCCGATGATGATGTGGTCGACCTTGTTGGAGCGTGCGAAATCCAGGAGGGCCGCGCCCGCGTTGCGCGACTCGAGGAGGTGATAGGAGATCTTGCCCTTCGGCAGTTGCAGCGGCTCGGCCCAGAGCCTCAGTTCGACGAGCCTCTGCACGTGGACGTTCTCACCGGCGGCATCGACGTTGTCGTCGATCGCGATGAGCGAAGTCGACATGACGTTCACGCATGCGAGACGCGCGCCGGGCATGTTGGCGAGCACCGATGCGGCCGTTTCCAGCAACGCATTCCTCATTGGATCGAGCGCCGGGTGCAGGTCGACGGCGACCATGATGATCGGCGACCGCGGCGGCGGCTTGGTCGAGCTCGCCAGGATCTCGTTCATGGTCTTGCGGGCCCGGAGCCGGCGGCCGAGGGCGACGACGAAGGTGCTCTGATCGGTTCGCTCGGCGCGCTGCGTGAGCACCACGAGATCGAGGTGGCGCAGGTCGAACAGGAGATCGGCTGCGTCCTTGTAGCGGGCATCCGGCACGGGCTCGAGGCATTTCAGAATGACTTCCTGGAGCGCGGGCGGGATGCGAGGCGCAAGAGCCCGCGGCGGCATCGGGTCTCGCCATATGCGCCGGCGAACCTGCTTCATGCGCAGGGGAGTACCGAATGGGAGGCGGCCGGTGACGAGCTCATAGAGGATCACTCCCAAGGCGAAAATGTCGCTGCGCCTGTCGGATCGGACGCGAAGCAACTGCTCCGGGGCCATGTATTCCGGCGTCCCGGTCGGCCGATGGAACTGCTCTTCCAGGAGGTCGGGAAGCTGCTCGTGACGGGACAGGCCGAAGTCGATGAGCACGGCTGCACCGGTTGGCCGAAATAGAACGTTGGCCGGCTTCAAATCAAGGTGGAGCACGTGCTGCTCGTGGAGATCGGAGACGGCGGTCGCGAGCGCGATGCCGAACTGCACGACTTCGTCGGCGGACAGGGGCCGATCCGAGCGTCTGTCCCGAAGCGACGGGCCGGGCACGAACTCCATGACGATATAGGGTTGAACGGCGTAGTCGCCGTTCGCGATCCAGCGCGGCACATGCGGGCCCTTCAATTCGGCCATGATCATCTGCTCGACCTCGAAGCCGACGAGCAGCGCGATGTCGCTCTCGAAGTCGAGAAACGGCACCTTCATGATGACCGGCAAGTCGACGTCGCTGCGGCTGACCCGCCAGATGTCCGCCATGCCGCCGCGATGCAGCCGCTCGTCCAGCCGGAAGCCATCGATGATCATGCCGGCCGACAGCTGCGCCTTCGCCATCCCTCACCGCCCCGTCATCAGCCGTGTTGCAAGCACGTCGGGCAGTCCCGCCGCGCGAATCTTGCGCGCAGTCACATCCACATCGTAGGGCACCCGCACGTAGGTCAGCCTGTTCCGGCCCTCGTCGAACAGCCCGAGGCAGGCGGCCGGGTTGTTGTCGCGAGGCTGGCCGACCGCCCCGAGCACGGCGAGCCAGCGTCGCTGGGGCAGCAACGGAATCGGTCTGCCGTCGACCGGCACATGCCTCTGAGGCAGAGTCGTCGCCGTCTCATTGAAGAGAGCCGGGACGTGCGTGTGGCCGCAGAACGTCACTCGTTGATGGGTCGCCCGGAAGCACTGATAGGCTTCGCGCGGGCCGAAGACGTAGATCCAATCGTCCGGCGCGCTCGCGCTCGCATGGACATAAAGCCTGTCCGCCTCCTCGACGCTGAGCGGAAGCTTGGCCAAGAACGAGCGATGCGCCTCGTCGAGGCGTGAGCGGGTCCATTGGATCGCAACGCTCGCAACGTCGGTCATGGTTTCGCTGCCATGGATGGCCGCGGCATCGTGATTGCCGAGAATGGCGACGGCGCCCGCCTCCACCATTTCGGCCACACGGTCCAGAACCCAGCACGGGTCGGCACCATAGCCGACGAGGTCGCCGAGGAACACGTAGCGCTCGACGCCGGCGCGCTCCGCCTCGGCGAGGCAGGCGGTCAGGGCCTCACGATTGGCGTGGATATCGGCCAGAAGAGCGATGAGCATGCCGGTGTCGAGATGCGGACCGCGGCTTGTCTGCGGAGGGCGGTCCTTCTTGCGTTGCCGACGCAGAGGCGATGCGAGAACACCGGATTGACCCCGCGCGAGTCCTCACGGCAAGACGCACCTGCGATTCAGCGTGCGACGGCCATGATGACATAGGCGATGCCGATGGCGACGACGCCGCACCCGGCGGTGAGCAGAAAGATCCGCTGGAATCGTGACATGGTCCGCTCCTTGAAAAACCTAAAGCCGAGGTCGTGTCCATCGGCACCGACCGGCTTCCCTCACCCTTGCTCCTGCCGGCCCGGAGCGCTTGCCGCTCCGGGCCGGCAGTGAATTTCGAGAACCGCTACTGCCTGAAGATATCCCGCTTGTAGGTTTCGGGCACGAAGATCAGACCGATGACGAAGGTCATCAGCGCCACCACGATCGGATACCAGAGCCCGAAATAGATGTCCCCCGTCTGAGCCACCATCGCGAAGGAGGTCGCGGGCAGCAGGCCCCCGAACCAGCCGTTGCCGATATGGTAGGGCAGCGACAGGCCGGTGTAGCGGATGCGGGTCGGGAAGAACTCGACCAGCGCCGCGGCGATGGGCCCGTAGACCATCGTCACGTAGATGACGAGCACGGCAAGGATCGCGATGATCGTCAGTTTCTGAGCGCTGAAGATATCGAACATGCCGGCAAAGTTGGAAAGTCCGGCCTTCGGATCGATCGGGATCCTCACGATCGCCGGGTGGTCGGCGCCCGGATATCCGGCTGCGGCCAGCGCGGCGCCCACGTCCTTGGCGAAATTAGGATCCTTGGCCGAGAACTCCCTGTCGCCGATCTTCACGGCGGCAACCGTTCCCGCCGGAGCGTCCACGGTCGTCGCCTTGGCCGAGCTGCGGGCCAGGAGCGCCTTGGCGATGTCGCAGGAATTGGTGAACTTCGCGGTGCCGGTCGGGTTGAACTGGAACGAGCAGTCCGCCGGGTCGGCGACGATCGTGACCTGCGCATTCTCCTGGGCGGCATAGAGCGCCGGGTTGGCCGTCGCGGTCAGGAGCTTGAACAGCGGGAAGTAGGTGAGTGCCGCGATCAGGCAGCCGGCCAGAATGATCGGCTTACGGCCGATCTTGTCCGACAGCGCGCCGAACAGGACGAAGCCGCCGGTGCCGAGGACGAGCGACCATGCGATCAGCACGTTGGCCGTGAAGGCGTCGACCTTCAGAATGCTCTGAAGAAAGAACAAGGCGTAGAACTGGCCCGTGTACCAGACGACGGCTTGTCCGGCGACGAGGCCGAAGAGCGCCAGCAAGGCGATCTTGGCGTTCTTCCACTGGCCGAAAGCCTCGGTCAGCGGCGCCTTCGACATGGAACCTTCCTCCTTCATCTTCTTGAAGGCGGGGCTCTCCTGCATCTGCATCCGGATCCAGACCGAGACGGCGAGCAGGAGGACCGAGACGAGGAACGGAATGCGCCAGCCCCAGGCCGCAAACGGAGTAAGCGTCGTGCCGGCCGCCGTCGTCACCACGGGAAAGTTGGCGTTCACGTAGATCTGCGTGAACATGATCACGATGAGCGAGAGCAGAAGCCCGAGAGTCGCGGTCGTCTGGATCCAGCTCGTGAAGAAGCCGCGCCTGCCGGGAGGCGCGTGCTCGGCGACGTAGATGGCCGCGCCGCCGTACTCGCCGCCGAGCGCAAGGCCCTGGGCCATGCGGAGCGCGATCAGCACGACGGGCGCAATGAAGCCGATCGACTCGTAGCTCGGCAGGCAGCCGACCAGGAATGTCGATGCGCCCATGATCAGGATCGTAATCAGGAAGGTATGCTTCCGGCCGACGAGGTCGCCGAGGCGTCCGAACACCAGAGCGCCGAACGGGCGCACGAGAAAGCCGGCCGCGAAGGCCAGGAGCGCGAACACGTTGCGCGTCGCTTCGGGATAGTGGCTGAAGAACTGGGCGCCGATGATGGCGGCCAGCGAACCGTAGAGATAAAAGTCATACCACTCGAAAACAGTACCGAGCGAAGAGGCCAGAATGACCTTCTTCTCCTCGGCCGTCATCGCCCGGCTTCGGGCTGCAATATCCGGTGCCGCTGTCGTCGCCATGGACCCCTCCCGTGAACTTCAATGATACGGTGCACGCATACGAGTTCCCGCCGGCCGGTGCGGCTCGGCATGATGCTCGGAACTCTCCGTGGCCCGGCATCATCGACAGGGATCGCTCCCACAGCTCGGGCCTGAATGCGGGCATGTTAACGCGATCGGCGGGCGAGGCCCAGTTAATCAAATATCCTAGACCATAAGTCTAACGGCCCCCGCCGGCCGAAGCGCGCGTCGGCACGGATCAGGAAACCTGCGATGCGTTCGAGAGAGCGGCAACCGGTTCGGGCCGCTCGCGCGCCGCGAGTGGAATGCGGAACGAGAACGTGGCTCCCTTGCCAAGCTCGCTCTCGACCCAGATGTCGCCACCGAAACGCTGAAGGATTTGCCTGCTGATCGGCAGGCCGAGCCCGGTCCCCTGCGGCTTGTCCGTCAGGGTGTTGCCGGCTTGCTGAAAGCGTTCGAAGATTTTTGCCTGATCGTTCTTGGCAATGCCCACGCCGTTGTCCCTGACGTCGACGCGGAGGGAGCCGTCCTCCTGCCGAGCTTCCAGCCAGATCCGGCCATTCTGCTTGGGACTGAACTTCACCGCGTTGGCGATCAGGTTGACGATAACCTGTGTCAGCCGGTCGGCGTCGCCGCGGATCTCTGGAAGATCGTCGGCGATCTGCGTCGTGAGCGAAACGTGGCGCGCCTGCGCAAAGAGTCCGGCGGTCGCCGCGAGGGCGTGCTCGATCACCGCCTTCGGAGCGAACTGCACTATGCGCCACTCAGATGTGCCGGCCTCCATCTTGGCGAGATCGAGAATGTCGTTGAGGAGCCGGCTCAGCCTCTCGCTCTCCTGCACGATGATGCCGACGAACTCCTGGCGCTGTTCCAGATCGAGGTCGGGGTTGTCGCGCAGGATTTCGCTGAACGAACGGATCGAGGTGAGCGGCGTGCGGACCTCGTGGCTGACCGTCGCCACGAAATCGTCCTTGAGCTTGTCGAGTTCCTTGAGGCGCTCGTTCGCCGCCCTGAGCTCCGCGGTCGCCGCCTCGAGCTCGCGCGACTTCTGCTCGAGCTGGCGTGAGTAGACGACCAGTTGGGAGGCCTCGTCGAGGATATGCATCACCTCGTCGATATCGTGCATCTCTTCCCTGAGCACGGAAGCGACCATGATCCGAGCGGACGCCGCTCCAATGACGCCGGCGAGCTGACGTTCCGCATAGGCGACGATCTCCGAGTCGGCCGAGCCGAGATCATGGAGACGCCGCCGGCTCTCCCGCTCGAACCGCGCCAGCGCGGCGTTCGCCCGCGCCTCGCCGATGAAGCGCACGAGCAGTTCGCGGAGGTCGCCGATCGTGGCGCGGCCCCGCCAGACGCGCCCCCCGTCCACCGTCTGCTTGAAGATGTCGACGAACTGCACCGCCTGGCTGCGTTCGATCGTCGTCTGGGAGGTCATGAGCGAAACGCCCACGAAGAGGCCGACATTTGCAATGAGCGTCCAGATCGTCGCGTGCGAGATCGGGTCCAACCCCTCGAGACCGAACAGCGCGTACGGCTTGAGCAGGGCGATCCCCAAAGGGCCGTTGTCGACGAAGCTCTGCGCGATCCAGCCGGAACGCGCGAAGGACGGCAGAAGCAACGCATAGATCCAGACGAGAAAACCGGCAGCGAGCCCGGCGAGAGCTCCGGCCTTGGTGGCGCCCTTCCAATAAAGACCGCCGATGATCGCGGGCGCGAATTGCAGCGCCGCCGCGAACGAGACGAGTCCGATGGTCACCAGGGCATAGGATTCACCGATCAGGCGCACATAGCCATAGCCGAGCAGGATCACGAAAATGATGGTGGTGCGGCGGATGGTGAGCAGAACGCCAGTGAGGTCTCTGCGCTCCGACAGATGCAGACGTCCGAACCGCAACAGGAGAGGCATGACGAGATCGTTGGAGACCATGGTCGCGAGAGCGACCGTCTCGACGATGATCATGCCGGTTGCCGCCGACAGGCCGCCGATGAACGCGAGCAGCGCCAGGGCGGGGCTCTTCTCCTTCATGGGCACTGCGAGCACGAAGGTATCGGCGTCGACGCCGCCGTTCGGGAACTGCAGCAATCCCGCGAATGCGATCGGGAGCACGAAGATGTTGATCAGCAGGAGGTAGAGCGGAAACAGCCACATCGCCTTCTTCAGATGGCCTTCGTGGACGTTCTCCACCACGATGACCTGGAACTGGCGCGGCAGGACGATCACTGCCGCCATGGCGAGCACCGTCAGGGCGATCCAGTTCGTGTGCGCCGGGACGCCGTCGAGCGTGAACAATCGGGCGAGCGCGTCCGAAGCCTGCGCCTCGGAGAAAATCGCACCGAACCCTCCGTAGACCCCGAACGTCACGAAGGAGCCGACCGCCAGGAATGCGACCAGCTTCACGACCGATTCGAAAGCGATGGCGGCGACCATGCCTTCATGCCGCTCGCTCGCATCGATGTGACGCGTACCGAACAGGATTGCGAACACGGCCATGATGAGCGCGATGTAGAATGCGGAGTCCTGCAGGAAGAGCGTACCGGCCGAAGTGTCCGGCATCACGATCGCGGGGTATTGAAGCAGCACCGAAAAGCTGGTCGAGATCGCCTTGAGCTGGAGCGAAATGTACGGAAGGATGCCGATGACCGCGATGATCGTGACCAGCGCGCCGAGCTGAAAGCTTTTGCCGTACCGCGAGGCGATGAAATCGGCGATCGAGGTCGTGCGGTTGACCTTGCCGATGCGGATCATCTTGCGGATCACGAACCATGCCACGACGAAGGTCAGGGTCGGACCGAGATAGATCGGCAGGAAACCGACCCCGGTCGACGCAGCCCTTCCGACCGAGCCGTAGAACGTCCAGGACGTGCAGTAGACGGCGATGGACAGGGCGTAGATGACGGGGTTGGCGATCAGGCTGCGGCCCTGGGAGGCGCGCCTGTCGCCGTAATATGCGATCGCAAACAGCAGACACAGATAGAGGAACGCGACGATGACGATGAGCGGGCCGCTAAGCATCGCCTGATTCCCCGGTCGCCTGTTCGGATGTCGTGCCGCCCGTCTCCGGCCCGGCTTCGGCAAGGTCGCCGGTCGCATGCGGGCTCTCGACCACCAGGGCCACGAGGACGATCAAAGCCGCCCAGACGGCAAACAAATACAGATAGAGCGTCGGGACGCCCAGACCGAGATTCGGTTTGTTGAAGAGGATCAGGAGCGGCGGCGTCAACAGGAGCACTCCGAGCACGAACAAGGTCACAAGAAGTTCGCGCGTGCGTCCGGGCCCGCGATCCGCACCGATTGGCGTTCTCTCACGGCTCTTCATGGGCAGGCCACCGTCACTTGCCGGCCGGTCGGGCTTGCTCCGGCCCTCCGGGCGAGTTGCCTGGTGAGCCGGACGTCCTCCGGCGACCGGCGACCGAGGGACGCCAGGCTGCGCCGGATGCGGCGGTTCCAGACGGGGGCCTCACGTCCCGTCCGACTGGTGCGAGCGGCCGAGCGCGGCTTGGACACGGGCAATGGCGTCGTTGGTGGAGAACGGCTTGGTGATGTAATCGTCGGCACCCAAGGCGAGCCCCTTGTCGCGTTCCACATCGCGGCCCCTGGCCGTCAACATGATGATGCGCACGTCCTTCCAGGCGGGATTGGCCCTGATCGTCTGGCAAACCGAGAACCCGTCGATCCTCGGCATCATGACGTCGAGCAGCACGAGATCGGGAACGGCCCGCTCCATCTCGGCCAGAGCCTCTTCGCCGTCCTTGCAGGTCCGGACCTCATATCCCGACTTCTTCATCAGGAACTGGAGCGAAAGCAGAATGTTGGGCTCATCGTCCGCTATGAGCACGCTTGGCGGTCTGGTCATAACGCCCACCGATCGTCACCCGACCGATCACGCCGCGCCCCCGACGGCCGATCCGTCACAACGGCGGAACGTTAGCTCGGGCGCTGCCCGCTGGCCATACGCCATCTTCGGGATGAGCGTCGCCCGCCGCGCAGTCCGCTCGGAGGGGGATCCCGTGGGTGGCTCGCGGCCCCCGCCGGAGACGAGCGGCGACTACGTCACTGCGGAACTGTGCTACCCTGGCTGACCCAGGCCGACTGGGGGTGTGCTTCCAAGCGTGGAGGCATCGATGCTCGAATCGAGCTGCCGTGCCCTCGTGTTCCCGATCCTAGTGGGCTTGCTCGCCATGCCGCGAGCGGAGGCCGAGCCCAAGCTCGACCTTGCGCTCGTCATCGCGGTGGATGTCTCGGCGTCGATCGTCCCGGCGGAGCAGCAGCTTCAGCGGAGCGGCTTCGTGGAAGCGTTCCGGTCACCTCTCGTCCATCAGGCCATTCGAAGGGGAAATCTGGGTCGGATCGCGGTCGCCTATGTGGAGTGGGCCGGCAAGCACGATCAGAAGGTCGTTATCCCGTGGACCGTGATGGAGGGCCGGCGGGACGCGGTTGCTTTCGCCGCCCGTCTCGCGGCGGAACCACCGCGGCAGGGTGTCTTCACATCCATTTCCGGCGCCGATCGATTTCAGCGCCGAACTCCTCGGGCATGAATGCCGATGCCGCCAGAAGGGTGATCGACATTGCGGGGGACGGGCCGAACAACGACGGCCGGCTCGTATCGCTGGCGCGCGACGCGGCGGTTGCCCAAGGCATCACCATCAACGGCCTGCCCATCCTGCAGGCAGGCTCGGCCAGTTCATCCAGCATCCCGGACCTCGACCACTACTATCGGGACTGCGTGATCGGGGGAGCCGACGCCTTCATGGTGCCGGTGCACGAGGCCGACCACTTCCCCGCCATGGTGCGGACCAAGATCGTTCGGGAGATCGCCGGCGAGGTCTCGGAGGCACAGTTCCTCAGGACGTCCCACGAGGACGCGAGCTGCCTGATCGGTGAGATCCGCAGGAAGGAAGAAGAAGCCTGGAAATGAGGGCGGCACGAGAGCCGAACCTCCAGGTAGCGCGCGGGGCGCAGTCGATGGAGAAAGATCGATGAAGTTCAAGTTCACGGTATCGCTGACCAGTCTCGCCGCCGTTCTCGTGATGACCGCCGCGGCCGAGGCGCAGATCTCGGTCAAGTTCGGCGTGCTCAACGACCGCTCCGGCCTCTACGCCGATCTCTCCGGCGAGGGATCCGCGGTGGCCGCCCGAATGGCGATCGAAGATTTCAAAGCTTCGGACAAGGGGATCAAGGCCGAGGTCATCGCGGCCGATCACCAGAACAAGCCGGATGTGGGCGCGACCCTGGTTCGGCGCTGGTACGACCAGGACGGCGTCGACGTCGTCGTCGACGTGCCGACTTCGTCGGTGGCCCTCGCGGTGAATCAGGTCACCCGGGACAAGAACAAGATCTTCATCAACTCGGGCGCCGGCGCCTCCGACCTCACCGGGCCCGCCTGCTCGCCGAACACGATCCATTGGACCTACGACACCTGGGCCATGGCCAACGGCACCGGCAGCGCCATGGTCAAGCAGGGCGGCGACACCTGGTACTTCATCACTGCCGACTATGCCTTCGGGCATGCGCTGGAACGCGACACCTCGGATGTCGTGAAGAAGTCCGGCGGCAAGGTGCTCGGGGCGGTGCGCCACCCCCTCTCGGCCACCGACTTCTCCTCGTTCCTGCTCTCCGCCCAGAGCTCGAACGCCAAGGTGATCGGCCTCGCCAATGCGGGTGGCGACACGGTCAACGCGATCAAGGCGGCGGCGGATTTCGGCATCACGCAGGGTGGCCAGAACCTGGCCGGGCTCCTGATCTTCATCACCGACATCCACGCGCTCGGCCTCGAGGCGGCGCAGGGCCTGGTGTTGACCGAGTCCTTCTACTGGGATCTGAACGACGCCACGCGCGCCTTTTCCCGGCGGTTCGCCGAGCGGCACGGCGGGAACATGCCGACCATGGTGCACGCGGGCGTCTATGCCGGCATCCTGCACTATCTCAAGGCGGTCGAAGCCCTGAAGGACAAGGATGCCACGAAGGTGATGGCCAAGATGAAGGAGACGCCCACCGACGATCCCCTCTTCGGAAAGGGCCAGATCCGCGCCGATGGACGCAAGATCCACGACATGTACCTGTTCCAGGTCAAGAAGCCCGCCGAGTCGAAGGGGTCATGGGACCTCTACAAGCACCTCGCGACGATCCCGGCCGATCAGGCTTTTCGGCCCATGAGCGAGGGTGGCTGTCCGCTCGTGAAGGGTTGATCGGATCGACGGAGAGTTCGGGGTTGCGGGGCTGGGCGCATCGCGGGAGGAAAACCGACGAAGCGCCAGCCCCGAAGTGCCGTCCCGGTTCTCCCGGGCCATCGTCAGAGTTGTGACCGGATCGGCAGGAGGGAGACGATCCTTGCCATCAGACGACGCACCGAGTCCGACCTCCGGCTCGCGGTCGAAGGTCCGTACTGCCCTTCAACCTCGCCTTCCCATCGCAGCCTGCCGTTGTCGCCGATTTACAGGCGATAACTCATCGGAGGGGCCGTCTCCCGCGCTGAACAGGTTCGCTCATATCCCGGACCAACGCATGGTGCTCGAACAGCACACCCATCTCCGTGTTGAGCGAGGCGGAGCGGGGATCGAAGTTGAAGGAGCCGATGAAACCGAAACGATCGTCGACCGTGAAAGCCTTGGTGTGCAGGCTCGCGCCGCTGGAGCCGAACAGCGACACTCCGACGGCTGCGCATGCGGTTGCAGCTCGAAGACCGCACGCCACCCTCGAGCAGGGGCGCGCGGCAGGACACATATCCGCCATGGACCGCCGCGACGTCAGTGGCTGCCAGCGAATTGGTCAGGACGGCGACGTCGATTCCTCTCCTGGCGAGGTCGATGAGCGTTGCCGTGCCCTCTTCGCCGGGAACGAAATAGGGCGACGTGATCTCAAGTGCTTTCGTGGCGGCTGCGATGACCGGGCGCAGTGCGGCCATCAGCCAGTTCCCGCTCTCCTGCACCAACGCCTTTTCCGGCGGATCGGAGACGATCCTGGCCCGGTCGGTCCAGTGGATCGGGAGCTCATTCGCCCAACATGCGGCCAGCGAGGACGCGCTCGCGGGCGCGGTCGAGATAGGGCGGGCCGCGTCGCCCGCCGCCAATTCCGAGAGCCGACGTGCGCAAGGACTCCAAGACGGAGATCACCTCCGTCGGCTAGCGCCGTGACCGGGATCGCGGCTGCACTGTTCCAATAGGCATCGAAGACATCTTCGGCCTGCCGAACGACCGGTCCCACCAGCCAGGTCGAGGTCGCGGAAATTCGGCGCGCTCGGCGGCGTCGAAATATTCGTCGCCGATATTGCGCCCGCCGACGATCGCCAGCCTGCCGTCGGCAATCCACGCCTTGTTGTGCATTCGCCTGCGTGGCGCTGAAGGCCCTGAACGCCATTTCCAGCCCGCGCCGCAGCGCGCCCTGTCCTGCGCGCGGCTCGGGTTGAACAGGCGAACCTCGACATGGGGATGGCTGTCGAGCGCGAGATAGACCGGATCCCTGCCGTGCGCGTTGATGTCGTCGAGGAGGAGCCTCACCCGCACGCCGCGGTCGGCAGCCCGGAGGACCTCATGCGCCAGCAGCCGCCCGGTCAGATCGCCGTGCCAGATATAGTACATGAGATCGAGGCTGCGTCCTGCGCTGCGGGCGGCGAGCGCCCGTGCGGCGAACGCGTCGAGGTTGCCCGACAGCATGGCGAGGCCGCTCCTCCCCTGTGCCTTGGCGGTGAGGGCGGCGATGTCCCGGTCGAGAAGCGTTTCCGCATCCGCCGGTCAGGCAGGGCGTATGAGGGCTCTCCGCGGCGCGCTCCTCGCGAACCGGCCGTAGGAATAGGCGGCGAGCAGCGACGCGGCGGCGAACAGAAGCGGCGGCGGCGCCGATGATCAGGATGAGGCGCATCAGCGCTCTGCCTCCGCATCGTTGGGACGGTGCATCTTAAACCGCCGCCGGGGAACGTGCCTGTCTCCCGGGCAGGGCGGGGCATTGCGCGCGGCTCGCTGCTCTCCGCCATCATGCCACCGTTGACATGAGCGGGATGCGGATTATTCTTCGACCAACTAGTCGGTTGTTTATAAAAAGCTACGGCGGGTGCCCGCCCGAGCGATCGGTTGCGCCGGCTTGGAAGGGAGGCCCCGATGACAGAATTCCCGCTCCTGCGTTCCCCCTTGGCGGCCGGCCGGCTGACCCTTCAGAACCGCCTCGCCATCCTTCCTCACGGCACGGCGATGGTTCGGGACGGCAATCTGACGGAAGACGATCTCGCTTATTTCGCCGCGCGCGCGCACGAAACGCTCGGGCTCGTCATCACCGGGGCCTCCGTCGTCTCCCCGTCTTCGACACTGCGCCAGCGCATGCTGTTCGAGGCGTGGCAGGAGAGTAACCGAGAGATGATGCGCCGGCGCTGCGACATCATCCATGCCCGGGGCGGCAAGATCGTCGGACAAATTCTGCACCTCGGTCGCGAATTGACAGGCGGAGAATCCGACTTCGCACCGGTTTCCGCATCTTCGCAGCGCTCGCCGCGCGACCCCTACCCGCCGCACGCGCTGGAGGAGCGGGAGATCGAAACGATCATCGACGACTTCGCGCGCTCGGCCGAGAACCTCCTGGCCGCCGGTTACGACGGAATCGAGCTGCACGCGGCGCACGGGTATCTGATCGCCCAGTTCCTCTCGCCGGCGACCAACCGGCGCAGCGACCGCTGGGGAGGATCCCCGGAGGCGCGCAACCACTTCCTGATGGAGATCGTTGCGCGCATCCGCGAGCGATGCGGCGACGGTTTCGTGCTGGGCGTCCGGCTTTCCGCCGATGAGGAAATTCCGAACGGCCTCGGCGTGCGCGATACGGTGTCGATCGGCCAGGCGCTCGCCGGGACGGCCGCCGTCGACTACCTCAACATCACGCTGGGGACGCGGGGCGCCTACGTCAAGGATGCCGCCGCGCCCGAGGCCGCCGCCGCGAAGGCGGGCGGCATCCTGCGCCGCGAAGTCGGCCTGCCGGTCGTGCTGGCCCAGAAGATCCTGAGCCCGGAGCAGGCCGAGAGCCTTCTCGCAGGAGGCGCCGCAGACGTCATCGGCATGGCGCGGGCTTTCATCGCGGACGCCGATTTCGCCGCCAAGGCCGCCGCCGGTCGCAGCGACCGGATCCGCCCCTGCGTCGGCCTCAACCAGGATTGCCGTGCCTTCTCGCCGCATCTCCACTGTGCCGTGAACCCGGAGGCCGGGCGCGAGCGCAGGTCCGATTTCGGCCCCATCCGCAAGGCGGCTTCGAAGCGGCGGGTCGCCGTGATCGGCGGCGGACCGGCCGGCTTGGAAGCCGCCAGGGTCGCTCGGCTGCGCGGACACGACGTGACGCTGTTCGAGGCCTCGAACGGGCTGGGCGGCCAGTTTCTCCTCGCCGCCTCGCTCCCGCACCGGGGCCAGCTGCGGAGAATCGTCGACCATCTGGCGGGCGAATTGCGGCATGAAAGAGTGCTCGTGGAACTCGGCGCCAGGATCGAGGCACTGGGCGATCTCTCCGGCCGCTTCGATGCGGCCATCGTCGCGACCGGTGCCGCCCCCGGTGAGCTCGCGGATGACGCCCGCGGACCGGCGGTCCTGTCCTGGTGGGACGTGCTCACCGCCGGAGCGCCCGCTGCCGCCGGCGCACGGCGAGCCGTGTTCGCCGACGACGGGACCGGCTTCTGGATGAGCTATGGCGTCGCCGAGATGTTGGCCGATGCGGGGTGGCGCGTGGTCTTCGCCACGCCTTCCGCGGCGATCGCGGCCGGCATCCCCCACGAGAGCATCGAGCCGCTCCTCGTCCGCCTCGGCCGCGCGGCCATGTCCTACCGGGTGCTCACCGCAACCGAAGTCACCGGCGACGGATGCGTCACGTTCACGAATCTCACCTCGGGGGAGGATGAAGAGCTCGCGTGCGATCTCGTCGTCATGCAGACGGGACGTCGGGTCGTCACCCTCCCCCGGGCGGGATCGCCGGGCGGGCTCGAGGTGCATCACGTGGGCGACTGCGTGACGCCCCGCCGGATCGGCCACGCCATGTTCGAGGCTCAGCGGGCCGCCCGGGCCGTGTAGGATCGAACGGCCGGCGGCACCCTGCCGTCCGGCCGAAACTCGCACGGCAACCTACCGGTCGACGAGGCCCCAAGCGATCTCGGCCACCGGAGCCGCGTAAAGCCCGACCTCGAGCGCCTGCGGATGCGCCGCATTGCTCTGCAAGGCTCGGGCGTAGACACCCTGCAGGATGGAAGCGCCGCGGAAGAAGGAGAACGCGAGGAAGAACGTCCAATTGGGGATTCCGCCACGCCCCGTGAGCCGGCAGTAGCGCTCCACGTAGGTCTCCTCGTCGGGAATCCCGAGGGAGCGAATGTCGACGTCCGCCAGACCCCCGCATCCGATCATGGAACTCGGCAGGTGATAGGTCATGCAGTTGTAGCCGAGATCGCAAAGGGGATGACCGAGCGTCGCCAGTTCCCAGTCGATCACGGCGACCGGTAGGGGTTCCGTCGGATGGAAGATCATGTTCTCCAACCGGAAGTCGCCATGCGCGATGGTCGTCTCGTCGCGCTCGGGCGCGTTCGACTCCAGCCAATCGGCGAGCTTGTCCATGGCCGGGATCTCATGCGTCTTCGAGGCCTGATACTGCCGCTTCCACCGGGCGATCTGCCGCCGGACGTAGTCGGTCGGCTTGCCGAAATCGGTGAGCCCCGCTGCGGCCCAATCGACCGCGTGGAGGGCCGCCAGGGTGTCCTCCATGGCATCGTAGATCGCGATGCGTTCGGCCGGTATCATGCCGGGCAGGCGCGTGTCGCGGAAGATCCGGCCGTCGACGAAGTCCATGACGTAGAATGGCGTCCCGATGACGGACGGGTCCTCGCACAGCAGCCGAACCGGCGGCGTCGGTACCGGCGAGCCGGCGAGCGCCTTCATGATGCGGTACTCGCGCTCGACCTGGTGAGCCGACGGCAGCAGGTCGCCCGGCGGCTTCTTGCGCAAGACGTAGCGACGAGCGCCCGCCGTCACGATGTAGGTGGGGTTCGACTGCCCGCCCTGGATGCGGTCCAAACGCATCGGCATCGCGAATTCCGGGATTTCCCGGCGCAGATAGGCCGCGAGGCGCGCGTCGTCGAAGCCGTTGCCGGCGGAAGGGACAGGAGAATTGCTCATTACGTTCGCTTCGGCGGACATCGGCCCCTCCTTCGCCGTCACCACGGCTTCGCCGGAATCTCGCGGCGCAGCTCGAGCTTGGCGATGCTGGCAAGATGAACCTCGTCGGGCCCGTCGGTGAAACGGACCGCGCGTGCGAAAGCCCAGGCATCGGCGAGTCCGAAATCGTCCGACACGCCAGCACCGCCGTGCACCTGAATGGCACGGTCGAGGACCCGGAAGGCCATGTTGGGTGCGACGACCTTGATCATCGCGATCTCCGTGCGCGCCGCCTTGTTCCCGACGGTGTCCATCATGTGCGCGGCTTTGAGGGTCAGAAGGCGCGCCTGCTCGATCTCGCACCGGGACAGCGCAACCGCTTCCTGCACGGTGCCCTGCTCGGCCAGGAGCTTGCCGAAGGCGGTCCGCTGCCGCACGCGCGCGATCATCGCGTCGAGCCCGCGCTCGGCGACGCCGATCATGCGCATGCAGTGGTGAATGCGACCGGGTCCGAGGCGCCCCTGCGCGATCTCGAAGCCGCGGCCCTCGCCCAGCAGCATGTTGGAGACAGGCACCCTCACATCCTTGAACTCGATTTCGAAGTGTCCGCAGGGTGCGTGCTCGTAGCCGAACACCTTCAGCGACCGCACCAGCCGCACACCCGGCGTGTGCTTCGGGACGAAAATCATCGAATGGCGGGCGTGACGGGGCCCCTCCGGGTTCGACAAGCCCATCACGATCAGGATCTCGCAACGGTTGTCGCCCGACCCCGAGGTCCACCACTTGCGGCCGTTGAGGACGTATTCGTCCCCCTTCCGCTCGATGCGCAGGCTGATGTTGGTGGCGTCCGAGGACGCGACGCCCGGCTCCGTCATGGCGAAGCCGGAGCGGATGCGGCCCTCCAGGAGCGGGCCAAGCCAGCGCTCCTTCTGGTCGGGCGCGCCGTAGCGCTCGAGCACTTCCATGTTGCCGGTGTCGGGCGCGGAGCAGTTGAAGACCTCCGGGCCGATATAGGAGCGGCCCATGATCTCGCAGAGCGGGGCATATTCGAGGTTGGTCAGACCGGCGCCGTCATGGCTCTCGGGAAGGAACAGGTTCCAAAGCCCCTCCGCCCTCGCCTTCAGTTTCAACTCCTCCATGATCGGCGGGCTGTCCCACCGGTCCGGCAACGCAGCATGCTGCTGCTTGTAGAGCGCCTCGTTGGGATAGACGTGCTCTTCCATGAAGGCCGTGAGGCGCTTCTGCAGGTCTTTCGAGCGTTCCGAAAATTCAAACATGAAAACCTTCGCCAATCGGAGACGCGGCCCGGCGGGTCGCAGGTTGTCAAATTAACCTGATAACTTTCGACCGTCCAGTCGGTTTTTTATCTAACCGACATGCGATGGCCCTGCGGCGGCGTCAGCAGCCCCTCGGGACGACGAGCGAGGCTCGTCGCCCGGACGGGTGCAGACCGGGCTTCCAAGCCGAGGTGAAGCGATGACTGGCGAAGGGGCGACGGCCGGCGGATTGACGCGCCTCGGGCTCGTCAACCGCATGGTTCCGGTCGAGCAGTTCGACGCCGGAGCCGAGGCGTCATGCGGAGGCTGCGACCGCACCGAGGGGCCGCCGGACGGTTCTCAACGGGAAGGCCGCGAGCGGCGTCACTTCCTGCGGGGCGCCCTTTTCGACTGCTCCGCCGCGTCTCCGGCGAGCAGGCCGCCCGCGATGACGTTCCAGCACTGGGCCGCCATTTCCGCCGGTTCGGGGTCCTTTCCGGGGCGGTACCACTGGTAGGCCCAGTTGCAGATGCCGAGCAGGCACAACGCCGCAATGCGGACGTCCTGGCGGCGGAATAGGCCCTGATCCATCCCGTCCGAGAACACGTCCATGACCTGGGCCATATAGGCGTTGCGCTCCTTGCGGATCTGCTTCTTGTGGTCGTCGTCGAGCTCGCGCATGTGCTCGAAGAAGGCCCGGACGTAGCCCGGGTAGTCGTGCATCTGCTGGAAGATGTCCTCGCAGACGCCCTTGAGGATCTCCGCAGGGTCGAGGCCGCGTTCCTGCCGTGCCGTGATCGACTTCCGCAGCGACTCGATCATCGTCTCGTGGATCTCGAAGAGGATCTCGTCCTTGCTGCGGATGTAGTGATAGAGCGTCGGCTTCTTCAGGCCCGCGGCCTCGGCGATCGTCTCCATGTTGACGCCGTGATAGCCGACCTTGTCGAACAGCCGCGCCGCCTCCCGCATGATGTCCGCCCTGCGCTGGCGGGTCAGCTCGACGTCAACCTTCGGGCCGCGTCTGCGCGGGGCGGCGCCCGCCTCTTCCGGCAGGTCGACGTCCTTGTTCACGATCTTTTTCCTCGCTTCCACCGATTGCCTCCGCGCTCTCGCTCTTCCGCATCAACCTACAGGCGAATTAGTCAACCGTCCAGATGGTTGACAATCGGGTCTCGCGACAACCGCTTGACAGGATTGAAACTCTCTTTATTGTTGGACCGACCAGTCAGTCGACAGAATTTTTCGGAAGGACGGCCCTGGCGATCGGACGCCCGCCCACAATGTGCGCGAAGCGGCTCATCGCCCGATCCGACGACCCGCGGCAAGGCACGGTCGGGCCCTGCCGCGACAAACACCAGCGGGCCGCCTTCTCGGCGGACCGAATGGGATCACCTCAAGGAGGACCACGATGAGCGACAAGGAACTCGTCCAGTACGAAGTCAAGGGACAGATCGGGACGATCTGGATCAACCGCCCGGAAGTGAAGAATTGCATCAATCCCAGAACCCTCGAACTGCTCGGCGAGTACGGGCGCAAGGCCGAGGCGGACGATCGCGTGCGCGCCGTCGTGTTCCGCGGGCGCGGAAACACCTTCTGCGCCGGCGCCGACTTGGGTCAGCTCGTCGGCCCGAGGCTGTCGACGACCAATGAATCGCTCGACCTCGCTCAGCTCTCTGCGCGCACCTACGATCATTTCTTCAACATGAAGAAGCCGACGATCGCGGCCGTCGAGGGCTACGCCGTCGCCGGCGGCTTCGAGCTGATGATCTCCTGCGACTTCGCGCTCGCCGCCACGACCGCGCGGATCGGCGACTTCCACATCCGCCGCGCCCTGTTCGGCGGCGCCGGCCCGATCTACCGCCTGCCGCGCTATGTCGGCCTGCGCAGGGCCAAGGAACTGATGCTGACCGGCAAGCTCCTGTCCGGCACGGAAGCCGCCGAGTGGGGCCTCGTCAACGAGGTTGCGCCGCCGGAGGAGTTCGACTCCCTGATCGAGCGCTTCTGCGAGCCGCTGATCGACAAGAGCCCGTTCTGCATGTGGATCACCAAGATGGCGGTGAACCGCGGCCTCGACGCGGACACGGAGTCGCTGATCACGCTCGAGACGCTGGCCTGCAACGTGGTGCACCAGTCGGAGGACGCACGAGAAGGCGTGACCGCGTTCCTCGAGAAGCGCGAAGCCCGGTGGATCGGCCGTTGAACCCGACCGCCCGGCCGCGGCTCTCATCCGCCGCGGCCGTGCTTTCCCGTTTTCCGGCACGGCCGTTCCCATGACCCCAGGCACCGATCTCCAGCCCGGCTTCCTCAATGATCTTACTTCCCTCGACGGCCGGGTCGCCCTCATCGTCGGCGGCCATGGGGAACTCGCCGCCGCCATGGCCGGAGGCCTGGCCGACAGGGGCGCGAGCATTGCGTTCGCGGCGCGCAAGGAACCGCTCTGCGGCGCGCTCGCCACGGACATCGAACGCCGCTTTGGAACCCGAACCATCTCCATGGCGTGCGACGTGTCCCGAGAGGAGCAGGTCCAGGCAGCGGTCGCCCGGACGGTCGAGCAGTTCGGGCGCCTGGACATCCTGATCAACAACGCAGGGGCTTCATGGTCCGGAGCTCCCGAGAGCATTCCCCTGTCCGGCTGGTCGAAGATCGTCGACGTGAACCTGACGGGCGCCTTCGTGGCGGCCCGCGAGGCCGCCAAGGTCATGCTCCCGGCCGGCAAGGGATCGATCATCTTCGTCGCCTCGACCGGTGGCCTGACCTCCTTCACGCCCGACGTCGCGCAAATCGTGCCCTATACGACGACGAAGGCAGCCATGATCCACCTGGCGCGCGACCTCGCCGCGCAATGGTCCGATCGCGGCGTCCGGGTCAATGCCATCGCGCCGGGCCAGATGCGCTCCGGCCTGACGCTGACGGTGCCTGAGGACACTATCGACCTCATCCGCAATTCGATCCCGATGAAACGCCTTGGAGAACCGGCGGAGCTCGCCGGCGCGGTGGCCTATCTCGCCTCCGATGCGGCAAGCTATGTGACGGGGCAGACCCTCGTCATCGACGGCGGCCTGACGCTGGTGTGAGAGAATCGCCGCCGTCACGACGCTGCCGCCACCCGCCATATGCCGTCGAGCGGTTCACTCCAGGCCAGTTCGCCCGCATAGACCATACGGTTCACGTGCGCCTGCGTCTCGCTGAATGCGAAGCCGAGCTGGTGCGGATCGAGCACTTTGGGAAACAAGACCGGCACGAGTTCGGCAACCGAGCAAGGCTTCGCCGCACTGGCCTCTGTGATGGCGGCGCAGCGTGCCGTGTGATGCTCGACGAGTTCGTCGCAGCGCCGATGGAGCCCGTGGAATGGAAGCTGGTGCCCCGGAAGGACGAAGACATCCTCCGGCAGACGGTCCTTGAGGGTCTTCAACGACCGGAGATAGAGCCCCAGCGGATCGCCCTGGGGATCGACCGGCCAGACGCTGACGTTGGGCGTGATCTTGGCGAGCACCTGGTCGGCAGCGAAGAACAGCCTGTCCTCGGCGCAATAGAGCATGACCTGCTCTGCCGCGTGGCCGTCGCCCGTCAGGACCGCGAAGTCCCGGCCGCCGATGTGCAGCGTGTCGCCGGCCACGATTCGACGAAAGGTCGGCGGCAGGGGCGTGACCTGCTTGAGGTAGCGGTGGCCGAGGGTCGACACCAGCTCGGTGATCTGCGGGTCGAGCCCGTTGCGGAGGTAGATCTCGTGGTACGGCTCGGCGTCGAGCGCGCCGGGGCTGAGGGAGACGTTGAGGCAGCCGAGCCAGGCGGTCTGGCTCGTCGCCATGTCGATCCCGAAGCGGTCGCACAACCAGCCGGCGAGGCCGATATGGTCCGGATGGGAGTGCGAGACGATCAGCCGGGTCAGCGGCAGGCCCGCCAGCGGGCCGGCCGCCAACTGCTCCCAGATCTCGCGCGACACGTCCGTGCCGAGTCCCGCGTCGAGCACGGCCCAGCCGCCATCGTCCTCGATCAGGTAGATGTTCACGTGGTCGAGGCGGAAAGGCAGCGGCAGCCGAGTCCACAGGACGCCCGGTGCGGCTTCGATCACATGACCCGCCTCCGGCGGCTGTGTGAAGGGGTGCCTGAGCGGAGGCTGAGAGGTGGGCACGCTGTCTCCTTGCGGTTTGGTGCCGGGGGTTTCTCGTGGTCCGGCATGCCGCAGGAGCATGCGCACACCCCGCTCAAAGGGTCCACTGGACGTGCTGGACTTCCAGGAATTCCTGCAGCCCGTCCTCGCCCCATTCCTTGCCGAGCCCACTGTTTTTCCAGCCGCTGATCACCGAGTCCACACGGAAGTTGCCTCCGCCGTTGATGTAGACGGACCCGACGCGCAGCCGCTCGGCGACGGCCTTTGCGAGGTCGAGCGGGCCGAAGAGGCTGGCCGCGAGTCCAAGATCGGAATCGTTCGCGATCGCCACCGCTTCGTCGACGTCGTCGTACGGCATGACGATCGCGACCGGGCCGAACAGCTCGTGCCGGGCAATCTCCGCGTCGTTGGAAAGACCACCGAGCAGCGCGCCGTTCATGAACCAGCCCCTCGGCTGGTCGGGCGGGCCGCCGCCGGCGAGGAACTCGCCCCCGTCCGCAAGGGCGCGCGCCACGAAGCCTTCCACGCGGTCGCGGTGCGCCGCGGTGATCAGCGGTCCCGCCATGGTGGCCGGGTCCCAGGGATCGCCCACGGGGATCTTGGCATAGGCGTCGCGGCTGAGGTCGACGAAGTCGTCGAAGGATTCCCCCGGCACCAGCACCCGCGTCGGCGACTGGCACCCCTGTCCGGCATTGCGGATGTACCGGGCATGGAGCGGCAGCACCGCCTTTTCCATGTCGGCGCCGGGCAGGATGATGCCCGCCGACTTGCCGCCGAGTTCCAGCACCGAACCTTTGAGGTTTTCGGCCGCCTGTCGCATCACCTGCCGTCCGACGCCGACAGACCCGGTGAAGCTGACCTTGTCGATGCCCCAATGGCCGACGAGCGCCTGGCCGACGGACGGGCCGCCGGCGACGATGTTGAGGACACCGCGGGGCAGTCCGGCCTCCTCGACCAGTTCCCCGAACAACAGCGCCGCAAGCGGCGTCAGCGGGCTCGGCAGGACCACCGCCGTGCAGCCGGCCGCCAGCGCCGCGCCGGCTTTCGAGGCGATGTAGAGCAGCGGATTGTTGTAGGCGCCGATGGCCGCGACCACCCCGATCGGCTCGGTGCGGATGATGCTCTCGCTGGCCGGTGCCCGCAGGTCCTGGCCGAGCGATCGCGTACGGTCGGCGCCGGCGCGCCCGGCATAGTAGCGCAGCATGTCGAGGGGGCCGACGAACTGGAGGAAGTTGCCGACCGAGACGGGCGTTCCGATATCCTCGACCAGCGCCGAGCGGAACTCCGCCGCGCGGCGCTCGAGAATGTCGGCGAGGGCCGTCAGCGCCGCTCGGCGCAGCTCTGGATCCCGCCACACGCCCGACTCGAACGCACGACGAGCCGCCTGCACAGCCCTATCCACTTGCGGCAGCGACGCTCCGCGCATCTCGACGAGGACAGCCTCGGTCGCGGGATTCTCCACGGCGAATTCCGTTCCCTCGCCCGGCTCGAAACAGCCGTCGATGAAAAGGTTCGTCTGCCAGGAGACCAGGCTGGGAGCAGGCTGGGTTTGCGGCATCGTTGTCTCACTTGTGACGCTCGATCGAGCTTACCTTCATCATAATCGATATAAGTCGACCGTCTAGTCGGTTGGTTTTACGATTGACAGCTTTTTGTGTTCCCCTGTAATGTTAAGCCGACCATTCGGTTGGATATTTTATCGCGGAGCGGGACCTCACCCGATCTGCAACGCCACAGCGATGGAGTGCGGCATGGGACGGCTAGCGGGCAAGCTCGGCATCGTGACGGCGGGTGCGTCGGGCATGGGCAAGGCCGGCGCCCTGAGGTTCGCGTCGGAAGGCGCCGCCGTCGCCGTCGTCGACATCGATCGCGCCAGGGCCGAGACGGTCGCCGCCGAGATCACGGCCGGCGGCGGCAAGGCGATTGCGATGTCGCGGA
>CAVRRI010000026.1:0-123345 GCA_963723525.1 uncultured Alphaproteobacteria bacterium
CGAGCCGTTCGAACCAGTATTTCGAGATCAGTCCGGCAAGGTAGGCCGTGCCGCACGCCGATATCGAAATCCGCTTCAGGTCCTTGAAGTCGAACGGCAGGTCGAACGGCAGCTCGACGCGGCCGGCGACGAAATTGATGTAATGCGCCAGGGCACGGCCGACGACCTCGGGCTGCTCGTGGATCTCTTTCGCCATGAAGTGGCGATGGTTGCCCTTGTCGGCGATGAAGGAGCCGGTCAGTATTTTTTGGCGCGCCCGCTCGACGGTCGCTCCGCTGGGTCGCGGATCTCGGCTCCGCTGCGGTTCAGGATCGCCCAGTCGCCATCGTCGAGATAGCACACGTCGTCCGTGAAGGGCGCAAGCGCCAACGCATCGGAGCCGAGATACATTTCGCCCTCGCCATAACCGACCGCGAGGGGCGCGCCGTGGCGCGCGCCGATCAGGAGATCGTCCTCGCCGGCGAACAGGAAGCCGAGCGCGAAAGCCCCTTTCAGTCGCGGCAGGGTTGCCGCAACGGCGTCGACCGCCGAGCGACCCTGGCGCATCTCGTGCGTCACGAGCTGCGCGACGACCTCGGTATCCGTCTCGGTCTCGAATTTCACGCCGCGCCTTCGAGCTCGCCTTGAGCTCGCGGAAGTTCTCGATGATCCCGTTGTGGACGACGGCGAGGCGATCCGTGGCGTGCGGATGGGCGTTCGTCTCGTTCGGCTTGCCATGGGTTGCCCAACGCGTATGACCGATCCCGATCGTTCCCGACAAGGGCGCTTCCGACAGCTTCAGTTCCAGATTGTGGAGCTTACCCTCGGCGCGACGCCGTTCGAGCACGCCATTCTTCAGTGTAGCGACGCCAGCGGAATCGTATCCTCTGTATTCCAGCCGCTTCAGAGCTTCGACGACCTGCGTCGCCACGGCGACCGACCGAGGATTCCTACAATTCCACACATCTTCGGAAAGAACCCTCAGTCGCAAACAATACCGGGGTTTTTGCGTGACGCTTCTACAAAGACCTCACGCCCGGCTCAAAATCAACTCGCATGACCGATTGTGACGCGCATCGCTCACTTGCCTTTCGCCTGCCAGCGAGACGCTCGCGAAAGGCGCGCGCCCACTCCTCCTTCAGGACCTGGCGCCCGCGTCCGATGGCGAGACCGTCGTCGGGCACGTCTTCGGTGATCACGGATCCGGAGCCGACATAGGCGCCCTTGCCGATCGTCACCGGCGAGACGAGCGAAGAGTTCGAACCGACGAAGGCGCCCTCCCCGATGGTGGTGCGGTACTTGCGGAAACCGTCGTAGTTGCAGATGACCGTGCCGGCGCCGACATTCACGTCCGGCGCCGACCGTGGCGTCGCCGAGATAGGTCAGGTGGCTCACCTTCGTGCCGGCACCGAGATCGCCGTTCTTGATCTCGACGAAATTGCCGACTTTCGCGTTGCGTCCCAAAGCCGCGCCGGGACGCAGCCGCGCGAAGGGTCCGACGTTGCGCCCGAGGCGACACGCGCACCCTCGAGATGGCTGAAGGCGTGGATGACCGCATCGTCCTCGACCGTCACGCCCGGTCCGAAGACCACGTTCGGCTCGATCACGACGTCGCGCCCGATCCTCGTGTCGTAGCTCAGGAACACGGTCTCGGGCGCGATGAGGGTCACGCCGGCCGCCATCGCGGCAGCCGCAGACGGTCCTGCATGGTCGCGTTCGGCATCAGCGAGCTGGGCGCGATCGTTGATGCCCTGCACCTCCTCTTCCGGCGCGATCGACGGCGACCACCGCGTGGCCGAGCGCATTGGCGATCTCGACGATGTCCGTGAGGTAGTATTCGTTCTTGGCGTTGCGTGTTTTCGATCCGTTCCAGGAGGTCGAGCGCGAGGTCGCCACGAACGGCCATGAGGCCGGCATTGCAGAGGGTGACGGCGCGTTCTCTTTCGCTGCATCGCGGTGCTCCCGGATCGCTGCGAGCCGACCGCCTGCGAAGACCAGCCGGCCGTAGCCCGTCGGATCTGCGGCCTTAAACCCGAGGACGACGACTGCCGCGCCCTCGGCGAGCGGCGGCGCAGCCGCGCGAACGTCCCGGCGGTGAGAGAGGCGTGTCGCCGAACGCGATCACGACATCGTCGGCTCCTCCTCAAGGGCGTGCCGGCGCTGAGAACGGCATGCGCCGTTCCCAGCCGCTCCTCCTGGATGGCGATCGAGGCGTTCGGCAGCGCGCGTCCTGGCCTCCGTGGCCACGTCGTCCCGGCCGGGCCCGATCGACGACGCAAGGCGCTCCGCCCCGGCCTGCTCAGGGCCGCGAGCACATGCGCAAGCATGGAACGTCCCGCGACCTCGTGCAGAACCTTCGGCCTCGTCGATTTCATCCGGGTCCCCTCGCCGGCCGCGAGCACGAGGGCGAGGCAGGTCCGGTCGGGGCCGGCAGGGAGACTGCGGTGAGGTCATGGACCGATCCGTGCTGCCGGCTTCGCCCGTGAGCTATCCGGGAGCCGCGCGCTGCAACGCGGCGCGCCCATAGCCGGACAGCAAGCGAACGCCGATAACTTCATCCTCGCAAAGGCCGATATCCGTGCGTAAAGGCCAAGCCTGCAGCCCGCTCCGACCCTATACGTTGTCGTTTCGTACAAATAAGAGTCAATGCCGTGCCGGTTCCGCCGGACCTTTTCCCGCTCGCTTCGCCGCCGTCGACGTGCTGGCCGCTCGGCGCGTCTCGTTGCCGTCGTCGCTTCTTCGCCTCTCCGTGCGCAGGCGACCAGACCCCGCAAGCCATCATCCAGATGCGCCTGGGAGACGGTCAGCGCTTCGACCCGGCTCTCGTCGACCGAGATTGCCCGACAGCTCTCCGGCAAGCCGTTCGTCGGCAGCCCCGAACGATCTGCCCGACGTCGTTCACGAATCTCAACTATGACCAATACGTCGCAATCAGGGCAGTGCCGCCCGCGCAGATCTGGGCAGCGAGGACCGCGGCATCGCCGTCGAGCCCCTCCATCGGGGCTTCGTGTTCACGAATCCGGTCGGCCTCTTCCTCGTCGAGGACGGGACAGTCCGCCGCGTCGCCTATGACCGCTCACGGTTCGATTACGGCAAACTCAACGTTCCCGCCACATATCGGCGACATCGGCTATTCGGGCGTTCCGCCTGTATTCACGAATTTCGGCAACGGCCAGACGGTCGATTTCGCCATCGTCCAGGGCGCCACATTCTTCCGGGCGCTCGCACGGGGCCAGAACTATGGCGTCGTCGCGCGGGCGCTCACGCTCAAGCCGGCCGAGGTGAAAGGCGAGGAGTTTCCGATCTTCCGGGCCTTCTGGCTGGAGCGGCCGAGCGCCGGGCAGCAACGCATTACGATGCACGGCCTGATCGATTCCGAATCCACTTCCGGTTCGGTGCGGATGACGTTCCGGCCCGGCGACATGACCATCGTCGACGTGGAGACGAGCCTCTTTCCGCGCGTGAACCTCGAGCATGTCGGGCTCGGCGGGATGACATCCACCTATCTCTTCGGCGCCAATGACCGCGCGAAACGTCGACGACGCGCGGCCGGCCGTCCACGAATCCGCGGGCCTGCAGATGCTGAACGGGCAAGGCGAATGGCTCTGGCGCCCGCTCCAGAATCCGGAAACCCTCCAGATCTCGGCGTTCGTCGACACCTCGCCCCGCGGCTTCGGCCTCCTGCAACGCAATCGCGCCTACGAGGCGTTTCAGGACGACGAGCAGCACTACGAGCGCCGGCCGAGCCTGTGGATCGAGCCCCTCGGCGATTGGGGTCAGGGCACGCGTGCAGCTGCTCGAGATCCCGAGCGACGCCGAGGTCAACGACAACATCCTCGCCTATTGGCGTCCGAAGGCGCCGATGGCGGCCGGAACCGAGGTCGCCCTCGCCTATCGTCAGTATTGGTGCTGGACGCCGCCCGAACGCCCGCCCCTTGCGACGGTCGACACGCGGATCGGGCGCGGCTCGGCCGGGCGGCGACGGCGCTTTTTGGTCGATTTTGCGGGCGACATGCTGGGAGACAACTCGCCTGCGGATCTCAAGCCGACCATAACCGTTGGTCCTGGGGCGATTCAGAATGTGCAGGGTTTGGCCCTATCCTGAACGGAAGACGGCCCGCGTCGCGTTCGAACTTGACCCTGTCAACGAAAACGCGTGTGAGATGCGTCTCATTCTCGAGGCAAACGGAAAACCGATCAGCGAAACATGGCTTTATCGTTGGACACCTTAAGTCCCCCCGATACCAACGTGGCCGCCTGCCAGCGGCCGGAGCCCGCCACTGCCGCCGGAAAATCACCTCGACATGCCGACCCAGTCGCTGCGGCGTTGGTCGAAGGCGCGAGGAGCGCTAGCTTGTCGTCCCGCCGCCTTCAGGACTCGCCCTGGCTCGCGCGCCTCTTCGTCTTCGGCGGCGGCCTCGCTGCTGACCGCTTACGGCGCCTACGAGATGTACCAGGTCGTGTCGGTCAGCCGCACGACCGTGCTGCAGTGGGTCTTGCTCGTCCTCTTCACGATCAACTTCTCGTGGATCGCCGTCGCTTTCACGAGCGCGCTCCTCGGCTTCCTCGTGCTTCTCGGCGCGGCCACAGCCGGGCGGCGCTGCCGCGACGCTCGGCGAGCCGCACGGCGATCGTCATGCCGGTCTACAACGAGCAGACGGCGCGAACTTTCGCGGCCCTCGAAGCCATCCGCGAATCCGTCGACGCGACCGGGCTCGGCGACGCGATTTCGATTACTTCATCGTCTCGGATTCGACCAAGCCCGACGCCTGGATCGCCGAGGAGCGCGCCTTCCTTGACGCTGCGGAGCGGCTCGGCCCGAACTCGCGCCTCTATTACCGCCACCGGCCGAAGAACCACCACCGCAAGGCCGGCAACATCGCCGATTTCGTCACGCCGATGGGGCGGGCACTACGAGCACATGTCGTGCTCGACGCCGACAGCCTGATGACCGGCGAATGCATCGTGCGCCTCGCGCTCGCCATGGAGGCGGACCCCGATGCGGGCATCATCCAGACGCTGCCTCTGATCATCAATCGCAACACGTTCTTCGCCCGGGTCCAGCAGTTCGCCGCGAGGGTCTACGGCCCCGTGATCGCCACGGGCCTTTCCACCTGGATGGGCCGCGACGGCAACTACTGGGGCCACAACGCGATCATCCGCACGAAGGCTTTCGCGGCCCATGCGGGCCTGCCCGATCTCAAGGGCAAGCCGCCGCTCGGCGGCCATATCCTGAGCCATGACTTCGTCGAGGCGGCGCTCATCCGGCGCGCGGGCTGGACGGTCTACATGCTGCCGGATCTCGGCGGCTCCTACGAGGAAAGCCCGCCGTCGCTCATCGACCTCGTCGGCGCGCGACCGGCGCTGGTGCCAGGGCAATCTGCAGCACACCCGGTGTCATCGGCGCCCGGGCCTGAAGCTGCCGACGCGGCAGCATTTCGCGACCGGGATCATGTCCTATCTCGCCTCGCCGTTCTGGCTGTTCCAGCTCATCGTCGGTATCGCTCTCGTCCTGCAGACGACCTACATCCGGCCGGAATATTTCAGCCGCGATTTCCGCCTCTTTCCAGTCTGGCCGCGGTTCGATCCCGAGCGCGCTTGATGCTGTTCGCGGTCACGATGGGCATCCTGCTCGCCCCGAAGGTGTTCGGGCTTCGTCCTGATGCTGATCCGTCGCGAGGGCCGGCGCTGCATGCGGGGGCGCCATTCGCCTCATGGTCTCGGCGCTCATCGAGATCGTGTTCTCGGCGCTTCTTCGCGCCGATCCTGATGCTGATCCAGTCGGGCTCGGTGTTCCAGATCTTGCTCGGGCGCGACACCGGCTGGCAGCCGCAGCGGCGCGACGACGGCTCGATCCCCATCAAGGACATCGTGCGCCGCCATCGCTGGCATGCGCTGCTCGGCGCCTCACGGGCATCTCGGCCTTCCTGATCGCCACGTCCCTTTTCTTGTGGATGTCGCCGACGATCGTCGGCCTGCTGCTCGCGATTCCGCTGTCGTGGCTCAGCGGTCAGCTCGAGGTTCGGGCTTGCGCTCTGAAGCGTCTCGGGCTGCTGATGACGCCGGAGGAGCACCGTCCGCCGCGCGATCGCGATGCGGGCCAACGAACTGCAGGCGCGCAACGCGATCCTCGGGTTCGACGATGCCGACGGCCTTCAGGCGCTCTATCGAGACCCGGCTCTGCGGGAGGAGCACGAGGCGATGCTGCCGCCGCCGCCCGCGCGCCGCCGCGGAGAGATCGAGACCGACCGAGCCCTCGCGGAGGCCAAGCTCGTCGATGCGGAAACGATCGACGGACGCGCTCGCGTGGCTGAAGCCCAAGGAGCGGATGGTCGTGCTCCACGACCGTGCGCTGCTCAATCTCACCATGCGGCTGAAGGCCGTCGAGCAAGCCGGCACGCAGGCTGCCGCGGAATAGCTCCCCGCATGTGCGGTCGAGCCGACCTGGCAAGAACGCGGCTTCGATCACGTCCCTAGCAAGGGCGAAGGCCGGCTCAAGTTATCGAGCGCGAACGCACACAGGCGCAGCCCCAGCATCGTTGAGCATACGAACGCCGCCACGGCCAACCCGATCTTGGGACCCTCCCACACCCGCAATCTCAATCGGGCCACAGCCGCTCGGAGAGGTGGTTCGAGGCGAAGATGGCGGAGCGCATCCTTCACAGCCCGCACGAAAGCATAGCCAAGCAACAGTCCTGTATGCCAAAACGCCTCCGTTGCTTCTCCCGAGATCGCGAGAGCAACAACGAGGCTGGAAAAAACAAGAAAGCATACGATATGCGCCGGCACGTCGCGCCGGTCGCCACCGAAACGGTAGACGACATAGGGCACCCAGCGCGCGAGTGCGTGAGATATGCAGAACAGCGCACCGGCCACCGACGTTGCGAAGATCACGCCGTAGCCGAGCACACGCAAGACCTGGAGGGCGAGCATCGGCGCGATGCGGCGTTTCGGCTCGATGTTGTTGAACAGGTGGAACAAGCCTCGAACCGTCAACAGGAGCAAAACGAAGGCTCCCCATAAAGCCGCGACGGCGTCCCAACCGCTCAAGCCAAAACGGGCAGGAAGCCAAGACGCTGAAGCTCCGACGACGGATGCCGCAGCGGCCAGCACGAGGGCACAGAACCACGCAAAGCCGGGGCTGAAATTCTGACCCAACGTCCAGAATTCCTTGGAGATTTTTGGCTTCTCCTCATGCCGCGCGCCAAGCCTGTCGTTCTCGAAATAGCCAATCTCGTAAGCCGAAAAGAACGCGAGGAGGAAGACGAAGAGGCTGACGGTCGCTGCGACAGGGTCGGGGTTCGGGAGAACGAAGCAGAGGAACGCGACGGCGAAGTCGTGACCCAGAACACCCCGTCTGAAGTAACTCTCATCGGGTCTCTTGACCCTGACCAGATAAACAAAGGGCATCAGCGGCCGCAGACCTGCAGGTCTGTACTCGGCATCGGGCCATTGAATCAGGAAGGGCCTTGCGCACGCGGAAAGCAGATCCGCGTCGAGACGGCTATCCGTGATGACGAGAGACCGGCGAAGAGCGTCTTGGCCCCGCGCGGCGGCGAATGCCGCTGCTTTTCCCCTGCGGCGTAGGCGACCCGCCCCTGCAACGGTCGCCGCCACGGCGAGCTGTAGGCGTTCATCCATTGAGCGAAGCAGCGGACGGACGATAAAGTCGAAGCCGTACGTGACGACCGCAACGCGCTCGAGCCCCTGATCACGTAATGCACGCAGCAGAGCTGTATTCTGGAAGCGGCGCCCGAGCTCAGAGGCCTGCTTCCGCCACATGAAAATCGACCATGGCGCAATGAAGACGACAGCGGAGATGCGCCACCAGTCCCGATGATCCACGTTCCGTCTGCCGGAGAGGCGCCATGGCCTGATCATCCCGATGAGTTGGAGGATGACGGCCGCAAGGAAGCGTGGCCTAACGCTTTGCAGAAACTCTTCAGTGGAGTTGCGAAGCCACAGCGTCTCGTCGAAATCGACGATGATAGGTTCGTTATCGTGAGCCTTAAGAGCAGTGTACAGCTCGCCTGGAGTTGCCACCGGTTCCAGAATAAAACTAGGATTTCTGACAGAGTCCTCTGCGGTATCTTCGACAGATTGCCTCATCGGAACCCTCGTTAAGCTACAATTCGACTACACATATTCATTGCATCGTGGCAAGAACCGGGCGCGGTCCCCCATTCTCGTTTGCGGGTTGCCAAAGACTGCAACCGAAGACTCGGGCCAAACCGGCACGTATCTGGTTCTCTCGTTGCCATAGTCGAGAGCCACGGCACGTAAATCGTAGTGGACTGGCGCGTTCTTGAAGTCCCCGAACGTTCGCAACGACAGAACCGTTCAGAGCGGCAGCGACCTGTCCAATCCCTGACGAAGTAATTTTCCGGCGGACGGATTCGTTTGCCGGAGGAAACTAGGTGTTACGTACTTGCATGCTCGCCGGCGCGCTGCGCAGGAGAACCTTCTCGCGCAGAAATCTGTTCCTGACCTTCAGTGCGCGAACCTCGCGCACCCGCATGGAAAGCACGGCCTCAGCCGGGATGGGGGCCAACCGGACGCCGACTTCCAGAGCACGGCACCACTTGACCTTCGCCCGGAATCGGCGGCGCTGCTTGTGGATCACGAGTTCGAACTCGGAGGGAAGCGTGACGGCATAGCCGAAGACGAGCTTCGCTCCCCGCGAAGAGAAATTCCGAACAAGGCATTCGTGCTTCGATCGGCCGTTCGCATAGGACACGCTACCTCCGAGGAAGCTTCTCAAGCGCGTAGATCGGCGGCGGTCTGTCATTTCTAGGTTTCGATCGATCGGGAAGCCGCGTCACGGCGGATTGTGATAGGTTGTAACATCACGTCTCAAATAAAACTTAACACTCGCCTCGTGTGCTTCGAGATCGCCGTGCGGAGCGAAGGAAGCGTACCTTGCGTCATGCGACGCTTCACAAGGCCGCCGCGCGTGCGTCGTCAATTTCCGCAGCGGCATGAGAGACCGGTGCGCCAACAACCGGGAGTGGACGGGATGTCGGTTGACGTTGCTCGGATCAGGCCCCAGTCTCGAAAATTATCAACAACACGGAGAGGCCCGGTCGCACCCTAGGCGAGCCGGCCTTCGCGGTCAGTGCTTGAGCTTTCGGTCGCCGTCGTCCTCATCGTCCTCAACGGACTCTTTGCCTTATCCGAACTCGCAATCGTTTCCGCCCGCAAGGCACGGTTGAAAACCATGGCGGATACCGGCCGCGCAGGAGCCAGGACGGCTCTCGCCCTCGCTGAAGAGCCGGGCCGGTTCCTATCGACCGTCCAGATCGGCATCACGCTGATCGGTATTCTTGCCGGTGCCTTTTCCGGAGCGGCGCTCAGTCAGCGGCTGGACACGATGCTCGAGAACGCCGGTGTCCCTACGCCAGTCGCGGAGCCGCTCGCCTATACGTTGGTGATCGGCTCCATCACGTATCTGTCGGTAGTGATCGGGGAACTCGTCCCGAAACATCTGGCGCTTCGCAACACGGAGGCGATCGCGTGCGCCGTGGCCCCTCCGATGGCGCTCCTGTCCCGCCTTGCAAGCCCGATCGTCTGGCTTCTCGACGCATCGACGAAGCTCGTCTTCCGGGTCCTCGGCCAGAATCGCGGAGCCGGAAAGTGCCATCACCGAGGAAGAGATCAAGACCATCGTCGCGGAGGCCGAGACGGCAGGTGTCATCGAGACCGACGAGAAGCGCATGATCTCGGGCGTACTGCGTCTCGGGGACCGGGCCGTGCGCGGAATCATGACGCCGCGTACCGATGTGGATTGGATCGACCTCGACGAGAGCGAAGAGGAGATCCGCGCCATTCTCATCCGCAGCCCCCATTCCCGCCTGCCGGTCGCCCAGGGCGAGGCCGACAACATGCTGGGCGTCGTGCAGGCGAGGGAGCTTCTGGGAGCCTGCCTCGAGAACCAGCCGCTCGATGTGAGATCCCACATGCGGGCCGCCCCGATCATTCCCGATACGCTCGACGCCCTGGACGCGCTCAACGTGCTGCGCGAAGCGGACGTGCCGATGGCTCTGGTCCATGACGAATACGGCCATTTCGAAGGCGTGGTGACCCCAGCCGACATCCTCGACGCGATCGCCGGGGCCTTTCGATCGGACGAACCTTCGGCCGAGCCCGAAGCGGTTCCGCGGGATGACGGTTCCTGGCTCCTCGCCGGCTGGATGCCTGCCGACGAAATGGCCGAGCAGCTCGGGATCGTACTGCCCGAATACCGCGACTACGAGACGGTCGCAGGCCTCGTCATCGGCGAATTGCAGCACCTGCCGGCAACCGGCGAGAGCGTCCAGACCCTGGGCTGGCGATTCGAGGTGGTCGACCTCGACGGCCGTCGGATCGACAAGGTGCTCGCCACGCCCCTGATGGATCGTGCTGCCTGTTAGTCTAGACTTGGACCAAAGCATCATAACATCGCACTCAAAAGTGGGAACCACTTTTGGGTCCGATGCTCTTTGTCTGAAGCGGCGCATCGTTCGGTGAGGAAAACCGCATCCACTTGTCCGCACGATGCTCAACAAGGGAACCCGTCGAGTTCACCCGTATTTCCTTGTTGGGCCGTCCTGAGGGCGGACGAGCCGCGGTCACTTTACCGGAGGAGCGAACGATGCCTCACAAAGGTCAAGGCGGGTCCAAAGGACAGCAGCCCGAAGCCCTCCGGTCCCTCAAAGAGGCCGCCAGGGCCGGCAGCAAGAAACCGGACGATCAGGGGCTGCAGTCGACCGGGCGAACCGCCCCGAGATCCGCTGCGCTGAAGGCGGAGCAGGACACTGCTGCAGAAATCCTCAAAGCGGGTGCCGAAGGGCGAGTTGGCGACATGCAATCGGCCGCCAAGAAGGGGCCGAAGCACTAAGCCAGGATCCGGGCGGCTGCGGCTTCTTCGCGGAGAATTGCGTAGCGGAGCAGCCCGGGGCGACATGATGGCCAACAAAACGGGCCGTCAGTTCACCAGGTTTTCGAGCTTTCTCTTCTGGCGCTGGAACCAGTTCGAAGTCTGCTGGCCTTTGCGTTTGAACCAGGCTTTCGTCGCGGCCTTCCGCTCCGACAAGCCCGCCGGCTCGACAATGTTGTCGTTCCTGGAAAACGAGGATTGAACCGGAAGTTGCGCAGCTTGAGCGGTGGAGGCGGCCTGGATGACGGCAATCGTCGCCGCGAATACGAGTATGGCCAGGGCTCGCAAGGCTTTTGCTCCCAAATCGGCGCCGACGCTATCCGATGATCCGGCGATTCCGCAAGAGGCCGGAAATCAGACGCTTGCCCTAGGGGACGAGCCGGTCTCGCACGGTTCGATACGAAAAGCGGGAGAATATGGCGGAGTTTACTTGCATTCCCCCGCCGTTGTTACATTCTGAGTCGCGCTGGGGGCCGGCTTCGGGCAGATCAGTGATTTGCCTCACTATCCATCGCGAGAGCTTGGCCACAGTTTGCACCACTCGAGGTGCGACGAACGAAGGACGCGCTCGATTCGGGGAGGGATCAGTGAAAGAGCCCACCATGCTTCTGGTCCGGCCGGAAGACGCCCGGAAAGCTCCTGACGAGTCCCTTTCGCTCGATGTCCGCCAGGATATCGCCGAATTGCGAGCGGAAGTCGCCGAGTTGCGCGCCAGCGTCGATGTGCTTGAGCTGACCGTCATGGTCCTCACCGAGGAAGTGGAGCCGGAGGACACGCCCCCGGAACTCCTCGGCAAACTGACGCGCAAGCCTGGAGCCTGATTCGGTACTCCGGGACCCTTTCAGGCCCGGGCCGCGACGGAGCAGTGGGAACCCGACCGCCGGTCACCCGTTCCTGCGGTATGAAACCGCGCGGTCAACCTCTCAACCGGCCCGTCGTTCTCCTGGTCGAGGACGAACCGCTCGTCCGCACTGTCCAGGTCGACATCCTCCGCGAGGCCGGATTTTGGGTGCTGGAAGCCCAGGATGCGGACGAAGCCTTCGATCTTCTCCGCAGGCGCGAGGATGTGAGCGTCGTGCTGACGGACGTGGACATGCCCGGTTCCATCGACGGATTCGAGTTCGCCCGCCTCGTCGCGCAGGGATGGCCGGAGGTCGGCGTCCTGGTGATCTCGGGAAAAACCGCGCCTGGGCCCGGCGACCTGCCGCCCTCTGCGGCATTCGCGGCCAAGCCACTCACCGCGACCGCCCTGGTCCGGAAGATCAACGAGTTGCGAACAACGCCCGAGGAGGCGTAGCGCCTCCACCCGGGTCCGGGTCATGCCTGCCCGGCTGGAAAGGGAACGACAAGGACCAAGCTTCCCTTCCGATCTTGCACGGTGACCAGCCACTCCGACCAGTCGACGAGCCCGGGCGCCCGCCTCATCATCTGACCCGCGACAAGGAAAGCCAGCGGCTCGACCTCTTTCTTGGTGCGGGTCCTGCGCCCGTAACGATCCAGGACGATGTCCGTCCCATTCGTGCAGTGGAAGTAGTGAACCGGCATGAGAGCGTTTCGCTTTCTTCTGACAGCACTCATATGTGCAGGAGAAAGTTTCGTCTCAGTCGCCAATCGTGCATGAGTTAGAAACAGATGCTTTTCTGCTCGCTATCCACTGTTGTCACAGGTCGGCAATTGACTCTTGTCGAGCTAACTTGGTGAAGACAATCTCTACAATAGTTGATAACTTTGCGAAAAATTACGAGACGACGCTTGCGTGTTCCTGGCTCGGCACCACTCCGGTGCGTTTGCCGTTCGCCAGATCCTTGAGAAAGGACGCGGCCCACCAGGAAACGTCCTGTTCGCGCAAGATCGCCGCCATGCGGGCCCAGCGGGCTGCACGTTCCTCCTGAGGCATGTTGAGGGCGTCGCGAATGGCTTCGGCAACCTCGAACTTGTCGTTCGGGTTGACGATCAGCGCCTCCGTCAACTGCTGGGCGGCTCCCGCAAATCGCGAAAGGATCAGAACACCGGGGTCGGCGGGGTCCTGGGCGGCCACATATTCCTTGGCGACCAGGTTCATGCCGTCGCGCATGGGCGTGACCAGCCCCACATCGGCAAGCCGGTACAGGCCCGCCAGCACGGCTCGCGGATAGGTGTCGGTGACGTAATGGATCGGCACCCAGCCGGGCTCTCCCAAGGAGCCGTTGATCCGGCCGAGTGTCTCGTTCACGTCCCGGCTCAGCGTGGCATATTCGGGAACTTCGGACCGGCTCGTCGGGGCGATTTGCAGGTATGTCACCCGACCGCGCTGATCGGGATTGCTCACGAGAAAGCGTTCGAAAGCCTCCATGCGCTCCGGAATGCCCTTCGAGTAGTCGAGCCGGTCGACACCGATGACCAGCTTGCGGGATCCCAGTCCTAACCGCGCCTGAACGACGAGCCGATGGTTGTGCGAACGCATCGCGGCGAGCTGGATCCCCTTCGCGTCGATGCCGATCGGGTAGCTGCGCACTCTGACACGGCGCCCGTTCACCTTGAGGGTGTCGGTGCGTTTCAAGACGGCGCCGATCTCCTGCACGAGCGATCGTCTCAGATTGTCCGCATCACGCTCCGTCTGTACGCCGACGAGGTCGTATTCCGCCGCCGAGCGCAGCAGTTCCCGGCTCCCGGGGAGCGTCCCCAGAACTTCGGGGGCCGGCCAGGGTATGTGATGGAAATATCCGACCGGATTCGTGATCCCCAGAGCCCGCAATTCCGCAGCGAGCGGGATCAGGTGGTAATCGTGCACCCATATCAGGTCGGCGGGCTGAATCATCCGCGACAGCGCGAGCGCAAAGGTGCGGTTTACGCGAAGGTATCCGGCATAGTCGGCCCTCGAGAACTCCGACAGGCCGATGCGATAATGCATGATCGGCCACAGGGCACGGTTGGCGAACCCGTTGTAGTATTCCTGGCGGTCAAGCGCCGTCAGATCCATCAGGGCATACTGAACGCGTCCCCTGTCGACGATTTTCGGGTGCGCTGCCGGGTGGGTCGCGACCTTGCCGCTCCAGCCGAACCAAAGGCCGCGATAGGCCTGGAAAGCCTCCCGCAGGGCCACCGCCAAGCCGCCGGCCGAGCCCTTTCCGCCCGGGTCCGGGACGGCGACTCGGTTGGAGACGACGACAAGACGCGGCAATGAGTTCCTCCGTGGTTTCCCGCGACCGGGACCGGAGGTGATCTAGGGCATTCCGGTGCGACTGGGCAGAGGCCGACTGCGCCGCACTCCGTCGGAGTGGGCCACCGACGGTTGGCTAGAGCATCAGACCCACAAGTGGACCCCACTTTTGGGATCCATCCGATGCTCTTTTCTTGAAAGCGCATCGTTCGGCGCGCGGACAACCGAGTTCACCTTTCCGCACGATGCGCTAAAGCCGCCGCCGTGTCATCCCCGGCGGGTCGGCGGCGGTCAAGAAAAAGCGCTCCCGGTGGGAGCGCTGAAAGGGCTGGCCCGTGGGGGCAAGAAGTGGAGCCAGCTGTCGTATTGAACGCCGAAAACCCCTTGATTTCTAGGGGAAACAAAGCCGTACGTAGTCGTCCTATCTTTGCCAGCTTTATGCTTGCGGCGAGCGAGGCAAATCACATAGGCAATGGAGCAAGACCCGTGGGGGCAAACGGGCTGAGGGTCGCGGACACGGTCACACAAGGATCGGACGCGGCCCTTTTTGTTTTTCAGCGCCGGCGGTCTCGCATCACTCCGAAAAGAACGACCCCCGCGGCAACGCCGGCCGCGAGCAGCGCCATGGGATGGGATTTCGCATTCCCGACGGCGCTCGATCCGAACTGCCGGAGCGCGTAGGCCGGAACGGAGGTGTGGATCAGCTGCTCCACCCGCTCCAGATTCTCCTCGCGTGTATGGACCGCGACATCGTACCCGTCATCTTCCTCATGCCTCTGGAGGTCGATGCTGTTTCGGGCGAAGCCGTTCGAGACGAGACGGCTGATGGCTTGATCGGCGGCTTTGCGCGTCGGGAAGGTACCCCAGGCAACGGTGGTGTGCGGCATGAGACGAGCCCTCGCTTGATTGCTGAGAGCAATTCTCGACGGCCCATACCGGTTCCCGATGGTCCCCAACGCCCGCAGGTCAGATGGCTTTCTCGGTCGAGCGGTTGAACAGATGAAGGTTCTCGGCGCGGGCGCCGAGGCGGACGCGAGTGCCGACCTCCGGGGGCGCTTTGGCGGACGCGCTTGCCAGAACGAGCTGGTCACCCGCTTCGACGTGGACGAACGCTTCCGAGCCGAGCGGTTCCACGACGCTGACGCGGCCCTCCACAAGGACGTCCGAGCCGGAGCCGGCATCGCCGACGACTTTGAGATCCTGCGGCCGCAGGCCGACCAGGATGTCCTCGCCCGGTGCTACGCCGCCCGGGGTTCGCGCCAGCACGATCGGGCTCCCGAACCCGAGGTCGACCGCAGCGCCCGCGCCGGAGCTTGCGAGCCGGCCCGCGAGAACATTCATCGTAGGGCTGCCGATGAAGCGGGCCGTGAACACGTCGGCCGGCCGCTCGTAGACCTCCATGGGCTTGCCGACTTGAAGGATCCGCCCCTCCTTCATGACGACGATCCGGTCCGCCATGGTCATCGCCTCGACTTGGTCGTGGGTCACGAAGACGATGGTCGTGCCGAGCCGCTGGTGGAGGCGCTTGATCTCGATCCGCATTTGCGCCCGCAGCTGCGCATCGAGGTTGGACAGCGGCTCGTCGAAGAGGAACGCCGTAGGATTTCTCACCATGGCTCGGCCGATGGCCACCCGCTGTCGCTGCCCGCCGGAGAGCTCAGACGGGCGGCGATCGAGAAGCTGCTCCAGGCCGAGGATGCGTCCCGTCTCCTCGACCCGCTTGCGCTTTTCGGCCTCCGGCAGCTTCGACGTATGCAGGCCGAAGGCGATGTTCTTCGCCACGCTCATGTGAGGATAGATGGCGTAGTTCTGGAACACCATCGCGATGTTGCGGTCCTTCGGTTCGAGCTGGTTCACCACCCGTCCGCCGATCCGGATCGTGCCGCCGCTGATCTCCTCGAGGCCCGCGATCATGCGCAGCGTCGTCGATTTCCCGCAGCCCGATGGCCCGACGAGCACGACGAACTCGCCGTCCGCCACGGCCAGATCGACGCCATGGACCGCTGCCACCTTGCCGTAGCGCTTCGTGACGTTCTCGATCTCGATGGCGGCCATCAGGGCTCTCCGGACAGGGCGGCGAAACGTTCGGCCAGTTCACGGGCCGAAGCAGCCTCTCGTTCAGCGAAGGACCGCGCGTCGCGCTCCAACTCTGCGATCCGCGCACGGTAGCGGGCGAGAGAGGCGTCGAGCGCATCGGGAGCCGGTCCGCCGAAACGGCCCCGTACGGCGACGAAGTGCTCGGGCGAGACGATCTCGGCAAAATGCCTGCTGTCGATCGTCGACGGTCTCTTGGTCGCTTCGAGGAACGACGCGGCGAAGGGCTCATAACCGTCCGCCGGCAGGTTGCCGTCCCGTGCCACCACGGCCCTGGCGACCGCCGCGGCAATCTCATGCGCTTCGCGGAACGACAGGCCCTCGATCCGGACGAGGCTGTCTGCGAGTTCCGTCACCGTGATGCAGCTCCGGCGAATGTTGTCGGCGACGCGCCTGGAGTCGATGCGCAGGGCCGGCAGGAGGGCCATCAGGAGATCGAGCACCCGCGCGGCCGACGCGAAGGCGCCGTATCCCGTTTCCTGCGTCTCGCCTTCGCTGTCGTTCATGTCGGTGAACGGCGTGTTGTGGACGACGTCGAGCATGGCCCGGGCGCGGCCGACCGTTTGGGACGCCAGATGACGCAGGTGTTCGATCGGCACCGGATTGCGTTTCTGCGGCATGATCGAGCTGATCTGAACGAACGCGTTCGGCACATAGACCTGGCCGACCTCGAAGCTCGTCCAGAACTGCAGATCCTGGATGGGACGGCCGAGGTGCAGAAAGATGAGCTCGACGGCGCCATATGTGGCCGTAACGTAATCCACCGACGCGATACAGCCGTATGAATTTTCCAGGGGCGCGGCGAAGCCGAGGAGCTGCGCCATCCTCTGGCGGTCGAGCGGGAACCCTGATGTGGTGATTGCGGCGGCGCCCATCGGCGAGAGATCGACGATCCGCCGCGCCGCGGCGAGCCGTTCGAGGTCGCGCAGCACGCATTCGGCAATTGCCGCGAGGTAGTGGCCGAACGTGTCGGGCTGCGCGGGCTGGCCGTGCGTATAGGCGACGACGAGCGTATCGCGCTCGCGTCCGGCCACGTCGATGAGGGTTGCCGCCAGACCGCGCAGGCGCGCGGCGAGATCGTCGATGCGGCTCTTGAGCGCGAGTTTGAAGAGCGTATGGTCGATATCGTTGCGCGACCGTCCGGTATGGAGACGGCCGGCAAGGTCGGGCCCGAGGCGCCGGCGCAGCTCGGCCTCGATGAGAAAGAAGAAATCCTCGACTTCCCCCGTATAGACGAGCGTGGCCGGATCGATCTCGCGGTCGATCGCGACGAGCGCTCGCGCGATCGCCTTCGCGTCGTCCAGCTTGAGGATCCCGGTCTCCGCCAGCATCACCAGATGCGCGCGGTCGATGCGGCGGAAACCATCGACGTGATGCGCCTTCGCTCCTTCGAACAGCGGCCGCAGCACGGTCTCCTTGTAGGTCGGATCCGGGAAGACCGATCGGTCGGAGGATCGAAGGTCCTCATGGGGCGGGTGATCGGGATTCATGGTCATCCCTTGAGCCCCGCCAGCACGACGCCGCGCACGATGTAGCGCTGCAGCACGAGGAAGACGAGAAGCGTCGGGATCGTCGCGATGCTCGCGCCCGTCATGATCATCTCCCACTGGACGGCCTGCTCGACGGCGAAGCTCGAGAGGCCGACCGGAACCGTGTAGAGTTCCTTGCTGGTCGTGACGATCAGCGGCCAAATGAAAGCCGTCCAGTTGCCGAGGAAGGTGAAGATCGCCAGAGCCGAGAGCGCAGGCGTCACCAACGGCATGGCGATGCGCCACCAGATGGTGAACTCGTTCAAACCGTCGATGCGTGCGGCCTCGATGAAATCCTTCGGGACGGTCTCGAAGAACTGCTTCATCAGGAACGTGCCGAAGGCCGTCATCATGCCGGGGAACATGATGCCCCAATAGGTATCGAGCCACCCGAAATTGCGGGCCATGATGTACCAGGGGATGACGAGCATCTCAGTCGGGATCATCAGCGTCGACAGGATGGCGATGAAGACGAGATAGCGGCCGCGGAATTCGAACTTGGCGAGCGTATAGCCGACGAGGCTGTCGAAGAACACGTTGGAGAGGGTGACGATGGTCGCGATCGCGATGGAGTTGGCGAACCAGCGGAAGAACCGACCGTCGGACATCACCCGGACATAGTTGTCGAGGGTCGGGGCGGACGGGATGAGGCGAAGGTCGTAGATGTCCGACGAATCCTTCAGCGACGTCGAAAACATGAAGAGGAGCGGCGTCAGCATCACCACCCCGCCGAGGAACAGAAGCGTCCAGGCGACGATCCGTCCTGGCCGGACCGCCGGCAGGCTGCGCTCGGCCAAGCCGGCGCCGGCGAAGGGTTCGGCGATGGCGCTCACGTCAGCGGTCCCTCAGGATGCGGAGCTGCACGAGCGAGACCGCAAGCAGGATCAGGAAGAGGACGACCGTCTGCGCGGCGGCGTAGCCCATGTCGAAGGCGCTGAAAGCCGTCTGATAGATCAGGAGCACGAGCGGCTTGGTGCTGTTGAGCGGCCCGCCTGGATCATTCGTCGTCATGTTGTAGACCTGATCGAAGATCCGCAGGAAGCCGATCGACGAGAAGACCACCAGGAACACGATCGTCGGCTTGAGCAACGGCAGGGTGATGCGCGTAAGGATGGTCAAGTTGGATACGCCGTCGATGCGCGCCGCTTCGTAATAGGTCGTCGGGATTGCCCGCAGGCCCGCCATGAAGATCACGACCTGGAAACCGAGGCCCGCCCAGACCGCCGGTGCCAGGATCGCCGGCAGGGCCTGCGTGGTCGAACGCAGGAAGGGCTGCTGCGGCAACCCGAGTAGCGAGAGCACATTGTTGATCAGTCCGGTGGGCACCGGCAGGTAGAACCAGCGCCACACCCAGGCCATGGCGGCCGCCGTCGTGAGGAACGGCAGGAAGTAGAGCGCGCGGATGAAGCCGTGCATGAAGCGCACGCGGTCGAGATGATAGGCGATGAGAAAGGCGAGCAGCAGGCTGGCCGGCGTGCCGATGAGGAGGTACAGGAAGGTGTTGCGGAAGACCTGCCAGAACAGCGGATCCCCGAGAAGCCGCCGGTAGTTCTCGAAGCCGATGAAGGCCGGCGGGCGCAACAGGTTCCAGTTGGTGAAGGACAGCCAGAACGCCTCGAAGGTTGGCCAGAACCGGATGACCCCGTAGAAGACGATGGGAGCCGCCCGTCACCCGGATCTAACGCCTGGCCACGATCCGCTAGGGTCGCGCGCGGGCCCTCCGCCTGTCAACGGACTAAAATCAGCCAAGCCGCTGTGATCCCCCGCTCGCGGCGCATGGCGGTCGCGGGCCGCCTGCCCTATTGATGGGCGGCAGGCTTCCCGACCGGAGACCCGGATGCTCACGGATTACGAGCGCATTGCGCGGCAGCAGGGCGACCCTGCGCTCCTGCGCCTTCAGCGGGCCCTGAGTCGCCTGAAGAGCGTCCTCACCTATATGAACACAGGTGCTCACCCGGACGACGAGCACAGCGGTTTGCTGGCCGCCCTCCGATTCCACTACGGCATGCGGGTCGTGGTCGCCTGCGCGACCCGCGGCGAGGGCGGGCAGAATGCCGTCGGGACCGAGCGGGGCGCGGCGCTCGGCGTCCTGCGCACCCGCGAGATGGAGGCCTCCGCGCGAGTGATCGACGCCGGCATCGTCTGGCTCGGCCACGGCCCCGACGATCCCCTTCACGATTTCGGATTCTCCAGGAGCGGCGAGGACACCCTCGCCCGCTGGGGCGAGAGGCGCATCCTCGAACGTTTGGTCAAGGCGTACCGGATGGTGCGGCCGGATATCGTCGCTCCGACCTTCCTCGACGTGCCGGGGCAGCATGGCCACCACCGGGCCATGACCCGCGCCGCCGTCGGGGCCTTCGCGTTGGCGGCCGATCCGGCCGCCTTCCCGGAGCATTTCGCGGAGGGCCTGCAGCCGTGGCAGGCGGCGAAGCTCTATCTCCCCGCTTGGTCCGGCGCCGGCACCTCCTACGACGACGAAGAGCCGCCTCCGGCCGAAACCGTGGCCGTCGGACCACTGCCGCGCGATCAGGCGACGGGCGCCAGTTACGCGCAGATCGGCGAATGGTCGCGCGCCTGTCATCGCAGCCAAGGCATGGGAATTTGGCGCGACGAGGGGCGGACGCTCTGGCCGCTGCATCTCCATCTCTCGGCGCGGACGGTGAAAGGACCGGAGCAGAGCATCGAGGACGGGCTCCACCGCGACCTCGCGGCCCTCGCGGAGCAACCGGGCCTGCCGGCCTCCGTTCGTGACGCGCTTCTGGAAGCGCAGGCTTTCGTCGATGCGGCCATCGCCGCGTTCCCGTACGGCGATGCGGTCACGCGCACCGCTCTTCAGGCCGCCCGATGGATCGATGCCGCGCGCGAGACCTGTCCTGCGGAGTGGCGGCCGAGCCTCGACCACCGCCTCGCCCGCAAGTCGCGAGAACTCGACACGCTCCTTTTCGAGGCGCAGGGGATCGTGGCGCGGGCGGCCGCGACGCCGAGCCGCCTCGCGCCCGGCGGCACGGCGGCCATCGACGTCTTCGTCGATGCGGGCGCGACGCCCGTCAGGGTCGAACTCGTTTCGAACAGCGTCGCCGAAACCGGACGCTCCGATGCCGGGCGCGCGACGCGCATCGCCGTCGTTGCGCCGGCCGAGGCGGTACCGACTCATCCCTACCCGCCGTCGTTCGATCCCCTCGGCGGCAACGGCGAAACTGCCTTGCGTCTGACGCTCGATCTCGAAGACCGCGCCGATCACGCGCCTGCTGGATCTCGAGGAGCCTTTGCTCGTTCTTCCCGGGTCTTCGGTGCGCTTCGATCCCGAGGCGCTGATCGTCAATCTGGCTCAGCCGCGCCGCGACCGGCGCGTCGCCGTCGTGCTGGATCCGCCGGATGCCGAGCGAGGCACGCTCGCCTTCGAGCATCCATCCGGTTGGTCGGTCTCCAGCGAAGGCGATGCGATCCGCATCGCGCCGCCGCCCGATCTCAAGCCTTTGCAGATGGTCGTCAGGCCGACCCTGTCGGGACGTCCCGCCCATGCGGTGACGCCGATCCGTTCGGCACCGGGCGGAGCGGCCTTTCTTCACCGCTCGGTCGAGCTGCCGGTCCTTGCGGTCGAGGCCCGCCTGCCCGAAGGTGCCAGGATCGGCTATGCGGGTGGCGGCAACGACAGGGTCGATGCATGGCTCGCGCGCCTCGGCCTCGACGTGGTCGATCTCGACGCCAGGCGCCTGGCCGGAGATCTCTCCGACCTCACCACGATCGTCGTGGGCATTTTCGCCTTCGGCACGCGACAAGACCTGAGGGCCGCGGCCGGGCGCCTCCGCACCTGGGTCGAAGCAGGCGGTCATCTGGTGACGCTGTACCATCGGCCCTCCGACGGGTGGGACCCGGACACCGTTCCGCCCCGGCGGCTCAGGATCGGCCTCCCTTCGTTGCGCTGGCGGGTGACGGACCCGAGCGCTCCGATCCGCGTGCTGACGCCCGACCACCCGCTCCTCACGCACCCGAACCGGATCGGACCGGACGATTGGGCCCGATGGGACAAGGAGCGTGGGCTCTATTTCGTCTCCGAACGGGACGAGGCCTACGTCCCCCTTCTCTCCATGAACGATCCCGGCGAGGCGCCGCTCGACGGCGCCCTCGTCTCTGCCCCGATCGGCCGGGGCCGCCATACCCATGCGGGCCTCGCGCTGCATCACCAGCTCGACAAGCTGGTTCCCGGGGCCTTTCGGATCCTGGCCAATCTCGTTCAGCCGGCGTGACCACCGAAGCGGACAGTCCCGTAAGCTCGCCGAGATCCGCGTCCTGGCTCCCCTCGGATTCCTGTCGATCAAAGCGCTCTCAACGCGATGTTCGACCTGGCCCCCAACATGGTCGGCGATCCTCGGTGCCGGCATCATCGTCGGCTCGTCCTTGAGCGCGCAGATCCTCGATCGCCGTCCGCGCCTCCCGGCGCCCCGCATGCTGGAAGATACCACCGGCCTTCATCGCCCGAGTTCCAGCCGCAAGGCCAGCCGCTCGGGCAGACCGGCCGCACGAATTTTCGAGGCGGCTTTCCGAACGTCGTAGGGAACCCGCAGGAATCTCAGGACCCGCCTGTCGCTGTCGAAGAGGGCATAATTGGCTGCCGGAATCCCGTCGCGGGGCTGTCCGACCGCGCCGATCACGGCGAGCCACTCACGGGACGGCAGCAAGGGGATGTCCGCGCCTGGCTCCGGCGTGAACTCGCCGACCTTGCCCGTCGGAGCCCGATGGTAAAGCATCGAAACGTGGACATGGCCGCAGAAGCTGAGTGCCTTGCCGGTGCGGGTCAGGTGGTGCATCGCCTCGACCGGACCCGAGATGTAATCCCAGCCGCGAGGCGCGTAGCCGTTGGCGTGGACGTAGAGGACGTCGTCCTCCTCCCGGGTCAGAGGAAGCCTGGAGAGGAACTTCCGGTGCTGCGGCCCGAGTTGCTCGCGCGTCCAGGCGATCGCGTCCCGGGCAAGGCTGTTCATGTTCGCATCTGAGCCGTCGACCGCATCGTCATGGTTGCCCAGAAGCGCGATTGCGCCATGAGCGACCAAGTCCATGACGGTCTCGACCACCCAGACGGGATCGGCGCCGTAGCCGACATAGTCGCCCAGAAAGATCATGCGTTCGGCCTTCAGCAGGCGCGCATGCGCGAGGCAAGCTTCGAGCGCCTCGCGGTTGGCGTGGATATCGGTGAGGAGGGCGAGGAGCATGTCAATCGGCGGGACGGCTCGGGGTGGTTCCGGCCGGCGCGTTCCGCGGGCGCCGCCCAAGCGGTCCGACGAGACGCCCGGGAGGGCAGTCCATCCGTGCGCACTCCCGGGTGCTCGCCTACGAGCTGCCGAAGCAGCCGATATCAGCCTCTCACAATCCTGTGGAAACGCAAGTGGGCGTATAGACAAAAGGCCTATTTCGGCGCAGCACCCCCAGCCACTCAGCTCCCTCGGGCAGGGAATGCGCGACGCAGCGGCCGCCGGGCTTGCCCCGCGACCCGGCGGCTTTTCGGTTGACCGGGGCTCTTCGACCCCCTATCTCCGGCCCATCTCTGGATCGCGCAGCTCGGCCGTTCGATGTTCGATGTTCGACTATCCGCGGCGGATCTCTAGGGCGGGTAGCTCAGTGGTAGAGCACGTGACTTTTAATCATGTGGTCGTGGGTTCGATCCCCACCCCGCTCACCATTGCAGGGCAAGGGGTTCAGCAGTTCCCAAGTAGCGTCCTGCTTACCGAAAAATGCGATCGGTAAGCACATGGTAAGCAGAGTGGCCCGATCCGTCCGCCAACAGCGTTCGTACGCCTCGACGACCCGCCGCGCTGCATCACGCCGGCGAGCCTCAATAGCGCTTCGCCCTGTGGGGGTCCGGGAAGCAATCGCACGTCATGGACCCGTCCACCAGCCCCGGTCAGGTCCGCTGCTACCTTGAAGAACGCGCCCGATAACCACGTCGCCGTCGAAGGCAACGAAGTCGTCATTCCGGGGTTTCGGCTCCTGCCGATGATCCGACGTTCGCATCCACGAAATCTCACGCGACATGGTTTCCTTACCCGCCTCTCGTATTCCGGGTTCTTGATCTTCCACCAATCCCGTGACGTTCGGATCGATATCGCGACTCTGTCAGTTTCGAGACGATGCCTTCCAGGTTGAGGGCTCTGGCATGCTCGAACAGCTTCAGACCCTGCTCGCCTTCCACATGCCCGGAGAACCACACCCCCTCCTCCGCCTCCTCCAGAGACGGTCGCCAATCGGCTACTGCGCTCGTGGAGCGGCATCGACATCAGATACTCTCCATCCCAGGCCCAGAAGGTCGAAGCCATCAGGCGGGCTCCGCGGCAAGCTTGGCGAGACCGGCGCGCGTGGAAGTCCGGATGCCCGTCAGGTCGCAGGCAGACGGCCTCTCCATCTAGAACGATCCGGTCGACAGGGAGGCGACGGATGGCATCCACGATCATCGGAAACTGGTTCGCCGATCAGCGCCTTGCAACAGGTGTCGGCCAGAACGCCCCAATCGTCAGAGCCAGGGCCGCGACCCAGAGAGCGACGATCAGCACCGCCCCCACTCGGCTCGTCGGGCGTTCGGCTCGCCTTTGCGCCTCCTCGCGGAACTCCGCCAGGAGCGAGGCTGGGATCATCCTGATCATGAGGGCGATGGCGACCGGCAGGATGATCACCTCGTCAAGATAGCCGAGCACGGGGATAAAGTCGGGGATCAGGTCGATGGGGCTGAGCGCATAGGCGGCAATCGCCGCCGCAGCGAGCTTCACATACCACGGCACCCGAGGGTCACGCGCGGCGAGGTAGAGGGCGACAACGTCTTTCTTGATCTCTCTCGCCCAGTCCCGCAGCCGGTTCCGTTTCACTTTCTGGCCCGCGTGGTTGGAGGTTCGCCCCGAGGAGTGCGCCCGTCCAGAAATCACCTGCGGCAGGAAGTTGCCATCCCAAGGAAACTGGCCGTTGAAGCGCGGTTCGGGGAAGTCCACGGTCATGGACCACGTCCACGAGCCCCGGTCAGGTCCGCTTCCATCTTAAATGACGCGCCCGATGACACACGTCGCCGTTGAACGGAATGAAATCATCGTTCCAGGCTTTCGGCTCCCGCCGATGGTCTGACGTTCGCATCCACGAAATCCGACCTGGCATTGTTCACCTCACCGCCTCTCGTATTCCGGGTTCTTGATCTTCCACCAATCCCGAAATGGTCCGGATCGATATCGCGACTCGACCGTTTCGAGACGATGCCTTCCAGGTTGAGGGCTCTGGCATGCTCGAACAGCTTCGGACCCTGCTCGCCTTCCCCATGCCCGGAACACCACATCTCATGCTCTGCCTCTTCCAGAAGGGCCGTCTATTCCCTACGGCGCTCGGAGAGCGGCATCGGGATCAGGGATGGAGGCGAACGGCACCGAGACCAGCTTGCCCGGTTTTGTCTCTGCCCTTGTTCCTCGCTCTGCGGACGTCGAGCGTGCTCGGGCTCAACGCTGTCATCCGGGCTGATCGTGATCCGCGTCAATCAGACCTGGAATGGTGGTGAAAGCTGGAAGAAGGCATGGCTTCGCCTTACAGACGAAGCCAGCTGACCGGTGCCGGAGCGTCGGGAAGGGCCACCGCATGCACGATAGCTCCTCCCACGACGACAATGCCTGACCCCACGTAGACGAGGATGCTGCTCGACAGAGGACTCATGGTCCCGACCCTATGGCACTGCTTCGTGCCGTCTAGCGTTGACTGCGGGCAGCTTCTCGTCTGGATCTATAGCGCACCGCGGAGCTGCAGAGAAGGAACAGCGGGAAAGCACCTTCTGAGTAGCCCGGCACCGCCGCACAGTGATGGACTTTCCGAGCGCATCGCCTGGAGGTGCTCCGGCCCGTCCCTACCAAATGCTCGGATCTGACCAGGGTCACTATCATATCGTAATCCGCGCCCCGACCTCGACCGCGCGATCCTCCGGAATACAGAACTGGTCCGACACGTCACTGGCGGACCGGGCCATGGGAATGAATAGGTAATCCTGCCAGAGCGGCAGTCCTGAAGTCGGCGACGGCTGCAGCGCTCGCCGCGACAAGAAGAACGAGACGTTCTCCAGACTGAAGTTGGCCCGTTCGAGCGCCTTCGGGACGTTCGGGTCCTCCATAAACCCGAACCGCACCGTCACCCGCGAGAAGCGGTCCGAGAGTTTCTCGACGGTGACGCGCCCCTCCTCGCCCAAACGCGGCACCTCCTCGGTGACCACAGTGAGGATGACGTTCTGGTCATGCAGCACCTTGTTGTGCTTCATGTTGTGGAGAAGGGCCGCCGGCACATCCTGGGCGTTCCCGGTCAGGAAGATCGCCGTGCCGGGCACGCGCGGCACCAGGCTGCTCTCGGCGTTGCGGATGAACTCGGAGAGGGGCGGCCGGCCTCGGTGCGCCAGCTCGGACAGTAGACGCATGCCCTTGCGCCAGGTTCGCATCAGGATGAACAGCCCGGTGCCGACCACGAGCGGGAACCAGCCGCCCTGCGGGATCTTGAGCGCGTTCGCCCCGAGAAACACCAGCTCGATGGCGAAGAACGGAGCGATTACCAGAGCGGTGAGGGCAGGTGACCATGTCCAGAATTTCCAGGCGACGATGAACAGCAGGCACGAGGTGATGACCATGTCCCCCGTCACGGCCAGACCGTAAGCGGCCGCCAGGGCGCTCGAGGTCTCGAACAGGACGACCAGCAGGACCACAGCGGCGAGCAGGAGCCAGTTGATGAAGGGGATATAGACCTGCCCCTTCTCGGTCTCCGAGGTGCGAAGCACCCGGAAGCGGGGCAGGACCCCCAGATGCATCGCCTGTTGCGAGATCGAGAAGGCACCCGTGATCACCGCCTGACTCGCGATGATCGTCGCCACGGTCGCAAGGACCACCATCGGCAACAGCGCCCACGCGGGATAGAGCAAGAAGAACGGGTTCTCCAATCCTTCAGGATGGGCCAGCAGCATGGCCCCTTGGCCGAGATAGTTGAGGGCCAGCGCAGGGAGGACTAGGCCGAGCCAGGCGGTGCGGATCGGCGAGCGTCCGAAGTGTCCCAGATCAGCATAGAGCGCCTCCGCGCCGGTGACTGACAGGAACACCGCCCCGAGCGCAAGGAGCCCGGCGGTCCCGTGGCTCGCCAGGAAACCGAGGCCATGGGCCGGGTTGACCGCGGCGAAAATGCTCAGATCATCTCGGATGTGCATCAGGCCTCCGCCCGCCATCGCGAGGAACCAGAAGACGGTGATCGGCCCGAAGAACGAAGCCACGCCGGCCGTGCCGACCCGCTGGACGGCAAAGAGGGCGATCAGAATGGCGAGGCTGAGCGGCACCACGTAAGGCTCGAAAGCGGGTGTCGCGAGCTTGAGGCCTTCGACCGCCGAGAGCACCGAAATGGCGGGTGTGATGATGACGTCGCCATAGAACAGGGAGGCCCCTACCATGCCGAGGATGATGGTCAGCCCGGTGCTGTGCCCGAGGGCGCGCTGGGCCAGTGTGACGAGCGAGAGAGTGCCGCCCTCGCCATTGTTGTCGGCCCGCAGGACGAAGACGACGTACTTGATGGTCACAATGATGATCAGGGCCCAGAGGATAAGGGACACCACTCCCAGTACCATCTCGCGCGTAAGGATGGTGATTCCGTGCCCGGTCGCGGCGGCGAGGCTTTCCTTCAGCGCGTAGAGCGGACTGGTGCCAATGTCGCCATACACCACCCCGATAGAGCCAAGAGTCAGAGCCCAGAACGAGGTCGGCGCTGCGTGCCCGTATCCCGGCGAACCGGCTGCTGCGGCCCCGCTGATCCCTGTTGCGGCCATGAACTCGCTCCCTTGCCCTATGGGACACCAAGATCCTATGGCTCAACGTAGCCGTGCTCTGGGCGGTTTCACCGAAAAGGCTGCGATGGAGCCTGCTCGACTAAGCTACCTGGGACGCTTGTAGTGATGACCCGCGGAATGGCCTAGGTCGTAGACGCATGGTTGCTTCCGATCCTCCGTCACCCCGGGCCGCGCAGCCCGTTTCCACTCTACCGCGTGTTGGTCCTTGGGTGCTCCCCCGGAGCCGCAAGTCCCTATCGGATCTGGCTTCGCCCTATGTCTGGTCAGTAGCCGTTCTGGCCCGCCTCGGGACCCCACTCTTGCTGATCAGGCTCCCGTCGCGGTGATCGTGCATCCTCGTCATGGCACGACGGCCAGGAACAAGAACGCCGCGAAGATGACCAGATGGACGATGCCCTGGAGCACCGTCGTGCGCCCGGTCCCCAGCGTGATTACGACAATCAGGAGCGTGAGGGCGAGGAGCACGCTCTCCGTGGGGCCGAGGCCGAGCGCGAGAGGCTGCCCAATCAAGATCGACACAACCGCCACCGCCGGGATCGTCAGGCCGATGCTGGCGAGAGCCGAACCAAGGGCCAGATTCATGCTGGTCTGAAGTCGGTTGGCCTTGGCCGCCCGCAGTGCGGCGAGGCCCTCGGGCAGGAGCACCAGCGCGGCGATCAGGATGCCCACAACTGCCTTCGGCGCACCAACCCGCGTTACTCCGGCCTCCAGCGTCGGCGAGAGCGCCTTCGCCAACCCCACGACAGCGACCAGCGAGGCGACGAGCAATGCGAGGCTGAAGAGGGCCACCTTGGTAGGCGGTGGGGGTACGTGCGCTTCCTCGTTGCCGCCAGGCGGGGGCAGGAAGTAATCTCGATGGCGCACGGTCTGGACGAACACAAACGACCCGTAGAGCACGAATGAGGCACACCCCGCAAAGGCGAGTTGGGAGGGAGTGAACACCGGGCCTGGAGCGCTGGTTGTCACGTTCGGCACTACGAGGGTCAGCACGGTCAGGGCCGCGAGAACCGCCAACGCGGCAAGCGCGCCCTCAAGCTGAAACCCTTGCTCGCGATGCCGGATGCCGCCCGAGAGCAGGCACAGCCCGACCAGTCCATTGCAGATAATCATCACGGCTGCGAACACCGTATCGCGTGCCAATCCTGACTTATCGCTCCCGCCGCCTAACATGATCGAGACAATCAGGGCGACCTCGATCACCGTCACTGCGAGCGCCAGAATCAGGGTGCCGAAGGGCTCGCCAACGCGATGCGCCACCACTTCGGCGTGGTAGACGGCTGCGAACACAGCGGCAATCAGCGTAGAGCCCGCGATGATGGTGAGTGGGCCGGGTAAGCCGACGAGAACGGACATCCCAAACACAACCAACGCCAGCACTGGCCAAACCCAGGTCCACCAGGGTGTGTGGCCGCCAACCGCTCCCGCCATTGCGACGCCCTCCACTTCGGTTCGTAGCCTTCTACCGCGCAGAGCCATAAATCGCCCATAGCAAACCCTCTGCAAACAGGACGGGCTACGGACCCGCAGAGCAGTTCGAGACGATGGGCGCTTCAGCCCACCCGCACAATAGTGAGAGATCAGATCGACCCGTTTGCGCTCAGTCCCTCGAACGCGCCATCCGCAGGCCCTCAGCCGCTGAGACCCGCGCTGCCCCGTCATCCGGAATCGGGATGCTGGTCCAGCCGTGAGGTTCGATACAACGCCGTCCAACAGCCTCCACCATCAGGATGGTATCGAGATCGTAACGCAGTTCGACGACGAAGGGATCGTGTCGAAGTGGCCGGATGTGCCGTGCCGCTCCGACCGTCTTTCCAGGAAACAGCCGATCGCCGCACGCGGCATGCCGTTTACAGCGCGTCGGAGACTCACAGGCGGGTTCTCCGGGTTTCGCGAGGGCAAGGAGCGGCGAGGGCCCGGAATGCCGTGGCTCGCCTTCTCGGCCATCCCGGCTGCAATGGGTAGGCTTCGAGGCTATTCAGTCCACTCGCACCTCCCGGAAACAACGGGATGGTTGTTCGGCGAAGGCTTTCTCACTGACCACCAACGACCGACGTCTTGTCGTGGCCGCCTAAACGCGGCGGCCAGATACTGCGCCGACTGACAAATCGCAATTCCCGTGCAGGCGGCGCGTGTTAGCCTCGACTGTTTCAGGAACGCATCGGATAGCGCCATGGCCCAAAAACCCCAACAACACGCCCAGAACGATACGGCCCGCGTCAACGAGAACGGCAGCGTCCTGATCGATGTCCTCGCCAATGACAAGGCCCGTAATCTGGTCTCCGTCCACCAAAGCGGTGATCCGACCACCACTGCGACACTCCCGAGCGGCGCTCCGGTCATGATCGTCGACGGCCAGGTGCGCTACGAGACGCGCAGTGCGTGGGAGGTTCTGCCCGCCGGTTCTACGGCCGCGGACAGAGGGATATGGTATTTTGCAGGCTGAGCCCTGTTACGGAGGGTACTACGAGTTGGAGGTTGCTATGAGGAAGCTCGCATTGGCAGCCTGTGCTGCTTTGATCCTGACCGGGAGTGTTGGAACGGCAGATGCACAATACTGGCGTCGCGGTTGGGGCTACGGGGGCTACTACGGCCATCGCCATGGTGGGTGGGGTGGAGGCGGCGCTCTCGCAGCGGGTCTGGTCGGCGGGGCCATCCTCGGTGGCCGTACCGCTGCGGCTGCGACCTCCGCCTACGGGTACGGGTACGGTTATCCAGCCTACGGGTACGGGTAGGTTATCCAGCCTACGGGTACGTGGCTATCCGGCCTATGGTTATGGTTACTATGCCCCGCGCCGTGTCTACTACGCGCCGCGCTACTACTACCCGCGCCGCGTCTATTCGCGCCGCGTCTATTATGGCGGCTATCCGCGCTATAACCGGGCACGCTACTTTGGACCGCGCGTGGTCCACTACCGTCGCGGCTACTACGGCTATCGCCGCTATCGGTGAACGGACGGCCCCGCGCGGGCCGCCCCCTTCCAACGACACTTTTGGCTGAGGACCTGCGGTTCCGGCATCGGAGAGGGCTCACTCACCACGATGGGTTCGACCCCGCCCGAAGGCGCGGCGGCAGGGTCGATGCTTGTTGGGCATTTCACTGAGTTCGGAGGCGAACGTCAGGCGGCCAGCAACTCACCCGCCGGACCGAAAAACTCATACCGAATCCGATCAAGCGGGATGCCCGTCCCCCCCGACGAAAGCAGCCTCTGCCACCAGGATGGTATCGAGATCGAAACGCGGTTCGACGACGAAGAGATCGTGTCGAAGCGGCTTGCTGCGCCATACCGCTCCAGCCCGTCTCTTCCAGGATATTGAAACGGCGCGGGTGAGTCCCGTGGCGGGCTTCTCGGCCATCATCGAGATGATGCGCTCATGCTCGCGCATCTCCGCAACGCGATATCAATCTGATGAGCCAGATGCTGGCGATTCCGGCGGTGGCGACTGCTTGTCAGGAATGGTCTTCCGGCCAAAGCGCAGGCGCATCCATGCGTCGAATGCCTTCGGGCGCGCCGCATATTCGGCCTTCTCACGCACGTCAGCCTCAATCATCTGCCGAGGTTGAAGCTGAAACTCCTTCCTGAATCGCAGGTCGTTCGTCATATATTCAACCTTCTCTGAATCCCCAGAACATAGCGCCCTCGCCGATTCCGTCGGAGAGCAACATGAGCGAGTGCATTTTCCGCACCTTCACTTTGAGCCTTCGGGCGAGGGATCGCTCCAGCATGGCTATATCGGCTCGCCGATCCGTAGGCGGATTGATAGCTCGCGTTCGATGATTCTCGCCTGAAGAAGGGACGCCGTGAGATCATCACGCAGGTCGACCCATCCCTCGCTGCTGCCGGGATGGCTGCCCCACTCGGTGAACACGATGCGACCTGCTTTCTCACCGGGCCTGTTCAGGCCGCAATCGAGTTTCAGCTCCTTGAGCAGAACGAACTCGGAAATCGTGGATGATTACGACTAGCTCGAACACTGGGGTAACAGAACTGTGAGCCAGTACGCGCCGGGGTTCGCCATCATGCAGTCGCTGACACCGGACGAGCAAGAGGAGCTCCAGATGGTTGAGCTGGACCTGGGCGGGCCAGCGTCGGCAGTTCCCTGTGTCGCAAGCACGGCCTCATTGGAGGTACTGAACGGTCATCGGGCGGATGTCGGGTCAGATGTCTGTTTTCGGCTCCCCTGTCGGGGACGCAGCTCAGTCTCATGCCGATTATCGCAGGATGCCCCCCGAGTGGTCACTCCCGCAAACCCGCCTTCCTCAGGCCGTCGAGCAGCAAGCTCAAGTCGTCCGCGCGTCTGTAGGCCGCGATGGTCCGAACCCACGCAATTGAGAAATCGGGACTGATCCGCAGAACCTCCGCCAAGGCGTCGCGCGCAAGAGCGGTCTCTCCAAGCTGGCCATAGCTCGCGGCCAGATAGAAGAGAGACGGCAGATGCTGCGGATTGTGAGCGACGCTCCGCTTGATGAACGCCGCCGCCTCCCTGAAGCGGTGCATCGTGAAGTGAGCCTGGCCGACATAGAGGGTGTAGTAGAATGGATAGAATGGATTGAGGCGCTTCGCCTTCTCGATCAAACCGGCGACCTGGTCGGGCTCGCCTGCGAAATGCAGAATGCCGGCGAGATTGGCATAGGCCTCGGCGTTGCCGGGCTCGACCTCGACCCACCGTCTTGCGGCCGCCAGGGCCTCGTCGTGTTGCCTCCTGAAAAGATGAACCGAGCCCAGCGCTTCGTAGACTAGCGGAATTGACGGTTCGAGGTCCTTGGCTTTCAGCGCCAGCTCGAAAGCCCGGTCCAGCGCCTCGGAGGCACCCGCGAACCAGTCATGCAAGTACGTCTCGGCCAGGGCCGCATGCGCTGCAGCATAATTCGGGTCGAGCTCGATCGCTCTCTCGTAAAGCTGCCGTGCGGCCGAATTGCCATTCTTGGAGAACAAGCGATATTGCTCACGCCCGCGCAGGACGCAATCGTAGGCTTCCGGGTTGTCGGTTTCGATGCGAGGCGCGCGCGCTTCGTCCCCCTCAACGAGTTTTACCTCGAGGCTGCGCACGATCCGTTCCGCCACATCGTCCTGCACGGCGAAAATGTCTGCGAGCCCCCGATCGTAGCGCTCGGCCCAGAGATGCCCTCCTGAGCGTCCGTCAATCAGCTGCGCTGTGATCCGCACGCGCTCACCGGCCTTTCGTACACTGCCTTCCAGAATGTAGCGGACGCCAAGATCGCGGCAGACATCCTGCGCTTTGACCGCCTTTTTCTTGTAGGTAAAGGTGGAGTTACGCGAGATCACCACAAGCCCCTGTATCTTCGAGATCTCGGTAATGATGTCCTCGGTGATGCCGTCGGCGAAATATTCCTGCTCCTGATCGCCGCTCATGTTGTCGAATGGCAGGACGGCAATCGATGGTTTCTCGGGAAGCGGCGGTGCATTGGAGACAGAGGATGATGATGCTGCGCCTGAACGTTCTTCGACGGAATAGGCGCGAAGGGGGTCCGCGATGTTCTTGACCTGATGCCGGCCGAGGTCCGTGTAGGTCAACGATAGTGCTTTTCTGACATGCTCATACGCAGCGCCTGAGATGCACACACCACCCGGTTCAGCGATGGCCTGAAGGCGAGCCGCGATGTTCACCCCGTCACCAAAGAGGTCTGCGCCCTTCACCAGCACATCGCCAACATGAACTCCGATGCGGAAGCGAACCTGACGATCCTCGGGTAAGGTTTCGTTGGCAGTCTTGAGAGCCTCCTGGATCTCCACTGCCGCCTGCACGGCATCCACGACGCTCGGGAACTCGGTGAGGACGCTGTCCCCGGCGGTATTGGCGATGCGTCCTCCATGCTCCTCGATGAGCCGATCCATGATCTCGCGGTGGGCGGTGAGGGTCCGCAGTGTCCCGACCTCGTCCAGCCCCATCAGCCGGGAGTAACCCTCCACGTCGGCTGCAAAGATCGCGGCGAGGTGTCGTTGGATCTTGGAACCGGGGGCTCCGCTCATGCTCCACCCGTCTGGATCATCGACAATGATGTTGCTGGTTCGGCGGTGCTTCGTCCAGGGGGTACTGGCGGATCCGCCTCATGCATACCTGTGACCGGCGGCATCGGTATGAAAGAGATTGCTCCCTCCTTGTCCCGGAAGGCCATAGGAACGCTTACCGAGCCCGCCTGAGCGGGTGGAAAAGCCATGCGTCTTTGGCGTCCACGGCCACGCTGGTGGTTTCCACGCGGCTCCGAGCATCTTCAATCGCGGGGACCGTATGATCTTGCGTCTTTGTTGGGAGTTCGCCCGTCCTTTGCGGCGTCGAGCCCGTGAGGGCTGCGAGCTGGCTCTCCGCGGCGATGGCCCGCAGAGATGCCGGAATGTAGCGGATGCGTGCGAACAAGGAAGAACAGTTCACCCGAGAAAGGCCAGATTTCTAAGGATTTTGCGATCAGCCACGAACCGCCTGGAACAGCAGTTCGACGGACTTCGTCTCCGCCACATGCACCAGAAAATCCGCATAGGGCGCCAGCTTGCCGCTGCCACGGGGCCGGCCCCGGCGGACCGGCGCAGGCGATCCCGAGGCGGCGTGCCGGTGCAGGAGCTTGATGGCAAAGCTGTCGCTGACGCCAAAATGCCGGGCCGCCGCCCGGCGCGAATGGCCCGCCTCCACAAAGGCAATCACACGCACACGCAGATCGAGGGAAAAGCTGCGGCTCATGATCCACCTCCCGTCTCAGAGAGGGATTCACACCCTGGCATCGGATCAAACCCGGCGACTCCAAGTTCGAATCCGACGCTCTAAATGAAAAAGCCGCCCCCGAGAGATCAGGAGGGCGGGAATGAGAGATGCGAGAAGGAATGGAGCGCTATCGGCTCGCAGCCGATAGCGCTCCAGAGACGTGAAGGTTACGCGACGGTGAGGTCGTTGTCCTGGATCTCGCCGGACTGAACTCCAACCGCAGTGGCGTCGCCGCCATTACCGAAGACGCTGTTGCCGCCGAAAGCCTGAACGTTCTGAAACTGGAAGGCGAGATTGGCGTCGACGTCGATGCTCGGGTTGCCGACATCGAGGAGGGGTCGTTGTCGCTGATGGCGCCGGTCTGGATTCCGACCGCGGTGGCGTCGCCGCCATCGCCGTAGTAGGAGTTGCCGCCGAAAGCCTGGACGTTCTGCTCCTGCCAGAGGGCATCGATGTCAATATTGTAGGGCATGGGATTTCCTCTTCATACGAAGTTGCGAGAGTTGCGGTTTACATCGCCCGAGAGGAGATCTCCGTTGGCGATGATCGGACTATGCATCACTCCGCAGGCCGACGCTGTGAACCACATCACACGAAAGTTTTTTTGCTGGCGCATCGTGCGGAAAAGTGGACCCGGTTGTCCGCGCGCCGAACGATGCGCTGCTCCAAGAAAAAGAGCATCGGATGGATCCCAAAAGTGGGGTCCGCTTTCGGGTCCGATGCTCTGGTACAACATCCGATTGATCGGAACCGTTGTGCCCGATCGCGCAAGCCGAGGGACATAAGCTCGCGGCTTAAGGTCTGCTTGGCGAGGGTCGGCCTGTAGTCCTCCCGGAGCCGTCGGCGGCAACCCGCGCCGCCTTGGTCCGCGAGGCCCCTGACCGATCACTGCCCGGGCCGGAAGGCGCCGCGCTCGGCGGCGTCCTCGGTCTTCCTTGGCTGCAGGGCAAAGCTGCGATGCATCGCGGTCAGGTCGGAGCGGTACCGGCATGACGAACCGCTCTCGTTCGCCACACAGGAATCGCATCCGCGCCGTCCCGGAAATCCGCAAACGAGTCGTCGCGGGCTGAGCGACCGGGTCCATCCGGGGCGTCCGTCGCGCTCGCCGCGGCGCAGATGAGCGATCTGGAGGCTCTCTTTTCGAAGGTCCCGACCCGGACCAGGATGGCGTTGCGGCGCTGGCGGCAGATCGATCTCCGCGACGTGGTCGAGCGTCGCTTCGGCATCGTCCTGCATGCACGAGCTCGACTTCGCCAAGCTGTCGGTCCGACCGCGACACCCAGAGGGCGGACGAGGAGCTCGGGCGGCCTTCAAACGAACTTCGCCCCGCTGGTCAGCGAGGCGTGGCCCGAACAGGCGCAGGGCAAGCTCATCGAGATCTGGATTCAGGACGAGGCCAGGGTCGCATCAAGCGAGTCGCTCTGGTCTTTTCCGAGAGATCAGGAGGGCGGGAATGAGAGATGCGAGAAGGAATGGAGCGCCATCGGCTCGCAGCCGATAGCGCTCCAGAGACGTGAAGGTTACGCGACGGTGAGGTCGTTGTCCTGGATCTCGCCGGACTGCACTCCGACCGCAACGGCGTCGCCGCCATTGCCGTAGAAGGAGTTGCCGCCGAAAGCCTGGACGTTCTGGGCCTGGAAGAGCAGATTGGCGTCGATGTCGGTGCTCGGGTTGCCGAGATCGAGGAGGACGTCGTTGTCGCTGATGGCGCCGGTCTGGATTCCGACCGCGGTGGCGTCGCCGCCGTCACCGTAGTAGGTGTTGCCGCCGAAAGCCTGGACGTTCTGCTCCTGCCAGAGGGCATCGATGTCAATATTGTAGGGCATGGGATTTCCTCTTCATACGAGTTGCGAGAGTTGCGGTTTACATCGCCCGAGAGGAGATCTCCGTTGGCGATGATCGGACTATGCATCACTCCGCAGGCCGACGCTGTGAACCACATCACACGAAAACTTTTTCCGCTCACCTTTACCCTCAGAGGACTTTTTCCGCCGACCTTTACCCTCAGGAGTGCCGCTCGCTCGGTCCGTGGCGCTTCGCTGTTGGGGACCTCATCGGGAGTTGCCGGCGGGGGCGTACCCGGCGCATGCTTCGCCGCCGCCGATCTCGTCGAACGCAACAGGAGCCCCCGTCGTGCAGGACAACGGCCATGCGGACGTCATCGATCGAGTCTCCCTCGTCTTTTCCGACTGGAGACCTCTGCGGCACGTGGACGACCCGCTCCACAAGGACCTCTCCGCCGTCGCGCGGATCGGCAATTGCCTCTTCGTCGCCTGCGACGAAACAGCCAGCGTCGAGCGCCTTCGGCACCTCGACGACGGGAACTTCGGAGATCATCGGCATTTTGCGCTCGCCGACCTCGTCGCCCTCCCGGCAGGCCCGAAGGCGAGATGGATATCGAGGGCCTGTGCGCCGAGGGAGGTTTCCTCTGGATCGTCGGGTCCCACGCCCTCAAGCGCTCGAAGCCGAAGCGCAAGGAGAACGATCCCGGCGAGGCCCTGCGGCGCATGGAGGAGATCGTGCGCGAGCCGAACCGGTACTTCCTCGGCCGCATCCCGCTCGTCGAGGAAGAACGCGGCCTCTTCGCTCCGGCCCGCGCGGTGGATCGGCGGCAGGCGGCCTGGGTCAAGTTCGGCAGAAGCCGCAGCGCCCTGGTGCAGTGGGTGTCCGACGACCCGCATCTCGGGGCCTTCCTTCGGATACCGTCGAAGGAGAACGGCTTCGACGTGGAGGGCCTTGCGGTCCGCGGGAGCCGGGCCTGGCTCGGGCTCCGGGGCCCGGTCCTGCGCGGGCACGCCGTCGTCCTCGACATGGAGCTCGCCGAGAAGGCGCCGGGTCGCCTGAAGGCCCGCCGGATCGACGGCGGACGGCGCTACCGCAAGCACCTCCTCGACACGAGAGGGCTCGGCATCCGCGACATGCGGCTCGACGGGGACGACCTCCTGCTGCTCGTCGGTCCGTCCATGGCGCTCGAAGGGCCGGCCTTCGTGCTGCGATGGTGCGGCGCGGTTCACGACGATGCCTCCGGCGTCATCGATCCTGCGCGAATCGAGACGCTCTGCGAGTTGCCCTACCGTCTGCACGTCGACCACCCCGAGGGGCTCGAATCGTGGCCCGAAGCCGGACCTGGAGCCCTGCTCGTCATCTACGATGCCCCGGCCCCGGAGCGGACGGATCCCGACAGGTTCGCCGTGTTCGCGGACGTGGTCCGCCCGCCGTCGAGGGCGCACGTCACGGCCGCCACCGTCGGACGAGCGCCATCCCCACCCGTCTGATGGCGACCGGTGGCGGGCCAAGCGCCGCCGGTGAACCACAGGATCGGGTGCAGGGTCGAGCGCCTTTCGCGGCCCGAGATCCTCGGGTCGCGCTGCGCGCGCCCAAGGATGACGACAGCGTCATCGCCTCGGCCGGCGCTGCCGACACAGCCCCCTCACAGCCAGCCGTACTTCCGGAAGCGCCAGTAGAGCGTGCCGCAGACGGCGACGATGACGGCGAGCACCAGGAAATAGCCGTAGCGCCATTCCAGCTCCGGCATGTGCTCGAAGTTCATCCCGTAGATGCCGGCTACGGCGGTCGGGACCGCGAGGATGGCGGCCCAGGCGGCGAGGCGGCGGGAGACCTCGGTCTGCTGGGCCTGCCCCCTCATGAGGCTGGTCTCGAAGGCGAAGGCCATGACCTCGCGGAGCGACTCGATCTCCTCCTGGATTCGTCGGATGTGATCGGACACGTCGCGGAACAGCGGCTGCATGGCGACGTCGATGCCGGGCAGCCCCGGCTGCTCCAGGCGCCGGCAGACCTCCACGAGCGGAACGGCGGCATTGCGGAGGCGCAGGAGGTCGCGCCGGCGCTGATACAGGCGGCCGACCTGATCCTGGGGCGAGGTCGCGTCGAGGATGGAATCCTCGATCTCATCCACCTCCTCATGGATCGCCTCGATGACCGGCATGTAATGGTCGACGATGAAGTCGAGGATGGCGTAGAGGATGAAGTCCTCCCCGTCGGACAGAGCCTTCGGGGAAGCCTCGCAGCGCTCGCGCACGGGCGCATAGGAGGTCGACGCGCCGTGCCGGACGGAGACCACGTAGCCGCGCCCGACGAAGAGATGGGTCTCGCCGAAGGCGATGCGGCCGTCCAGCATCTGGGCCGTGCGGGCCACGACGAAGAGCGCCTCCCCGTATTGTTCGACCTTGGGGCGCTGATGCGCCTTGAGGGCATCCTCGATGGCAAGCTCGTGCAGTCCGAACTCGGCCTGGAGCCGGCGCAGGAGTTCGAGGCTCGGCTCGTGAAGGCCGATCCAGACGACGTGACCCGGCCGGCGGGACCATTCGCCCGCCTCCGCCACGGGAATCTCGGCGACCCGTTTCCCGCCGAGATAGGCGGCAGCGGCGACCACGCCGGGCTCATGCGAAACCGAATGAGCGTCCTTGAGAGACTGATCCATGACCCGACACCCTGTGTTTCGCGGTCCGTTGCCGCTCGGCCGAATCGCCCGGAACGGCTCGCCGGAGCGGCAGCGGCCGAGGGCCCTCCATTCCATCATTCGGACGACGGAACCGCGCTGTCCAGGAGCATCGTCGCCATCGGCCGCGGGCCTTGACGGAGCACACATGCTCCTTGGTAAAGAGGCCCGCTCGGGAGACGCACGTGCTCAAAGCCCTGATCTTCGATGTGGACGGCACCCTGTCGGACACGGACCCGGTCCATCGGGAGGCCTTTGCGGCCTTCCTCGAGCCGCACGGCATCACCGTCACCGACGAGGTCTACCTGGCCCGGATCTCGGGACGGACCAACGCGGCCATCTTTGCGGACCTGTTTCCCGGCCGGGATTCCGCCGAGCTCGATCGCTTCGCGGAGGAGAAGGAGGCGCTGTTCCGGCGAATGGCGCCGGAATTGCCGCCCCTCGCAGGGCTCCTGGACCTCCTCGCCTGGGCGCAGGAGCGCGCGCTCAAGCTCGCGGTCGTGACGAACGGGCCGCGGATCAATCTCGAGCACGCGATGGAAGGCCTCGGCGTGCGCGACTTCTTCGAGGTGCTCCTGGCGCGCGAGGACGTGACCCACGGCAAGCCCGATCCGATGCCCTATCTCACGGCGCTCGACCGCCTCGGGACGGAGGCGTCGGAGGCCATCGTGTTCGAGGACTCGCCCTCCGGAATCCGCTCGGCCAAAGGCGCCGGCATCTTCACGTTCGGACTGCTCACGGGCCAGCCCGTCTCCACCCTGCTCGAGGCCGGCGCGGATGCGACGATCGCGGATTTCCGCGATCCGGCCCTCTGGGCGAAGCTGGAAGAGGCCAAGAGGCCGGGCGGCGGCTGAGCCGTCAGACCCGCCCCGCGAGGGCGGCCTCGTAGAGACGCCGTGCGTTCTCCCGGGTCACCGGGACGGGATTGCCGCCGGCCGTCGGATCCTCCGGAGCCATCGCGGCCATCTCGTCGAACCGCTCGGGGCCGATCTTCAGGCCCTCCAGCGTGTGCGGAACCTCGAGCTCCGCGCGCAGCGCCAGCACCCAGTCCAGGAAGGCCTCGAACCGCGCGGGCAGGCCGAGATAGGCGGACAGCCTCTCGATCCTCGGCTCGATCGCCGGACGGTTGAAGGCCAGCACGTAGGGCATGAAGACTGCGTTCGTGAGCCCGTGATGGGTGTCGTAGAGCGCGCCAGCCGGGTGCGAGAGCGCGTGGATCGCGCCGAGCCCCTTCTGGAACGCGGTGGCGCCCATGGCGGCCGCCGACATCATGTGCGCGCGGGCCTCGAGATCGGCACCGTCCCGATAGGCCCGCGGCAGGTACTCCTTCACGAGCCGCATGCCCTCGACGGCGATGCCGTCCGCCATGGGGTGATAGGACGGCGCGCAATAGGCTTCGAGGCCATGGGCAAGCGCGTCGAAGCCGGTGCCGGCCGTGACGTGCGGCGGCATGCCCACGGTCAGTTCCGGGTCGCAGATCGTGACCTTCGGCATCATGAGCGGGTGGAAGATCACCTTCTTGGTATGGGTCGCCTCCTGGGTGATGACGCCGGCGCGCCCGACTTCGGAGCCGGTTCCGGCGGTGGTCGGCACGGCCACGACGGGCGCAATTCCGGCCGGATCCGCGCGGGTCCACCAGTCGCCGATATCCTCGAAATCCCACATGGGCCGGGTCTGGCCCGCCATGAAGGCGATGACCTTCCCGGCGTCCAGCGCCGAGCCGCCGCCGAACGCCACGACGCCGTCGTGACGCCCCGCGCGCATGGCTTCGAGCCCGCGGTCGACGTTCGTCTCGACCGGATTGGGCTTGATCTCGGAAAAGACCGCCGCGTCCAGTCCCGCGTCCTGCAGGAGCCGCAGGGCGTTCGCCGTCATGGGCTGCGTCGCCAGGAAAGGATCCGTGACGAGGAGCGGCCGGCTCATGCCGGCGCTCCGGCAGGCCTCGGCCAGCTCGGCGATCCGGCCGGCGCCGAAGCGGATGCTCGTGGGATAGTTCCAGTTGGAGCTGAGCCGAGGGGCGGGGGTGGCTGTCATGGGTCTCTCACAGGTCGTCTCCCGCCGGGCCCGATCCGGGGCGGTCGAGCGGCTCAAGGCTGCGCAGGTGATACGATTTCGGGCGGGTGACGGCGAGATGGCCGAGCGGCGACGGGAAAGCGCCGCGGCCCGTATCCTTCACGCCCGTCCAGGAGGAGCGCATCGAGTACGCCGCCGCTCATGACGGAGCGGCGAGCGAATGCGCGTCCGCCGGCCGGAGAGATGCAGATGATGTCCGGCATGGTCTTCAGATAATCTCGAAATAGCGGGCGAGCTGCCAATCCGTAATGGCCTTGCGGGCCTCGCGCTCTTCCCACTCGCGGGTCGAGGCATAGTGATCGACGAAGGTGTCGCCGAAGAGGCCGCGCGCGGCCTGCGACGCCTTCAGCCTCTCGGCCGCCTCGCCGAGGGAGCGCGGCAGCGCACGCTCCTTCGGATGCTTCACCTCGTAGGCGTTTCCGGCGATGGGCTCGCCCGGATCGATGCGGTTCTCGATGCCCCACAGCCCCGAGCCGACCGCGGCGGCCAGCGCGACATAGGGGTTGATGTCGGCGGCGGCGACCCGGTACTCGACCCGCTGCGACTTCTCCGAGCCCGGGATCACCCGGAGCGCGGTCGTGCGGTTTTCCACGCCCCAGGCGGAGTCGGTCGGGGCCCAGAAGCCCGGGATGAGGCGCGTGTAGGAATTCACCGTGCAGGCGACCATGGCGAGGAGTTCGGGCATCAGATGCTGCTGCCCGCCGACGAACCAGCGCATGGTCTGCGACATGCCGTGCGGGTCCTTCGCGTCGTGGAAGGCGCCCTTGCCGGTGCGCAGATCCCTCAGCGACACGTGCAGGTGGCCGGACTGGCCCGGCCACTCCCGCGACCATTTCGCCATGAAGGTCGCCATCCAGCCGCGCCGCTGGGCGAGGATCTTGGTGTAGGTCTTGAAGAGAGCGGCCTTGTCGGCGGCGCGCAGCGCGTCGTCGACGCGGATCGCGGCCTCGAGCACGCCGGGCCCGGTCTCGGTGTGAAGGCCCTCGATCTCGAAATCCATCCCGCGGGCGAGATCGAGGAGCTCGTGATGGAAATCGGCGTGAACCCCGGCGCGCAGGAGCGAATAGCCGAAGAAACCCGGCGTGACGGTCTTCAGGTCGCGGAACCCCTTCTCGCGCACCGAGTGGGGCGTCTCCTCGAAGAGGAAGAACTCGAACTCCGCCGCCGCCGAGACCGCGAAGCCCAGTCCCTTCGCCCTGTCGAGGACGCGGCGCAGCGCGCCGCGCGGGCAGGCCGCCTCCGCATAGCCGGCGAACTCGCCGAGAAAGAAGGGCAGGTCGTTCTCGAAGGGAACGAGCCGCATGGTCTCCGGGAGAATGCGCACGGGGGCGTCCGGATAGGCGGTGTGCCAGCCGGTGAGCGCCGTGTTGTCGTAGAGCTGGTCGTTCGAGTCCCAGCCGAGCACGACGTCGCAGAAGCCGAAGCCCTTTTCGAGCGCCGACTCGAACTTGTCGCGGGCCATGTATTTCCCGCGCATGACGCCGTCCACGTCGACGATGCCGACCTTCACGAAGGGCAGGTCGCGTGCACGCACATAGGCGACGGCTTCCGCCGCGTCGCGCACGAGGGGCGCGGACGAGCCTTGTGTCGTCGTCGTAGGGGCGTTCATGGCATCACCTTATGGCATGAAAGGGAGAGCGTGGGGCAAGTCCCGCGCTCCGCGGGGAAGCTCGCAAGTGGCCCGGCGCCCTCCGTCCGGAACGGCGGCTGCCGCTCGATCGCCCACCGACGCGAGAAGCCGGCCATCGCCTTCGCCGCCATGCTCGAGCCCGGATGCCCGCATCGGGACTTGCGCTCTCCACGACGATCACGGCGAACTCAGCAGCAATCTCGCCTTCAGGAACTCCCGGCACTTGGCCAGGCCCGGCCAAACGACAAGGGAGGCACGGGAATGAGGAGAGAACAACCGGTGCAGATCCAGCACCTCCGCATGCATCCCCGGATACGGTCCGGGCCCCGGGCGCAAGAGGGCGTCCAATGCGCCGCTGAAGAGATCCGCAACGTCGTCGGTCGAGATGGCCTTGATGTAGTCCGGCGCCCGTCCGGTTTTCGCGAGACTTGCCAGAAGACGATCCGGATCGGCAGCCAAGCCGGGAGAAACACCGAGCCTCAACGTCCGCCCTGGCAATGAGCGGGCCACCTTGTCGATAGCCGTCGACATGCGCTCGAAGGCCTCGCTGACGGTCGGCAGAAGGACCTCGCCGTGCCCGGTGAGAACGAGGCTTCGATGGATGCGCTGAAACAGCGGGACCCCCAGAACCTGCTCGAGATGCTTGATTTGCTGGCTGACGGCGCCCGGCGTCACGAAGAGCTCCTGAGCAGCAAGCTTGAAGCTGAGGTGGCGGCCGGCTGCCTCGAAAGCCCGCAGCCCGTTCAGCGGTGGCAGTCTGTAGCTCAAAGCGGTCGTCTCCACGATACGCATCCGACCGGTCACGCTAGCGCATCGTGCGGAAAAGTGGACCCGGTTTTCCGCGCCAAACGATGCGCTGCTTCAGACAAAGAGCATCGGATGGATCCCAAAAGTGGATTCCACTTTTTTAGTCCGATGCGCGCATCGTGCGGAAAAGTGGACCCGGTTTTCCGCGCAGAACGATGCGCTGCTTAAGAGAAAGAGCATCGGATGGATCCCAAAAGTGGATGTCCACTTTTTTAGTCCGATGCTCTAGAAAAACTCACTCAAATGTCCAGAAACAATCGTTTGAGCGGGCCGGCCGGGCGGGTGCAAGACAGGATCTCCGACGATAGGGGCTTCGCAATGCAGATCCGCCGCATCAATGCCGAGACCGTACCCCTGCCGACGACGGGATATGCGCAAGCTCTCGAAATCGCAGGTCACAGCCGCATGCTCTTCGTGAGCGGCCAGACGCCGGTCCGCTTCGACGGGACGGTGCCCGAGGGCTTCGAGGCGCAATGTAGGCTTGCCTGGAAGAACATCGAAGCGCAGCTCGATGCTGCCGGCATGACCCTCGACAATCTCATCATGCACCGGACGTATCTCGCCGATCGGCGCTACACCCTTCTCAACCGCTCGGTGCGAAACGAGGTCCTTGGCGGCCGCAGCACGGCTTTGACCGTCGTCATTGCCGGCATTTTCGATGAAGCATGGCTTGTCGAGATCGAAGCCGTTGCCGCAGCCTGAAGGCGGCCGCGACATGGGATCGGCTCGTTGAGGTTCAGGCGCCCTCCTCGGCCCGATTTCCTCGGACGACCGGGCCGTCATCCCAGGATCTCGCTCCGGCTGCGATCCCGGTCACTTCCTCTGCAGCCATGCAACCGCGAAGGGGACGAGAAAGCCGATGCCGAGGAAGCGGGCGAGGTGGTGGACTCCCACGTAGAGCGGGTCGAGACCGAGCACCAAGGCCAGCATCATCATGGCCTCGAGTCCGCCGGGCGCGAACGCCACGAGCGCGTCGGCGAAGCCCACGCCGGCGAGCCGCGAGGCGAGGCCCGCGAAGGCCGCCGCAACGATCATGCTGAGCGTGAAGGAGCCGAGGGCCGCCGGAACGAGGCGCCGGACGGTCCCCCATTCGAGCGTCCGGAACCGCTCGGCGATGAACAGACCGATGAGCACGAGGCCCGCGACGGCGATGACCGGCGGCACGGCGCCAGGCGCGATGTCGGTGACGTGCAGCACGGTGCTGACGAAGGCCGTCCCGAGGAGGATCGGGGCCGCGACGCCCACTCGGGCAAGGACGGTGCCGAGCGCCAGCCCGCCGGCCAGCACGAGGGCAAGGCCGAGGGGACTGGCCGCCGGCTGCCCCTGCCCCGGCAGGACGGACGGGTTGCCGCCGGTCACAAGGACCACGGCGCTCGGCAGGAACGTCACGAGCATCAGCAGCCGGAAGCTCTGGACGATGGCGATCGGCGCCACGTCGGCCTTGCGATCGATGGCGACCGCCATCACGGTCGAGAGCGCGCCCGGCGCGGAAGCCAGCAAGGCGTCGGCGCGGCGCCAGCGCGCGACCAGGGTCAGCCAGAGCATGGAAGCGAGGGAGATCGCGACCACGCCGAACGCGAGGACGACGAGACTCGAGGGATAGCGCGCCATCGCCGCGAGGGCTTCGGGCGTGACCGCGGCGCCGATCGAAGCGCCGGAGATCAGCATGGCGGCTTCGACGAGCGGAACCGGCAGCGGACGCGCCTGTCCGAGTGCGCCCCAGATCACGACCGCAACGACCGACCCCGAGAGCCAGGCCGCCGGAATGCCGAGCGCATGGAAGAGCGCGCCGCCCAGAGCGGCGACGGCCATCTGCAGGATTTGAGCGGGGATCGGAGGCATCGCCCGTTCCATGGGCGACCAAGGCCCCGCGGTCAAATGCCGGCGGATCGCGCCGGCCCTGCGCGGATTGCAGTGTGCTGGAGCATCGTGCGACTTGGTCTCGCAATAGTGTCATCCCCGGCCGGAGCGCCGTGGCTCCGGTGTCTTCCCCGGCCGGAGCGAAGCGCCTCCCGTGTCTTCCCCGGCGGCGATACGGGGATGACAGGGACTACCGAGGTCCGGATTCGGAGAGCACGATGCGCATGAGATCCGCGGTGTTGCGGGCCCCGAGCTTCTCCATCACCCGTGCCCGATGCACCTCCACGGTCCGCGGCGAGATGCCGAGGATGCGTCCCGCTTCCTTGTTGGAGAGGCCGCGGGCGATCTCGTCGAGCACGTCCATCTCGCGCGCCGTGAGGGTATCGGAACCCGGGAAATGCCGGCGCTTGGGAGGACGCTCGCGGGCGGTGTCCCGTGCCCGGACCGCCTCGCGGACCCGCTCGATCACGGCCTCGCCGTCGAACGGCTTCTCGACGAAATCGTGCGCTCCCGCCTTGATCGCGGACACCGCCATCGGGATGTCGCCCTGGCCCGAGATCATGATGATCGGAGCCGGGAAGTGGGGTCCTCCGATCGCCTCCAGCACGTCCAGTCCCGAGCGGGAGGGCATATGCACGTCGAGCAGCACGCAATCGAACTTGACGTACCGGGTCGCGTGGACGAACTCGTCTCCGGTGCTGAAGGTGCGGACCTTGAATCCTTCCATCTGGAACAGCATGGCGAGCGAGTCCCGGACGGCGGGATCGTCGTCGACAACCGCGATGTCGAGCGTCGTCCTCATCTCCTGAGTCATGGCGCTCCCCCTGAAGCACGGCTGCGCTCCTCCGGGGCGAGATCCTCGCCCCTGAGCGGAAGGCGCACGACGAAACGCGCGCCCCGCCAGCCGCCGCCCGGGTCGACCAGGAACTCGCCGCCGTGACTCTGGACGATCGTGCGCGAGATGGCGAGTCCGAGACCCATGCCGCTCCGCTTGCCGGTCTTGAAGGCCTGGAAGAGATCGCTCAACCGGTCGGGTGCGATCCCGGGGCCGTTATCCGTCACGGAGAACAGGACGCCGCGCTCGTCGAGCCGCGTCGCCACGACGATCTTCCCCCTCTTGCTGTCGCGCAGAGCCTCGAAGGCGTTGCGCATCAGATTGACCACGACCTGCTGGATCTGGACCTGATCGACTTCGACCAGCGGGAGCCCGGCCTCGTAGTCGCGGATGATGCGGACCGAGCGGTCGTGGCCGATCTGGGTGAGTTCGACCGCGTCCTCGACGATGGCGTTGAGATCGACGGCCCGGCGTTCCGGGGCCCGCTTCTCTCCGAGCTGCCGGATGCGCTGAATGATGGCGCCGGCCCGTTGGGCCTCCTTGCGGGCCTTGTCGAGGATCGCGCCGGCACGGCTGTCCTGCTGCTCGCGCCGGAGTTCGCGGCTCGCGGCCTGGAGATAGAGGATGACGGCGGTGAGCGGCTGGTTGAGTTCGTGCGCCAGGGCCAGGCCCATCTCGTCGAGGGCCGAGATGCGGGCCAGGCGGATGAGATCCGACTGCAATTCGTTGAGGCGGCGCTCCGTTTCGTGGCGGGTCGAAAGGTCGCGCAGGATTCCGATGAATTGCGGACCCTCGGGCGTCTGGGCTTCGCCGACCGAGATGTAGAGCGGAAACAGGCTGCCGTCCTTGCGCCGGCCCTGGACCTCGCGGCCGACCCCGATGACCCGCCGACGCCCGGTGAACTTGTAGGCGGAAAGGTAGCTGTCGTGGCGCTCCGCCTGCTCGACCGGCATGAGCACGGCGACGTTGCGCCCGAGGACCTCGGACGCATCGTAGCCGAACATCATCTCGCACGCCTTGTTGAACATGAGGATCGTCGCGCGCTCGTCGATCACGATGATGCCGTCGCCGGCCGTATCGAGAACGCTCGCGAGCCTGGCGTCCGAAACGGAAGGAACCGATCCGCTCAGGCGCCGTTCGCCGGTCATGGTGTGATCTCGTGCCCCATTGCCGAATCTTAAGAACCAGAATTCCGCGAAAGCAATAGGAACGGTGTTACATCACCACGACGCCAGCGCCCGGCTGATGCGAGCAACCGCCTCTTCGAGATCGGCCGCGCGGCGGAGGAAACAGAGACGCACGTGGCCCTCTCCGCCCTCCCCGAACGCGGAGCCCGGAGCAAGACCTACATCGGCATCCTCGATGAGGCGGATCGCAATGTCCCGCGAGGCGGCACCCGGCACCGCGAAGAAAGCGTAGAAGGCGCCGGAGGGCGGCGGCAATTGCACGCGGCCGGTTTTCGTCAACGCTCCGACGAGATCGCGTCCGCGCGTGGCGCGGCCGATCTGCTCGGCGAGGAAGGCCTCACCCTCCTCGAGAGCCGCGACGCCGGCGCGCTGGATGAAGGTCGGTACGCCGGACGTGGAATACTGGACGAGGTTCTCGATCACCTGGCCCAATGCGGACGGAGCCTCGAGCCAGCCCAATCGCCAGCCGGTCATGGCCCAATTCTTCGAGAAGGTCTGCACGAAGAAGACGCGGTCCTCCTCGTCCATCGCGTCCCGGAACGACGGCGCGCGGCCCGTTCCGACCTTCAGCGCCGGGTCGTAGACGAAGCGGCCGTAGATCTCGTCGGCGATGATCCACAGGCCGCGCCGGCGGGCGAGATCGAGGATCGCCCGTTGGTCGCTTGCGCTTGCCGTCCAACCCGTGGGATTGGAGGGCGAGTTGACGACGATGGCCTTCGTGCGCGGCGTCAGCGCGGCGGCAAGGCGGTCGAGGTCAAGCCGCCAGCCGCGCTCGTCCTTGGCGAGCGGGACGCTCACCGGCTGCGCGCCCGCCACCGTGATGGCGCCGACGAAGTTCGGCCAGGCCGGGGTCGGGACCAGGACTTCGTCGCCCGTCCCGGCCGCCATGCGCACCGCCATCTGCAACGCATGCATGCCGCCGGCGCTGACGAAGAAGCGCTCCGGATCGACCGGACGCCCGTAGACCCGCTCGTGATAGCGCGACAGCGCCTCGCGGAGCTCCGGGATGCCGCGCTGATAGGTGTAGAAGGTCTCGCCGCGGGCGAGGGACGCCGCAGCGGCCTCGCAGATGAAGGACGGCGTCGGCAGGTCCCCCTCGCCCACCCACAGCGGGATCAGCCCTTCGCGGTTGCGGCCGTAATTGAACACGTCGACGATGCCGCTCGACGGCGCACGTTCCGCCTCCGGGCGCAGGCTCGGGGCGGCTGGCATAGGCGTCGGGACATTCATCGGAGGCTCCTTAGGGCAGCGGCCGTCCATCGCGCCTTCACGCGTTCCTGTCAAACGGGGGCGAGGCGTTCATCCCGCCTGCGCGAGTCCATGTCGGGCGGGCGGCTTCTGGGATCACGAGAAGCGATCGAAATCATCGGTTCGCGTGATGCATCATCCGGGCTGCCGGCCCGCCAGGATGTCGCGGATCTCGGCGAGCAGTTTCACGTCGGCGGGTATTTCGGGCGCCTTCGCGGCGTCGACCTTGTCGTCCTCCGTGCTGCGGAGGCGGTTCATGGCCTTGACGACGAAGAACAGGATCCAGGCGATGATGATGAAGTTGATGGTGATCGTGACGAAATTGCCCCAAGCCAGCACCGCACCTTGCCTTTTGGCCTCGGTCAGCGAGCCTGCGGTGACGTCCCCGGACAGGCGGATGAAGTAGTTCGAGAAATCGAGACCGCCCGTGATGGCGCCGACGATCGGCATGAACAGGTCGGACACGATCGAGTCGATGATCCTGCCGAAAGCCGCTCCGATGATGATGCCGACCGCGAGGTCGACGACGTTGCCGCGGAGCGCGAACTTCTTGAATTCCTCAAGCATGGCTCGTGACCCTGGAAAAGGTTTCCGGACTGCGCGCCCCATGCTAGAGCAAGTTCCGTTCCGACGAAATTGGAACGGATGCCTTAACTCTTTGTCGGCGCATCGTTTTGGACGAAGCCGCCAATAACGGGTCGTTCGTCGGACTCCGTCCCGCCGGGTGCCGTGAAGAACCCCAAGCCGCCGGCCGGAGCCCCCGTCCAAAGCCACATGGCGCCGGCCGGCGAATGCCGCTACCCTCGCCCCGTCGTTTGAGGACACCCGTCTCATGGTCGCCAGTTGGGCGGTCGTTCTGTCGGCCCTGGTCTATCTTTGCATGCTCTTCGCGGTGGCCCATTGGGGCGACCTGTCGGGGGGCCGGATCATGCGGGGCGCCGCGCGATCGACGGTCTACGCGATGGCGCTCGCGGTCTATTGCACGTCCTGGACCTTCTTCGGCTCCGTCGGCCTCGCGACCCGGTCCGGGCTCGACTTCCTCACCATCTATCTCGGCCCGATCCTCCTCATCGGCTTCGGTCACGCCCTCGTCGCGCGGGTGGTGCGCCTCGCCAAGGCCCAGAACATCACCTCCGTGGCCGACTTCGTCGCCGCCCGCTACGGCAAGAGCGAACGGGTCGCCGCCTTGGTCTCGCTCATCGCCGTCGTGGGGTGCATCCCCTACATCGCCCTGCAGCTGAAGGCGGTGTCCGCCTCGCTGGGCGTGTTCCTGGAAGTCACGGACCCCCCGGCCATCGGCCGCTCGGTGCCGATCTTCGGGGACCTCGCCCTCGTGGTCTCGGGCGTGCTCGCCGGGTTTGCGGTCGCTTTCGGCACACGGCACACGGACGCGACCGAGCACCAGGACGGCCTCGTGCTCGCCATCGCGCTCGAATCCGTCGTGAAGCTCGTGGCTTTCCTGTGGGTCGGGCTCTACGTCACGTTCTGGATGTTCGGCGGTCTCGACGGACTGGCGCGGGGCCTCGCGGGAAAGAACCTGGATTTCTCGATCGCGTTCCGCACGTCCGATACCGGCAGCATCCTGACGCTCACCCTTCTCGCGGCCTGCGCGTCGCTCCTCCTGCCGCGGCAGTTCCACATGACGGTCGTCGAGAACAGGAGCGTCGAGGACGTGCGGCGGGCCGCCTGGCTGTTCCCGCTCTATCTCGTGCTCATCAACCTGTTCGTCGTCCCGATCGCACTCGGCGGCCTCGCCGCCTTCCCGGAAGGCCATATCGACCGGGACATGACGGTGCTCGCCCTGCCGCTGCACGACGGCGCCGGCGGCGTGGCGATGGTGGCGTTTCTCGGCGGCCTCTCCGCGGCCACCGCCATGGTCATCGTGGAATCGGTGGCCGTCGCCATCATGATCTCGAACCATCTGGTGCTGCCCGTCATCCTGCGGCGGCGCGCCTATCTGGGAGCGGCCCTGCCGCCCCAGAGCGCGGATCTCAGCGGCTTCGTGCTCGGTGTCCGGAGGATCGCGATCGTCCTCGTCGTCCTCCTCGGATACGCCTATTACCGCGCCGCGGGGGACGCGGCGCTCGCCGCGATCGGTCTCCTCTCCTTCGCCGCCATCGCGCAGATCGCCCCGGTCTTTCTCGGCGGCCTCGTCTGGTCCCGCGGCACCGCGCTCGGCGCGAGCGCCGGCCTCACGGCCGGTTTCGTGACCTGGCTCTACACCCTCCTGCTGCCGAGCCTCGTCTGGGAGGGCGTCCACCTCTCGGACGTCATCATGTCGGGCCCCTTCGGGATCGCGGCGCTCAGGCCCACCGCCCTCTTCGGCACCGAGATGCCGCAGCTCACCCACGGCGTGGTGTGGAGCCTCGCCTTCAACATCCTCGCCTATGTCGGCTTCTCGCTCCTCAAGCCCGCGACCGCGCTGGAGCGGATGCAGGCCGCCGCCTTCGTGGGCGAGCCCGACCTCTCCATCGCGCCGAGCTTCCGCCTCTTTCGCGCGACGGTGACGGTGGACGAATTGAAGACGACGGTGGCGCGCTATCTCGGAGAGGAACGCACGGCGAGCTCGTTCGAAGGATATGCGCTGGGCCGCGGGCATGAGCTCGACGGCCGCGCGGAGGCCGACATCCACCTCCTGCGCTACGCGGAGCACCTCCTGGCCTCGGCGATCGGCGCCGCCTCCTCGCGCCTCGCCCTCTCCCTGTTGCTGCGCCGCCGCAACGTCTCGACGAAGGCGGCGCTGCAGCTCCTTGACGACGCCTCCGCGGCGATCCAGTACAGCCGCGACCTCCTCCAGCACGCCATCGACCACGCCCGGCAGGGCATCACGGTGCTCGACCGGGATCTGCGCCTGCTCGCCTGGAACCGCGCCTTCATCGACCTCTACGAATTGCCGCCGGAGCTGGTGCGCGTCGGCGTCGGGCTCGACGACATCGTCCGCTTCAATGCGGAGCGCGGTTCCTACGGATCGGGCCCCCCGGAGGAGCTCGCCGCCACGCGCCTGCACTCCTTCGTCCACGATGTGGAGCCGGTCCGCATCCGCCTGCAGCCCTCCGGCAAGGTGATCGAGATCCGCTCGAACCAGCTCCCGGACGGCGGCTTCGTCACGACCTATACGGACGTCACCGAGACCGTGGCCGCCGAAGAGGCGCGCCAGCGCGCCAACGAGACGCTCGAGCAGCGCGTCCGCGAGCGCACGGAGGAGCTGACCCGGCTCAACGAGGCGCTGCTGCTCGCGAAAGCCGAGGCCGACGAAGCGAACATCTCCAAGACGCGCTTCCTCGCGGCGGCGAGCCACGACATCCTGCAGCCTCTCAACGCCGCACGCCTCTATGCCACCTCGCTCGTCGAGCGCGACCGCGAGGCGGGCGAAAGCACCCTGGCCGAGAACATCGACGCCTCCCTGGATGCGGTCGAGGAAATCCTGACCGCGCTTCTCGACATCTCGCGGCTCGACACCGGCGCCATGAAGCCGCAATGGTCGAGCTTCCGCATCGACGAGCTCACCCGGCAACTGCAGCGGGAATTCGAGCCTGTGGCGCGGGAGAAGGGCCTTGCGCTCACTTTCGTTCCGTCCTCTCTCACCGTGCGGTCCGACCGCCGGCTGCTGCGGCGCCTGCTGCAGAACCTCGTCTCGAACGCGATCAAGTACACGCCGTCGGGCCGCGTGCTCGTCGGCGTGCGGCGGCGCGGGCCGTGCCTCGTGATCGAGGTCTGGGACACCGGCCTCGGCATCCCGGCGTCGAAACAGAAGGTGGTGTTCCGCGAGTTCCAGCGGCTCGACCAGGGAGCGAAGGTGGCGCGGGGACTGGGGCTCGGCCTGTCCATCGTCGAACGCATCGGACGCGTGCTCGATCACCCCATCACGTTGAGTTCCGAACCCGGCCGCGGATCGGTGTTCCGGGTCGAGATGCCCGTCGTGGCGCGGCTTCCGGCGAGCGTCACGCCCCTCGAGCAGCCTCGCGCGCCGGCGACGCCGCTCGCGGGCCTGAAGGTCCTGGCCGTCGACAACGAGCCCGCGATCCTCGAAGGCATGCGCCTGCTCCTCACAGGCTGGGGCTGCCAGGCGATCGTCGCCGCCGACCTCAAGGGCGCCCTGCAGGCGATCCGCGGCACGGGCGTCGAGCCGGAGGCGGTCGTCGCCGACTATCACCTCGACGAGGGCGACGGCCTCGACGTCATCAGGTCCCTGCGCTGGACTCTGAAAGCGGACATGCCGGCCGTTCTCGTGACCGCCGACCGCACGCCGGCGGTGCGCGAGGCCGCGAACGCCATGAACGTGCACGTGCTCAACAAGCCCTTGAAGCCCGCCGCCCTGCGGGCCCTCCTGGCCCAATGGCGCGCGAGCCGGGTCGCGGCCGAATGAAGTCTCAGACGTTCGGCGTGTAGGATTGCCGGCCGCTCGTCAGGGCGTCGTCGAGGAGTTCGAGCCGGTCCTGTCCCCAGAACACCTCGCCGTCGAGCACATAGGCGGGGGATCCGAACACGTCCCCGGCAACCGCGTTCTCGAGGTTCAGCGCGTAGATCGCCTCGGTGGTCGAACCCAGGGCCCGCTCCATCAGAATCGTCGAATCGAGCCCCGCAGCTTCGGCCAGTTCGTTCAGCACGAGCGGATCGGCAAGGTTGCGCTCTTCCTCCCAGACGGCCGCGAAGGCCCGGCGCAGGAACGGGTCGGGATCCGCATGCGAGGCCTGGATGGCGATGACGAAACGGTCCGCAAGCTTCACCTCGAAGGGCCAGTGCTTCGGATGGACGTTGAAGGCCAGTCCCCGGCGGTCGCGCCAGCGCTGGAGCTCCACCAGCCTGTAGCGCTGCCGCGCCGGATGCCTCTGCGCCAGCGGCAGGCCGCCCGTTTCGGAGAAGACGCGGCCGAGGAAGACCGGCTTGTAGTTGATCTCGAGCCCGTGCCGCCGCGCGATCTCCATGAAGGGCGCGTGACCGATATAGGCCCAGGGGCTGACGAGGGAGAAGTAGTAATCGATGGGACGTGGCATGGGCGGGACAGTTGCGCTTCGTTTCCCAAAAGACAAGCCCCCGGCCGCTTCCGACGGCCGGACGATTTGATCGTCACGCCGCCTTCTTCATCGCGTCCTCGGCGGCCAGGAATGCCGCGACGTCGGGCGTCGGTTCCGGCGCCGGGATGGGACCGCCGATTTCCGCGAAGATCTGATCCGCCGTCACGTAGCTCCGGGTCTTGCGGTCATAGAGGCCCGTCCGCGCGAGTGCCACGGCGTTGACGATCTCGGCGCCGCTGCGGGAGCGGCCGACGAGGCGGTGCTCCATGATGATGGAGGTATCCGACCACGTGACGATGCGGGTTTCGAGCGTGAAGGGCTGGAACAGGCGCAGCTCGCGGCGGAAGCGGATCTTGGCGGCGCTCACGACGGGCACCCAGCGCTTCCTGAGAATCGCGGTCCACAGCCCCGTGCGGAACATGAGATCGGCGCGGCCGAGATCCATGATCGTCCAGTAGCGCCCGTTGTTCATGTGCAGCGAGGTGTCGAGGTCGTGCGGCCAGACCCGGAAGGCGAGCCGCGAGACGTCCGTCGGACGAAGCCTCGGGCGGAACATGGACGTGACGACGAGATGGAGGAGCCGAAGCCAGAGATTCATGACGTCCCCATCCCGCTCTGCCGCTGGAAGAGAATGAGATCGAGGGAAGGCGCGTCCCCGGCGATCGCCGTGAGGAGGGCGTGCACCTGCCCGCGGTGGTGGGTCTGGTGGTTGAAGAAATGGAGGAGCGCCGGCGCCAGCGGTTGCTCGAACTCCTGCGGCCTGGAGATCGCGCGGTAGCGGATGCGGCCTGCCAGTTGCTCGTCGGTGAGCCCGCCGACATAGGCCGCGATGCGCTCGTCCTCCGCTCGCCGCGCGGCGCGCAGTGCATCGAGCCGGTCGAACAGGATCGCGTCGAGGCGGGCCGGCGCCTCGCCCTCGCCCGTGAAGCGCCGCATCCAGACCCGGTCGCCGACGAGGATGTGGTTGAGCGTGCCGTGGACCGACTTGAAGAACGCGCCGCGGTCGGCGCGGTAATCGGCATCGGAAAGCCCTTCGGCGGCGTCGTAGATCCGCTCGTTCGCCCAGGCATTGTAGGCGGCCAGCATGGGGAAGTAGTTCATGACCATCTCCTTCGCCCCGTTCGCCCATGCAGAGCGGCAGGGCCGCCGAAGGCGAGCCGCGCCACAGCCCGAAGAAAGCCCTACGCCGCCTTCCGTGCCTCCGCGCGTCCGTAGAACGTGTCGCCCGAAGCCGCCATGTCGAGCAGGATCTTCGGCGGCGTGAAGCGGTCTCCGTACTTGCCCTGCAGCTTCCGGCACAGCTCGACGAACGCCTTCGCGCCCATGAAGTCGATGTAGCTCAAGGCGCCGCCCGTATAGGGGGCGAAACCGAAGCCCAGGATCGAGCCCACGTCGGCCTCGCGCGGGTCGGTGATGACACCCTCCTCGACCGTGCGCGCGGCCTCTAGCGCCTGCGTCACGAGAAGGCGTTCCTTGAGCTCCTGCATGTCGAGCATCTCGCCCTCGAGGTGCGTCCTCTGCAGGTCCCGCAGGCCCGGCCACAGGCGCTTCGGGCCATTCTCCGGATAATCGTAGAATCCCTTCCGGTTCTTGCGACCGAGGCGGCCTTGCTTCTCGACCATCTCGACCAGCAGGGCCTCCTGCGCCGGCACGATCGCCGCCTCGCCCGCCTGGGCCTTGGTCGCCTTGACGATCTTGAGCGCGAGGTCGATCGCCACTTCGTCGTTGAGCGAGAGGGGGCCGACGGGCATGCCGGCCTGCTTGCCGGCGTTCTCGATCATGGCCGGCGGCACGCCCTCGGTGAGCATGAGATGGCCTTCGAGGATGTAGGCGCCGACGCAGCGGTTGGCGAAGAAGCCGCGCGCGTCGTTGACGACGATCGGCGTCTTCCTGATCGCCCGCACGTAGTCGAGGGCGGCCGCGAGCGCCTTGTCGCCGGTCTCCTTGCCCATGATGATCTCGACGAGCATCATCCGTTCGACCGGCGAGAAGAAGTGGATGCCGACGAACCGGTCGGCCCGCTTCGACGACTTCGCCAGGCTCGAGATGGGCAGCGTCGAGGTGTTCGACGCGAAGATGCAATCGGGACGGATCACCGCCTCGACCTTCTGGATCACGTCGGCCTTGACCTTCGGATCCTCGAACACCGCCTCGACGACGAGATCGCAGTCCTTGAGGTCGTCGTAGGACGCGCTCGGCGCGATGCGCGCGAGCAGCGCGTCCCGGTCGGCCGTCTTGGCGCGGCCCTTCATCACCTGGTCCGACATGAGCTTGTGCGAATACGCCTTGCCCTTCTCGGCTGCTTCCATGTCGCGGTCGACGAGCACCACCTCCATGCCGGCATTGGCCGTCACGTAGGCGATGCCGGCGCCCATGAAGCCCGCGCCGACGACGCCCACCTTCCTGAGGTTCGTCGCCTCGATGCCCTTCGGCCGGCGCGCGCCCTTGTTGAGCTCGCCCATCGACACGAAGAGCGTGCGGATCATCGCCGCCGCCTCCTTCGACCGCAGGATCTTGGCGAACCAGCGCGACTCGACCCTCAGCGCAAGATCCATCGGGAGCTGGAGACCCTGATAGACGGTCTCGAGGATCGCGTAGGCGGCCGGATAGTTGTCCTGCGTCTCGCGACGATAGATGGCGTTGGCCGCCGGCCAGACCTGCATCCCTTGCGCCGAATAGACCTTGTTCGAGGGCAGCTTGAAGCCTTTCGCGTCCCAGGGCGCCACCGCCGAGCCGCCGTTCCTGATCCATTCCTTCGCCGCCTCGACGATCCGGTCCCGCGGCACGACCTGATGCACGAGGCCCATGTTGCGGGCCATGAGGGCGCGGATCTGATCTCCCTTGAACAGCATCTGCAGTGCGTCGCCCGTCTGCATCAGCCGCGCCACGCGCTGCGTGCCGCCCGCGCCGGGGAAGAGGCCGACCTTGATCTCCGGCAGGCCGACGCGGGTCGCGTCGGCATCCGAGAGCACGCGGTGATGGCAGGCGAGCGCCAGCTCGAAGGCGCCCCCGAGGCAGACGCCGTGGACGGCCGCCGCGAACGGCTTCCCGCAGGTCTCGAGCCGCCGGTAGAGCAGCGACAGCCTGCGCGATTCCTCGAAGAAGAAGGTCATGGCGGCTTCCTCGCCGCGCTCCTTCGCGAGCCTGGCGTATTCGGCGCCGAGCCCCTGCAGCATGGTCAGGTCGGCGCCGCCCGAGAACGCCTCCTTGCCGGAGGTGACGACGCAGCCCTTGATGGCGGCGTCGGTCGTCACCGTGTCGATGATCGCCGAGAGTTCCTGCATCACCTCGGGGGTGATGACGTTCATCGAACGGCCGGGCATGTCCCAGGTCGCGAGCGCGATGCCGTCGCCGTCGACGTCGAAGCGGAAATTCGTGAAGTTTGCCATTCCTGTCCTCCCGATCCTCGGGCCCTCATTCGTTGAAGGACGTCATCCTCGCGCGGAACCCCGGAAAGCCGGCGCTCCGCCCCCGGCCGACGTCCGAAGCGTCTCAAACCCGCTCGATGATCGTCGCCGTGCCCATGCCGGCCGCGACGCAGAGGGTCACGAGGGCCGTCCGCTTGCCGGCGCGTTCCAATTCGTCGAGCACCGTGCCGAGGATCATGCCGCCGGTGGCGCCGAGCGGATGGCCCATCGCAATGGCGCCTCCGTTCACGTTCACCTTCGCCGGATCGAGGTCGAGCGCCTGCATGTAGCGCAGGACGACGGCCGAGAAGGCCTCGTTGATCTCGAAGAGATCGATGTCGTCCTTCGACATGCCGGCCTTCCTCAGCACGAGCTCCGTCACGTCGACGGGGCCGGTGAGCATGAGCGCGAGATCGGAGCCGATCGACGCGAAGGCGCGGATCTTCGCGCGCGGCTTCACGTTCATCTTGACCCCGCCCTCCTTCGAGCCGACCAGCACCGCGGAGGCCCCATCCACGATCCCGGACGAATTGCCCGCGTGGTGCACATGGTTGACGCTCTCCACGTCCGGATGCGCCGCGACGGCCACGGCGTCGAAGCCACCCATCTCGCCCATCTGGCCGAAGGAAGCCTTGAGCTGCCCGAGCGACTGCATGTCGGTCGAGGGGCGGATGTGCTCGTCCTTGGAGAGGATCGTGAGCCCGTTGACGTCCTTCACCGGGATCACGGACTTCTTGAACCGCCCCTCATCCCAGGCCCTCCCCGCGCGCCTCTGCGATTCCACCGCATAGGCATCGACGTCGTCGCGGCTGAAGCCGTATTTCGTCGCGATGAGATCCGCCGAGATGCCTTGCGGCAGGAAATAGCTGGGAATGGCGATCCCCGGATCGGCCGGCCAGGCGCCGCCCGAGGAGCCCATGCCGACGCGGGACATCAATTCCACCCCGCCGCCGATGGTGACGTCCTTCATTCCGGTCATCACCTGCGCCGCCGCGAGATTCACGGCATCGAGGCCCGAGGCGCAGAACCGGTTGATCTGGATGCCGGGCACTTCCTTGCCGAAGCGGGCCTTGAGCACCGCCGCCCGCGCGATGTCGCCCCCCGCTTCGCCCACGGGATCGACGCAGCCGAGCACCACGTCCTCGACGAGCATCGGATCGAGGTCGTTGCGTTCGCGGAGCGCGTTCAGCGTGGCCACGGAGAGATCGACCGCCGGCACCTCGTGCAGCGAACCGTCCGCCTTGCCGCGCCCGCGGGGGGTGCGGACGGCGTCGTAGATGAAAGCATCAGCCATGGAGGCCTCCCGGATTGTCATGGTCGTCCGGGGCGAGCGGAGCGGGACCCGGATCTCGTTGAGAAGAAAACGCCACCTTTGCCGCGAGACCCCGGACGGGCGCCGCCGTCCGGGACCACGCCCGTCTGGTTCAGAACATCTCCGCCGGCATCGACATCACCGCGTCGGAGCCCGCCTGGATGCGGGTGAAGAGGGTTGCGGTCTCCGGCAGCATCCGTTCCACGTAGAAGCGGCCCGTGAGCAGCTTCGCATCCATGCGCTCGACGGCTCCGTTGCCCTGCACCTTGCGGGTCAGCGCCGCCTTCGCCATCCGGCCCCACATGTAACCCATGGCGACGAGACCGAAGAGGTGCATGTAATCATAGGCGCCGGCGCCCCCGTTGTCCGGCTTCGCCATGGCGTTGTTCATGAACCACATGGTGGCCTGCTGGAGATGCGCCAGGCTCTGCTGCAGCGGGACGACATACGGCTTCAGGCTCTCGTCGCCGGCGTTCTCCTGACAGAAGGCGCCGACCTCGTTGAAGAAACCCATCACCGCGCGGCCGCCGTCCTTCGCCAGCTTGCGGCCGACGAGATCCATGGCCTGGATGCCGTTGGCGCCCTCGTAGATCATGGTGATGCGGGCGTCGCGTGCGAACTGCGACATCCCCCATTCCTCGATATAGCCGTGGCCGCCATACATCTGCTGGGCCTTCACGGCGTTGTCGAAGCCGTAATCGGTGAGCACCCCTTTCACGATCGGGGTCATCAGGCTGAGATAGTCGTCCGCCTGCCGGCGGGCCGCCTCGTCGTCGGAACGGTGGGCGATGTCGCTCTTGAGCGAGGTCCAGAGCACGAGCGCGCGCGCCGCCTCGTTGAAGGCCTTGATGGAAAGGAGCGTGCGCCGCACGTCCGGATGGACGATGATCGGGTCCGCCGGCTTGTCGGGGCTCTTCGGCCCCGTGAGCGAGCGGCCCTGCAGGCGCTCCTTCGCGTAGGCGACGGCGTTCTGATAGGCGACCTCGGATTGGCTGAGGCCCTGGATGCCGACCGCGAGCCGCGCCTCGTTCATCATCACGAACATGGCGGCGAGGCCGCGATTCTCCTCGCCGACGAGCCAGCCCTTGGCGCCATCGTAGTTCATGACGCAGGTGGAGTTGCCGTGAATGCCCATCTTGTGCTCGATCGAGCCGCACATCACGCCGTTGCGCCCGGCGAGAGTGCCGTCCGGGTGCACGAGGTGTTTCGGCACGACGAACAGGGAAATGCCCTTCGTGCCCTGAGGCGCGCCTTCGATGCGGGCGAGAACCAGGTGCACGATGTTCTCGGCCATGTCGTGCTCGCCGGCCGAGATGAAGATCTTGGTGCCAGTGACGGCGTAGGACCCGTCGCCGTTCGGAACCGCCTTCGTCTTGAGCAACCCGAGGTCCGTGCCGCAATGGGGCTCGGTCAGGTTCATGGTTCCGGTCCAGGCGCCCTCGATCATTTTGGGCAGGTAGGTCCGCTTCTGCTCCTCCGAGCCGTGCACGAGGAGCGCCGCGATGGCGCCTTGCGTCAGGCCCGGATACATGCCCAGCGCGAGGTTCGCCGAGGAGACGAACTCCTGCACTACGGTATTGAGGGTCATGGGCAGGCCCTGTCCGCCGTATTCGGCCGGGGCAGAAAGGCCCATCCACCCGCCCTCCGCGTAGGCCCTGTAGGCCTCCTTGAACCCTTTCGGGGTCGTCACGGAGCCGTCCGGATGGCGCTTGCAGCCCTCCTGGTCGCCGATCCGGTTGAGGGGAGCGAACACTTCCTCGGAGAGCTTGGCGGCTTCGGCGACGATCGCCTCGACGGTGTCGGGGGTCGCATCGGCGAAACCGGGCAGGTTGTTGTAGCGTTCGAGGTTGAAGACGTCGTTGAGAAGGAACAGCACCTCCTCTGCGGGTGCCTTGTAGCTTGCCATGGGGATCGGTCCTCCCGGAGCGGCAGCGTCCGCTGCTTGATTCGGTCGAGGCGCCGGCCAAGGAAGCCGAAACGCCGAGATAGTTCACATATAAACTATCCCGACGGGCTTGGGAAGACGAGACTGGCCGCATCCTCCGAAAGCTCGCGAAAGATCCGAAAGCTCGCGAAAGAAAAGCGGCCGTCCCGACTCGGGGAGGGCCGCTTGCAGCGCCGATCCGGCTTGCGCCGGGCCCGAAGACGGCGAGCGCTTTATGCCGCGCTCGAGACGAGCGTGTCGCGGTGGGCCTTGAGCTCCGCGAGGGCCTGCTCGATCTCGACCTTCTGCTGCTCGAGATGGGTGATCTGATCTTCGACCTGGGACAGAGAGAGATTCAGGTTGGCCGGAGCCTCGCCGGGGCGCTCTTCGGCCAGCATGGCGCGGATCTCGGTCAGCGTGAACCCGAGTTGCTTACCCTTGAGGATGACGGAAAGGCGGGCGCGGTCGCGGGCATCGTAGATGCGCGCGGTGCCCTCGCGGCGCGGCGAGAGCAGGCCGCGATCCTCGTAGAAACGCAGCGTCCGTAGAGTCACGCCGAATTCGCGGGCGAGATCTCCGATGGTGTAGGTCTTCGGCCGGTCGACGCGACGCACAGCCAAAGCGGTTTGAGGCTCAGTCGAATTGGTCATGGTGCCCACCACATCTCATGTTTGTACGCTCCGGCCCCGCCCGGAACTGTTTTTGCGATCGGCTGCAACGCCGCCGATAGGGAAGACTAGCCAGAATTTGCCGCCCTTCACAAGGAGTTGGAAGCCACGAAGTTGCATTTATCGGCTGCGACGGCCCTTGCGGCATCTGACGAACGGTAACAGGATCCACTTTGGCGCTGAATGTGATCTTATTACCACGATTTAAGGCACCTTAACGGCTTCTTTACCGTGTTCGCAGAAAGCTGCGCCGTCGGTTCGAAGGCCCGGTTCGCGTTGCTGATTCGCTGTCGTCCGGAACCTGCGGACCGTCGCGGCGGGATCGTCCCGCCGATTCCGGTCCTTGAGCGCGGCATGACACGCAACGCCCTGACAAGCCTCGATCTCGAGACCCGCGAGGCGGTGGAAGCTGCCGCGCGGCGCTCCGGCTTGAGCTTGGAGGATTGGATCACGGCCGCGATCGTCGAGCAGGGCCGCCGCACTTCGTCGCAGGTCAAGCGGAGCCGTCCGCGCCAGGACGACCTCGACGCCGCCATCGCCAAGATCGCCCGGGTGACCCACCGCCGCACGAGCGTCGGTTTCGATTCGGCTGCGGCGGCAGCCCCCAGGGCTCGCCCCGACGCTCCGGATCCGGCCATCCGCACCGCCCTTGCTCTCGATTCGGTGGCCGACTGGATCGAGCATGCCGAAGCCCGGCTCAGCGAATCAGCCCACGGCGCCACGGTGCAGCAGGAGCGACTCGCCACCGCGCTGGCCGATGCCCTGGAGGTCCTTCAGGCCCGCCTCGACCGGGTGGAAAGCCGGGCATCGGGGTCTTCGCCCGATATGGCGGACGCGCTCCTCGCGATCCGCGGCGACTTTGCCACGCTCGCCTCCCAGCTCGATCGGCAGCACGCGCAGGCCGACCCGTGGCATGCCGCGCTCCAGGGCATCGAGCGCGAAGTCGAGCGCCTGCGGGCCTCCTTCGGGAACCTCGTCACCCGCGAGGAAGTAGCGACCCTCGAAGACCTCGTGCGCGGCCTTGCCGCCGATCTTGCGCAGCCGGACAGCCGCGCCGACATCACGGCGCTCGCCCACTCGGTGTCCGAGGTCCAGGCGCAGGTGCGGCACCTCGCTCAGGAGGTTTCGCAGGAACTCCACCGCCGGATCACCTCCGAGGTCGAGGGCCTCGCCCGGAAGCTCGACCAGGTCGCGGCCGCGGGAGCCGGGCGGGCCGGAGTCGAGGCCCTGGGACACCAGATCGCCGACATGCGCCAGGCGCTGGCCCACATGGCGGATCCGCAGCGCATCGAGCGCCTTGCCGGGGAAGTCGCCGCCCTCGGACGCCAGGTGGCGGAGATGCGTGCGCAGCAGGTGGCGCCGGGCGAGTTCGCGAGCCTCAAGGGAGCGCTCGAAGATATCCGCGTGGCGCTGCAGCGCTCGGAAGAAGCCAAGGAGACGAGCGAGGTTCCGGAGCAGCTCCAGAGCCTCAACCGTCGTCTCGATCTGCTCATGAGCCGGCCGGACCCGGTCGGGCTCGACCCGATCACCACCCAGCTCTCCACACTGACCGAGCAGATCGGCGCGCTCGCGAGCTCGCTCTCCGCCGAGCGCCGGGAGCTGCCGCACACGCTGGCCTCCGGAATGGAGAGCCTGAAGGGCCGGATCGGCGCGTTGGCCGAAAAGATCGACGCATTCCCGAAGCCGGTCCTCGGCCGCCTCGACAAGCTCGAAACGACGCTCCGCGAGGCGAGCACCGCGCCCGCGGCGGTCCTGAGCCGCATCGACAGGCTCGAGGACACGATCCGGCAGGTCGGAGAGCAGTCCGACACGGCCCCGATCGAGATCATGGTCCGCGGCCTCGTCGAAAAGCTGGACAACGGGCAGGCCGGGGGTGCCAACCTCGACGGACTGGAGCAGCGCCTGGAGGTGCTCGCGCGGCAGCTCACCCGATCCGCCTCGGAGCAGGTCCAACAGGCGCTGACCGAGACCCTGACCCATGTGAAGACCCTCCGCGGCGAAGCGGCCATCATTGCGGAACGGGCCGCGAAAGCGGCGATCCGCGAGGCGCAGGCCGCTTCAACCGCCGATCCCGAGGCGGTGAAGCAGGGGTTCGCCGAACTCCGCGCCCTCCAGGCCGATGCGGAGAAGCGCACCCAGGCGACGCTCAAAGCGGTGCACAACGCCCTCGAAACGCTGATGCTTCGTCCGCCTGCGGCCCCTGCCGCGGGCCCGTCCCCGGCCGCTTCGGCGGACGCTCTGCCGGCCGTGCGCCTCGAAGCGGCGGTTCGCAAGCTCCACGCGGCCGCGCTCTCCCACACGGACCCGCTCCCTCCGGCACCGAGCCCGGTCCTGGAACCGGCCGCCCTGGAGCCCGAAGAGGTTCTGATCGAGCCCGGTGCGCCGCGCGGGGGTCCGGGCGCCTCGTTCATCGCCCCCCAGGACGGCGAGCCCGGCCATGCACGCGCCAACTTCATCGCCGCCGCCCGCCGCGCCGCCCAAGCGGCGAGCGCCGACGCAGGCGCCAGGGCCGACGAGGCGGAGCCGCCGGCGGAGGCCGACCCGCCGATCTCGAACCAGACTCTCATCGAACGCATCCGTCAGACCTTCGAGAGCCATCGCCGTCCCCTGCTCCTGAGCATGGCGCTTCTCGTCGTGGTCGCCGGCTCGATGCAGGCGATCACCCGCCTCGGCGGCTCGCAGGCGCCGGCTCCGGCCGACGGCTCCGTCCGGACGGGCGTGCATGCGCCCGCGCCCGAGCAGCCGAAAACCGGTTCCGCTCCGATCAAAGCCGCCCCCGCTCCGGCTCAGCACGCCTCGACCCCGGTTAAAGCCGTTCCCGCTCCGGCACACGGCCCGCCCGCCACCGCCCCGTCCGGGATCGCGAACGCTCCGCCGGCGACCGAACCGACGAAGGCGCAGCCTTCCGGACGGACCTCCGGAGAGCCGTCGAACGAAGCGACGCTCGACCTGTTCGACCCCGTCCACGTGTCGAGCCTTTCTCCGCCGCCGGCCAGGCGCGTGCAAGGCATCGTGCCGGCCGATCTTCCGGCCGGTGCGCCCTCCGCCCTCGTTCGGGCGGCGGAGAACGGCGACGGAGCGGCCGTCTACGAGCTCGCCAGCCGGCTCGCCGAAGGCCGCACCATGCCCCGCGAACCGGCCCTGGCGGCCAAGCTCTTCGAAAAGGCGGCCCAGGCCGGCATCGCGCCGGCGCAGTTCCGGCTCGGCAACATGTACGAGAAGGGCATCGGGGTGGCGCGAGACCTCGGCGTCGCGCGGAGCCTGTACGAGCAGGCGGCCGTCGGCGGGAACACCCGCGCCATGCACAACCTCGCCGTGCTTTTCGCCGAGGGAGCCGCCGGCCAGCCCGACTATGCCAAGGCGGGCCGCTGGTTCCAGGAGGCGGCGGAACTCGGCGTACGGGACAGCCAGTACAACCTCGCCGTCCTCCTCGCCCGGGGATTGGGAATGCCGCAGGACCTCGTCCAGTCCTACAAGTGGTTCTCCCTGGCGGCCGGCCAGGGCGACGAGGAGGCGGGCCGGAAACGGGACGAGATCGGCGCCCGCCTCCCCCCGGAAACGCTGACGGCCGCCGAGGCCCTTGCCGCACGGTGGAAGGCCAGGCCTGCGATCCAATCCGCCAACGAGGTCGCCCTCCCGCAGGCCGGCTGGGGCGCCGCAGGGACCGCGTCCAGGCGCGGTTGACGGGCGCAGTTGACGGGAACGGCCCGCGTCAGCTTTCGTTCACGACCGGAGAACTAAGGTGCGGCAGCGCAATGCTGTCGTGAACGAACCTATGGCCTCACGCGGCCATGGAGGGGCCGCTCCTTGCAAGTCTATCTCCCGATCGCCGAAATGCCGGTCAGCGTCCTGTTGATCCTCGCCCTCGGAGCGGCGGTCGGATTCGTCTCCGGCCTCTTCGGGATCGGGGGCGGCTTTCTCATGACGCCTCTCCTGATCTTTCTCGGCATCCCGCCGGCGGTAGCGGTGGCCACCCAGACCGCCCAGATCGTCGCATCCTCGACCACGAGCGGGCTGAGTTCGATCAGGCGGAACGCTCTCGACTTCAAGCTCGGCGGCATGCTCGTGGCGGGCGGGCTCATCGGCTCGATGCTGGGCGTCTGGTTCTTCGCAGCCGCCAGGCGGGCCGGCCAGCTCGATCTCGTGATCGTCGTCTCGTACGTGACGCTGTTCACGGTCGTCGGATCGATGATGATGAAGGAGAGCATCCGCGAGTTCTGGTCCACCCGCCGCGGCGTCCCCATCCGGCCCCGCCGGCGGGCCGGCTATCACGCGCCCTATCTCGGCTGGCCCCTGAGGATGCGCTTCCACCGCTCGAAGCTCTATGCCAGCGTCATCCCGATCCTGGGACTCTCCCTCTTCGTCGGCTTCGCCGGAGCGCTTCTGGGCATCGGCGGCGGCTTCATCATGGTGCCGGCCCTCCTCTATATCTTCCGGGTCCCCACGGCGGTCGTGGTCGGCACCTCGCAGTTCCAGGTCCTGTGCACCTCGCTCGTGGCGCTGATCCTCCATGCGGTGGCGAACCAGGCAGTGGACATCGTGCTGGCGATCCTGCTCATCCTAGGGGGCGTGTTCGGCGCTCAGTTCGGGGCGCGGGCCGGGCGGAACCTGCGGGCCGAACTGTTCCGGTTCCTGCTCGCGATCCTCCTCCTCGGCGTCGGCCTGCGCTTCGCCATCGAGCTCGTGCTGCGTCCCAACGAACCCTTCTCGATCACCGTGCAGGAGACGCGCACATGAAGGGCGCGCGCGGCCTCCTGCCCCTGCTCGCGGCGCTGTCCGCAGGCGTGCCGGCCGCGGCGGAGACCCTGGTCACATCGATCTCGCATACCCGGGTCCTCATCACGTCGAACTATACCGGCGCCGCGATCGCGGTGTTCGGGTCGATCGAGCGCGACGCGCAGACGGTCTCGCGCGGCGCGGCCTACGACATCGTGGTCACCGTGCGCGGACCGCGCCAGGCGCTGGTCGTGCGCGAGAAGGAGCCGCTTGGTCCGGTATGGCTGAACCAGGAGCAGCAGAAGTTCCCGGACGCCCCGGCCTACCTGGGGGTGTTCTCGTCCCGGCCGCTCGCCGAGATCACGAGCGACGTCCTCCGCCAGCGGCAGAAGATCGGGCTCGACGCCATCGTGAACGCGCCGGACTTCACCAACGACCGCGGCCGGGCCGACGAGCCCTTCCGGGAGGCGCTCCTTCGGCTCAAGACCCGCGAGGGCCTCTATCTCCAGGAGGAGCGCGGGGCGGCGTTCCTGACGCCGACCCTGTTCCGGGTCGGCGTACCGGTGCCGGCGATCGCTCCGCCGGGCAATTACGACGTGGAGGTGGCGCTCTTCGCCGATACCGTCGTCCTTGCCCGCACGCAGACGAGCTTCGAACTCGTCAAGACCGGCTTCGAGCAGCAGGTCGGCGAAATGGCGCGGGACTACGGGGCGCTCTACGGCGCCGCCACGGCCATTCTCGCCCTCTTCTTCGGATACCTCGCCAGCGTCGTCTTCCGCCGGGATTGAGAGGTTCGATCCCGAGGGTCGGGAAGCGCTCAGTCCCGGCAGAGCATGGCCCTTCCGATGGCGAAGATGCGCTCCGTTCCGATGAGATGAGCCGTGAAGCCGTTCGCGAAGAGCGGCTTGAAGGCGGCGTCGCAGGCGTTGAGGCCGCCCGCATAGGCGCCGAAGGCCGGCATGACGCACCGGGTGCCGTCGGTGAGGAAGCAGCGGCGGCGCACCCCGCGCCCCCGCATCACGACCTTCCCCACCGGATGGAGGTGGCCCGCGACCTCCGCCGCCGTACCCGCCAGGGGCTCGTGGCGGAGCGCGAGGGAACCCAACGTCACTTCGGCCACCACGTCGCCGCCGACGCTCTCCGGGAGAGCGCGGTCGTGATTGCCCGTGACCCAGATCCAGTCGCGGCCCAGCTGTACCTGCGTCAGCATCGCCCGTTCCGAATCGCCGAGCCGGTCCGGCCCGTCGATGTCGTGAAAGCTGTCGCCGAGGGCGATCACCGTGCGGGGCCGTAGCCGCGCCACCACTTCCCCGAGAGCCGTCAGCGTCTCGCGGGTGTCGTAGGGGGGCAGCATCTGGCCGCGCCGAGCGAAGCTCGAGCCCTTCTCGAAATGGAGGTCGGCGACGAGGAGCGTGTCATGGCCGGGGAAATGCATCGCGCCCGACATGTCGAGGACGGCCGCCTCCCCCGAGAGGGCGATCTCGCTCGTCGTTTCCTTGTTCTTCCGCAATGCCGTCACGCCAGAGCCTCGTCGAGGAGGAGCGCCTCCGCCTCCGCCAGAATCTCGTCCGCGCCTTCGCCGAATACGCGCTCGCGGCCGATCTCCAGCATGACGGACACGCTCAAGGGAGAAACCCGGTCGAGCGCCTTGTGGATGATTCGCCCCCGGATGCGCTTCAGCATCACGCCGAGGCGCCTGACGTCGAGGAGTCCGGTTGCCGCATCCGCCCGCGCCGCCCGCAGGAGCACATGGTCGGGCTCGTGCTTGCGAAGCACGTCGTAGACGAGGTCCGTCGAGATCGTCACCTGCCGCCCGGTCTTTTCCTGGCCGGGAAAGCGGCGCTCGATGAGGCCGGCGATCACCGCACAGTAACGGAAGGTCCGCTTCATCAGCGCCGATTCGGCGAGCCAGTCCTCGAGATCGTCGCCAAGCATGTCCTCCGAGAAGAGCTCGTCGAGGAATCCCGGCTCGCGCATGGCCTGGAGCCCCACGTCGCGCAACCCGTACACCGCGAGGCCGTAGTCGTTCGCGACGAACCCCAAGGGCCTCAGGCCCACCCGTTCGAGGCGCCGCGTCAGCAGCATGCCGAGCGTCTGGTGCGCCAGGCGCCCCTCGAAGGGAAAGCAGGTCATGTAGAACCGTCCCGAGCGGGGAAAAGTCTCGACGAGAAGATCCCGCGGGCTGGGCACGATGGAGCGGCGGCGCTGCTGGAGCAGGTACTCGGTGAGCTGCGGCGGCAGGCGGTCCCACTCGAAGGGATCGGCCAGGATCTCCCGCACGCGCGCGGCGAGGAAGGTGGAGAGCGGGAACTTCCCGCCCGCATAGGACGGGATCTTGGGGTCCGTGCCAGCAAGCGTGCGCGTCGCCAGCACTTCGTCCTCCTGGATGCCCTCGAAACGCAGCACCTCGCCGGCGAACACGAAAGTGTCGCCCGGCGTCATGGTCTCGGCGAAGTATTCCTCGAGCTCGCCCAAGACCCTTCCGCCCCGCGGGACGACGGTGCCGGGCCTCTTCCGCGAGGAGCGGGCGAGGCGCACCTTGATCATGGGCGATTCCACGATGGTGCCCACATTGAGCCTGTACTGCCGGGCGACCCGGGCATCGCGCACGCGCCAGAGCCCGTCCTTGCCCTTCACGATCTTGGCGAAACGCTCGTAGGCGCGAAGCGCATAGCCGCCCGTCGCCACGAAGGCGACGGCGGCCTCGAAATCCTCCCACGAGAGCTCCCGGTAGGGCGCGGCGGAACGCACCTCCTCGTAGAAGGCGTTCAAGTCGAACGGCTCCGCGCAGGCCATGCCGAGGACATGCTGGCACAGCACGTCGAGGGCTCCGATGCGCGCATCCGGCGTGTCCTGCGCCGCCGCCTCGATGGCGTCGAGCGCCGCGCGGCATTCCAGGATCTCGAATCGGTTCGCCGGCACCAGATAGGCCCGCGAGGGCTCGTCCATCCGGTGGTTCGAGCGGCCGATGCGCTGCATGATGCGCGAGGCGCCTTTCGGCGCGCCCACGTTCACGACGAGGTCGACGTCGCCCCAGTCGATGCCGAGATCGAGGGTGGCCGTGCAGACCACGGCCTTGAGCTTGCCGGCGATCATCGCTTCCTCGACCCGGCGGCGCTGGCCGACGTCGAGGGAGCCGTGGTGAAGCGCGATCGACAGCCCGTGGTCGTTCAGGTCCCAAAGCTCCCGAAACACGAACTCCGCCTGCATGCGCGTGTTGACGAAGACGAGCGTCGTCCGGTGCCGGCGGATGAGGTCGTAGACCGCCGGCATGGAATGGGCGGCCGTGTGCCCCGCCAGCGGCAGCCGCTCGCCGATCTCGAGCATGCGGATGTCCGGCGCCGCGCCGCCTTGCACCGCGACCAAGTCCGCCAATGCCGCGCCGTCATCGCCGCGCTGCGGCACCAGGAACCGCCGGAGATCGTCCGGCTCACGGACCGTCGCGGAGAGCCCGACCGTCGTCAGGTCCGGTGCGATCGTGAAAAGCCGCGCCATGCCGAGCGACAGCAGGTCTCCCCGCTTCGATGTCACGAGCGAATGCAGTTCGTCGAGCACCACCCGCTTCAGGCCCGAGAACAGCTCGCGCGCCTCGCGATGGGCGAGGAGCAGGGCGAGTTGCTCCGGCGTCGTGAGGAGGATGTCCGGCGGCCGCTCGATCTGCCGCGCACGCTTGTGTGCCGGCGTGTCTCCGGTGCGGGTCTCGATGCGGGCCGCAAGACCCGTCTCGCGGGCGGGCGCTTCGAGGTTGCGGGCGATGTCGACAGCCAGTGCCTTCAGGGGAGAGATGTAGAGGGTGTGGATGGCGCCCCTTGCCGGTCGCGGCGGACCGCGCTCTGACAATTCGACCAGCGTCGGCAGGAATCCGGCCAGCGTCTTGCCGGCGCCCGTCGGGGCGACCAGCAGGGCGGAGCGCCCGGCCCGGGCCTTGGCCAGCAGTTCAAGCTGATGCTCCCGCGGCTCCCAGCCGCGACTTTCGAACCACCGGCGGAAGCGGTCGGGCAGAGAGGACGCGGACGCATTCGGCACGGGTGAAGCGTAGAGCAAGGTGCACGCCGACGACAACGTCATGAACGCCGTCTCCGAGGGGGTGCTGCGCTCATTCCCGGAACGAGAACCCGCCCTCCCCCTCAGCGCTCCAGCACCGCCAGGAACCCCGGCACCGGCTTGCCGCGGTCCTCCCGCGTCGAGACCCGCTCGACAATGATTGTCGCGAAGCCGGTCCGCGCGGCGAGGCCGCGCAGATAGTCTTCGCCATGGGCGTAGCGGGCATCCTCGCCCAGCACCACGCCCTCCCCGTCATGCCCCTGCACCGTGAAGGCGAAGAAGCCGTCGCGCTCCAGGACCCGGTGGGCCTCGGCGAAGCGCGGTCGAAAGATCCGCCATGTAGACGAAGACGTCCGCCGCCACGACGAGATCCGCTTCGCCCGCCGCTCGTCCGCGAAGGAACGAGACGAGTTCGCCCTCGTGCAGCGCATCGTAAAGTGGGTCTTTGCCGCCTTCGCCAGCATGCGGGGGGACAGATCGACGCCCTCGACGGTCGCGGCGACGCCTTCGAGCGCGCGCGCCATCAGGCCGGTGCCGCAGCCGAGATCGAGCGCTGCTCGGAAGCGGTAGGCCCGCATGCGCCGGACGGCGGCGCGGCGGAGGGCGTCGGCCAGGAGGTCGGGACCGCGATAGGAGAGATTCCTGACGAGGTGCCGTTCGAATTGCGGCGCGTAATCGTCGAACAGCGCCCGCACGTAGCCGTCCGTGATGGCCGCCTCGGGTGCGATGGCGCCGAGCCGGGCGAGGTCGAGCCGCACGCCCAGGGCATCGTCGGGTTCGAGGGCGAGCGCTTCCCGGAGGGCCGCGACCGCCGCCTCCGGACGGGCGCTCGCCGCCTCGGCCCGCCCCAGCAGCGCGTGGGCCGCGGCGAAGCGAGGGGCGAGTTCCAGCGCCTGGCGCGCGAGATCGGACGCCGCCGCGAGGTCCCCCTCGTCGAAGGCGGCGCGGGCGTATTCGTATCGGCGGTCGGCCAGGATGTCGCCGGACGACCGGAAGCTGGGCACGGGCGGCATGGCGGGTCGCCATGGGGCGTTCCGGAGGCGCTGTCAACGGACGGCGGATCCCGCCGCTGACGCCCGGAGACGAGGAGAGCCGGGAATGCCGGAACCGCTTCGGCGCGGCTCTTGCGGGACAGACCCTGATCGGCACCCTATCTTCAGCCCGTCATGCGCCTGCGTTCCACCGACATCCTGACCCACACGCCCCAAGGGCTCTACTGCCCCCTCGGCGACTTCCATATCGATCCGATCCGGCCCGTCCCCCGCGCGCTCGTCACCCACGGCCATTCCGACCATGCCCGCTCCGGCCACCAGGCGGTGCTCGCCACGCGGGAGACCCTGCGGATCATGGCCGTGCGCTACGGCGGCGATTTCGCGGGACGGACCCAGGAGGCGCGGCTCGGCGAAACGATGCGGCTTAGCGATGCGGTCGTGCGCTTCACCTCCGCCGGCCACGTGCTCGGCTCGGCGCAGATCGCCATCGAGGCCGGCGGCACGAGGCTGGTCGTTTCGGGCGACTACAAGCGAGCCGAGGATCCGACCTGCGCGCCCTACGAACTCGTGCCCTGCGACGTGTTCATCACGGAGGCCACCTTCGGTCTGCCGGTCTTCCGCCATCCGGACGCCCGGGCCGAGGTGCGCAAGCTCCTCGCCTCCGTGGCGCTCTTTCCGGAGCGCGCGCACATCGTCGGCGCCTATGCGCTCGGCAAGGCCCAGCGCGTGATCGCGATGCTGCGCGAGGAGGGCTTCGATCGGCCCATTCACCTCCACGGCGCCATGGAACGGCTCACCGAGCTCTACAGGAACGAGGGCATTCCGCTCGGCGACACGCCGAAAGTCGCCGCTTCTGACCGGGGCAAGCTCGCCGGCGCCATCGTGATCTGCCCGCCGTCCGCCATCCAGGACCTCTGGTCCCGCCGGTTCCCCGATCCCGTCACCTGCTTCGCCTCCGGCTGGATGCGGGTGCGGGCGCGGGCGCGCCAGAAAGGCGTCGAACTTCCCCTCATCGTCTCCGACCATTCGGACTGGGACGACCTGTGCCGCACCGTCCTGGAGACGGGGGCCGAGGAGGTCTGGGTCACCCATGGCCAGGAGGACGCACTGGTCCATTGGTGCGGCACGATGGGCATCAGGGCGCGGCCGCTGCACCTCTTGGGATATGGCGACGAGGGCGAGGTGGAGCCCGATCTCCACCCTCCCGCTCAGGACGACGGTGAAACAGAGGGAGGGCGCCCGTGAACCGCTTCGCCGCCCTTCTCGACCGGCTCATGTACGAGCCGCGCCGCAACGCGAAGCTGCGGCTTCTGATGGACTATTTCACCCATACGCCCGACCCGGACCGGGGCTGGGCGCTCGCCGCCATGACCAACGTGCTCATGTTCAAGGAGGCCAAGCCGAACGTCATCCGCGGGCTCGTGGAGGAGCGCGTGGACCCGGTCCTGTTCCGGATGTCGTATCACTATGTCGGCGACCTCGCCGAGGCGGCGGCGCTGATCTGGCCGGCGCCGGGCCACGGCCCATCCCCCGTCCGCGGAGGGCTATGGGCCGCGGACGGAGCCGAATTTCCGCGCGAAGGTCCCGCCGTCCTGCCGCAAAGCGGGCACTCGGCCGCGCACGCCCGGCCCGGGCACAACAACCCGCCTCCCCACGTCCCGACTCTCACCGAAGTGGTCGAAACGCTCGCCACCCTGAGCAAGAGCGACCTCCCCGGCCAGCTCGCGCAATGGTTCGACGGCCTCGACGAGCAGGGCCGCTGGGCGCTCATCAAGCTCATCACGGGCGAGTTGCGCGTGGGCGTCTCGGCACGCCTCGCCAAGACCGCCGTCGCCCAGATCGGCGGCTACGAGACCGACGAGGTGGAGCTCATCTGGCACGGGCTGGAGCCGCCCTACGAAGCCCTTTTCGCCTGGGTCGAGGGACGCGGCCCGAAGCCGGAATCCGGCAATCCCGCCCCCTTCCGGCCACCGATGCTCTCGCACCCGCTGGAGGAGGAGGATTTCGAGAAGCTCGCCGCGGAGGATTTCCTCGCCGAGTGGAAATGGGATGGGATCCGCCTCCAGGCCGTGGCCGGGCACGGCGGGGACGGCCGGCCGCTCAGGCGGATCTATTCTCGGACCGGGGAGGACGTGTCCCGCGCCTTCCCGGATCTCGTCGAGGCGCTTCGCTTCGATGGCGCCATCGACGGCGAATTGCTCATCGTCCGAGAGGGCCGCGTCCAGAGCTTCAACGTGCTGCAGCAGCGGCTCAATCGGAAGAGCGTCACCCCGAAGCTCGTCGCCGAGTTCCCGGCGCATCTTCGCGTCTACGACATCCTCGCGGAGGGCGATGAGGACCTGCGCGACCTGCCGCTCCGCGAGCGACGCCGCCGCCTCGAAGCGCTCGTCGCGACGATCGGGGATCCGCGCATCGATCTCTCGCCCGTGATCCCGTTCGGCTCGTGGGAGGCTCTGGCCGCCGCCCGGGCGGATCCCGCCTCCGTCGGGGCCGGCCTCGATGCCGACGCCATCGAGGGTTGCATGGTGAAGCGCGCCGACAGCCCCTATCTGCCCGGCCGGCCGAAGGGCCATTGGTACAAGTGGAAACGCGACCCCTACCTCGTCGATGCCGTGATGATGTATGGCCAGCGCGGGCACGGGAAGCGCTCCTCCTTCTATTCCGACTACACCTTCGGCGTCTGGCGCCGGGGCCCGGACGGCGAGGACGAGCTGGTGCCGGTCGGCAAGGCCTATCACGGCTTCACCGACGAGGAGCTGGCGAAGCTCGACCGCTACGTCCGCAACCACACCGTCAACCGGTTCGGCCCCGTGCGGGAGGTGGAATACGGCAAGACCAAGGGGCTGGTGCTGGAAGTGGCCTTCGAGGGCCTGCAGCGCTCCACCCGGCACAAATCGGGCGTCGCCATGCGCTTCCCGCGCATCAACCGCATTCGCTGGGACAAGCCGCCGGCCGAGGCCGACCGGATCGAGACCCTCGAGAGGATCCTCGAGCGCGGCGAGCAGGAGATCTATCCGCTGGAGAGCGAACCGTGAGAGTCGAAACCGTTTCGACGGCGGCTGCCCCCAAAAAAGACCCTCATCGGCACCCGATCCTTAAGATCTCCGCTGCGCTCCGTCAGAGGATGACGGTTCCTCGCAAGGGGTCCCTTTCCCTGGCGGCTCCGCCTACAGGATGACGCGCCGCGGTTCACCGGCCCCGCTTTGAAGATTTCCGAAGTCCTCGTTGGTATGGCAAGATGGGTGCCGGGAGCCGTCCCGGCGGGGAGGACAAGCGGTGCAGGGCCAGACCACCACGACCATCGTGATCGCCGACGATCATCCGCTCTTCCGGGGAGCCCTGCGGCAGGCCATCGGCTCCCTCATGCCGTCGGCGAAAGTGATCGAGACAAACGGGCTCGAGGAATTGAACGCCACCCTCGGCACCGAGCGGGACGTCGATCTGATCCTTCTCGACCTCACCATGCCGGGCGTTCAGGGGTTTTCGGGGCTCATCGCGCTGCGCGCCCAGCACCCGGACGTGCCGGTCGTCATCGTCTCGGCAACCGAGGAAGCGACGGTGATCCGCCGGGCCATCGAGTTCGGCGCCTCGGGCTTCATCCCGAAATCGCTCGACGTCGACATGATCGGCAACGCCATCCGGGCGGTGCTCGCGGGCGACAGCTGGACGCCGCCCGACATCGACCTCACGCGCCACCGAGGACAAGGAGACGACCGATCTCGTGCGCCGCCTCGGCACCCTCACGCCGCAGCAGGTGCGGGTGCTGATGATGCTGTCGGAGGGCCTGCTCAACAAGCAGATCGCCTACGAGCTCGGAGTATCGGAGGCGACCGTGAAGGCGCATGTCTCCGCCATCCTCGACAAGCTCGGTGTCGACAGCCGGACGCAGGCGGTGATCGCCGCGGCGAAGATCGGCGTCACCCAGCGGCCGTCGCCGGCGAGCGTCGATTAGCGCTGGAGAGGGTCTGCTCAGAGCCCGTTCAGGAACCCGTCGATCCGGGCGAGCGCCTGCTCGGTCAGCGCGCTTTCGAAACGGATGAACACGTGGCATCCGCCGGGCCAGACCGAGACTTCGGTGCGGTTCCCGGCCCGCATCCACCGGGAAGCCATGAGGATCGTGTCGTCGACGAGGGCGTCGCGCGTGCCGATCGAGAACAGGGCCGGCGGCAGGCCTGCGAGGTCCGCGTAGAGCGGCGAGATCTCGGGGGAGCGCCGGTCGAGGCCGACGCCGCAGAAATTGTCGATGAAGAGCTCGATGTCGGGCGTCGCGAGGATGAGCGGTTCCGGGCCCCAGAGCGCCGCGCTCGGGGTCATGGCCAGATCGTAGCAGCCCGCGAAGAGGTTGGCGCCTCGGAAGGGCGTCAGCCCGTGCCGGTCGCGCAGGCGGAGGAGCGTCAGGACCGAGAGATGCGCTCCGGCCGATTCCCCGCCGATGAAGAGACGGTCCGTCCCGAACCGCTCCTCGGCGCGGTCGAGGAGCCAGAGCGCGGCGGCCTCGCAATCGTCCGGCCCGGCCGGGAACGGATTCTCCGGCGCGAGGCGATACTCGACCGACACGCAGGCCAGCCCGCACTTGTCCGCCAGCCGGTCGAGCCAGGGGTCCTGCTCGTCCGCAGCACCGACCGTCCAGCCGCCGCCATGGATGTGGTAGTAGACGCCGGTCGGGTTATCGGGGGCGATGACCCGAAGGGGAAGGTCGCCGGCCGGCCCGGAGATGGTCAGCGTTTCGGCCCGCCCGCTCGCGGCCATGGGCGGGAACGGTCCGAGGCCCTGGCGCCGCCGCTCGCGCACCAGCGCCGGCGGAAACAGGCCGGAGGGCGGCAGCTTCGACAGATTCGCGACGATTTCGGCGTTCTGCGTCCGGATCTCGTCGGACATCGCGGCAGGGTCGAAGAGAGCGGGATCGATGGTCAACATGCTGGGCTTCCAAGGGTTGCCTTCCGGACACGCGCTTGCGATGAAGCACGCCCGGCGGCACCGGTCCAGCGGTTCGCCAGAACGAGGTTCGAGAGGCATGTCCGATCTCCACCGATTCATGGGCGGTTCGCCCGGCTCCGTGCTGATCAAGCTGATCTTCCTGTCGCTTCTGGTTGGAGCCTTCCTGGCCTTCCTGGGTCTCACGCCCTTCGGCCTCGTCGATACCGTCGTCCAGTGGATCCAATCGGTCTTCGACCTCAGCTTCGACACGCTGAAGGAGATCGGCCGCTGGATCTTCTACGGGGCCATCATCGTGGTACCCGTCTGGCTCGTCTCCCGCCTCATCGCCAGCCGCTGACGCCGACCGGTGGACGCGACGGTCACCACCCCTCGCCCGGTGGAGGTGAGCCACCGGCGGGTGCTGGCGCTCGCCCTGCCGATGACGCTGTCCCATCTGACGACGCCGCTTCTCGGGCTGGTCGCCGCGACGGTGATCGGGCGATTGGGCGAGGCGCATCTCCTCGGCGCCGTAGCGCTCGGCGCCGTGATCTTCGACTTCCTGTTCTGGAGCTTCGGCTCGCTCCGAATGGCGACGGCCGGCCTCACCGCCCAGGCGACCGGGGCGGGCGACCGGAGGGAGGTCGACCGCACGCTCGCCCGGGCCCTCGCGGTCGGCGCCCTCGTGGGGCTCGCCCTCGTGGCGCTCCAAGGGCCGATGGCCTGGCTGGCCTTTCGTCTCGCCGGCGCGAGCCCGGCCGTCACCGACGCCCTCTCGACCTATTTCTCCGTCCGCATCTGGGCGGCGCCCTTCACTCTGGCGAACTATGCCATCCTCGGCTCGACCCTGGGGCGCGGACGGACGGATTTGGGGCTCCTGCTGCAGGTCGCCATCAACGTCGCGAACATCATCCTCGCAATCCTGTTCGTCATGGGCTTCGGGTGGGGCGTCGCGGGCGTCTCCGCGGCGACTGTGCTCGCCGAGATCATCGGGGCCGGGCTCGGGATCCTCGTGCTGCGGCGCCTCGGCTCGAACCCGTTCGCCGTCGCATGGGCCGAGATCCTCGACCGGGCTGCGATGCTGCGGACGCTCGCCGTGAACCGGGACATCATGATCCGCACCATGGCGCTGCTGGCCGCCTTCGCGATCTTCACCGCCATGGGCGCGCGCTCCGGAGACGTGACGCTCGCCGCGAATGCGGTGCTCTACAACATGTTCCTGATCGGCGGCTACTTCCTGGACGGCTTCGCCACCGCCGCCGAGACCCTGTGCGGGCAATCGATCGGCGCCCGCAACGAACGGAGCTTCCGCCGCGCGGTGAGCCTGAGCCTCGTCTGGAGCCTCGGCTTCGGCGCGGGCGTCGCGGCCCTCTTTCTGCTGGCGGGCGGATCGTTCATCGATTTCGTATCCACGAATGCCGATGTCCGTGCCCATGCCCGCGACCACCTCGTCTTCGCCGCGCTCACGCCCGTCGTCGGCGCCGCCGCCTTCGCGTTCGACGGCATCTATATCGGCGCCACCTGGACGCGGGCCATGCGCGACCTGATGCTGTTTGCCCTCGCAGCCTACGGCGGGACGATGCTCATGGCCCGGGATCTCGGCAACGTGGGGCTGTGGATCGCCTTCCTGGTCTTCCTCGCCGTCCGCGGGCTCGGCCAAGCGGTGCTGTCGCGCCGGCTGACGAGGCAGGCCTTCGGGTAGAGGGCCGTCCGCGCGCACCGGCCCTCGGGCAAGCCTCCGACGCCGCAACCGTGTCTCATGGATGCTGCCGGAACTCTCCACGCGCCATTGCGGCCGCATCCCGCCCGACCGCTTCGGCGACCGAGCGGAGCCCGGCGGCGGCCGTCTTCTCCACGAGCCCCTGCTTGATCTCTCCGATCAACGAGGGTCCGCGATAGACGAGGGCCGTGTAGAGCTGCACCAGGCTCGCGCCGGCGCGGATCTTGGCCCAGGCGGCGGCGGCGGAGTCGACGCCGCCGACCCCGACGAGTGGCATGCGGCGCTCGACGCGCAGGAAGGTCTCGGCGAGAAGCCGCGTCGACGGCTCGAAGAGGGGCTTGCCCGAGAGGCCGCCAGCCTCCGCGGCGAGCGCCGCGTTCCGGAGGGTCTGCGCGCGTGCGACCGTCGTGTTCGATACGATCAGCCCGTCGATGCGGCGTTTCAGGGCCGTCGCGACGATGGTGTCGAGCTCGCCCGGCGTGAGGTCGGGCGCGATCTTGAGGAGGATGGGCGTCCGGCGGCCGGAGCCGTCGCGCGTCTCGACGGCACGGGCGAGGAGATCGTCGAGAAAGGCTTCGCCTTGAAGATCGCGCAGGCCGGGCGTATTGGGCGAGGAGACGTTGATGGTCAGGAAGTCGGCGACGTCGCTCAGGCCGGCGACGCAGGCGGCGTAGTCGGCGATGCGATCCGGCGAATCCTTGTTGGCGCCGATATTGACTCCGACGATCCCGGGCCTCCCCTTGCGCCGGGCGAGCCGCTGCCGGGCGACCGCCAGGCCGTCGCTGTTGAGGCCGAAGCGGTTGATGATCGCCCCGTCCTCCGGCAGCCGGAAGACGCGAGGCCTCGGATTGCCCGGCTGGGGCCTCGGCACGACGCCCCCGCATTCGACGAAGCCGAAGCCGAGGGAGAGGAGCTGGTCCGGCACCTCGCATTGCTTGTCGTAGCCCGCGGCCAAGCCGAGAGGGTTCGGGACGATCCGCCCCAGGACCGGCACCGCCAGCCGCTCGTCGTCCCGAGGGGGAGACAATGGCGGCAGGAGCCCGAGGCTGCGGATCGTGAGCCGATGGGCCGTTTCCGGATCGAGCGCGTGGAGGACGGGCTTGGCGAAGGGAAAGAGGGCGCCGATCACGGGCCGAAATCCGGGAAGTCGTGCTGCCGGTAGCGCCCGATCGGGAGCGGCTTCACCCAGCGGACGGCGGTGAGCGGAAGAGGCGCATAAAGATGGGGAAAGAGATCGCCGCCGCGCGAGGGCTCGTACCGCAGGGCGTCGCCGAGACCTGACGCGTCGACCGCGACGAGAAGCAGGTCCTCCCGTCCGGCGAAGTGCATGGCCGCCGTTTCGCGGACCTGCTCGGCTGTGGACAAGTGTATGTAGCCATCCTGCAAGTCGATCGGAGCACCGGTAAAGACACCGATGGCCTCGGCTTGCCGCCACAAAGCCTGGGGACAGATTTTGTAGATGAGACTCATCGCGGCTGAGTAGCGCTACCCTACGGTACCGGCAACGGAAACGAAGGACGAGATGTCGCGACCGGATCCGATAGGCTTTGGTTGCGGAACATGGTTAACGACCTTAATTTCCTACCTTTAAGGCTTGCTTCCCACGCGTGAGCCCTCCATTTCGAAAGTGCAACTATGTTGTCCCACGATCGTGTTTGGGCCGCCATCGACGCGCTGGCCGCCCGCTATGGCATGACCGCCTCCGGCCTCGCCCGCAAGGCCGGTCTCGACGCCACGAGCTTCAACAAGTCGAAGCGCACGAGTCCGGAAGGCCGCGACCGCTGGCCGTCGACCGAATCCATCGCCAAGATCCTTCGCGCCACCGGGGCGACGCTCGAAGATTTCCTGCGCCTCGTCGAACCTTCGGGCTCGCTCCGGCGCTCGATGGTTCCGCTGATCGGCATGACGCAAGCGGGCACGGGCAAGTATTTCACCGATGAGGGCCTTCCCACCGGCGGGCACGGCTGGGACGAAATCGACTTTCCGGATTTCGGCGGCGAGAAGGTCTTCGCCCTCGAGGTGACGGGGGATTCGATGCTGCCCCTCTACCGGGACGGCGACGTGCTGATCGTCTCCCCGACCGCGAGCGTCCGCAAGGGCGACCGGGTGGTGGTGCGCACCACCAAGGGCGAGGTGTTGGCGAAGGAACTCCGCCGCCGCACCGCGAAGTCGATCGAACTCCTCTCCTTGAACCACACCCACGAGGACCGGACCATCCCGATGGATGAAGTGGCCTGGGTCGCCCGGGTCATGTGGGCAAGGCAATAGGGGCCCCTCAGGCAGCGCGCCCCTCCTTGAAGGCTTCGTGCTCGCGCACGAGTTCGCCGTTCAGCGCCTTGGCGATGAGGTCGCGCGTTTCCTTGATGCCGAAGAGCGCCACGAAGGAGCCGAAGCGCGGGCCGCGCGGCTCGCCGAGCAGCACCTGATAGATCGTGTTGAACCACTCGATCGAGACTCCCGGGCGTTCCGGCGTCGCACCCTTGGCCTTGAGGTCCTGATAGCGCGGCTCGGCGCGGCCGACATTGTAGACCTCCTCCTGGATCGCCTCGGCGGTGGCCGGCCGGCCTTCCGTTCCGAAGGTGCCGAGGACCTCCGCGAGCTTGCGCAGGGAGGCCGCCTCGACCTCGTCGGCGAGGCGATAGGTTTTCTGCGGCTTCACGAAGTCCCGGAAATAGCGCACCGCCCTCCGGACGAGCTGATCGAGGCGCGGATGGTTCTCCGGCGACACGTCCGGCGCGTAGCGGCGAATGAAGCCCCAGAGCACGGAGGGATCCTCCGAATTCGCCACCGCGGCGAGGTTGAGGAGCATCGAGAAGGAAATCGTCGCGCCAGGCTGGTTGCCGCCGCCGGAGGCCACGAGTTCCGGCTCCGGCGGATCGCCCGCATGGATGTACCAGACGGGATTCTGCAGGCGTACCTTGAGGTCCTGGCCCGGGAACTTCTCGAGGAAGGCCAGATAATCGTCCACGTGCCGCGGAATCACGTCGAAGAACAGGCGCTTCGCCTCGCGCGGCTTGCTGTACATGAAGAGCGCCAGGCTCTCGGGAGTTCCATAGGCGAGCCACTCGTCGATGGTGAGCCCGTTGCCCTTGGACTTCGAGATCTTCTGCCCCTGCTCGTCGAGGAAGAGCTCGTAGTTGAACCCCTCGGGCGGCAGGCCGCCGAGCGCCTTCGCGATCGCGCCCGACAGCTTCACGCTGTCGATCAGGTCCTTGCCGGCCATCTCGTAGTCGACGCCGAGCGCCACCCAGCGCATCGCCCAGTCGGGCTTCCATTGCAGCTTGGCGTGCCCCCCCGTGACCGGCGTCTCGAAACGTTCGCCGGTTTCTCGATCCCGCCACACGATGGTGCCCGCATCGAGCTTGCGCTCCTCGATCGGGACCTGCATCACGTCGCCCGTCTGCGGGTGGATCGGCAGGAAGGGCGAGTAGGTCTGGCGCCGCTCCTCGCGCAGGCTCGGCAGCATGACGGCCATGACGGCGTCATAGCGCTCGAGCACCGCGAGCAGGGTGCGGTCGAACCGTCCTGACTTGTAGCATTCCGTCGCCGACAGGAACTCGTAGTCGAAGCCGAACTGATCCAGGAAGGCGCGCAAGCGGGCGTTGTTGTGGGCCCCGAAGCTTTCGTGCGTCCCGAACGGGTCCGGCACCTGGGTCAGCGGCTTGTTGAGCGCCGAGGCCAGGAGTTCCCGGTTCGGGACGTTGTCCGGGACCTTCCGCAGGCCGTCCATGTCGTCCGAGAAGGCGACGAGGCGCGTCGGAATCCTGTCGCCCGTGAGGACCCGGAAGGCATGCCGCACCATGGAGGTGCGCGCCACCTCGCCGAAGGTGCCGATGTGGGGCAGCCCCGAGGGGCCGTAGCCGGTCTCGAACAGGGCCTCGTTCTTCCCCGTCCGTTTCAGCCGCTCCACCAGCTTGCGCGCCTCCTCGAAGGGCCAGGCGGTGGCGGTCTGAGCGGCTTCCGTCAACGAAGGGTCGAGGGCGAGGGGCTGTGTCATGATCCGGAGGGCTGGCGAAGGACGCCTTCAAGCACTTTTCAGGTATAAGGAGACCCGGCTCGCCTGAGACGAATACGGCCCGCACGGCCGGGATATTCACGGGATGTGAGTACCTAACGACACCGCCCGGACCGGTCAATGCCGCCTCAATAGGGAGAGACCGGAAAGAAACGCAGGTAGAGCTCTGCGTACTTGCCCTCGTCCCAAAGCTTCTGCAGCGCGTGATCGAAGGCGCGGCGCAGGACTTCGTCGTCCTTGCGCAGAACGAAGCCGATCCCTTCGCCGAAATACCGGCTCTCCAGGAACGGCCCGCCCACGAGGGCGCAGCAATCGGCGGCGTCGGTGCCGCCGCTCCAGAGCGCGAGCGAGAGGCCGTCAGCGAAGACGAAGTCCACCTCGCCCGATTTCAAGGCGGCTTGCGCGGGGGCGAGCTCCGGGAAGCTGCGGATCGTCGCGCCCGTCATGAACGCCTTCGCGAAGGCTTCGTGAGCGGTGCCTTCGGCCACCGCGACCGTCCGGCCCTGGAGCGCCCCGCCCCTGGGTTCCGCCACCCTGCGGTCCTTCCGGGCGACGAAGCGGGCCGGAACCTTGAAATAGGGCGAGGTGACGGCGAAGCGCTGCCTGAGATCCGCCGTGATCGGGATCGCGGAGGCGACCACGTCGCCGTTCTTCTCCCCGAGCGCATCGAGCTGCGTGTCGAACCGCCTGACCTGGACCGTGCAGGTGAGCCCGAGGCGCTCGCAGGCGGTGCGCGCGAGCTCGACCGAGAATCCGGTCGGAGCGCCGTCCGGTCCCGCGAAGGCAAGAGGCGGAAACTCGTCGTCCACCAGGAAGCGGACCGTGCGCATCCCGGTGAGGTCCGGCCGCTCCGTCCTGGCGCGTGGATCCCAGAAGTTCGGGATCGCCACCTGCTGCGCCTGAGCGGCGCCGGCCACGACGATGGCCGCCGGCAGCCCGAACGTGCGGGCGCCTCGCGCTACGAATGAGACAAAGGACCGCTCGCCGCTCAACCGGTGTTCCCCTGCGGGTGCATCGTTGACCCGACGGGAGCTACCCCCTTCGAGGATCGAGGGTCAAGCCGGCTCAGAGCTGCTTGAGGAGATCCCGCGCCGCTTCTTCCGGGGCCCGGTTGAGGCTAAAGGTCGACACGAACCGGCCCGACTTGTCCATGAGGTAGACGAAGGCTGTGTGCTCCATCGTGTAGTCGCCGTCCTTCGTCGGAACCTTGCGGGAATAGGCACGAAGGTTCTTCAGGCCGGCCGCCACCGCCTCCGGGTCGCCCGTGAGGCCGCGGATGCGTTCGTCGAAGCTCGCGAGATAGCTCTTCAGGACCTCCGGCCTATCCCGCTCCGGATCGACCGTGATGAAGAGGGCCCGCAGGTCCCGCCCCTGCTCTCCCGCGGCGCGCAGGACCTCGGATATCTGGAAGAGAGTGGTCGGGCAAACGTCCGGACAATGGGTGAAGCCGACGAAGACCAGGTAGGGTTTTCCGGCGAACTGCTTCTCGTTGACGGGCCGTCCGTCCTGGTCGACGAGTGAGAAGGACGCGGAAATGCCCGACGAGACCGTCGGTTGCGGGGTGAGCGTCAGCACGAGGGCGCCGCCCAGGACGGCGAGCCCCAGCACGAAGGCCGCCAACGGCACCGCAAGCCGCCGAGCCCGATCAGACAAAGCCATCGACATTCCGTTCAGAAGCACCAGGCGATCGCCGCCGACACCATGTCGGCGAACACGGCGTCGCCGCTCCGGCCCCACAGGAGAAGTCCGGCCACGACGAGAGACGCGAGCGAAGCGACGACCAGGACAGGGCCCGCCCGCCCGCGGCGGACGCGCGGAGCTTGGAGGGAACCGGCGCTGCTCATGCCCCCTATATGCCAGCCCAGGCCCCTCCTGACGAGACGGTTGCGACGAAAAGGCCACAATCGATCGCGGCCTTTCCGGTTTCGGCATGAAGCATCGCTAATCGGGCGCTGAAGCAAACGTCAGTCGAACGCCGGGCGGCGTGAAGCGAAGATGCGCCCACGCGCGCTCGCACCGCAGCCGAAGGAAGAGGACGTTTCATGAACACGCTGGCGAACTCGGCGGCGGCACGCGACAAGGCCTTCACGCTGCACCCTTATGCCAACCTGCGGGCCCTCGAGCGGAGCGAGTCCCTCGTCATCTCCAGCGGGAACGGGATGTTCGTCTACGACGACGAAGGCAACGAATACCTCGAGTCGGTCGCCGGCCTCTGGTCCGCGTCTCTCGGATTCGGCGGCGAGCCGCGCCTGGTCGAGGCGGCCCGGAAGGCCATGGAGCGCCTCCCCTTCTATCACCAGTTCGGGCCGAAGGCCCACGAGCCGGGGATCGAGCTTGCGGCGAAGCTCGTCGAAAAAGCACCGGTTCCGATGTCGAAGGCATTCTTCTGCTGCTCCGGCTCGGAGGCGAACGACACCGTCGTCAAGCTCGTCTGGTACTACAACAACGTCCGCGGCCGCGCGAAGAAGAAGAAGATCATCTCGCGGCATCGTGCCTATCACGGGGTGACGGTGGCAGCCGCGAGCCTGACGGGCTTGCCCCACAACCATCGCCTGTTCGACCTGCCCATTCCAAACATCCTCCACACGCATTGCCCGCACCATTACCGGGAGGCGCTGCCCGGGGAATCCGAGGAAGCATTCGTCAACCGCATCACCGGCGACCTCGAGGACCTCATCCTCAAGGAAGGGCCGGACACGATCGCGGCCTTCATCGCCGAACCCATCAACGGCGCCGGGGGCGTCGTCGTGCCTCCGGCCGGGTATTTCGAGCGCGTTCAGGCCATCCTTCGGAAATACGACATCCTCTTCAGCGTCGACGAAGTGATCACCGGGTTCGGGCGGACGGGCAATTACTGGGGATCCCAGACCTTCGACCTCAAGCCCGACATCCTGGTCTGCGCCAAGATGCTGTCGGCCTCCTACCTGCCGCTCGCGGCCGTGATGGTGTCGGAGGAGATCTACCAGGCCGTCGCCGAAGGCAGCGAAGCGATCGGAACGTTCGGGCACGGCTTCACCTATGGCGGCCATCCGGTCGCCTGCGCGGTGGCGCTGGAAACGCTCGCGATCTATGACGAGCGGGACCTCGTCGGGCACGTCCGGGACGTCGCCCCCTATTTTCAGAGCCGGCTGCGCGAGGCCTTCGCCGGCCATCCCCTGGTCGGGGAGGTCCGGGGCGTGGGCCTCGTCGCGGGAATCGAGCTCGTGCGCGACAAGGCCACCAAGGAGCCTTTCGAGCGTTCGGTGGGCGTCGCCGCCCACGCCGTCTCCCGTGCCCAGCACCACCGGATGATCAGCCGGGCCGTGGGCGACACCTTGTGCGTGTCGCCGCCGCTCATCATTACCCGGGAGGTGATCGACGAGATCGTCCGCCGGTTGTCCCGGTCGATCGAGGAGACGGCCGGCAGCCTGGAGGAGCGAGCGGCATGGCGGCCCGGGGCGAGACCCTGACCGGCCTGTCGCGGGCCGCTGCCCGAAAGCCCGGCTAATGGCCCCAACAACAATTTATCAGATCAATAGCTGGCCCACCTTCTCCACGATGGGGCATCCGACCGAAGGCGACACGAGATCGTCCGGTGGGACCCAATCAGCCTGATCCTCCCTGCCTAGACAGGTGTAGGATGAAAGTGGAGGTCGTCATGCCTATTTTGCGCACCCTCAGGTCTCTCGCACCGTCGCTCGGGGCGCTGGCCTTAACGGCGTCTGTCGCGAGCGCCCAGCAACCCGCCATCCGCATCGGGACGGCCGCGCCGCTGTCGGGCGCCCAAGCCTTCTTCGGGGAGGGCTGGCACAAGGGGATCAAGATGTATTTCGACGAGGCGAATGCCGCGGGCGGCATCTCCGGTCGAAAGATCGAGCTGGTCCAGCAGGACGACAAGGCCGATCCGCGCGAAGGCACGCTCGTCGCGCAGAAATTCTGCGACGATCGGGCGATGGTTGCCGTCATTGCCCATTTCAACAGCGGCGTTACGCTCCCGTCGCTCGACGTCTACTCGGGCTGCGGGATGCCGCAGGTGACCATTTCATCCAATCCGAAGGTCACGCAGCTCGGGTTCAAGCATGTATTCCGCGTCAGCGCGACGGACGACGTCTACGGAACGCTGCCGGCGAAGGTCGGCGTCCAGAAGCTCGGGCTGAAGTCGGCCATCGTCGTGCACGACAAGCAGGCGTTCGGACAGGGGATTGCGGAGATCTTCGGCAAGGCGTTCCAGGACGCGGGCGGAAAGGTGCTGACCACGCAGAGCGTCGACCCCAAGGACGTGGATTTCGGGCCGATCGTCGCGCGCATCAAGCGCGACAACCCGGATGCGGTGTATTTCGGCGGAGTCATGCCGCAGCTCGCTCTGCTGGCGAAGCAGATGCGGGAGCAGGGAGTCTCGGCCCGGTATTTCGTGCCTGACGGGGCCTATACGCCGGACTTCGTGAGCCAGGGCGGGTCCGCCACCGAGGGAACCTACGTGAGCTTCGATGCACCGCCCTACGACTCCACCGAATCGCTCAAGAAGTTCGCAGCGAACTTCAAGGCCAAGTTCGGATCCGAGGCGGGGCCCTATTCGGCCTATGGTTACCAGCAGGCCTGGGTGATGGCGGAGGCTCTGAAGCGCTCCGCGGCGGCGAACGCCCTCACGCGGGGCGGCGTGATGGAGGCGCTCCGCAAGACCGACCTCAAGGACGGAGTCCTCGGCGACCTGAAGTTTGACAGCAAGGGTGATATTCAGGATGCCGGCATCTTCATCTACCTGGTGAAGGGCGGCAAGTTCGAGATCTTCCATTCGCCGGCCAAATAGGGCTCGTGCTTGGGTACGGCTTTGGCCGTACCCCGGGCAATGCCCGTCAGGGGAGGCTCAACACGACCGTGTCATGTCCGGATTTCTCCTCCAGCAGTTCGTGAACGCTGTGACGATCGGCGCGCTCTACGCGCTGATCGCACTCGGCTACACGATGGTGTACGGCACGCTGAAGCTCATCAACTTCGCGCACGGAGAGATGTTTACCGGCGGCGCCTATGTGGCTCTTCTCCTCGTCACGGTCCTCCTGGCGGGCACGGTGGACGGCATCGCGGCGGTTCTCCTGGTCTTCACGGGGTCCTTCCTCCTCATCGGCGTGCTCGGCGTTCTCGTGGAGCGGCTTGCCTATAAGCCGCTCCGTGGCGCACCGCGGCTCGCCCCCCTGCTGAGCGCGCTTGGCGTCTCCATCTTCCTGCAGCAGGCCATCCTGGCGATCGCCGGGCCGGAACCGGTCCGCTTTCCCGACCTCATCGCGCGGGAGACCATCGTCCTCGGACCCGTCGCTTTCACCAACGTCAACATCATCGTGCTGGCGATCGCCGTCGCGTTGCTCGCCGGCCTGCACCTTTTCGTGAACCGGACGATGCTCGGGATCCATATCCGCGCCGTCGCCGAGAGCCTCCCCACGGCACGCCTCGTCGGGATCAGGGTCGAGCGTCCCATCATCGTCGTCTTCTTCATCGGCCCGGGGCTCGGGGCGATCGCCGGCATTCTGTACGCGATGAATTACGGCCTCACGCATTACGGGCTGGGGACGGTCGTCGGACTGAAGGCCTTCACGGCGGCGATCCTGGGCGGCATCGGCAGCATTCCGGGCGCCATGATCGGCGGCTTTCTCCTCGGCCTGCTCGAGACCTTCGGCGCGGGCCTTCTCCCGGTCTTGACCAACGATCTCGTCGGGTCCGAATTCCGGGACATCTTCGCCTTTTCGGCCCTCGTGATCGTTCTCCTCGTCCGGCCCGGCGGGCTCCTCGGCCAGCCGTATTCGGAGGAGCACCAGGTCTACAAGAAGGATTTCTGACTCTGTGGACGGCAGCATGACCTCCCGCATCGCGGGCGCTCCCTCCGCGGCGCGACCGGTTCCCTGGAAGGTCGCCGTCCTGGCGGCCGCGGCCGCCGCGTTGCTGCTCGCTCCCCTCGGGCTCTCGGGCTACGAGCTCCGGCTCGCAGCGGCGATCCTCCTCTACGTGATGCTCGGCGCCGGCCTCACCATCGTGGTGGGCTATGTCGGCCTTCTCGATCTCGGCTTCATCGCCTTCTACGCCGTCGGCGCGTATACCTATGCCCTGCTCGCCAGCGCGCATTTCGATCTGCACCTGCCGTTCGCGCTGATCATCCTCATCGCGGGCGCTCTCGCCGGCCTCACCGGGCTCCTTCTCGGATTCCCCGTGCTCCGGTTGCGCGGCGATTACCTCGCCATCATCACGCTCGGCTTCGGCGAGATCGTGCGCGTTCTCCTGAACAACCTCGATGCGCTGACGAACGGACCGCAAGGCATCACCCTGATCGACCGGCCGAGCCTCCTGGGCTTCACGTTCGCGACCCCCCTGCACTTCTACTATCTGCACCGAGACCCCTCACACCGCCTCACATCTCTACGGCTTGACGGGCTTTCGAGCCCTTGCGGGGCCACGGCTTTCACGCTAGTGTTAGGTCGTGTTAGGCACGTCGGGTAACAGGGTCTAACAGGCCCTTTTTGTTACCCGTGGTTACCCGGAGGACCCCCGCAGATGCCCAAACTGTTGACCGTCAAATCCCTTGACACCCTCAAGCCCGGACCGGCCCGGCGCGAAGTGCCGGACGGCCTGGTGCCCGGTTTGTACTTCGTCATCCAGCCGACCGGCGGAAGCAGTTGGGCGGTGCCGCTACCGGGCCGCCGGCAAGCCGTGGAAGTTGACGCTCGGCGGCTTTCCGGCGTCGGGCTCGTTGAGGCCCGTACGGCGGCCCGTGAGGCCCTTCGCGCGGTCGCCGAAGGGAAAGACCCATCCACCGAGAAGAAAGCCGCCCGTGAGGCTCAAGCGACGCGACCGGCCAGACCGTCGCCGATCATTGGGCGCCGCTACCGCGACCGGCATGTGCGCCGGAACCTGAAAGCCTCGACCGTCCGCGTCGTCGAGAGTGCATGGCGCAACGATATCCTGCCGGTCATCGGAGGAAAGAAGCTCGCCGACGTGACGCGCGCCGACGTCGTGGCGCTGATCGACGCCATCGTGGACAAGGGCCACGCCACGCATGCCAATCGCGTGTTGTCCTCCCTCAAGACGTTCTACCGGTGGTGCGAGGAACGCGGCGCGGTCGACGCCAATCCCGCCGAGAAGGTGCGCGCCCCGTCCGTCGAGCGGGCCCGCGATCGCGTGCTCACCGACGCCGAGCTGAAACTCTTCTGGCAGGCGACCGAACGGGCGGGCTGGCCCTTCGGCGCCTTCGGCCGGTTCGCGCTGCTCACCGCCTGCCGCCGCGACGAAATCGCGTCGATGACCTGGGCGGAACTCTCGCCCGGTCGCGAGCTGTGGACGATCCCCGGCGCTCGCACCAAGAACGGGCGCACCCATGCCGTGCCGTTGGCGCCGGCCGCCGTGGCCGTCCTGGCCAGCGTGCCGCGCCTCGCCGGTTGCCGGTACGTGTTCTCGACCAACGGGCGACCGATCTCCGGCTTTTCCGACGGCATCGAACGCCTGCGCCGCATCATGGAGGAGATCAACGGCGAGCCGATTCCGGCGTGGCGCTGGCATGACCTGCGCCGCACCGCGGCCACCCGCATGGCCGAAATCGCCATTGCGCCGCATATCATCGAACGCGCGCTGAACCATGCCAGCGGCATCATCTCGGGCGTCGCGGCGGCCTACAACCGGCATGACTACAGCTGACGAGCTGCGCGCCGCGTTCGAAGCCTGGGCGAACCATCTCGACAGCATCGTGAACGGCCCGCACGACAACGTCGTCCCGCTGACGGCGCGGGGCTGACCAATGGCTGGCCATGGCCAGCGCACACCGGCAAGGCCGGCACGGCTGAGGGGCGGCTCTCCGAAGGGCCGCCCTTTCCTGCCAGACGGATCATGACAGTGAGAAAGCGAACAGCACCGCCACCAGCGCTCAAGAGCGTTCTAGAGTTGAGCGCCAGGGAGCGGTTGGCCGAGCGGCTGATCGGCAAGCCCGGCGACGTCATCGTGACAAAGCGCCCGCACGCCGGCGTGAGTCTCGTCGACCGGCTCGCCGACATCGCCGGACTGTCGGCAGACAACGCCGTCGCGCGCGAGCGGCTGGAGCGGCTTGTCGAGGACGCCCGCACGACCCTGAAGGACGACGTCTTCACGCCTGCGGGCCTGGAGGACGACCCACAGCGCGCACCGCGCCTCGGACGCTGGCGGTCAACGCACTGTCTGCAGGCGGCTCTAGAGGGGACATCGTTGATCTTCGCCGCAGCCTCGCGGCGGTGGTGCAAGGGCTCGCGGACCTGCACCCGGAGGATCGCCTCAAACCGGTCAACCCTCGGGCGCGCCGCAATTGGAGTGGACTGCGGCACTTGCCGTTGACGATCTTTCACTGCGACGTGGTGCTCGACGCCTGGGCCGTCGAGCTGGAAATCCGTTGCGCTCGATACGGCGCACCGGCAATCGGCGGCACGGGAAACGCGGCGTCATTACGGCCTGCATGCTGTTCTTCCGTGGATCACTCGCGGTTCGCGATCTCGGCAGGCGAGGGCACGCGCTTCGTGCCCTTGGTGCGGGAGAGTCTCGCGGGCATCGGATCCGATGTCGAGAAAAATCCGCGCCACACCATCCGCGTCTGTCTTGGAGGACAAGGAGATGCGGAAGCTGATCGCAAGGCACAAGTTAAAGCGCAGAAGGGCGAAACTTCCTTTGAAACGAGGAGGTTAGCGCCTGAACCGCCATGTAATCGGGCAAAAAAGTTTGATTACCTGCCAAGAAACGGCGTGACGTTTGAGCGAAGGTGAAGGCACCGAAAGTTAGCCACACGGTGCCTCGCATGGACGCTCTCGAAGAGCATAACGAACGCTTCCTAAACGCCCGGGCGGTTCAAGCTCGCTACGCCACGACCGACATGAGCATTTGGCGGTGGATTCGCGACGAGCGGATCGCCTTCCCGCCGCCGTCCCTCACCGTCAATCGCACTCGACTTTGGAAGCTCAGCGACCTCGTCGCCTGGGAGCGTGAGCGCGTGGCCGCGTCGCTGCATCCGAACCGTCAGCCGCCCCGCCGCCGCAAGGCCGAAGCCGCCGCGGCTTAAAGCCAATGGCCGGCCCTCTCACCCTGTCCTGAAACGAAAAAACCGGAGCGCTACTCCGGTCAGTGGGGCTTTTCAGAAAGGACAACAGCCCATGACGAGAGAAGCTGAAATTGCCGGTTACGTGACTACCGACAAGATTACCGATGACGCTCTTGAAGGCATGCGCTACCAGATTGAGCGCCTGCACTACTTCGCCGAAAGGGCCGACGACGACGGCGACCTTCTCGACGACATTGCCCATTGCGTTCTGCGGTCTAATACGGCCCTCACTCTGGACACGCCGCCTTGCGGCCTCGCCGCCGACGAGCTCATCGTCATCGCTCTTGAAGACCTGCGCCTCCAAATTGAACGCTTGATCGACCTTGCCGCAGGCATCGACGACGGCGGTCTTCACGACATTCTCGAAGACGTTGCTGGCGAGCTTATCAGGTCCGAAATGATGCTTCGGCTGGTCCTGTCCAAGCGCAAGGGCAAAGGCAGTCTGTTGGATACCAGGGCCCAGAGCATCCTCAAGCAAATGGGCTTCGTCCTGAACTAACGAAAAGAGCCGTTGAACCTTCGGCAGGGCTTCAACGGCTGGTTTCTCAGAAAGTCACCAGAACCATGCCCTATACCACCCGCCAGCGTGCGCTGTCACGCGGCCCGCATCCCGAGGGCCGCCGGTCATGAGCACGGCGAATTCACCGCGCCGCGCGGCCGCCCTCACCTATGGACGGCTTGAACGGCGCGTCTTCCCATGCGGCGTCCGCACCAAGATTCCGCTCGCGGGCTCACACAGCTTCCGCGACGCACCAGGCGATTGGGGTGCCGGGATCATCGCCCGGCTGTGGCGCTGGCAGGATTTCAACGTCGCCGTCGCCACCGGGGCGCCTCTCCGGCTGCTGGGTGTTCGACGTCGACGGCGACCATGGTCGTGACAGCCTCACCCGTCTCGTGGCCACGCATGGGCCCTTGCCGCGCACGCCCGTGTCGCGCACCCGCCGCGGGGGTTTCACCTCTGGTTTCGGTTCACACGAGCCGATCCCGTGCAGCATCGGCCAGATTGCGCCCGGGCTCGATGTCAAAGGCGACGGCGGCTACGTGGTCGCGCCACCGAGCGTTCACCCGTCCGGGTATACCTACACCTGGACGGGCGCGCCGATCGATGCGCTTGCGGTCGCTCCCCCTCGGTATCGCCTTTTGGGTCGAACATGAGCTGCAGCCGTTGATCGACGCCGGCAAGCTCGTCCCGCTCCTTCAGGATTTCTCCGCGCCTTTTCCGGGTTTCTACATTTGCGGGCCATCGACCTCGACCTCGAACCCGGCCTCGTCCTTAAAAAACTCCCAATTATACGGCGTCGTCCGTCCTGGCCAGCGCCAACGAATACACTTATGCGGATGCAGATCCTTCGGCGTCTCGGGGCGACCATGCCGGGCGACATAGTCAGGCGACGCGACGGCTATCTGCCGAAAATCCTCGCCGAGCCGGACGCCGACCATGTCCTTCTCCAGGACTTCGCCGAGCGTAAAGCCCACGTCGAAGCCGGATGCGACGAGGTCAACGATAGTGTCGTCGACCAGAATGTCGAGCTTGATGTCCGGAAAGGCCGCATGAAATGCCGTCAGGATCGGCTCGACATAGGTCCGGAAAGCTCGCCTCAAGGCGCGAACGCGAACCATGCCAGCCGGGCGATCCCGGAAATGTCCGACGTCTGTCAAGGCCGCGTCGAGCTCGTCGAGGGCCGGCCGAATGCGGAGCAGCAAGCGTTCGCCGGCCTCCGTCACGCGACGCTGCGCGTCGTGCGATGCAAAAGACGAACACCAAGCTGCTCTTCAAAGGTGCGGATGATTTGGCTGAGCGACGATGGTGAGAGCCCGAGCCGCTCGGCCGCTTTGGTAAAGCTGCCTTGCTCTGCGACGGCCACGAAGGCGCGAAGATCGAAGTTGCCCGGTTGGCTCGCATTCAGAAGTCCCGAGTCGGCTGCCCTTTTATATCGCGGATTCCGAATAACCCTTGCGGCTCATCGCTCATTATTTCTCTCCCTCGTCCTCCATCTTAGCTTCTGGACACCGGCAGCCGACTACCCCGGCGTCGGAACCAGGCAAACAGGTAGCTAGGAGACCATTATGACCCGCATCTCTCCCACCGTGAATGAAGTGGAAGGCAAGGTCGCAATCGTGACCGGCGCCGCCAGTGGCATCGGGCGTGCCATCGCGGAACTCCTTCATGCCCGCGGCGCCAAGGTCATCGCCGAGGACATCGACCCGCCGTAGAAGCCCTCGCCAGGCCCGGACTCGTGCCCTTGTCGCGGACATCGCGAAGGACGGCAGTGCGGAAAAGGCGGTCGGCTTGCGGTCGGGACGTTCGGCAGGCTGGACGTGCTCGTCAACAACGCCGGCAGCATCATCTACAAGCCGGTCGTCGAGATGACCCGGGAAGACTGGAACTGGCAGATGGCGACGAACGTCACCGGTGCCTTCCTCCATTCACGCGAGGCGATGAAGGCGATGATCCCGAACCAGTCGGGCGCCATCGTCAACATCGCGTCCTACGCCTCATATTCGCGTTCCCGGGATCGCCGCCTACACCGCCTCGAAGGGCGCCCTAGCACAGCTGACCCGCACGCCAGGCGGTGGAGGCGATCGAGCACGGCATCCGCGTCAATGCCATCGGCGTGGGCGACGTCGTCACCAACATCCTCAACCACGTCATGGACGACGGTCGCGGCTTTCTGGCCGAGCATGGCGGGAACGCGCCCATCGGCGGGCTGTCAACCTGAGGAGATCGCGGAGATCGTCGCTTTTCTCGCGTCGGACCGTGCAAGCTTTATCATCGGATCCGTGGTGATGGCCGACGGCGGTATGAGTGTTGCCATCGGCTGACCGGATCTGCACCGGCCGTTCGGTTCGGCCCGTCGGTGCGACGCTCGCGCTCGACGGGACCAGACCTGCACGGACGGAGGTCCCAAGTGGGGCAAGTGATCTGACTGCGGCGCGCCTCTACCCGATGGCGCGCCGCATCCGCCCTGTGTGATCGCAAGGAGTTAACGTTATGAAGGAGATGCCAGCCTCCAAGGCCTACCGATTTCTAGAATCTGGTCCCATCGTCTTAGCCTCACGACGATGCATGAAGGAAGGCGCAACGTTATGACCATGGGCTTCCATATGATGGTGCAGCACGCGCCACCCTTGATCGGATGCGTCGATCCGGACCGTGGGACCACAGCTATCAGGCGCTACGAGCAAACGGGGAATGCGTGATCGCCATCCCCACAGTCGACCTTGCTCGCAAGGTCGTCGATGTCGGCAACTGCTCAGGGCGCAGCGATCGACAAGTTCACCAAATTCTCGCTCACGCCAACATCCGCAGCACAGGTCAACGCGCCACTTGTAGCCGAGTGCCTGGCCAATATCGAATGCCGGGTAACCGATACAACTCTCGTGGACAAGTATTACCTCTTCATTCTCGAGGCGGTCAGGCTTTGGGTGGATTCCGAGCGCAAGGAGCGGCGGACGCTCCATCACAACGGTGATGGGACATTCACAGTCGCTGGCAGGACCATCGACCTTCGAGAGCGCATGGTTATGTGGAAGCAATTCCAGAACTGATTGAATCTGGACGCCGGGTGTTAGATCCGGCCAGGGCGTGCGCGACGCGCTACGCGTCTTGAACCTAACCTAAGCTACCCGCAAAACGCTCGGCGAGGCGGTCGCGCTTGAATGCCTCAATGACGAAATCGACGAACCCGCGTGTCTTTGCCGGAAGCAGCGTGCGGTTGGCGTAGTAGATGGAGATGGGGCCGCTGTCGGCATACCATCGGGGGACCAGCCGCACGAGCGTCCCGCGCTCCAGATGCGGCAGCGCGTGGCAAACCGCGATCAGCGTCACGCCCAGACCAAGCAGCGCCGCCCGGCATGTCGCCTCGGGATCGTCGAGAACGATGGTCTCCTTGAGCCTCACGCAGATCTCGGTGCCGGCAGCATCGCGCATGATGCGCTCGCGAATACGACCGGTCCGCGATGAACGCCACGCAATGCCATCGAACGCCATCAGACCGGCAGGATCGGCAGGCGGCGTCCGGTTTCGGATAGGCCGGCGACGCAACCGCAATGAGATGCAATGGTGCGAGCGCGCGGGAGACGATGCCCGGCGCCAAGCTCGATGCCGCCGCCAATCGCCGCATCGTAGCCTTCCGCAATCAGGTCGACCTGCCGCGTCGTCGAAACGCCAATCCGGGCGGATGCCGGGATAGCGCGCCAGGAACGCCGGCAGCAGCGGCAGGATATAGTCGGCGCCGAAGTCGAGGCCCATGCTGACCTTCAGCACGCCGGCCGGCTCGCCGCCGTCCGCGGCGAGATCGCAAACGGCCTGCTGAAGGCCTTCCAGATTGTCCTTGATGGCAAGGAGGAAGCGCTCGCCCGCATCGGTCAGCGTGAGCTTGCGCGTGCTGCGGTGAAACAGCCGGACGCCGAGGTTTCTCTCCAGCATGGCGACGTTCCGGCTGATCGCCGCGGGTGTCAGCGCCAGCCGCCGGGCGGCGGCCGAGAAGCCGCCCGGCTCGGCGCTGCGCAGGAAGGACTCGAGATTGGCGAGGCTCTCCATGGCCCTCCTTCAACAAATCGTTGAAACTGAATTCCACCATTTCCGCATTATCCTGGACCAATAATCAGGCGATATCCACTCCGCCATGCAAATCGGAGTGAAGCACGTGCCTCAAGTCCCCAGCGTCAAAGCCGGTCTCGACGCCCTTCTGACCCCTGAGAATTCGGTGCTGGTCCTGATCGATCACCAGCCCTTCCAGTTCGCAAACCTGCACAGCCACGAGCCGATGATGATCGTGAACAACGTCATCGGGCTCGCCAAGGCCGCGAAGATCTTCGAAGTGCCGACAATCCTGACCACGGTGGTGGAGGACCGCGGCGGGCATCTCATCAAGGGGCTGCAGGACGTCTTCCCGGACCAGAAGCCCATCGACCGCACCTTCATCAACACCTGGGAGGACGCCCGGGTGGTGGAGGCCGTGAAGAAGACCGGCCGCAAGAAGGTGGTCATGGCGGCGCTCTGGACGGAGATCTGTCTTGCCATGCCGGCGATCCAGGCCGCAGGCGAGGGCTACGACGTCTACGCCGTGATCGATGCCTCGGGAGGCGTGAGCGTCGAGGCCCATGAGATGGCGGTCCGCCGCATGATGATGGCTGGCGTCGTCCCAATGAACTGGCTCGCGGTGGCCAGTGAATGGCAACGCGACTGGGCCCGCCAGGACACGGCTAAAGGCCTCGGCGAGATCCGTTCTCCCTCACACGGGCGCCACCGGCACCTCCTTCGCATGGGAGCTGCAGCTTCTCGGCCAAAAGAGCGCCGTTGCCGCCTGACGTCGCCGGACGCGTCCGACGCAGCATTTCTCAGAACTACCGGAGGAAGGTCATGATCAACATCAGCTGCGAGTGAAGCCGCGAAGGCTGTCGTCCGGCGGAATACCGAGGAAGTGCAAGGCGGCGGGAATTTCGAGGTGTTCGATGAACTCTTCGCCGACGATTTCCTCGACCATACGCCGCAGCCGGGCCGCACGCCCGACAAGGCGGGCGCGCGAGAACTGTACAAAGTCCTCCGCACGGCGTTCCCGGACTTTCATGCGGAGATCCATTGGCAGCTTGCCGACGGCGACCGCGTGACGACGTACAAGACGTACCACGGCACGCACAAAGGGGAGTTCTTCGGCATCGCGCCGACCGGCCGCAAAGTTGCGTTCGAGACCGTCGATGTCATGCGCGTGCGCGACGGCAAGATTGCCGAGCATTGGGGCGTGGCCAACCTCTTCTCGCTCATGCAGCAACTCGGTGCTCTTCCCGCAGACGCCGAATCTAGAACCCAGAAATCAGGAAGCATCGCCATGACCATCGGGATCATCGGAGCGGGGAACATCGGCCTGGCCGTCGCGAAGACGCTCGCGCGAGCCGGCATCGCCGCCACCATCGCCAACAGCCGCGGGCCGGACTCGCTCAAGGAGGCGGTCGGGCCTCTCGGCCCGGCAATCAAGGCGGGCACGCGCGAGGAAGCCGCGAGCGCCGACATCGTCCTCATCGCCGTCAATTGGTCGAAACTGTCGGCGGCCGTGGCCGGACTGCCGCCGTGGAGCGGACGGATCGTGATCGACGCCAACAATCCGATCGAGGCGCCGCTGTTCAAGCCGATGGACTTGCAGGGCCGGATATCAAGCCAGGTTGTTGCCGGCATGGTCAGTGGTGCGCGACTAGTGAAGGCATTCAACCACCTGCGGGCGGAAGTTCTGGCGAGCGACCCACGGGCAGACGGCGGCCGTCGCGTGCTGTTCTACTCTGGCGACGAGAATACCGCGAAGGCAGAGGTCGGGGCGCTGATCGACCGCATCGGCTTCGCCGGCATCGACCTCGGGCCGCTCGAGCTCGGCGGCAAACTCACGCAATTTCCCGGTGGACCATTGCCAAACCAGAACCTCGTCAGGATCGGATGAGCCGCCTATGTTGATGCCCGCTTTGCGTCACAATCTTCCCTCGCCTGAGGAGTTTGCGTAGTTCGAAAAGGGTCTCGATCAGCCGGAGCCCGCTTCCTGACCGAACGTCCGGTTTGCAGCGCACATCAAGCAACGGGAATGGCGAGGATGGGCGCGATCTGGCCGAAATCTGCCTATCCACTTTGAGGTGCCCAAGGTGTTAAAGCGGACCATGCACTCATCAGCTCCCCGTGCGGCGTCCGCTCTCGGAGCTCAGTGGCGGACATTGCGGACTGTTGGGACGCGTGGGCAGTTTCGGCTCGGTGGGCGCGTGTATGGCTACAGCTCGGACTGGATGGCTTCGAGTAGCCGGAATCGCATCGTGCCGTCATTGCTTGTGAGCGCGATCACGAAGCGAACACGCCCATGCTTCGACGTGTCGGCATAGCCCGCCAATGTGCGGACGCCGGGAATGCTGCCAGTCTTGAAGTGGGTGCCGTCGCCGCTTTGGAGCAGGGTGGCATGGGGCTCGAAGAGATGCAGCAACTGGGCAAAGCCGCGGGCCGTGAAGCGGTTGCCGCGGCTGATGCCCGAGCCTTCCTTGAGCTGGATGGACCCGGCGAGGCCGTGCCTGACAAGCATCTCGTTCGCGACTTGGAGCGACTTTTTCAGGCTGACGGGCCCACCCAGGCGATGCCCGCCAATCTCCAGGAAGATCTGGTTAGCGATGTAGTTGTTTGAGCCGAGGAGCAGCCCGGCAAGGATCGTCGAGAGGGTGCGTGATTGCCGGTGAACATAGACCGGCTCCAGGCCCCGGGGCACGGCTCCGGTTGAGATATTGCCTTCAACTCTGCCGCCGGCTATCTCGATGAAGGCGGCGATCAGCTCGCCGGCATATTGCAGGCCCCCTCTAGGGTCCTGGGTCAGGCTGATGCGACTGCGACCTTGGGGCCCCCGCGCTACGAACTGGCTGACAGCGAGCGGGGTGATCGGGGTCTGCTCCTCGGCGGAGCGGACCGTCTTGCCCTTGCGCACGGCGTGGATCGTGTTGAAATTCACCGCGAGCGCGGAGTTCAGCGCGTCGTAGGCCTCGTCAGTGTCCTCGATGCCTGGGATACGGATGTCGGAGGGATAGTAGCTCGCGTCCAGCACAACGCCGCTGAGCGGCTGCTTACCAATAGCGGCGACCAGCACCGACGCGAGCTGAGCCAGCTCTTCGGAGATCAGAAAGGGATCGCCGCCACCGCGAATGTAGAGCACCCGATCACCGTCCACGTAGAAGCGGGTCTCGAAGCGGTAGTCGCCGCCCAGGACTTCCATCGCCAGCCAGGCGGTCACAATCTTAGCGACGGAGGCAGGCACGAAGGGTTTGTCAGCGTTCTGAGCTACCAGCTCGTTGCCCTTTTCGTCCACCACGAGCACCAGCCCCGACGGAGCAAGCGCCGCGAGCTTCTCCTTGGCACCGGCCAAGGCTTGGGCGGGCAGCAGGAGCAGGGCGCAGGCGAGTAGGTGAGACCACATAATGACCCCAGCCAGTGCTCTCCAATTCGTCGTTACCTTGCTTCTCGGAACTTGGCTCAACATGGCGCTATGATCTCATTGGCCCACATGAGAGGCCGGGATTGTCTGCTTTCGCCGCTGGCTGGCGCTTATCAAAGTGATGTCCGATTGTGGGCAAAGTGTCATCGTTCGGGAATGGCGAATTTGGGCGCAGCGGAACGAGCGCTCCTGGCCGAAAGCAGACGGTCCAGTTTGTGGCGGCGCGAGCATGCAACCGGCACCCGCAAGGAGCGCCGATCGACCATCGTCGGGCGTTCGGATGAAGCCGACGGTGCGGCGCGGGGATCTAAGAATTTTCGGGCACGGCAATCACCTTCAGCGTGTCGACGAGCCAAGCAAGCCCTGCGTCCGCCACAGCGCCCGAGGGCGCGACGGCGCTGAGCGTGTACCGCGGCAGCTCCAGCGGCACCTCTGCTGCCGCGACGCCGAGGCGAGCGCCGTTCCGAGCGACCAGCCGGCGCGGCAGCGCGCAGAGGAGGTCATTTTCCGCGAGCAGTGCCAGCGCGAGGGCGAAGCTCGGGACGGTGACGCCGACCCGCCGCGAAAGCCCGCGCTTCTCGAGCGCGGCGTCGACGATGCCGGCCGCGTCGCCGGTCTCCGAGACGAGCAGGTGACGCGCCTCGAGGAAGCGATCAAGGCTCGGGCTCTTGAAGAACGGGTGCCCGGCCCGCGCCGCCACCACGAAGTCCTCCTCGTACAGCGCACGGACGGCAAAGCGCTTCGGCACCTCGTCCAGGGGGAGCACGATGACATCGCAGAGACGCGCCTCAAGGTCGACCAGGGCCCCAGCCCAGGCGTCGGCGAGCCCGGTCGCCCCCGCCTCGGCAGAAGCTGGCGGACGCTCAGGTCGACGCCGCGCGCCTCTCGGTCCAGGCGCCGCAGCAGGGGCGGCAAGAGAACGGCGGAGACGGCGTCCGGCGCGCCCACGACAGAAGCGACGCATCGAGCGGGCGGGGTCGAATGGCTCGGCGCTGGCCACCACGCTCCGGATGCGCGCGAGGATGTCAGCGACCTGGGGCGCCAGGCGCTCGGCCCGCTCGGTCGGCACCACGCCCTTGGGCGTCCGGAGGAACAACGGGTCGCTCAGCAGCGCCCGCAGTCGGCCCGAGCGCGTGGCTCACGGCCGACGGCGACAGGTTGAGCCGCGCCGCCGCGCGCCCGACGTGGCGCGCCTCCATCACGGCCTCGAACAGCACCAGGAGGTTGAGGTCGGCACGGGAGAGATCAATTTCGTGCAGCATATTGCTGAAATCATACCACTGGCTTCAGCAGAAGCCGAATGCGATAGAGCGGGTGCTTAAGACAAAGAGCCCTGCCATGACGTGCCGCACCGATTTACCGGCAGCAGTTCAGACCACGTCGGACGACGCGAGACCGCTGTCCCGGCGGGGTGCTGTGCTGGCCGGCTTGGCGCTCCCCCTCGCTTCATGCGCGCCGGCCGAGGCCGCGCCCGCGGGGCCCGAGTTGCTCAGAGCGGAGGTTACTCGGCTGGTGGAGCGCGCGGACTGCGCCAACGCCGCGTTCATGCGCGGCGACATGAACACCTGGCATCGCGTCGCTGGGCCGATCGCGGAGGACTTCACGCTCATGCAGCCCTTCGGTGGGCCGGCGAGCCACGGCTTCGACGCCAGCCCCGAGCGCCTGGCGGCGATGGCCCGCTACTTCGCCGGCGGCAATGCCGAGCTGGAGGTCGTCGAGACCTACGCGTCAGCGGACCTAGTGGTGTTGGTCTTCATCGAGCGGCAGCGTGGTCGCGTAGGCGGACTGCCGGAGCAGGACTGGTCGCTGCGCGTCACCCAGGTTTATCGCAGGCGCGGCGGCGCCTGGGAGCTCGTCCACCGGCACGCCGACCCGCTCGTGCGCAATGTCGGCTTGGAGAGGACCGCCACCCTCGCGCGAGGCGACTGACGCGGCCAGCGTCTCGCCGTAGGGCGACCAGCGGCGGTCGGCGAGCGTGGACAACCTCCGCCGGTTGGAAGCCTCTCCTGGCCGGTATTGGCCGTTCTGCTTGCAGGTGCGAGATCGGTTAAACGGACGTCTCTTTTCGACCTCAGTCGCGGTCGGGAGCGCCAAGCGGGAAGAGGGGTCGATACGCCCGGGCTTCGTCAACCGCCCGGGCGACCACCGGGTGGGCGAGTAATCGGGCACGATAGGCTTTCAGCTGTGGATACCTTTCGTCGATCTCCTCGACCCAGTCGGCGTAGAACAGCGACGGTGCCGCCGCACAATCAGCCAGCGTGAACTGCTCGCCAATGGCCCAAGGGCTCTGGTCCAGATTTGCCTCAAGCCAGTCGTAGGCTGTGCGGAGCCGTTCACGCGCAATGCTGCGGTCGGCAGGGTTTCGATGCTCTGCCGGTCGCAATGCATCGAACATGACGGCCTGCATGTTCGCCATTACGCGGAGGTCGAACACGCGGTCGAGGAAGCGAACGCGCCGCCCGAGCTCTCCGTCCGGAATCCAGCGGTTGGGCCCGGGATGGTGCGCCTGCACATGCTCGATGATGCAAGTGGCTTCGACCACTGATCGATCACCATCAACCAGCAGGGGGAATTGTCCGAACGGCCAACGGCGGCGCAGCTCGTCGCCGTTCTCGGGGTGATCGGGGCCAAGCATACGGAACTTGAACGGGGTCTCGTCCGCCCATAGCGCGATCAGCACCTTCCACGTGTAGCTGCTGAATGGGTGGCCGAAGAGCTGCAGGCTCACCAACGACCCTCCGCTTGACGCTGACGGAGCGCAAGTTCGTCTTCGCTCGGGGGTTTTGTGGCAAAGCTGCCGGTGCGAACCTCTCCATCACGCGCAAACGATGCGAAGTGGACGCCCTTCGGCGAGTGCGCCTGCTCGACCAGCGTCCATGAACGGGCTGTCGCCGGATCGCCCGAATACCAGCGCTTGCCGCGCCCAAGCATGACCGGGAAGGTGATCAACGCCAGCTGATCGACGAGGCCTGCGGGAAGCAGCGCCTGGTAGAGCATGCTGCTGCCCTGGATGAGCAGGTCCGGTCCATCGCTGGCCTTGAGGCGCGCGACAGCCTCGGCGGGATCGCCGACGAGGCGCTGGCTGTTGTTCCACGTCAGCGGCCGGTCGGACGATGTCACGACATGCTTTCGAACGGCATTGAACGTCTCGCCGATCGGCTGGTCGCCGTTGTGGGGCCAGTAAGCGGCGAAGATCTCGTAGGTTCGCCGGCCAAGCAGCAGCTCATAGCTGCCGCCCAGCAGCCGCCCCATCGGCTCGTCCAGCGAGTCGTCGAAATAGGGGAACACCCAGCCGCCGTGCGCAAAGCCGGTCTGGTCCTCCTCCGGCCCGCCTGGTGCCTGGATCACGCCGTCGAGCGACTGGAAAAGGGAGCCGATGATCTTACGCATCGACGGCTACTCCGCGCTCCGCAGCCTCGATCCGGGCGATGTCGATCTTGCGCATCGTCATCATCGCTTCGAATGCTCGCCTGGCCGCGGCCTTGTCAGGATTGCTGTTGGCCCGCAGCAGCGCACGCGGCGTGATCTGCCACGAAAAGCCCCAGCGATCCTTGCACCAGCCGCAATCGCTTTCCTGCCCGCCATTGCTGACGATGGCGTTCCAATAACGGTCGGTCTCTTCCTGGTCGTCGGTCAGGACCATGAAGCTGACCGCCTCATTGGCCTTGAAATTGGGTCCGCCGTTCAGGCCGACGAACGGCCGGCCGAGCACGGTGAACTCGACCGTGAGTTCGGTGCCCTCTGTCCCACCCGGAAAGTCTGACGGGGCGTGCATGGGAGCGCCGACACTGCTGTCGGGAAAGGTTGCGGCGTAGAACTCCGCAGCCTTGCGGGCTTCCCCGTGATCGAACCACAGGCAGGTCGTGAGCTTGTCGCTGGCCACGATATTTCTCCTCACTTACGCGGGCCGACCAATCCGAAGACGGCGCCCTGGGGGTCAACGGCGGTCAGCGAATACTCGCCGCCCGGGATTTCGCTGGGGCCGTGAAGGATCGTGCCACCGCCGGCACGCGCCGCGTCCGCCGCCCGGTCGATGTCGCCGACTCCGATGTAGAAGGTCCACGCAGCCTGGGGCACCTGCGGCATCCTCGGCATGATGGCGCCGATCATGGTCTCGCCCTGGTAGAGGAAGCGGTAGGAGCCGAAGTCGCCCATATCCATGTCGCCCTCCTGCCGCCAGCCGAAGTGCCGGGTGTAGAAGGCGACCGACCGATCCTGGTCGCTTGCCTGCAGCTCGTTCCAGCGGACGTGCTGCGGACGATCGACGGAGAAGACGTCGCTCTCCGCATCAGGCCGACCGGCGGGCGCGGTCGGTGTCATCAGGTAGAAGGGCGCGCCGTCGGGATCGGTCACCATGGCGATGCGCCCGACGCCGCGAATGTCGTGGCCCGGCATCAGCGTCCGCCCACCGTCCTCCTCGACCCGGGCGACCGCCGCATCTACATCGGGGACGCCGAGGTAGCCGAGCCAGCACGGCCGCGCGCCATGCCCCTGCATCTCCTCGGTCAGCCGCAACACCCCGCCGCTGTTGCCGCCATCGCTTCGGGTAATCATCCGGTAGTCCATCTCGCCGGACGGCTGCGCCTCAATGGTCCAGCCCGCGACGACCGCGTCGTAGAAGCGCTTGGACCCGGCCGGGTCAGGGGTCATCAGCTCATACCAGATGAAGCTGCCCGCAGGATTGGCCATCGTCCCTACTCCGCCGCCGTGTCGAGGATCGGGCGGAAGCCGCCCCAGAACATGCGCTTGCCGTCGAACGGCATCGGAGTGCTCTGCTCAGGATCCTCTGCCATCATCCTGGCCCAGCCCGCATCCCGGGTCGCCTTGTCGGGCCACTGAATGTAGGAATAGACGACCTCTTCCCCGTCCTGGGCCTGCACGGCGCGCCGGTAGTCGGTCACTTCGCCGTTCGGCACGTCGTCGCCCCAGGCCTCGAGCACCCGGACCGCACCATACTCCTTAAACTTGCCGGCCATGCGCTGGGCCAAGGCCTGGTAGTCCGCCTTCTTCTCCGACGGGACCGGCACGACGAAGCCATCGGTGTAGCCGGCCGTGCCCGAGCCACGCTCATCGACGATCGTGTCGAAGCCGCCGTAGATCATGCGCTTGCCGTCGAACGGCATGGCCGCGCCCATTTCCTTCATGCGCGGATCGCTCATCATCTTCTCGTTCGCGGCATCCCGCGCGGCCCGGTCGGGATATTCGAACCAGGAGAAGACCACCGCTTCGTCATCCTTGGCCTGGACCGACTTGCGGAAGTCGGTGACCTTGCCCTCCGGAACGTCGTCGCTCCAGCTTTCGACCATGCGAGTGGCCCCGAGCTCCCGGATCAGGGGTGCGAAGCCGGTGGCATGGTCCACATACGCGTCCTTGTTGGCGATCGGCACCGCGACGATGAACCCTTCGATGTAGGTCATTTTCCGTCTCCTTCTTTCGTGTTGGGCTCAGGCATTTTCCATCGCGGATGCGCCCTGCTCGGCGGCGCTCGGGTCCATCCACATGGGCTCCCAATGGTGGCCGTCGGGGTCTTGAAAGCTGCGGCCGTAGACCAGGCCGTTCATGTCCTGCTTGGAACCGGGATCGGCCTTGCCGCCGTTGGCTGCGGCGGCGTCGACCATGGCGTCCACCGCCTGTGGGCTGTCGCAGCTGATGCACAGCAACGCGCTACTGGTCCGGTGAGCGTCGCCGATCGGCTTAGTGGTGAAGGTCCGGTAGAAGTCGTGAGTCAGCAGCATCACCGCGATCTGGTCGGAGAAATGCATGATCGCACCCTGCTCGTTGGAGAACTTCGGTTCTTGGCGGGTGCCGATCGTCTCATAGAAGCGCCGGAGCGCTCCAGGTTCGTGACCGGCAGGTTGATGAAGATCATGCGAGACACGGTGGGACCTTTCGTGATTGCGTGCGGTCAGCCGTGCAGGGGGAATAGAGCGCGTAGGCGCGGGTCTCGAAGCCACAAACCGCACCACGCCATGATGCCCAGGTAGACACCGAACAAGGTGGCGCTGAACAGCGGATCGCCCACACGAAGGTGGATTGCGACAGCACCCCCGAGATAGCCGGTGAGCAGTACCGCGCCGAGCAAAGCCGTGCGCGGAAGAGCGTACAACGCCACACCGATGGCGAGGATCGCTCCCAGCAGGCGGTAGAAGCCTGGATCGGCGGGCAGGCCCAAAGGCGGCGTGTTGGCGATCATCAGGTCCGGGACGAGCAGCTTGCCGGCCGCGTCCGCAGCGAGAAGGGCCACGGTCAGCCCGCTCAGCCCTAGGCCGAGCAGCCGTCGTGCATCCCGGGGACGGGGCACATGCGTCTCTTTGCTTATGGTTGCGGTCGACAAGATCTGTTTCCTTTCCGACTCGATCACCCTTGAAGCATGACGCATTGAGTTATACATTGCAACCGTGCAGTTAGAAAAAGCAACCAAGATGCGGCGAAGCGAGCCCAGGCGGGGATATGACGATGCCTGCGGGACGGCGCATGCGCTGGAGCTGATCGGGGAGCGCTGGGCGCTGCTGGTGCTGCGCGAGCTGCTGCTGGGCCCACGGCGATTTTCCGACCTACGGGCGGACCTGCCGGCGATCAGCGCCAATGTGCTGACCCAGCGGTTGACGGAGCTGGAAAGCCGCGGGTTGGTGCGGCGGCGCAAGCTCCCGCCGCCGGCCTCCGTGCAGGTCTATGAGGCGACCGAATGGGGGCTGGAGACGGCGCCGCTGATCCGCGAGATGGGGCGATGGGCGGCACGGTCGCCAGGGCATGATCCGACCCTGCCGCTGTCGGGCGTGTCGATCATGCTGTCCTTCACCGCCATGCTGGATGCCGAGCGCGCGAAAGGCTTTGCAGGCACCGTCGCGTTCCGTTTTGGCGAGATGGTCTATGTGGCCCGAGTAGCAAGCGGCGCTATCGAGATACGGCGCGGGGCAGCGAAAGAGGGCGCGGCGCTGATCGCTGGCGAGCCGACGGACGTTGCGGCGGTCGTCTATGGCGGCGCGGCGCTGGACTTGTTGCAGATCGAGGGAGACCGGAAGTTAGCCAAGCGTTTCCTGTCGCTCTTCACTCTGCCGCCCAAGGCCAGTTGAGACCCACTGCGACGGGGGCTCCTCCAGGCAGACGTCCACCGATGGCCGCTGCATAAGGGGTTCAGGCTTAACCTGCCCGCACGGGTAACGGACGAGTAGCGGCGGTTCGAGCTGAGGGCGAGGCGGGTGAGAGCGAACGTTGTCGAGGAGATGAGACGAAACCGGCATCGCGTGTGCCGTGATCGGATCACAATGGGCAAGCGTTTGCTCAGAGGCGTGACCGTCAATTCCATGTCGCACGGGTTCCGGCGCTTCCGCGCCCTGGTTCAGACGCTCGCCGAGGACTTAGGGGGAATGGCTAGCCTACCTGAAGCCGAGCGTGCCCTCATCAAGCAGGCCGCCGCCCTCACCGTTCGCCTTGAACAGACGCAAGCCGCCATCGTCAATGGCGAGTCTGTGCCTGCTGACGAGGTCATCCGCCTGACGAGTGCGCTGTGTCGGATCGACGACCGCCTCCGCAAGCGGGCCGCCGAGCGGAATCCGCCGCCGATGCCCGCAAGGGCGCGTTGTGGGAGGCGTACAAGGGGCATTATGGGCGGGATGGCGACGAGGTGTTGGTGTGGAAGGCGCCTTCCCGGGTGATGAACCCGACCTTGTCGCAGAGTGTGATTGACCGGGCGATGGCGCGGGATCCGGTCTGGGCGGCGGCGGAATACGGGGCCGAGTTTAGACCGACATTGAGAGCTTTGTCAGTCGTGAGGTGGTCGAGGCGGCGATTGACCTGGGCGTTCATGAACGTCTGCCGTTGTCGGCGCTGAGTTATGTCGGCTTTGTCGATCCGAGCGGCGGTTCGAACGACAGCATGACGCTGGCGATTGCGCACCGCGAGGGCAGCCGAATTGTTGTGGATGCGCTGCGGGAGGCGTTTCCGCCGTTCAACCCGGACGATGTGGTGCGTGACTTTGCGGATCTGCTCAAGCGGTATCGGATCCGCAAGGTGCAGGGCGACCGCTATGCGGGGGAGTGGCCGCGCGAGCGGTTCAAGGTGCATGGCATTGCCTATGAGCCATCAGCGAAGCCGAAGAGCGATCTGTATCGCGACCTCCTTCCACGGCTAAACGCGGGCGAGGTAGCGTTGCTCGACTTCCCCGGCTCGTGCATCAACTGCTCAATCTGGAGCGGCGGACGGCGCGGGGCGGTCGCGACAGCATCGATCATCCGCCGCATGGTCACGACGACGTGGCGAACGCCTGCGCCGGTGTGGTGGCCGTCGTGACGGGCGGCAAGGCTACGTACGGCATGCTCAGCGACGCGGTTCTGGGGTCCCGGGAACCGGAAGGGATTGAGCGATGGCTGATCCGGAACGGCATACCGCTGTGACGCGGGCTGCTCGCTCATGCCGGTGGCATGACGCCGCGCCGGTTCGTAGGTGGCATCGGCAACAGACGAAGATTGCCGACCGGCAATCCTGTTAGGCCGTGCCGAGGAGATCGAAGGCGACAAGTACGGCATCCAAGGGATACGGCAAGCGGACGCAATACGTTCGCCGACGCGGGCTTGAAAAGGTTTGCGAGTGACGTGTGCTCCCGCCTGCACGGCTGAGAAGTTCGCCATCCCCGACCACAGGGAGTGACATGGTGCATTAGCCCGACTAGAGCGGCGCTTGGCCGACGGCAAGCGGCGTGTAGCCAAGCAAATCGCCAAGATCCAAAAGATGGCTCAGAAGAGCGAGGATGCTGCCTTGGCTAAGGAGTTGCACCTCGGTCATTCCGGAAGAGCGCAACTGCTTGGGGGTCCGGCCGGTCCAACGCTTGACCGCGTGCGTGAAACTACTCACCTCGCGATACCCGAGAAGCCAAGCGATTTGCGAGATAGACAGGTCGGGCTCCTCAAGATAGCGCAAGGCGAGAGCCGCCCGCAGGCCGTCCAGGATACTGGCGAAGGACAAGCCTTCCGCGGCAAGACGCCGAGCCAGAGAGCGGGTACTTATCCCGAGGCCACGGGCAACGGCTGCAACGCGTGCCTCGTCGTGCGGCAACAGAGGAGTGATCGCGTTCTCGACATTCGATCGCAGCACGCTCGCTCGGCGCTTCGCCGAGCCAGCGCCTCCTCGCCGTGTTGAACCAAAATCTCATTCAGATACGGATCCGCGCTGACCACCGGAAGCTCTCTGGCGAGGGGCGGCAACGCGACCTCGTCTGTCCGAGCGCCGAACTCTGTCTTGCAGCGAAAGAACCGGTCGAATTCGCCGACACCTCGTGAGCGCAGGTGGACGAAGCAGACGCGGGTGGGCGAGAGGTCGAGCTTTACAAGCTGGCGGAAAATGCGGACCAGCGCCGTCATCATGAACTCGATCTGCTGCCGGTCCGAATGTCTCTTGATCCCGACATAATCCGCCCGAAACGCAAGCTCGTCGCCCCGCCGGCATTCCAAGACAATGCCTTCATTCGTGATCGAGACGTATCGCTCCGCTCTCTGCAGGGCCGCTCCCAGCGTCTGGGAGGAGGCGAGTACGTAGTAGAGAAGCCCGAGTTCCCGGGGATCGAATGTCTGGGCGAAGTGGAAGCCGAGAAGGTCGTCGCCGATCGCCTCCGCCGCGAGCTGGACGAACATGACCTGAGCCTGGGCGTCGAGGCGAGCATTCTTGTCCTCGATTTGACGCGCAGTCAGGTCGGCGTTTTTCAATGCAGGCCGCAGGTCCACGCCCTTCTTCCGTGCCTCCGCGAAGATACACCGCGAGAGAGCGCCAGTTGCAGTCGGGAACTGTGGGGAGTGCGCTATCTGATGTCGATGCATCGCTGCCCTCCGACATCGACCTAGAGCATTCGCCCATTCAGCGGGGCGAAAATCCGAGCGTGGCACGCAAAACCAAAACTGAGGCGTACGATAACAGGACGAGCCGGACTTGTCGCGGGTATTCCCACTGATGCGCTTAAGAGAGCGCGAGTCGAGATCACGGCCCCGACTGAGAAACTGTGGGCACCGCGATGAAGCGTTGCGCCGTACAGGCTTGATCTCCTTTGCGGCCGCGTTGGCGAGGGAATGCGCGAAGCGGGCTAAGCCGACTGATCCTGCCTGAGGACGGCTTCAATCATCAGTCGCCAATAAACATCTGGTGCATCATTCCCAGCAATCTGGCCGGGGCGCATGTTTCCCGCTCTGGCGTTGCCCTCCATGTGGTTCCATACGGCAATCCGCCCGGCCCGGTCGGGTCCCGCGGCGAGCATGGCTTCAATAGCGGCGCGGGCGTTCGCCCGGAGCACAGCCCGCTTGCCTGGCGGCAGGAGGGAATAGGGGCAGTTCCATCCCTCTCTCCGTGAATTCGGCTCGTGGTCGTGCCAAGCACGCGCAACCCGATCAACCATATCCATCTGCCCCTCCAAGCCGAACGGCCTCCCACTTGAGTTAAAGCTTACGCATTCGGCGATGACAGCGGCGAGATGAGAATTGGCTCGCGAGAACAAATCTCTGGCTGACCAAAGCAAGCATCGCGGCGGCCTCTCCGCTTAACTCGGCCCGTCCGCATGTACCGGGGCCGGGGAGGACCGCCGCTACCTGCTCGGTCGACAGTGGGGACCGAACAGCTGGCTCGCGATGCACGACCGGGAGGACCGGAGCGGACCGCCGCCTGCTCAGTCGATCAGTGGCCGCAACAGGCGGTGTGCTGCGTAATGGGCAAGCCTGAGGATGAAAGGGCCTGCCAAACCGATGCGATCGCGGCCGTTACCCTCTCCTTAATGGGTGGACCGCACGCTCAGATGAAGCGCCTTGCTGCGGTCGGAGGATGCCAATGGCCCTCGTCTACTGCGTTCTGTCGATCTGTTCTGGCGCGATATCTATCGTTCTGCTCTGGCCGGTGAGCCCGCTGCTTGCTGTAATCACAGCGCCCCTCGCCTCTAGTGCTGTTACCTTCGTCATCGCAATCTCCGTCGCGATGAACAAAAGACGATACGAAGACAGGGGCGGCAAGCCGCTGTCGTCGTCCGTGCCGAGCTCCTTTTACGGCAGCCGCCGAGATCAAAGCTCTGGCCGACCAAAGCAAATCTTTGGCCGACCAAAGCAAGACAGCGCGGCGCATCTGACCTATCGGAGAGTATGGATGATGGGTGGATCGTGGGGCTGGCTAGATAAGAAATGAAGTTGCTTCGGGCGTTTTTGCCACTTGCAATCGCTTTCATTGGATCACCTACCTCCGCACAAAGTCTCTCCGGGCTTGCTGAGGTCATCGACGGAGATACAATCTCTATTCGAGGTGTCACCTCTCGCATCCGGCTCTACGGGATTGATGCGCCGGAGGGTCAACAGACCTGCGACGACGCAGTCGGCAAGCGATACCTCTGCGGCTCACGGGCAGCGGATGCCCTCGCCTCGCTAATCGGGCGAAATGGACGAGTGACCTGTCAGGAGATGGACCGCGACCGCTACGGGCGCACCGTTGCGGTCTGTGAAGCGAACGGCCACGACATCAATGGCGAGCTTGTGCGCCAAGGATGGGCTCTCGATTACTGCCAATACTCAAATGGCCGCTATTCAGACGAGGAAACAGAAGCGCGTCGCTCCAAGCGCGGTCTGTTTGCAGGGAAGTTCGTTGAGCCATGGGAGTGGCGTAGAGGCAAGCGACTGGCATCCGAGACCTCGACAGGATCGGACCGCAAGTGCGCAATCAAAGGCAACATCTCCGGTTCTGGTCGGATTTACCATGTGCCGGGCAGTCGGCACTACGAGCGGACGGTGATTGACGAGGCCAGCGGCGAACGCTGGTCGTGCTCAGTAGAAGAGGCAGAAGCCGCTGGTTGGCGAGCGCCTAGATCACAGGGGGCATCAAATGCGTAAGTTCGTGATTGCGGCTTTCGCAGTCGTTATGGCTGCAGGGTCGGCCAGCGCAGTGGAACACTTGGGCCGTGACAATCCACCAGCAATGACTGAGCGTCCCAGAGAGATTGTCGTGGCGCAACGCAGAAGCTGCCAGGCAGTCAGTAGCTGCCGAGAGGCGGTCGAGATGTGGTGCGGCGGTTACCGCAGGGCTGACGGCGATGGAGATGGTATTCCCTGCGAGAACGTTTGCAGCTCACGCTCTCAAGTAGAGGCTGTCATGAAGGAGATAGAATGTTGAGCAATGCCGGATACAGACGGCTGCGCCACACTCTATGGGTCGGCTTTCGAGAGCCGCGTCGACAACCGGACCCTCCAGGCGGTGACGCCCGCCTTCCGCGAGGTTCCTGTTGGCTTGTCGCCTGACGACTTCCGTAGATGCTGTACTGTCTTCCGGTGTCCCAATCCCACGAACTTGCGAACTTGCCCACATCGTCCCCGGCGATGGCCGAGAAGGCCGCTAGCGGACTCACCCGCGCCGTTCCAGGGCGAACCCGCCTGTCAGTCTCCTACGGGCTTTAAGCGGCATGCCGCGTGCGGAGGCCGTTGCGTGAAGTGTCGGACAATTGTCGAGCCTCGCGCTTCATCGTGCGGCTCGACTACAATCCTTGGCCGCCGAGAACAAATCTCAGGCTTACCAAAGCAAGACAGCGCGGCGGCCTATCTGCTTAACTCGTCCGTTCGGTCGACAGTGGCCGCAGCAGGCGGCGTGCTGCGCTACTGCCCGCGCAACGGCGCCTCGCCGATCACGGGAATCAGTGGCTTCCAAACAACTTCGTTAAGATTTGAGCTAACCTGTTCGCGCATTCTCACCATCCATGATTAGCCTGGCCAAGAGCCTAGGGAGTATGAAATTGGGATCCTGGCAGACAGCACTGTTGGCAGGAAGCATGGCTCTGGCGGCGCCAACGATTGAAGCCCCCTCCGCGATTGCGCAGGCCCGACCGCCCGGTTATGTCGAAGCTGAGAGCGCATTCCAGTCCGCGTTCAATGTCGAGCAACGGCTTATCTTCCAAGTGCTACTGACTTCTGCTGGATACTGGAATGCCGTCCCGAACGAGAACTTCAACCAACGACTTTCCAAAGCCATCCAGCGCTTTCAGTCCGAGAACGGCTTCACACCGAATGGTGCCGTGGATAAAGCGCAACTCGACCGTCTCCTCTCAGTCGCTACGCCGATGCTCGACCAGTGGGGCTTCCGAAAGGTAAGCCATCCCTCCGGACGCTCAGTGATCTGGGTTCCGTTCGGCCTTGGGCTTCGCGCAGTGCGTAATGAGGCCGGGCTTACTTACGTCGATCCGCAAAAGCGGGTAAAGATTGAATTCACAACAGTCCCGAACGTCCGCATCGCTCAGAACTATGCTGCCCTCGTCAAATGTTTGGCCAGGAAGGCGGCAAAATTCACTACCGCGTGATAAGGGACGGCTGGTTCGTTATCTCAGCAACAACACCGGACGGGATAGACCATTACATGCGCTACCATCAGGACGGAACGCACGTCACTGGCTTCACGCTCTCGTGGAACAATAACAATGGCAATGTCGCAGGGGAGCGGATTGCGGTACTGATGTCGGCCTCGCTCTGGTCCAACATGACAGGGGCCGCCTTCGTCGACCCACCAACTCTGAGCCGAAGGTTGAGGTAGCTCGTCCGGAGGCCGCTCCGCCTTCTCAGCCCTCTGGCGGGACGCCAACTCCCGTCAAAGCCCAAGCCAAGTGGCGGCTCATCCGGTACCGGGTTTTTCGTCACGAGGGACGGGAGCTTGCTCACGAACGCACATGTAGTGGAGGGGTGCACCACGATCAGCGTCATGCCCGACGGTGGCGAACCGCTTCCAGCCCGCCTCATCGCCAGTGATAAAGCGAACGATCTTGCATTACTCAAGGTCGATCACCAGCCCGCCAAGGTAGCCGCAATCAGGATCGGCATACGACTTGGTGAGCTTGTATCGGTATTCGGTTTCCCACTCTCTAGCGTACTCGCAAGCACCGGCAATTTCACGCATGGGAACGTCACAGCGCTTGCGGGATTGGGCGACGACACCCGGCACATCCAAATCTCTGCACCCGTCCAACCCGGTAACTCGGGCGGTCCGCTGCTCGACCACCAGGGCAACCTCGTGGGCGTGGTAACGTACAAGCTGAACGCGCTGAAGACAGCAGCGGCAAGCGGGGATATGCCTCAAAACGTCAACTTCGCGCTGAAGGCTTCGGTTGCGGCTTCTTTCCTGGAGAGCAATCGAATTAGGTTCGAGAACGGGCTGCGGCGACAGTCCTCGGACCAGCAGACCTCGCGGACCATGCCAAGACGATCAGTACCTATATCGCCTGCAAATGATGGTCGGCTGTCGGGGCCGCCTGCCCCCGTCGGCCTGCTTGGACGTCGTCCGTTCTTTAATCGCGGTGTGGAAGTCAACTCCTGGTATGCCATCACTGCCGGGGTCATGGTTCTTTCCGCGTTGAAGCCACAGCCCGGGCGTACTCCGTACGCGGAATCTCGGGCCGAGCGGTCGTGCGCGACGCCACTGTCGTAGCCGCGATTGTCGACCGCAGACTGACTTTTTGAGGATGGTTGCGGATGTTGCGACATGGACGAAGACAGCGGACCGAGACTTGCTGAGGAAACAGAGCACGGTCGGGGGTTCAGAAGCGTCTACACACCTGCTCATGGAGCTCCGCTAAAGCTAAGCTACCTAGGAGAGAACAGTTCCAATCCTGATCGGATTACGCCCGAACTTGATCAGATTTGGGCCAAAGAGGCGGCGGCGCGGCACACAAACTCAGCTACCAAGGAAACTCAGACAGAGTCGTATTGGACAGAACGGGCCAGACTTGCCCGCCTAAGGGCTTACCACGAGAAGCTAGACCGGGAATTTGCAGCCGCACGCAGGCAGGCCGAGTGGGCGGCCCGGTGGCATCAACGAGTAAGTCATACTAGTGAGAGCGCAGGCGATGAATTTCTTGGGGGGAGCCAAGGTTCCTGTCTTTATTCCCGAACACAATGAGCATGAACGCTCGATAAGGCAAACGTCTCATCAAATTACCGCATGCGGCTGGAATAAAGGTTGCAGAACCGGTCTTGTCACGCAATGCCAGAGAACAACGAGCTTGTTGAGGCGCTGGCTGTTCTCGGCTTTTTGGCAACTCTCGCCTCGACGCAATCAAGCCGCTACTGTGGATCAGGCAACTTGCAGCGCTCGTTCCACCCCCGCGACAATTTTTCGACGACGTCGCCTCTAGCCAGTACACGCTCGCAAAGCTCCCACCTCTCATCACCAAGGTTCACGTCGGCCGCATACCTAAGGTCAAACGCATTCGCGCGCTCGCGTTTAATAGTGAATTCCTTCAACTTTTCGTCGAGCTTCTCGATATCTGCTATCCACTCATCCTCGATTACGTCTGGCAGGGTGCCGAAAATATCGTACCGATCTCTCATTCGCCCCGAGAGCACCGCATAAACCTTCTCGTCGATCGTGCCGTGATAGACGAGGTTGAGCATATCGACACGGTCGCGGCGCTGCCCAAAACGCTTGATTCGCCCGATGCGCTGCTCAAGTCGCGAGGGGTTCCACGGCAGATCGACATTGACTAACGTTCCGAGCGTCTGAAGGTTGAGCCCTTCGCACGCGGCATCTGTAGCAACGACCAGCCGTATCCTGCGCTCCTTCACCGCACGCTTTATCTGCTCGCGCTCGATGCTCTTCCACTCACCCGCAAGGAAGAGACCTGACTTGCCCGCACCGGCGTAGACTGCCACCGTCTCGTCAGGGAGTCGCTCCGTAAGGCGGGAGGCGATCCACCGTACCGTGGCATAGTACTGACTGAAGACGATGCACCCGAGTTCAAGCCATCTCCGCTCTAGCAAGAAGAGGAGAACGGCATCGAGTTTCGGGTCGGTTTTGTGACAGCCGAGACAGTCAAGGATGGCTTGGAGGTGCCGGCGCTCCTCGTCAATTAAGAGCATCCCGTGGTCGCCGAGCTCGAGCATGAGCTCTTCATCCTCGACTACACGGCCCTCTAGAAGTTTCGAGGCAGTCGCAATGCCACTCGCATAGCTTGAACACAGGCGCTGCAGCACAAGCCCCTTCAGAAGTCCGGCAGATCGCTGTCGTTTCGCAAAGACCGTCGTGAAGAGCTCCGCCGCCGTATACGCGTTGTCAAAGGCCGCCGGCGTCCTAAGGGCAAGCCCATCGAACATCGGTGAGACAGGCTGGCCCGGCAGTGGGTGGATGTCGACCGGACTACGAGGAAAAAGCCCCATAGCCTCCAGCTTGGCGCGCTTCCTTAGCACCACATGCCGGACAACCGGGTTGCTGCGTTGAAAGAAGCCGAGCCCGTCTTTGTCCGAGAGGATCTCATCCTCGAAAAAGGGGCGTACAAACCCGTCTTCGTCCGGAAGCTGGCTGTACGGCAGGTCGCAGACAAACCGGTCGCTTGGGATCCCGATAGCGTTGCGAATATGACCGAAGATCACCTCTGGTTCTGTTCCAGGCGGGAGCGGGTTTCGGAAAAGCTCCCACGCCTTGCGTTCGTCAGTGACTTTCTCCTGACCAGTAATCAGTGGCACCGCTAGGACACTTTGATTCCAATGGCTCCAGGCATCGCCGAGCACCTGTGGAGCTCCGCGAGAGAGGATACGCAACAGATCCCATAGATCCTCGACGTCGGTTTGAACGGGAGTGGCCGTACCGAGAAGGACATGTCGGGCTCGCTTTGAGGCCTCGTACATGAACGAGAGGAGATTGTTGGGCTTTCGCTCCTCCACTCCCAATATCTTAGCGCCGCGAGCTCTGTGTGCCTCGTCGAGGACGATCATCCCGAAAGACTTCGAGAGCAGGTGCCTCCGCTCCTCGGTCATGTGGAATATCAGACCGGTCGAGACAATGGCGATCTGGCGAGGGCAACTCAGGATCCCTTCAGGACCGACTGATGGCACCGGGAGCTCATCTGGATTGAGCTGCCAAGCCTTTTGCGTCGAGAGCCACAGCGCCGATGGGATGTTGAGCTTGTCCTTAAGTTCGAGCTGCCATTGGGTGGTGAGGGTGGCTGGGCATAGTATTAGGATCGGACCGTCCCCAAGGAGTGCCGAAACGAGCGCACTGCCGGCAAGTGATAGTGTCTTTCCGACTCCAACCTCGTCGGCTAGGAGCAGTCGTACGCCACCGTATGTTTGCCGGTGTTGTAAGAATAGACTGACGAAGGCCCGCTGCCACGGCATGAGCTGCTCACCCCGCCGGTACAGGTCGCTTTCAACAAGCGCTGCGGGGGCGACTTCGGTCGGGCTAAGATCCTTAAGTCTGACTTCTACCCGTCTTGCACTGCGTCCGATCTCCTCGACAATGGCTTCAGGGAGAGGCCTTCCCCTTGACCACAAATACTCGAACTCGTCTTCAACCCAGGCAACCCCGTCGGGAGACTATCCTCCCAGACTAGCTCATAGTTCTGGGACCAGCCTTCCCGGGTTTCGTTTAGGCTTCCCATAAAGGCCGTTGCTGTCCGTCCGGGCGGCGAACAATGCCCACCTTCCCGTGAAGGAAAGGAGCTTCGGTCCTCGCGACGACCCGAACCTCGACGTTACCAGCCCTGAGGATGTCGTACAGACGCCGATACCGGGGCCGACGAAGGAAGCTCTCAACCGTGTCGTCTACCTCATTCCATCGCTCCTTAAGGAGCTGGTCCCGGGCATGCCGAGCCGCATTTATGTCTTCGGGATCGCAGATCTGAGTTACAGACGATCCGGACCGTTCCGATACCCTCAATCTCTTCGTTCACCAGGTCAAAGATCGATGAGCGGAAGTAGCCAGCGATCCGAAGATATTCTGTCGCCTCCTTTAGTCGATCCCTGAGATAGACATGTGAGAGGCGCCGAGTCGAGAAAGAGAAACGGTCCAGCGCTCCTCCGCCCACGATGGGGGTAGTACGCCGCCCGTGTCTTATGAGAATAGGATGATCATTCATGCAGGCTGCCCGGCAAACATCTGCCACTCAAATGCTTGCCGCAAGAGCCCGGTAGCGACTCAAGGTCCTCAGGTACTGCCAAGCGAAACTCCGTGCCCGCTTCGCCGGCTGAGGCTCCGGCATCAGCCGCGCTGCAGATGCCGCAAAGGTCTTGCACCTCGACATGAGGCATTGGAGGGATGATCCGTAGCCCCTCCTCATCGGCGATAACCGTTGCGATCTTCTCGTCCGCCCGGAAATAGAGGCTGGCTCCGTCAGACTCTTCAACAACCGTCGGATCCAGCGCCTTCGCTCGTTCCCTCAGCTTGTCCAACAGACCGGCGATGGAGCTGGGCAGGCCGGCGGCTGTAGTTGATGTCGTTTCCGCTGCAGGCGTACCCTTTCGGAAGGCCTCGATCACATGCGGCGGTAGAGAGGGGCGGCACCAAACCTTGCACGCCTCCTTTGAAATACGCTCTGCACGACTTTGGATGGCCTCCTCGTTCCAGACGGGTATAGCGGCCAAGCCCTGGTTCGTACTTAATGGTAACTCAGCAAAGCCACCAGGGATCGTCCTCTTGAGGCTGAATTCCTTGTCCCTATGCTCGGAATCGTAGCCGGTCAGGGTGAGGTTTCCGAGAGTGTGGAGGTAGGTGTCTGAAATCCGCTTCCACTCGGGTCCGAGCGCCTCCTTCCAAGCGGACGAGAGGTTCTCGTTTTGCGGCAGGATATGCTCAATCGTGTATTCCTCTACTGGCACCCTTTCCTTGCGGCCATGGTTTTCAAGCTTCCGCAGCCAGTAAGTGGCGTTCTTAAAATTGTAGAGATCCCGCCGTTCGAACTCCCTCCGGAACTCGTCGTCGCCAGGCATGCGCCGGTATGAGGGCATGGAAAGAAAGTGAGCCTTCACGCTGTCGAGGTAGTGTTTTTTCCTGACCTGCCGGGGGAAGCCGGCGAACGTTTTGTTGTGCGAGTTCGTCGGAATGGAGCACACGGCCCGGCAAAAAATGTACCGCTCGATGAGCAGCAGGATCTCCTTGAAGGTCTCACGAGTAATGACGCCGCTCTGGTCGTAGTCGGCGTAGAGGTCGAGGAGGAAGGGATATGCGACTCGGCACGTAGCTCTCGGATGTCGGCGAAGATAGAGGCGAGCCCCTTGTCGGTTTCCTGGCCCAACGCCATCCGGCAAAATCGTTCGGCATGGGCGCGCACATATTCGCTAGCAGCTTTTCTACGGACGCGCTGTCTCGGTGCGAGGCATAGGCCTTGAAGGCGTTGTACACCTCGCGCACGTTTGGGATCTCGCCAGTTTTCAGCGTCAGATAATGACGCATGAACCCGTCGAACTGCACTGCGTACGCGTCCTGGCCGAAACGCTGCTCCATCGGCTTCCAGTAGCTCTGGTACAGATGCGTCTGGACAATGGGCTCTTGTCCCATGAGCACGTAGTTTCGGATGAGGTCGGCCTAACTCAGCTCGCGCCCAGTCGAGTTCAAGCTCTCAAAGATGAGCTGCGGGTCATCATGGGTACGATCGAGGGAAATGTCGACGATCATAAGCTTAGACAGGCCCTTGCACACCTCATCGATATCGGAACTCGCGAGCCAGCTCTGGAATAGCGCGAAATTCTGTGCGATGCGTACTGATGCGTTGGAAGGAAGCGGCGACCCGTCGACGATGGCTTTCAACGTAGTTCGGTCTGTATCCGACAGAAGAAGCTTGTAGGCGCGCTCATCCTTCTTGAGATGATCCTTCAAGTAATAGAAGCGCAGTTTGGGCAGCGGAGTAGTCCTCGACCGGCTCGTCGTCCCCGAGGTGACGAGCGAGCGCTTCGATCAGCAGGGTGACAGTGGTTAAGCGCTGCTGTCCGTCGATGACCAGGAGCGCCTGAGGACTCGTGACTGAGTCAGAGACCGCTCTCGACGTAGAGCACTGAGCCAATAAAGTGTGAGGTTGCCTTCTCAGAGCGGCCTGCTTTCAGCAGATCATGCCAAAGCCTCGAACATTCTGCGTCCGTCCAGCTATAGGCGCGCTGGTAGATTGGAATTACGAATTGAGGCGACTTCTTGAGAAGTCGAGGAAGCACGCTTCCGATGCTTTCATGGAGTTACTCGCTGGAGTCAGTTTGCGTCGTGAATGCCGAATAGGTTCTTGATGATCAGAGTCGCTCGTTCCTGATCAGTCCGTGTAGAATCCCTGCGGAGCGCGCCTCTATGTTGTCGACATCTGACCGCTTCTTGGCGATATAGTCTGCTAGCGCCATCAGATCCTCGCGAACGCTGAGATAGCCGGGGACAAGATCGCGCAGGTGAGAGATCACCTCATCTCCATCGACCTCCTTCTCCACCTCCCAGATAGCGTACAGGAGCGCACGTGATTTGGACGTGGCGAACTCGTTCCCCTCGAAGCCGGCTCTTTTGAAGTCACGCGCAAACTTCAGGCGGGCCTTATTAGGTTCCACGCTATCCATGAGATCGCCGTAGTCGGCGACGCGGAAGGCCTTCGCGAAATTCTGATAATTGTCGAGCTTGCGAACACTGGTCGTCTCGACATCCATCATCTTGAAGAAGAAGCGCTCACCGCCTGACAATCGCTCCCACACGGATGACGACATGCCCTCAGGCACCATGTGCTCGTTGGCGACCTGCACGGCAAAATCGATGACGTCGCTGACCAGACCACTATCGCCCTTGCGCCGGGGGCGAAGCGCCTCCTTTGCCATGTCGATGCCATCAATGGACGAATAACGAGTGAGGACCCGCAGCGCGGCTGCGTAGCCCGCCATCTGCAGGTCCGCGTCCTCGAAAAGGTTCTCGATGCGACCATGACCCTTGAGGCTCTGGTTGAGACCCATCATGGTGTCGATCTGGTCGGCAACCTCGGATTTAACCTCCTGGACAATCTCGTCCTTAAAGCCCGCCTCCTGCATCTTCGTCTTGCGCAAGACGAGAATGACGGTGCCCTGGACGTAGCCGCCTTTCTTCAGTTCGGAAGTAGTCTCGGTGGCAATGTACCAGGCCGCCATAACCTGCAGCCCTGCTCCCCAGAAGATCTGGGCCATGTCGGCCCAAACTCCCGCGTCCTGGTGCGTGAACATGACCAGCTGGAGACCATTGTCAGGCATCCGCCGGGCCATGGCTGAGTACGCGTCGATCATCGCACTGCGGAATTCTTCTCCATTGCCCTTGATTGCAAGCGGGCGGCGAAGTCCCAGATCCATTGATTGAATGGCTTTGGAGGATCCTTTCGAAGCCACGCAATAAAGAACTCGGTGATTTCGTGGTAATTCACAGAGTCGGCATATGGCGGGTCGGTAATCCAGATATCTGAAACCTCGTCAAGCAAGTGCGCGGGATTGTTAGCCTGTTTGACGTTGGTCGAGATGCAAGGCGACGGCGCGTACTGCGTGCAGAGATGCGCTACATAATGTTTGAAGCCACGGCACGCGTAGTTGGCAATAGTCTTCAGCGACTGGTCGCTGAATGTATTGGCTATTCTTTCTTGGCCCACGCCGGAGTCCCAACGCGTAGACCGAGAGCTGTTATCGGCGCATTTGGCTATCGACAGCCATAGAGCCGCTCTATCGAGCTCGCTTTCCTCCCGCGCGTACTTCTTGGTGAGCGCAAGAAGGTGGAGCTGCCTTGGATTGAATCAGTGGTGCCGATAGGTCCACCCGTTGGTCCGGATGGGCCCCTCGTTCTCCTTTCCGGTCACGATTTGCATGTCCGCAAGCAGCCCCTGCTGCTGCCAGCGCTCGATATCAATTCGAACTATCTCCTGAACCGCTTCTTCACGAGCTAAATCGGCAGGCGCAACGCTTGCGAAGAATGTCTCTGTGCGAGCCTTATCAAGGCTGTCACTTGCTATCCATTGAATACAATAGAGCTTCTCGCCGAAGATATCCGTCGGCTGGGGGATGAACTCCAACTTCTCCCAATGGCGAAGGCTATTGACCGTTCTGCCGTCAGCGTCTCTTCGGTCCTGACGAATACTGCGAATCGGAGTCGAATACTCCTCCCCGTCCAGGACGTACACAAGGCGGTTATCGCGCACTGTACCAAGGACCGCGGCAGCCATCTCGCCATCCGAGACGCCGGATTTGACCTGGATGTCGAACTTTTTCTCCTTGAAGTTCGGCGACAGAACCGCAACGACATTCCTTGATTTCGAAATGACCCACGAAGGGGCCATCGGTACTATCCAACCCGTTTGAGGACAGCGGGTTTCCAAGCAGTACAGAAACGCCTTCGCACGGTTGCCGTGTTCGTCGTGTTCAATGCCCAGGCTTGTGATTTCGGCATCGATGGCATCAGCTACTCTCTTCTGTCTTCCTCGATCTCGCTGCGGCGATCTGGTCCTGCGCCTATTATGTTTACCGCACCCCAGGTAAGCATAGATGCGACGGGGTTGAGGTCTGAGTGTCTGTCCGGAGACTTTTTGAATCGGCGGAATCGGTTGGCGGATTGAGGCTTGCGGGGCTGGAATCGGTTGTAATTCGTTGACTGGCATGGCTTCGAGCAAGAAGGTGCCGATGTGGACCATTGAGAACCGCGCCCGCTACAAGCGGGATCACCTGCGTTATCCCAGCGACCTGACCGACGAGGAATGGGCCCTGGTCGAGCCGCTGATCCCACCGGGCAAACCGGGCGGTGGCAAGCGGCGGGTCGACCCGCGCGAGGTCGTCAATGGGTTGATGTATGTGCTCGCAACCGGCTGTCAGTGGCGAGCCATCCCGAAGGACCTGCCGCCGCGCTCCACGCTCTACGACTATTTCGACCTGTGGACCTGGGACCGCACGCTCGACCGCATCCATCATGCGCTCTACGTCACCTGCCGGGAGCAGGCCGGGCGCGATGCGTCGCCCACCGCCGCCATCATCGACAGCCAAAGCGTGAAGAGCGCGGAAAAGGGGGGCACTGCATCGACCCGCATGGCTATGATGCGGGCAAGAAGATCAAGGGCAAGAAATTGTCGATACCCAGGGCCTGCTGATGCACGCGCTCGTCCATGCCGCGGACATCCAGGACCGCGACGGCGGCGTGATGGTCATGGCGACGTTGTTCGGCCTGCATCCCTTCCTGCTCAAGCTCTATGCCGATGGCGGCTATCAGGGGCCGGGGTTCCAAAAGGGGTTGCAGAAGGCGATCACAAAGGTGAACGCGGAGATCGTCAAGCGATCCGATCACGCCAAGGGCTTCGTCGCGCTGCCCAAGCGATGGATCGTCGAGCGCACCTTCGCTTGGCTCGGTCGATGCCGAAGGCTCGCCAAGGACTGGGAGTGCCTCAATGCCAAGGCGCTTGCCTTCCTGAAACTCGCCTCCATCCGCCTTATGATCAGAAGAATATGTTATTCCTCATGAAGTTCGCGGACAAACTCTGACGCATATACGTCACACCCCAATCGAGCGGCTTCAAAAGCCACTGAGCCGGCACCGGAGAAAGTATCGCCAACTCTTGGACGATGTCCGTAGCGCATAATACCGAGCTGCTCTACGAGCTCAGTTATGTTTCTCGCATCGGTCCCAAGGTGTCGATTGACTAGTGCCATCCTGTTCGCAAGCAAGTCGCTCCAAGACCTCTTCAGGTCTACGCAGCTTTTCGACCCGCAGTTCATAAGGCATTCGGGCGAGGACACCACTCATCAGCTCGTTGCGTTGATGCTTAGGCGTCCTCTTGAGCTTCGGTCGTCCGTCATGATCCTCCAGCAACGCGGCGCGTTGCTGTTGACTGGCATGGGTCTCGATCTCATGAACTGTAAGAGGCTTCTTGAACCGATCACGTATCTGGTCGTCGCTCATCCCCATCAGGAGCTCGAAAACGGCAAGGTCCGTCTCACTGTCAGAGGTTGCGGGTACGAGGGCGGCAAGAACACAAGCCCTTACAAGGATGAGTGGTTTACGTCCCTTCCAGTATGAACCCAGACCTGTGAGTGTCTGGCCGAGGTTAGCCTTTCTCTCCTTTTGAGCTTCAACCGAAATCTTTTGAGCCGGCCACAAGCGCTCAATGAGAGAAGGCGCGTCCTTCAGCGAAAAGGGAATGACTTTGGGTGGTAGGACGGGCACATTCATGAACTGATACTCAGGCTTTCTCGAAGAGAGGGAGCTCAGGGCGATCAGCCTCCGTCGCAGCTTCGGGCGTTTGGCCCGGATCGCGACGACCTCCTCGCCTGTGGGGTTCTCGGTCAGAGCGACCCTGATCGCCTTGCGCCAACCGATGTCAACGTCGTCGGCCATTCCGGTCAGGCTGCCCGCCATCGAGAAGAGCCACCACCGCTCCTCCGGCTTGAGGGCAACCCAGTTCCGGATCGCGTTCGGCATCAGGTCCTTCGGAGCAGCCTCAACGCCCCAGGCCAGGACGCACAGCTCACGTCCGAGGAGGCGCTCGATTTGGTTCACGCCGGGGGACCAGCGGCTCGTTGACAGCCCCTTCTCCTTAAGGCGCTCGTTCAGAACTCGCTTGAGGTGATCGGCGATCGCACCCCACGCGGAGCGTGGTAAGCGGCACCGCTCGACGGCCATTAGAACCGCCGCTGAGACCGAAATGCTCGGTGATCACCACCGCGTCTGTCCGAGACGCCGGGATCGTCACCGTGAAGTGGTGGGGATCGATTTCATCTGGAACGCCGAAGCCCCGGGTCTTGCGGGCGGTGCTCATTGAACCACCTCCGCCGGATCGACCCTGATCTGGCCGGAAACCTCGGAGAGGAACTCCTCGAATTCCCGACCCGTCTGGCACCGGAACTCACCAAAGCCGATCTCCACGTCCGCGGTATCCTCGCCGATGGCGAGCCGGGCCGCGGTGATGAAGGCTTCGATGGCCTCTGCGCTGAGATCCGTTCCCGGTCCAAATCGAGTGATGGCGTTCTGATCGCCTTTGCCGACGGTGATCGAGACACCGCTGCCAAACACTGTCTTGGCCTTCTTGGCGGCCTTAATGGTCGTGAACGTGTCGGTGGTCGTCGCGAGCTTGATCTTTTTCTTGACCTGGATCGGGCGTTCCGGGTCGATGGTCTTCGTTCCGCCGCTCGCAGGAATGCCAAACGACTTCTCCACAGTGACGCCGTAGTGTTCGGCGTACGCGTAGACCGTGACTGGAGCGTCCCCTGGGATCTCGATCGGGCCCGAGTAGAGCTTGCCCTCGCGTGGCGTCGTGCCATCGAGGTTCCATCCAATCTTCCCCGCGCGGCTTGCACGTCCAGGGTCACGCGCCGCTTGCCGAAAACCTCCTTGTGCTCAGTAGAGGGGACGAGAGAGCGAATTGGCCCACTTCTCGACTTCGCCGGTCTCATGCTTGCCGTCCGTGTCGACGGCCGGGGAGGAAACGCGGACGGTGTCGTCGGCAGCTCGAGATGGGTCGTTGGAGAGGATGGGCGACGGAACCGGAGACGATCTGGGCGTCGGCGAGACGTGGATCTGCGGGTTCGACCCGGCGTTGCTCACGGTGAGCTCGATGGTGGCCCGACCCGTTGCATCGTCCCGGG
>CAVRRI010000027.1:0-204382 GCA_963723525.1 uncultured Alphaproteobacteria bacterium
CTAGCTAGAGGACCTTTAGCGGGCCGGGTGAGCCGCGGGCGCGGGTCGCCTCTAAGCTCAGCTCTATGATCGCATCAGGGCTCGCCGGAGATGAGCACGACCTGCCCTTCGGCCGCCCTCGCCTGCCGCCAGCGGCGCCGCAGGAGGTCGAGCTCACAGCGTTCCGGCGCATTGCCACGCGCTACGACAAGACCGATCAAAGCTTCAGCGCTATGATCCATCTCGCCGCCTCCGCTGTCGCCCTCCGATGAATGTCAACAGGCCCTAGTTGAGACATTCCTCGATGGCCTCGACCAGCGCCTCTTGCCCGAATGGCTTCGGCAGGCGCGTGAGCCGGTTGAGAGCTGTTCCCTGCAAGTCGGCATAACCGGTGGCGAGCACGACCGGCAGCCGCCGCCAATGCCGATGCAATTCCTCCGCCAACTGCAGCCCCGTCATGCCGGGCATGGCGTAGTCGGTGACGACAAGGTCAAACCGCCTGCCGCCGCGCAGGTGAGCCAGCGCCTCCTGGCCGGATGCGGCTTCGACCGTGGTATGGCCGAGATCCTCCAGCATCCCCGCCGTGCTCGCCAGGACGAGCGGATCGTCGTCCACCACCAGCACGGCCAGGCGGCGGGTCGGCTGCGGGGCGGGGGGCTCCAGTCCCGTGCTGGCCGGGAGGGCCGAACGGGCCGCCGCATCCGCCTGCGGCAGCCAGAGTTCGGCCGACGTCCCGGCGCCCGGCGTGCTCCGCAGAACCAACCGGCCGCCCGACTGCGCGGCGAAGCCATGCACCATAGCGAGCCCCAGGCCGGTGCCCTTGCCGACGCCCTTAGTCGTGAAGAACGGCTCCATGGCGCGGGCGAGCGTGGCTTCATCCATCCCCTGGCCGGTGTCGGCGACGCTGAGCACGACGTAACCGCCCGGCGGAAGTCCGCCATCCCGGGCGGAGACCATCCCTTCCTTGCGCGCGGTGACCGTGAGCTTGCCACCGCCCGGCATCGCGTCCCGCGCATTCACCGCGAGGTTCAGCAGGGCCAGTTCCAACTGACTGGCGTCGACCTCGACCGGGGGCAACCCCTCAGGGAGGCGCAGGCGGATCTGCACGCTGGAGCCGAGGGAGCTGCGCAGCAGCGCCGACATGCCCTCGATGAGGGCCGGGAGGTGGACGGTCTCGGGCCTGAGCACCTGCCGACGGCCAAAAGCGAGCAGCCGCTGGGTGAGTGCCGCCCCCCGTGCGGCGCCCTCGACGGCATTGTCGAGCAGGCGGGCCGCCTTCGGGTCCTCGGCCGGAAGACGCTTCCGCAGCAGTTCGAGGCTGCCCAGCACGGCGGTGAGCAGGTTGTTGAAGTCATGCGCAATGCCGCCGGTCAACTGTCCCACCGCCTCCATCTTCTGCGCATGGTGGAGGCTGACCTGGGTGGCCCGGCGTTCCGCTATCTCCTGCCGCAGCAGAGCGTTGCTGGCGTCCAACGCATGTGTGCGCTCCGCGAGATCGAGGCGCAGTTGCAAGACCTCGCCGAAGTACCGGCTCGAACGGCGCACCGTCACGACAAGGGCAACGAGGAACACGCCGATCATGGCGGCGGCGGCGGTGCGGCGCTCCCCGCCCTCCAGAGCAAACCGGAGCGCCAGCGGGAGGCCAGCAGGACAGAGGAAGGCAAGGGCGCTCGGGAGATGGGCGTAGTGCAGTGCGACAGCACCGGCGCACATGCCGGCGATCAGGAAGGCCCAGAAGAGCTGGTAGATCTCGCCCTCAGGGAACAGCAGGAACGAGCCCCCGCCCCAGAGCAGTCCGGCGGCGAATGCGCCGCACGTGCTGGCCAGGGCCCAACGCTGGTAGTGGCCGCGCTCCAGTGCGGCCCGACGGTAGGCTCGCCAGACGGCGAGCCGAGCCGCTGCGACGAGAAGGGACAGGGCCAACCACGCATAGGCCCCGCGACCCTGTCCGGCCGCCACAAGAACACCCGCCATCAGGAACGCGTTTACTGCTGTCACAACCGTGGCGACCGGGATCTGCTCGAACGCGGCTCTGACCCGCTCGGCCTGGACCTCGGCCGCCCTCCTCACCCGATCGCCGTCAGCGAACTGCCTCATCCTCTCGATCCGGGCGGCTCTCGGGAGCAGGATAGTTGAGCATGGACTCAAAGGCATTACGTTCCGTAACGTCACCTCTCGTGCGAATTTGCGAATCTCAAGGGGGCCGATTCATGCGCCAGAACCGCCCCGGCTGTGCCGAATGCCATCTTCAGCCGCTCCAGGGCGGCGGGTCAGGCCGGGCGGGGTTCTGGTGCTCGCTCGACCCGGTGGCTCTACATGTCCCTGGCCTATGATGTCAGCCATGCCTTCTGTGGTGTTCTGGCTTTCGACACCTGCGTCGACCGCCAGGAGGTGACCCTGCTGGGCCTGTTCCTGCTGGCCGTGACGGGCGGGCTCCTCAGCATGGCCGCGCTCTCACGCATACAGTAGCGCAGCACACCGCCGCCTGCGGTCTGGCGTGCAGGCGGCGGTGGGTTCGCGGTACCTTGAACCGGTGCCGGCCGGCCCCGGTACACGCGGACAGCGCATCCCGCCGGTTCGGTCTTGGCGGAACATCAGCTGCTCCACGATGCCGGCCCGAAGGTCCGATCTCTGGGTCAGGCGGGAACAGGCGACCGATGCGCTCCCTTCTGACACTATCCTTCACTTGTTTAGTCGAGATTCGGTCCTGTTCCCTGGCTGCCGATAAGGATCATGTCGACGGCGCGAAGTTGGGTCGGCGACAGATTTCCTGTGTTTTTTTTCATCTCGGCAGCTCGGCCCACTTATCGGTCTCGCCCGTCGGCCCATCGCTGGGGATACATCCCCGCCACGTGCGTTTCGCGGTCAATCTGTTTGGGCGTCGGCGACAAGGGCCGCGAGATCAGCCGCAAGGTTCGCATTAAGGCGATGTCGGCAAAGGAGTACGGCCCGGCGAGAAAGTCGCGGTCGGCCAGGAGCCGTTCCATCTCACGGTAGTAGTTCATGTCCGCTGTCCGGGCCTCGACAGCGGCGGGATCGTCCAGCCGGTCCTGGAGGCCCATCAGGCGGATGATGGGCGGGAAGAAGACCTCGTCGGACTTGAGTTCGAGGAGGCGCGCCCGGGCACGCTCGATCGGGCCGGCCGGCCAGAGCGCCGGCGAGGGCTTGAGATCCTCCAGGTACTCGAAGATCTGGGTCGAGTCGATTTCCAGATCGCCATGGATCAGGACCGGCACCTGGCGTTTCGGATTGATCTGCATCACCTCCCGGTGCTTCGGCTCGTAGAGCCGGTCCATGTCGAAGGGCACCATCACGACCTCGCGCCTTCGCTCCGAACATACTCAACGGCCCCGAGAACAGGCGCAGCGGCGTCCGCTCCGGGCGACTGTCGATTGAGGAGGTCATGGGGCCCGCCGTTCTGCTTCCTGCCTCAACCAACCAGGAGTCCGTGCCAGGACGTGGTGGGGTCGGCGCGGCCGAGATCCGCTTCCGTCAGCCCGATGTCGGCCAGCCCGCGGCTATCCAGCCGATACAGCATTCGGCGGCTTCGCCGCGCGTCGAGCCAGGCCTCGACCCGAAGCAGACGGTCGAGGAGGCGACCTTCCTGTCGTGGAATGGTTGTCAAATAGTGAACATTTTCTACTGTCCCGCAGGTCATGATACAGCTCCGTGGACGCTGTTTCCTCAAGGCCAATCTCAAGGCAAACACTGGTCCTGTCGCCGGTTGGAAGCAAATGAGAAGGCCTTTGGCTTCGCCCAAGTAAAACTTGTGTGGGATGACGCTCAAGGTGGCTTGGCGCCTACGGTTTCGATGGTGTCCAGGCCTGCAAGTTGGGATCGCTCGATTCGCGGGTGTACTCGGCACAGCGCAGCGGACGGACACGCTCACGCATCCGGCGACACCGCGTTAGGCGAAAGAAGCTGTCGCTTCGGGCTTGAGGTCGACAGCGGCGCGAAAGCTTCCATCCATATGGAAGGGTACCGAGGTATGCTCATGAACGATTTTCCAGCCACCATCGATCCGTCTTAGGCACACCGTCATCCGCTGCCACCATTCTGTGGGCTGGCCGTCGGGCTTGGTCTTGGCGCCGACCTTGCAGAGGCCGTAGCAAAAGGCGAGATCTCCGTTGGCGGCAATGACCCAATCGCGGGTCTCCAAGCTGACGGGTCCGTCCCAGCTGTCGAGCCACGCGGCAAGGCCTGGAAGATCGAGCTTGTGACCTAATGGCGGTGCGAGATCGAAGATGACGGCCTCTGGTGCGAATTGCGCGCCGATGGCCGCCGGGTCCTTGTCATAGTGTCCCTGACAAACGCATCGCAGGACGTCTTCGATCGCCGCAGAGTCGGTATTCGGGTTCATCATTTCCCTCCTTTGCAGTTGGGGTTCCTCTCAAAGGACGTACCAGCGGGCTCAAACCCGACATCGGATGGCTGTCTTCAGGTCCGCGCAAGACCCTGGGGTCCGCTATCCCATGCCGAACTGCCCCTGCTCGGCGAAGTCCAGAACGACTCGACAGACGCATGCTGAGGAGTCCTCGGACCCTCGCGATCAAGGGGCAGTGGTCAGGATGCCGGAGGGACGAACCTGTGCGATCAGCCGGGCGGACTGAGATCTCAAACCCTTCAACTAGCGCCGCCATACCCATGCGCGCTGGCGCACGTCGATGACGCCCTCGCGCCGCCTAGCTTCCGCTCGAACGCATCAGAGGCTTTCACAAAGTGCAACGAAACCAATCCGACCAAACAGAACCGCCTCGGGGTCATTGCGGGAGCGACGACGGCTTGGCCTATGTGATCGGAGCGGCTGTGGCGATCCTCATGTCGTGAGAGGTGCCTCTGCACACGTCCTTAGGAATGCCGGAGTCCTATCGTTTCGGCATACACGAGGAGGCCCCCATGCGGAAGCCCGTGGAAATTGACGGGACCAGACCTCTTGAGCTCATGAACACACGAGAGAGCCACTTCGGGATCATCGTGACGCTCGCCTCGTTTGTCGCTGCGGCGAGCGCTTGTTCCGCAATGGTCGGGCTCGCGCTCGCAGGCTAGATAATCTCCTGCTGATGGTTGCCTCGCGCCCGCAGGCGCGCGTCGCGCGCGAGGCCCTGACCGGACCTCAGCATTACGAACCACGGTGTTGCGATCGATGCTCTCGCGCCGCTAGTCACACGCAAGTCGCTGGCCCGCGTCTCAGTCCGATACTGTCTGGCAGATCAAGTCCTGACTTTCACGGGCCGGTGCAGTTTCTGCAAAGATATCAGGCTTGAGCCGACCCGAGACCGTTGTACTCAGCATGGCGGCGCGTCCGGGAGTTCGCGGTCAAGAGACTCCCGGTAGCGGACGCAGCCCCGCAGGAACTGCGGCCAGGCGGGGACCGCAAGGTCCGTGGGGTCGGCTCCGGCAGCAAACCCCAGAGCTGCGGAGGGTGCCAGCACAGAGCGTGGCCGCTGCTGTCCCGATGGGCCCGGATCCCGGCGCGGAGGCGCTTCACCTCGGTCATCAGCTGCTCTCGGTCCAGCGTCAGCAAATCCTCGTCCATCTACTCCTCCCCTCGTCGTATCGTCTATGCGGCCGAGACGTCGCCTTGGCGTAGTCGTTGATCGTGCGCTGCTCTTCATCGTTTCGGCGGACATGCAGTAGCCGTCCCGCTTCAGTTCATGGATCCACCCCTCGCCTGCTCCGACGACGAAACCCAACTGCACTCCCTGGGCAGGGGCACATATCCAGCATGACCCTCGCTTGTTTGATCCTTGAAGGTCTCACTGGCTCTGAAAGCCTGATAGGAGGTTAATGGATCCCCGAAGCGGGAGCCCATGGCGGTTTACGGGACGGGGCGACCGAGGAGGCCTTCAAGTACGTCCACGGCATGGATGTCTGGGCGTACCGCGCCCAGCACCCGGAAGCAGAGGAAAGGTCATAGTGGGCGACGAGTTGCTCAATCTTCCTGTGCCGTGGATGGCCGTTGCTGTCTTTGGGGCCACTTATCTCATCACGGCTGGCATCTATTTGCTTGTGACGAAGCTCGCCGTGAACGAACGCGCAAAGGCCTTCAAGGCGGTCTCGCCTGGAATGCTACCGCCCTTGGGTATCCTTTTCGCGCTGTTGGTTGGCTTTATCGCCGTCGAGGTCTGGAGCAATTTCGACAAAGCAAAGGCTGCCGTTGCGACCGAGGCCAGCGCGCTTCGTGATGTCGTTCTATTCGCCGGAACTCTCCCCGACGGACAGCGAACGCGTATTTATGCTCAGATCAACCGTCACATAGAGAACGCCGTGAACAAAGAATGGCCCGAGATGCGCAACAGCGAGCGACCCTCTCAACTTTGCCCACGGCTCTGATCGAGGAACTGCATGAGACGCTCGCCCTAAAGCCTGCCGATGAGAGCCAGCGAGCCACACAGCCTGAGATGGTGAAAGCACTCCATACCGCGCTTGATGCGAGACGCCAGCGCATTGTTATCAGTGAATCTGCCTTAGGCACGGTAAAATGGGTGGGGATTCTTCTACAGGGGCTCTGCACCTTGATCGCCATTGCCATGGTTCACAGCGACAACCGCCTCACCTGCGCCATAACATTGGCCCTCTTTGCAACAGGCATTGCATTGTCCGTGCTGCTGATCGCCGCATATAGTCGCCCGTTTATCTCTGTCGGACCGGAATTGCTAAAACAAGTCATCGCAAACGAAGCCATGGTGGGCACAACCCGTTAGGGCGCGAGATTTAAGCCCACATGCTCGGTAGGTGACACCGCAATCGATCGCTGCTCAAGCGCGATCGGCGAGCGATCCTAGCTGACTGCCCCGTCGACCGGATCTCTTTCCAACCGTCTTGGGAGGAACATATGAGGGGAACCAGAGGCGGCGCGTGAGCCGTCTAACGCCCCTGAGGACGGATGGTCCTCCGGGGCTGATCTGCGCCGTTCCAGGACCGGACGCGCAACGCCGCCCGGATGCTGCTGTCAGGGCGCGTTCAGCACGTCCAGTACGCCGAGATGCCGCTGATATTTGGCATCAAAGGACGGGAGGTCTTTCGGCGTGCTCAGTCCGATTTGCTGGATGTCGAGGCCCTGGTGGCTGGGAGCCGCCAGCGTCACAGGGGGAGCAATCAACATCTTGAACCCAAAGAGGCCGACCGCAACGACGAACGCCGAACCGAGCACTGACTTTTTCGTCATGGGTTTGTCTCCGAAGTTGCAGAGGCGCCGTGGGGCTCCTCCGACAGAGCTGGCGCCTGTGCAGAAACAATCTCATGAGCATGTTTCGCCTGAATTGCTCCCTTTGTTGCGGGGACGACCCGTCCGAAATGCTAACAGCGTGAGGCCGGATGACCCCGCACCCCATCGACACCATGCCGGCCGACATCGGGGAGGAGGCGCTTGCCCTCATCTACTGCCCGGAACAGGGCGGCTGGCATACGGCGGTCTTCTTCGAGCGGCGGTGGGTGGATTTCGCGACCATGACCCTAGAGCTGGAGCCGACGCACTGGTTTCCGATCCCGCCCGACCCGGAATTGCCCCTGCCGACAACATGGACGACCGGAAATGGCCTGAACATGACCGACGACCTCACCAACTGGCAGAAGACCGTCTACGACGCCGTGCTCTGGCTCGCCGAGGAATTGCGCCAACGCGATCCGAAGCTCGCCCTGCCCCATTACGTCAGCGAGATCGTCCTGGCCGCCGAGACCGCCCGCGAGCACCGGGTCGAGTTCATCCAGTGCGCAGCGGTAGGCGAACAGAGCCGAGAAGGCGGCGCGCATGTTGAGGTGAGTGCGCCTGGGCGCTTATCCTCTCTCGGCAGGCAGCAATCACCTTGGGAGGAACTTCGCCCGCCTTGGCAGCCGCCGATCTCCGGGGCTTTGGCCGTTAGCGGGAGGAAGCACAAATGCTTGTCCCGGGTAGATGAGGTTTGGATCGCGGATCTGATCCTGGTTCCCGCTATAGATCACGGTGTAGCGCAGCCCGTCCCCGTACGTGCGATGGCTGATGCGCCAGAGATTATCGCCGTGAGCAACGATGGCCGTGTTAATCTCCGGGATGAGCACGGTCCCGGCGTCCCTGGCGCGCTCGGACACGTGCGGCTTCGGGCCAGGCTGACTGGGGAACGCCGCTTCGGACCCCGTTGCGGCCACGGAAGACAGCGGCTGGGCAGGCCTCATGGCGGCAATCTGCATCGGCATCGTGTACGGGACCTCGGCCCGGCTTTTCACTTCGCCAGAGACCGGATCGACATCGTCTAGTCGGATACGGTAGCTGCCCTGCTTCACGCCCCGGTTGATCACGAATTCGAGCTTACCGTCTGCCCCGACAGCGCCCGGCGCGATCAGCGTCTCGTTGAGATACAGCCGCACGGTCGCGCCCGGCTCCGCCTGTCCGGACACGAAAAGCCGCCCGCCTTCCTCTGCGTCGATAGCGGCGATGCGGACCTCGGTACGTGGCCCCACCGGCGGGGTGCCCGGTCCAGTCGCCTGCCCGGCACCTCGCGAGCTCCAGTCCTGTTCGGGGGGGCGTGCTGTCGTCGTTTGTGGGAGGGGCATTGTGCCGGATCGGTCCGGGTTCGACAGCACCATTGTGGGCTTGTCGGGCGAGGTAAGCGCGACGAGCGGGGGTGTCGTCTTGTGGTCCGCGATGGCAACCGTGACGCTGTCCCGCGAGCGGGCGTGCGTACCGTCAGGCGCGATCGACTGAAGGACGATCTCGTGCGACCCGGGCGGCAACGGTGGCGGGACGAGTGCGAACGCACCGCTCTCGTCGGCGAGACCCCGGAAGTACGGCTTACCATCACGCAACAACTCGATGGTTGCGCCCGGCGCGGCACGGCCGGCAATGACGCTGTCTCCGTTCGGCTCGACGCGGACGATGTCGAATGAGGGCGTGATCGGCGCTGGTGCAGCTGGCGCAGGGGTCGGCTCGTTCACCGAGATGCCGGCGGCTTGCTGGCGTGAAGCTCCCGAGAGCGGGACAGTCGGCGTGAGCGCGCGCGAGTCAGCAGTGGGCGCCGACATGCCGGGGACTCGCCCGTCGATCTCTGGTGTTCGTGGCGCCTGGACAATGCCGAACCAGCTGATCAGGAAAACGAGCCCGACCGCCACAAGCATTGCGACGGCCGCACGACCCGGTGCCCGGTGTACAAACTCGCTGAGACCTTGGAACATACGCACCAGACACCAGAACCTAACGCCGAAAGCATCGGTCCTTGCATCATTCCCATGGTTCTGGGCCGAAGCTGCAATCGAAACCATTTCTTAACCTGAAAACATCGTTCGACGGATAGGACAGAGATTGAGAAAGTCGCAAACATACAAGGGCTTACCCCACCAACTGACCAACTGCCCGCGGAGCGCTACCTCGCTACGCCTTGGCCGGGTCGGCAGGATCGTGCTTCACAAACCAGACCGTCTGCTCATCCGGCTGGTTGTCGATCTCGCATCCGGTCTCCATGGCGAGCTTGTAGGCCCGCTCGCGCACGGACGCGTCCGGCTTGCCCGGCGGGAACAAGGTCGAATAGCTGTCGTAATGGAGGCCGCCTGCCTTCCCCGGCTTCATCTCCTGGAGAACCTTACGCAGCTCGTCTACCATCACCGGTGACTAAAGGATCGTCAGGATTGTCGCCATCACCGTCCCGAGCACGGTGCCGCCTCCGTTCACAAAGGCGGTGAGAACCGTTGCACTCCGGCCCGGCACGATGAGGCCGGTGATTTTCCTGGCTTCCATCTCTACAGCAGCAAGAAGCTTGGCTGTATGGTGACGTTGCACTATCGGCGGGCTTGTCCAGCTCATGTGGGGAGGACCGTCATGGCAATTGAGGCTCTTATCGTTTGGCTGGTGATTGGCGCGATTGCCGGCTGGCTCGCGGGCCTCATCGTCGAGGGCTACGGCCTTGGCCTCATGGGCAACATCGCGGTCGGCATTGTCGGCGCCATCATCGCCGGCTGGCTCTTGCCGCGGATTGGGTTTGTTTTTGTCGGCGGTATCATTGCAGCAATTATCAACGCCGTCATCGGGGCAGTGATTCTCTTGCTCGTGATAGGACTCTTCAAGAGGGCGTCCTGAGACACGCTGAGCGAGTGGGAGCGGAGGCAGATCGCCAAAGGGTTCGTCTGGTTTGTCGTGGCTGCCATTGTTACTCCTAGCGCTCTGGTCCGTTCTGACTTGGATCGTGAGAGGGTTTCGAGCGGCGTAACCGCGCCCAGGAGAACCCGCGATGAAGAAATCCCAGGCCCGCCGTCATACACGCCGCAAGAAGCCCTTACGGGCCGAGGTCAAAGCGCAGCGCCAGGCCGCCCAGGAGCGGGAGCGGGAGCGGCAGCTGGAGCGGCGCCGAAAGGTGGACGCGGAAGCCGAAGCGGAATACCAGGCGGCCCGCGCCGCCGTCGCGACCGCCGTCGCGCGCGACCAGCTGGCGACTGTTCCCGCCTTCGATCGGGAGTGGTGGACGAGTTTCGGCATCGACTTCTTCGAGTACTTCGGGGAGTCCGGCGAGGCGAACGGTGTGACCTACGAGACCCACGACGCCCATGCCTTCGATTGGGTTCGTCTGGTGTCGGGGCCGCACCGCATCGTGCTGGCGCTCGACAGTCGGGCTGTCTACAACGAGGACGCCGACGAGCCCGAGCTCTTGCTCTACGCCTCGGCGCCGGAGGCGCTCACGGCCATTCAGGAGCAGGCCGGGTATCCCGATTTCACGTGGATCGATCGATAGCAGGATAGGGATGACAGGCCCCATGTGCCTCGTGACCTACACCCAGCACGGCCACCCGTACCCGTTCACGGTCCAGTACGAGACGCGCGAGGAGGCCGCCGCCGTCGCCCAGCTCGTGAAGGATGAACGCCGTGACGATGGTCCGCTTCGAGGAGGCCGCCCCGCGCGTGAACGGCGGCCGCCGAGAACAAATCTTTGGCGGACCACAGCAAGACCGCGCGGCAGGCCCATCCGTTCTAGTTGGCTGTCCGCGTGTACCGGTGGCCTTCACACCGGTTTCTCCAACAGGCGGATTACCGCCGCCTGCTCGGAAGAGGACGACACCAGCAGGCGGCGGCCCATATCAGGGGCGACTGGCCCGTGTGCGCGTGAGCCGGCCGAACTCAGGGTTTGGTCCGAGGGTCCCGGACGAGGCCCAACGCTCACCGAGTCCGGGTGCTCGTCCAGGCGCACCTTGCCGAACGTGCCGAGCCTGCCCCATCGCCTCACGAGGACGACGCGGCTGAACAAGTCGCGCTCCACGTCCATGCTGTAGAACGCGCCGCGTTCTGCGCAGGGTCGATCCGCCGGAGGCTGGCAGCCGGAAATGGGAGTGCGAGCTGCGTGGGGTATGGTGGTGGAAGCCACCTGCCGCCCTCCCCGGGCGGCTTTGTTTTCGCCAGCGTTCCCCCCGCGGATACGCTGTCCATGGAGCTGGAGCCGACGCATTGGCTCTCGGTGCCGCCCGGTCCACTCTGTCGCGCTTATATTCGCCGCTGGCCGCCTACACGACCTGACACTCACGTGCGCCGGAACACGTCCGCGTGCACGTACCCGCCGTAGCTTGAGTGCAGCACCTTGGTTCAACCATCGAGAGGTTTCCATGCGGCGCAACCGCGACGTTTCCGTCGCTGAGTTCGAGGAACCGAAGATCCCGCTCTTTCTCGTGCTCGCCGGCCTGATGTGCGGGCTCAACATCGTCGCTCGTGGGCATGTTGATGGCGGCAGGCTAAAGGATCATGGTGCCGGCCGATCGAAGCCGCGAACCAAAGGGTGTCGAAGAGGATCAGCGGAACCCCGATCGTGCACCCAGAAAGCAATTTCCGGAAGCTCCTTCAACAGGGGCAAATTCTTGCCGTTGTCCACGTAGAACGCAGTCAGCATCAGGATGTAGGACGCGCCGCCCATGCCTGTGAGATGCAGCCTGGGCCATTGGTGCCAATGCCGCCGGGCAGCGGTGCGCCCGAAATACGCGGACACGAATGAAAGCGCCCCAAGAAGGAACAGGTGGTAGTTCTCTGCCCAACGCATGAACGACAGGGCGCTCATGGTGGCGACCACGCCGACGAGGCACCAGAAGTAGATCGCTCCCCAGTTCGAGTACCGACCACGCCTTTTGCTGCTCAGCATCGCAACAGCGCCGGTGGCCACGGCCGCGACCTCAAACAGGACATGGACGCAGTCTGCAACAGTAGACGCCATGAGCTTTCCTCACTGGTGCTGTTCTCCCGGCCCTGTGTCGTGCTCCCCTGCCCCGTTCTCCTTGACTTTCGTTGCGGTCCTCAGGCCACCCGCGCGCCCAGCAGCTTCCGCCAGGCTTCGTGCTCGAGGGCGTCCTGGTTGACGATGCCGGACGGTGTTTTGCCTCGCTTCAGCGCAAGGACCGCGCGTATATCGGCGGCACCGTTCCCGGAAACGAGTTCATCCGTCCAGCCGAGAGCGTGAGGGCCGAGGATCACATTGTCGAGCCGCAGGAGCGGATCATCTGCCGGAACGGGCTCACTTTCGAACACATCCAGTCCGGCACCGGCGATGCGGCCCGTGCTCAACGCTTGATACAGCGCCTGCTGATCGACGATCGGCCCGCGCGCCGTGTTGATCAGATAGGCGGAGGGCTTCATGAGGCCGATCAGCGTCGCACCGACCAGTCCGCGCGTCCCCTCGTTGAGGGGAACGCTGACCGACAGGAAATCCGATTCCCTGAAGAGGGTCTCGAGCTCAACGAGCGCGACGCCGAGTTCCCGGGCGAGAGCCGGATCGGCAAAAGGATCATGCGCGATAAAACGCATGCCGAGGGGCGCCGCGACGCGGAAGACCTCGGCCCCTATATTGCCGATGCCGAGCTGCCCTAGCGCTCAGACCGTTGCCGTCCTCTCCGACGCGCTCCATCGTCGCGCACCACCGCTGGCGCTGCGCACGGCCTGCCCGAAGGATTCGGCGGCCGAGCGATTTATGACATGGATCGCAAAGGCGAGTGCGACGCCGATCGCGATGGCGAGCCCGGCCAGCACGAAGCGCATCGGAAAGGCGCGGAATTCGCCCGCGATCAGCCAGCGATAGGCGATGGTGCCGGTCTCAGCCATCGGCGGGCACCAGCCCGTGCGGCGTCAGAATGAGCTGCCGATCGGCGGTTGCGGCGGCCAGCGGCGAATGCGTGACGAGCAGCATCGCCGCGCCGCGCTCCTTAACCGTCCAGCCGAGCAGCGCAATAATCTGTGCCGCGGTGTCGGGGTCGAGATTGCCGGTCGGCTCGTCGGCGAGGATCAGCCGGGGCGCATGCATCAGCGCGCGGGCGATCGCGACGCGCTGCAGCTCGCCGCCGGAAAGCTCGCGGGGATAGCTCGTCTGTCGGTCGCCCAGCCCGACCGCATCGAGCATCTCGCCGGCACGCACGAGCGCTGACGAGCGCGGCTGTTTCTGAAGAATGAGCGGAAAGGTCTATTAGCTCGGGTTCGATCTGATGGACGCGGCGGACGAGGCTGCACCCGAGCCGAAGAAGGCGCGAGCGAAAGACGCGATCACCTATCGTGACGGGCTCATGATCGCCCTTCTCGCAGCCGATCCGATTCGTCGCAGCAACTTTGCCGGCCTCATATTCGATCGCACGCTGGTGCGCTCGAGCTCGACCTGGACGATCGTCCTCTCGGAAGCTGAGACGAAGGGCGCGCGTCCTCTCGAGTATCCGGTGCCTACTAAAGTAGGCGAGCGGATTGATACGTATCTTCGGCGTTATCGCCCCCTGATCCATGGCAGCCGATCGCACCAGAGTGTTTGGGCTTCGGCCAAAGGCTGCCCGATGACAGGCGACGCCATCTACGATGCGATCTGCCGACGCACGAAGGCGGCGTTCGGTAAGCCCGTCTGGCTGCATCTCTTCCGATCGGCTGCCGCAACCTTCTGGAGCGTAGAGAGCCCAGGCGATGTGCTTGGGTCAAAAGACCTACTTGGGCATCAGCGGTTCGGTACGACTGACAGCCGCTACATCCAGGCGAGTACGATCCAAGCTGGACGCCGCTACTCGGAGATTCTGGAGGCGAAAGTGGAAATCGTAGCGCCCTTGCGATCGACCCAACCAATGTTCCGAGGCCGGAGGAGTAACAGGTTTGCTGGAGCCAAGAGCAAGCCAACTCATCAACCTATAGACACCTTCTGATGGCGCGCGGAGCCGACCCCGAGGACATATGCAGATGGGTCGCTGAGCTTATCTACCTGCCTAAGAGGTCTCCCAAACCATTGACGAGCTCGCTGCCGGATGTCCGCTACAGCGTCGCAAGCAGTCATACGTCTGACGGCAGGAATGTGCCAAATCCGGTCATGGGCTCATCGCGCCGAGCCCGTCGGCGGCGACCAGCATCCGTAGGCAGCTGACTCGGTGCCGGGCGACCGCAAAGCTGGCCTGGGTCTCCACTGCACCAGACGAAATCCGGGTAGCAGCAATTGATATCAGGACAAATGACCGCTCGGGGTCACACTGAGAAGTAGAACAAGCGATCTTAGGATCCGCTCGTCGCTCCAAAGCGGAAGTTGGGTCTACTTCCGAGTCGGTCCGCTACGCTGCGTAGTAGGGTTAGAGAGCACGAATCCCGGCGCGACCGAGTTGACCGTGATCCCAAAGGGTCCGAGCTCCCACGAAAGCTGCTGGGTGAGCCCCACCAGCGCGTGCTTGGCCGCGGCATACCCCTGGATACCGGTGAGGCTCGGACGCAGTCCCGCTCCGGACGAGACGGTGACGATCCGGCCCCACCCGGCCGCCTTCATCACGGGTGCCGCGGCCTGGGCCAGCCAGAACGCGCCGTCGACATTCGCCTGGAACAGAGCGTGCCAGTCAGTCTCCGAAATCTCCTCGATAGGGCGCCCGACCTGCCCGCGCACGCCGCCGGCCGCGAGTGCAAGCACGTCGCACCGCCCTTCCCTCTCGACCACCGCCTGGACCAGCGCAGCAGCGGTAGCGCGGTGTTGTCGCATCGAGCGAGATCACCTGTTCCCGCTGCTTGCCAGCCGCCCGGAAGATCAGGCGCAAATGCGGGTCCGCCGCGTCCGTGAGATCGGCCACATAGCCGAGGTGGAGCGATGCCGCGGCCGGGCTGTTGGGGAGCATCGCAGAAGTTCACCGAACTTCCGCCCGAGCCGAGGATGACGTGGGCGCTTTTCGGTTTCGCTCCCCACGGTCCTCGCGATCGTATCACGATGCGCGGCGGGGCCGAAACCTGTCACTGCATAGGACACCGGATGTCGCCCTGCAGGACTCAGGGTGCTATGTTTCTCGAAGTGCTCATCGAGCTCGGCGGCGCGGTGCCGATCTATGGGGCGTCTGACTGAATCGCAGACTGAGCTGTTAAGCGAACTGAGGGCGGCCTAGCATGAGGCGTTCATTTCTGTTCGCAGTGGCAAGCATCGCGCTTGCCGTCTCGTCCGCCGCTGCGGATGTTGCCGACGACGTGCGTCGCTTGCGCGAGCAAAGCCTGTTGCTGGTCGGGTCTGACGCAAAGGCCATCCTGGCCCAGGAATGGGCGAAGTTCGATCTCAGGACGCTGGAGCGCCGAGGGCAGGCCCTGCGCCGTGTTCGTGCACTCGGCAAGCGGCTCGCTGCCGACCAGAACGCCCGCCGCAGCCGTGAGTGCAGTGCCCAGATCTTTCTGGAAGCCAAGTGGCGTGCCCTCTACACCGCCGATTTCGAAACGATCGAGCGCCGCATTCGCGATTTGGAAGCAAGCCTCGGCAATGACAATCAAGCTTACGTGGCGCAGCAGTCGCCGGTGGACGGGAGCTGGGGCGTTTGCTTCGAGCCGATGTTCATGAAACTGGAAGCGACCATGCTCGCGCTCCAGGGGCTGCACCGGGACAATGCGGCGCCCAAGTACACCCTCAATCTTTTACCGGAGATCCGCTCGGGCAAGGATGCGGTGGCCTTTTTGGCGCAGCTTCTCGTCTCGGATGTTGCGCGGGAGGGGGTCGATCATCGCGCCGAATTGGCGGCCTTGACCGTTAACTCCGCGCAGTTTCAGTTCAAGGCCTACTGGCAGGCCTACCTGGAGGACCAGGTGGAGGAGCTGGTGCGCGATCGGGACAGTGGCGGGATCACCCAAATCCGGGCGGACGTTCGTCAGTTTCTAGATGCGTGGCAGGATCCGGTCACCGGCTATTGGGGCGCGTGGTACCAAGTGGGGGACCGCCTTTACCGGACCACGGACCTCAGCATTACGTTTCATTTGGTCTCGTACCTGCAGGGCAATGTCCAGCACTGGCCGCAGATCATTGAGACAACCTTCAAGATCGCGCACGAGCCCTACCCCTACGGCTGGCGCTATGGTCTCAGTTCCAACAATCACAACAACTACGATGTCGTGAAGATCTTCCGTTACGGTTGGCCCCACATGACCGAGGGGCAACGCGCTCGCGCCCGCGAAGCAATGCGGGCGATGCTACGCTGGGCACTGGGTCACTCTTTACAACCGGACGGGTCTTTTGCGCCCGACGAGAGTTTCTTCAGTTCCGTCTCGTCGGATTACTACTTTGGCGTCTCCTTTTTTGACGAGATCGGCTACTGGCGCGCGAGCAAACGGTTCTGGACCGACGAAGTGTTCGCAGGAGCGGAAGCCCATTGTCTCCTCATCCGCCGCCGGTTCGCCGACCTTCAACTCAAGAGCCTGCTCGCCCTGGGCACGGAGCAAAAGCTCGAGGCCGGCTGCGGTGCACCGTGATCGCATCGCCGCTGTGTTCGGCGGCTGGGCCGGTTTGGCGACGAGCAGCGAGACGCCCTTGCGCCCGCGCTGCGCCGCCGTCGGTGAATTCTCGGGCCCGCGGCTGCTCGCTCGGCCGCGACAGAGCACGGCTCGGAATCCGGCAGGCCCGCGGGCCTTAGCCGATCACCTCGTCGGCGCGCGAGAGCGGTGACGGCGGCACCGTGAGACCGAGGGCGCCGCCGCCGCGCAGCAGCTCCCTCGGTTCAACATCGAGGCAACTTGCCGAACCGCGCAGGCGCTGACCGCGGAGGACCGTGATCCGGTGCAGGGCTGCATGCGCGACGAAGCCGATGCGGAGCGTCAGCTCCAGGCGCTCTGGAGCGCGGCTTCCGCAGCCCACCGGGAGACTTGCGCGGCGGAGACCCACGGCGGCGGCGCCAAGCTACGTCGATGTGCTCACCTGCTTGCAGATGAACCAGGGTACCGCCTCGACGGCACCGCCGCGCCGTCGTCGGCAGCCGTGATCACGCGAGCACACAAAGGCGCGAATACCTGCCGGTTCCAGGCGGGACTTCTTACCCGGCAGTCACCTCCTGCTGGTCCGCGGCCGCTCAATCGTTAGCGAGAGGACAGATATGCCACATCGGCGTTTGCGTCACAGTCTTCGACGCGGCACAACTCAGCTTCTGGCACGATGCTGGCCTAAGGCGCATGAGTGGTTTCCGCGCCGAAGTGGACGTTTAGAGGAAGGACCATACGGCGCGAGTTGACCCACAGCCGAAGCTGCCGTTGGAGCTGCAGATCCAATCAAACGTTGACTTTTAAATCTGACCCAGACGAAGACCGGTGTATAATGCCAGCCGGCAAGGCCCTGCTCAGACGTTAACAGACTGGTCATGGGCATCGGCAAAGGTCTGGCCCCAAGGACTGGGTAGAGGAGGCGTGCCGATGCGATTTACCGTGGGGCTGAAGCTGAAAGGAACGACGGACCGCATCGTCGTGGACGCCGAAGACGCGCTCATCGCCGCCCTCAAGGTCAAGAGTGAGCGTCCGGATGCGATGATCACGTATGTCCGCCCGCAAAACCGGCGGGGCGACGCCCGTCACCCATCGCAATATATTCGCCGAAGGCACTCACTGAGGAGCCAATCCGGCTGGAGACCATGAGCTTCTTTGAGCGTCTGAAGGCGGCGGCGTCCGCCGAGTGGCGGGCCTACACCGAACATCCCTTCCCGAACGGGATGGCCGACGGTTCGCTTGACGAAGCGGCCTTTCGCCAATACCTGATTCAGGACTACCTGTTCCTGATCGAGTTTGCTCGCGCCTTCGCCCTGTCCGCCTACAAATCCCCCAAGCTTGCCATGCGCGAAGCTGCGGCCGGTCTCTCGGCGATCCTCGACGTCGAGATGAACCTGCATGTGAAGCTCTGTGCCGGCTGGAGTCTGTCGTCGAGCGATCTTGAGCAAGTCGCTCCGGCGGTCGAGACGCTGGCCTATACGCGGTACGTGCGCCGTGTGACCTGCATGCGCGAACTATCCGAGCTCGGCAGCGCGCGGGATCAACGTAACGACGGCCGCGCCGTCGAGCTCACTCTTGCCTCCCGCAACGAGCATGCGGAACAGCGTCAGTGCCTGGGCCGCCATGGGCATGGGCAGATGATGCCCGCGCGCGGCTTCCTGAAGCATCTCGAGATCCTTGAGTATCTGGCGCGCATAGCCGCGCGGCGCGAAATCTTCGTCGACCATGCGGACAAGCGCGATGGGAAGAAGGTTCGAGCCGGCGTGGCCGGTTGCAAGCGCGTCCGGAATCTTCCTCGCATCGACCCCATAGGCCTGGGCCAGGCGTACGGCTTCGGCGATCACGCAATAGTTGGTCAGCACGAGAGTCTGGTTGACGAGCTTCGTCGCCTGTCCGGCACCTAGGGCGCCCATGTGGGTGAAACGGCCGAGCTTCTCCATCAGAGGCGCGATTTTCTGAATTGCCGCGACCTCCCCGCCGGCCATGATCGCGAGGGTTCCGGACTTCGCGGCCTCGGGGCCGCCCGACACCGGCGCATCCACAAAGCTCATGCCGGTCTGCTCGGCGAGCGCCTGCGCCTGCGTTCTCGTAGCCTCGATATCCGTCGTCGAAAGGTCGACGAGCGTCTTTCCATCGAGCCGTCCGGCCGAAATGACTCCGTCTCGACCCGACACCACAGCCTCCACTGCCGCCGTGTTGACGACACAGACAAGAACGACCTCGGCACGTTTGGCGACCTCGGTGGGAGAAGCGACCGCCGTGAATCCGGGCCGCGCCGCCTGCGCGAGCCTGGCGGCGTCGATGTCGTATCCGACGATGCTGCAGCCGATCTCGGCAAGCCGGTGCGCCAATCCCTGTCCCATCAATCCAAGGCCGATCAGGCCGACCGTCTGTTTCATGGCTCACTCGCCGGCTGCACGACCGCAGGATCAATCCGAAGACTTGCCGCCAATCGATCCCACGATGCGTCCAGATGGCGTTGCAGGACGGCGCCGAGCGACTTGCCATCGCGGCGCTCGAGCGCGGCCACCATGTCGTTGTGATCGGCGACCGCCGCTGCCCAGTTTTCAGGAATGTCATTGCCGCGGAACCGGATTCGCTTCATGCGCGCATGCAGCAGCGCATGAACAGCCCGCAACTGCTCGTTGCGGGCGACGCGGACGATCGAAAGGTGGATTTCCTGATTGAGACGGAAACAGTCCGAGCGCTCGCCACTGCGATAGAAAGCGAGCATTCTTTCATGCATCTCTCGGATGGCCGCGATTTCGTCATCTCTTGCGTTCGCGCAGGCGAGCTCGCCTGCAAGACCTTCCAGCCGTGCGATGACGCGAAGCATGTCGCGCGCCTCGCGCATTCCCAGCCGACTGACGATCGCGCCCCGATTGGGAAGGATCTCGACAAGTCCCTCGACCGCAAGGACCTTGAGGGCCTCGCGCAACGGTGTACGAGATACGCCGAGCCTGTCGCACAGCTCGCGCTCCAGGATGCGGCTGCCTTCCGGCAACTCACCTTCGACGATGAGATCGCGCAGGCGCTCGGTCACGGCTTCATGAAGCGAGCGTCTGGCGATTCGCTCTCGTGTGTCGGCGTCGCGCCCGGCTTCGCTGGGGTATGTCATGTGACTTCCTTCATCGCAGCATCATCGGGATCCAGGTGGACAGGATCGGGAAGATCGTCAGCAGGGCGAGAGTCATCAACAATGGTGGATAGAACGGCAGCATCGCGTGGAGGAGACGCATCATTGTCACGTTCGTCATGCTCGAGAGAAGAAACAGCGATAGTCCGAATGGCGGCGTAACGGTGCCGATCATCAGGTTGAAGATGACGACGATGCCAAGGTGTATCGGATCGACGCCCGCAGCCGTGGCCGCCGGTGCCACGATCGGAACAAGAAGGAGCGTTGCAGTGGTCGAATCGACAAACATGCCTGCAACGAAGAAGATAACATTGACGATGAGAAGCAGGACCAACGGATTGCCGGAAAGCCCCTTGAACCATTGATCGAACAGCTGGGGAACTTGTTCAACCGCGAGGATCCAGCCGAACATTGCCGCCGCCCCGACGATAATGAGAACCGCGGCAGTCGTCCTCACCGTTTCGAGCGCCGCCCGATGGACAAAGGCCCAATTCATTTCGCGATAGAAGACGATGCCGATCAGGAGGATATAGGCGACGCAGACGGCCGAGGCCTCGGTCGGCGTGAACGCGCCCGACAGCATGCCGCCGACGAGCAGAAACGGGGTGAACAGGGCAGGCGCAGCGGGCGCAAAGGCGCGCCACAATTCCCTGGGGGTCGGCCACCGCTTGGCGCGTGGATAGCTTCGCATCGCGCTGACTATTGCCGTGGCGATCATCAACAGCGTGACGCAAACGAGAGCGGGAATGATGCCAGCTACAAGCAGTTGCAGGGCGGAGATGGATGTGACCGATGCGTAGATGATGATCGGAATTGAGGGAGGAAAGATCGGTCCGACGATCGCGGATGCTCCCGTCAGGGCGGCGGCGAAGGGCACGGGGAAACCCTCATCCTTCATCGCCTTGATCTCGATCTTGCCGATACCGCCGACATCCGCCAGAGCGGCGCCCGAGATACCGGAAAAGATCAGGCTGCCGACGATATTGACCTGGGCGAGGCCTCCGGGCAGCCGGCCCGCCAGCGTGCTGGCGAAATGATAGATCCGGGTGGTAATCCCGCTGGCGTTCATGAGATTGCCGACCAGGATGAAGACCGGCACCGCCACCAGAGGAAAGGAGTCGAGTGCGTACAGCACACGCTGGCCGATCGTCGCAAGCGGTATGCCCTCCCACCAGATGTATCCGAGTGAGGGAATGAGGATGGCGAAGACCACCGGGACGCCCAGAACGAACAGGACGAAGAAGAACACCAGCACCAGCAGTCCAAGTTCCATTCGCGCGCCGCTCCGGCCCGGTCAGATAATGGGTTGCGCGCCGTCGACCGGTGGACCCTGCCGGCGAAGCGCAAAATAGAGATAACCGACCGCTGCTGCCCCAAACCCGACAAGCATCGGCGACGCGAACAGCCAGAAAGGGATGTCGAGGACGGACGTCCGGGTTCCAGAACTTCTGATCACCGACAGGACGCCGGCATAGGCGATGCATGCGACCGCCAGCCCGGAACAGACAAAGATGAGTCGCTCGAGCGCCAGCCGGAACCGTCGCGGAAACAGGTCAACAATCTCCGCGAAGCGAATCTGCTCGTTGGTGGAAATCAGCAGTGGCGCGCCGAAAAAGACCAGGATGATGAGGCCCCAGCGTGTCGCTTCCTCAAGGCCGATGATGGGGCTGTTGAACATGTCGCGCATGAAGACTTGCATCGCCGGCAGCAGCACGAGCGAGAAGAGCGCAAGCATGGCGACATATGCGAGAATGCGCTCTGCGATCCGCCAGATTCTCATCAAGGTGGGTCCTCCCTCGCTGCCAACCGGCTCCGGCTCTGGTCGGGAGCCGGCTTCAGTTCGCCGGTCCTACTTCACGGCGTCGAGCTTTACGAAGTAGTCCTTCCAGGTCGGGTAGTCGGTCAGGATCTGATTGGTGACGGCTTCGCGGAAGGCCTTCAGGTCAAGGCCGTTCGATTCGTCGATGATCGTGACGCCGTTCTTCTTGAGAGTGTCGATTTCCCCAGCCTCGGCCTCCTTCGCCCATTGTAGGGAGCGCTTGCCCATTTCGTCGAACGCTTCCTGCATCAGCTTGCGGTCTCCCTCGGGGACCGAGGTCCAACTCTTCTCGTTGATGAAGACGGCGAGCACCGATTCCATGTGGCTCGTCATCATCACGTACTTGTTCGCTTCCCACATCTTGCGGGCGATGATGTTGTTCAATGGGTTCTCCTGGCCTTCGACCAGGCCGGTCATGAGCGCAGGCATGATCTCTGAAATCTCGACGGGAGTGGGGATTGCGCCCATTCCCTTGATCATCGAATTCCAGAGGGGAGTCGGCACGGCGCGGAATTTCTTGCCCTGCATGTCCTTCGGCGAGCGGACGGGATAGCGCGCGGTGAGCTGGCGGGCACCACGGTAGAAATTCGCGACGATGCGCATGCCGCCCTTTTCGACAAGTCGCTGATTGATCTCCTTCATGACCGGCGATGTCGCCTCGTCGGTCGCCCTCATGGCGTGCTCGGGATTGCGGAACACGAAGGGCGCATTGAAGACCGCAACATCCCTGTCGACGCGGTCAAGCGAGGAGAAGTCGTGATGGCCCATCTGGATCGATCCGATCCGGACGCCGTCGACCATTTCGGCGAGATTGCCGAGCTGGGAGCCGGGAAACACGCGGATTTCGACCCGGCCTTGAGTCTTCTCGCCGACCAGCTTGGCGAGCTCGGTCGCGTAGCGGGTCTGCGATTCGCCTTCCGCACCCACATGGGCGTAGCGGAGCGTGATCTTTTGCTGGGCGAGAGCGGCGCCTGAAAGCGCGACGGCGGCCGCAAACATCGTAAGGCGCAATGCAATGCGCATGGCTGCTTCCTCCCCGATCCTTCGTCGTCGGACTGTGAGGTTTCCCTCCACGTAAAAGAGTGCCCAGATTGCGTTTTGAATGCAATATGCAATTCTAGTGTCTCGGAGAGAGGAAACGATGAGCAGCGCAATCGCGCCGCGAATTGGGATCGCGATGGGCGACCCAGCGGGGATCAGCCCGGAACTGCTCGCCAAGCTATTGGCGAAACCCGAGTTGATGGCGCGCGCCGCGGTCACCGTGTTCGGCGACCGGCGCATTCTGGAGGCGGGCGAACGCATCGCCGGCGTGAGACTTGATCTTCCCCTCGCCGCTTCGCCCGATGGGGCGGCCGTGGGGCAGCCGGTCTTCGTCGACCTGATGCATCTCGATCCGGCCAGGGTCACGCCCGGCGAGGCAAGCGCGGAGGGCGGCGCCTTCGCCATGCGGAATTTTTCGGAAGCGCTGCTGGCCGCGAAGGCAGGGCGTCTCGACGCCGTCATGTTCACGCCCTTCAACAAACTTGCGCTTAAGCGGGGTGGCAATCCGTACCCCGATGAAATCCGCTGGGCTGCAGACGTGCTGCAATGGAAAGGTTCCTGCAGCGAATATAACAAGCTTGACGGCCTCTGGAATGCGCGCGTCACCTCGCACGAGCCGATGCGGGACGTGCCCGCGCTGCTGACCCGCGAGCGGATCGGCAAGGCCATCGAGGCAACGATGGAAATGCTGCAGGCATCAGGCGTTGCGCGACCACGCCTCGTGGTGTCGGGCTACAATCCGCATGCTGGCGAGGGCGGTCTCTTCGGACGCGAGGAGATCGACGTGATCGCGCCCGCCGTCGCCGACGCGCGGCGGCGTGGCTTCGACGTGGAGGGGCCTTTTCCAGCCGACACGGTCTGGCTCAAGGCGCGGCGCGGCGAGTATGACTCAGTCCTCAGCATGTATCATGATCAGGGGCAGATCGCGCTCAAGCTTCTGGGTTTCGAGCGCGGCGTCACGATCCTCGGAGGGTTTCCGATTCCGATCGCGACGCCGGCGCACGGCACGGCTTACGACATTGTCGGCCGCGGCGTGGCGGATCCTTCCGCCACGATCAAGGCTTTCGAGACATTGCTCGTGTTGAGCACAGGAAAACGCGCCTGGTCGGCCGCCTGAGCACCTTCGATGACGACGGACATGGATGACGACAGCCGCATTCCGATCATCGACGCACATCATCACCTCTGGGATCTCGACCGGAATTACTATCCCTGGCTTTGCGATCCGGAGCCAATTCCGTTTCGCTATGGCGATTATTCGGCGCTCAAGCGCAGCTATCTGCTCGCGGATTATCGTCGCGATAGCGCTTCTTTGAATATCGTCAAGACAGTTCACATGGAGGCGGAGTGGAATCGGACCGATCCGGCGGGGGAAACGAAATGGCTCGAGGCCATCCATGCAGCGCACGGATTCCCGAACGCGATTGTCGGCCACGCCGAACCGCATGGCCAGGACATTGCTGACGTGCTCGCCGCTCACGCGGGCTCATCGCTCGTGCGCGGCATTCGCCATAAACCTGCGGCGTCGCCGACGCCGGCGCTCGCGCGGCGCGGCGCGAGGGGCTCCATGGACGACCCCGTTTGGCGCCGCGGCTATGCGCTTCTTGGGACGTTCGGCTTTTCCTACGACCTTCAAACGCCCTGGTGGCATCTCGATGCCGCGGCCGAGCTCGCCCGCGATTTCCCGGATACGATGATCGTCATCAACCACACAGGCCTTCCGGCCGACCGCAGCGTGGAGGGGCTCGCCGCGTGGCGGCAAGCAATGGAACGGGCTGCAGCGCAAGACAATGTCGCGCTCAAGATTTCCGGGCTCGGTCGGCGCGGGCTTCCCTGGACGATCGAAGCCAATGGTCCGGTCATTCGCGATGCGATCGCCATCTTCGGGGTCAACCGATGCATGTTTGCGAGCAATTTTCCGGTCGACAGTCTTACAGGCTCGTTCACCTCGATATTCGAGGGCTTTATGAACGCTGTCGCGAACCGGTCTGTTGTGGAAAGACGGAAGCTGTTTCATGACAATGCGGCGCGCATCTATCGCCTCGCGTGAGGCTGCCAGAGCAGTCTTCGGCAGTTCGTCCGCTCTCTTCGCGAGAGCGGACGCCGTCCTGACAATCAGATCTCGACCTGCTCTGAAATGGTAAGGGCGTCGTCTACCTCGATTCCAAGATAGCGGACTGTGCTCTCCAGTTTCGTATGCCCCAGCAGGAGCTGAACGGCTCGCCCGTTCGCCGATAGATCATCGATGCCTTCGTCCGCCGCAACGAGTGGGTGCCGTAGGCGGCAATGTCCAATCCGGCCGCTCGGAGCCAAGAGTTCAGACAACGAGCATATTGCCGTGTGCTCAATGGCATTCCAGCATTCCCCCGGCTCGGGAACAACAAGTCACCTGGGCGCAGGCCCTTCACCTGGATCCAGCGTTCAACGGCCTCCCGAGCGTGATCAGTGATCTCGAACTGCACGGGCCGGCCGGTCTTTCGCTGCACAACGGTGGCCCGTGACCGGCGTGACCGGTCGTGACCGGCTTTCAATTACCCACATCTTTTGGTCGGCCGTGTTGACGTGTTGCGCCGCCTGAATCCGGCATGATTCCTTGTCTGGCACCGAATCGCCCGAAGGTGAGGTGCCCATGGACGCTGGAACAAGCTCCTGGTTGGATGACGAGTTGGCCGGATGCGACTTTGCGGACGAGCGCTTGGGGCAGCGCCTCCGCAAGTTGCTTGAACGGATGGAGGGCGCGATGGAGCAGAGCCTTCCGCTGGCGTGCCAGGACTGGGCCAACACCAAGGCGGCCTACCGCTTCCTCGCCAATGACCGGGTCAGCGAAGCGGAGATCCTCCGAGGCCATTTCCAAGCGACGCACAGCCGCGGTGCCGCGAGCGACGGCATCATCCTGGTTCTGCACGACACGACCGAGTTCTCCTACCAGCGCAAGCGCGCGGACGCGGTCGGCCTCACCTGCCGGGTGAACAGCGGCAAGGACAAAGCCGGCCGGTTCAGGATGCACACGGTCTGCGGGCTTCTCATGCACTCGAGTCTCGCGGTTACGACGGAGGGCCTGCCGTTGGGCTTGTCGGCCCTCAAGTTCTGGACGCGGAAGAAGTTCAAAGGCACCGCGGCGCTCAAGCGGAAGGTCAATCCGACGCGAATTCCAATCGAGTGCAAGGAGAGCATCCGCTGGCTGGAGAGCCTGCGCCAGTCCACGCAACGGCTCGGCGAGCCTGAGAGATGCGTCCATATCGGCGACCGCGAGAGTGACATCTACGAGCTGTTCTGCACGGCGCAGGAGCTGGGCACGCATTTCCTGGTCAGGGCCTGTGTGGATCGGCTGGCCGGAGACGGCCAGCACACCATCGCCGACGAGCTCAAGGAGGTGAAGGTCAAAGGACGCCATCAGGTCGAGGTCCGCAGCCGGAACGGCGAGGTGAGCCATGCGGTCGTTGAGCTGCGATACCGCCGCATCCAGGTTCTGCCTCCGATCGGCAAACAGAAGCGCTATCCGGCTCTCAGCCTGACGGTGATCCACGCGCGGGAGCGCCGCAAGCCGCGGAACCGGGCCAGCATTGACTGGAAGCTGATCACGGATCTGCCGGTCCGATCCCGCGCGGAGGCGGTCGAGAAGCTGCGCTGGTACGCCATGCGATGGAAAGTCGAGCTGTTCCATAAGATCCTCAAATCAGGATGTCGAGCCGAGGACGCCAGGCTCAGGACGGCGGAGCGACTGGTGAACCTGCTCAGCCTCTTCTGCATCCTGAGTTGGCGGATCTTCTGGATGACGATGCTCAACCGCGTCGTCCCGGACGAGTCGCCGCGTCTGGCCCTGACGGCTCTCGAAATCAACCTGCTTGACGCGCTGGTGCAGGACAAGGGCCCGAGGTCACGGCGGAGAAAGACGCTCTCGCACTATCTGACAAGATCGCCCGCATCGGGGGCTACCTTGCCCGTGGGCATGATCCTCCACCCGGCAACACCGTCATGTGGCGAGGACTGACGCGCCTGATGGACATCGAGCTCGGCGCCACGATCGGAGCACGAATTTATGGGTAATTGAAACGTGACCGGACCCTTACGCATCGACGGCTACTCCGCGCTCCGCAGCCTCGATCCGGGCGATGTCGATCTTGCGCATCGTCATCATCGCTTCGAATGCTCGCCTGGCCGCGGCCTTGTCAGGATTGCTGTTGGCCCGCAGCAGCGCACGCGGCGTGATCTGCCACGAAAAGCCCCAGCGATCCTTGCACCAGCCGCAATCGCTTTCCTGCCCGCCATTGCTGACGATGGCGTTCCAATAACGGTCGGTCTCTTCCTGGTCGTCGGTCAGGACCATGAAGCTGACCGCCTCATTGGCCTTGAAATTGGGTCCGCCGTTCAGGCCGACGAACTGCCGGCCGAGCACGGTGAACTCGACCGTGAGTTCGGTACCCACTGTCCCACCCGGAAAGTCTGACGGGGCGTGCATGGGAGCGCCGACACTGCTGTCGGGAAAGGTTGCGGCGTAGAACTCCGCAGCCTTGCGGGCTTCCCCGTGATCGAACCACAGGCAGGTCGTGAGCTTGTCGCTTGCCACGGTATTTCTCCTCACTTACGCGGGCCGACCAATCCGAAGATGGCGCCCTGGGGGTCAACGGCGGTCAGCGAATACTCGCCGCCCGGAATTTCGCTGGGGCCTTGAAGGATCGTGCCACCGCCGGCACGCGTCGCGTCCCCCGCCCGGTCGATGTCGCCGACTCCGATGTAGAAGGTCCACGCAGCCTGGGGCACCTGCGGCATCCTCGGCATGATGGCGCCGATCATGGTCTCGCCCTGGTAGAGGAAGCGATAGGAGCCGAGGTCGCCCATATCCATGTCGCCCTCCTGCCGCCAGCCGAAGTGCCGGGTGTAGAAGGCGACCGACCGATCCTGGTCACTTGCCTGCAGCTCGTTCCAGCGGACGTGCTGCGGACGATCGACGGAGAAGACGTCGCTCTCCGTATCAGGCCGACCGGCGGGCGCGGTCGGTGTCATCAGGTAGAAGGGCGCGCCGTCGGGATCGGTCACCATGGCGATGCGCCCGACGCCGCGAATGTCGTGGCCCGGCATCAGCGTCCGCCCACCGTCCTCCTCGACCCGGGCGACCGCCGCATCTACATCGGGGACGCCGAGGTAGCCGAGCCAGCACGGCCGCGCGCCATGCCCCTGCATCTCCTCGGTCAGCCGCAACACCCCGCCGCTGTTGCCGCCATCGCTTCGGGTAATCATCCGGTAGTCCATCTCGCCAGACGGCTGCGCCTCAATGGTCCAGCCCGCGACGACCGCGTCGTAGAAGCGCTTGGACCCGGCCGGGTCAGGGGTCATCAGCTCATACCAGATGAAGCTGCCCGCAGGATTGGCCATCGTCCCTACTCCGCCGCCGTGTCGAGGATCGGGCGGAAGCCGCCCCAGAACATGCGCGTGCCGTCGAACGGCATCGGAGTGCTCTGCTCAGGATCCTCTGCCATCATCCTGGCCCAGCCCGCATCCCGGGTCGCCTTGTCGGGCCACTGAATGTAGGAATAGACGACCTCTTCCCCGTCCTGGGCCTGCACGGCGCGCCGGTAGTCGGTCATTTCGCCGTTCGGCACGTCGTCGCCCCAGGCCTCGAGCACCCGGACCGCACCATACTCCTTAAACTTGCCGGCCATGCGCTGGGCCAACGCCTGGTAGTCCGCCTTCTTCTCCGACGGGACCGGCACGACAAAGCCATCGGTGTAGCCGGCCGTGCCCGAGCCACGCTCATCGACGATCGTGTCGAAGCCGCCGTAGATCATGCGCTTGCCGTCGAACGGCATGGCCGCGCCCATTTCCTTCATGCGCGGATCGCTCATCATCTTCTCGTTCGCGGCATCCCGCGCGGCCCGGTCGGGATATTCGAACCAGGAGAAGACCACCGCTTCGTCATCCTTGGCCTGGACCGACTTGCGGAAGTCAGTGACCTTACCCTCCGGAACGTCGTCGCTCCAGCTTTCGACCATGCGAGTGGCCCCGAGCTCCCGGATCAGGGGTGCGAAGCTGGTGGCATGGTCCACATACGCGTCCTTGTTGGCGATCGGCACCGCGACGATGAACCCTTCGATGTAGGTCATTTTCCGTCTCCTTGCTTCGTGTTGGGCTCAGGCATTTTCCATCGCGGATGCGCCCTGCTCGGCGGCGCTCGGTCCATCCGCATGGGCTCCCAATGGTGGCCGGCCGGGTCTTGAAAGCTGCGGCCGTAGACCATGCCGTTCCTGTCCTGCTTGGAACCGGGATCGGCCTTGCCGCCGTTGGCTGCGGCGGCGTCGATCATAACGTCCACCGCCTGTGGGCTGTCGCAGCTGGTGCACAGTTGATGAAGAACATGCGAGACACGGTGGGACCTTTCGTGATTGCGTACGGTCAGCCGTGCAGGGGGAATAGAGCGCGTAGGCGCGGGTCTCGAAGCCACAAACCGCACCACGCCATGATGCCCAGGTAGACACCGAACAAGGTGGTGCTGAACAGTGGATTGCCCACACGAAGGTGGATTGCGACAGCACCCCCGAGATAGCCGGTGAGCAGTACCGCGCCGAGCAAAGCCGTGCGCGGAAGAGCGTACAACGCCACACCTATGGCGAGGATCGCTCCAAGCAGGCGGTAGAAGCCTGGATCGGCGGGCAGGCCCAAAGGCGGCGCGTTGGCGATCATCAGGTCCGGGACGAGCAGCTTGCCGGCCGCGTCCGCAGTGAGAAGGGCCACGGTCAGTCCGCTCAGCCCTAGGCCGAGCAGCCGTCGTGCATCCCGGGGACGGGGCACATGCGTCTCTTTGCTTATGGTTGCGGTCGACAAGATCTATTTCCTTTCCAACTCGATCACTCTTGAAGCATGATGCATTGAGTTATACATTGCAACTGTGCAGTTAGAAAAAGCAACCAAGATGCGGCGAAGCGAGCCCAGGCGGGGATATGACGATGCCTGCGGGACGGCGCATGCGCTGGAGCTGATCGGGGAGCGCTGGGCGCTGCTGGTGCTGCGCGAGCTGCTGCTGGGCCCACGGCGATTTTCCGACCTACGGGCGGACCTGCCGGCGATCAGCGCCAATGTGCTGACCCAGCGGTTGAAGGAGCTGGAAAGCCGCCGGTTGGTGCGGCGGCGCAAGCTCCCGCCGCCGGGCTCCGTGCAGGTCTATGAGGCGACCGAATGGGGGCTGGAGACGGCGCCGCTGATCCGCGAGATGGGGCGATGGGCGGCACGGTCGCCAGGGCATGATCCGACCCTGCCGCTGTCGGGCGTGTCGATCATGCTGTCCTTCACCGCCATGCTGGATGCCGAGCGCGCGAAAGGCTTTGCAGGCACCGTCGCGTTCCGTTTCGGCGAGATGGTCTATGTGGCCCGACTAGCAAGCGGCGCTATCGAGATACGGCGCGGGGCAGCGAAAGAGGGCGCGGCGCTGATCGCTGGCGAGCCGACGGACGTTGCGGCGGTCGTCTATGGCGGCGCGGCGCTGGACTTGTTGCAGATCGAGGGAGACCGGAAGTTAGCCAAGCGTTTCCTGTCGCTCTTCACTCTGCCGCCCAAGGCCAGTTGAGACCCACTGCGACGGGGGCTCCTCCAGGCAGACGTTCACCGATGGCCGCTCACAAGTTCTTCTCTTTTGAAGTCCCAAGCATGAGAGCTTTGGGTCGAAAGCGGTCAGGACCTTCGGGTCAGAATACGCACCGTCCCTGTTTTCGGGGCTCGTACCGTGCATAGATGCGCTATGGATCAGGCCGGGAAGTGACGAGCTGAAACACCGCTTGGCCGATGCGAGAGCAGGCTGGCCGACCCAGAGAGCAGGAACGAAGATCTCCAGACCCCTGCCGACTCTACAGCACCCTCTTCAACAATCTGGATGCTGGCGTCGCCAACCTGGAGTCTTGCGTGACGATAAGGTCGCGTCGTCGACCTTCCAGGGATCGCCACCCGCACAATCGCTCAGACTCCAAGAACGGGCCTGTTGTTTGGGCTGCCCGCACCGGCAGCACCCCGACCTGGGCTGGCGCCGTTGCTATGCCGGCAGGACGACCACCTTCGTCTTGACCGGCGTTCGTGAGTACAGGTGCATCATGTCCTGACTGAGGAGGCCGACGCAGCCGCTTGTGATGCCTGTGCCGATCGATTCGGCGTCGCTGCTGGCGTAAATCGTGTAGAGCGTGTAAGCGCCGTTCTGATAGAGATAAAGCGTGCGGGCGCCGAGCGGATTGTCGAGGCCACCCGGCATGCCGCGGGCGTATTTGGCCGCCTCGGGCTGGCGCCGGATCATCTCCTTGGGCGGGGTCCAGGTCGCCCATTCGGCCTTGCGCCCGACATAAGCGTCACCGCTCCACCGAAACCCGTCGCGGCCGACATTGGCACCATAGCGGGTGGCTGATCCGTCGTCCTCGATCCGGTAAACGTAGTAATTGCCGGGGTCGACGATAATTGTACCGGGCGCCTCTTTGGTGTCGTAGCGAACTGTCCTGCGATAATATTTCGGATCAACCTTGCTGACATCGACCGCCGGGATCGGGAATTTCTCATCAGGCACCGGCCCGTAGACCTTCGCCGCCTCGGCGAGGCTCATGCCGTCGGATGTCGCGCAACCGGCCAGCCCCAGAGCGCCGACACCGACGGCCGAACCGACCAGAAACGACCGGCGGTTGAGAAGCCCTGCCGGAGGCCCGAGCGAAGCCACCTCGTCTATCTCTCCAGCATCGGCATTCCCACCGTCCATGATCATGATTTGGCAGTTTCCCATGTCCTATTGCCGGACGAGCAAATACTCCGGCATACACCCGCTGAACGTCTTGCTGAGCTGAAATTGCCGTCACAGGGCTCGATTGGCAAGCTCGGGCCTTCGTTGCGCATGGCTTGCCATGCACCAAAGTCGGAAACGTCCATGCGCTCTCGCGGTCTCACCTAACGTGGCGCTCGGCGCGGCCCCAACTGATAGCCCCCGAAGCCAGGCCGATCAGCCTGATCGCCACCATCCTGATACACGTCACGGCACTCGCGTTGTATATCTGACCCGCGCGCGGTGATCGACCCAAACTATCGATTCCGCGGCACGTGCTGGGTCGGCTCGATTCCGACCGCTAATGTCTGCAAATGGCAGTGCGCCCTGAAGGCGCGGATCACCAGTGGAGGAAGGTTCCACCCAGAGAGTTGTCGATTGATCTGGTAGCTGACGAGCGGTTCGGCCGGGCAACCGGACGGGCTGGAGCCTCGTGACAAAGGTCGCCTTGGGCGGCTGAGCAATCCGACGGGCCGTAACGTGAGTGAAGCCTGAGCAGGCCTCGAAAGTGACAATGCGGATGCCGACCCTCCTGCCATTTGGGGAAGGCCGCGTGAGTGGGGAAGCAATCGACACGCGCACCCGCTCGATCCGCCGGGGTCGTGGGCACGGCACGTTGGAAGGGTGATGCGGGTCATCGGGGGAGACCCGTCCCGGGCGAGGGTAGCGGCCTCAACGGCGCTGCAGGGCGGCGGCTCTGGCGGGAGCTCGGACGAGGGTCATACGAGCATCGAGGCCGGGTAACGCCGGCGGAGCAAAGGACCCTGACTTCCGGTGCGCTTTCGAAGATGGCGAGGTGAAGGTGATTGGCAATGAGCCTGGTAACACCTGAGAAGATCCGGACCCTTCAGAGAAAGCTCTATCGCAAGGCGAAGGCGGAGCCCGCTTTCCGCTTCTCTGTGCTCTACGACAAGATCGGTCGGGATGACATCCTGCACCACGCCTACGGGGTGGCCCGCGCGAATGCGGGGGCTCCGGGAGTGGACGGGGTGGGCTTCGCGGAGATCGAGGCGTCGGGCCTGGAGGCCTGGCTGGCGGGCCTGCGCGAGAAACTGGTCTCGAAGACGTACCGGCCCGATCCGGTGCGGCGGGTGCTGATCCCGAAGCCGGACGGAGGCGAGCGACCGCTCGGCATCATACGCTGGCCAGCCGCCTGGCCGCGCGGGCCAGTCGCGAGCGCGGCAAGCTGATGGCGGTGCCGACTGCCGGTTCGATCGAAAATGTCGCTCGGCTGGCGGCGGGACAAGAACGCTGCGAGCAATTCGCCTTCGTGCCTGCAAGAAGGAAGGCGGTGTCGAGGTCCCGCTCTAAGACATCGTGAGCTTCAAGTGCGTAGGTAGAACGGGTGGTATTTGGCGACCCATCAGCAATTTGGGAGACCGCTGGTATCGATTCCTTCCGCCGCGGACCCGCGCTGGGGTGTGCCCAATTCCGCGATGCCAGGATGATTGAGTGGGGTCGTGCCCCCGGTATACGAGTTCGTTGTCATCGCCCCATCAATGAGACAGCTTGGAGGAAATGATGACCCGCAGCCGACTCCTCATTCTCGCTGCATTTACTGCTGGAGGCTGTGCCGTTGCACATGGCTCCTTCGCCGCCACAGTGCTGTCGGTCAAACCCACAGCTTCCTGCGCCGACTTAAAGACCGTCGACTTTTCACGACCGCTTTATCCGCCAATGCGGCTCGACTCCGCTGAGGTGGTGACTCAGGGCGACAAGCAGTTCTGTGCCGTCAAGGGCTACGTCGCATCGCAGGTCAACTTCGAGGTCCGGATGCCGCTGGAAGGCTGGACCCAGCGCTACCTCCAGCTCGGCTGCGGCGGCTACTGTGGAGGCGTGTCTCTGATCAGCCCGAGCGTCAATCGCCAGACCGCCGGCTGCGTGCCGGTTGAGAGCGGCGAAATGGTCGTGGCCACGACAGATGCCGGCCATCGCCGTTCCGGCACGTTCTTTGCAGATGGCGTCTGGGCGGTTGAGAACCCTGGTGCGGTCGTCGACTTCGCCTTTGACCTTAGCTTCACGCCGCATGGCTCGGCAACAGGTATGCCAGCCACGCCGGGGGGCGATAACGTGAACGGGTCCGGGCCGTGCCGTTGAAGGTTCGGGCCAGGCTCCAACATTGAGGGAGGCTGTCCAAGCCTCGCAGCCACAGCGGTGGCCTCATGACCGACAAACGTGATGGACGCTCGAACGGAACCTCCGGTCTTTCGACCGTCGACGCGCAGCGCATCGTGGCCGAAGCAGCCCATACGTACTTCGAGAGCCGGCGCTCGCGCGTGGACGAATTCGTGGACCGTCACTTCTCATTCGCGGGCTCGGCCGCCATGCACCGCAAGGCACTCGGATGGGATATCCTGAAGGCGCCCGCAAACATCGCCCTGGCGGTGCCGCACCTGACGACGAAGCTGGCCGCAGCCGCGGCACGAGCGGCCGGCGCCGAGCAAACCTCAACCTATCTGAACTCCCGCAAGCTGTTCTTTGACACGGCAGTGAGCCGCGAGATCGAGTGGCTCATCGTGACGGATCTCCTCGAGTTGCCCTTGCGACAGGAGGGCCGGGAGTCGCGCCGGGACGCACTTGCGGAGGCGATCCTGGCCGCTCCAGAACTTCAGGACGCGCTGAACCAGGCGATCGAGGCTATCGGCCGACGCGGCGACAGTCCTGCCTTCCGGCAACGGCTTGAGGAGGCCATGCAAACCTACACCGGCACGCGGGCCGCCGCCGCCGAGATCGCCACGGCGTTGGTCACCCTCGGGGCCGGAGCCGTCGCCGTCCACCAGGCAACGCCCGGCGTGATGACGCTGGGACCCGCGCTCGCCACGGCGCTGGCGCATCAGGCCGCCGTCGCTTCCTTCCCCCTGGGAGCGGGCCTGGGCAGCCTGTGGTACGGCGTCTACCCGGCGGTCGCGTCTCCGGCCCTGATCGGCGGAATGACCGGCGGCCTGCTCGCCGTCAGCTCCGTCGCGGCAGCCTTCGCGGGCATCGTCGCCGATCCGGTGCAACGACGGTTGGGCCTCCATCAGCGCCGGCTGCGGCGGCTCATTGACGCGCTAGAACGCCAGTGGGAGACCGGGCGGGCGGAGAGCGGCTTTACGGCACGCGACCAATATGTGGCCCGATTGCTCGATCTCTTCGACCTGCTTGGCAGCGCCTACCGGCTCGCCAAGGCGTGAGGACGCCGACCTGGTCACCCGTGCGTGTACGCGGTTGGCCGGAATTGCGATCGGGGCGCTCAGCCCAGTTCAGATCTGTTAGGGGGAGGCGGAGCCTAGCCGGCCGGAATGCGTCAGCTGAAAAAATCCTACCGAGCGCCGGATTAAGCGCGAAGTGCGCTTCGTATACGGCTCATGAACAACCGCAACCAGGGTGACGACGTCATCGGGCAACTGGGTCCGCTGCGGCGCTATGCGCGCGCCCTCACCCGCGACGAGACGCAGGCCGAGGACCTCGTCCATGACGCCCTCGTTCGCGCCTACGAGCGCCGCTCGACGTTCCGCCTCGGCGGTAATCTCAGGACGTGGCTCCTCTCTATCCTGCACAACACCTTCATTGACGGCCAGCGCAAGCAAGCTGCGGAGCTTCGCCGGGATGCCGAGATGGCACGCCTCACCGACAAGATCGTCCCCCCTCCGCAGGAGAGCAGCGTCCGCCTCGCACAGATCCGGCAGGCCTTTGATGCCCTACCGGAGGACCAGCGCGCCGTCCTGCACCTCGTGGCCATCGAGGGGCTGCCCTACCAGGACGCTGCCGCTGTCCTGCGCATCCCCATCGGCACCCTCATGTCCAGACTGGGACGGGCCCGCACGGCGCTGCGGGCCTTCGAGACGCGCCCGGGCGACCGTCTTCAGATTCCGGCGCCGGATCCCTCACGATCACGGCCCAACCTGCGCATGGTGGGAGGCCAGAATGACTGACCCGATCACCGAGGTCGATCTGCATGCCTTTATTGACGACCAGCTCCTGCCGGAACGCCGTCTCGACGTCGAGGACCATCTCGCCCGGCGTCCCGAGGTTGCCGCCCGCGTGATGGCCGACCTGCGCGCCCGGGACGCGCTCAAGCTTGCCTTCGGCCAGGCGCCGATGCGCAAGCCGACGCGGCTTGTACTCGAGGCCGCCCGCCGTCTCGAGTGGGGCCTCGTCTGGCGCCGGCTGGGACTGAAGCTTCAGCGGGCTGCGGCCATCGCGATTCTGGTCGGCATCGGCTGGTTCGCGCATGCGCAGGTCGGCCTCAGCGTCAGCGAGACGGAAGCATTGCCGCAGCCGCCGGCCTTCGTTGAGGACGCGCGCCATGCACACGAGACCGCTCTTGTCCGCGCCCGCATGGTCTCGATCCCCGAACTGCCGGACTACGATCCAGCCGAGATCCTGGCAGAGACCGGCATCAAGTTGCCGGTGCTGCCACGAAACTGGCGGGTGGTCGATGCCCAGGTCTTTCCTGGTCGCAACGGACACAGCATCGAGATCGCCGTCGAGACGGACGCACTCGGGCGGCTGTCCCTGTTTGCCGGTCGCGCACCGTCGTTCGGCGTCATCGCCCCGACCATCGCCCACTCGTCGCGTGCCGTGACCGCCTATTGGCAGTCGGGTGAACTCGTTTACGCGCTGACCGGATCCGCGCCTGACCGGGACATCGAGCGCGCCGCCACTCGCCTCAGCTCCAGTCTGCACTGACAGGCTTTTCTTTCTCTCACTCTCAGGAGAACCCACGATGAATACACCTTATGCCTGGCAGACCGGCACCGCCCGTGCCGGCGTCATCTTCGACGAGGGCCTGCGCCAGCACATGCTGCGGGTCTACAACTTCATGGGGCTTGGCCTCGTCGTCACTGGCCTCGTGGCGTTCCTGGTCGCCTCCACGCCGGCGATCTACCAGCCGATCTTCGGCACGCCGCTGAAGTGGGTGGTGATGCTGGCGCCGCTGGCGTTCATCTTCTTCTTCTCGTTCCGCATTGAGGCGATGTCGGCCGCCACCGCGCAGGCGACCTTCTGGGCTTTCTGCGCTGTCATGGGCCTGTCGCTGGCCGCGGTCTTTCTGGTGTTCACCGGCACCAGCATCGCCCGCACCTTTTTCATCACAGCAGCGATGTTCGGGGCGACCTCGCTCTACGGCTATACCACCCGCCAGGACTTGTCGAAGTTCGGCTCGTTCCTGTTCATGGGTCTGATCGGTGTGGTGATCGCCTCGGTGGTGAACATCTTCATCGGATCCTCAGCGCTTCAGTTCGCCATTTCGATCATCGGCGTGCTCGTGTTCACGGGCCTGACCGCCTACGACACGCAAAACATCAAGGAGCAATACGCGGAGAGCTTCGGCCAGGAGACGAACGCCAAGCTTGCGGTATTCGGTGCGCTCTCGCTGTACCTGAATTTCATCAACATCTTCCAATTGCTGCTCAGCCTCACGGGCGAGCGCGAAGAGTAGGCCGTTTCATCACTTGAGGAGGATTGCAGAGATGGATCACCAGGACCGCCAGGCTATCGAGGCGCTCTTCGGCAAGCTGGCCGATGTGGAGCACCAGAGCGGCCCGAGGGACAGCGAGGCTGAGGGAGATCGCATCACAGCTGGGAGCGCCCTACTTCATGGCGCAGACCGTGATCGTCCAGGAGCAGGCGCTCAACGCGGCTCAGGCCCGGATTGCCAACCTCGAACAGCAACTGGCGAGCCGGCCGGCTGGCGGTGGTGGCTTCCTCTCCGGCCTGTTTGGCGGCGGGGGCCAGCCCCAGCACCGGCCACCGCAGCCGGACAACATGCAAGGTATGATGCCGCCGGGGTCCCGGTTTGGCGGTCCTGGCGTGGCGCCGGGCATGCAGGGCATGGCCCCCGGACGCAGCAGAGGCGGGTTCCTTGCCGGGGCGGCGCAGACGGCCATGGGCGTGGCCGGGGGCGTGCTTCTCGGCAACATGATCGCCAATGCGGTTGGTGGCGGCGACGGCAAGACCGCCGAAGCCGGCCAGAGCAATCCCAGCGCCGAACCCGCGGCGGCGTCCGGCGACGAGGGCGACTTTGGCGAGGATCTCGGCGGTGACTTCGGCGAAGATGTCAAAGGCCACGTGCCTGCACCCCTCGGGCGCAGGCAGCCGTCCGCTGAGGGAGCCGTTGATGGCTTGGAACGTCGGATGCGAGTTCCGCTCCAGGAGGCTGACGAAGGCGTTCGTCACTGCAATGCTGGTTATCACCTCCGCGGCTTCTGTCCTCGCGACGTGGTCGCAAGTCACGCCGAGCGGCCGCGCGATTGAAGCCTTAATCGGGCAAGTGTTGGAAGGGGCAGACGGCCTTCCAGTTGGAACCGTTCAAAGCGTGGTCGATCTGACTTCGAGTGACGGCCTGCATTTGATTGTTCGGGAAGGGGACAGGCTGAACGCGAGCCCCTGGCAAGTCAGGGCGGCGCCGGCGTACCGGGAGCGGGGAAATGCTGACCGCGAGTTGCTGGGCACAGAGACGGTCCTGATCCCGGTGCTGGAGGAGTTCTAATTCCGCCCAGTGAGGCACGCAGCGGCGTGGAACGAACGAGATGATGCTGGACCGCCGGTTCAAGAGCGTCGCCTACGTAGTCGGATTCATGGGTCTCTTCCTTCTCCTCCTGATGGGGGCGTTAGCAGCCCTTATTGTTTTCGGCTGAGGGTGAGGGTGAACACGATGCCGAGTGCCGCGTTCTTGCCATGTGCCTTGGAGAGCTCTCGTGCCGATTATCCTGCTCATCGTGCTGGCTATTCTGATCGCCCAGGTCGGCTTCTGGGACGCTCTGGGAGCCATCGTGGGCGCCGCGGCGATGATCGTCCTGTTCGTGCTCGTGCTGGTCGCCGCCGCGGGCATTGCCGGCTATCTCCTGTTCCGGCGCTTGCAGCGACGCTTCTGAGAGGCCGAGTCCCCGCGCTGGCGGGGTGGAAGACGCCCAAAAGGCCAGCATGAGCTTTTATATGATGGCGACCGGTCGACGAAAACGACGCAGGACTTCGCTCCATGGCCAGCGCCTCTCTGCGATCCTGCGCCGCCTCGCGGAGGTCGTTGAGGATCGCATACGATTGGCTGAGCTCTCCGGAACCTTCGGGGACCGTGCGTTCGGCGCTCTCCTGCTCGTCTTCGCCCTGCCGAACCTCCTGCCGCTGCCGCCTGGAACGTCTACGGTTTTGGGCGTGCCGCTCATCTTAATCGCCGCACAGCTTGCGATCGGGCGTAGCGAACTCTGGCTGCCGCGAGCCGTCGGGAACCGCTCACTCTCGAAGAGTGACCTCCAGCGCGTCGTCACATACGGCGTCCCGGCCTTGCGTCGAACCGAGCGGCTGCTCGCTCCGCGCTTTGAGGTATTCCTCAGTGACCGTCTGATTGGATCGGCGTGCCTGCTCCTCGCGATCATCCTGGTCTTGCCCATACCCTTCGGCAACATACCGCCAGCCTTCGCGATCTGCGCCTTTGCGCTTGGCGTCTTGCAGCGCGACGGCCTGGCCGTGCTCGTCGGCTGGCTGGGCACTGCAGTGAGCCTCGCCGTCGTAGCCCTTGTCTCGGGCGCCGTGATCCTCACTGCCAAGACCGCCTTTGAAGCGGTTGCATCATTTCTCGGGGGATGAGCTAGCCCACATGGAAGTCCCCACCTGGATCAACGACCCCACCGCCTGGCTCGGGCTCGGCACACTGGTCGTGCTCCAGATCGTTCTGGGGATCGACAACCTGATCTTCATCGCGATCCTCGCGGACAGGCTGCCCGCGCATCAACGCAACCGGGCCCGTCTCGTCGGCCTCTCGTTAGCGCTCTTGATGCGGCTCGGCCTCTTGGCCGGCATCTCGTGGATCGCGACCCTCACTGCCCCACTCTTTACCGTCTTGGGTTCGGAGATCTCCTGGCGGGACATCATGATCGTCGGCGGGCTCTTCCTTCTGTTCAAGGGGACGATGGAGCTGCATGAGCGTCTCGAAGGCGCTCACGGCCATGGCGGGACCAGAGTGATCCATGCCCAGTTCTGGCAGGTCATCGCTCAGATCGTCGTGCTCGATGCCGTGTTCTCCCTCGATTCGGTGATCACCGCTGTCGGGATGGTCGACGAGCTCTCGGTAATGGTGATCGCGGTCGTGATCGCGGTCGCCGTCATGATGCTGGCCAGCCGCCCGCTGATGGCGTTCGTCAGCCGCCACCCAACGGTGGTGATCCTGTGCCTTGGCTTCCTTCTCATGATCGGCTTCTCGCTCGTGGTCGAGGGCTTCGGCGCGCACATCCCGAAGGGCTATCTCTATGCAGCCATCGGCTTCTCCGTCGTCATCGAGGCCTTCAATCAGATTCGACTGACTAGCGCCTCTCGCGAGTTGGCCGGCGCTGTCTCTCCGATCGAAGATCAGCCGTCTCTTTCCCCACGCAATCGAGCGCCTCTTGCCGGGGGGATGCGGCCCCAAGGAGCGCCCCGAGCCGATTGGGACAATCAGGGTGAGGTTGAGGGCGACGAGCACGAGGACGCGCGACAGCTTCCAGAACAGGTTGAACGGAATAAACCTGAACCAGACGAACAGGGGCCAAGATCACGAGATAGCTCGCGAGCAGGAAGACCGTCATGGGGGTGTCTCCCGCCTGGCCAGCACATCGACGTAGCCCCGGATCACGATGAGCGGCCACCACACGAAGCAGCCAATCAGCGTCGCCCAGCCCCCGACCGTCACCGCCTACGCTTAGGATGCCCGCGCTTGCACGCGACGACCCTCGGTTGATCCGGAACTGATGATCCACATGCTCACCATTCCCCCTGCGATAGCGACCTACACCCGTTATGATCTATGCTGAATGCCTCCCAAATGAATCGTCGCTAGGATAATCGGCATGCCTGATCATTTCTTCCTGCACCACGTCTCGCTCCATGTGCGGGATGTCGAAGCAAGTGCAGCCTTCTACGCCGATGTTCTCGGGCTTCAGGAAATCCCCAACAGAGTGGGCAAGAGCCATATCCGGTGGTTCACAATCGACGGCTTCAGGACTGTTCACTTGATTGGCGGAGGCACTGAAGGAGAGCAGCCCCGTCACTTCTCCAACCATGTTGCGCTTGCCACAAGGAGCTTCGAGATGGTGCTCACTCGGTTAGAGCAATGCGGCGTGACGTATGTAAGCCTTGCCCGCCAACCGAAGGACATCACCGTCCGGGCAGACGGCGTTCGCCAGGTCTACTTTCAGGACCCTGATGGCCACTGGATTGAGATAAACGATGCAGATGCCGAACCCTAAGCGCTGTGGTGCGTACACTTACTTCGTCCCTTAGCTCACTGCGCCGAAAACGAGATCTGCCGCGAGGAGAAACGCAAGTTCAAAAAAATGCCAAGCCGACCTGCTCGCATCGTGGCCTTTGTGTTGCCCGAGGCGATAGCGGATTGCCGGTAAGGGTAAGGATGCAAGCTTGCCTGGATGAAACCCTCTTCTCAGATACACGTGGTCATGACTGAAAGGCCCGATCCTTGCTCAACTGAACTGTGCGACGTAATGCGTGACATCGTGTAGCACGATTCGCCTTGCCATGAACTGATCCGGGAAAACGATGGAGTCGGCTGCATGCCGCTGCGCTTACGGCCCTCGTCCGCTATCACGAGTGGAGCGGCGACGGTGGCATGTGCTTCGTCCAGGCAATCACGCGCGGCATAGATCATGGCACGTCGCGTGGTTGACCCTTCGGAACACTAGACCGTGACGCGAAACACATGGACCGGCTCAGCGATATTCTTGAATTGCTGCCCGCCGAGGTCCGCGAAGCAATAGCCGAGCCGATGCTTGACTTGGTCAAAGACGGCACCGGAGATGCAGACCGTGCCTGGCTCGGCAAAGTTCTCCAGCCGTACCGTGACGTTGACTCCGTCTCCCAGGATATCATCACCATCGACGATGACTTCATCGAGGTTGACGCCGATACGGAACTCAATTCTCTGGGACCGCGGGGTGCCTCGATTTCGAGCGGTCATGCCCCGCTGGATTGCCATGGCGCATTCGACCGCTGCGACTACACTCGCGAATTCGACCAAGATGCCGTCGCCCATCGTCTTAACGATGCGCCCGTCGTGTTCAGTGATTTTTCGGTCGATCAGCTCCCTGCGGTGACTGTGCAATACAGCCAACGTTCCCGCCTCGTCCATCCCGAGGAGCCGGCCGAAGCCGACGACGTCTGCAGCAAGGATGGCGGCGAGCCTGCGCTGCATGGCCTCGTTCCGATCAACGGCAGCAGGCACGAACATGTAGCCGATGCCGCGCACAGTGCGGATGGCGTCGGGGTGCGCTGGGTCGCGCTCGATCTTGCGGCGCAGCCGGGTGACGCGCAGATCGATGGCTCGGTCGAATGCCTCCATCTCACGATGCGCTGCGACCTCCAGAAGCCAGTCGCGCTGGAGCGGCCGATTGGGATTCTCAGCGAAAATCTTTAGCAGGTCGAACTCGCTTGCCGTCAGCGTCTCCTCGCTGCCGTCGGTCGGATCGACCAGGACGCGCCTTTCGAGATCAAGCACGCGGCGACCCATGCGCACGCGCGGTCCCGCGGTCGTCATTACGCCGGTCGCGCGCCGGAGGACGCTTTTCACCCGAGCCAGCAGCTCGCGCGGCTCGAACGGCTTGGCGATGTAGTCGTCCGCGCCGGTCTCGAGGCCTACGATGCGGTCGACCGTGTCCGACGCGGCCGTGACCATGATGATGCCGATCCGCGCACTCTTCTCGCGCAGCCATCGCGCCAGAACGAAGCCGTCTTCGCCCGGCAACCCGATGTCGAGCAGCACAAGCGCCGGCATCTCGCGCTCCACCAGCTTGCGCAACGCGGTGCCCCCATCGGCGCCACTGACGCGGAAATCCTGTCGGATCAGATAATCCACGAGCAGCTGGCGCTGTGCGATCTCGTCTTCGACCACTACGATATGCGGGCGATGAACCATGCCGTCTGAACCTTGGCGATATGACTGCGCCCCACCAAGACCAGAAACCAATGCAGTTGGAACTATGATCACCAGCCGCGGGCGCTACTATCGAACGCATGACTGCAACGAAGTATCTAACACACAACTATAGCACAAGCCGTCCGGCGCGTCAGGCGACGACGCCTGCCTGAAGGACCTGAAGTCCGTTGGCCTATTGAGCAAGCACATGCGAGAGGAAGGTCCGGCGGCCGATGCTACAGGGTTGGAATAGCATTGCTGGCAGCGGCCGCGGGCGTCGTCCGAATAGGTTCGAGTGTGCTCGGTCCCCAGCCCCGATGGCGTGCTCTGCCCGGCCAATGCAGGCCGCCCACCTATCGCCCGCCGAAGCTTCAGCATTTTCGGGGTTTGCCGTCGCTCCCTCCAACGCACCCGCGTCCCAAAAGTGGAGATAACGCATAGACCAATCACCAGCTGGGCCGGTCAGTTCACACGCAACCCGGCCCGGCACGCTTACGCCCTGCCGCGATACGGACGATACAAAGCACGCCCGTTGCGACACACGGGCGATACACCGGTGGGCCAAAATGGCGGGCTCGGAGACCCTCCCGATGTCCATTGATTGTCCGCCCAGACGCCGCCCGTCGTCAGAAGCCCCGCAGGAGGTGGTGCTGACCGCTCGGCGCGTCGCCGCGCACGAGAGTGACGGCAGTCTGTTCGGGCTCTGCAGCAATGTCATCCATCCGAAGAAGGGAGAGGAGCTCCCGGCCGCCATGGAGGCGTTGGGCAATTCTCGTCGGGGGGCGAAGAGAGCGGCAATAACGACTTGGTTGCGTGGCTTATTCGTTGCCGTGATTCTCGCCGGTACCGCTCCACCGGCTTGGAGCGGCGATATCCGAGTGGGATTCATCAATCCCACGGGCCCTCCCGAATTCTGGCTTCTTGTCTCCGCAACGATGCGGGCGGCGGCGGCTGAACTTGGGATCGACGTCGACATGCGCAACAGTGAGCGCTCGTTCGACAAGGCTATCGCTCTCGCGCGAGACTTTCTCAGCGAACGCCCGCCTCCGGACTACCTGATCGCCACCAACGACGTTGGGGCCGGCGGCGAGATCATCAAGCTGGCCGACGCCGCCGGTGTGCCGGTGATCCTGATCAACAACGATCTCGAAAGGAAGCAATGGGCAGAGTACGGTGAGCCGCGCGCGAAGCATCGGCATTGGCTCGGCAGCATCGTGCCCGACCACGAGAGCGGTGGCTATGGAATTGCCGAGGCGGTCCTCATCGAGGCCGTGCGGATCAAGAAGAATCGCCCCCTCAAGCTCCTCGCCCTCGCCGGCGAGGTCGACACGCCGGCCAGCAATGACCGCATCCGCGGCCTCACGCGGGCCGTCGCCGTGATGCGCAAGCTCCTGGGCCCAGATTCGGTGGAGCTGACCGGTATACGCAACCTCGACTGGAGCGAGAAAAGCGCCCAGAGATCGGTTCGCGAGTTCGTTCAAGAGGGCCCACGCATCGACGCACTGTGGGCAGCCAACGATCCGATGGCCTTGGGCGCGATCACGGCGCTGCGCGAGGCCGGATACAAGCCGGGCGTCGATGTCGTCGTCGGCGGGCTCAACTGGAGCCAGGGCGGCGTCGAGCGGGTCCTGAAGGGCGAGATGATACTCACTCACGGCGGCCATTTCCTCGTCGGGGCATGGGCGATGGTGGTTCTCCGCGACTACCATGACGGCCGCGACTTCGCCGAGGAGGATGTACGCCTCCAATTCCCGATGGGCGCGATCGATCCCCCGGTTGCTCGGCGCTTTCCCGAGATCGGAAAGGTCGATTGGCGCCGGGTCGACTTCACGCGGTTCAGCAAGATCCGCAACCCGGCGGTCACACGCTACAACTTTACGCCGGATGTCGTGCTGGGCCAGCTCGCGACCACCCATTGAGCGAGCGCACATGAGTCACTCGACAACAACCGCAATTGCCCCAGGCGCCACCGCACTGGCAACCGCCCTGGCCGCCGGCGCGCCGCTCCGCGCGCCGCCTCGGCGCAATGGCCATCAGAACGGGATGGGCCGTTGTCGCCCAACGGGCGGACGATGATCTGGTTCCGTCAAAACAAGGTGGTGCTGACCATTCTAGTCGGGCTAGCGCTCATTGGCCTGTTTGCAGTCACGCAAAGCGGCGTCGCCATTCTCGCGATCGCCCGATTTGGCGCGAGCTTCAATCAGATCGCCGAGAAGAACTTACCTGCCCTGATCGCCGCTTCGCAGTTGTCCGAGTTGAGCCAGACATTGGTCGCGACGGCGCCAGAGGTTGCACTTGCCGACACGCAGCTGCGCCGCCAAGCCATGGCTGATCAACTGAATGACCGGCTGAGGGCGCTCGATCGCAGCGTGGCGGACCTCGACCGAGCCGTGGCCGATCACATTCTCGTTGCGGATATGCTGCGCCAACTGAACACCCTGGTTGCCAACCTGAAAGGCTTGGACGAACTGGTGCGCGAGCGCATCGATGCCACTAACGCGTTTGAGGCGGTCATGGCCCGCCTGCCGAGCCTTGCTGCGCGCGTGAGGAAGGTTGCCGACGAGGCGATTATTGCTGAACGAGACCGCGAGCGCGCCAACTCGGCCATATCGGCGCCTGACCGGACGCGCTTGGTCGAATGGTCGGCGGCCGGTCTGGAAGGCATTACGCTTATGCTGACCACGCCGACCGTGCGCAACACCTCGCGCCTTGAGCGCGTCACTTCCGGCTTCAAGGCGCTTGTCGAAGGCATGGCCGACGTGCGGGGACAATTACCTCAAGCCTTGCAGTCCAAGATCGGCGGCATGCACGACGAGATCGTCCAATTTGGACTTGGCGCTGCGAACCTTAGCGAGGCGCGGCGCGTCCAGATCGAAACAGAGGCCGCTATTCAGACGGGGCTGCGGCTTATTCACCAGACCAGTGCCGAGTTTGTGGCGTCGGTTTCCGCGATCTCAAGCGCCACCCAGCGCGACATAGGCACGCGATCCGCGTACTTCAACGAGACGGTCTCGTCGTTCACCCTGCTGAGTCTCATGACGTCACTCCTATGCGTCGCCGCAGGCGCTGCAATCTTCGTGTACGTGCGACGAGCGGTGATCACCCGTCTCCAAGTCCTACAGCAATACATGGCGGCGCAGGTCCAGGGACGGTCCGCGGCGATCTCGATCGCCGGTCAGGACGAAATTACCGAGATGGCGAAGGCAACAAAGTTCTTCGTCACCGAGCTGAAGAGGCGCGAGGACGCGCGAGCCGCCGCCAAGGAGGCCGCCGAGGCCGCGCGCGACGCGGCTGAACGGGCGCGCGCCGATGCCGCGACGGCGCGTGCCGACGTCGAGCGCACGCGCGAAGTGCTGCAGACCGTGCTCGACAACATGAGCGACGGCATCGTCCTGTTCGACAAGGACCTTCGCTTGAGGTTCATCAACCATCAGCTCGTCGGGATCCAGCGATACCCGACCGAGGTGGCCCGCTCCGGCACGTCGGTCTACGACCTCCTGCGCTTCCAGGCCGAACGCGGCGATTTTGGTCCTCCCGACGATGTCGAGCGGATCGTTCAGGAGTGGGCCGCGCTGGTGCTGAAACCGGGGGGCAATCGCTATGAGCGGCGTACGGCGAGCGGCCGGTTTGTCGAATTCAACTTCAAGCAGTTGGATGGCGGCGGGCTGCTCGTGCTCAGCCGGGATATCAGTGAACTGAAGCAGCGAGAGGGTGCGCTCGCCACCGCCAAGGAGGCCGCCGAGGCGGCGCGCGATGCGGCTGAACGGGCGCGCGCTGAAGCCGAGGCCGCCAATCACGCGAAATCGACGTTCCTCGCCACTATGAGCCACGAAATCCGCACGCCGATGAACGGCGTGCTTGGCATGGTCGAAGTGCTCGAGCGGCAGGGTCTCGACGAGGCGCAACGACGCACCGTCTCGATCATTCGAGACTCGGGGCAAGCTCTGCTGCACATCATCGATGATGTCCTAGACTTCTCGAAGATCGAGGCTGGGCGTCTTGAGCTTGAAGTCACATCCTTCTCATTGAGAAGTCTGGTCGAGGGCGCGCTGGAGACGTTCCGGCCCCGGGCCGTGAGTAAGGGCCTCGCGCTCGATGCCGAGATCGGCGCCGGGTCGGAGGACGCGCTGCTCGGGGATCCCACCCGCGTGCGGCAAATCATATTCAACCTATTGAGCAATGCCTTAAAGTTTACCGAGCGCGGCGGTGTGCTGGTGCGCGTCGGCACTGTGCCACTCGGCGGCGGAAGCACGCGCGTCACGCTCGCCGTGACCGACACCGGCATTGGGCTGGACGCGGAGCAACGCGCCCGACTGTTCCAACCCTTCGTGCAGGCCGACAGCTCGACCACACGGCAATTCGGGGGGACCGGGCTTGGTCTCTCTATTGTCCGGCGGCTGGCGCAGGTCATGGGCGGTGATGTCGCCGTTGAAAGTGCGATGGGCGTCGGCTCCACCTTCATCGTGACGTTGACGCTTCAGGCGGCGCCGGCGGACTCTCCGCTCAAGACGCTGCTGAGGCCTGTCGGCAAAACGTCAGTAAACGTCGCCGCGCGACTAGGCGTGGGCCCACGCGTCCTGGTGGTCGATGATCATCCGGTGAATCGGGAGGTACTCATACTCCAGCTCAAGCTGCTGGGGATCGCTGCGGATAGTGCGGTCGACGGCGTCGATGCGCTGGCCGCGTGGGTGCCCGGCCGCTATGCCGCCGTGCTCGCCGATATCCACATGCCGCGCATGGATGGCCACGAATTAGCGCGACAGCTGCGCGCCGCCGAGGCCGAAGGTGACGCTACCCGTACGCCGTTCGTTGCGGTCACCGCCAACGCGACGAAGGGCGAGGAAGAACGCTGCCTCGCATCCGGCATGGATGCCTATTTGGTGAAGCCAGTGAGCATCGATCGGCTGCGCGCGACGCTGGAACGCTGGCTGCCGCTTCAGGCTGAGATCAGTGCTGGCGGCCCGGCCGGCCCGAGGACACCCACCGCTGCAATCGACCGCGGCGTGCTTGCGTCTTGGCTCGGCGACGATCGCACCGCGATTGATTCCCTGTTAGGGAAATTCCGTGAAACGGCAATCGAGACGGAACGGGTGATCGACGCAGCCTCGCGCACCGGCAATCTTGCGCGGTTGGCCGCGGCAGCGCACAAGCTCAAGGGTGCCGCACAGGCGGTTGGTGCGAGCGGCGTTGCCACCGCCGCCGCCGCGTTGGAGCAGGCGGGCAAGGCCGGCGACCGCGTGCACTGCCGTGACTTGCTCGGTCCGCTCGCAGCGCAGTTGCGTGAAGCAATTGCGGAAATCGAGGAATCCAGTGGATCGATATAGTCTGGACAGGTCGGTGAAGCGGCGTTGTCACGGGCATTGGGTTTCTCGCAGCCGCTGGGCAGTCCATGCCTACGCGCTGCGTTCGCGACCGACACGCCAGGCGGCATTGTCTCGGCGACGATCCGGGGCGTCTGCCCGTGTCTTCACCACTGGCGACGCTCCGTGCTCGCCAGCACCTCGGCGTATAGCTGCTCCATTGTGTGCGGAAGGCAAAGCATTCACCGCGAGCCGCCCGAGACCCCACGCGGTCGAAGACCCTGCGACAGTCAGTGTTCGCGCATGACCTGGGAGAGGATGCAGCGGTTCATTGAGCTCTACATTCCCAACGTCCGCGCACTCGTTCCGATCCTCATCGGGCGCTCCACCGCGCAAGCAGCTAACCAATGGCGTGGAGCTCAAGTCCGTCGACGGTGCGTCGCGATACAAACGATACCAAATCGACGGCACGCAACATCGGGTCGATACGGAACGAAGTTATGGTGCCTTCAGCTGCCGCAGGAGCGGTCGAGCTGAACAGGTAGACAGGAGAATTCAGATGCACCGGATCCGTATGTTTGCCCTTACCGCCGTAGTGATCCTGGCTGGGGTCGGAGGATGGGCTGCCTCGACCACCACTCGCGCCCGCATTGACACTCCGTCGGGAGCCTCGATCGACCCATTGCAAATGACGAAAGGTGCAAAGGATCTGCCTACAGGACATTATGTCGACTATTCCTTGGTGTTCAATTGAGCCGCTGGCCCTTGACCGCGCCTGACGCCCCGAACACGGCGTCGATGCTGAACCGGTCGTCATAGGATATGCCATGCTGCATTCTCCAGTCCTCGCGCACCCAATCCAAGGTCACAACGTGCAATCACACGCTGTCCGCACCGGCAATCCAGGTCCGAACGTGGTGCGATTCCTTGGTCAAGCCCGCGATCAAGAGGCGAGCCAGACTTCGACACTCGACTGGTACCTCGAAGGTTGGGCCGAGGCCAACGTGGGCAAGATCCTCGATGCGACTGCTTCCAGCTATCGGTTCCACGATCCGTTCGTTGGAACCTTCTCGCGGCGGTCGTTGCGTGAGTATTTCGATGTGCTGCGCGACAGACTTTCCCGCGCAGGAGCAATCAGGCGATCCGATCTCGCCTTCTTCTTGCGCGGTCCGATGGACCAGACGTCACATCCAAACGGACTTCAGTTCTGGCGTGAGGCACCACGGATCGGGCTCACCGGTGTCACCCAGATCGAAGTCGGAGAACGTGGTGTCATCGCCGAAAGAGTTTCATACGACTTGAACCTAGCATTCGACATGCTGTGTCGGACTTCGCAGTGATGGTTTGTGTTGGCTGATGTTGATGCATGCCAGCGGTGGGCCGTGCGGCTCGCCGCCTGCGCCAAAATCAGAGGAGCCCGCTATGACATGCTATCAGTTCGACGCCGCCATCGGAGTTGACGACGTTAGGCCACGAACCTCGCGCGAGCCAGTGCCCGAGCGCACATTGAAGCGTGTGCAGGCGCACCCTTGGTTCGCAACCGAGGATCGGTGTTCCAGAACACGGCGGGACGCTATGTGTTTCGGCAAGGTCCGTGTTACTCGCTCCGAAGAGGACGACATCAGCTCGTCTGAACGCGCCAGATTGCGTTTGGCGCCGGCGATAGTCGTCATCCTAACCGCAATCGCGATCGCCTCGACGGTCACGTCCTTGATGGGTCTGAGTTAGGGTCGTTCCCGATGGTCGTCGAGCGCAACATGGATGCCTCGCTTCAAGGGGCAGCAACAGGCTGCTCCTCAGCTCCGTGCAAGCACGGTGCCAAGGAATGCCTCTTGTGCTGAAATCCTCAGAGGAAACGTTCAGCATGTGAGAGGGTCGGCCCTGCCCCGAGGCATTCCCCCATCACTTGTCAATCATCACGCGTCAAGGCTTGCCGCTGTCGCTCGGGTGCTCCAGCGTGCCTGAGCCACGCGCCTGCCATGGCACGCCAGCAAGGACGCCGGGACATGCAAGTCACGTCAGTTCGCGCATTCGTGGACCGGGTAGCCGAGGCGCAGCGTTTGCGCTTCGGGGATCTGCGCCGGCTCCGACGTGATGTCCTGCCGGACGGCCTTCAGAGCCGGGACGACGTGGAAGCACCGGAGCGTGCCGATGGCGGTTGGCCGGAATACCTCCTCGAGGCCGTCAAAGGCTTTGTCATCTCCGCGTCCGATCCACAAGGCTTGGTCGACCCTGAGCTGACTCACTGGCTCGTCTCGGTGCTGTCGGATGCTCAGCCGAAGACAGCGGTCCGCATTGCGCGCTGTGGTGTCGCAAGTCGTGGAGGTGGACGATGCCCTGCGCGCGTTCGCCAAGGTGAGCGCCAAGCAAACGGGAAGGCCAAAGCGGTCACTGCGACGGCCCGCAAGATCGCGTGCTCTTCTACAACGCCCTCCGTCACGGCATGGACTACGCCGACCCCGGCGCCTCTTACTACGAGGAGCGCTACCGGCATAGGGTGCGCGCCAGCGCCGTCTCATAGCCGGCCCGTTCCAGCCGGCGCTTCCACTGCCCATGCAATTGCTGACGCTCGAGTTCGAGATCCTCCGCGACCTGGTGACTGACCTCGATGGCGGAAGCGCGCTTCTGGCTTTCCAGAACGGCTTGGAACAATAGGATTGACGGTCGAGCTTCGTGACGGCACGTCCCGCCTCCGTGTTGCGCCGACCCGCCACCCCAAGCGCTGGTGCCGATCTCGTCCCCAGCGTTCCTGCGGGGCCGTCAACCGGCCCGTTGCTGCGCTACAGTATCCTTATTCTCCAGATTTCGTCTCCTGGTCTTTCAGTCAAGTCACTCCCGTGCCAACAAGTGCGGTTCGCTCATGAGACGCCGCGCAGCGGCGATCAGCACAACGGAGCTGGGCTTTATAAGAGCCTGCCAGGTCAAGGCACTCTCGTCGGTCGCAAGGTCAGTGGCGAAGTCCACCACAAGGTAGACGATGACCACCCCGATGAGGGTGTGCTTCAGTTCGCCTATCCCCTCCACATGAATCCACTTCGGGAGCCTGTCACTCTCTTCGCTGTTCGGCTGGAGGGCGAACCCGAAGGCAATCGTGTAGGCGAAGATGATGAGAACCACGCCAAACAGGAAGGCGTCGGTCGCTCCCATCACGGCAGCCGTGATGTCGCCGGCTGCCACAGATCCGACGGTCCAGAGAACTTGAGCCCCGTGTCCGAGTTTCACGGTAGCGAGCCAGAGCATGATGGCTGCCCCGAGCAGCGCGCCAAGCGACGCAAAAAGCATCATGAGTCGCAAAGGGAGGAGGAACCGCAACATCGCGCCTTCTCGCTGAGTGCGTTACAAGGTGGACCTTCCAGCGATGAGCCCTCGACACACGCCGGCCAGAAAGCCCAAATTCAGTGTTTCGATCCGGTCACTCGCCCGATGGTAGTGTGGATTGCGCAGGTTCGTGCAGTGCAGATAGCCCAGTAAGGGGGTGAGGCGCTGTCGGCGGCACTCGCATGGCACGACCGCACGCATCGTGCGCGCCAGCCGCCATAGCACGGTCAGCGTGCGCAGGTTCCCGATGAGCCCGATGAAATCCCCCGATCGGGATAAATTCGATGAAGACCTGGCGGATACCTTTGCGAACCGGGCTGGGGATCCCGGTAGCCCAGCATCTCCAGGGAGATCATCAGTGCCAGACGTACACGGTGCTGCCGGATCACATGGGCTAGGCGCAGCTGCCGCCCCTGTCGCGTTCCTCAAGGCGAACGCTACGAGCCGCAGGGGCCGGCGTGCGGGCTGGGACGAGAACACGCGCGCGAGCTCAAGCAGCACTGCGACGGCCGAGCCATTATCATCCGCTCCGAGTGATCCGCGCATCGCATCGTAGTGCGCTCCGACAAGGACAAGCCGCCCGGCTGCCGCCCGGGCAGATCGAGAAACAGGTTCTAGCCTGTCGTCCGTGAAGAACTCGCAGGCCTTTGATGGCGCGTGAGTTTTGGCTCCCGGCAAGTATTCGTGTTTGCCGGTTTTGATGCGCTGTGGACGCGCTTCCTTGCAAATTGCTCGGGGCCGCCGGCCGTGATTCCCTGCTCCTGTCGGGATCACGAGGGGGCTTTCATGCGACCGAAGGAGCGCCGCGAGAGCGGCCAGACGGATCTGTTCCGGGCGCGGCTTGATCAGATCGTGGATCCGAGCCATGCGCTGGTGAAGCTTGCGCGGGCGATCGACTGGGGCTTCCTCGAGGCGCGCCTCGGCGAGGTCTACGACGATGATCCCGGCCGGCCGCCCTTAGCCACCCGGCTGATGGCCGGCTTGGCCATCCTCAAGCACCTGCACGACCTCTCCGACGAGGTCTTGTGCGCACGCTGGCTCGAGAACCCGTACAAGGGCAAGGCGCACAAGCCCTACGAGTTCGGCGTCAAGGTCTCGGTCGCCACCCCGCTGCAGCGCTGCCGCGGCGGCCAGTTCGTGGCGCATGTGGCGGCGCTGCCCGGCAACCCTTACGACGGCCACACGCTCGCCACCGTGATCCCGGCGATCGAGGCGACGATCGGTGCCGACCTCACCCGGATCATCACCGATGCCGGCTACAAGGGTCACCACGCGCCGCAGGAGCGGCGCTTCCGGGTCTATGTGGCAGGCCAGAAGCGCGGGCTCTCGCCCGCGATCAAGCGCGCCTTCCGCCGCCGCGCCGCGGTCGAGCCGGTGATTGGGCACCTGAAGAACGAGCACCGCCTGGGCCGCAACCACCTCGCTCATAGCGGGGGTGCTCAAGTGGCTGGCGCTTTTGTGGGCCTGGATCACCGCCCTGCTCGCAGCCACTCCGGACCGCTCAGCACGGCTTCAGTCCGCCTGATCGGCCTTCTTCACATGGCGTAATCGCGGGTGGCTGCTCCGCCTGGAAGGACGAGGTCCGATAGGATCGGTCTCACCCGTTTGCGAGAGGGAGAAGCAGCTATGGAACAGTATGTCGGCCTGGATGTCTCGTTGGAAGGGACCAGCATCTGCGTCCTCGATCAGGCCGGAGCGGTGGTCTTCGAAGGTGATGTGTCCTCGAATCCGGAAGCCATCGCGAAGGCGCTGCGGCGTCGCGCCCCGAAGGCGAGCCGCATCGCCTTTGAGACCGGTTCGCTCTCCAACGGGCTCTGGCACGAGCTGAAGGGACGCGGGTTTCCGGTCCTGTGTCTGGAGGCGCGCCCCGCCAAGGCCGCTCTGTCGATGCGCATGAACAAATCCGACCGCAACGATGCCCGCGGGCTGGCCGAGATGGCGCGCATGGGCTGGTACCGGGAGGCCAAGGTCAAAAGCATCGAGAGCCGGCATGGGCGCGCTACGCTGGCCGCTCGCGCCAAACTCGTTGACCTGAGGCGCGATCTCGAGAACCAGATGCGCGGGCTGCTCAAGAGCCTCGGTATCGTCCTGGGCAAGGCGGGAGCGCGAACGCGGCCGGCGAAGATCCTCGACGCTTTGCGCCAGGCGCCGCATGGGCGGCCCTTGATCGAACCGCTGCTGCTGGCGCACTCAGCGCTGATCACCCAGATCATCAAGTCCGACGACCCGATCAGGGCCATGGCCCGATCAGACGAGACCGTACGCCGGTTGATGACGGTCCCTGGGGTCGAGCCGGTGACGGCCCTGGCCTTCGCCAGTGCGGTCGACGATCCCAACCGATTCAAGAAGGCCAGCGATGTCGGCGCCTATCTGGGGCTAACGCCGCGGCGCTATCAGTCGGGCGAGTTGGATCGCACCGGGCGGATTTCCAAACGCGGCGATCGGCTGACCCGATCCGATCTCTTCGCGGCCGCCAACGTGGTGCTGAGGGTCGTGCGGCGTGGCTCGCCGCTGAAGAGCTGGGACCTCAAGCTCGTCAAGCGGATCGGGCCCCGGTCCTTCCTTACGGTCGTCGGGATCGCACTTGCTGCATGAGCGGCCCCTGCCCTACTCCCGAGTCTAGGTACGTCCCGCGTGAACAGACTAGCCGGTCGGGCTCTTGTTGGTGATGTGGCGTTAGCCCAAAGGTTTTCGAGTCGCCATGGCGGATTGTTCGCCACCGCCGCAAATTGTTACCCTAGGCGTTACCCTCAACGCGATGACGAAGCCGGAGGCTGAAACGTCGATGCGAGCTAACATACTGAAATTGTAAGGTAAATCTTGGTGGGTGTGCAAGGATTCGAACCTTGGACCCGCTGATTAAGAGTCAGCTGGTCCCCATCCCGCTGTTCGGCAAGAGCACCGTGCACGGCACTCTCACCCGACTTGAACAGTGGAGGCTCGTTTTTGGGCGGTTTTTTTTGTCGTCCAACCCTTTGATATTGCTGATGTGAGGTTCGGCGCGATTTTGGGCCGTGATGCTAAATTCTACTGCTGAAAGGTTTGTCAGCGTTGACATCGCGCTGATTCGCGCGCTGCCATCTGTCTGATGTTCGTGCGCGAGAAGACCGTCAACGGCTACACCTATCTCGTCCTGGTCGAGAGCGTGCGCGAGGGCCAACGGACCAAGCAGCGCATCATCAAGAATCTTGGCCGCAAGGAGAGTGTGCTGGCCAACGGCGATCTCGAGCGCTTGGCCGCCTCGATCGGCCGCTTCGCCGAGCGTGCGCTCGTGATCCAAGCGGCCGCAGGCGGCAACGAGGCGCTCACCTGCAAGCGCATCGGCGGGCCGCTCCTGTTCGGGCGGCTGTGGGACGAGCTCGGCATCGCGGCAGTCCTCACGGAGCAACTGGCCGCCCGCGCCTTCGAGTTCGCGATCGAGCGGGCGGTGTTCGCGGCCGTGCTGCATCGCTTGTTTGTCTCAGGCTCCGACCGCGACTGCGCGGCCTGGAGGCAGGACTACGTCATTGCGGGCACCGACGGGCTGGCGCTGCACCACTTCTACCGCGCCATGGCCTGGCTCGGGGAGGAGCTGGACGAAGCGGGCCAGGCCCATCGCACGCTCGCCCCGCGCTGCGTCAAGGACGAGATCGAGGAGGCGCTATTTGCCAAGCGGCGCGACCTCTTCAGCGAACTCTCGCTCGTGTTCATGGACACCACGTCGCTGTCCTTCGAGGGCGCGGGCGGAGCGACGCTCGGGGCCCGCGGCCACTCCAAGGACCACCGCCCCGATCTCCAGCAGATGATCTTAGGCGTGGTCATCGATGCCGAGGGCCGCCCGGTCTGCACCGAGATGTGGCCCGGCAACACCGCGGACGTGAACGCGCTTCTGCCCATCCTCGACCGCCTGCGCGGGCGTTTCGGGATCAAGCGGGTGTGCGTGGTGGCCGATCGCGGCTTCCTCTCAGAGGCCACGATCACGGGCTTGGCGGAGCGGGGACTGGAATACATCCTGGGCGCCAGAGAGCGCACCGACGCCCTCGTGCGCAAGCTGGTGCTGGCGGACGAGCGCGCGTTCGTGCCGCTCTTCATCGAGCGGACGGCGGGCGAGACGCAACTCTTCGTCAAGGAGGTCAAGGTCGAGGGCCGGCGCTATATCGTGTGCCGCAACGAGGCTGAAGCCGAGAAGGACAGAAGCGAGCGCCAGGCCATCGTGGCGGGCCTCGAGCAGCAGCTTTCCCGCGGCGACAAGGCGCTGATCGGCAACTCGGCCTACCGCCGCTATCTCAAGCGCACCAGCCCGGAGCGCGCCTTCGCGATTGATGCCGGCAAGCTGGCCGAGGAGGCGCGCTTTGACGGCCTCTTCGTGCTGCGCACCAACGCCAAGATCTCGCCCTTGCAGGCGGTGCTGCGCTACCGCGACCTCCTCCAAGTGGAGGATTTGTTCAGGCGCGCCAAGGCAGTTCTGGCCACGCGCCCGATCTTCCACTCCTCCGACGCGGCGATTCGCGGCCATGTCTTCTGCTCGTTCCTGGCCCTGGTGCTGCAGAAGGAGCTCGATGACCGCTGTCGACAAGCGGGCCTGCGGCCCGAATGGCGTGAAGTCCTGCGCGATCTCGACCGGCTGCAGGAGGCCACGATGGTCCAGGACGACAAGCGCCTGATGATCCGGACGCCGACGGCGGGCCTCACCGGCCGTCTCTTCCAGATCGCCGGCGTAGCGCTGCCGCCCAATGTGCGCGAAGTCGCGGCCGCATAGCTCTTCTCACCTCGCCCAAGCCGCCGATGTGGTGCCAACAACCGGTCGCGCCGGTGCAAGCCATTGCTAAACCTCAGCTTCTCCAACCACGGTGTTCAAGTCGGGTCTCAGGGTCGCGTGATGCGCATGCGGGGCCGAAGCGGCGCTGCCTGTACTACCGGGTCGTCAGGATGGGCCTTCATCCGGCACGAACCTAACGCACGGGAAGAGGTGCTCCACACTACTGCCGGAATAGAGGCTGAATGCGACGGGTGCAAGCGAGACGACCGCACCTCGTACCGAAGCGCGTTCAGGGACGAAGAGGAAGCCGAGGAGGCGGACTGAGGCCCTTTTCAACCCCCGAAAGAGGCTTTAAGGACCGCGTCGGTGAGTCTTAGCGCGGGCAGAGATCCCGCTGGCGGTCCCAACCGGACACGCAGCACGACCCCAGGGGAAAAGGAACAGCGGCGGATCTACGGCGGGAAACCGCCCCCAACAGCCCCCACCTGTCGCGAAGCGGGTGGGAGAGGACAACCGTATGCTGAGCCCCGCGCTCTTTTGGGAACGCGCGTGATGACCGATCGCCGAAACAACTCATCCGCTGACCTATTGGCACTTCCTATCCGTCTGGCCTCCCGCGCCTGGTCGCCTCAGCGTCGTAGATGGCCTCTTATCTCAACGAGATCGGCGACGCTGCGACCTCGCGGTCATCCGCGTCAAGAGCTGGAGCAGCGAGGGCCGCCGCCACGCCCCCGCTCATCATATTTCGCTCTGCCGAAACAGAAGGCTCGGCTTGGGCTTGGGTGGAGGCGCCGGGTACCGCCCCCGGGTCAGATGGATTTATTCCGATAGCCATTTATCGCCATAGCCGGCCTTGCGGCCGGCAGAACCAATACAAGGTCGCAAACCCGGAATTGAAAGACGGGGACAACTCGAACGGCATTGCCTTCTCGGGCGAATGGCTGCGTTATTAAGGGAATCGTCCGGTTCGAGCGATTTGACCGAGCAAGAACCTCCCGTAAGGAGGACCGACAAGCAAAAAAAGGCGGCCCGACCTCGCACGTCGGACCGCCCTGGTAGGCCGAAGCCTGTGCTCTTGGCGGAGCAGGCCAACCCTACGAGGGGGCTGAGAGCGAGTCAAACGGTTCGCTCTCAGCCAACTCCTTGTCATTACAGCACAAGGAAGTTGAGGCCGATGAAACATCCACACCAAAACAATTGGCTCACCGCGCCCGAGTTGGCGCGCCAGGCACACGTGTCCGAAAACACGGCTCGGCGCTGGATGCTGGAGCACGGCTTGGGCCGGAAGTTTGGAGGTCGTTGGCGGGCGAACTCGGCAGCCGTTACCCGCTTCCTCACCGGAAAGGATATCGCGGGAGCGCCTGCGAAGTGAAAACCCGACGCGCGTCAGCACAAGCGAACTTGACACGAGCCCTCAAGGGACCATGACCTTCGCGGCACCGCCGTGACGCTGCTGTCCGAGGCAGAGTGCAAGCCACAGCAGATCGCGACAATCACGGGCCATTCACTCAAGACAGTAAGCGTGATCCTCGACAAGTATCTCGCGCGCACACGAGCGCTGGCAGATCAAGCCATCTCCAACTGGGAGAACTCACCGCGAACAGAATTTGCAAACCGACTGCAAACCAGCGCTCCGCAGCCAACCTCGCCGAAAGGAAAACGTCATGCATAACAAAGAGATGAATGGCGCGCCCGAAAGGATTCGAACCTCTGACCCCCAAATTCGTAGTCTGAGCCCCAGGCCCTCAACCGTCCTCAATTTCTGATGCTCTTCCGCATTTCGCACCTTGGCAGAACAACGGTTCCACGCTAACGTGGAGACAGTTGAAGACGGTTGGAGTAACGGGCCTAGCAGGCCGCTTTTCGTTACTCCGGCGTTACTCCGGAGGGTTTCATGCCCAAGGCGCTCACCGCCAAGCAGATCGAGAAATTCCAGCCCCGCCCCATGCGCTACGACGTGCCCGACGGGCTCGTTCCTGGATTGTTTTTGACCGTCTACGAGTCTGGGGCACGGACCTGGGTTGTCCGATACCGGCACGGCGGCAAGACGCGCAAGCTGACGTTGGCGCCCTATCCTCTTCTGAGCCTCGCCGAGGCCCGAGAGAAGGCGCGGGTGGCCCTTCGGCGGGCTGCCGAAGGGTTGGATCCAGCCGGCGAGAAACAGGCCGCACGGGCCGCCGCAGCGGATCCTTCGGGGCATGTCGGTGCCCTCCTCGACAGGTTCTACCGGCAGCACGTCGAGAGGAACAACTCGCCCCGAACCGCTGGCGAGGTGAAGCGCACTCTCGATAAGGATTTCCGGCCCGTCTTCGGCGAGCGGCGGATTCAGGACGTGACCCGGCGCGACATCATCGGATGGATCGACGCCATCGCCGAGCGGGCTCCGACCCATGCGAACCGGTGCCTGAGCTACGGGCGCAAGTTCGGAAATTGGTGCGTTGAGAAATCCATTCTCGAAATATCGCCGTTCGACCGCGTGAAGCCGCCGACCATCGAACAGTCGCGTGACCGGATCCTGAGCGACGCGGAATTGCGGCTCGTATGGCTGGCCAGCGGCCGTCTGGATTACCCCTTCCGCGAATTCGTCCGGCTGCTCCTCCTGACCGGTCAGCGACGATCCGAAGTCTCGGGGCTGCGGTGGAGCGAGATCCGCAACGACCTCTGGACGATCCCCGCGTCGCGTTCAAAAAACGGCATCGCGACCGACGTTCCGTTGTCCGACGCGGCGCAGGCCGTCATCGGCTCGATCCCGCGCATGGCCCACTCGGCCTACGCCCTGACGACGACCGGCAAGAGCGGCATTTCGGGTTACTCGAAAGCCAAGGCGAGGCTCGACCGGATCATGGTCGAGATCGCCAGTGCAGAGGCCGGGGAGCCCGTCGCGATCCCCGATTGGCGACTGCACGATCTAAGGCGGTCCGTGGCGTCCGGCCTTGCTCGTCTCGGGACCCGGATCGAGATCATCGAAGCCGTCCTAAATCATCGTGGCGGGGCGATTTCCGGCGTCGCTGCGATCTACGTTCGGCACGATTTCGCCGTCGAGAAGCGCGCCGCGCTCGACGGCTGGGCGACCTTCGTCATCGGCCTCGCCGAAGGCCCTCGCGTCTCCACCGTCGTTCCGCTGAGGGCCTGAGCCATGCAAACGACCAAGACCGCGCAAGTATCGACAAGTCCGAAGCTCGACCAGCTCCCGCTTCTGCTTGCTCCATTCCGGTTCCGCGCATCCATGCCGAACGGATGTCCCGTTCGGCTACCTGATCAGCCCCGCGATATGGTTGAGCCTCTTGCAGATTCCTTGCCGCCGGGCTGGATCGTGCATGTGTCCGCGTCCGGCTACGGCTTTGAATTGATCAACGCGGTCCTGCGCGTCAGCCTGCCTGAAGTCCATCCGGGCGAATGGGTCGAGGGGCGAGCAAGTCTTTCGCCATGTGCCGAAGCTCAATTGGACGGTCCGCTTCGTTACGCCTGGGCCACGATGGCCCGCGAGTTCGGATGGGCCGTTGAAGCCGGGTACTGTACGGTTCGTGCTCGCGTCGGGAGTGTGCTCGCCGACCACCGTGATCTGCCTGCAACCGCGTGGCAACACACGCGCGTAACGAGTTGGCTGCATGGCGAGGCGGAAACAGAAACCGGCGAGCAGTTCTTCGACATGCAGGTGGGTTGCACGGTCGAGACGTGCAACTCCGGCGGAACGGTGGTTACCGATCCGGTTGAGGAGGCGCCGGCCATTGAGACGCGCGACCCGAAGCCACCGAAGCCCCGCGGGCGCACGAAGGGGACGTCTCCCTATCTTGCGGAGGATGAGGCTTTCCTCGACGAGGCGGACGCCCTAATCGACGCCCGCAAAGCGAACAGCCTAGCAGCGGCAGCCCAGCTTATCGGGCTCAATCGGATTCCCGGATCTTCGGAAGACAGCAAGCTCCGGCGTCTGCGCCGCAAGCGGCATCTACGCCGCAAAAGGCGCGGACAGTAATAATTGCTGTCCGTTCCCGTCCGTTAAAATTCCTAGCGCAGACGTAAGCACCTGAGAGACCATTGCAGGCACCCGAAGACGCTAAGAGGTGTGCCTGCAAATGCGTGAGACCAAGGTGTATCTCGCCGCCCGGGGGATTTACGAGCGCTTCCCCGACACGTGCTCCGGCGAGTTCACGCTGTATAACTGGATGAACAATCCATCCATCGCCTTTCCTCGGCCCGTCATGACGGTGGCCGGACGGCGGCTGTGGCTGCTCTCCGACATTGAGGAGTGGGAACGGCAGCGCGCTTGCGACCCGGCGGAACGGGCACGCGCGGAAGCGGTCGCTGCGCGCTTTATCCAAAACAAGAAGCAGGGACGCGAGCGCAAGGCGAAGCAAACCACTGCGGCCTAATCCCGAACACGGGAGGTCCTTTCCACCACGCCAACGAGGAAACACCCGGAGCGACAACCTCCGGGAACGGTGGGGGCTGCATGAAGAGGAACGACACATCATGCGCAAGAAAACACGAACCCATCTTGAGACAATCGCGGACTTTCTGCAATCGCTCAGCGAGGAAGTCGGCGCTATCGCCGCGGACGCGCGAACTGACTTCGACAGCAAAAGCGAGCGCTGGCAAGAGAGCGATAAAGGGCAGGAGGTCAGCGGCGAGATCGACGAATTCGACAGCGCGGCTCAGGACCTCTCGGAAGTGGCCAGCCGGCTGCAATCGATCCTCGAAATTGAAGTCGTCTAACACGAAAAACCGGGCGGCCCTTCCGCCGCCCGATCCACAACCCGAAAGAGGAACACGACCATGACTGATACCAAACGCGACGTGTCCGTCGACAGCCGTCCGCCGCCGCCGTTCACGCCCGCGGATCCGCATCAAAGCTCACCCCGCTACGAAGAGCTGATGCAAGCCGCGGAGAAGTGCTACCGCGACATGAAGCGCCGTTCTTCTGAAAACACGGTCGCCGACCGCGATGACGAGGAGGTGCGGTCATGACCAGCGACGACATCAAAACCGTTCTCCGTGACATCGCCGCGAACGCGTATCTCGCCATTGAACTCTGTCCCCGCAGCACTGATCCCTGGCTCACCTGGGGCACGGCGCAACACGACGTCTGGGTGCTCGCCTACGGCGCGTGCAAGCGCCTTGGCGTCACCGACGCGGACATCTGGGCCGCCGCCGCCCGTCTGGTGGATGAGATCTCCGAGGGGAAGGAGAAGCTCTACGAGACCTACGCCCACGGCGAGAAGCCTTTTGAGATGTGGACGGCTCGGGCCGATTACTGGAACGAGGTCTGGGACCGCAAGAGGGCTCATTCCGGCATGGTCAGCAGCGACGGGGAGGTGCCGTCGTGACGCCCGCGGTCTCGGACCACGTCGTCGAGAGGTGATGTGGTGAAGCTGGCCACGATCCACCTCCTCCCCGACGGCCGGACGCACGTCGGACAGGCGCACTTCGCCGGCAGCGGACCGAGCTGCGAGACCTGCGGCTCGTGCCGCTTCTGGGATGGCCAGTTCAACCCGGACCGGGTCTTGCAGAGGATCAAGCCGGGGCGCTGCGCAAAGCATGCCGAGCTGCGGCAATGCTCGGTGAAGAGCCTCAAGGCGATCCCGCACAGCGCACTTGCCTGCCGCTACTGGGAACCGAAGCCCTGAGACGAAAAAAGCCGCCGGGTGGGCAGAACCCGACGGCTCATCGAGGAACAACAACGCGATGACCAGTAGCACGAACGCCTCAGGCGCGTCCATTGTCGTCGCCGCGCTCGCCATTGCGCAGCATGGCTCGCCCGTCCTCCCCTGCTCGCCGGCCACGAAGAAGCCCTTGATCGCCCGTGGCTTCCACGCCGCGAGCCGCGAGCCGCAGACCATCCGGCGCTGGTGGCAAGCCCACCCTGCGGCCATGATCGCCGTGTCGACCGGTCCCGCGATCGGCGCTTGGATCCTGGACCCGGACGCGCCCGAGACGCCCGGCGAACCGGACGGCGAAGCCGCCTTGCGGGTGCTCGAAGAACGCAACGGGTTCCTGCCGGCCACGTACACGATCCGCACGCCCGGCGGGGGCCGGCATCTCTACTTCCGGTGGGATGACGCGAACCCGATCGGCACCGCTTCCGGCGCTTTACCGGACGGGGTCCACGTCAGAGGCCGAGGCGGTTACGTGATCGTGCCGCCGTCGCGGCGTCTCGACGGGCGGGCCTACGTGGTCGAGACCGACAGTCCTTTCGCCGATGCACCGGCATGGCTCATCCGCCTCATCCGAGACCGTCCGGAGCCTCAGGACGCCCGTCCGATGGGGCGGCCGGTGGGACGGCCCGACCGCTACGGGATCGCCGTCCTGGACCGCGAGAGCGCGCTTCTCGCCAACGCCCCAAGGGGCAGCCGCAACCCGACGCTCAACCGGGTCGCCTTCCGGCTCTTCCAGCTCGTGGCCAGCGGCGAGCTGGACCCGGACAGCGTCGTCAGCGCCCTGATCGAGGCTTGCCACGCAACGGGCTCATCCGCGAGGACGGCCGGCGTTCCGTCGACTGCGGACGATCGACAGCGCCGAGCAGGCCGGACGCGGGAATCCGCGTTCGCGAGGGCCGCATGAGCGCCCCGAGCCTCGCCCCTATCAGCATGACGCGGTCGCGACTTCCACGACAAGTCGCGGCCGGATACCGCGCCCCGCTGCTGGTCTCGCCGACCGGCAGCGGCAAGACGGTGATCGGCGCCGCCATCGTCAGCGTCGCTGCCGGCCGAGCAGCAGCGAGTGCTGGTGCTCGTCCATCGCCGCGAGATCATCGGGCAGACGAGCCGAGAAGCTGCAGGACGTCGGTCTGCCCCACGGGATCATTCAGGCCGGCACGCGCGCCGAGCCCCTTCGACGACGTTCAAGTGGCGTGGATTGCAACGCTGTACGCGCGGGCCGTGCGCGCGACGGCCATGCCCTTGCCGGACGCGGATCTTGATTTGGATCGACGAGGCCCACCATTGCCCGGCGACGACCTATCGCAAGATCATCGACGCCTATCCGCAGGCGATCCTGCTCGGCACGACGGCGACGCCCTGCCGGGGCGACGGCCGCGGCCTCGGTGGCGATCTTCGAGTGCATCATCGAATGCCCGCAGATCCCGGAGCTGATCGCGGCTCAAGCACCTCGTGCCGACCGCGCGTCTATGCGCCGGTTCTGCAAGGTCCGGACCTGAAGGGCGTGCGCACGCAAGCCGGAGACTACGTCGAGACGCCAACTCGCCGAGCGCATGGACCGGCCGGAGCTGGTCGGCGATATCGTCACGCATTGGCACAAGTTCGGCGAGCGCCGCAAGACGGTTGTCTTCGCCGTCGACGTCGCGCACAGCCTTCACCTCCGGAACGAATTCGTCCGCAGCGGCGTCCGCGCCGAGCACGTCGACGGCGGCACGCCGAAGCCCGAGCGCGACGCGATCCTCGCCCGACTGGCCAGCGGCGAAACCGAACTGGTCTGCGAATTGCATGGTGCTGAGCGAAGGCTTGGACCTGCCGGCGATCGGCTGCATCATCCTCGCTCGACCGACGAAGCAGATGGGCCTGTTTCGCCAGATGATCGGGCGCGGCTTGCGGCCGGCGCCCGGCAAGACAGACCTGATCCTGCTCGATCACGCGGCGCCGTCTATCGGCACGGCTTCGTCGAGGATCACGTCGCCTGGACGCTGGATCCCGACCGCAAGCCCGAGAACCTCGCCCAGCGCAACCGCGCGCAACGGCAACGGCAGCGACGGCCCGACCATCCTCGAATGCACGCAACTGCTGGCGCCCTGCGGATCGGTGGCGGGCTTGCGCAGCATTGCGGGTTCCTGCCGCAGCGCAAACCGCAGGCCGTCGAGATCGCGGACGGCGAGTTGGGCGAGGTCACGGCAGCGCCGCGCGGTGCCGAACGTCTACGATCCCGAGGAGCGGATCCGGTGGCACCGCATGCTCGTCTGCATCGGCCTGGAGCGCGGCTACAAGGCCGGCTGGGCGGCCGTCAACTACAAAGAGAAATTCGGCACGTGGCCGCCGACGCCGCGCTACGCCGTCATCGAACCGCTGCCGCCATCGCCCGAAGTGCGGGCATGGGTCCGAGCCCGGCTGATCGCCTATGCGAAAGACGGAGATCGGCATGAAGAGCCGGAAGACGCGCCGCAATGCGTTCAGAGGGCCGTTCTCGGGCCGCCTGATCGAGATGATGGCGGTCGCCGGCCTTCCATGTCCTGTCTCTGGGCGCGCGCCGTGTCTTGGATAGCCTCGAACTGGAGATTGCGGCACCACGGCGGGGACGACCACAACGGCAAGATCGTCGGCCCGTTCCATTGTCTCGTTCGCACCTGGAACATGGGCCGTAACATCATTGCCTCTGCGTTTTCGCGAATTGTGGCCCTCGGCTTCGTGGCGGTCACGGAGCAAGGCAGCGGCGGTAACCGTGAGTTCCACCGCCCGTCCAAGTACCGGGTCACCTATCGCCGCACCGCGTACGACCCACCGACCCACGAATGGCATCGCATCCAGACCATCGAAGTGGCCGAAGCGATCGCGCAAGCCGCCCGGCACAAGAAGGCCCAAAACGGCCGCTTCAAATTCAAAACCCGGTACCGAAACCGTACCGGAACCGGTACCGAAACCGTACCGGAAACCAACCCGCTTCCGGTACGGAAAACATACCTCTAGCTTCGGTATCGAAACCGTACCTCTTTCTATATCTCGGGGTGGGTGGTGTGGGCTCTCTAGAGAACCTGAGACGGGGAAGGAGAGCCCGCGGAAGCGGGAAAAGGCGGTCCCCTCTCCGACAGAGCCGACAGCCAAGCCTCACCTTCTGCGGTCAAAAACCTCTTCGCAGCCCTGCCGCCCTGAGCATCAGATGGCGCATCTGATGCTCTGAAGCGGCTTCAGGCGGGAGCTTCCTTGCCCAGCAAGGGTTTGCGGCGTAGCATCAGCGCCGCTGACGTTCGTGGACGAAGTTACAGGCACGGTGGGAGTAACGGCGGTTCGCGGTTGAGGCTTGGTTAAAAGGCGGATGGCAGGTGCCTGGACGAAGCAACATAGCCGAAGAAGCGAGGCTGAAACGGCACCTCGACGGGCCGGACCGGGTCACAAAGGCAGGCGACTTGCTCAACGGCGTCACGTCAATTCCATGTCGCACGGGTTCCGTCGCTTCCGCGCCCTCGTTCAGACGCTCGCCGACAGACTCGGCGGCATGGGCGCCCTCACCGGGCCCGACCGCGTTCTCGCAAGCAGGCCGCGGCGCTGATGGTGCGGGCCGAGGCCCTCCAGGCCGACATCGTCAACGGCAAGACGTCAATGATGACGAGGTGATCCGGATTACGGGAGCCGCGAGCCGCATCGTCGAGCGCCTCCGCCGCCGGGCGGCTGAGAAGCCGCAGCCGGCGCAGCCCCCGAGCCTCGGCGCCTACCTCGCCGAGGCGGCATGAATGAACATCTTGCCCGCCATTGCGGACCAGAACCTCTTCCGCCCGCACTTCCGCGACCTGTCGACCTGGCAGGCATGGTTCGCATGGCTAGCCAGCCTGTTCGCGCTCGAACCGACGCCCGATCAGTAAGCGCTGTATCGGCAATGCACCGGCCGCAGCGCGTGGCCATCCGAGCCGGTGAACGAAGCGTGGCTGATCTGCGGCCGGACGCGCCGGCAAGACGTTCGTGCTCGCCTTGGTGGCGGTCTATCTCGCGACGTTCAAGAGCTATGCGGAGTACCTCGGGCCTGGCGAGCGGGCGACCGTCATGGTTATTGCGGTCGACCGCAAGCAGGCTCGGGTGATCTTTCGGTTTATCCGTGGGCTTCTGACGGGAACGCCGCTTTTGGCGCCGCTGATCGAGCGGGAGACGGCGGACACGCTCGACCTGTCGAACAACGTGACCCTTGAAATCGTCACGGCGTCGTTTCGCGCGTCGCGTGGCTACACGCTGGCTGCGGTGCTTGCGGATGAGGTGGCTTTTTGGGGGCAGGAGGACGACAGCACGCGGCCGGACGTGGAAATTCTCGACAGCATCCGGCCCGGCATGGCGACGATACCCGACAGCAAGCTGTTGTGCGCGTCGAGCCCTTACGCCCGGAAGGGTGCGGTGTGGGACACCTATCGCCGTTATTACGGGCAGGAGGACCCCGAGGTTTTGGTCTGGCGGGCGCCGTCGAAGGCGATGAACCCGACGCTGCCGCAGTCTGTCATTGATCGTGCCATGGAGCGTGATCTGGCCTGGGCGGCGGCCGAGTATCTGGCGGAATTCAGGACCGACATTGCGAGCTTCATTGATCGCGAGGTGGTGGAAGCGGCGGTGATGCCGGGCGTTCATGAAATTCCGCCGTCAGCGTCGCTGCGGTATTTCGGCTTTTCCGATCCGAGCGGCGGGTCTCAGGACAGCATGACGCTTGGCATTGCGCACAAGGACAAGGCGAGCGGCAGGGTGATTTTCGACGCGGTCCGCGAGCGGCGTCCGCCGTTCTCTCCTGACGATGTGGTCAGCGAGTTTTCAGACTTGTTGAAGCGGTATCGGGTGACGAGGGTTGAGGGCGACAGGTATGCGGGCGAATGGCCGCGTGAGCGCTTTAAGACGCACGGGATCACGTATGAGCCCTCGGCGAAGCCAAAGTCGGATCTTTATCGAGACTTGTTGCCGAAATTGAATAGCCGTGAGGTTGAGTTGCTTGATCACGTGCTTCTCGTTCGTCAGATCTGCGGGCTGGAGCGGCGCACGGCCCGCGGGGGTCGGGACAGCATCGACCATCCGCCGCATGGCCACGATGACGTGGCGAACGCGGTGGCGGGTGTTGTGGCGGCGGTGGCGGGCGGCAAGTCGACTTATGGAATGATGAGTGACGAAGTGTTGGGCCCGCCGAATGAACGGATGCATCCATGGCTGATCGGAATCCCGTTTTGACTGTCCGCGAGCGGCTTGGGCAATTGCCGCAGGCTGGGTGTGTCAGAATTTCCGTGTGGGGCCGGTTTCATTCAACCAGCCTGAAGCGGCCTTCGAAGAGAATGGCGAATTGGGCTTTGGCCATTCCCCATTCCCGTGGCGGCATCTTCCATTCTCTCTGCGCCCGTCGCAAGATCAGGAACAGCAGCTTGATCGCACTCTCGTCGGTTGGAAAATGCCCGCGGGCTCGCACGGCCCGGCGTAATTTGGCATTCAAGGCCTCGATCGCATTCGTCGTGTAGATGATCCGGCGCACCTCATCTCCGGAAAAGGCGAAGAACGGGATCACCTCGCTCCAGCTCCGGCGCCAGGACGATTCAATGGCCGCGTATTTCTGGCCCCAAGCCGATGCGGCGAACGCCTCCAGAGCCGCTTGGCCGGCCTCAGCGTCCTTGGCCCGGTCGATGTCCTTCAAGGCTCCCGCCACGGCTCTGCGGTCCTTGGAGGACACGAAAGCCAGCGACGAGCGGATGAGATGGACGATGCAGGTCTGGACCAGGGTCTCGGGGAACACCGCAGTGATCGCATCGGGAAAGCCCTTCAGGCCATCCACCACTGCAATCAGCACGTCCTCAACCCCGCGCGTCTTGAGCTCGTTCATGACCCGCAGCCAGAACTTGGCGCCTTCGCTCTGCTCGATCCACAGGCCGAGGATCTCCTTGGTGCCGTCCGGCCGCACGCCGAGAGCCAGGTAGACGGCCTTGTTGCGCACGGTGCCCTCATCGCGCACTTTCAGCCGAATGGCATCGAAGAAGACCAGCGGATAGAGCGCCTCCAGAGGCCGGTTCTGCCACTCTGCAATCTCCTCCAGCACGGCATCAGTGACCGCGCTGACCAGATCCGGTGAAACTTCGATCCCATACAGATCGCGCAGATGGCCCTGGATCTCCCGCACACTCATGCCGCGGGCGTACATGGACACGATCTTCTCATCAAAGCCGGGGAAGCGCCGCTGGTACTTGGCGATCAGCTGTGGATCGAAGGTCGCCAGGCGGTCGCGCGGGATCGCCAGATCGATTGTGCCGGTGTCAGTCAGCACGGTTTTGCGGCCATAGCCGTTACGAGTGTTGCCGGTCTCGCTCTCCTGGTTGAGATGATGGTCCATCTCGGCGTTCAAGGCTCGCTCGGCCAAAGCCTTCTTCAACTCGTCGAGCAGCCCATCCTTGACAAAGGCCGATTGGGCGTCAGCGCCCGCCAACAGCTGATCGAGCAAGTGATCCGGAATGCGCGATTGTTTGCGGCGTGCCATGCGATGTCTCCCTCATGATCATCGTAATGGCCCTACACGAAATCCCTGACAGTCCCGACCGAGACGGGCTCTCTCGCCCTCACGGCCTGGGAAGAGGAGGAGCCCTCGCTCGTGAAGGCTTACTTTGAGAGCCGCGCGGCATACGAGGCCATGCTCACTCCCTGACCTCCCTGGAGTGCCACCACCCACCCCGCCATGAACATGATCCCGAAAGCCCATATCAGGCGGAGAAGAGCCCTGCTCATTCAACGGACCTCGCGAGCTGCGCCATCTCACTGATCCACGCCGATAGCTGGCGCCGCTCGGCGATGGCCTCGCAGGTGAACCTGCCGTGCCGATAATTGCCGTTCGCCGGCCCGTTGGGCGCTCCCGGTGAGCTACCCCCGTGCATCCTGCACCGACCGTTCGGCATCGCCGGCGACCGGCACGGGCTCCCGCTCCGGGTTTTCGCCCCACAGCGGGGACTGAGGTGCATGGGATAGGGCCTTTGCATGGGGTTGCCTTTGATTTCCATTCGCCACCCCACCCCCGGTCTCGACAGCACCGACGATGGCTTGGGCTCCGGTACTTGACGAAGAAGATCTTAGCTCATCACCGTAATGGTCTGAGAAACTGACCGGAGATCCTGATTTAGGTCGCCACCTTAGAGGAGCGTTCGCTGGACTTAGAGAAGAGGTCCCAGACCACCAGGAACATCGCAGCGATCACCGGTCCAACGATGAAGCCGTGAAGGCCGAACGTCTCGATCCCGCCGAGCGTCGAGATCAGCACGACGTAGTCCGGCATCTTCGTCGCTTGGCCGACCAGCAGCGGGCGCAACAAGTTGTCGACCAATCCGATGACGAGTAGGCCGAACAGGATCAGGAATACGCCCTGCCATATCGATCCGGTCGCAAGGAAATAAACGGCGACTGGAAGCCAGACCAGCGCGGCGCCTATCGCTGGAAGCAGAGACAGAAAGGACATTAGCACCGCCCACAGAAGCGCAGCGTGCACCCCAAGGCTCCAGAAGACGATGCCGCCCAGAGCGCCTTGAAGGATGGCCACGAAGATGTCGCCCTTCACAGTGGCCCGGATAACGATGGTGAACTTGGCGAAGAGTGCATCCTGTTGCTCGGGGCGAAGCGGGATGGCTTCCCTGACGCGTTCGGTCAGGGCCTCACCGTCGCGTAGCAGGAAAAACAGCAGATAGAGCATCACGCCGAGACCGACGACGAAGTCGAAGGTGCTCTGACTGATCGCGAGAGCCTTGGTCGCGATGAATTGGATACCGTACGTCAGTGCTGCGGCGATCCGCTCGCGTACCACCCCGAGATCGGTCAGGCCGAAACGGTCAAGCGCGTCAGTTGCCCACGACGGCAACGCATCGAAGGCCGGCTGGAAAAAACGGACGAAGTCGAGCTCCCCCGACTGGATCCTGTCATACAGACCGGAGGCCTCCTGCGCCAAAGCCGCGGCTATCAGCAACACGGGCAAGACGACAATAAAGAGGATGACCATGACGGTCGCCAAACCGGCCAGATTGGGTCTGCGGCCCACGGCGCTGAAGAGCCACCGGTTCAGCGGATTGAACACGATGGCGATCACGGCGGCCCAGAAGACCGCACCGAAGAACGGCCAGAGGATCCAGGCGAAGGCAAGTGAGACCAAGGCGATCAGCGCCAGGAAAGCCTTGTGCTCTAGCGTGTGCACCTCAAATTCTTCTCCGTGTGAGCCCAGCCACTTCGATTATGCTCGCCACGGGCAAGACCATCACCGGCCGGGTCTGGGTCTATGTCCGGGACGACGGGCCGTTTGGCGGACCGGATCCGCCGGCGGCGGTGTTCCATTACTTCCGTGACCCCCGGCCCGTCTGCTATGGCCAGGACCACCATGTGGTCGCCGTCGCGACCACAAATCTGCACCGTTTCCCCGACCTCACGGCAGAGCTCGTGCATCTCGTGGGTGGCCAGGTCGAGAAAGTCGAGGGACCGGGCATAGGCGAGACCGTAATGGTAAAGCCTCGGCCCCAGCCAGAGCGTGCCGTCGTGCCTGCGCTGCAGCAGGTTCTTGGCGACGAGATCGTCGATAATGACGTAGACGGTGGACTGCGGGCGCCGATCGCCTTCGCGATCGCATATGCACCGGCCGGACTTCCGGTTTCCTGCAGATGATCCAGGACCTGAAGTGCTCGATCGATGCCGCTCGTGCGGGCGCGCCGGTCGGTCTTGGCCGATTCGCCTTTCCGAACGAGCTGCGGTCTTGCAGCCATCGAGCATCCCCCAACGGCAGCTTCAGCCGTCCAGCAGTCTCACATTATAGTATATGCCATTCCAGAATAATCGGTTTCGAGTCAATCCCCTGTAGAGGATCGCCATGAACGAGCAGGATATCCGACAGCATCTCGGGCTGCGTCCCATCATCAACGTGTCGGGCACAATGGCCTCGCTCGGCGCCTCGATCGCGCCGCCGGAAGTGGTGGAGGCCGTGGCGGCGATCCTGCCCCAATTCGTCGAGATCGACGACCTCCAAAAGCGCGCCAGCAGGGTATCGCGCGGCTCTGCGGGACCGAGGCGGGCTTTGTCACTGCCTCCTGCTCGGCCGGAATTACGCTTGCCGTCGCCGGCGCGATGACAGGTTCGGACCTCGCCGCTATCGAGCGCCTACCGGATACGACGAGCCTGAAGAACGAGGTGCTCATCCAGGCGGGGCATATGGTGAGCTATGGCGCCCCGGTAGAGCAAGGCATCCGGCTTGCCGGCGCGCGCGTCGTGCCGGTCGGCCAGGCCACCTCGGCGCGCAAGTATCAGCTTCGCGGGGCGATCAAGGAGCGCACGGCTGCGGCACTCTACGTGGTCTCGCACCACACGGTGCAGTACGGGCTCATTCCCCTCGACGAGTTCGTGGAGGTCTGCCATGCGCGGGGCGTGCCGGTGATGGTCGACGCCGCGTCCGAATACGACCTGAAGGGCTTTCTCGCCGCAGGGGCGGACGTCGCCCTCTATTCGTCCCACAAGTTCCTGGGCGGGCCGACCGGCGGCATCGTGGCCGGCCGCACCGAACTCGTGCGCGCTGCCTACCTGCAGAATTCCGGCATCGGCCGCGGCATGAAGATCGGCAAGGAGGGCATGGTCGGGCACGATTGCGGCGCTCGAAGCCTGGGAGAAGCGGGACCACAAAGGGATCCGCGCCCGCGAAAGAGGCTATCTTGAGCTCTGGCGGAAGACGCTGGCCGACCGCCCCGGGATCACCGCGACGGTCGAGCCCGATCCGACCCACAACCCGCTCGAGCGTCTCAAGGTCGCGGTCGAGCCGCAGACGGCCCACATCACCGCCTGGGATCTCGCCGACGCGCTGGGGCGCGGGGAGCCGCCGGTGATCGTGCGCGACCACGAGGTCGAGCACGGCTTCTTCTACATGGACCCATGCAACCTGCATCCGGGCGAGGAGCAGGTCGTCGCACGCCGCGTCGCCGAAGAACTCGATCGCGCCCGCCAATCCCACGAGATCATCGCCACCTCGCTGGAGCGCCGGCGGAACCGTCGCGCCGAGGCGCTCATGCTCTGGCCCGCCTGACGACGTTTCCCCGCGAAGGTCGCGTTTTCGAAATCGGCGTTCTGCCCATTCCTCGAGGATCACCCCCATGCGTCCCGAAGAGAAGCTGCGGCCTCGGGCTCGTGCTGCCGCCCGCTCCGCAGCCGGTCGCGACCTACGTGCCGTACCGGCTCGCCGGTGACCTTCTGTTCCTGTCGGGACAGGGACCGAGGCGGCCGGACGGCTCATACAGCGTGGGCTGGCTCGGGCGCGACGTCACGGTCGAGCAGGCGTACGAGGACGCGCGCCTGACGGGGCTCAGGCTGCTCGCCGTCGCGAAGGCGGCGCTCGGGGAGCTCGACCGCATCGAGGCGGTGGTGAAGCTCCTCGGCATGGTCAATGCGGAGCCGGATTTCGCCGACCATCCCAAGGTGATCAACGGATGCTCGGACCTGTTCGTGGAGGTGCTGGGGGATGCCGGGCGGCACGCCCGCTCGGCGGTCGGCATGGGATCTCTGCCGAACCGGATGACTGTGGAGATCGAAGCGATTTTCCTGGTGAGGCCCTGAATGTGAGGCCCTGAGCGGTCAGTTCCGCTCACCCGAGAATGGACTTCTCGGTCGCCGGCCGTTGACCGCGACGGTGAAACGCGACGAAACGCGAGAGAAAGGCCTCGAGCCTTTCGCTCTGCGGGCCGTCGAAGATGTCCGTCGGCGTGCCGGCGGCCTGTATCAGGCCGCCGTCGATGAACACGACCCGGTGGGCGACCTCATGGGCGAAGGCCATCTCGTGGGTGACGAGGATCATGGTGCGGCCCTCCTCGGCGAGTTCGACCACCACGTCGAGCACCTCTCCGACGAGTTCGGGATCGAGCGCCGACGTGATCTCGTCGAGGAGCAGGACCTTCGGGTTCATCGCCACGGCCCGCGCGATCCCGACCCTCTGCTGCTGACCACCCGAGAGCTGCGAGGGCAGGCTGTCGAACTTCCCCGCGAGACCCACCCGGTCGAGCCAGCGCGACGCGGCCTCCCGCGCCTGGGCGGCGGATTGCCGGCGGACCTTGCGCAGCCCCAGCATCACGTTCTGGAGCGCGGTGAGGTGCGGGAAGAGGTTGAACATCTGGAATACCATCGCGGTGTCGGCGCGCAGCCGGGACAGTTCCGCCTCGGAGCGCCGCCGCCGGGGGGCGACGTTCGGGCCGTCGCGATAGCCGACCTCGACTCCGTCGACCTCGATCGAGCCGCCGTCGTATTCCTCGAGGAAGTTGATGCAGCGCAAAAGCGTGGTCTTGCCGCTACCCGACGGACCGATGACGGCGATCACCTCGCCGCGCCGCACGTCCAGGTCGACGCCCTTGAGGACCTGGTGCGTGCCGAACGACTTGGTAACGCCGCGCATGCGGACGATGACGTCGTGATTGCCGGACATGCGGTCACTCCCGGATATAGGCGAAGCGTGCTTCGAGCAGGCGAGCGAGAAGCGACAGCGAGTAGTTGATCGCGAAGTAGATGAGCGCGCCGAGGACGTAGAGCGGAAGCGGCACGTAGGTCCGGCCGACCACCTGCTGGATGGCCTGCATGAGGTCGACGACACCGAGGAGCGAGATCAGGGCGCTGCCCTTCACGGCATCGACGACGCTGTTGATGAAGGGCGGGATGAAGCGGCGTGCGGCCTGCGGGACGATCACGTAGGTCATCCGCTGCCGGAACACGAGCCCGATGGCCTTCCCGGCCTCCATCTGGCCCTTCGGGATCGACTGGAACGCCCCGCGGGTGATCTCGATCACCTGGGCGGTCTTGAAGACCGTCAGCGCGACGATGGCGGCGACGAGGTTGTCGAGATTGATCTGGATCGCCGGCAGTCCGTAGTAGATGAAGAAGATCAGGACGAGGATCGGGATGCCGCGGATGACGTCGGTGTAGATCCGGATCGGCACGCGGACCAGGAGGGGGCCGAAGGTCAGCGCCGTTCCGAGCAGCACGCCGATGACGAGCGACGACGCGACGACGATGGCGGAGACATGGAGCGTCACCCAGAGCCCCTGGAAGAGAAACGGGAGAGAGTTGAGCGCCGCCTGCATTCCGGTCACCGCGCGATCGCATAGCGCCGTTCGAGCAGACGCAGCAGAAACAGGATGCCATAGCCGGTGACGAGGTACATCGGCGTGGCGACCGCATAGGCTTCGACGATCCGGAAGGTGTTGAGGTTGATCCACTGGGTTGCATAGGCGAGCTCGGGTACCGCGATCACGGAGGCGATCGACGTGTCCTTGAAGAGGGAGACGTAGGTGTTGCTCAAGGCCGGCAGGCTGATCCGCAGCGCCGTCGGAAGGCGGACATGGACAAGGCGCTGCACCGGGGAGAGGCCGATCGCCTTGCCGGCCTCGATCAGGCCCTGCGGCACCGCCTGAAGCCCGGCTCTCAGCACCTCGACCAGGTAGGCCCCGCCATAGACCGAGAGCGTCGCCACGAACGAGGTCATCGGCTCGTATCGGATATCGACGACGGTCGGTATGCCGTAGAACATGAGATAGACGAGGAGGAGGAGCGGCACGTTGCGGATGAATTCCACGTAGGCCGCCACGGCCGACCGGAGCCAGCGGTTTCCGTCCACATACGCGAGCGCCAGGACCAGCCCGATCGCCATGGCGATGGCGATCGACAGGGCGGCGATCTCGAGGCTGAGCAGAAGGCCGTCGACGAGCTTGCCGAAATGGCGCCAGATCAGATTGAAGTTGAGTTGATAGTTCATTCCCGCGCGGACCGAGACGGGGCTCCGGGCGCTGCCGGAGCCCCTGGTGACGGGCGGGTCAGAAGTTCGGAAGCCCCGGTTCGCGCACCGGCGGCTTCATGCCGAAATACTCCTCCAGGGCCTGGTCGAAGATCTCATTGTAATGGCCGCGCATCGCCACGTCGAAGGTGGTGTTCACGAACTGCAGCCAGTCGAGGTCGCCCTGGCGCACGGCGGCGGAGTACAGCTCGAGTGAACCATTTCTTGCCCGCGTCGACGTAGCGGTCGGGGTGGCGCTTGGCGAGCCACTGCGCGGTGGAGAGGTCGATCGCTGCTGCGTCGGCGCGCTTCGAATCGAGCGCCTGGATCACGTTCGCCTGGGTATCGAGCTGCATCACGGTGGCCTGCGGGAGCGCCGCCTTAGCGGTCCGGTCCGCGTCCGCGTTCTGCAGGATCGAGACCCGCGCCTTCGGGCCCGCCTTCGACAGGGCGTCGAAGGTCTTCAGCTCGCTGTCGGGCCGCGTCAGCAGCGCGACACCCTCCACGTAGTAGGGGCGCGAGAAGTTGACGAGCTGCGCCCGCTGCGGGTTCACGGTCATGAACTGGATGACGATATCCACCTTGCCGGTATTGATGTTGGGGATCCGCTGCGCCGGATCCTGCCGCACGAACTCCACCTTGCTGGGGTCCTCGAACAGCCCCTGGGCGAGGATGCGCGCCATCGCGATATCCATGCCGACGAGCTCGCCCTTCTCGTTCTCGAAGTGCCAGGGCGCGTTCGTCGAGCCCGTGCCGACCAGCAAGCGTCCTCGATTGAGGACAGTTCGAAGCTGACTTCCCTGCTGCGCCTGTGCGGCGGCTTTTTGAGCGCCCAGCGTTGCCGCTCCCGCGGCCGCGCCGGCGATGCCGAAGAGCGGACAGCCGCAGCATATCGCGCCGTTGTCTCAGGAACTTGATCATGGACGTCCTCCGAAGTGGCCCCGGTCGTTGGGCGGACAGGCGTCGTGACCGTACAAATCCGATCATCGGTTTCGTCCCCGCCGAGAGGCATCTTGCCGTTACGTCACGCTGTTGAGAATAGAAAAGTCAGCCGGCCGGTTGTCGTGGGCAGGTCCGGCACATCCGGCGCTCGACGTTACGTAGTTGCAAGTATCGCCGTCCCCGCAGCTCTTCCGCCGGGCAAGCCTCACAGCGGCCGACGCCTCCTGCGCCGATCGAGCAGGCCTTCTCAAAGCTCAAAGCGCACCTGCGCAAAGCCGGAGCCCGAACGCTCGACGCGCTCTGGCAGGCCATCGGCGACATCTGTGACCTCTTCCAGCCGCAGGAGTGTTGGAACTACCTCAAGGCTGCCGGGTATGCGTCCGTCTAAAGATCCGATGCTCTAAGGCATCACCCTCTCGGCAGAACTCCAGGGCCTGCTCAAGGGCCAAGCGAGGGCCTACGAGGAGGCCCACCGGGACCTCCGGATCTCCCCCGCAGAATTCGATGAGGTCGCAGCGGAACTCGGACGGACCTTGGACTTCGTCAAGGTCCCGAAGCGCGAGAAGGCCGAAGTCCTGGCAGCCTTCGCCGCCCCACAAAGACGAGGTCACCGCCGGCTACGTCGGCGCTAAGTGCGGCTGAAGCGGTGTTTCCCAGTGTAGCCGATCCCGCGTTAGCCGCGGGCCGTTCGGCGGCCATTACATGCATCAATTTCCGCGGCGTCACCTTCTGCGAACTTGTCGGGGCCTCGCGCACGGGGCGCGCCGCAAGGCTAAGCTGCCTCGCATTGCTCTTTTTTCCTACGAACTCGCCCGCTGTAGACCTCGGTCCAGACAAGTGAGCCGCTCCACGATCCCGGCCCGAAGGTCCGATCGCTGGGTCAGGCGGGATCAGGCGACCGATGCGCTCCCTTTTGACACTATCCTTCACTTGTTTAGTGGAAATGCGGCCCTGTTCCCCGGCTGCCGATATGGATCATGCCGACGGCGCGAACTTGGGTCGGCGACAGATTTCCTGTGGTTTTTTTATTCATCGCTGGCCCCTGTCGAACCTGCCAACCACCTGATCTAGTAGCCGATTTTCGAACTGACTGGTTTGAATCTTGGCCCGCGTTTTCAGCCCTTATCGGCCTGGCCCGTCGGCCCATCGCTGGGGATACATGCCGGCCGCATGCGTTCCGCGGTCAATCTATTTGGGATGATCTGACCCTCCAGTCTTGATCATTCGTGCCGGCCGCTTGCCAAAACACAGCATTAAGACTCAGGAGGTGGCTTTTGACGCCCTCAGATCCAAGGCTCGCGCCTCTCATTTCGTTTCCGCTACAATCTGCTCGGCACTTCGGACGAGTTCCACGCCTATCGTTTCGGCCCACCTCGCGTAAACAGGGCGAGTCGCGTCGCGCGCTCGCGTCGTCACGGCGCCGGTGGCAGCTCATGCTTGCGGATGCAGGCAGCCCGGTGCCCAGGTTCGACCTCGTCGAGGGGCGGCACGCCTTCCGCGCACGCCGGAATGACGTAAGGGCAGCGCGTGCGGAAGACGCAGCCCGAGGGCGGATCGGATGGGCTCGGCGGATCGCCGGCCAGCAGGATCCGCGTGCGCCGGCGCATCGGGTCGAGGCTCGGCGTCGCCGAGAGCAGTGCCCGTGTATAGGGGTGGCTCGGCCGCTCGAGCACCCTCGCCGCCGGCCCCTCTTCCATGATCCGGCCGAGATAGAGCACCACCACCCGGTCGCAGAGACTGCGCACGACCGGCAGGTCGTGGCTGATGAACAGCAGCGCGAGCCCCAATCGCGTGCGCAGGTCGGCCAGCACCGCCAGGACCTGTGCCTGGACCGACACGTCCAGCGCCGACACGGGTTCGTCCGCGACCACGAAGTCCGGCCCCGTGGCGAGCGCCCGGGCAATGCCGATGCGCTGTCGCTGGCCGCCGCTGAACTCGTGCGGATAGCGATCGGCATGCTCCGGTTGCAGTCCGACCTGCGCCAGCAGGTCCTGAACGCGCTCGCGACGCTGCCGCGCCGGCATCAGGCGGTGGATCGCGAGACCGTCCGCCACCTGAGGGCCGACCTTCCGGCGCGGATCGAGGCTCGAATAGGGGTCCTGGAAGACGATCTGCATCCGCCGCCGCAGCCGGCGCAGCGTCGCCGCGTTCGCCTCGACCAGGTCGACACCGTCCAGGATGATGTGGCCGGCGCTGGGCGGGATGAGTCCGAGCAGCAGGCGGCCGATCGTGCTCTTGCCGGAGCCGCTCTCTCCCACCAGCCCGACGGCCTCGTGCTGGCCGATCGACAGGGTCACGTCGGTGACCGCCTGCACGGCACGACCGCGCCTGAACAGGCCGCGCGGTGGAAACCACTTGCTCAGGCCCTCGGCCCGGACCAGCGCCGTCATGCCACCTCCCTCCAGCGGATGCAGCGTGTGAGCCGGCCCTGTCCCGCCTTTTCGAGCGGCGGCGGCGCGGCCTCGCAGGCCGGGAGGCGATGTGGACAGCGCGGGGCGAACGCACAGCCCGGTGGCATTGCGCTCGGCGGCGGGACGATGCCGGGGATCCCCACCGGTAGCGTGCCGTCCTCCTTCGGCGCACTGCGCAACAGGGCCATGGTGTAGGGATGCAGCGGGCGTGCGAAAACCTCGTCGGCGCGCCCCTGCTCCACGATCTCACCCGCATACATCACGACGACCCGGTCGGCGATCTCCGCCACGACGGGCAGGCTGTGCGTGATGAAGATCAGCGCCATGCCGCGCTCGCGCTTCAGATCGGCCAGGAGTTCGAGCACCTGTGCCTGGATCGTGACGTCCAGCGCCGTCGTCGGCTCGTCGGCGATCAGAAGTCGAGGGTTGTTGGCGATCGCCATCGCGATCATGGCGCGCTGGCGCATGCCGCCCGACATCTCGTGCGGGAAGGCGCGTGCGCGCCTCGGAGGATCGGGAATCCCCACCCTCTTCAGGAGCGCCAGCGCCTGTTTCCATGCGGCCGCCGCAGACGCCGGTTCGATGCGCCTGCACGGCCTCGGCGATCTGCGAGCCGACGCGGTGCACCGGATTGAGGCTGCTGAGCGGGTCCTGGAAGATCATCGCCATGGTGCCGCCGCGCAGCCGGCGCAGCTTGGCTTCCTCCAGCCGCAGCACCTCCTGCCCATCCAGCCAGGCGGCCCCGGCGACGACGCGCGCGACCGGCGGCAGCAGCCCCATGACGGCCAAGCCGGTGAGCGACTTGCCCGATCCGCTCTCGCCCACGATGGCCAGCGTTTCGCCGCCCTCGACCTTAAGCGAGACGTCGCGAACGGGGCGGACCGGCCCCGATGGCGTCTCGATCTCGATCGTGAGACCGCGCAAGTCCAGCACCGGGCCTGGCTCCGGCGCCAGTCCCGGCGCCAGCGCCTGCAGCAGCCGGCGATGAACCGGGCCGCGGGGCCGGCGTTGCGGATCGACCGCATCGCGCAGCGCGTCGCAGAGCGCATTCATGGCCAGGATGGTCAGGCTGAGCGCCAGGCAGGGCCAGAGCAGCAACAGCGGCGCCTGGCCCATTGTGGCTCGCGCCGCGCCGATCATCAGTCCCCAGGACGGTGCGGGCGGCACTACGCCGAGCCCCAGGAAGGAGAGGCCGGATTCCAGCACCACTGCGGAGGCGGCGGCGAGACTGAACTGGACGAGGATCGGGCCGCCCACATTCGGCAGGATGGTGCGCAGCATGATGCGGAGCGGACCGGCGCCGAGGGCGCGCTGCGCCTCGACATAATCCTGCGCCCGCACCGACAGCACGCCGGCATAGACCACGCGCACGAAGCCCGGCAGATAGACCAGCGCCAGCACCGGGATGAGCGTGGCCGCGCCCGGTCCCAGCAAGGTCACGACGAGCAGCGCCAGCAGGAGCGGCGGAAAGCACAGCACCACGTCCATCGAGCGGATCGCCAGGACCTCGGCCAAGCCGCGCAGAAACCCGCCTGCAAGCCCGAGCGCGGTCCCGACGAGACAGGCCAGCGCCGCAGCCGCGAAGGCGACTGCGAGCGAGACCCGCGCGCCCCACAGCAGGCGCGACAGCACATCCCGGCCATATTCGTCCTGGCCCAGCGGATGCGAGGGGCTGGGCGGAGCGAGCCGCTGCGAGACGTCAATCTGCACCGGATCCGGCAGTCCGAGGAACGGCACCACCAGCGCCAGCAGGACGATGGTGGCCACAGCGGCGGCCGGAAGCCAGTTCATCCGTCTCATGCGTGCCGGACCCGTGGATCGATGACGGCGTAAAGGAGGTCGACGAGCAGATTGAGTCCAACGAACAGGATCGAGATCACCAGGACGACGCCCTGCACGATCGTGTAGTCGCGCGAGTTCACGGCGTCCACCAGCAGGCCCGACAGGCCCGGATAGTTGAAGACATATTCGACTAGGACCGTGCCGCCGAGCAGCGTGCCGAGCTGGAGCGCCACGACCGTCACCACCGGCATCAGGGCATTGCGCAGGACGTGGTGCAGAAGGATCCGGGCCGGCGCGATGCCCTTGGCCCGCGCCGTGCGGACGTAGTCGCGCATGGAAACGTCGAGCACGGAGGCGCGCGTCATCCGGAACACCATCGCCCCGAGGCCGAGCGCGATGGTCATGGCCGGCATCGAGAGCAGCAGCAGATGCTGTCCGGGCGATTGCGCGAACGGAACGTAGCCGCCAGCCGGGACGAGGCGCAGGATCTGCGCGAAGATGAGCACCAGTAGCGTCCCCACGACAAAGACTGGCACGGCCAGCGCCATGCCGCCACGAAGCTTGCGACGCGATCGAATGTCCCTCCCCGCCGCATCGCCGCGATCAGCCCCGCCGGCAGTCCGATGAGGAGCGCCAGCAGCGCCGCCGCCCCGATCAGCTCGAGGGTGCGCGGCAGGCGCTGCGCGATGAGCTCGCCGACCGGGTTGCCGTCGATCAGCGACACGCCGAGATCTCCGCGCAGGAGACCCCACATGCTGTCCAGGTACTGCTCCAGGATCGGCCGATCGAGGCCGAGCTGCGTCCTCAGCTCCTCGACGATGGCGGGATCGGGCGCGACCCCGCCCTGAGAGAGAAGCATCTCCGCGGGGTCGCCCGGCACCATCTGGATCGCCAGGAACACGATGGTCGCGACAATCCAGACCAGGATCAGGGCGACTGCGATCCGCTTCGCGATCCAGATCACGGCGCCGCTTCTCCCCTCAGCCGATCGATGTCTCCTCGAGCGTGATCCCCGACGCGAAGGTCAGCGAGCCTGGAAGGTTGTGGAACCCCTCCACGGGCTTCTTCATCGCATAGCCCTGCGAACGCCAGGCGAGGCCCACGAAGGGCGCCTGCTCGAGCGCCTCCTTCTCCATTTGCGCATAGATCTCGCGGCGCTTCTCCGGATCGAAGGTCGAGCGTCCCTGCACGAAAAGCTCATGCAGCCTCGGCGTCGACATGCCGTAGCTTCGCGAGATCGATTCCGGGAGCTCGGCATCGAGGAGGAAGGCAATCCCGTCTGGATCTGGGCTCAGCGCCGAGTCGCCCACCACGGCGAAGTCGTATTGTCCGCGTCCGCCGAGCGTCAGGCGGGTGGCCCAGTCCGGCAAATTGAGCTTCGCCTGGATGCCGATCTCGGCGAGGTGCTGCTGCACGATCTCGGCGGTCTGCTTGTGCATGCCGTATTGGGCGGTCGAGAGCAGCGTGCAGGGGAATCCGTTGGGCACGCCCGCCTCGGCCAGAAGCTTCTTCGCCCGCTCCGGATCATAGCGCCAGTGGCGGCTGCGCGCCTCGTCGAAGTAGGGAGTGCCCGGCGTGAGGGGGATCCCCTCGAGGGGCGCCCCGCGTCCGAAGAAGGCAGCCTTGACGATCTCGTCGCGCCGGATCGCGAAGGCCGCCGCCTGCCTGACCCGGGCGTCCGTGAACGGCCCGGTGCGCCCGTTGAAGATGAGCCCCATGAACGGCCCGTTCGTGGTGACGAGCTTCAGCTTCGGGATCGTTCTCGATCGCGTCCATGGCTTGCCAGGGAACGTAGTCAATGATGTCGACGTCGCCCGCCTGCAGCGCCGCGACGCGCAGGTTCTCGTCCGCATAGGCGACGAAGCGGATCGACTTGAGCTTGGGCAGGCCGGGCTTGAAGAAGCGGTCGAACGCCTCGAGGTTGATCGCGACGCCGCGCTCCTGGCCCTTGAGGACGTAAGGGACCGGCGCCGATCGGCGTGCTTCCGCTCTCCGTTGTGCCGCGGGCAATGATCGGCATGTTGAAGTTGGCGAACCACATCGGCACGGTGACGGTCGGCTCCTTCATCACGAGATGCACGGTCCGCTGGTCAGGGATCTTGATCTCCTGCACGCTCTGGATCTCGGCCTTCAGATAGGCGGTCGACTTCTCGGCCGCGATCTGCTCGAGCGTCCACTTCACGTCCTCGGCAGTGACCGGCGCGCCGTTGTGGAACACGGCATCGCGCAGATGGAACACCCAACCGGTGTCGCCACTGCGCTCCCACCGCTCGGCGAGTTCACCGCGCAATTGTCCGTCCGGTCCGAACGAGGTCAGGCCGCGGAAGATCAGTTGCTTCACCGCCCCGGCCGCGGTTCCTGTGTGCCTCCAGGGATCGAGGTTTGGCGGATGGCTCGAGAGCCCGAAGACCAGCGAGCCCGACGCGGCCGCGAACGCCTCCATCCTGAGGAACGGGATGGCGGCACTCGTAAGCAGGAAAGAGCGACGAGATAGCATGGGACACCTCCTTGCCTGTCTTGGTTATGTGGCGCGGACGTAGATCTTGCGTGCCAGTTCCGGATCGATGCGGCCCTCCCGCACGTCACGCTCCACGAGTTCGCGTGCGCGCTCCTGCGGTGGACCGTAGCCGCCGGCGCCGGGCGTGATGATCTCGACGATGTCGCCGGCGCGCAGCAGCACTGCCCCGTCGCGGAACGGTTCCGTCCCCTCGCTGAAGCGGAATTCCCCCTTGCCGCCCGGCAACCCTCCGGCGAGACCCCAGGGGGGCGAGTGCAGGCGCGAGCCATCGAGGCCCACGCGGCATTCCGCTTCCGCGCGATAGACGCGCCGCAGGCCCATGCCGCCGCGATAGGTGCCGGGTCCGCCGGAGCCGTCCACCAGCTCGTAGCGCAGCAGGGTCAGCGGATATTCGAGTTCCAGCGCCTCCACCGGCAGGTTCGACGTGTTGGTCATGTGCACTTGCACGCCGTCCAGCCCGTCCTTCGTGGCGCGCGCGCCCGATCCGCCGCCGATCGTCTCCAGATAGACCCAGACGCTGCCGTCGCTCGGCCGCCGCCCGATGAAGCTCGCGGAGTTCACGGCGCCGTTGCAGGCCGCGATCACCCGTTCGGGGACGGCCTGCGCCAGGGCGCCGTGCACTAGGTCGACGACGCGCTGGCAGGGCCCGATCCGCAGGTCGACCGCGGCGGGATGCTCGCAATTGAGGATCGTGCCCTTCGGCGCCGTCACCGTGATGGGCCGCGCCAGCCCGGCGTTCGGCAGGACAGTCGGGTCAACTACGGTCTTGACGGCGTAATAGACGGTGGCGAGCAGCGCCGTGTAGACCATGTTGAAGCCGGCGCGGACCTGCGGCGGGCTCTCGAAATGCAGATTGATCTCCTCGCCGCTGACCCTGATCTCGACCGAGAAGGGCAGGTCGCGGTCGAGCGTCGGATTGTCGAACCGGTCGGTGAAGCGGTAGGTGCCGTCGGGAATGGCGGCGATCCCGGCGCGCATCTTGCGCTCGGCATAGTTCAAGAGCTCCTCGCCGGCCGCCAGCACCACGTCGCGCCCGTACTTCTCGCACAGCGCCGTCATGCGCATGACGCCCAGCCGGTTGGCGGCCATCTGCGCGCGCAAGTCAGAGAGCCGCTCGCGCGGCACTTGGCAGTTCAGCAGGATCAGCGCCTGCACGTCCTCCTGCAGCACGCCTTCCCGGTAGAGCCGGATCGGCGGGATGCGCAGCCCCTCCTGATAAATGTGGGCGTGGCCGCGGTCGGCGAAATCGGCATGGTGCGCGGTGTTGACCGCCCAGGCGACGAGATCGCCGCTCGTAGAAGATCGGCTCGGCGAGCACGATGTCCGGCAGATGCGTGCCGCCGCCCTCATAGGCGTCGTTGCCGATGAAGACGTCGCCCGGGCGCAGCGTCTCGACCGGATGGCGCTGCAGGATATGCGGCAGGGTGCCGATGAAGCTGCCGAGATGCATCGGGATGTGCTCAGCCTGGCAGAGCGTCTGGCCGTTCACGTCGAAAAGCGCGGTCGAGCAGTCGCGCCGCTCCTTGATGTTGGTGGAGTAGCTCGCCCGCACGAGGGCCTCGCCCATCTCCTCGACGATGGAGGAGAGCGCGCTGCCGATGACCTCGACGGTGATCGGATCGACCTGGACCGCGTGCGAAACCGGAATGGATCTCGCTCATGAGGCCTCCAGGATCATGTTCAGATAGGGTTCGACCCGCGCCGTCATGCCCGGCAGGATGATGGTCGTCGTGTCCATCTGCTCGACAATGGCGGGCCCGGCGATGCGGTTGCCTGCATCCAGCCGGTCGCGGTCGTAGATCGGGCAGGACACGAAGCCGCCGGCCTCCGGCAGCCAGACCTTGCGTTGGCCGACGATCGCACGCTGACGCATCCGGGCCGGCATCGTCGCGCGGCTCGAAGCTTCGCCTTGCGCACCAGGCCTGCTGCCTCGACGCGGAACGTCACCAGCTGAACGGCCTCGCCCTCGGCGACGAAGCCGTACATGCGCCGATGCGCCCGGGCGAAACCGTCCGCCAGCGCGTCGAGCGTCGCCGACGTGATCGGTCCCTCCGGCACCGGGATCGCCAGCTCGTAGTTCTGCCCGGCATAGCGCATGTCCACCGTGCGGGTGAGCTGCCGGGCCTCAGGCGCGATGCCCTCTTCCTCGAACCAGTGCTCCGCCTGCTCGTGCAGGTGAATGAAGGCGGTGTTGATGTCGGGGAGGGCCGCCGTCGTCAGGATATGCAGCCGGGTGGTGGCGAAGTCGGCCCGCAGATCGGTCAGCAAGAGCCCCATCGCACAGAGGATCCCCGGCGTGCGCGGCACGAGGATGCGGCTGATGTCGAGCTCGCGGGCGAGACGCGCCGCATGCAGCGGCCCTGCCCCGCCGAAGGCAACCAGGGTGTAGTCGCGCGGGTCGTGCCCGCGCTGCACGCTGATCACCCGGATCGCCCTCGCCATATTGGCGGTTACCACCGCGAGGATGCCCTGGGCGGTCGCCATCACATCCATTCCCAGTCTGCTCGGCGAGCCGCGCGATCGCCGCCTTGGCGAGGTCCTGTCGGACCGGCATGCGTCCACCCAGGAGATAGGTCGGATTCAGTGTCTGCAGCACCACATTGGCGTCGGTGACCGTGGGCTCGCTGTTGCCCCGGTCATAGCAGACCGGACCCGGATCGGCGCCGGCGCTGCGCGGTCCCACCTTGAGCAGGCCGCCGCTGTCCACATCGGCGATCGAGCCGCCGCCCGCCCCCACCGTGTGGATGTCGAGCATGGGCGCCTTGATCGGATAGCCGTGTACCACCGCCTCGCTGGCGAGCCGGCACTGCCCGCCCTGCAGCAGTGCCACGTCGCTGCTGGTTCCGCCCATGTCGAAGGTGATAAGGTTGTCGAAGCCGGCCATGCGGCCGACCTCCTGCGCCGCGACCACGCCCGTGCTCGGGCCTGACAGCACGGTGCGGACCGGCAGCCGCGCCGCCGCCTCGAACCCGATCACGCCGCCGTTCGACTGCGTCAGATGCGGCGTCGCGGACAGACCGAGCCCGGACAGGCGTTCCGCCAGCCGGTCGAATATAGCCCTGCATGACCGGCCCGAGATAGGCGTTTACCACGGTGGTGGACATGCGCTCGTATTCGCGGAATTCGGGCGCCACTTCGTGGCCGGCGCAAACATAGGCCTCAGGGAACTCCTCGGCGACGATGCGGCGCGCCGTCTCCTCGTGCTCGGTGCGGACGAAGCCATAAAGGAAGCAGACCGCCACGGCCTTAACCCCGGCCTCGCGCAGGCGGCGCGCCGCCTGCCGCAGCGCCTCTTCGTCGAGCTTGGTCTCCACCGTGCCGTCGTGGCGCAGCCGCTCGGGGACCTCGAGGCGCAGGTCGCGCGAGACCAGGACGGGCGGCTTGTCGGCCTGCAGGTCGTAGAGGTCGGGACGCTTCTGCCGCCCGATCTCCAGGAGGTCGCGAAAACCCGCCGTCGTGATCAGGCCGGTCGGCACGCCGCGGTGCTGGATCAGAGCGTTGGTGGCAACGGTCGTGCCGTGGCCGAAATAGCCGACCTCTTGTGGCATCGGCCTCGACCCGCCCCACCCCTTCCTTGACGCCCTGGGCGATGCCCCGCGAGGGATCGTCGGGCGTGGACGAGACTTTCCACACTTCCAGCCGGCCCGTCGTCTCCTCGAACAGGCAGACATCGGTGAAGGTCCCCCCTGAATCCACACCCACACGCCAGACCATCCGAAGACCTCCCATGATGATCGACAAGGAACGGGTCCGGACCTGCGCCCGAGCAAAGTCACGTACTCCATGTAGCGTCCGGGCCGCCAAGTGAAAAGAACAGCCTCGCGGCTGGATGACCGGAGAAGCCCGGTTCGGCCTTGCCGACCGAGCAAGGCTCCGGTCGAGAGCCTGCTGTGCAACGGCCTACGACGATCGAGTTTTCAGGCCGAAACGGCGACTCGGCGCCCCGGTCTTCGGCAAAGCTTCGCAAGACTTGCTCCAGTTCTTGGATGATCTCCACGCCATCAACGCAAGCCGCCATTTGCGAGGTCCGGCATCTCGAGAGACGACCTCGACAAAGTACCAGGTTGCGCCAAACCTCGCTATACTTCTTCGTGTGAAGAGCGCCAGTGTCCAAGACGCGCTATCGGCTGGCGGCTGTCCAGCTCGGCCGGTGAGTGACGACTGCAGCCCTGCGCAGCCGGCTGTTTAATCGGCAGTGGCAATCGACTGAGGACATGCTCCGAGGACCAGCGCTCGCTGTCCTAGAACGCGCCGAGGCAGGCATGCGAATGCGCCGCGCTCGCCTTCGACCTCTGCCGCCCACCTGTGACCTTTCAAGCTCCTGACTTGAGGTAACCCCATGAGGCCAGGCGTCGATCCCGTTCGGTCCGACATCGAAGTTCCCGCCCGTTCCGACGTGGTGGTGGTGGGCGGTGGGATTGCCGGTGTCAGCACCGCCCTCTTCCTGGCGCAGCGCGGCGTTTCGGTGACGCTCTGCGAGAAGGGCCGGATCGGCGGCGAGCAGTCGAGCCGGAACTGGGGCTGGGTCCGCACCATGGGGCGGGACCCGCGCGAGATTCCGCTCAGCATCGAGAGCCTCCGGCTGTGGCGCAACATGAACGCGACGGTGGGGGCCGAGACCGGCTACCGCGAGGCCGGCATCGTCTACCTTTGCGACACGCACCAGGACGTCGAGAAGCACAAGGCGTGGCTGGAACATGCCCGCCCCTACCAGGTCGACTCGCGGCTCCTCGGCCCCGAGGAGGTCGACCGGCTCTTGCCCGGCAGCGCGCGGCCCTGGGCGGGAGCGCTCTATACGCCGAGCGACGGGCGCGCTGAACCTGCCAAGGCGGCGCCCGCCATAGCAGAGGGCGCTCGGCGCTTCGGCGCCACGATCCTGACGGGCTGCGCTGTCCGGGGGCTGGAAACCCAGGCCGGGCGCGTCTCGGCGGCGGTGACCGAGAAGGGGCGTATCGCCTGCGGCTCGGTCGTGCTCGCCGGAGGCGCCTGGTCGCGTCTCTTTTGCGGCAATCTCGGGGTGAAGTTTCCGGCCCTCAAGGTTCTGGGCTCGGTGATGCGCACACAACCACTTGAGGGTGGGCCCGAATGCGCTGTGGGCGCCTCCGATTTCGGCTTTCGCAAACGGCTCGACGGCGGCTACACGGTGGCCCGGCGCGGCGCGACCGAGGCCGATATCGTGCCCGACAGTTTTCGCCTGTTCTTCGACTTCCTCCCGGCTTTGCGCGTGCAGTGGAAGGAGTTGCGCCTGCGCGTGGGCCGCCGCTTCCTCACCGAATGGCAGGTGCCGCGCAAATGGTCGCTCGACGCTCCCTCGCCCTTCGAGAAGGTGCGCGTCCTCGATCCGGAACCGGCCGGATCCCTGCTCGAGGAGGCACGCGAGAACTTGTCGCGTGCCTTCCCCTTCTTCAGCAACATGGTCGAGGCCGAGCGCTGGGCTGGCCTCATCGACGTCACCCCGGACGCCGTCCCGGTGATCTCCGCGGTGGACGCCCTGCCCGGCTTCTTCATCGTATCCGGCCTGTCCGGGCACGGCTTCGGTTTCGGCCCGGGAGCCGGACGCCTCATGGCCGACCTCGTCACCGGCGCGCCGCCGATCGTCGACCCAACCCCGTTCCGCTACACCCGGTTTTTCGACGGCTCACGGCCCAGGCCGTACTAGCTAAGCTAATAGCCTAATGAGAAACTACGGTGGTTGGAGCCGTGGCCGTTTCATCCCCTGCGGGTCGGCCCGGCCGGTGGCCCACTTGGAAGAAAATACCCGCGGCAGCGTTGCAGACACCCTCGGCGTCGATATTGCGATGCCACGATGGGCGCTACACGCTGAGTCTAGTCGGATCGACCGCAAGGGCTCCGACTGACTTCACAATAGGGGCGGCCGCTGGAATCCGGTTGTTGTAGGCGTCTTGACGAAGATGCTGCGGCCCGTCCGCTCGTCGAACACGCAGAGGTCGGTGAAGGTGCCGCTCACATCGCAGCCGGTGCGCAAAGCCATGGTTCAGGCTACCCTGTCACGGGTGAGGATATCCGCGAATGGAAACAACGCCGGAGATCCGCCGCAATGGACGAACAGGACGCGGCTTCCCTGCGCGATGCTGCCGCAGTCGCACGCGGTCGAGCAGACCCGCGAACGCCTTGCCGGTGTAGACGGGATCCAGAAACACGCCCTCCGCTTTCGCGACCTTGCGGATGGCCGCGTTGCCCTCCTCGCTCGGAATGGCATAGCCGGGGCCGACATAGTCGTTGTCGATGCGGATCTCGGCGGCGCTCCATCGCCGGGCATAGCTGAGCATTTCCGCGCCGGCATTGGCCATTGCCGCGATACGCTCGGAGAAGGGCACGGCTGTGGCGCTGACGGCAATGCCGGCCACCTGGGTGTCCGGCCAGAACATTGAGCAGCCGATCAGCAGTCCGGCCAGAGTGCCGCCCGATCCGACCGGCGCCACGATCACTTCCGGCACAGCGATGCGCGCCGCCGCATACTGCTCGGCAAGCTCCTTCACCGCGCCGACATAGCCCATTGCGCCGAGCGCGCTCGCTCCGCCCAGCGGGATGATGTAGGGGCGTTCGCCCCGCGCCAGCGCCTGGTCGGCGTGCAGCTGCATGCGTGGGTTGATCTCGGTGAAATAGGCGTCAGGGTCGAGGAAATCGATTTCGGCGCCGAGAAGATGGTCGAGCAGCAGGTTGCCCTGGTAAGAAGCTGGTCGGTTACCGCGCAAGACGAGCACTGGCCTCATGCCGAATTTGCGCGCCGCCGCTGCGGTCATTCGTGCATGGTTGGACTGATGCCCCCCCGTCGTGATCAGAACGTTTACGCCTTGCGCCAGGGCATCGGCCATCAGGTATTCGAGCTTGCGCACCTTGTTGCCGCCGCCGCCAAAGCCGGTGAAGTCGTCGCGCTTCACCGAGAGATCGATGCCGAGTTCCGACCCGATGCGGTCCAGCTTTTCAATCGGCGTGGGCAGAAAGCCGAGCGAAAGCCTGGGAATATCGCCTAGCTTCATCGCGGACCTCTTTGACTTGAATAGGCAGCGCGTCGACTCCAGTCAGCCGGGCAAAGACTGTAGAGCATGTCTATGATATATGATATATTCCAGATCTCGGCTGCAAGCGATTTTTCGGCGTTCAGCTTGACCCGGTGCAGCAGCTCGTTTCCGGGCGTGCGTTGAAGATGTGGCTACGATGGCGCGTTTTCGAGCGAGGCGAGATGACGAGACCGGTATTCAGCGTCGAAGCACTGCAAGTCTCTTTCCGTCTGAACAACACATGGCGTCCTGTCGTCCGTGACGTCTCCTTCGACATCATGCCGCGCGAGACGTTGGCGTTGGTGGGTGAATCCGGATCAGGTAAGAGCGTCACCGCCCTGTCAGCGATGCGTCTCCTGACGCCGGATGCTTCGCGCATCGAAGGCAACATCCGCCTTGACGATCGCGAATTGCTCGCGCTGTCGGAACGGGAAATGCGAGCCGTCCGCGGCAACGAGATTGCCATGATATTCCAGGAGCCGATGACGAGCCTCACTCCATCCATGACCGTCGGCGACCAGATTTCGGAGGTGCTCGTCTGCCACCGCGACATCTCGTTCCGCGAGGCGAGGGCCGAGACGCTGCGCATGCTGGAGAAGGTGCGCATTCCCGCCGCTGCGCGACGCATCCGACGAGTATCCGCACCAACTTTCGGGCGGCATGCGCCAGCGCGTCATGATCGCCATCGCGCTCGCCTGCCGCCCGAAACTGCTGATCGCGGACGAACCGACCACGGCTCTCGACGTGACCATCCAGGCCCAGATCCTCGAGCTGATCAAGCTCCTGCAAGAAGAAGAGGGCATGGCGGTCCTCTTCATCACGCACGACATGAGCGTGGTTGCGGAAATCGCCGACCGCACAGTCGTCATGTTCAAGGGAGAAGCGGTCGAGACAGGCCTCACTGAGGAGATATTCAGAAACGCGCGACAACCCTACACGCGCGCGCTTCTCTCGGCAGTGCCGCAGCTCGGTTCGATGGCGGGCACGAACGCCCCGGCGCGTTTTCCGCTGATTGACCCTGGTACCGGGCGTCCCGTCCCATTGACCCAGATAGAGCAAAGGGTCCCGCGCGGGCGGCTGCCTCTGCTCCAGGTTAAAGACGTGGTGACCCGTTTCAACACTGGTTCGGGGTTCTTCGGTAAGGTGACCGGCCGGGTGCACGCTGTGGAGAACATTTCGTTCGACCTGCACGCGGGTGAGACGCTATCGCTGGTTGGCGAATCCGGCTGCGGTAAGTCGACGACGGGCCGCACGATCATGCGCCTCACCGATGCTATCTCGGGCTCGGTTAAGCTTGAGGGGAGGGAGATCCTGGGGCTGCGGGAACCGCATCTGCGCGCTATGCGCCGCAGCATGCAGATGATCTTTCAAGATCCTGTTGCCAGTCTGGATCCTCGCATGCGCGTCGGCGCTGCGATCGCGGAACCGATGCTCGTGCACGGGATCGTGGACCGCTCTGCATCGAAAGACACGGTCGCCGACCTCCTGTGTCGGGTCGGCCTAGAGCCTGAAATGGCGAAGCGCTATCCCCACGAATTCTCCGGGGGACAGCGCCAGCGCATCTGCATCGCGCGCGCGCTCTCCATGGCGCCGAAGCTGATCGTCGCCGACGAGGCTGTTTCGGCGCTAGACGTCTCGATTAAGGCACAGGTGATAAATCTGATGCTCGATCTGCAGGAAAGTCTCGGCCTTTCCTATCTCTTCATCTCTCACGACATGGCGGTGGTTGAGCGCATCAGCCATAGGGTCGCGGTGATGTATCTCGGCGAGATAGTGGAGATCGGCCCGCGCGCGTCGGTCTTCGGCAACCCGCAGCATCCCTACACAAAGCGGCTGCTGGCGGCCATCCCGATTCCCGACCCAGCGCGCCGGGGCATCCGCCGCGCTCTCAGCAATGACGAGGTCAAAAGCCCGATCCGCCCCGTCAATTATGCGCCGCCGGCGCGGGAATACCGCGAAGTAGCGCCCGGGCATCGCGTCCAGATTTGGGGCGAGGAATGGACTGCAGCGCGCGTCGCCTAGGGCTCTAGCGAGTGGGTGGCGGAATGACTAAGTTGCCGAGAGTCGCAATGATCAGCGGAGCCTCGCGCGGAATCGGAGCCGCAGTTGCAAGGCGCCTTTTCGATAGCGGGTGGGCGGTCAGCCTTGGCATGCGGGATCCTGTCTCGTCGCCACTGCAGGAAAACAAGAATGTCCTCGTCTGCCGGTTCGATGCGCTTGATCCGGACAGCGAACGCGCCTGGGTCGAAGCTACGGTGGACCGATTCGGCCGGCTCGACGGGCTCGTGCACAATGCTGGGATCGCCTTCAAGAAAAGCGTGCTCGAGGCGGACGACCCCGAGTTCGACCAGATATTCGCCGTGAACGTGAAATCGCCCATGCGCGTGACGCAGCACGCATGGCGGCATCTCATTATTTCGCAAGGCAAAATCATCGTTATGGCATCGCTCTCAGGCAAGCGCGTCAAGTCGGCGGGCATGGGCCTTTACGCAATGTCCAAATTCGCTGCGGTGGGGCTGGCGCACGCGTTGCGCCAGTGCGGTAAAGACGTCGGCGTGCGCGCAACGGCTATTTGCCCCAGCTTTGTCGCCACGGAGATGGCGGCGTCGCTCGGGACGACGGAACCGAGCGAGCTGACTCAACCCGATGATCTGGCGAAGATTGTGCACCTGGTGCTGGAACTGCCAAAGACGGCGAGCATAGCGGAAATCCCCGTGCATTGGGCGGTCGAGGATTGCTTCTGATATGCCCGCCGATATCCCGTCCTCGAATCCCGATTTCGCCTCTCGAAAGCCTGCCCGGCCTGACAGTTCGGACTGGCTTCTCGGGCCACGGCGTTGGGATCGGAGAAAATGCTAGCGGATCTGGCGACGGGGACGCACCCTCGTCCGACCCGCACCCGTTCCGCTTCTCGTGCTTTATCCAACGCGATTGGCTCGATCTCCAGCGCTACCTCTGAAAGCAGCTCAGACGAAGGGAAGGATGGTCCCGATCCCTTCGCCCTCCGCATTCTTCAGGACGCGCAAAGCGATCGCGATGTCGAAGAGGTTGAGGCCGAAGCTGGAGAAAAATACCGAGGCGCCGGGTGGGGGGCGCCAGCCCTCGACCACCAAGCCGGTAAGATCGGCCGCTACCCGGGCGGGCACGAACCGGCCGGCGCGGTACATCTGGAACAGGCTCTTTGCGCTGCTATCGGCGAAATCGCCCCAGAAATCGACCGCGACGCAATCCGACGCGTCGATCGCCTCGAATGCGACCTCGTGATAGCCCACCTGAACGATGAGGCGGCCGGGGTGTACGGCTGAAGCGTCGAGCAGCGGCTCCGGCGAAGAGGTACAGCAGAGCACGACCTCCGCTCCGTCGACCGCGGCGTCCGGCAGGTCGTGAGCGGAAACCGAAACATCGTCGCGTGCCCTGACATTCGCCAGCATAATATCGCGGCGCTCTCGGCTGCGGTTCCACACCCGGATTACCTTCGGCGATGCAAATAGCGTCTGCAGCATGTCCAAATGTGCACTCGCCTGTGCGCCAGCGCCAAGAATGGCCGCCGTGACCGGTGGTGCGGGAAGCAGCGTCTCGATGGCGGTCGCTGAGACCGCCGCCGTGCGCATGCGCGTCAGCAGCGCGCTCTCGACGATGCCCAATGGGCGGCCATCGCTCAGCCGATTGATGAGGGTGGTGCTGGTGATGCTTGGCAAATCGCCCTGCGGCATGGCCCGGTGCACCGCCCATTTCAGCCCGGCGGCATCATAATCGCCCGCGATATAGGCAGGCAGCCCATAGGCGTTGTCTCGCGGGTCAGATCCCATCGGCAGAACGCTTTCGGCGATCATTCCGGCGTGGCCTTCGTGAAGCAGTGCGGTCGCGGCGCGCACATCGGCCAGCGCGCATTTCCAGTCGCCCGCTCCCGCCGCTAATGCCTCCACCCGCGAGAGATAGCGCAGCGTAATCATTGTCGAGCAATTCTACGGGAAACGGCTATGTCATTGCCCATCGCTTCGAGCCAAGCTGAAATCGAGCGAAGAAAACGTTCGAAGCCTTCTAGCGTCATGAATTCATTGACGCCGTGCGCGTTGCCGCCGCGCCCTGCGCCTCCGAGCAGGAACGATTCCGCGTGGCGCGCAAAGGCATAGCCCGGTGCCGCCCCAATTGCCCACGGCCAGATCTGCGGCAGCCTCGACGTCGCGGCATACGCGGCAAGCAACGCGTCCACGCCGGCGGAATTTCGAGGGAAACGCTGGCCCGGGTAAGAATCTGCGACAGAAACAGCCACGCCACGGAGGCCGAGTTCGGCCAGCCGCCGCCGGTAGGCCTCGACATGATCAGCTGGATCGAGAGATGGCGGGCAGCGCAGCTCAAAGCCGGCTTGCGCCGCTGAGGGGATGATCGCGTCGCCCACAGCCGGCTCGGTCGAAAGGCTCGAGATATTCACCGATGCAGTGGTGAGCACGTGGTTTAGCAACGCCTGGGCGTCACCTTGCACCGCGTACTTGTAGGCATGCCGGAAGCGCAGTTCTGCCTGGGGATCGAAGTTGGCGGCGAGCGCCTCGACGACTTCCCGGGCCTCTGAATCAAGCGCGATGGTTTGCAGCGCACCGACCGGCGGGCGGCCGAAGTGTGCCAACGCCTCGACCAGCCGACTGGCGGGATTGGCAATCCAGGGCGCATTGCTCGAATGGATCGGCGCGCGGGGCCCGCCCCAGGAGCCGCCCTCTACTCGCACCGTGCCCTTGGCGATACCCGAGAAGCCGAGATAGAGGCGTGGCGGCCCTCCTCCGTACTCGCAGAAGGATGGGAACAGCCCACTCCTACTTCGTCGCACCGGGCAGGCTCTGTCGAGTAGATAGTCGCGTAGCGCGCCGCTACCGCTTTCCTCCTCACCTTCGACTAGAATTTCGACATTGACGTTTAACCTACCGGCATCGGCGAGCTCTTTCAGCACGCACAGCATGCCAGCGAGCGGCCCCTTGTTGTTCTCCGCGCCGCGGGCGACGAAGCTCGGGCCGATGCCGTCGAGATCGATGATGTCCCCTCCGAACGGGTCGGCCACCCAGCCAGCCGGATCAGCAGGCATGACGTCGTACATATTGTAAAGGATGACCGTGTCCTCTGACCCGACATCTAGCCGAGCGTGGATCACCGGTGGCCGGCCGCGATCCGACCGGGAGGACACGAGCTCGGCTCGGAGCTCCCGCACTAGCCAGTCGGCGACGCTGCGCGCCTGTTCACCAATCGCAGCATTATCTCCGGGCACCGACGGGTTGCGGCACCATCGCCACGTTAGGGCAAGGGCCTCGGATGCGAGTTCGGAGAGGCCGTCGCTCAAAGCCTAATCCTCGGATTGAGCCAGACATAGGCGATGTCGACCAGGAAGTTGACCACCACAAAGACGAAAGCGGCGAAGAGTACGACCGCTTGGACGACGGGGAAGTCGCGATTCTGAATTGACTCAACCGCCAAGCGCCCGATGCCGGGCCAAGCGAAGACAATCTCGGTCACCAGCGCGCCGCCGAGCAAGGAGGCGAAGTACATGCCCTGCACTGTAATCACTGGAATGAGCGCGTTGCGTAGCGCGTGATGCACCACTACGCGCCAATTGGATACGCCCTTTGCGCGCGCTGTACGGATGTAGTTCTCCCCGAGCACTTCGATCAGGCTCGCCCGTACTAAACGGGTGATAGCGCTGAGATAATAGGCGCCGAGCGCGATGGATGGCAGGATGAGCTGCTTTGCCGTACCTATGCCACTGCTCGGCAGCCATCTCAGCTTTAGCGAAAACACGATAATTAGGATGAGCGCCAGCCAGAACACTGGGATTGCCTGGCCGAGCAGCGAGATCACCCGTATTGCGAAGTCGATCGGGCTGTTCTTGCGCACAGCCGCGATGGTGCCGAGCAGGAATCCGAGCAACGAACTCCACAACAACGCCACACAGGCAAGCAGCGCCGTCGCCGGCAGGCGTTCAAATAAGAGGTCGTGCGCCGGGCGTTGGAACCGCAGCGAAATGCCGAGTTCGCCGCTGAGCGCACCACCAAGGAACCGGCCATATTGCACCCAGACCGGATCGTTGAAGCCCATCTTTTCACGAAATGCGTCGATCTCCACGCGCGTAGCGTCGGGCGGCATCATCAGCGCAGCCGGATCGCCCGTCAAGAATAGCGCAAAAAAGACGATGAGCGATACTCCGAACATTACAGCGATGCCCTGTAGGGCGCGGCCAGCGACGAAGGACAGCGCTTTCACGAATTAGGCATTCCTGCTGTCGGCGCGGCGGACAAGCCAGTCGCCAAGGAGATTACAGCCTATGACCAATGCGCCGATGACAAGCCCTGGATAGAGCACCAACCAGTTGGCCAGCAGGATAAAGGCCCTGCCCTCACCGATCAGGTTGCCTAGCGTCGGCGTCGGCGGCTGCACACCGAGGCCGAGAAAGCCGACCGACGCTTCTAGAATGATCAGACGCGGAAGGTCGAGCGTCAACAGCACTGTCTGCGGTCCGATTATGTTCGGCAGCACGTGGCGGAAAATAATGGCGAAGTTGGAGAGCCCGATAGCACGGGACGCGTCGATATATTCCAGCTCCCGGATCTCCAGGGTCTTGGCGCGGGCGACGCGGGCGAAGATCGCCCAGCCGGTGACGCCAAGCACCACGATCAGATTGCCCATACTCGGACCGACCACCGCCACAATGAGCAGGATGAGCAGGATAAACGGGATGGCGAGCTGAACGTCGACCGCGCGCATGATGACGATCTCGAACCAGCCGCCGAAATAACCGGCGATCATTCCAAGCGCCGTGCCGAGAAAAACCGAGATCGCCGCCGCGACGATGACGATGCCGAGTGAGATCCGCGTTCCAAGCGCCAGCCTGGCGAGAAGGTCCCGCCCTAGCTGGTCGGTGCCGAGGGGGTGCAGTTGCTCCCCCACGGTGGTGAGCGGCGGCCGGAATGTCGCCGTTAGCAGACCGCGGATCGGATTGACCGGCCACAGTAGCGGCACGAGCACGCAGATCGCGCCGACAGTCGCGAGGAACGTGACCGCCAGGATGGCATCCGCATTCTGCCTGACAATCCAGATCCGCGTCATCTTCACCGCATAGTCATGTCAAAGACCGGAATGCGCGCGTCGGGACGGCCCTCGAATCCGACCTTCTTGCTTTTCCCGTACAGCGAGTCCTCCTGGTAAAGGGTGATCAGCGGTACCTCCTCGGCGGCGAGCTTTTGGATGTTGTCCAACACCACCTTGCGGGCCTCTGGATCAACAATCTGCCGGCTTGCGTCGAGCAGCTTATCCAGCTGGGGAATCGACGCGGTTGAATAGGGCTCGCCGGTCTTCATGATGGCATAGATTGCTGCGTCCGAATCAAGCGTCTGAGTCGAGCCCCATCCGAGCATGAAGATCGGCCCCTGACGTGGCACCTGCTGCACATAGACGGACCAGTCGAGCACTTCCTGCTTGACCTTTACGCCGATATCGCCGAACTGCTGCGCTATCGCTTGAGCTACCTCGACGTCCTTCATGTAGCGACGGGTTGACTGCATTTTGATCGAGAAGCCGTCCGGCAGGCCGGCTTCGGCGAGCAGCTTCTTGGCCCTGGCCGGATCATAATTCGGCGCGGGGATGTCGACATAGCCAAAATCGGCCGGCCCCACCTGAGTACCCCTTACGGTTGCCATGCCCTGCAGGATGTTGTCGACGATCGACTTGCGATCAATCGCTATATTCAGCGCCTGCCGCACCTTAACGTTATCAAGCGGCTTCTCGTTCATCACTAGCCCGAGATAGATAGTGAGGCCGCCATTCTTGACCTGGACCAGATCAGCGTCCGGAGCTTGAGGTGATCATCGGCGCCAGGTCGACGGGTACGTTCTCGATTAGGTCGACCTCGCCCGTGACGAGTGCGGTGAGCCGCGCCGTACCGTCCGGGATCGCGCGCCAAGTCACTTTCCTGATCGAGGGCGCGCCGCGCCAATAGTCGGGATTGGCTTCGAGGATCACGTGCTGGTCGGGGATGAATTCGATGAACTTGTAGGGACCTGTGCCGACCGGTTTCGTTGCAAAGGTGTTATTGCCGACTGCCGCCACATATTTCGGCGGCACGATGTAGGCCGGGTAGCGGCTCATACGGGTCGGCAGGAGTGGGTCCGGTCCGGCAGTTTTGATGCGGACCGTGAAGGGGTCGACTACCTCGACGCTCTCGACGGTGCGGATGTAGGAGAGTGTCGGGGATTTGGCGTTCGGATCGAGAATTCGATCGACGGTGAACTTCACCGCGTCAGCCTTGAATTCTTCACCGTTATGGAATTTGACACCTTGAGCGAAGCTTGAACTCCCAGGTGGTGTCGTTGATCGCTGCCCAAGACTCTGCAAGACCGGGGACGAGCTGCATGTTCTTGTCACGCATGACGAGCGTGTCGAAGATATTGTCGACGATGGTCGCAGCCTCCCGAAGGAAGCCCGGGTCCATCGCTGTGGTCGACACCTGCCGGGCAATGGTGAGCGCCTTTTCCTGGGCGGCGGCCGGAATTCGGCAGCAGCATGGCTGCCATGAGTGAGAGTGCGAGGAATCTTCGCATGGCTGTGACGCTTTCTCCGTTTGTTGCTGGTCCTTCACGTTGCCGGTGAGTGCGAGCATTTAAGGCCTTTCAGTCGGAGAATGATATATGATATATCGGAAACCTACAAGCGTAGGCGCAGGACAAGCGTAGGCGCATAGGCGCTTTGGCAGTCGAAGTGAAGATGCATCCGAGGAGATCCGTGAAGCTATTTAACGCGGTGCCGCGCAAGAGTCTGGTCGCCCATGTCGAAGACGAACTTCGTGCTGCACTGATCGAAGGGCGGCTGGAGCCAGGAACGCGGCTGGTAACCAGGGAGCTCGCCGATTCACTTGAAATGAGCATCACGCCAGTGCGAGAAGCTCTTGTCCGGTTCGCCGCATCCGGCGTGCTCGCCGCCGAGCCGGCGCAATCCTTTCGGGTCCCGATGCTCACCGCTATGCAATACGCCGAGATCTCCGAGGTGCGTAAGGCGGTGGAGGGGCTTGCTGCCGCCAAGGCAGCAACTCGCATAGCCTCCGCCGAGATCGCGCGGATGGAAACGCTGCTCAGCGAATATCTCGCCGCGAAGAGCGCTGGTGATCCGCACCTCGCGCTCAAGAAGAACAAGGAGTTCCGCTTCGTGCTCTACGAGGCGGCGAAGATGCCGACGCTTCTCGCCGTCATCGAGATGCTGTGGCTGAAGGCAGGGCCAGGGATTCAACTATCTCTACCCGGAGGAGCGCAAGGGCTTGTCGGAGCACCACAACTATGGACGACCTTCTGGCGGCGCTGCGCAGCCGCTCGGCGGAGGCCGCGCGCGCGGCGATCGAGCATGCGATTGATGACGGAGCAAAGCGCGTGATTGCGGCACTCTCCCTGCGCTCGGAAGCGAAGGCGGCGGAAGAGACGCAGGTCTCAACCCGCAGTGAAGCGCCGCGTTAATGCAGGACTCGGGCTCTTATCGCGCTTCGTACCGGCGGCTCAAAGATCCGCAGTCCGGGCGCCTCTCCCTCGAAACGCTTGATCTCGACGAGGCAGGACTGCGCCGTGCAGCCCTGCCCAAGCTCGGATGTGCCGATATCGCGGGTGAGCACATTCGGATTGGAATTGCGGTCGGCCGCGCCGTCCGGGTCGTAAGTTGCTCCGGTCGGCAGCAGTGCGACGCCGCGCACCAGACCGGCATCGAGGCCGGCGACGGCCAGACAGGCGCCCCGCGAATTGAAGAGTGCGTACGAGGTCCCCGTCCGAAATGCCGCGCGCCTTTGCGTCGTCCGGATGCATGGTCACGATCTCGCGACCACCGCGCTTCTGCGAGCGACTAATGCTGCTCCAGTCCATCTGTCCGTGCAGACGGCGCGCGGGCTGCGGCGTCAGAAGATGGACTGGGAACTCTTCGACAAGCGGGCTGCCTAGCCACTCCTCCGGGTCGAGCCAGGCTGGGTGCCCAGGCTGCGCGGGATCGCCGAAACCGGCCACCGCGTTGCTGTAGATCTCAATTTTTCCGGAGGGAGTGTTGAGCGGGTTCGCCACCGGGTCGTCGCGGAACTCCGACAATCATCACATGATCCTTGCTAGGCGCCTCAACGCGGAGATACCCCTGCTCCCAGAATTCATCAAAGGAAGGGACGGCCATGCCGCGCCGGGCGAGCGCGCCCGAGATTTCCGCCCAGGCATGCGCAGCCAGTCGTCCTCGCTGCGGCCTTCCGTGAAAGCATCTCCCGCGCCCAGACGCTCGGCAAGCGCGGCGAAGATCGCAATAGTCGTTGCGCGCCTCGCCGACAGGCTCGAGCAGTTTGTGCATTGCCAGAAGATACGGATCCCTCGAGGCACCCGCCGATGTCGTTGCGTTCCAGCGCCGTCGTCGCGGGGAGGACGATGTCAGCGTGACGGGCCGTCGCGGTCCAGTAGCATTCGTTGACGATTACCGTTGCCGGCCGCCGAAAAGCCTGGCGCAGCCGGTTGAGGTCTTGATGATGATGGAACGGATTGCCGCCCGCCCAATAGACCAGCCGAATATCGGGATAGGTGATCGGGCGACCGTCGAAGCGGACCGTCTCGCCCGGGTTGAGCAGGAGGTCGGCGACTCGCGCCACCGGGATCGCGATGTCAACCGGATTAATGCCGATCGGCAGGCCATAGAGCGGCGTGTCGGGGCGCGGATTTCCCATGCCGTTTGACGAACCATAGCCGAAGGCGAAGCCTCCGCCTGGCAAGCCGATCTGGCCGAGAATTGCCGCCAGCGCGATAATCGCCCAATAAGGCTGCTCGCCGTGTCGGGCGCGCTGTAGGCTCCAATTGGCCGCCACCAGTACGCGCTTGCCCGGCAAGCGAGGCAGCAACCTCACGGATCTTTTCGGCGCGAATGCCAGTGATTCGGGAAGCCCATTCCGGCGTCTTCGCGATCCCGTCCGACTTCCCGAATAGATAGTCGACGGTACCGCCCGAATCCTTCGCAGTGACTGTCGAGAAAAGGCTGGGCATGCTTCCGAGCCAAGATGATCTCGTAGGCGAGTGCAAGTAGCAGCGCCGTATCGGTATTCGGGCGGATGGGAAGCCATTCTGCGGCGTACCCTGCCGCGATATCGCCCTTGAATGGCGAGATATTGAGCACGCGCACACTGCTTGTAACGTCCTGCATGAAATCCCTGAAGCGGTGCTGGCCGAAGCCGCCCGACAGGACCTCCCAATTCTTCTTGGGAATGCCGCCGAAGGCGAGCATGATGTCGGTGTGATCGCGGATCGTCTCGAACGAGGTCGTCGCCGAGCCCACCGCATCCGGCACTCCGAGGATGCGCGGCAGGAAGGCCATTGCCGCGCCATAACTGTAGTTAGTCACCTGGTCCGTAAAGCCGCCGATAGAATTGAAGAAGCGCCGCACGAGGGTGCGCGCGTGGTGCAGGCGGCCGGCGCTCGACCAGCCATAGGAGCCGGCGAACAGCGACGCATTGCCGAACTCGCCGCGTAATCGGCCGATCTCGCCCGCCGCCATGTCGAGCGCCTCGTCCCAGCCAACTTCGACGAATGTGTCCTCGCCTCGCTCGACGCCGTCATCGCGCCTCAGCCAGCCGCGGCGGACCGAAGGTTTGGCAACGCGCAGTGGCGAGGTCACCATCTCGGGCCAGACGGAGATCAGGTCACTGGGCTCCGGATCGTGCTCGAACGGCGCGACCCTCACGAGTCGGCCGTTCGCTACTTCCGCCCTGAACGCGCCCCAATGGGACAAGGATCGCAGGATGCATCAGTTGGCCTTTCCGAAGAGCTTGCCGCAGATGATCGTGAAAAGCGAAACGGCGCATCAGGCCGATTCCTTCGGCAGATCGTCGCGGCGGCCCCATTCGTTCCAGGAGCCGTCGTAGATCTTCCAGCGTTCCTTGCCCATCCGGACGAGCTGGAAGGCTAGAACGGCGGCTGTTACGCCCGAGCCGCAGGTTGAGATGATCGGCCGTTCTGGGTCGATGCCGGCCTCTCGGAAAATCCTTTCCGCGGCATCAGGCGTTTCGAAACCGAAATCGCCGCTCTGGCGGATCATTCTGCTCCATGGCAGGTTTATCGCGCCGGGCATATGGCCGGGTGGCAGGCCCGGATAGCCCGATGGCAACTCGCCCGTGAACCGCTCCGTAGTGCGCGCATCGACCACCTGTGCCTCGCCGGATTGTACGGCGCCGAGCACCTGCGCCAGTCGGCGACCTGCCCGGCCGGCCCGATCGCCGTGAATTGTCGCCGCGGCCACCGGCATCGTATCGCCGGTCTCGACCGGGCGCCGCTCCGCCTTCCAGCGCCGCCAGCCGCCATTCAGAATTCGGACCCTGTCATGGCCGAAAAGGCGGAACATCCACCAGACCCGCGCGGACACATAGCTCGCATCGTAGACGATGACCTCGTATCGTTGTCGATTCCGAGACTGCCCACCACTTCCGCGAATTGCTCCGTCGACGGCAGCATGTTCGGATAAGGCGAGGTCTTGTCCGACGCAGCGTCGAGATCGAAATAGCGCGCGGCGGGAATATGGCCCTCACGGAAGCTTTCCAGCCCGCATTTGCCTGCCTCGGGCGAATACCAACTGCAGTCGATTACGACGAGGTCAGGTCGCCCGAGTTTTTGTTGTAGTAGGCCGGGTTCGATGAGGAAGAGGTCCATGGCGCCTGATGCAATATTGACGTGAATGTTATGTGCGCGGCTGCAGATTTCGGCGACAGGTCAGGCGCTTTGCGCTGAAGGGCAGCTTTTGTACAGCGGGACACCGTTAACTCGCGTTCTGGAGCGTCGTCTTCGTCGGCATAGGCAGACTCCGCCCATGATCAAACCTCTCTGGCTCTCAAGAGCGTTGCTGAGCGACGCAGATTGTAGGCGATCGCTGTGAGGCGCACTTGCAGCCCGGCTTTGGCGAGCCCGAGCCAGCGCATCCGACGCAAGCCATACGAGCGCTTCCAGGTCCCGAACACCTTCTCGATCCGGCAGCGTACAGCCCGAACCTGTGCGTTCCAGGCCTCGAGCCGGGCGAGGCCTGCAGGGCCGCCCCAGGTGGACGTGTAGACTACGCGGGCCACGCCGCCGCGAGCCCGGATCACGTTCGTGAACCGGTCGGCCGCATAGGCGCTGTCCGCGTAGACGTCCCCAGGATCGGACGGCAGCACCGCCTCCAGCATGATCCCGTCGTGAACATTGGCCGTCGTGATCTCTACGTTCACCAGGCCGCCGCCCTCATCCGTCGCAACATGCGCCTTGTAGCCGTGGACCGGCTTCTTGCGGCGATGGCCGGCCCAGCGTGCCTCGTCATCACTCTTGATGCTGGCTGATGCGATCAGGGCGGCATCGACCAGTGTGCCGGTTTTGACGGTAACGCCCTGCGCATCGAGCTGATCCGTCACGGCCGCAAACAGCACCCGGTCGAGGTCCCGCGCCAGCAACGCGCGACGGAACCGAACGAACGCCGTGCGCTCTGGCGTTGGCTCCTCCGCCGCAAACCCGCAGAAGCGACGGAACGAGGTCCGATCGTCGAGAGCCTCGGCGAGCTTCACGTCGGAGAGGTCGTACCAGACCGCGAGCAGCAAAGCCTTGAACAGGGATAGCGGTGGCCAGGCCTGCTCGCCCTTCGCGGAGGCGTAGATCGGAGCCAGGTGGCGGTCGATTGCGGCCCAGTCGATCAGGCGATGAAGATCGTCGAGAGAGCCGGTCCGACTGCTCCCGCGATCACCGAGCCGGAGGTGCTCTTGCCCGATCCGACGCCGCGCATGAGCATCTCCGTCCCACGAACAGCTGACGGAATTATGCTAATGCAACGCGATCATATACCATAGCACTTAGTGCTTTCACGGCCTTGGTTTCAACTCATGTTCGCTCCGCTGCCGCTTGCACATTCCTCACACCTTCCGATCTACGTAGTGGCAGGCGGATCCACATCCTGGACAATATTGACTGCTGCGCGGGGGGCCGCAGCAGCCATGCGTTCGGATCGCTAGAAATTGCCGAGCAAGGTCGGAAACACTGCCGGGCCCTTCCGAGCCCGAGGCGCAGCACCAGCGGCGCGGCCTCGCGGATATCGTCGGTAGCCCTGGTGAGCAGTGTCTCGAGCTGGTCCAGTCGGCGATCCCCGCTGTCGTCCGCGGCGAAGCCGGCCGGTGGCGATGCCGACCCGAGCCGCCACGGGCTCGCCTGCGGCCTTGGGCAGTCGGCGACCGCTGCTATCACGGCGAGCCCTGCCCGAACCGCGCGCTCGGCCTCGTTCTCGTGCGTCCGGGGCCAGCCGAAATAGGCGAGCACGCCATCGCCCTGACGGCGCTCACGTATACCCTAAATAGTTTGGTTGCTATGGGGTAGCTATGGCGGGAGGCCGTAGCGAGAGACAGTGTGCCTTCCGCTGTAAACTGTTGATGCTCTTGGTGATTTCTGGTGGAGCCAGGCGGAATCGAACCGCCGACCTCTTGAATGCCATTCAAGCGCTCTCCCAACTGAGCTATGGCCCCACGCAGGCCGCGGTGTCGGGATGGACCGCGGCTGATACTCCCCGCCGGAGCGGAGGGCGTCTCTATAGTCGGGACGGGGGAGGCGTTCAAGCCTCTTCGTCGTCCTCGATGTCGCCGTCGATCAGGTCGGCGACGTCGTCCTCGCCCTCCTCCTCCTCTTCGAGGAAGGTGTCGTCCGCAGCGTCGTCGCCGACGTCGATGTCCTCGTCGATCGGCAGATCCTTCTCGGCTTCGCCGGCCTCGACCTCGTCGAGGGAGACCAGCTCGGGACCCGCCTGCTCGAGTTCGGCGTCGTCCTCCGCGGCGGGAGGCGCGGCACGGGCGACGACCGGCGCAGCGACGCGGCTCAGCGACACCGCCTGGAACGCGGTGCCGCATTTCGGGCAGATTGCGGGATCCCGGTTGAGGTCGTAGAACTTCGCGCCGCAGCTCATGCACTGGCGCTTCAAGCCGAGTTCAGGTTTGGCCACGGTGGCAAGCCTTCAAGAACGAGGAATGGGAGAGCGCTCCCGTTAGTCGCGGGGGCAGGGCTTGTCAAATGGCATTTCGAGGAGCGCCGCAGACCGTTGCAGGCCCTGCGTGACGGGGCCGGACCCACGTGTTACGAGCGCTGCGGCCATCGGGGACGGACCGGTGAAAGACCAGGGGAAGAGCGGTGTCGCACGGAGCGGGTGAGCCCTCGCCGGTCACGGCCAAGGCGCGGATCGGCGCTGAGGGGCAGGCTGCGGGTGCCGGGAGACAAGTCGATCTCGCATCGGTCGATGATCTTCGGGCTCCTGGCCATCGGCGAGACGAAGGTCGAGGGACTGCTCGAAGGCGACGACGTGCTCAGGACGGCGGAGGCCTGCCGGGCGCTCGGGGCCGGGATCACCCGCGAGGGGCCGGGGCGCTGGCGCGATCCGCGGCGCCGGCATCGGCGGCCTCGTCGAACCGTCCGGCGTGCTCGATTTCGGCAATGCCGGCACTGGCTGCCGCCTGATGATGGGGGTGGCCGGCAGCCACCCGATCACGACGACGTTCGACGGCGACGCCTCGCTCCGCAAGCGGCCGATGCGGCGCATCCTCGACCCGCTCGCGCAGATGGGCGTCACCATCGTCAGCGAGGCGGAGGGCGGCCGCGTGCCGCTCACCCTGCGGGGGCCCCGCGAGACGATCCCGATCACCTACGAGACGCCGGCCGCCTCGGCACAGATCAAGTCGGCGATCCTGCTCGCCGCCCTCAACTCCCCGGGGCGGACGACGGTCGTCGAACGGGAGGCGACCCGCGACCACACGGAGCGGATGCTCAGGCATTTCGGGGCCGAGGTCGACGTCGCGCCGCACGGAGACGACGGCCGCGCGGTCTCGGTGCAGGGCCAGCCGGAATTGCGCGGCACCACCGTGGTTGTTCCGTCGGATCCTTCCTCCGCGGCGTTCCCCATCGTGGCCGCGCTGATCACGCCGGGCTCGGAAGTCGTCGTCGAGGGCGTGATGATGAACCCGCTGCGCACGGGGCTCATCACGACGCTCCTCGAAATGGGCGCCTCCATCGCGCGCACGAACGAGCGCGACGAGGGCGGCGAGACGGTGGCCGATCTGAAAATCGAGGCGAGCCGCCTCGAGGGCGTGACCGTGCCGGCGGCGCGCGCGCCTTCGATGATCGACGAATACCCGATCCTCGCCGTCGCGGCCTCCTTCGCGGAGGGCACGACGCGGATGCAGGGGCTGCACGAATTGCGCGTGAAGGAGTCGGACCGCCTCGCCGCCGTGGCGGCCGGGCTCGCGCAGGCCGGCGTCCGGCACGCGATCGAAGGCGACGACCTCATCGTGCACGGGACCGGCGGCGCGGTGCCGGGCGGCGGCACCGTCGCGACCCATCTCGACCACCGCATCGCCATGTCGTTCCTCGTCATGGGGCTTGCCACCCGCGACCCCATGACGCGTGGACGACGGCGCCATGATCAAGACAAGCTTCCCGACCTTCATCCCGCTGATGCGGTCGCTCGGCGCAACGATTCACGACTGAACCCCACCATGATCATCGCCATCGACGGCCCGGCGGCCTCCGGCAAGGGCACGCTCGCGAAGCGCCTCGCCGTCCATTACGGGCTTCCGCATCTCGATACCGGCCTCCTCTATCGGGCGGTCGCCCGCAGCCTGCTCGACGCGGGCACGCCGCTCGACGACCGGGACGCCGCCGCCCGGGCGGCCTCCGCGCTCGACGTGAAGGCGCTCGAGGATCCCCGCCTGCGCGGCGCCGCCATGGGCGAGGCGGCCTCGGTCGTTTCGGCCTTCCAGCCGGTGCGGGACGCCCTCCTCGACTTCCAGCGCCAGTTCGCCGCGCAGACCGCCGGCGCCGTCCTCGACGGGCGCGACATCGGGACCATCGTCTGCCCTCTCGCCGACGTGAAGCTCTTCATCACGGCGACGCCGGAGGAGCGGGCCAGGCGCCGCCATCTCGAACTCCTGTCCCGGAACGAGGCGGCCGAGTTCACCGCGATCCTCGCGGATATCCGCCGCCGCGACGAGCGGGACTCCACCCGCAGCACCGCGCCGCTGAAGGCCGCCGAGGACGCCATCGTCCTCGACACGACGGAACTCGACGCGGACGCGGCCTTCCGGACGGCGCTGGAGCTGGTGGAAGAGCGCCGCCGCGCCCCACCGCCTTAGAGCATCGGACCCAAAAGTGGAATCCACTTTTGGGATCCATCCGGGCACGCGCGGCGCGACCCGAGAACCTCGGGCCGCGAAAGGCGCCTGAACCTCGACCCGATCCTCGGGTCTCGCCGCGCTCCGTCCGAGGATGGCGCGTTTCAAGTGGACGGTTGCGCCGGAGCGAGAAGCTGCCACACTTTCCCGATCCGTTCGGCTCGGAGCAGGGAACAGGCGATGGTCCGACGCATCATCAACCGTCTCGCTGCAGGATGGGCGCCGGCCTTGGCGCTGTCGGCGGCGATGATCCTTGCACTGGCGGGCTCCCCCGCCCTGGCGCAGACGGAGGTGGATCTCGCCCTCGTGCTGGGGGTCGACATCTCCTATTCCATGGACCCGGACGAGCAGGCGCTGCAGCGCGAAGGGTTCGCCGAAGCCTTCCGCTCTCCCCTGGTCCACGACGCCGTCCGCCGCGGCATGCTGGGGCGGATCGCGGTGACCTATTTCGAATGGGCCGGCGCAGCCGACCAGAAGGTCATGGTGCCCTGGACCATCCTCGACGACCCCGAGAGCATCATGGCGTTCGCCGGCAAGATCGCCACCGTGCCGCTCCGGCGGGCGCAGCGGACCTCGGTCTCGGCGGCGATCGATTTCGGCGCGAGGCTCTTCGACGAGAGCCGGGTCGAGGCGACACGCCGGGTGATCGACATCTCGGGCGACGGACCCAACAACCAGGGCCGCTTCGTGGTCCCGGCGCGGGACGAAGCGGTCGCGAAAGGGATCACCATCAACGGCCTGCCGATCATGCTGCGCAAGCCGGGCTACCTCGACATCGACGACCTCGAGGGCTACTTCCGGGACTGCGTCATCGGCGGAACGGGCGCCTTCATGGTGCCGGTGCGGGAGCGCGAGCAGTTTCCGCAGGCGATCAAGACCAAGATCCTCCTCGAGATCGCAGGGTCGGCGCCGCCGCGACCCCTGATCGAGCCCGTTCAGGCGAAGCCGCGAGCCAATTGCCTCATCGGGGAGACCCAGTGGCGCGACCGGATGGGGAATTGATGCAAGGCCTGACTCTCGCCCTCGTCGCCCACGACGACAAGAAGGCCGAAATGGCCGATTTCGTCGCCGCCCATCACGGTTCGATCGGCCGGTTCGACCTCGTCGCCACCGGCACCACGGGCGCGCGGATCATGGAGCGTTGCCCGCACCTCAAGATCACGCGCCTGAAGAGCGGCCCCCTCGGCGGGGATCAGCAGATCGGCGCCATGATCGCCGAGGGCAGGATCGGCGCGCTCGTCTTCTTCGTCGACCCGCTTTCGCCCCACCCCCACGACGTGGACGTGAAGGCGCTGATGCGGCTGGCGCTGGTCTACAACATCCCGATGGCGCTCAACCGCGCCACCGCCGAGCGTCTCATCGAGACGTTCGGCGTCAAGTCCCCCGAGGCTTCGCCCGCCGGGTCGGCGGCGCGGTGAGGGGATCCTCCGGCCAGGGATGCTTGGGGTATTGCCCGCGCATGTCGGCGCGCACGGCCGCCCACGAGCCGCGCCAGAATCCCGGCAGGTCGCGGGTGATCTGGATCGGACGCCCCGCCGGCGAGAGGAGGTGCAGGACGAGCGGCACGCGGCCGGCCGCGAGGGTCGGGTGCCTGTCGAGGCCGAAGAGCTCCTGCACCCGCACGGGGAGGACCGGTCCCCCCTCCGCTCCGTAATCGATGGGGATCCGGGACCCCGTCGGCACCTCCAGGTGGGTCGGCGCCTCCTCGTCGAGCCGCCGCCGCAGGGGCCAGGGCAGGAGCGCGTGGAGCGCATCGCTCAACGTGTCGGCGCCGATGTCGCCGAGCCCCGTGCGGCCGGCGAGGTGCGGCGCGAACCAGGTTTCGATGCCGGCCGTCAGGGCGGCGTCCGAGAGATCGGGCCATTCGCCACCCTCCGCGCGCCGCAGGAACAGGACCCGCTCGCGCCATTGCGACAGCGCCTTCGACCAGGGCCAGGCCTGCGGGCCGAGCGACGCCAGCCCACGGGAGAGAGCCCGGGCCGCCTCGTCCGTCGCCGGTACCGGGAGGGGGCGCTCGTTGAGGACGAGGGCCCCGTATCGGCGGACCTTGCGCGCCCGCAGGGCCTTCGCGCCGCGGTCGAACGCGACCTCCTCCGTCTCCTCGACGTGGGCGCCGACGGCCTCCTCCAGGTCCTCCGCCGTGAGCGCCGCCGCGGCGAGGATGCGGGACGAAGCGGCCGCCCCCGCGACCTCCGCGACGGCCAGGAACGGCTCCCGGGCCAGACGGTCGTGGGCTTCGAGGCTCGCGGCGCGCCCGCTCGCCATGAGGTACTCGCCCGGCCTGCCGCGCGCCTTGGCGATGCGGTCGGGATAGGCGAGCGCGAGGAGTGGGCCGAGGGCGGCGGCCTCGCGCGGCCGGGATGCGGACCCGGCCGCGCGCGCCCAGCCCTCCGCCATGCGACGCATGTCGTCGGCGCGCTTCGACCGGTCGCGCCGGAAGCGCTCGACGCGGTCCGTCAGGTCGACGGCATCGCCGCCGAGGCCGCGCTCGACGAGAACGGCCGCGAGATCCGCGGCATCGTGGGCGCGGCCAGTCTCGCCGGCCGCGACGATCATGCGGGCGAGGCGAGGCGCGAGCGGCAAGGCGCGCAATCTCCGGCCCATCGGGGTGATGCGGCCCTCCGGGTCGAGCCCGTCGAGCTCGCGCAGCAGCGCCTTCGCCTCCTTGAGCGCCGGCCCGGGCGGCGGGTCCAGGAAGGCGAGCGTCGAGGGATCCGTTACCCCCCAGGCGGCGCAGTCGAGAAGGAACGGGCTCAGGTCGGCCGACAGGATCTCGGGCTTCGCAAAGGGTTCGAGCGCCCCGGTCGCGGCCTCCTCCCAGAGGCGATAGCACACGCCCGGCTCCGTGCGCCCCGCGCGCCCGCGGCGCTGGTCGGCGGCGGCCCGCGAGACGCGCACCGTCTCGAGACGCGTGAGCCCGAGATCGGGCTCGTAGACGGGAACGCGCGCGAGTCCGGAATCGACGACGACCCGGACGCCCTCGATGGTGAGCGAGGTCTCCGCGATCGAGGTGGCGAGCACCACCTTGCGGCGGCCGGGTTTCGCGGGACCGACCGCCAGGTCCTGCTCGGCCCGGTCGAGCGCGCCGTAGAGCGGCGCGATGTCGACGTGAGGATCCACCACCCGCTCGCGCAGCCGGGTCTCGACGCGGCGGATCTCCCCCTGTCCGGGCAGGAAGACGAGAAGCGAGCCGGGTTCGGCGCGCAGGGCGCGCGTCACGACATCCGTCACCTCGTCCTCGATGCGCCGGTCCGGATCGCGCCCGACATGGCGGGTCTCGACCGGGTAGGCCCGCCCCTCGGAGCGGATCACGGGAGCATCGCCCATCAGGCGCGCGACCCTGGCCCCGTCGAGGGTCGCCGACATGACGACGAGACGCAGGTCCTCCCGCAATCCCCCCTGCGCATCGAGCGCCAGCGCGAGGCCGAGATCGGCGTCGAGGGAGCGCTCGTGGAACTCGTCGAACAGCACCGCCGCCACGCCGTCGAGCGCGGGATCATCGAGGATCATGCGGGTGAAGATGCCCTCGGTGACCACCTCGATCCGCGTCCGCGCCGAGATCCTGGAACCGAGCCGGACCCGCAATCCCACCGTGCCGCCCGCCGTTTCGCCGAGGCTCCAGGCCATGCGCTCGGCGGCGGCCCGGGCGGCGAGGCGCCGGGGCTCCAGGACGATCAGCTTGCGGTTCCCGACCCAGGGCTCGTCGAGAAGGGCCAGCGGCACCCGCGTCGTCTTGCCGGCGCCGGGCGGCGCGACGAGGACCGCGTTGGGACGCGCGCGCAGGCTCGCCGCGAGATCGGCAAGCACGGCGTCGATCGGGAGGGCGGTATCGAAAGCGCGCATCCCCGCGTGATGGCCGACCGGCCCCCTCCCCGCAAGCGGCATTCAGGAAGCGGCGATGCCGAAACGGTCGAGCTCGGCTGCAAGGTCCATCGGCTCCCGGTAGTGGACGGCATGCATCCCGACCGAACGGGCGCCCTCCACGTTGGCGGCGCTGTCGTCGATGAAGACGCAATCCGGCGCTTCGAGCCCATACCGGGAGAGCAGCAGCTTGTAGATCGCCGGGTCGGGTTTCAGGAGGCGTTCGTCTCCGGACACGATGATGCCGTCGAAGCCGGCGAGGAACGGAAAGCGCATCTGCGCCTCCCGGAATTTCGCGCCGGAGAAGTTGGTGATGCAGTAGGTGGGAACGCCCGCTTCGCGCAGGCGCCCCAGCAGCGCGACGTTGTCCTCGAACGTGCCGTCGACGAGCTCGTGCCAGCGCTCGTGGAAGGCCCGGATCGGAGCTTCGTGGTCCGGGTGCCGTTCGACGAGCAGCGCCACCGCCTCGTCCCAGCCGCGGCCGCGATCCTGCTCGATGTTCCATTCGGGCGTGCAGACATTCGTGAGGAACCACTCCATCCGCGCTTCGTCGTCGAAGATCTTGCGGTAGAGGTTGCGGGGGTCCCACCGGATGAGGACGTTGCCGACGTCGAAGACGACCTTGGAAGGCATGCGGTTCATTCTTCTCCTCGAGAGCTTGCCCTATACCGCTGCCGCCGGCGCGGTCGTCCGGCGCTCGCCCCGATAGGACGGGGCGATCACCCTTACGGCATCGCCCGCCGCGACCGAACCCTCGCTCTCGACGAGGCCCACGAGGCCGCGCAGACCCGTCGCCTCCTTCGGAAAGGCGAATTCGAGAGCCCTGTCGCCGTGAGCCTCGGCGATCCTGCGCCCCGGCTGGCGGCACGGCGCGTTCGGCTCGGTGACGAAGATCGTCGCGCCCGTTGGAAATTGCAGCCGGGTGGCCGGCGCCAGCTGCGTCAGGCTCTCGAGACCGGCGATGACCAGGTTGGCGCCGAGCAGCGCGGGATCGAGATGGGCGAGGCCGAGCGCCCGCGCGACGAGCGCGCATTCCTCCACCGACACGATGGAGACGTGGCGCGTATTGGCGATGGGCGTGCCGCGCCTGTGCCAGGGCGTACGCGCATCCGCCGGCCGCGTCGCGCCCGCATGGCGGTGGCCGGGGATGCCCGAGAAGGTGAGAGCAAGGCTCGGCACGGTGCGGCAGACGAAATCGTCCCCGTCCGCCATGAGCAGCGACGCAACGAACGCCATCAAAAGAACCCTCAGCCGCCGATATTGAAGCCGGCGAGCGCCGCCATGTTGACGATGTCGGCGTCCGTCGCGCCGAGCGAGACGATCTGGACCGGCTTGTCGAGGCCGACGACCAGCGGGCCGAGCACCATCGCGCCGCCGAGTTCCTGCAGCATCTTGGTGGAGATGGAGGCGGAATGGAAAGCCGGCATCACGAGGACGTTCGCCGGGCCTTTCAGGCGGCTGAACGGGTACTGCGCCATGTGTTCCCGGTTGAGCGCGATATCGGCCGCCATCTCGCCGTCATACTCGAAATCGACCCGCATGCCGTCGAGGATCCGCACCGCCTCCTGGATCTTCTCGGCGCGCTCGGCCTTGGGGTGGCCGAAGGTGGAGAAGGACAGGAGCGCCACGCGGGGCTCGTAGCCGAGACGGCGGGCGACGCCGGCGGCCTCCAGGGCGATCTCGGCGAGCTCCTGCGCGTTCGGCATCTCGTGGATCGCCGTGTCGGCCACGAGCACCGTGCGGCCGCGGGCGAGGCAGAGCGAAATGCCGATGACCCGATGGCCGGGCTTCGCGTCGATGACCCGCTGCACGTCGGTGAGCGCCGTCGAGTAGTTGCGGGTCACGCCCGTCACCATGGCGTCCGCGTCGCCAAGCGCCACCATGGAGGCCGCGAAGTGGTTGCGGTCCTGGTTGATCAGGCGCTGGCAGTCGCGGAACAGGAATCCCTGGCGCTGAAGGCGCTCGTACAGGAACTGGGCGTAGACGGCATTGCGGCGGGAGAGCCGGGCATTGTGGATCTCGATGCCCTCCCGGCCTCCGAGATCGATGCCCGCGAAGGTCGCCGTCTCGTGGACCCGCTCCTCGCGGCCGACGAGGATCGCCGTGCCGAGGCCCTGGTTGACGAAGGAGAGCGCGGCGCGGATCACCTGCTCCTCCTCGCCCTCCGCGAACACCACGCGCTTCGGGAATTTCCGCACGCGCTCGAAGATGCGGTTGAGGGTGCCGGCGACGGGATCGAGCCGCGCGGAGAGCGACGCTCTTGTAGCTGCGCATATCGACGATCGGACGGCGCGCGACGCCGGTGTCCATCGCGGCCTTCGCGACCGCGAGCGGCACCGTCGCGATGAGGCGCGGATCGAACGGGACCGGGATGATGTAGTCGCGCCCGAAGCGCGGGCGCGAGCCCTGATAGGCGGCGGCCACCTCGTCCGGCACGTCCTCGCGGGCGAGGTCGGCGAGGGCCTGCGCGGCCGCGATCTTCATCTCCATGTTGATCGTGGTCGCCTGCACGTCCAGCGCCCCGCGGAAGATGTACGGGAAGCCGAGCACGTTGTTGACCTGGTTCGGATAGTCCGATCGTCCGGTCGCGATGATCACGTCGTCGCGGACGCGGGCCACGTCCTCGGGCGTGATCTCCGGATCGGGATTCGCCATCGCGAAGATGATGGGCTTGTCCGCCATCGAACGGATCATGTCGTCCGTGAAGGCGCCCTTCACGGAGAGGCCGAAGACGGCGTCCGCCCCCTCCAGCGCTTCCGACAGCGTCCGCGCGGCGGTCTCGGCAGCGTGGGCCGATTTCCACTGGTTCATGCCCTCGGTGCGGCCGCGGAAGACGACGCCCTTGGTGTCGCAGAGGATCACGTTGTTGGGCGCGAAGCCCATGGCCTTCAGGAGCTCCGTGCAGGCGATGCCGGCGGCCCCGGCGCCGTTCACCACGAGGCGGGTCTTGGCCATGTCGCGGCCGGTGAGGTGGAGGGCGTTGATGAGGCCGGCCGCCGCGATGATGGCGGTGCCGTGCTGGTCGTCATGGAACACCGGGATGTCCATGAGCTCGCGCAGGCGCTCCTCGATGATGAAGCATTCCGGCGCCTTGATGTCCTCGAGGTTGATGCCCCCGAAGGAAGGCCCGAGATAGCGCACGGAATTGATGAACGCGTCCGGGTCTTCGGTGTCGACTTCGAGGTCGATGGAATCGACGTCGGCGAAGCGCTTGAAGAGGACGGCCTTTCCTTCCATCACGGGCTTCGAGGCGAGCGCTCCGAGATTGCCGAGACCCAGGATCGCGGTGCCGTTCGAGATCACCGCCACCATGTTGGCGCGGGCGGTCAAATCGAAGGCGCAGGAGGGATTTTCGGCGATCGCCTTCACCGGCACCGCAACGCCCGGCGAATAGGCGAGCGAGAGGTCCCGCTGCGTCGCCATCGGCTTCGTGGGCACCACCTCGAGCTTGCCGGGGCGCCCTTGCGAGTGGAACTGGAGGGCCTCCTGGTCGGTGAAGGTGGGACGGACGCGGCGGCCGGGGCGCTGATCGTTCATCGATGATGGGCTTTATGGTTGTCGTTGGGCATTTCCGGGTCGAATTTCGACCTTACGGCACGACGCGCCCTCCGCTCAAGGCTTGTCCACACAATCCCCCGCATCCGGCGAAGACCCCGTGACGCGGGTGAAACCCCCGGCCGGCTTTGCTAGACCTGCCTCCACGGGCGTGGAATCAGCTCTCGATGCTCTTGTGCCGCATTTTCGACGGTGAAGGGGACCCGCTTCACCGGAAAATGCTCAGAGCATCGGACCCAGAGTGGAATCCACTTTTGGGATCCATCCGATGCTCTTTGTCTTAAAGCAGCGCATCGTTTTGCGCGGAAAACCGGGTCCACTTTTCCGCACGATGCACGCATCGGACCCAAAAGTGGACCCCACTTTTGGGATCCATCCGATGCTCTTTCTCTTAAGCAGCGCATCGTTCGGTGCGGAAAACCGGGTCCACTTTTCCGCACGATGCGCTAGGGTCCGGCCATGTCGTCACGTGCCGCCTTCCGCTCCCCGGAGCCCGATCCGTCCGCTCCGGACGAGGCCCCTCGCCCGGCGCCCGGCTCCGATTCGGGCCGGGTCACGCCCATGATGGCGCAATACGTGGAGATCAAGGCGGCCCATCCCGATTGCCTCCTGTTCTACCGGATGGGCGATTTCTACGAGCTGTTCTTCGCGGACGCCGAGATCGCGAGCCGGGCGCTCGGCATCGTCCTGACGAAGCGCGGGAAGCACCTCGGCGAGGACATCCCCATGTGCGGCGTGCCGGTGGAGCGCTCCGACGATTACCTGCAGCGGCTCATCGCCCTCGGCCACCGGGTCGCCGTCTGCGAGCAGACGGAGGACCCGGCGGAAGCCAGGAAGCGCGGCTCGAAATCGGTCGTCCGCCGGGACGTGGTGCGCCTCGTCACGCCCGGCACGATCACCGAGGAACGGCTCCTCGATCCGGGGCGCGCCAACCTCTTCCTCGCCGTGGCGCGTCGGCGGCTCTCGGAGACGGATTGGGCCTACGGGCTCGCCGCTCTCGACATCTCGACCGGGCGCTTCGCCTTGAGCGAGACGGACGGGCCGGGGCTCGCCGCCGAGATCGCGCGTCTCGAACCGCGCGAAATCCTCCTGCCGGATGCGGTCCTCGAGGATCCTGCTCTGGCGGGCCTGTGGCGCGAGACCCGCGCCGCCGTGACGCCCCTCGCCCGCGAGGGTCTCGACCCGGCCTCCGCGGAGCGGCGGCTCAAGGATCATTTCGGCGTCGCGACGCTCGACGCGTTCGGCGCCTTCAGCCGCGCCGAGATCGCGGCGGCGGGCTCGGCGCTCTATTACGTGGAGAAGACGCAGCTCGACAGCCGGCCGGTCCTCAACCCGCCGGGCCGCGACGGCGCGGGCGCGGCCTTGTCCATCGACGCCGCCACGCGCGCCAATCTCGAACTGACCCGCACGCTTGCCGGCGAGCGGGCGGGAAGCGTCGTCGCCACCATCGACCGGACCGTGACCCCGGGCGGGGCGAGGCTTTTGGCGGAGCGCCTGGCCGGGCCGCTCACGGAGGTCGACGCCATCCGGGCGCGGCACGATGCGCTCGCGTTCCTCGCCGACGACGGCGACCTGCGCGACCGGCTGCGCCGGGTGCTGAAGCGCTCGCCCGACCTCGCGCGGGCGCTGTCGCGCCTCGGGCTCAAGCGCGGCGGTCCGCGCGACCTCGCCTGCCTGCGCGACGGCCTCTTCGCGGTGCGCGAGCTCGCCGTGGTCCTGGCAACGAGGCCGGACCTGCCCGACGAGCTGGCCGCGGCTTGCCGCACTCTGGCGCAGCTCGACACGAAAGCCGCGGACGACCTCGCGGCGGCATTGGCCGACGAGCTGCCGCTCCTCAGGCGCGACGGCGGCTTCATCCGCTCAGGTTATCACCCCGAACTCGACGAGGCGCGGGAGCTGCAGCAGGATTCCCGCCGCTTCATCGCTGCGCTTCAGGCGCGCTATGCGGCCGAGACCGGCTGCCGGACGCTGCGCGTCAAGCACAACCACATGATCGGCTACTTCGTCGAAGTGCCTCAGGGGACGGGCGAAGACCTGTTGAAGCCCCCCTTCAAGGAGACCTTCGTTCATCGGCAGACCATGGCGGGCGCCATGCGCTTCTCCACGGTGGAACTCGGCGAGCTCGAGGCCAAGATCGCCTCCGCGGCGGACCGGGCGCTGAGGATCGAACTCGGGCTGTTCGAGGCGCTGTCGCAGCGCCTCGTCGATCTCGGCCCCGCCATCGCGCGCGCCGCCGATGCCGTCGCGGTGGTCGACGTCACGGCGTCCCTCGCCGAACTGGCGGTGGACCTCGACTGGACCCGCCCCTTCGTCGACCGGAGCCTCGCCTTCCGGGTCGAGGGCGGCCGCCATCCGGTCGTCGAGGCGGCGCTGAAGCGTCAGGGCGAGGCCTTCATCGCCAACGACGCGGACCTCTCCGGCAGCGAGGCGGGGCGCATCCTCCTCGTCACCGGCCCCAACATGGGCGGCAAGTCCACGTATCTTCGCCAGAACGCGCTCGTCGTGGTGCTCGCCCAGATGGGCTCCTTCGTGCCCGCCAAGGAGGCCCGCATCGGCGTCGTCGACCGCCTGTTCTCGCGGGTCGGCGCCGCGGACGACCTCGCCCGCGGCCGCTCCACCTTCATGGTGGAGATGGTCGAGACGGCGGCGATCCTGAACCAGGCGACCTCGCGCTCGCTCGTCATCCTCGACGAGATCGGCCGCGGCACCGCCACCTTCGACGGGCTCTCGATCGCCTGGGCGGCGATCGAGCACCTGCACGAGACGAACCGCTGCCGGGCCCTGTTCGCGACCCATTTCCACGAGCTGACGGCGCTCGCCGAACGCCTGCCCCGGCTCGCCAACGCGACCCTCAAGGTGACGGAATGGCACGGCGAGGTCGTGTTCCTGCACGAGGTCGTGCCGGGGGCCGCCGACCGCTCCTACGGCCTGCAGGTGGCCCGCCTCGCCGGCCTGCCCCAAGCCGTCGTCGACCGGGCGAAGACGATCCTGAGCGAACTCGAGACATCGGACCGCGAGCGGCCGAAGCGCGCCCTCGTCGACGACCTGCCGCTCTTCGCGGTCGCCGCCCGCACGGAGCCGCCGAAGCCGCAAGCGGACCCGTTGCGCGAGGAACTCGACGCGCTCGACCCGGACGCGCTATCGCCGCGGGAGGCCCTGGAGGCGCTCTATCGCTTGAAGGCGAAGCGGTAGGGATCTGACGCGCGGAGTCGGCCCCTCCTGCCCGCCTATGCCGGGCCATTGCAACTCTATCGCGTTACCCGGAGCCACGCTAAGGTCGCGCCCGGGGTTTGGGGGCAACAGCCGAATGGTCACACGGGTTTCGACCGTCGCGTTCGAGGGAATCGAGGCGCGGGCGGTGGATGTGCAGGTTCAGATCACGCCCGGCGCCGTCGCCTTCACGGTCGTGGGCCTGCCCGACAAGGCGGTGGGCGAATCCCGCGAGCGGGTGCGGTCGGCCCTCATCGCCTCCGGCCTCGCGATCCCGGCCAAGCGCATCACCGTGAACCTCGCGCCGGCCGACCTGCCGAAGGAAGGGAGCCATTACGACCTGCCGATCGCGCTCGGCGTCATGGGCGCCATCGGGGCGATCCCGAGCGATGCGTTGAACGGCTTCACGGTGCTCGGCGAACTGGCGCTCGACGGCTCGATCACCGCGGTGGCCGGCGTGCTGCCCGCGGCGATCGCCGCCAATGCGCGCGGCCACGGGCTCATCTGCCCGGCCGCCTGCGGGCCGGAGGCCGCCTGGGCGAGCGGCGATATCGAGGTGCTGGCGCCCCGTTCGCTCGTTCAGCTCGCCAACCACTTCAAGGGCACGCAGGTGATGAGCCGGCCCGAGCCGGCCATCGCGCCGGCGGCCGTCGGTCTGCCGGACCTGCGCGACATCAAGGGCCAGGAGAGCGCGAAGCGCACCCTCGAGATCGCCGCGGCAGGGTCCCACAACCTCTTGATGAGCGGTCCGCCGGGCGCAGGCAAATCGATGCTCGCGCAAAGGCTGCCCTCGATCCTGCCGCCATTGTCGCCGCGTGAGCTGCTCGAAGTGTCGATGATCCAATCGGTGGCCGGGAACCTCGCCGAGGGCGCGCTGTCCAACCGCCGGCCGTTCCGGGCGCCGCACCACTCCGCCTCGATGGCGGCGCTCGTCGGCGGCGGTCAGAACGCGAGGCCCGGGGAGGTGTCCCTCGCCCATCACGGCGTGCTGTTCCTCGACGAGATGCCGGAGTTCCAGCCGCAGGTTCTCGACTCGCTGCGGCAACCGATGGAGACGGGGGACATCGTCATCGCCCGCGCCAACCATCGCGTCACCTATCCGGCGCGGTTCCAGCTCGTCGCGGCGATGAACCCCTGCCGCTGCGGACAGGCGACGGAGCCCGGCTTCGTCTGCCGACGCCAGCCGAACGAGCGCTGCATGGCGCAATACCAGGCGCGCCTCTCCGGTCCCCTCATCGACCGCATCGACCTCGTGATCGAGGTGCCGGCGGTGACCGCCGCGGACCTCATCCTGCCGGCGCCCGCGGAGGGCTCGGCGGAAGTCGCCGCGCGGGTCGCCGCCGCGCGGGCGCTCCAGGCGGCGCGATACGCGGCGCTCGGGGTCGAGGGAGTGAGCACCAACGCAGCCTGCCCGGCGCCGCTGCTCGAAGAAGTGGCGCAGCCCGACCGCGACGGCCTCGCGCTGATCCGCGAGGCCGCCGACAAGATGCGGCTCTCCGCCCGTGGCTTCCACCGGGTCCTTAAGGTCGCGCGCACGCTTGCGGATCTCGACGGCGAGGAGCGCGTCCGGCGCATTCATCTGGCCGAGGCCTTGTCGTACCGCGCGCAAGCGGACCGCCGCTCGGCCGCGGCGTGAGGGTGCGAGCGGCCGGGTCGAAGATCGGGCGCCCTTTTCGGCCTGGGATCCTCGCATCGCCTTGCGCGCGTCTGAGGGTGACGAGTTGATCGGCCTGTCGCACCCCGCCGCCCAATGAACGAAACCTTAAGATCGCGCGCGCCTTTTTCGTCGAAGGTGCTCATTCCTTGAGAACCCCGTTTCTCAAGCGCTTTTTCAGCGATTTCGACCATCGTCGTCCGGGAATTGGACACGGACGATGAATCTTCTCGGGATCCCGCTCTCGAGTGGCGCGTGGCTCGCGCCCATGACGGCGCTTGCGGCGATGGCCGTCGCGGTCGCCGTGGTCCTGCTGCGCGATCATCTGCGGCTCGAGCGTCATGCCGCCGCCCTCGAGGCCGAGGTGGCGCGCCTCCAGGGCGACATTCAGCACTTCGCGCAGGTGCGCGTGCGCGACCAGGCGAAGCTCTCTGCGCAGCGGGAGCTCGCCGAATCCGAGACTCTCGAGCGCTCGTTCCGCGCGCCGCTCGGCGGCATCGCCGGACTGGCGACGCTCCTCCTCGACACGTCCCTCGATGGCGCGCAGGCGATCCATGCACGGCGGATCAAGGCCCTCGCCGACGACCTGATCGGCCGGATCGAGCCCGCGCGCCCCGCCGCCGGCGCGGAGCCGGCACGCCCTGCTCCTCAGGCCCGCAAGGTCGTCCGCGTTCTCCTTGCCGAGGACGACGAGATCAACGGCCTCTTCGCCGCACGATCCCTCGAAACGGCGGATGTGGCCATCGACTGGGTCCGGGACGGCGAAGAGGCGCTAAGGAGGATCGAGGCCTCCTTCTCGGGCGCCTCGCCGGCCTACGACGTCGTCCTGATGGACCTCCGCATGCCCGGTCTGGACGGGCTCGGGGCCGCGCGGCGGATCAGGGCCCTCGAGGCGAGTCTCGGCCGCAGCGAGCCCCTGCGGATCGTCGCCGTGACGGCCACGACCATGCGGCAGGACCGGCTCGCGGCCGAGAAGGCCGGCATCAGCGACTTCCTGGCGAAACCTTACGGCACCCATGACCTGATCCGGCGTCTCGCCCCTCCGGAAGAGATCCTCGACCGCGCGTCGTAGCGGCCGTCAACAGGTGCGATCGCGCGTGTCACACAACCGTCGAGGCTCTATGCTTCGGTCGCGGCGTCGTCCGGATGCGTGAATCGCATCCGGCACGCTTCCCGAAGAGGTTTCGATGGCGCTCCAATTCCCGCGCGCAGGTCTTCCCGCTCCCGGCTCTCCCGAGAGCGGCGCGATCCGGTTCTTCCCGATACGAGAGAAGGTCGTCCGCCATTACGGCAGCCTCGGTCCGACGCTCGGCCGGCTCGGCTCGCTCGAGGTCCGGCTCGCCACCACCAAGGCGGAGATCCGGCGGGCGCAGCGTCTCCGGTTCAAGGTGTTCTACGAGGAGATGTCGGCCGTGCCCGACGGCGCCTCCCTGTTCTCCCGGCGGGACGTCGACGAATACGATTTCGTCTGCGATCACCTGCTCGTCATCGATCACGACGTGAAGCCGAAGCCCTTCCGCAAGCCGAAACCGAAGGTCGTGGGCACCTACCGGCTGCTGCGCCAGGAGGTCGCCGACCGGAACTGGGGCTTCTACACGGCGGGCGAATACGACATCCAGCCTGTCATCGACGCCCATCCGGGCCTCAACTTCCTCGAACTCGGCCGCTCCTGCGTGCTGAAGCCCTATCGGAACAAGCGCACGGTCGAGCTGCTCTGGCACGGCATCTGGACCTACGTCCTCCATTTCCGGGTCGACGTGATGCTCGGCTGCGCGAGCCTCGACGGCACGGATCCGCGCCGCCTCGCCCTGCCGTTGAGCTTCCTCCACCACCATGCCCAGGCTCCCGAGCCATGGCGCGCCAGGGCCCTCAGGGAGCGCTACACGCGCCATGGACGTCCTCGCGAAGGAGGCGGTGGACACGAAGGCCGCGCTCCACGCGCTGCCGCCGCTCGTCAAGGGCTATCTCCGGCTCGGCGCGACCTTCGGGGACGGGGCGGTGATCGACCGGCAGTTCGGCACGACGGACGTGCTCGTGGTGCTGCCGGTCTCCGCCATCAACCCGCGCTACATCGATCATTTCGGACCGGCGGCCAACCGTCACGCGGCCTGAACGCCCTCGCCGGCGGCAAAGAGCGCCGCGAGGCCCTCCCGGTAGCTCGGATGGGCCGGCGTCCAGCCGAGCTCCTGCTTGATGAGCCGGTTCGAGACGCGCTTGCTCTCGGCGTAGAAGCTCGCCGCCATGGGCGACATCGCGGCCGGATCGAAGGGCGTCTCGGGCGGCGGCGGAACCCCGAGCAGCGCGGCCGCATGCGCGACGACGTCCTGCGGCGGCGCGGGCTCGTCGTCGGCGACGTTGTAGATCGCGCCGGGACGAGGCCGCTCGATCGAGGCCATCAGCGCCGTCGCGATGTCGTCCACGTGAATCCGGTTGAACACCTGCCCGGACTTCACGACGCGGCGCGCCGTGCCGCGGGCGAGATTGGCAAGGGCGTTGCTGCCGGGACCGTAGATGCCGGCGAGGCGGAAGACCTGAACGGCCTTGCCGGTCCTACGCCCCCAGGCGAGCCAGGCGTTCTCCGCGGCGAGGCGCTCCCGCGAACGTTCGCTCTTCGGCGTCGCCGGAACGCGTCTCGTCGACCCAGGCGCCCCGCTGGTCGCCGTAGACGCCGACCGTGGAGAGATAGCCGATCCAGGCGGATCGCGGAGCGCGGCCCAGGGCCTCCCCATGGCGGGCGAGGACAGGGTCGCCGCCGGTCCCGGGTGGAATCGAGATGAGGACCGCGTCCGCCTCGGCGAGGGCGTCGGCGATGCCCTCGTCGGCGCACTCGTCCGAGAAGCGGAACGCCTCGATTCCCTCGCCCCTCAGGACCTCGGCCTTGTCGAGGCTCCGGACCGTCCCGGCGACGTGGGCGAAGCGCCCGCAATAGCGCCGCACGAAGGCCGAGGCGCGTATAGCCGAGGCCGAAGACGAAGAGGTTCACGCGGCGTCCTCGGCGAAGCCGGACCCGAGCGCCCGCTCCCATTCGGCGCGCACGTCGGCGTCCGTCTCGGCCGGGCCGTGCGCGGCGGCAAGCGCCGCCGCGCTCTCCGCCGGCAGCAGGCGGCCCGCCGCCCAGACCGCCATGGCGCGCACGAGCGGCGAGGCGTCGCCGAGGAGGCGGACGGCCTCCTCGGCCAGGGCCGGGCTCGCCGGAATTGCCGATCGCGACGAGCACGTTGCGCACGAAGCGGTCGCGGCCCGTGCGCTTGATCGGGGTGCCGGCGAAGCGGGCCCGGAAGGCGGCATCGTCGAGGCGGGCGAGGTCCGCGAGCGGCGGCGCGGCGAGGTCCTCGCGCTGCTTGAGGCGGACCTCGCGCCCGGCCTGCGCGAACTTGTTCCACGGGCAGACGGCGAGGCAATCGTCGCAGCCGAACACGCGGTTGCCGATGCCGGGCCGCAGATCCGGCGGGATGTGGCCCCGGTGCTCGATGGTGAGGTACGAGATGCAGCGGCGCGCATCGAGCCGGTAGGGCGCCGGGAAGGCGTCGGTCGGGCAGATGTCGAGGCAGCGGCGGCATGAACCGCAATGGTCCCGCTCGGGCGCGTCGGGCGGCATCTCCGCCGTGGTGAAGATGGCGCCGAGAAAGAGCCAGTTGCCGAACTCGCGCGACACGAGGACCGTATGCTTGCCCTGCCAGCCGAGGCCGGCGGCCTGGGCCAGGGGCTTCTCCATCACCGGCGCCGTGTCGACGAAGACCTTCACGCCGGATCCCGCGCGGGCGGCGAGGAAACCGGCGGCTTCCTTCAGCTTGCCCTTGATCACGTCGTGATAGTCGCGGTTGCGGGCATAGACCGAGATGGTGGCGCGGTCCCGCGCGCCGAGGGTCGCCAGCGGGTCGGTTTCGGGCCCGTAATTGAGTCCGAGGAGCACGATGCTGCGCACCTCGGGCCACAGGATCCGCGGGTCGGCGCGCCGCGCCGCCGTGTCCGCCATCCAGGCCATGGAGCCGTGATGGCCCTCCGCCAGCCAGGCCTCGAGGCGTTCGGGGGCGAGCGGCGCGGCGTCCGGGGCCGTCACGCGGACGATGTCGAAGCCGAGGGTCTTGGCGCGCTCGACGAAAGCCGCCTTCAGAAGTCGAGGTCCGTGTAATGCTCCGGCGGCGCCATGCCGGGCACCCGGTCCGCGAGGAGCGTGCGGAAGGCCGGCCGGGATTTCACCCGGGCGTACCAATGCTTCGCCGTTTCGTCCTCGTCCCATGGCACGTCGCCGAGATAATCCGCCGCCGAGAGATGGGCTGCCGCGGCCAGATCCGCATAGGTCAGTTGGTCGCCGGCAAGCCATTTCCGGGTCGCGATCAGATAGCCGATATACTTCAGATGGTAACGCACATTCGTGCGGGCCGCGCGGATCGCGCTCATGTCGGGCGCGCCGCCTCCGAGGCTCGGCCGGCATGAAGCGCTTGTAGATCTTCTCCATGACGAGGTAGCCCGTCACCTCGCTCATGGAACTTCGACAGGAACCAGTCGAGAAGCCGCCGGACTTCGACCCGCGCGGCCGGCTCGGCCGGGAGGAGCCGCCGGTCGCCGAGCACGCCGCCCCGGGTCTCGTCGAGATATTCGGCGATGACTCCCGGCGCCCGGCACGGCGAAAGCCCTGGCCGTCGACCAGGACCGGCGTCGTGCCCGCCGGATTGAGCTCGAGGAACGGGATGCGCCGCTCCCACGGCCTTTCCTCGCGAGTCTCGGCCTCGATCCCGATCTCGCCGAGCACGAGCCGGACGAACCGCGAATGCGGGCAGAAGGCGTAATGATGGAGGATGGTCATCAGCGTGTCAGACGCACAACAAGGGGCGACAATAAGGCCGTGCTTCCTTAACGTTTGGTCAAGATCGGATGCGCGGGCCGGCATCGCGACAAGCAGTCCCGCCGGTCCCTATCCAGACGAGCGGGTCCGTGAACAGCCGAAAAGTCCGACGTCGCAATAAAAGGGGCGAGTCGCCAAGGCGGGAACGGTGGCGCGGACTTCCTTCGATCTCTGCGCGAGCGCCGCAATGGGGCGCCGTCGCATCATCGACCGAGCGTCCGGTCCAAGCGTCCAGACCGTACTTCCGCTCGGACGGTGCCTTTCTGACCCGGTAGGAACTGGCCGGCCGCGCGCCGCCCACCGCGTCTTGACGACGATGCAGCGGTAGTCGCGCTGCGAGGCGTCGCGGACGGTCGACTCCACGCAGATGTTCGTCGTGACGCAGCGGACGACCAGGCGCTCGATCCGCAGCGACGTCAGCAACGGCTCCAGGTGCGTTCCGAAGAAGCCGCTCAAGCGCTTCTTGTGGATCACAGAGTCGCGCGGCTCGGGCGTCAGCTGCAACCGATACGCTCTGCGCTTGTCACCGGTGTCAACTCACGCGGCGATTATTCGACACTCATGTCATATCCCGGACCCGTCGAGCGCAGGAACGCGAGTCGCGGGGGCTACCGGCAGGTCCCGGACGACCGCGTTATCGCGCCCGGCCGGCGACTTTCTGACCCAGACTGGACCTGTTTCCACCGGTGTGGGATCAGGTCTTTATGATTCCCGCCGTATGTCCGCGGTGAAGTGGACCCGCTCCACCTGAAAGTGCTCTAAGCGGCGGGCCGATTCGGCTTTCGGGATTCCATCGTTCCATGGTTGCATTCATCGAAGCTCTGTTCCTCGGATTGATCGAGGGCCTGACCGAGTTCCTGCCCGTCTCGTCGACCGGACATCTTCTGCTCGTCGGCCATTTCCTCGGCTTCGAATCGAACGGCAAGACCTTCGAGGTGCTCATTCAGCTCGGCGCCATCCTGGCGATCCTCTCGGTCTATTCCGGCAAGCTCTGGCAGATCGCCCGCGCGCTGCCGGACAATGCGGATGCGCGCCGCTTCGTCGTCGGGGTCCTGATCGCCTTCCTGCCGGCGGCGCTCATCGGCGCGGCGCTGCATTCGTTCATCAAGGAGGTCCTGTTCAACCCGTGGATCGTGTGCGTCACGCTGATCGCGGGCGGGCTCGTGCTACTGGTGCTCGACGGTGTGCGGATCGTGGCGCGCTACGACGACGCGACACGGTTTCCGCTGCCCATGTACTTCAAGATCGGCCTAATCCAGTGTGCCGCCATGGTGCCGGGCGTGTCGCGCTCCGGCGCAACCATCGCCGGTGCCATGCTGCTCGGCGCGGAGAAGCGCGCGGCCGCCGAATTCTCGTTCTTCCTCGCCATGCCGACCATGGCGGGCGCCTTCGCGTACGATCTCTTGAAGAACTACAGGATTCTCTCCCTCGACGACGTGGCCCTCATCGCGGCCGGATTCGTCGCCGCCTTCGTCACGGCGCTCCTCGTGGTGCGGGGACTTCTGGCCTACGTGTCCCGGCACGGCTTCGCGCCCTTCGGGTGGTGGCGGATCGTGGTCGGAGCGGCGGGGCTCGCGGGCCTCATCGTGTTCGGATGAGGGAGCGTCCATGCCGGACGGCAGCGGAACGCTTGCGGTGATCGCCTGCATCCCCGGCGCCGGCCGCTGCCTGAAACCCTGATCAGGCGCCCGGCGCGGGCGTCTTCTCCGGGTAGCGGCAGAGATCCGCGACGAGGCAACGCCAGCACTCGGGCTTGCGCGCCTTGCAGACATAGCGCCCGTGCAGGATCAGCCAGTGATGGGCATGGAGGAGGAACTCCTTCGGCACCACGGCCTCGAGCGCTGCCTGGGTCTCCAGCGGCGCCTGCGTGGCGACGAGCGGAATGCGGTTCGCGACCCGGAAGATATGGGTGTCCACCGCGATCCGGGGAACACCGAACGCCACGTTGACCACGACGCTCGCGGTCTTGCGGCCGACGCCCGGAAGGGTCTCCAGGACCTCTACCGAGCGCGGCACTTCGCCGCCGAATTCCTCGACGAGGCGGCGGGACAGGGCGATCACGTTCTTCGCCTTGGTGTTGAAGAAGTTGATCGTCCGGATCCGCTGGCGCACCCCCTCCTCGCCCAGGGCGAGCATCTTGGCCGGCGTGTCGGCGACCTGAAACAGCCCGCGCGTCGCCTTGTTGACGCCCGCATCCGTCGACTGCGCCGAGAGCACCACGGCGACGAGGAGCGTGAACGCGTTGGTGTGCTCGAGCTCGCCCTTCGGCTGAGGGTTCGCCGCACGAAAGCGCGTGAAGACCTCGACGAGGGTTTCGCGGTCGACGGGCTTCGGTGCCTTCACGGACTTCGCCTTGGCGGGCGCGGCGATCGGCTCGACGAGGGCGCCGGTCGGCTTCCGGCTGCGGCGGGGCGAGGATTTCAGATCGGACATCCGTGCGTTATATCCGGAGCATGGAGAGCGGCAAGGCATCTCAGCCCTTGCGGGAGCGCGAGCCACCCGTTTTCGCGGCGGTGATCCGGCCGCACCGCTCGCTCGGCCGGGACGGCTTCAGGACCGTCATGGCTCTGTGCTGCCTCGGCACGGCCGCGGCGAGCATTCCCTTCGTGGTCCTCGGGGCATGGCCGGTCGCGGGGTTCTTCGGCCTCGACCTTCTGGCGCTCTATGTCGCCTTCCTGATCAGTTTCCGCAGCGGCCGGTCGTTCGAGGAGCTCGAGCTGACGCCGCTCGAACTCCTGTTCCGGAAGGTCACTTGGCGGGGCGAGGCGCGGGAATGGCGCTTCAATCCGCTCTGGACCCGCCTCGACCGGGAGGAGGACGACGAATTCGGGCTCCAGCATCTGGCGCTGATCTCCCGGGGCGAGCGGGTGGTGATCGCGCGGGACTTGTCGCCGCCGGAGCGCGAGAGCCTGGCGGACGCGCTCGGGCGCGCGCTGTCGGACGTCAAGCGCGGGTATTGATCGCTCCGACCGCCTCGCGACAACGGCCCCGGCAGCGCCCATGGCCGAGGCTTGCCCACGAGATGACGGCGCGGCGTCTGCGGAAGCCTTGGCGCAAGCGTCGGGCGGAGGCCGCCGGCCGCACAGGAATCGGGTGTCGCCGGACCGCGGGTCCCGATAGAGTCGCCCGTTCCGAGGTCCAGGTCCCATGCTGAACACATTGCGCGACACTCTCGTCGAATCCGCCGGGCCGGTGTCCGGCGGCGACGGCCCGGCCGCCGATTACGAGCGCGTGCGCCGCATCATCGCCTTTATTTCCGAGCGCTGGCGCGATCAGCCGTCGCTGGACGACATGGCGAGGCAGGTGGGGCTTTCGACGGCCCACGTGCACCACCTCTTCCGCCGCTGGTGCGGGCTGACGCCGAAAGCCTTTCTCCAGGCGATCACCCTCGACAACGCGAAGGCGCTTCTCGCCTCCTCGGCGAGCGTCCTCGACACGACCTACGAGCTCGGGCTTTCGGGGCCGGGGCGGCTGCACGACCTCTTCGTGGCCCACGAGGCGATGACGCCGGGAGACTTCAAGGCCGGCGGCGCCGGGCTCGTCATGCGCTTCGGTTTCCACCCCTCCCCGTTCGGCGAGGCGATCCTCATCGCGACCGACCGCGGCCTCGCCGGCCTCGGCTTCGTCGACGACGGCGACCGCGCCACCGCCCTCGACGACATGCGCCGGCGCTGGCCGAAGGCGCAATACGCGGAGGATCAGGCCGCCACCGCGCCCCTCGCCCGGCGGATCTTCGACCCGGGCCGCTGGCGGGCGGAACAGCCCCTGCGGGTCGTCATGATCGGGACCGATTTCGAGGTCCGGGTCTGGGAGACCCTCCTGAGGATCCCCCTCGGGCAAGCGACCACCTATTCGGATATCGCGACCCGAATCGGCCGGCCGACGGCGAGCCGCGCCGTGGGGGCGGCGGTCGGGAAAAACCCGATCTCCTTCGTGGTGCCCTGCCATCGCGTGCTCGGCCGTTCGGGCGCGCTCACCGGCTATCATTGGGGCCTCACCCGCAAGCAGGCCATTCTGGGCTGGGAAGCCGGCGCCCGGTCCCGCTGACGGCCTGTCCGGAACCCACGCCCCGACCTGGCGGCCCCGGGGGTCGGGGCGCCCCCGGCCGTGCGGCTGCCCGGCCCATGGCCGGAATGCAACAGCCTGCCGGTCCGTCAAGCTTGGCCGCAGAACAGCCTTGTTCTTCGCCGCCTCATCGCTTGCGGCCAGGAAAACCCCTTCTTATATGAGCCGCAGCGCAGGGTCCGACCGAGATGCGGGCGAGCTCTGCTCGTCATTTCAGTCAACATCAGCCATGGGCCGAGCTGCTTTCAGGGCTCGGCGGTCTGCTTGGATAAGTGAGGGATCCCGCCATGGGTAAAGTCATCGGTATCGACCTCGGCACCACCAATTCCTGCGTGGCCGTCATGGAAGGCACGCAGCCCAAGGTCATCGAGAATGCGGAAGGCGCCCGGACGACCCCGTCGATCGTGGCCTTCACGGACGAGGGCGAGCGCCTCGTCGGCCAGCCGGCCAAGCGCCAGGCGGTCACGAACCCCGAGCGTACCTTCTTCGCCATCAAGCGCCTCATCGGGCGCACCTTCGACGATCCCATGACCAAGAAGGACATGGGTCTCGTCCCCTACAAGATCGTCAAGGGCGGCAACGGCGACGCCTGGGTCCAGGCGGACGGCAAGACAGTATTCGCCCTCGCAGATCTCCGCCTTCACGCTTCAGAAGATGAAGGAAACCGCCGAGAGCCTATCTCGGCCAGCCGGTGACGCAGGCGGTCATCACGGTTCCGGCCTATTTCAACGACGCCCAGCGCCAGGCGACCAAGGACGCCGGCAAGATCGCCGGCCTCGAGGTCCTGCGCATCATCAACGAGCCGACGGCGGCGGCCCTCGCCTACGGCCTCGACAAGAAGCAGTCCGGCACGATCGCGGTCTACGACCTCGGCGGCGGCACCTTCGACGTCTCGATCCTCGAGATCGGCGACGGCGTGTTCGAGGTGAAGTCGACGAACGGCGACACCTTCCTCGGCGGCGAGGACTTCGACATGCGCCTCGTCGAGTACCTGGCCGCCGAGTTCAAGAAGGAGCAGGGCATCGACCTGACGAAGGACAAGCTCGCCCTCCAGCGCCTGAAGGAAGCCGCCGAGAAGGCGAAGATCGAGCTCTCCTCGGCGTCGCAGACCGAGATCAACCTGCCCTACATCACGGCGGATGCGTCCGGGCCGAAGCACCTGGCCCTGAAGCTCTCGCGCGCGAAGTTCGAGCAGCTCGTCGACGACCTGGTGCAGAAGACCATCGAGCCCTGCCGCAAGGCGCTGAAGGACGCCGGCCTCTCGGCCGGCGAGATCGGCGAAGTGGTGCTCGTCGGCGGCATGACCCGCATGCCGAAGATCCAGGAGGTCGTGAAGCAGTTCTTCGGCAAGGAGCCCCACAAGGGCGTCAACCCGGACGAGGTGGTCGCCATCGGCGCCGCCATCCAGGCGGGCGTGCTCCAGGGCGACGTGAAGGACGTGCTCCTCCTCGACGTGACGCCGCTCTCGCTCGGCATCGAGACGCTCGGCGGCGTGTTCACGCGCCTCATCGAGCGCAACACCACGATCCCGACGAAGAAGAGCCAGGTCTTCTCGACCGCGGAGGACAACCAGAACGCGGTGACGATCCGGGTCTTCCAGGGCGAGCGCGAGATGGCGGCGGACAACAAGCTGCTCGGCCAGTTCGACCTCATGGGCATCCCGCCCGCGCCGCGCGGCGTGCCGCAGATCGAGGTGACCTTCGACATCGACGCGAACGGCATCGTCAACGTCACCGCGAAGGACAAGGCCACCGGCAAGGAGCAGCAGATCCGCATCCAGGCCTCGGGCGGCCTCTCCGAAGCCGACATCGAGAAGATGGTGAAGGACGCGGAGGCGCACGCGGCCGAGGACAAGAAGCGCCGCGAGCTCGTCGAGGCGCGGAACCAGGGCGAGAGCCTGATCCACGCCACCGAGAAGTCGCTGAAGGAATACGGCGACAAGGTCTCGGAGGCCGACAAGCAGGGCATCGAGACGGCCATCGACGCGCTGCGCCAGTCGCTCTCGGGCGAGGACGCCGAGACCATCAAGGCCCGCACCACGGACCTGATGCAGGCCTCGATGAAGCTCGGCGAGGCCATGTACGCAGGCCTCGCAGGCCGGCGGCGAAGGCGGCGGCGAGGGCGGCGAGCAGCCGAAGAAGGACGACGTCATCGACGCGGACTTCCAGGAGGTCGACGAAGGCGACAAGAAGAAGCGCGCCTGAACGCGTCCTCGCATCGCTTCTTCGACCAGGACGCGGGGCCAGCACCCCGCGTCCGTGTTTGCGGAGATCACTCCCCATGACAGCTGCCATCCGGTCCGGTGCGCTGGCCCTCCTCGCCTCCGCCTGCCTCGCGGCGGGAGCGTCCGCCCAGCAGCAACAGCAGCAGCCTTCCCGCAACCAGCCGAGCCCGCCCCGCGCCGCGCAGCCGGCGCCGGCGAAGCCCGCTGCTCCCGGCGCGCCGCTCGGCCGCCGCCGCGCTCCCTTCCCGGCGCGCCCTGGGCAGCCCCCGTCCTGCCGCCGAGCGCCACTCCGCCGAAGCCGGCCGTCCCGGCGGCAGCGCGGGAACTCGAGCTGAAGCCCGATCCGAAGAACCTGATCGACTGCAAGGACGCGCCGAAGGCCGCTGTCGCGCAGGTGCCCGAGCCGCTGTCCCGCTGGGCAACGATCTACTGCACCAACCAGGGACACATCCTGACCTCGAACGAGAACTTCTATTCGGCGATCCCGCGCACGCGGGGCAAGCTGCGCGGGGTCTTGAGCGCGGCGCAGATCGGCGGCGGACGAAAGGGCGAGATCGGCCACGGGGCCTATTTCACCAAGATCGATTATGCGCCGGTGTCGCCCGCCGATGCGCAGAAGCTCATGGGCGGGATCGACCCGGCGGTTCTCCAGCTCGTGCGCGACAAGCCGCTCTTCCGGCTCGGCGCTGACGGTCGACACCGGCCAGACCTATCAGGGCGTCGTGGTCGACCCGCGAAGGACCCGTTCTGGGTCATCCCGATCGTCGACGGCAAGCTCGCCCGCACGGGCTTCTACGTCGCGACTGTCGACTTTGTGAGAACAAGGCGGATGCAGTGATGTCGGCCGTCTCTCCTCCTGCGCGCAGCTGGCGCATCGTACGGAAAAGTGGATCCGGTTTTCCGTATCAAACGATGCGCCGCTTAAGAAAAGGAGCATCGGATGGATCCCAAAAGTGGATTCCACTTTTGCGTCCGATGCTCTAGAGCGCTTCATGCCGAACGTCTGACCATGTCGAAGCGCGATTACTACGAGGTTCTTGGCGTCGCGCAGGACCGCGACCGAAGCGGAGATGAAGTCCGCGTTCCGCAAGCTCGCCATGAAGTACCACCCGGACAAGAATCCGGGCGACCACGAGGCCGAGGTCAAGTTCAAGGAAATCAACGAAGCCTATCAGACCCTTCAGGATCCGCAGAAGCGCGCGGCCTACGACCGTTTCGGCCATGCGGCCTTCGCCAACGGCGGGGGCGGCGGCGGGCCCGGCTTCGGCAACGACTTCTCCGACTTCATGTCGGACATCTTCGAGAATTTCTTCGGCGACGGGCGCGCGGGCGCGGCCGAGGCGCGGGCGGGCGCGAGCGCGGCGCCGACATGCGCTACAACCTGGAGATCTCGCTCGAAGAGGCCTTCACGGGCAAGAACGCCGACGATCAAGATCCCGACCTCCGTCACCTGCGAGGTCTGCTCCGGCAGCGGCGCCAAGGCCGGCTCGAAGCCCAAGGCCTGCCCGACCTGCGGCGGCTATGGGCGCGTGCGGGCGACGCAGGGCTTCTTCTCCATCGAGCGGACCTGCCCGAACTGCCACGGGCGCGGCGAGATCATCGACGATCCCTGCGCCGGCTGCGGCGGCGCGGGCCGCGTGACCCGCGAGCGCACGCTCTCGGTCAACGTGCCCGCCGGGCGTCGAGGACGGCACCCGCATCCGCCTCTCGGGCGAGGGCGAGGCGGGTCTGCGCGGCGGGCCGGCGGGCGACCTCTACATCTTCCTGTCGCTCAAACCGCATACCTTCTTCCAGCGCGACGGGGCGGACCTGTTCTGCCGCGTGCCCATCTCCATGGTCACGGCTGCGCTCGGCGGCGAGACGTGACGGTGCCGACGATCGACGGCTCGGACGCCAAGGTGAAGATCCCGGAGGGAACGCAATCGGGCAAGCAGTTCCGCCTCAAGGGCAAGGGCATGCCGGTGCTGCGCTCGCGGGACGTGGGCGACCTCTACATCCAGGTCGTTGTGGAAACGCCGCAAAATCTCACCAAACGTCAGCGGGAGCTCTTGCTGGAGTTCGAGCGGGAGTGCTCAAAGGAAACTCATCCGGAGAGTTCCGGCTTTTTCTCGCGCGTGCGGGAGTTCTTCGATGGCCTCGGTGGATCCCATTAGCTTGACCGCCGTTATCGATGAGGCCCATACGGCGAGCGCATCCGCGCGAGGGGTTTGATCGTGCTTCAATCGTCTCACCGGTCCGGCGCCCGAAAGGTCCCTCTCGAGGAACGCTTCGAGGACGAGGCCAGATTTCTCCGTTCGTGGCTCGAGCGTCCTCTGGTCACCGGGGCGGTGACGCCTTCGAGCCGGATGCTGGCCCGGACCATGGCGTCCTACGTGGACCCGCGCATGCCCGGACCGGTCATCGAGCTCGGCCCCGGCACCGGACCGGTGACGGACGCCCTCGTCCGGCGCGGCATCGCGCAGGACCGGCTCGTCCTCGTCGAATACAACCCGGACTTCTGCCAGCTCCTCAAACGACGCTTCCCCAAGGCCACGATCATCCAGGGCGACGCCTACGACATCGGCGAGGCCCTGGGAGAGGTCCTGACGGAGCCCGCGGCGGCCACGGTGTCGAGCCTGCCGCTTTTCACGAAACCGATGGAGCAGCGCCTCGACCTGCTGACGGCGGCCCAGGACGTGATGCACGCCAACGCACCCTTCATCCAGTTCACCTACGCGGTCGTCCCGCCGCTCCCTGCCCGCTCGAAGCACTACACGGCGCGGGGTTCGAACCGCGTCTGGCTCAACCTGCCCCCGGCGCGGGTCTGGGTCTACCGGAAGCACGCGTGACGGCGGCCTCGCCCGCCGGTCGGCCGGCAGACATGGCCACGGCCCGCGATCGCCTCATCGTCGCCCTCGACGTCCCGACCGTCGCGGAGGCCCGCGCGCTCGTCGAGCGGATCGGAGAAGCCGGCTCGTTCTACAAGATCGGCTACCAGCTCGGATACGCGGGAGGACTGGCCTTCGCGGAAGAACTCGTCGCGCAGGGCAAGCGGGTCTTCCTCGACCTGAAGCTCCACGACATCGGCAATACGGTGGAAGAGGGCGTGCGCTCCGCCGCGCGGACCGGCGCCTCTCTTCTGACCGTCCACGCCTACCCGCAGACGATGCGTGCCGCCGTCCGGGGCAAGGCCGGCTCGCCCCTGAAGATCCTCGCCGTGACCGTGCTCACCTCCTACGACGATGCGGACCTCGCCGATGCGGGATACGCGATCGGCGCCGCCGACCTCGTGGCGCGCCGCGCCGCTCAGGCGCGGGACCTCGATATCGACGGCATCGTCTGCGCTCCGACGGAAGCCGCCGCCGTCCGCGCGCTCATCGGCCCGGACCGGCTCGTCGTGACCCCCGGCATACGCCCGGCGGGCGCGGCGGCGGGCGACCAGAAGCGGGTGACGGCGCCCGGCGACGCCATCCGCGCCGGCGCGAGCCATCTCGTGGTCGGCCGCCCGATCACGGAAGCTGACGACCCGCGCGGCCGCGGCGCGAGGCGATCGTCGCGGAGATCGACTCGGCGTCCTCCGGCTAGCGCATCGTGCGGACAAGTGGCCCCGGTTGTCCGCGCAAAACGATGCGCTGCTCAAGAGAGGACGCTTGACGATCGCGCAGCGCTGACGTTCGTTGCGGGCTCGATCAGGGAGCTCTTCATGCCCAAGGGATACATCATCGCCCGCGTCACCGTTACCGATCCTCAAGCCTATGCGGAATACGCCAAGGGGGCGACCGAGGCGATCAGGCTCTACGGCGGGAAACCTCTCGCCCGGGGCGGGAGCTACGAGGCTCTCGAAGGCGAGGCCCGGGCGCGCAACGTCGTGATCGAGTTCGAGAGCTTCGAGCAGGCGAAGCGCTACTATCATTCTCCCGAATACCAGGCCGCCAAGGCGAAGCGCGCCGGCGCCGCCGTCGGAGAATTCGTCGTGGTCGAAGGAGCGGAGTGATGCCGAAGGGCTATTGGGTGGCCCGCGTCGATGTGCACGACGCGGAATCCTACAAGGATTACGTGGCGTCGAACGGCGTTGCCTTCGCCAAATTCGGCGGCCGCTTCCTCGTGCGAGGGGGGCCGTTCGAGATCCCCCTCGGCTCGGCCCGCAGCCGCAACGTGGTGATCGAATTCCCCACCTATCAGGCGGCTCTCGACTGCTGGCACTCGCCCGAATACCAGGCCGCGAGGGCGAAGCAGAAAGGGGGAGCGGAGGTCGACCTCGTCATCATCGAGGGCTACGACGGTCCGCAGCCGGGATAGGGCGGCACGGTCCCGGCAAGACGCACCGTCGCTTTGCAGTCCCGCCGCGAGCCGCTATACCGCCGGCAACCGAAGGAGACGGGCATGACCGAGATGCGGCTCGCGGTGGTCGGCGCAGCCGGGCGCATGGGGCGCTCGCTCGTGAGACTCATCCACGAGACCGACGGCTGCCGGCTCGTCGGCGCCATCGGGAACGAAGGCTCGATCGCGCTCGGCCAGGACGCCGGGCTCCTCGCCGGCTGCGGCAAGGCCGGCGTCCCCATCACGGACGATCCCCTCGCGGCCTTCGCCCAGTGCGACGGCGTGCTCGACTTCACGACTCCCGCGGCCACCGTCGGGTTCGCGGCCTTCGCCGCCCAGGCGCGCATCGTGCACGTCGTCGGAACGACCGGGCTCACCGACGACGATTTCGCGAAGCTCGAAGCCGCCGCCCGCCATGCCCGCATCGTGCAGTCAGGCAACATGTCCCTCGGCGTGAACCTCCTCGCGACGCTCGTCCGCAAGGCGGCGGCGACGCTCGGCGACGATTGGGACATCGAAGTGCTGGAGATGCATCACCGCATGAAGGTGGACGCTCCCTCCGGAACGGCGCTTCTCCTCGGCGAGGCTGCGGCGCGGGGCCGCGCGATTTCGCTGAAGGAGCGTTCCATCCGCGCTCGCGACGGGCATACGGGGGCACGCGCACCGGGCACCATCGGCTTCGCCGCGCTGCGCGGCGGGACCGTGGTCGGCGAGCACCACGTGATCCTCGCCGGAAACGGCGAGCGCGTCGAACTCACGCATCGCGCCGAAGACCGGGATCTCTTCGCCCGCGGCGCCATCAAGGCGGCGCTCTGGGCCTTCGACAAGAAGCCGGGATACTACAGCATGGCGGATGTGCTGGGCCTCGATTAGAGCATGCGCGGCGCGCGCGAAAGTGGTTCACCGCCGACCCGCCGGGGATGACACGGCGGCGGCTTGGCCCGCCGCCGGTCGTCTCTCAGGAGGAGAACGCCTCGTGCCGGGGTTCGTCGGACCTTCTGCCTCAGGCCCGTGGCGCCTTCTCATCTTGCGCCGGACGAGCGAGACCGCATAAGCGGAACCTTTCGATTTGGGAGATTGCCCGTGCGCGCCATCGGCCTCGGCCTCGTCGCTCTTCTCGCCACCGTTGCGCCGACCCTGGCACAGCCGACCTATCCGGCCGGATCGCGGATCGGCCTCACCCCGCCGAAGGACATGACGGCATCGAAGCGTTTCAGCGGCTTCGAGAACGCCGCCAAGGCGGCTTCGATCAGCATGATGGAAATGCCCGCGGAGGCCTACTCCCAGCTGGCCGGCGGGCTCACCAAGGAGGCCCTGGCCCGACAGGGCGTCACCGCCAGCGGGCGGCAGGAACTGACCCTCGGGGGCAAGCCGGCGATCCTCGTTTCCGGAGACCAGACCGTCGGCGGCGCGAGGCTGCGCAAATGGGTGCTGGCTCTCTCGGATCCGGGCACGACCGTCTTCATCGTGGCGCAGTGCCGGTTCGAAGGCGGGTACAGCGACGAGGAGATGCAGGCGACTCTCAAGAGCGTCGCCCTGCGCGCACCGCTGTCGCTCGACGAGCAGCTCGCGGCGCTGCCCTTCAAGCTCGGCACGACGGCCGGCCTGCGGCCGGTGCGGTCGGTCGCGGGCAACGCTCTCTTCCTTACCGAGGGTCCTCTCGACGTGGTGAAGGAGGCGGAGCAGCCGGTTCTGGTGGTGGCTTCGTCGTTCACGCCCTCTCCGCCGCCCGGAGAAGCGCGGGAACGCTTCGCGCGGGCGGCGCTCGCGTCGGGTCAGTCCGTGCGGGACATCGCCATCGAGCGCTCCGGCCCCTATCGCCTGAAAGGGCAGGATTGGCACGAGATCGTCGCCACGGGAACGGAGGCGGCGTCCGGTCAGCCCGTGGTCGTCCTGCAGACGATCCGCTTCGGGCAGAACAGGTATCTCCGCATGGTCGGCCTCACGCGAAAGGACGCGCGCGACAGGGACCTGCCGCGCTTCCGGGCCGTGATCGACGCCGTCGAGGCGGACGACGGGGCGCTCAAGTGACGCGGGTTCCCTGAGGCGCTCTATGCATCCTGTTGGGGCTGTTCGGAGTCGGATCCGTCGGCCCTGCCGACCTCCGGGGAACCGTTCTCCTTCGCGCCGTTCCCCTTGCTTCCGTTTTCCCTCGGCCCGCCCTTGGCGACGCCGACAAGGGCCGGGCGAAGGACGCGCTCGCCGATGACGTAGCCGGATTGGACCACCTGCAGGACCGTGCCGTTCGGCACGTCCGGGTTCGGCACTTCGAACATGGCCTGGTGCAGGTTCGGGTCGAATTTCTGGCCCTGCGGGTCGAGCTTCCTGACGCCGTGACGCTCGAGCGTCTTCAGAAGGTCGCGCTGGGTGAGGTCGATGCCCTCGATCAGCCCCCTGAAGGCGCCGTCGGCGCTCTCGCGGGCCTCCCCCGGCACGCTCCCGAGGGCCCGCTCGACATTGTCGGCCACGTTCAGCATGTCGCGGGCGAAATTCGCGACGGCGTAGGAGCGGGCGTCCGCCACTTCGCGCTCGGTGCGGCGGCGCAGGTTCTCCATGTCGGCGAGCGTGCGCAGAAGCTTGTCCTTGAGGTCGAGCTTTTCGGCCTCGAGCACCGCAACCGGGTCGAGTTCGCGGGCAGGCACGGCGTCGTTTGCGACTTCCGGCGCGTCGTTCGGGGCGGAATCCTGGCCGTTCGGCGCAGGGGTTTGGTCCGTCTGGTTCGGCTTCATCGTCGGTCGCTTGAGATGGGAAAGGGGTCGGGCCTCATATCAGGGCGCAAGCGCCCGAAATCAAGCGCTGCGGCGGTGTATCCCATCCCCGTCCTCGCCTTCGAAGACGTCCAGGAGGGCCCGGCGGATGGCTGCCTGACGGCTCGGATGAGTGACTTTGGTACCGGTCAGGTCGGTCACGTAGAAGACGTCGACCGCCTTTTCGCCGAAGGTGGCGATGTGGGCGGAGGCGATGTTGAGGTTGAGCTTTCCGAGCACGGTCGTGAGATCGTAGAGCAGGCCGGGGCGGTCGAGGCCGGACACCTCGACGACGGTCTGGCGGTTCGAGAGCGCATTGTCGATCGATACTTCGGGCGCCACATGGAAGGTTCGCGACCGTTCCTTCCCCGGGCGCTTGCCGTCGACGAGGTCGGCGATCTTCACCTCTCCCTTCAGGGCCCGCTCGATGGCCGATGCCACCCGTTCGGCGCGGCGCAGTTCGTCCTCGTCCCGGTCGAAGGCCCGGGAGATGACGATGGAATCGAGCGCGAGGCCGTCCGACGTCGTGAAGATCTGCGCGTCGACGATGTTGCCGCCCGACGCCGCGCAGGCCCCCGTGATGATCGCGAGCAACCGCGGATGGTCGGGCGACAGCACCGTCAGTTCCGTCACGCCCCGGAACCGGTCCGTCTCGACTTCCGTTGCGACCGTGCGCCCGCCCTCCTCCGCGGCCCTGACGAAGCGGGCGTGCTTGACGCGCCGCGCTTCCTCCACCTTGAGCCAGTAGGCCGGATAGTGGCGGGCCACATAGGATTCGAAGACGTCGCGCGGCCAATCCTGAAGTTCCCGGCGCAGGCGCTCCTGGGCGAAGCGCACCCGGTCGGAGCGCGCCACGTCCGCCGCGCCGCCGCCGAGTTCCACCTCGGTCTCGTAGTAGAGCGTGCGCAGGAGTTCGCCCTTCCATCCCGTCCAGACGCCGGGACCGACCGCCTTGATGTCGGCAACGGTCAGGACGAGCAGCAGCTTCAGGCGCTCGATCGTCTGAACGATCGCGGCGAAACTCTTGATCGTCGTCGGATCGGAGAGATCGCGGCTCTGCGCTATCGTCGACATGGCGAGGTGATGCTCGATGAGCCAGGCGGCCGTGTCGGTCTCCGCCGCATCGAGCCCGAGCCGCGGCCCGAGCTTGCGCGCGATGGCGGCGCCGGCCAGCGAGTGGTCCTCGGGGCGCCCCTTCGCGATGTCGTGCAGGAACAGCGCCAGATAGAGCGCGCGGCGGTTCTGGATGGTATGGATGATGCGGTTGGCGAGCGGATGCTCGCCGCCGAGACGCCCGGCTTCGATCTCCGAGAGCACGCCGATGCAGCGGATGAGGTGCTCGTCCACCGTATAGTGGTGATACATGTTGAACTGCATCATCGCGACGATGCGGCCGAAATCCGGGATGAAGCGTCCGAGCACGCCCGCCTCGTTCATCCGCCGCAGGACCACTTCGGGCGCGTTCTTCGAGGTGAGGATATCGAGGAACAGGCGGCTCGCCTCCTCGTCGCTGCGCAGCGACGGACCGATCAGCCGCAGCGACCGTGTGGCAAGCCTCGTCGCATCGGGATGGATCGGCCGGTTGTTGCGGTCGGCGAGCCAGAAGAGGCGGATGAGGTTCACCGGATCGCGCTCGAACGCCATTTCGTCCCGCACGTTGATGCGGTCGTTGTCGATGATGAAGTCCTCGGCTTCGAGAGTGCCGCCGCGCCGGCGGCGGAAGCGGCCGAAGACCCGGTCGAGCACGGGCCGGTGCTTCGCCTGCCGCGCCTCCAGTCCCGCGCAGACGATCGCGGTGAGGTCGCCGACGTCCTTCGCGATGAGGAAGTAGGCCTTCATGAAACGTTCGACGGACGAGAGCCCTCCGCGCGGAGAGAGGCCGATGCGCTCCGCGACGGACCGCTGGAGATCGAAGGACAGGCGCTCCTCGGCGCGGCCCGTGGCGAAATGCATGTGGCAGCGCACGCGCCAGAGAAATTCCTCGCAGCGGGCGAAGAGGCGGAACTCCTCCGGCGAGAACAGGCCGGCCCTCACGAGCTCCTCGGGCTCGCGGACCCGGTAGACGTACTTGGCGATCCAGAACAGCGTATTCAGATCGCGCAGGCCCCCCTTGCCGTCCTTGACGTTCGGCTCGACGAGATAGCGGGAAGCGCCGGCCTTGGTGACGCGCGCGTCGCGCTCCCTCAGCTTCGCGTCCACGAACTCGGCCGACGACGTGGCGATGAGCTCCCGGTCGAACCGCGCGTTGAGCGTATCGTAGAGCGCGTGGTCGCCGAACAGGAAGCGCGCTTCGAGGAGCGAGGTGCGGATCGTCATGTCCCCTTTCGCCTCGCGCAGGCACTCGGCGACCGAGCGGGTCGCGTGGCCGACCTTCAGCTTCAGGTCCCATAGGCAATAGAGGATCGCCTCGACGACGCTCTCGCTCCATGCGGTCTGCTTGTCGGGGAGGAGGAACAGGAGGTCGACGTCGGAGCCGGGGGCGAGCGTGCCGCGTCCGTAGCCGCCGGTCGCCACGACGGCCAGACGTTCCGAACTCGTCGGATTGTGGGCGGGATAGAGGTGCTGCACGACCGCGTCGTGAACGGCCTGCAGCGCGCCGTCCATGAGCCCCGAGAGCCGACGTGCGCAGCCGAGGCCATCCCGCTGCGACAGGAGCTCCGCCTCGGCCTCCGCCCGGCCCTCGCCGAGACGGCGGCGGATTTCCGGCACGAGCCGGGAGCGGAGCGCGGCCGCATCGCCGATGGGCTCCGAGCCGAGGTCCCGAAGGACCGCATCGAACGGGGGATTCATCATGCGCCCGCTTACCACCTTTTGCGGTGCAGCGCCCATGGAGCGACGGGCGGACGTTCGTCGCACGCCCGGATCCCTCGCCCTTCGATGAGCTTGTATACCAAACGATCTGTCCTACAAAGAGGACAGGCCCGAAAACGATCCGGCTTTCGGGCGCAGGCACACATCGAGGATCCGGAGATGGACGCATCCGCTCTCCGCGCCCTGCAGGCGCCGCTGAAGGACCGCTATCGCGACGAGCCGGAGGCCGCCGTCGTCACCCTCGAGGCGCAGGGCACGCTGGACGACCAGCGTATCGCCTGCAAGGTCGAGACCGGCCGCGCGCTCGCGGTTGCCGGCCTGCATCCGGCGAGCGGCGGCACGGGCGCCGAGCTCTGCTCCGGCGACATGCTCCTCGAAGCCCTCGTCGCCTGCGCGGGGGTGACCCTGAAGGCCGTCGCAACGGCGCTCGAGGTCGAGCTGCGGAAGGGAATCGTGCGCGCGGAAGGCGACCTCGACTTCCGCGGCACCCTCGGGGTCGACAAGTCGGCGCCGGTCGGCTTCCGGGCCATCCGCCTGTCCTTCGAGATCGACGCGGACGCACCTCAGGAGAAGCTGGACCAGCTCCTCAAGCTCACCGAGCGCTACTGCGTGGTGTTCCAGACGCTGAGCCACAGACCCGATTTGTCGGTGCAGGTGAAGCGGAGCGCGACGCCGCACCCGGTGTGATCCAAGGGCCGGTGGCTTGCGTCCTCACAAGGCGTCCTCCTCGTGAGAAACGACCGGCGGCGGGCCAAGCCGCCGCCGTTTCAGCCCCGGCGGGTCGGCGCTGCCGGTGAACCACTGGGGCGTGCGGAGCGAGACCTCAAGGATCGGGTCGAGGCTCAAGCGCCGGAACCGAAGGTCGAGGTTCAGGCGCCCCTATCGGCCCGAGATCCTTAAGGTCGCGCTGCGCGCGCCCGAAGATGACGCCTTCAGCATAGCCGTCGGCGCGATGGGTGACTTCACCCGCCTCTCGCCTTTTCCTCGATCTTGTCCCAGAGCGGCACGCTGAGGTCGGGGCCGCCGAGGCGGTGGATCGCCCGCAGGCCGGTCGGGCAGGTGACGTTGATCTCGGTGAGGTTGCCGTCGATCACATCGATGCCCACGAAGATCAGGCCGCGCCGCCGCAGCTCGGGGCCGATGGTCTCGCAGATCTCGCGCTCGCGGGACGAGAGGTCCGCGGGCTTCGCGGCGCCGCCGCGGACCATGTTGGAGCGGATGTCGTTCGCCGCCGGTACGCGGTTGACGGCGCCTGCCGCCTCCCCGTCGATGAGGATGATGCGTTTGTCGCCCGCGCTCACTTGGGGCAGGAAGCGCTGCACGACCCAAGGCTCCTTGAACATCGACGCGAAGAGGTCGTAGAGCGACCCGAAATTCGGATCCTCGCGGGTGACCCGCACCACCGCCGCGCCGCCATGGCCGTGCAGCGGCTTCATGACGATATCGCCGAACTCCTCGCGGAACATCTCGATCTCCTGCTTGTCGCGGGTGATGAGGGTCGCCGGCATGAGCGCGGGGAAATGGGTGACGAAAATCTTCTCGGGAGCGTTGCGCACTTCCGCCGGGTCGTTCACCACCAGCGTCCGCGGGTGGATCCGCTCGAGGAGATGGGTCGCGGTCACGTAGCCCATGTCGAAGGGCGGCTCCTGACGCATGAGCACGACATTCGTGGTGGCGAGGTCGATGCGCTCGGTCTCGCCTAAGCTGAAGTGGTTGCCCTCGACGTCCCGGACCTCGATCGGCTGCACGCGGGCGACGACCTGTCCGTCGCGCATGGAGAGCTGGTCCGGCGTGAAATAGAGCTGGCGATGCCCGCGCCGTTGCGCCTCCAGCATCATCGCGAACGTCGAATCGCCCGCGATCTTGATGCGATGGATGGGGTCCATCTGGACCGCGACTGTCAGCGCCATGGGAAGCCTCTTGAAGCGATGGGCCCTTATCGGGCGGAGGCCGTGCAAACGCAACCCGAGCCGAACCCTGCGCCCGCTCGGGCGTTGGCCCTAGTCTCACACCCTCCCCGAGGACCATCTCACCCGCATGCCTCGCGCCCTTCTCATCGTCAATGCCAAGAGCCGCAGCGGGGCGGCGCAGCTGGAACAGGCGGTCGCGGCTCTCCAGGCGCATGGCGTCGAGGCGGTCCATCGGGAATGCGGTGCACGCGAGGAGCTGTCGCCGCTCATCCTGGAGGAGGGACGGGACGCGGACCTCGTCGCGGTCGGCGGCGGCGACGGCACCATCAACGCCGCGGCCCTCGGGGTGGTCGAACTCGGCGTTCCCCTCGGCATCCTGCCCATGGGCACGGCGAACGATCTTGCCCGAACGCTCGGCATCCCGCCCGACCTGAATGCGGCCGCGCGGATCATCGGCGAGGGCCGGACCCGCCGCATCGATCTCGGACTCGTCAACGGCGAACCGTTCTTCAACGTGGCCTCCATCGGTCTCTCGGCGGAACTCGCGCAGAAGCTGACGCGGGAGATCAAGCGCCGTTGGGGCCGGCTCGGCTATGGGCTCGTGGCGCTGCGGGTCCTGATGCAGGCCCGCCCGTTCAGCGCCGTCATCACGAGCGCGGAGGGGACCGTGCGGGCGAGGACGCTCCAGATCGCCGTCGGGAACGGGCGCTATTACGGGGGCGGCAACGCGGTGGAGAAGACCGCCGCCATCGACGACCAGCATCTCGACCTCTACAGCCTCGAACTCAAGCAGGCCTGGAAACTGGCCCTGATGGCGCGATCCTTCCGCTACGGCGAGCATGGCGCCTGGGAGGAGGTCCGGGCGATCCGCGCCAAGGAGTTCGAGATCCGCACGCGGCGGCCGCGCCCGATCAACTGCGACGGCGAGATCGTCACCTATACGCCGGCCCGATTCACCATCCGCCCGAGCGCCGTCACTGTGTTCGCGCCTTGAGACCGAGGCCATCACCCTCCAGCGCTCTGCGTACCGACGCCGCTCGCAGGAAAGGGCCGCGCCGGGCCCCTCTGCCAGAACGATGTGGCATTGCGAATGCAAACGCCTACTCTGTCTTGAATAACTATTCGTTGTGAATGTGCCGCCCATGCGCAATGTGGATACGGGCCTGCTGCGGGCGTTCGTTGCGGTCGCCGAGACCGGCGGGATGACTGCGGCCGGGATGGCGATGCTGCCGTCGACGGCACCGCACGCGCTCGAGGTGCTCGGCTCGCATTCGGGCCTGCCGGCCTTCTCGGTCACTCTTCATCTGCCGAAGACCGGCGGCACGCAAATCGCCCGCGAGCTGGCCCGCTTCATCCGCGGCTCGATCGTCGGGAAGCGGCTCGCCGCATAAAGCGGTTCGCCGCGAACCGGAAGCCGGTCCCGGCACTCGGCGGAGTTCATGAGATCTCAAGGTCGAACGCGTTCTTCAGGTGCCGCGGCCAACGCCACGGCGCCAGGAACACCGCATCGGCGCGCCAGGTCTTCGCGACGGCCGCCGGGTGGCGCGCGAGCCAGGCGCCGGCCGCGCGGGCGAAGCGCCGGCGCTTGGCGGCCGTGATTGCGACAAGGGCGTCGTCCATGAGTCCCCGCGCTTTCACCTCGACGAACGCGATGGTGTCGCCCCGCGCGACGATGAGATCGACCTCGCCGCCCGCCGCCGCATAGCGGCGCGCCAGCGGCCGGTATCCTTTCAGGAGAAGAGCGGCGAGCGCTGCCGCTTCCGCCAAATGGCCGCGGACGACAGTGGCGCGGCGGCGCTCGGCGGCGGACTTCACCGAACCCCTGCCAACCTTGGATGACGAATCCCGACGTCGAATTTCATGGAGGGTTCCGGAGCCAGTGAGCGCAGGTCCTAGAGCATCGGACCCCGAAGTGAAATCCACTTTGGGGATTTGATCCGATGCTCACCTGTTGAGAACGGCGCATCGATTGACGCGGAAAACCGGGTCCGCTTGTCCGCACGATGCGAGCATCGGACCCGAAAGGGGACCCACTTTTGGGATGCATCCGATGCTCTCGTTCTCGAGCAGCGCATCGTTTGACGCGGAAAACCGGGTCCACTTTTCCGCACGATGCGCTAATCCTTCGCCTTCGCGAGCGCCAGCGCGCGGGCGTAGACGTCCCGTTTCGGCATCCCGAGTTCGTCCGCGACCAGAGCCGCGGCGTCCTTGATCGAGTGGGCCGCGAGTGCGGCGCGGATCCGGTCGTCCAGCACCGCATCGGCTTCCGCTGCCTGCATGGCCTGCGTCGCCTCGCCGATGAGCACCACGATCTCGCCCTTGGGCGGACCTTCCGCGGCAAAAGTTGCGGCGAGTTCCGGCAGGGTGCCCCGACGGACCGTCTCGAACATCTTGGTCAGCTCCCGCGCCACCACCGCCTGCCGCTCACCGAGGACCGCGGCCGCGTCGGCCAGCATCTCCGGCAGGCGATGAGGCGCCTCGAAGAGCATGAGGGTGCCGGGGATCGTCGCGAGCTGGGCGAGGCGCGTGCGCCGCGCGGCGCTCTTCGGCGGCAGGAAGCCTTCGAAGAAGAAGCGGTCGGTGGGCAGGCCGGAGACGACGAGAGCCGCCGTGACCGCCGAGGGTCCGGGAATGGGCGTCACCGGCAATCCCTCGGCAATCGCGGCCTGCACGAGTTTGTAGCCGGGATCGGAGACCAGCGGGGTGCCGGCATCCGACACGAGGGCCAGCGCCTGGCCCTCCCGCACGCGCTGGATCATGCGCTCACGCACCGCCGCGTTGGAATGCTCGTGATAGGCGAAGAGCGGCGTCGTGATCCCGTAATGGGCGAGGAGCGTCTTCGTGACCCGCGTGTCCTCCGCGAGCACCGCATCCGCCGCCGCAAGCACCGAGAGCGCCCGGAACGACACGTCCTTGAGGTTGCCGATGGGCGTCGCGACCACGTAGAGGCCGGGCGCGATGGGCTCCGCCTCGGCGGCGAGCCCGAAGGCGGTGAACACGCCGGCCCTGGAGGCGGGATCGCGGCGCTTGACCCGATGGTCGTATCTCTCGGTCATCGCCGGCACTCTCGCACGGCGAGTCGCGACGGCGGAAGCCCTGCCGCCTGTTGAAAACACCGTTAACTTTTCGTTGCCATAATGTCCCGGAATCGATTGAGCGCGGCGAGCCATCGAGCCGCCGCAACCGGGACCACCTTATGACGCATTCTCCTCGCCCCTCCAGGGGCTCCCTCGTCCTCGGGCTGATGCTGTTTCTTGCAGGGTGCATGGGCTTGGGCGGTCTCACGCCGCCCGGCGGCATCGGCGTCGACGACGCTCCGCCGGGCGCGGCCGCCGGCGACACGATCGGAACGGGCTCCGTTCGGGTTGCGCTCCTGCTGCCGCTCTCAGGGGCCGGCCAGGGCGCGGTGGTGGCGCAGTCCCTGCGCAACGCGGCCGAACTCGCCGTCGCGGAATTCGAGAATCCGGACGTGACCGTTCTGGTCAAGGACGACCGCGGCACTCCGGACGGCGCCCGCGAGGCGGCGAACGAAGCGCTCGCGGAGGGTGCCGAACTCGTGATCGGGCCGCTCTTCGCGCCGTCCGTTCAGGCCGCCGGACAGGCGGCCCGTCAGGCCGGCCGCCCCGTCGTCGCCTTCTCGACGGACGTGAACGTCGCCACGCGGGGAGTCTATCTCCTGAGCTTCCTCGCCCAGGCGGAGGTCGACCGGATCGTGGCCTATGCGTCGGCCCAGGGCCGGCGCTCGGTAGCCGCCCTCATCCCCGAGACCGGCTACGGCAGCGTCGTCGAGGCCCAGTTCACGGAAGCGGCGGCGCAGCGCGGCCTGCGCGTCGCCGCCATCGAGCGCTACCCGGCCGGTCAGCCGCAGACGGCGGTGCAACGCCTGGCGCCGGTCATCGCGGGTCCCGCGCCGCAGGCCGACGCGCTCTTCATCCCGGAGAACGCGGACGGCTTGCCGGCCGTGTCGCAAGCGCTGCAGGCGGCGGGATTCAACCCTCAGCGCGTGAAGCCGCTCGGCACCGGCGTGTGGAACGAGGCCCGGGTCTTCGGCTTGCCCGCCCTCCAGGGAGGCTGGTTCGCCGCGCCCGACAACCGGGGCTTCGCCGCCTTTGCGGGCCGCTACCGGGCGCGCTACGGCTCCGATCCGACCCGCCTCGCCACGCTCTCTTACGATGCCGTCTCGCTGGCCGCGGCGCTCGCCCGGACGCAGGGCTCGCAGCGTTTCTCCGAAGCCGTGCTGACGAATTCCTCGGGCTTCGCCGGTGCGGACGGCGTCTTCCGGTTCCGGCCCGACGGCACCAACGAACGGGCGCTGGCCGTGCAGGAGATTCGCACCAACGGCGCCGTGACGGTGAGCGCCGCGCCGCGCGCACTGTCGGGGACGTAGCGGGCTCCCCTTCCGGCCTGCTCGGGTCTCGCTCCGCTCCCCCGAGACCCAATGTCGAGGATGACGCTCTTATGCTCTACGCCGCGAGGTCCGCCACGACTGCGTCGAGCACCGGGAATCCCTCCCGCGTTACGGCGATGCGAGCATCGGCGGAGCGGGCGACGAGGCCGTCGCTTTCGAGCGCTCGGATCCGGGCTTCGTCGAGCGCCCGGCCCGTAAAGGCCCTGTAGCGGGCGGGGTCGATGCCCTCCTTCAGGCGCAGGCCCATGAGCAGGAACTCGTCGCCCTCCGCTTCGGCCGTCAGCACCTCCTCCACCACCATGCCGTGGCCGTCGCGCTCCACGAGCCCGAGCCAGGTCTCGGGATGTTTCTCGGCCGCGGTGGCGATGCGGGCGTTGCCGGTGACGAGCCGGCCATGGGCTCCCGGGCCGATGCCTGCATATTCGCCGTAGCGCCAATAGAGGAGGTTGTGCCGGGATTCCGCGCCGGACCGGGCATGGTTCGACACCTCGTAGGCCGGAAGGCCGTGCGCCTCGCAGATTTCCTGGGTGATGTCGTAGAGGATCCGCGCCTCTTCGTCGGACGGCACCGTGAGCTTGCCGGCTTTGAACAGCCGCTCGAACCAGGTGTCTGGTTCGATGGTGAGCTGGTAGAGGGACAGGTGCTCGGCCGCGTGCCCGATGGCGTCGAGGAGTTCCGCACGCCATGCGTCCGGCCTCTGGCCCGGCCGGGCATAGATGAGGTCGAACGAAGACCGGTCGAAGACCGAGGCGGCGACCTTCACGGCCGCCAAGGCTTCCTCCGCCGAATGCATCCGCCCGAGCCGGCGCAGATCCGCGTCGTTCAGGGCCTGCACGCCGAGCGAGACGCGGTTGACGCCGGCCGCGCGGTAGCCCTGGAAGCGCTCGGCCTCGACGCTCGTCGGGTTGGCTTCGAGCGTCACCTCGACATCGGAGTCGACCGCCCAGCCGCCGCCGATCGCGTCGAGGATGGCGCCGACCGTATCCGGCCGCATGAGGGACGGCGTGCCGCCGCCGAAGAAGACGCTCGTCACCTGCCGGCCCGGCGTGCGCGCCGCCATGGAGGCAATCTCCCTGCGGAAGGCCGCAAGAAACCGCGCCTCGTCCACGGGCCGGTGCCGGACGTGGCTGTTGAAATCGCAGTACGGGCATTTCGAAGCGCAGAAGGGCCAGTGCACGTAGACGCCGAAGCCCGCGTCGCGCGTCGGATGGTCGATCATCCGCCTGCTTATGACAGGTTCGGTCTGCGGCGTCACCGGCCGCGGGTGCCGCATCGCGGCGGCGCTCTTCAGCGATGCGCGCCCAGGCATCCCTGGGCGAGCATGACGAAGGCCCGAGCACGGTGGGAGAGGGCCGCAAGGCCCGGCGAGGACCAGTCGATCCCGTGCTTTTCGTCAGAGGAGAGCTCGCCGAAGGTCCGGCTATGGCCGTCGGGTCGAAACATCGGGTCGTAGCCGAAGCCCTTCGTCCCCCGCGGCGGCCAGACGACCGTGCCGAAGACGCGGCCCTCGAACAGCGCCTCTCGACCGTCCGGCCAGGCGACGACGAGGGCGGACACGAAGTGGGCCCGGCGGTCGGTCGCCGCGCGAATCGAGAGTTCGCGCTCGACCCGCGTCATGGCGGCTCCGAAGTCCCGCGCCGGCCCCGCCCAATCCGCCGTGAAGATCCCGGGTGCGCCGTCGAGGGCGTCGACGCACAGACCCGAATCGTCGGACAGCGCCGGCAACCCCGTCGCCCGCGCGGCCGCATGCGCCTTGATGGCGGCGTTCTCGGCGAACATGTGCCCGGTCTCGGCGGGAGCCGGAAGTCCGAGATCGCCGGCCGACACGGCCTCGACGCCGAACGGCGCCAGCAGTTCGCGCATCTCCCGGAGCTTGCCGGCATTGTGCGTCGCAACCACGACCTTGCCTGAAAGAGGGCGGTGTACGCTCACGCGACGGCCTTCCTCTGCAGGTCGACCAGTCGCGCCACGCCCGACTTGGCGAGCCGCAGCAGGTCGAGGAACTGGTCCTCCGAGAAGGGCTTGCCTTCGGCGGTTCCCTGAACCTCGACGATGCCGCCCGACCCCGTGATGACGAAGTTGGCGTCCGTCTCGGCGACCGAATCCTCCGCATAGTCGAGGTCGAGCACGGGTGTCCCCTGGTAGATGCCGCAGGAAATCGCGGCGACCGGCTCGCGCAGCGGATTGACCGAGATGATGGAGCGCGACTGCATCCACGCGAAGCACTCGTGGAGCGCCACCCAGGCGCCCGTGATCGAGGCCGTGCGGGTGCCGCCGTCGGCCTGGATCACGTCGCAATCGATCACGATCTGCCGCTCGCCGATGGCCGGGAGATTGACCACCGCGCGCAGCGAGCGGCCGATGAGCCTCTGGATCTCCTGCGTGCGGCCCGACGGCTTGCCCGAGGTCACCTCGCGGCGGGTGCGCTCGTGGGTGGCGCGGGGCAGCATGGCGTATTCGGCCGTGACCCAGCCCTTGCCCGAGCCGCGCAGCCAGGGCGGCCCCTTCTCCTCGAGCGAGGCCGTGCAGAGGACCTTCGTATGACCGAAGGCGACGAGGCACGAACCCTCGGCATAGCGCGCGACGCCGCGCTCCAGGGTGATGGGGCGCAGTTCGTCGGGGGCGCGGTTCGAGGGGCGCATGGCGGTTCTCCTTGGGATGGGGAGTGCATAGACGCAGGCCCGGAAGGCGGCAAGACTCGGTTCGGGGCGGTTTCGAACCGGCCGGCGGAATCCGGGCGCGGCGGCTCGAACGTCACCGCGAACGGCCCTGCGGCGAGCGAGAACTTGCCTAATGGGCCGCTCGCCCGCACATAATGGCGCCCGGTGTCCGCGCTTGAGACCGCCACAGACCCTGCATGAACGTGCCGAGCCACACCCCTTCGCCTGCCGAGAAACGCGCCCTTGCGGATCTGAACGATCGCTCGCGCGAGATCTTCCGCCAGATCGTCGAGAGCTATCTCGCGACCGGCGACCCGGTCGGTTCGCGCAATCTTTCGCGCATCCTGCCGATGACGCTCTCGCCCGCGTCGGTGCGCAACGTGATGGCCGACCTGGAACAGGCGGGCCTGATCTTCGCACCCCACACCAGCGCCGGGCGCCTTCCGACCGAGCTCGGCCTGCGCTTCTTCGTCGATGCCATGCTGGAGATCGGCGACATCTCGGCGGATGAGCGGGCGCGCATCGAGGCCCAAATGCGGGCCGCCGCCACCGGGCACACGCTGGAATCGGCGCTCGCCGAGGCGTCCGCGCTGCTGTCCGGCGTGTCGCGGGGCGCGGGCGTCGTCGTGACGTCGAAGTCGAATGCGCGGCTGAAGCATATCGAGTTCGTGCGGCTCGATCCGGCTCGCGCGCTGGTGGTGCTGGTTTCCGAGGACGGCTCGGTGGAAAACCGGCTGCTCGACCTTCCGGTGGGACTGCCGGCCGGCGCGCTGCTCGAGGCCGGCAACTTTCTCAACGCGCGCATCCGCGGCAAGACGCTCGCCGACCTGAAAGCCGAAGTCGAGGTGCGCCGCGCCGAGATGGAACGGCAGCTCGACGCGCTCACCGCGAAGCTCGTCGAGGCCGGCCTAGCCACCACGGTGGGCTCGGCCGAAGCGCGCCAGCTCATCGTGCGCGGCCAGGCCAACCTCCTGGAGGACCTCAAGGCGGCGGAGGACCTGGAGCGGATCCGCCTGCTCTTCTCGGACCTCGAGACGCAGACCGACGTGATCGACCTCCTGGCCCGCGCCGAGGGCGCGGACGGCGTGCGCATCTTCATCGGTTCGGAGAACAAGCTGTTTTCCATGTCGGGGTCGTCGATGGTCGCCGCGCCGTTCCGGGACGGGAGCCAGAAGATCGTCGGCGTCCTCGGCGTCATCGGGCCGACGCGGCTCAACTACGCGCGCGTCGTGCCGATGGTGGATTACACCGCCAAGGTGGTGTCGCGCATCCTGGAGCAGGGCCGCTAGAGCATCGGACCCAAAAGTGGAATCCACTTTTGGGATCCATCCGATGTGGATCGCCAGGATTGCCGGAAGGTCGGCCTCGGTCGCGTCGCGGATGGTCATGATGAGACCCGCTTGTAGAAGATCGTGGTCGGTGCGAGCCGGCCGTCCGGCGTGAACGAATGGTCGGGGATGCGGCCGACCTCCGTCCAGCCGCAGCGCCGGTAGAGGCGCTCGCCGGCGCTTTCGCTCTGCGTGTCGAGGATGAGAAGCGTCCGGCCGGCCTGCCTGGCGTGGAGTTCCGCCGCCGTGAGCAGCCGCTCGCCCAGGCCGCGGCGGCGGGCGCTCGAGTGGACGATCATCTTGCCGATCTCGGCCCGGTGCGGCGCATTGGGCTGTGGGGCGAAGGAGACCATCACGGTGCCGAGGAGGATCGAGCCCTCCTCCGCCACGAGCAGGATCCGCTCGCCCTTCGCGACGCCCGGCAGCATGGCGCCCCAGAAGGCCTCGCCGTCGGCTTGCGAGAACCCTTTCATGAAGTTCACCGCCGCGCCGCCCGCGACCGCGTCGGCGAGGACGGCTGCGAGTTCGGGGAGGCGCAGTTGCGCCTCCTCGGCATGAAGGGGACGGATCTGCGGCTCAGGCACGGCTCTTCTCCAGGCTGAGGATGACCGCGTACCGGATCGGGCAGTCGGTCGGGTTGCGGAAGGCGGTGGGCTCGTCGAGGCGCATGTGCAGGCAATCCCCCGTGTCGAGCCGGTGGACCGTGGAGCCGAGCGTCAGTTCGAGGGTGCCGTCGAGGACCCAGACATGCTGGTCGACGCCGCGCACGAGCCATGGCTGCTTGAAGGCGACCCGGGCGCCGGGCGGAAACGTGACGTCGACGATCTCCACGGGCGATCCCGTCCCGCGGGGTGCCACGTCCCGGCGGATGTAGCCGGTGGCGGGGTCGCGCCAGACGGGCTGCTCGGCGGCCCGGGACACCGGGCCGGGCGGCCTGGAGTCGTCCGCAAAGAGCGTGGCAAGGCTCATGCCAAGCCCGGCGCAGAGCCGCCCGAGGAGGGCCGCCGTCGGGCTCGCCTCGCCGCGCTCGATCCGTGAGATCATGGCGCGCGAGACGCCCGACCGCTCGGCCAGCGTCTCGATGGTGAGGGCATGGCGCTGTCTCTCCGTGCGGATGCGGAGCGCGATCCGCTGATCGATCTCATCCATGATAGGATCACTGTTTCTCGTATGATGGATAAGGGCAAGAGCGGATATTGTGCAGCAGTTCTTCTCGCTTCCTCATCTCGGGCGCTGCGCGCGGATCCGAGGTTCGGGTGCCGATAACGGCGCCTCTCGCGCCGCAGGCCCTTCCGCGACATCGGCTCGCCCTTGGCGTTGGGGCCTCACGCTGCTATGGCCCGCGCGACTCTCTCTCGCGCCGTGCGGCGACCTTCTCGCCCGGCGCCGCTGGACCTCGATGACCGCACCCCTCGACAAGATCCGCAACTTTTCCATCGTGGCCCATATCGACCACGGCAAGTCGACGCTCGCGGACCGGCTGATCCAGACCACGGGCGCGCTCTCCGAGCGCGAGATGACCGAGCAGGTGCTCGACAGCATGGACATCGAGCGCGAGCGCGGCATCACCATCAAGGCCCAGACGGTGCGCCTCGAATACGTGGCGCGGGACGGGGAGACCTACATCCTCAACCTCATGGACACCCCCGGCCACGTCGACTTCGCCTACGAGGTCTCGCGCTCGCTCGCCGCCTGCGAGGGCTCGCTCCTCGTCGTCGACGCCAGCCAGGGCGTCGAGGCGCAGACGCTGGCCAACGTCTACCAGGCGATCGACGCCGACCACGAGATCGTCCCGATCCTCAACAAGATCGACCTCCCGGCAGCGGAACCCGACCGCGTGAAGGAGCAGATCGAGGAGGTGATCGGCATCGACGCCTCGCAGGCCGTGCCGATCTCGGCGAAGACCGGCCTCAACATCGAGGGCGTCCTCGAAGCGATCGTCAATCGGCTGCCGCCCCCGAAGGGCGACCCGAACGCGCCCTTGAAGGCGCTCCTCGTCGACAGCTGGTACGACGCCTATCTCGGCGTCGTCGTGCTCGTGCGCGTCGTCGACGGCGTGCTGAGGAAGGGCATGACCGTCAAGATGATGCGCACCGGCGCCTCCTATGGGATCGACCGCGTCGGCGTGTTCCGCCCCAAGATGACGGACGTGGCCGATCTCGGGCCCGGCGAGGTGGGCTTCCTCACCGCCTCCATCAAGGAAGTGGCCGATACCCGCGTCGGCGACACGATCACGGAAGAGCGCAGGCCCACGGCCGAGCCCCTCCCCGGATTCAAGCCCGTGCAGCCCGTGGTGTTCTGCGGCCTCTTCCCGGTCGACGCCGCGGAGTTCGAGAACCTCCGCGCCGCGATGGGCAAGCTGCGCCTCAACGATGCGAGCTTCTCCTACGAGATGGAGACCTCCGCCGCGCTCGGTTTCGGCTTCCGTTGCGGCTTCCTCGGGCTTCTGCACCTCGAGATCATCCAGGAACGGCTGGAGCGCGAGTTCAACCTCGATCTCATCTCGACGGCGCCGTCCGTCGTCTACCGCCTGAGGATGACCGACGGCTCGGCGAAGGAACTGCACAACCCGGCCGACATGCCGGACGTGATGAAGATCGACGTCATCGAGGAGCCGTGGATCCGCGCCACGATCCTGACGCCGGACGAGTTTCTCGGCGCCGTGCTGAAGCTCTGCCAGGACCGGCGCGGCATGCAGATCGACCTCAACTATGTCGGCAAGCGCGCCATGGTGGTCTACGACCTGCCGCTCAACGAGGTGGTGTTCGACTTCTACGACCGGCTGAAGTCGATCTCGCGCGGCTATGCCTCCTTCGACTACCATATCTCGGACTACCGCGAGGGCGACCTCGTGAAGATGTCGATTCTCGTGAATGCCGAGCCCGTGGACGCCTTGTCCATGCTGGTTCATCGGGCCCGCGCGGAAGCCCGGGGCCGTGCCATGTGCGAGAAGCTGAAGGATCTCATCCCGCCGCATCTGTTCCAGATCCCGATCCAGGCGGCGATCGGCGGCAAGATCATCGCCCGCGAGACCGTCCGGGCCCTGCGCAAGGACGTGACCGCGAAGTGCTACGGCGGCGACGCCACGCGCAAGCGGAAGCTCCTCGACAAGCAGAAGGAAGGCAAGAAGCGCATGCGCCAGTTCGGCCGCGTGGAGATCCCGCAGGAAGCCTTCATCGCCGCGCTGAAGATGGACTCGTGAGGGCAGGCCGAGCGCCGATCGATTCGAGAACCGCCGCAGGAGCCGAATTCATGGCCGAGACTTTTCTTCCCGATCGCCTCTCCACGAACCCGAAGAGCCCCTATTACGACGAGGCCCTCCTCGCCCGCGGCGTCGGCATCCGCTTCAAGGGAGTCGAGAAGACGAACGTCGAGGAATATTGCGTGAGCGAGGGCTGGGTGCGGCTGAGCGTCGGCAACGCCAAGGACCGGTTCGGCAATCCCATGACGGTGAAGCTGAAAGGGCCGGTGGAGCCGTATTGGCGCGAGGAAGCGGTGTGAGCCGACGGTCGACGCCCGTACCGGTTCGGCCGCCTCATCCGGAAACGGCGAGGCTTCACGCGGCGAGCTTGTGCATCCCGCGCCCCGTCCTGGAGGCGCCGTTGATCGCCTTTACGGAACGGTCGACGGCGGACCACAGGGCGGCGATCTCGGCCGCCGCCGGGGAGCCCGGCTCGAACTCCTTGGCTCCCTCTCCGCGGCCCAGCGCCAGGGCAAAATCGGCGCGGTGGCTGATCTGTCCGGACCAGACCGGAATGCGCTCGTCGTCGAGGCCGACGCGGGCCTCGGTGACGATGGCGGCCTCGCGGTCGCCCCGCTTCGGCGGAGCCCCGTTCAGCACCACGCAATAGGGCTTCTTCAATTCGCGGGCGAGTTCGATCGTCTGGTGGACCGCATGGAGGTCGAAGACCCCCGGGCGGGCCGGGATCACGACGAGGGTCGCAAGCCGCATGGCCTCGAGCACCGGAGCGGAGACGTTCGGCGGCGTGTCGACGAGGGCCCATTCGCAGCCGCCCCGGGCGGCCGCCTTCAGCGCATCCGCCATGTTGCGCGAACCGCGGCGCAGGACCGGGTTCTCGGCGCCCCTGAGTTCGTGCCACAGCGACAGCGAGCCCTGCGGGTCGGCGTCGACGAGAAGGATCGGCCGGGACGGCCTGGCGATATGGGCGGCGAGATGCGCCGCGAGCGTGCTCTTCCCGGAACCGCCCTTCCGCGACGCGACGACCAAAACGTTCATGACATCCCCCCGGTGTTTTCGACCCTCTGAGTCGACCGCTTTCGTTGGCGAGATCGCGGGGGCACCGGCCAGCGGCGAGAACGATATCCACCCCGATATGATCGGCCTCAGGGTCGTTCGGTTTGGTTAATGGCGCCTTAACGGGATGAGAGCCCGAGCCGGCCGGCGACGATGTTGGCCGCTTCCCGCTTCGGAACTCGGGCGCGTGGCGCAGGTCGTCGATCGCCCTTCCCACCACGGCCCAGGTCGACGCGCCGTTTCCGGAGGGTCGACGCTGCCGGCGAACCCTCCCTTAACGATCCTGCGGATAAGGGTGCGGCGTGAGGTCGGTTTGTTCACGGATGTTGCCCGTGCAAGGGTTCCGGCCGCTTCGGGGGAATTCGTCGCAATGGAATGGGTGGGCCTCGGCGCGCTCGGCGTCGTCATCGTCTATCTGATCGGCCTCTACAACGGGCTCGTGGGCCTGAGGGCCCGGGTGGGCCAGGCCTTCGCGGACGTGGACGTCCAGCTGAAGCAGCGGCACGACCTCATCCCCAACCTTGTCGAGACGGTGAAGGGGTATGCGGCGCACGAGCGCGGCACGTTCGACGCGGTGGTCAAGGCCCGCAACGAGGCGCTCGCCGCCAAGTCCCCCGCCGAGCGGGCGCAGGCGGAAGCGGTCCTGAGCGGCTCGCTCGGACGGCTGTTGGCGCTGGCGGAGGCCTATCCCGACCTCAAGGCCGACACGAACTTCCGGCAGCTCCAGACCGATCTCACCGAGACCGAGGACAAGCTCGCGGCGGCGCGGCGCTTCTTCAACAACGCCGTGTCGGAATACAATGCGGCTCTGCAATCCTTCCCGGCGGTCCTGTTCTCGTCGCGCTTCGGCTTCACGCCGCGCGCGTTCTTCGATCTCGGCGACGGCGAGCGGCAGCGGCTCGAGACGGCGCCGCAGGTGAAGTTCTAAAGAACCTGAAGTTCTAGAAGAACCGTGCTGCCCGCCTTCGGTCTCCACACACATATAAGGAGCAACCGGCGCCGCTCGGCGGCGCTGATCGCCGGTCTCTTTCTTCTCGTCTACCTCATCACCTACGCGCTCGCGCTGCTCAACCGCGTATGGATCGGTCTGCCCGGCGAGGGTCCCGTCACCATCGAGGGCTATCTCGCGGCAGCGGCGCGCGACCTCCTCTGGTGGCTCCCGGTCGCCACGCTCGGAACGCTCGCCTGGATCTCCTTCTCCTATTGGCTCCACCAGGGCATCGTCGATCTCGTCACGGGATCGCGCGAGATGGAGCGCGCCGAGCATCCGCGCCTCCACAGGGCGCTGGAGGACCTTTGCATTTCGCGCGGCATGGCGGTTCCCGTGCTCAAGGTGATGGAGACGCCCGCGCTGAACGCTTTCGCGACCGGCCTCGATCCCGAGCAATACGCGATTACCCTGACCCGCGGCCTCATCGACGCCCTCGACGAGGACGAAGTCGAGGCGGTGCTCGCGCACGAGCTCACGCATGTCCGCAACGACGACGTCCGGATGGTCGTCGTGGCGGTCATCGTCGCCGGCATCATCTCCTTCGTGGCCGAGCTCGTGTTCCGCGGCTTGCGCAGCATGCGCTGGTCCGGCGGGTCCTCGGGCTCGACGAAGCGCAGGGGCGGCGGGGCGGCGCTCGCGGCGATCGCCGTCGCGCTCGCCGCCATCGCGCTCGCCTGGTTCCTGTCCATCGTGATCCGCTTCGCCCTCATGCGCTCCCGCGAGTTCCTGGCCGATGCGGGCGCGGTGGAACTCACGAAGAAACCCGATGCGCTCATCTCCGCGCTGCTCAAGATCGACGGCAGGGGAGAGCTCGACGGGGTGCCGTCCGGCATCATGGAGATGTGCGTCGACAATCCGCGCTCGGGCTTCGCGGATCTCTTCGCCACCCATCCGTCGATCGAGAAGCGCGTCGAGGCGCTGGTGCGCTATGCCGGAGGGCGGCGGCCTGGGCGAACGCGAGAAGCCGTGCTAGACGGCGCGCGGCCGGAGGGCGCGACGGTTCAGCCCATCGCTCCGGCCGCGTGATCCAAACGCCGTCTTGGGCGTTGATGCACGAATTCCCCGGCACTGAGAGGACAACCATGTTCACCCTTGAGATCAACGGGACGGCGCTCGTCGTCACGAATGCGGACGAGGAACAGGCGCGGGAGCTCCTGGAGAGCGAGGACTTCAAGGAGGATCTGCGCACCCTCACGGCGGACGGGCGTCCTCTCTGGGACGGCAGCGCGTCCTTGACCATTCGCCCCGCCACGGCGGACGAATCGGAAGCCTTCGAGGAGGCCCTCGAGGACGAAGACTACGAGGAGGAGGAGGACGAAGACGACGAGACCGGCGACGAAGAGCCGATCGACATCGTGTTCCTCGTCGAGGTCGACGAGAGCGACGACGAGGACGAGGACGACACCGCCTCCGCCTGATATCGTCGCGTCCTGCGGCGGCGGTCCCGAGCCCGTCCGGACCGCCGTCGACCGGGCGGCGCCCGAGCCGGAGATGCAAATGAAGCGCCTGCCTGCTCTCGCCGCCTGCAACGTACGGGCCCCGTGGGCGATCGCGAAGCGAAGCGAGAGGCAAGGCCGTCATGCTCGGGCTCGATGCAGGGCGTCATCCTGTTGTCTGGCGTCATCCTCGGGCTCGACCAGAGGACCGCAGGCCGCGAAGGGCGATTTTATCGGCACCCGATCCTTGAGATCTGCGCTGCGCTCCGTCCGAGTGGGCCACCGGCTGCGCTGACCTGCAGGGGGATGAAACGCCCGCGGCCCCAGCCCCGTCGTTTCTCATTAGAACGATGGCGTCCTTGCAGCGTCCTGCGCTCCCCTACACTCCTCTCACGGCCTCCGCGGTGGCGGCATCGGCGGGGAAGAAGGCTTCGATCGCCAACTCCGACAGGGTGACGTCGACCGGCGTGCCGAACACGGTGGTCGTCGAGAGGAACGACAGGGTTCCGGCCGGCGTCGCGAGCTGCAGAGGCACGACGACGCCGCCGTACGCGTCGCCGGCGGCCTTTGCGGTCCTCGGCCCGGGATAGGACCGCAACTCGTTCATCAGCTCCATCAGAACAGGATCGGCGGTGAGGTCGATCTGCCTGTGCAGGCGCGCGATGAGGTGCGCGCGCCATTCGGCGAGGTTGACGATGCGCGGGCTGATCCCGCCCGGATGAAGGCTCACCCGCAGCACGTTGACGGGCGGCTCGAGGAGGCCCGCCTCGGCGCCGGCGAGGAGCGGCGGCACCGCGGCATTGGCGGAGACGAGCGTCCAATGGCGATCGACCGCGATGGCGGGATAGGGCTCGTGGCCCTTCAGGACGAGATCCACCGCCTGCCGGGCCGATCTCAGCGCCGGGTCGTCGAGGGAGCGCTGCGGGAAGACGGGCGCGTATCCCGCCGCGACGAGAAGGGCGTTGCGTTCGCGCAAGGGGATGTCCAGCCGCTCGGCGAGATGCAGGACCATGTCGCGGCTCGGCAGCGATCGGCCGGTCTCGATGAAGCTCAGGTGCCGGGTCGAGATATCGGCTTCGAGGGCGAGGTCGAGCTGGCTCAGACGCCGGCGCTGGCGCCAGGCGCGGAGATGATCCCCGACGGAGACTGTCGCGTGCTGCATGAGGCGGACCTTAGAGCATCGTGCGGACAAGTGGATCCGGTTGTCCGCGTAAAACGATGCGCCGCTTCGGACAAGGAGCATCGACAAAGTGGATCCACTTTTGGTCCGATGCCGCATCGTGCGGAAAGTGGATCCGGTTTCCGCCGCCGAACGATGCGCTGCTCAAGAAAAAGAGCATCGGATGGATCCCAAAAGTGGGGTCCATCCGATGCTCTAAACCAGGCGCGCCTCGCCTTCCATGACCTCCGACGTAATGGACCGGCGTCCGCGCCCCGGCGATCGTACGGCGAGCCACACGTTCGAAAGGAGCCGGCCATGAAGATCGTCCACCCCGTCCCCTTGCTGCGCCAGGCGCTGCTTGCCGACGCCGTCACCAGCGCCGCCTGCGCGCTCTTGCTGATCGCCGCGGCAGGCCCGCTCGCAGGGCTCTTAGGGTTGCCGGCCGGGCTCCTGCGCGGCGCCGGGATCGTCCTCGTTCCCTTCGTGGCGCTCCTCGCCGCCATGGCGATGCGCGACAGCCTGTCCCGCATCCTGGTGGGGGCCGTCATCGCCGGCAATGCCTTGTGGGCGGTCGAGAGCGCGCTGCTTCTCGCGAGCGGCCGGGTCGAGCCCACGCGCGCGGGCTACGCCTTCGTCGTCGCCCAGGCGATCGTCGTCGCCATGTACGCGCAATTGCAGTTCATGGGTCTCAGGCGCTCGAACCTGGTGACCGCGTGAGGCACCGCGCAGGGCGGCCGGTCGTCCGACCGGCCTCCCGCTTCGGCAAGTCCGTTCCTCTCGCTCGATCTTAGAAGATGGCCTCGCCCGCCAGGAGGGCGAGCACCAGCAGGACGACGAAGATCAGGAGGAAGATCCCGAACAGGATCTTCGCGAGCGTCGCCGCTCCCCGCGCCACGCCCGTGAACCCGAGCGCACCCGCGACGAGAGAGATGACGAGGAAGATGAGAGCCCATCTCAGCATCGCGGTCTCCTGCCATCCTTAAAAAAAAGGCCGAGCTTGGACGGAAGACGCGCAAGACCGAGATCCGGTTCCCGCCGGGTCGCGATCGCAAGCGCGGCTCAGACCACGACGGTCACCCGCCGCGCGGCCCGGGTGAGTCCCGTATAGAGCCAGCGGCTGCGATGCTCGCGGAAGGCGGGGGACTCGTCGAAGAGGACGAGATCGTCCCATTGCGACCCCTGGGCCTTGTGCACCGTCAGGGCGTAGCCGTAGGTGAACTCGTCGGACTCGCGCCGCAGGAGGAACGGCAGATCCTCCTCGCCGCCTTCGAAGAAGGTTTTGTGGACGGCGACTTCGACCGGCCTCCGCCGGCTCTCGTCGTCGGGGATAACGTCCATCCGAAGGTAGTCGCTCCGGAAGCCGCGGAGCGCATGGATCGTCCAGGTGCCGCCGTTGAAAAGCCCTTTGGTCTTGTCGTTGCGCAGGCAGACGAGCTTCTCTCCGGCAGCCGGCATCGGATCGCGAAAGCCGTTCAGTTCGCGGATGCGGGTATTGTAGAGACGGCGCGTCCTGTTGAGCCCGACGAGCACCTGGTCGGCCGACGTGACGGTCTGCGCCACGATCTCGCGCCGGCGGACGACGCGGCTCTCGCCGTAATCCCCCGGCGCCAGCCGTCCGCCCTCGCGGACCTGCATCGACATGTGCACGATCGGGTCCCCTTTCGCTTGGCGATGGACCTCGGTCAGCATCACGTCGGGTTCCGCCTCCGTGAAGTAGCCGCCGCCCTTCACGGGCGGGAGCTGCGCCGGGTCGCCCAGGACCAGGACGGGACGGCCGAAGGAGAGAAGGTCGCGCCCGAGCTCCTCGTCGACCATCGAGCACTCGTCGATGACGATGAGGGCCGCCTTGGCGGCGCTGCTCGAGCGGTTGAGCACGAATTGCGGTCCGTTCTCGTCGCCCTCGCGCGAGCGATAGATCAGCGAGTGGATCGTGGATGCACCCTCGCATCCCTTCGAGCGCATGACGAGAGCGGCCTTGCCGGTATAGGCGCCGAAGGCCACGTCGCCGTCGACGCCTTCGGCGATGTGCCTTGCGAGCGTCGTCTTGCCGGTTCCGGCATAGCCGAAGAGGCGGAAGACCGGACGGTCGCCCCGCCGCAGCCATTCGGCGACGGCCTTCAGCGCGGCATCCTGCTGCGGCGACCAGCTCATGCGGATGGCCTCCTTGCTTCGTCGCGCAGGTTCCAGAGGATGCCGGCGATCATGCAGAGGCTGCCGGCGAGCACGAACGGATCGAGCGCCTCGCCGTAGAGTCGCCACCCGACGAGAGCGATGAGCGGGATGCGGAGGAAGTCGAGCGGGACGACCATGATGGCGTCGCCGTGCCGGTAGGCGTTGGTCAGGCACCAATGGGAGGCGAGGCCGCCGAGGCAGATGCCGGCGAGCGGCAGCGCGTGCGCGCCTTCGACCTTCGTCCAGAAGGCCTCGCCCGCGAGGAGAAGGGTGAGGGGCAGCTGTATGAGGTTCATGAAGAACAGGATCGCGAAGGTGCTCTCAGTCGCGACGAGCTTCTTGGTCACGATGGCGGTGACCGCGAACCCGAGCGCCGCTCCGAGCACGATGAAGCTCTCGACCTGCAGGGTGGCGAGGCCGGGCCGCTGGATCACGAGCACGCCGAGGAAGCCCAGCACGATGGCGGCGGCGCGCGCGGGAGTCATCGCCTCGCGCAGGACGAGGACCGCCAGGAGCGCGACCCAGGCCGGCGCCGTGAACTCGAGCGCGAAGACGGTGGCGAGCGGCAGGAGCGTGACGCCGAGCGTCCAGGCGTAGGTCGACGCGAAGTGCACGAGGTTGCGCAGGAGGTGCAGGTCGAGGCGCTTCGGCTTGAGGTCGGGGCGCAGGTCCGGCCTCGCCACGGCGAGCGCGAGCAGGATCGCGACGCCGGCCGCGTTGCGGAACGACAGGGTCTCGGCGACCGAGAAGGTGCCCGCGAGTCCGCGGACGGCGACGGCCGTCGCCGAGAAGGAGAGGAGGGCGCCCGTCATCCAGAGGACGACGACGATGATTCTTCGATGGGTCACGATCGCTTTCGTCGGAGAGCCGTGATGGGGAACTGCGCCCGCGTCCGTGGGATCGCCTCCACGCCGCGGGGAGCCGTCTCATGTTCGGGCGAACCCGGACCCGCTTCGCCGCACCCTGGTCTAGCGCATCGTGCGGAAAAGTGGACCCGGTTTTCCGCGTTAAACGATGCGCTGCTCAAGAGAAGCATCGGATGGATCCCAAAAGTGGAGTCCACTTTTGGGTCCGATGCGCGCATCGTGCGGAAAAGGGGACCCGGTTTTCCGCGTTAAACGATGCGCTGCTCAAGAGAAGCATCGGATGGATCCCAAAAGTGGAGTCCACTTTTGGGTCCGATGCCGCGCATCGTGCGGAAAAGGGGACCCGGTTTTCCGCACTGAACGGTGCGCCGCTTGAGAAAACGAGCATCGAATGGGGATCCCGGAAGGGGGGTCCACTCTTGCGTTCGATGCTCTACCCCGCCCTTCACCGTCCGTGAAGAGCGTCCGGGGCCAGCGGTCGTCCGGCCCCGCGCCCGCCGCGCCGCGGTCAGAGATACGCGATCATCCGACCGGCCACGAGGGCGAGGACCCAGGCGCCGAGCGAGACGAGCGCCAGTGTCCGCGCTCCTGGATGGACGAGCTCGGCGCGAAGGGAGGCTCCGAACCACGCATGGAAGAGCGCGACGTTCAACAAACCCACCGTGATGAAGAGGATCTTGGCATAGAAGGCGGGATTGATCCCGAGCGCCTGCGCCTCTGCGGCGAGGAGCACCAAGCCGGTCGGCACCTGGAGGGCGAGTCCGCCCGCCGCCACCGGGATGGCGATACGACCGATCTTCGCCGCATCCTCGAAGCGGCGTGCGACGAGTGCCGTATCGAACACCGCGATGGCGCCGACGAGGAGAGCGGCGCCGAGCACGTGAAGCACGTTGGCGAACGTGAACGTATAGGCGGAGTGGCGGGCGAGATGGCCGAGGCCCGAGTGCTCCAGGGCGCTCAGCGCCTCGGCATAGACGTTCATCATCAACGAAGCTCGAAGGTCTTGCCGGCGACGGAGATGCGTTCCGCCCGCATCTCGCGCTCGACCCGCGTCGACGGGTAGCCCTCGGCGCGCACCCGCGTTCCGGCCTTGATCATCTCGGGATCGAGACCCCGCGCATTCATCCGGAACGGCGGCGCGAGGACGAGCTCCCACGACCCGCCGCTCGTGATTCACGGCGATGTGGACGTGCGGATTCTGCCATTCGAGGCGCGAGACCGAACTTTCGATCGTCATCTTCCTCGAGGCGTCGTAGCTGCCCCATCCGTGGTGCGCGACGGCGGCACCGCCAACCCCGAAGGTCGTCGCGACGACGGCGATGAGCAATCCTCGCTGCATGACGAAGCTCCTTTTCGCGTTGCTGTAAGAGGCTCAGAATAAACCGTTTTTCGATGCCGCGATTCAACTCTGCGTGACGACGACGCCTCGTCGCGGGGCACGCTTGCGATGCTCCGGCGTCGTGCCGACCGAGTCTCGCGCGTTGCGTTCGACGCGCATTTCTTGCAACAGCCGGCGCACCTCGCGCCGAAAGTATCCACAGAAAATATGGCCGCTCTACTTTCTACACTGTCCGTTAATCGGAACTCGCTTGTTATAACGACGTTGCCTTGCGAGCGTGACGGTTGTTGCGCGAAGGCTCTTGAAGGAGGCTGATATGCCATCAGACGACAAGTCGAGCCTGTTCGGTTCGAACAGCACTAGCGGCGCCGGTAGCTCTTCTGCTTCTTCCGGCAAGAAGTCCGGAGCGAAGAGGAGCGCCAAGAAGACGGCGGCGAAATCGTCGGCGAAGAGCGCCACGAAGAGGCGCGAAGGACGCTGCGAAGAAGAGCGCCGCCCGGAAGCCCGCTGCGAAGAAGACGGCGGCCAAGAAGACCGGTGCGAAGAAGACGGCGGCCAAGAAGTCGGCCCGCTCGTCCGCCCGCGGCGGCGTGAAGTCGGCGGCCAAGAAGTCGGCGAAGAAGGGCGGCACGAAGCGCGCCGCTGCCGCTTCCAGCAAGACGTCCTCGACCAAGAAGTCGAGCGCCAAGAAGTCGAAGAAGTGATGTCGCGCGCCGGATCGTAGGCGGCCTGAGGGCCACCTCCCCGGCGTTTCGGCACCATGAAAATCGCCCGGCGAGAGCCGGGCGATTGCCGTTTGAGGAGTGCGTCGCCGAGAGGGGCGACCCGTCAGCGGCCCGTGCTCATCGGGTCCGACTCGCCCCAGTAGGGGGTCGCGTTGTAGTAGCGGTGCACGTGCTCCTCCCATTCCCGGTCATAGGACGCGTCGTGTCCTTCCGCGGTCCTGCGGCGGCGCCCCGCGCAGCTGGTCCTCGTTCAGATTGAGCTCATAAGCGTCGAGCTGCGTGTTGTACTTCAGCACGCCCCAGGGCAGCGTGTAGTACTCCTCGCCCAGCCCCATGAACCCGCCGAAGCTCATCACCGCGTAGGCCACCTTGCCGGAGCGCTTCTCGATCATGACGCGCTCGATCGTACCGATCTTCTCTCCGTCGGACCGGCGCACCGGGGTGCCCTCCACCTTGTCGCTCGCGATGAGATTGTGGGTCTCGCGGACATCGCTGCCCGCCTGAGTGGTCGTCTGCATCGTCTCTCTCCCTTTCGCTCTGTGGCTTGGAAGCCAACGCTTTCACGAAAAACCCGGTTCCGGCCAAGGTCCCCGTCTCCTCTACCGAGCCCGCGCGGGACGGAACCCGACCCTTTTGCTTGGCGTTGTCGGAGATCCGACCAGAGCCAAGGAGAGAACCATGACCGTTCGTCTGAAACCGGTCGAACAGCAGGTCGTCGTCATCACGGGAGCGTCGAGCGGGATCGGTCTCGCTACCGCCCGCATGTTCGCCGGACGCGGCGCGCGGGGCCTGGTGCTCGTCGCGCGCAACGAACAAACCCTCCGCGACGTGGCGAGCGAACTGTCCTCACGGGGAACGCGCGCCGTCGCGGTGCCTGCCGATACCGGCCGCCGCGAGGACCTGGAGCGGGTGGCGCGCACGGCAGTCGAGACCTTCGGCGGGTTCGACACCTGGGTGAACGGCGCCGCGGTGACCCTCTATGGTCGGCTGGAGGATATGCCGATCGAGGATCAGCGCCGGCTGTTCGAGGTGAACTACTGGGGCGTCGTGAACGGCTCGCTCATTGCCGCAGGGCACCTGCGGCCGCGCGGGGGCGGCGCCATCATCAACATCGGCAGCGTGCTCTCCGAGCGCACGATGGTCCTCCAGACGCAGTACTCCGCCTCGAAGCACGCGGTGAAGGGATTCACCGACGGCCTCCGCATGGAGCTGGAACGCGACGGCGCGCCGGTCTCGGTGACGCTGATCAAGCCCTCGGCCATCGACACGCCCTATCCGGAGCACGCGCGGAACTACATGAAGGAGGAGCCCGCGCTCCCGCCCCCCACCTACGACCCGCACCTGGTCGCCAAGGCCGTCGTCTACGCCGCCGAGACCAGCAGGCGCGAGCTCACCGTGGGCTTCGGCGGATGGCTCATCGCCGCAATGGATACGGTCGCACCGCGGCTCACCGACAAAGTGATGGAGCTCGCCGGCTACTCGACGCAGACGACGAGCCGGCCCGAGCGGCCGCAGATGCGCGACAATCTCTACCGCGCCCGCCAGGACGGCGACGAGTATTCGTCGCTTCCCGGCGAGCCCCGCCGGACGAGCCTCTTCCTCGCCGCCCAGATGCATCCGCTCGCAACGGCGGCGGTGCTGGCGGGGATCGCGGCGGCCGTGACCGCCCTCCTGTTGCCGCGAGGCGCGTCGGCCCGCCGCCCGCGGCCCCGCACCTTCACGCCCGCGCGCCGCTACGAGACCGTGACGCGGCGCAGCGGGAACGGCCACGACCGGAAGGTCACCGGTCCGGGCTATCGGCCGCCCCAGGACGCTTACGAGGGCCGCGTGCAGCCGCGGCACTGACGCGACGCCGCTCCGGAGGAACCGGACCCGAAGCATCGTGACGAAGAAGCGGAGCCCGGTTCTTTCGCCCTGAACGAAGCGACGACCAAGAGGCATCGGACGAAGAAGTGGTTTCCGCTTCTTCGTCCGCCACGCGCCCCGACAGAGAGCGAGCGCGCTCTCCGGTCGGCACGCGGCCGGGTCGTGCGCCTCGCCCCTCGGCGCTCGCGATGCATCAATGCGACGCGCCGCCGGGCGGCGGCTCTCCGCTCCCAAAGGGGAGCGCGGCACGTTAGAGCATCGGCGCATCGTTCGGCGCGGAAAACCGGGTCCACTTTTCCGCACGATGCGCTAGCTTCCAGATCATGCACGTGATCCGAATGCTCGCCCTTTCGGCCCTCGTCCATGGGGCGGCCCCTGCCTTCGCCCAGGACAAGGGGACCTTGGACCCGAAGCCCCTGCCGCCGATCGCCAACCCGAACGATCCCTCGGTGCCGGCCAAGGAGCTGTTCGGCCGCAAGGACGCGCCCGCGCCCCTCGCGGCCCGCAGCGATCGGATCCTACGCGAGAGGCTGCGTCGCCGGCGCCACGGCGCTGCCGGTCGACGGCGAGACCTGGCAGGTGATGCGCCTGTCGCGCAACCGCAACTGGGGCCATCCGCGGCTCGTCTCATTCCTCGAAAGGCTTTCGAGCCGGGTGCCCGCGATCAACGGCTGGCCCGGCCTCCTCGTCGGCGACATCTCCCAGCCGCGCGGCGGGCCGATGCTCACGGGCCACGCCTCCCATCAGGTCGGGCTCGACGCCGACGTGTGGCTCACGCCCATGCCCGACCGCCGTCTCTCACCGGCGGAGCGCGAGGAGATGTCGGCGACCGACATGGTGCGGTCCGACCGGCTCGACGTGGATCCCGAGGTCTGGACGCCGCAGCACCTGACGCTGCTGCGCGCGGTGTCGAGGGAGCCGGAGGTGGCGCGCATCTTCGTCAACCCGGCGATCAAGCGGGCGCTGTGCCGCGAGGCGGGCTCGGAGCGCGGATGGCTCGCGAAGGTCCGTCCGATGTTCGGCCACAACTACCATTTCCACATCCGCCTCGCCTGCCCGGACGGGGACCCGGCCTGCTCCGATCAGGCCCCGCCGCCCGGCGGCGACGGCTGCGGCCAGGAACTGGCGAACTGGTTCACGCCCCCCATGCTGCATCCGAAACCACGTCCGCCGCGGCCGCCGATGACGATGGCGCAGTTGCCCGTGGAGTGCCGGCGCGTGCTCGTGGCGCAGTAGGGCGCGCGGCCGCACCGGCCGCGGACGCCTTCCGTGTCATCCCCGGCGAGCGAAGGGGCATGAAACGGCCACGGCTCCAACCGCCGTCGTCTCCCGCCTCCCCCGGAGAGGGCTTGTTCAGAGTCCGTCGGCCGACTCCTTCGCCGCCCTCGCGGCCTTGTGGCCGCCCTCCGAGATCCGGTCCGTCAGTGCCAGGACGACACCCGAGCCGACGAAGACGAGGTGGATCCCCACGTACCAGGCGAGGTCGCGGTCGGAGATGTTCTTGAGGTCCATGAAGGCCTTCAGGACCTGGATGGCGGAGATCGCCACGATCGACGACAGGAGCTTCAGCTTGAGGCCGGTGAAGTCGATCTTGCCCATCCAATCGGGCCAGTCCTTGTGCTCCTCGGCCTCGATCTTCGACACGAAATTCTCGTAGCCGGAGAAGATGACGATGATGACGAGGGAGCCGGTGAGCGTCAGGTCGATGAGGGTCAGCACCCCCAGGATCACGTCGGATTCCGTCGCCGTGAAGGCCTCTCCCACGAAGTGGAGGAGTTCCTGCAGCGCCTTGAGGAGAAGGATGACGAGGCAGATGACGAGCCCGACATAGAACGGGGCGAGGAGCCAGCGGCTCGAAAACAGAAAGCGTTCCAGGGCCCGTTCGATCATGCGCTCGTCTCCCCGCGGCGCCCGTGGATGCCACGGGGAGAACAAGACGGCAAGAAGCGGCCCGCACGCGCCGGCGCGTGCGGCCGATCCCGATCAGGCCGCGACGCCGGTCCCGATCGGGCAGGAGACGCCCGTTCCGCCGAGCCCGCAATAGCCGCCCGGGTTCCTGGCCAGGTATTGCTGGTGGTAGTCCTCGGCGAAGTAGAACGGCCCCGCATCCAGGATCTCGGTCGTGACCGGCCCGTAGCCCTTCGCGGCGAGCGCCTCCTCGTAGGCGCGCTTCGAGGCTTCGGCGGCCTGGCGCTGCTCGGCGTTCGCGACATAGATGCCGGACCTGTACTGGGTGCCGACGTCGTTGCCCTGGCGCATGCCCTGGGTCGGGTCGTGGCTCTCGAAGAAGGCCTTCAGCAGCGCCTCATAGGGCACGATCCTGGGATCGAACGCCACGAGCACGACCTCGTTGTGTCCGGTCAGGCCCGTGCAGACCTCCTCGTAGGTCGGGTTCGGCGTCGTGCCGGCCGCGTAGCCCGCGGCGGTGACCCAGATGCCCTCGCCCATCTCCCAGAACTTGCGCTCGGCGCCCCAGAAGCAGCCGAGCCCGAAGATCGCCGTCTCGATGCCCTCCGGATAGGGGCCTTTCAGCGGGCGGCCGTTGACGAAATGGCGCTCCGCGGTCGGGATCGCCTGGGGCCTGCCGGGCAGGGCCTCGGCGGCGCTCGGGATGGTCTTGGGCTTGCGGGCGAAGAGCATGGCTGTTTCCTGCGCTGGCGGAGCCCCCAATGTAGGCGCTCCCGCGCCGCGCGGGAGGGGTCCGGGAGGGTCCAGCGGCGTCACCTTCCCGTGAGAGGCATCAGGGCTCCAGGCGGTAGCCGATGGGCTCGGGGGGCTTCTGGCCGAGCCAGAGCAGGAGGGCGCCGAGCACGACACCGATGACCGAGGCCGGCATGAGGAAGAAATTGAGGAGCACCGGGTCCCAGAGGAAGGGATGAACGTGCCGGGTGACCGCGGGCTCGAGGATCGGGAATTGCCGCGGGAAGAGCGCGAAGGCGATTTCGCCGAGCGGGACGTATACGACTTGGCTGTTCGCGATGGATTTGGTGGCGTCGATGACGAGCCCCACGAAGCCGGCCGCCACGGTCAGAAGCCCCAGGACACGCACGAGAAACCGCATTCGAAACCATCCCCATCGCCGCCGCCGGGCAGCGGCGCCGCGGCGACACTAGTTCATTTGAAGGGGAAAATGGACAGGGTCCATTGTCGAGAATGCGGCATAAGGCACCATCGGGCCGGAAAGACCGTAGCGAGGCCACTCGTCGATCGGAGGCTGGTCCGGGCCGCATCAGCCCTTCTCCCGCAGGACCGCGCCGCCAGGATCGACTTGCGCTGCCCCGGGTTTTGGCAGTACACGACCGCCTCCGCATTGAAAAAACGCGGGGCCCGGCCCGGGCCGCCGAGGCTGTCTCAGGCGTTTCGCGCGCCGCGAGGGCCAGGCAGCGGGCCTGTGCTGGAGGGGTGGCCGAGTGGTTGAAGGCGCACGCCTGGAAAGTGTGTATACGGGAAACCGTATCGAGGGTTCGAATCCCTCTCCCTCCGCCAGACTTGAAGCGTGTATAATTTCCCTGCAGTTTCAGCGCCTTACGAGGGCGATCTTTCCGGCTACCCTACACGCAACCCCACACAACATGCCCTCCACGCCGCGCCCCAAGGTGGGCTGCTTAAACGGCCAAGCTTCTCCTATGTGGCTTCAGTTGCGTTGGCTCGTTCCCAGATCGGCGGGGAACATGATGTGTTGGTATTTGTGGTCGGGGAACATCAGGTACGGCTGCGTCGGATCAGGGTCCATAGCATTGGGATAGTTCGCCGCCATCTCCTTGGGCGCTTGTGCCGCCTTGCCAACGAGCATGACGTGCGGGCCGGTTTTGACCCAATGAGACTTGTCCGTCGCGTAGGGGTCGTGGTTGCTGGTGCCAAGGTCTCCAGCCATCTTGTAGATGAAGCCGGTTTTATCGGGCGGCTCAGCGTGGTCGAAGAGGGCCGCCAACCATTCCAACCCGTTGGCGTCAGCACACCACGGCGAGCCATCGGGATCGACGGTGCAAGTCCATGCGTTCGTCCCGTGACGGATGGGCGTCAACGTGAAGCCGTCCCCCACCCGAACGATGGTGGCCTTCTGGCTGATGACCGGTGGGGCAGCGGTCATCGCCTTGACGATGAACGCTTGATCATTCTTGGGAACCTCCGCCGTGAGAGGCGCGGCGAGGCTCGGGGCCGAGAACGCGAACGCAACCGACGCGAGAGTGTAGAGCCTGTTCATGGCTACCCTCCTGTCGAGAGCGACTAATGCACTATTCTACATCCAATGACAGGGGCAGAGTAGCTTCGGCTTGGAAGACGCGCGAGGCAAGCGAGACTTTCCGGCGTGAAGGCCGTTTTTCGTTTCGATCTAGGCCCCACGCTGCCCCGCGGGTCTCGTTGTTCTGAGAGTGGTTCGCCTCGTATGTCGTCTGCTTTTTCTCCAATTCCCCATAGTAGTAGGTCTTCACGTTCCTCCTTGGTGCGAGCGGCGAGCCATTCACTTCGGAACTCTAGGGCTTCTTCGGTGACGGCGGTTTCGCCTCGTTTGGCCCTCGCGATTTGGTCTTTCAACTCAGCGATGATCCGCCATTTCATCGCTTCGGCCTTGGCTAAGTCTCGTGTGCCAGTCGTTCGCTGGAGGCGCTTGCGGCCTATTGTGCCTCTGGGCGAGGGAGGTACTTCGACGTTGACGAACCATGTTTGGCGGCGGCGTTGGAGGTATTGAGCGCAGGCCGAGGTCGCCATCGACCTGTTCGCCGAGGCCTATCAGGCCCGTTATCCGAAAGCCGTGGAGTGCGTGCGCAAGGATAGGGCGTGCCGATGTTGAGTTCGAGAACGCGAAGGCCTGCTTCCTCGATCTCTTTCGCCATGGCGATCGCGGGTTCGAGTTCGGCGGTGATCAGGCTCGCCACCGCGGTGGCATCCTGCGCCATCGCCTCCCGGTCGAGGGCTGCGGTCTGCTCGAGCCAGCGGTCGAAAGGATGCGGCGTGAGCCCGGACCGGCAGGCGATGGTCGCGCATGCGAGTGCCGAAGGTCCCCAGGGCACCGGGTTCCAGGTGATCGTCCAGCGCGACGTACTCGGCCCGCTGGAGCTGATCGCGGGCCGCCGGCGACTCGTTCGTCGACTCGACGACGACGGCGCCGACCCCGGCCTGCAGGGCGCGTCTCACGTCTTCGCTTTCGATCAGGTGCTCCCCGGGAGCCGCGATGACCGGGTTCTTGAGGACGATCGGTCCGATCGTGGTGGCAAGCGATGCGGTCGCGTCAAATCTCGAGGGCGGCAGCCGGCGAAGCGCCTTCGCGACGGGCCGGGCCGCCGATGCGGCGCGGCGTTCGGGCGCGTCAGGGCATCGGATAATCGTCGGCGTTCAAAACCCATCCCGGCTTCATCGAGAAGTCGATGCGGGGCGGGGAGAAGATGTCGACGAGCTGGTTGACGCCCGGGTCCATGCCGCGGGTCGTGTGGATCGCCGGTGGCGGGATCACGGCCACCGACGGCGTGCCGCAGAACTCGTGCTCGTCCTGCCGCCACATCTTCATGTTCGGCGTCCAGGGCCAGCGCATGTGGTGGATGAAGGAGCCCTGCAAGGCGAGCGAATATTGCTCGAAGTCGTCGTGGTGATGGGGCGACAGCTTGGTGACGTCACGCGGCCCCACCTGCGGGGCGAGGTAGTTCACCATGAATGTCGTGCAGCGCCAGATGCGGCCGAAGCGTCCGGGCTCGTCCGGCACGTCGAGGCTGTAGGTCCGGATGCGGTATCCGTCCGGCGGCACCGGCCAGGGCGCGAAGGGCGGGATGTTCTCGTGCGGCGCCGCATGGGCCGAAGCGTTCGGGCACTTTTCCGCGAGGTCGCCGGAGCGCGTGGTGAAGAGGCGGACGACGCGGCCGCCCTCCTTCATCACGACCGTGCTGTCGCCGGGCGGCACGAAGGTGACGGAGTATCCCTCGACCGTGCGCGTGTCGCCGCCGGCCGTGACCGTCGCCGAGGCGGCGGCGTCCGGCAGGAGCAGCACCCATTCGTCGACCTGACCCTTGCGGTCGAACCGGGCGCCCGCTTCGACCTCCGAATAGGCGACGATGCCGTTCTGGCCGCGGGTCAGCCAGGTGCGCCCGCCGGGCAAGCTCTCCTGGGGCGCCGTCTCGTAGAACCGGCTGTATTCGGAGGGCGGGTAGGACGTCCAGACCGGAGCGCCGACGGCGGCCGGGGCGAGCCCGGAACGAGGATCGGATTTGTCGTACATGAGGTCTCTCCAGCGGTCTCCCGCAGCGTTCGGCGGCGCCCGGGGCGGTCAGCCTGCCCTCTTGAGGCCCTTCAGTCCGGCGAATATGCCGCTCGGGAAGAAGAGCAGCACGACGAGCAGCGTCGAAAGCGCCGCGACGTTCTTGAAGCCGGCCCCGAAGAGCACGATGGCGACGGCTTGCAGCACGCCGAGAAGGATGCCGCCCGCGAGCGCGCCCGCCGCACTCCCGAACCCTCCGATGATGGCGGCGATGAAGCCGCTCACCCCGAAGGGCGTGCCGACATTGAAGGCGGTCACCTGCGTCGGCGTCACGAGGATGCCGGCGACCGCCCCCAAGGCGGCGCTGAGCGCGAAGGAGACGAGCAGCATCCGCGAGACCGGAATCCCCAGAAGGGCGGCGGCCTCGCGGTTCTGCGAGCAGGCCCGCAGGGCGCGGCCGGTGCGGGTGCGGGTGAAGAACAGCCAGAGCAGCAGGACCATCAGGGCGCCGCCGCCGAGGATCCAGAAGAGCTGGTAGCCGACCGCGACGTCGCCGAGTTTCAGGGGGCCGCCCGCCGTGAACTCGTCGTAGCTGCGCGGCTGGTCGCCGAGCGTCAGGATGGTGATGCGCTCGATCATGATCTGCATGGCGAGCGTCGCCAGCACGATGGCGAAGAGGGCGGCGCCCCGGTTCCACATCGGCCGGACGACGGAGACCTCGATGAGCATGCCGATCGCCGCGACGAGCGGGACCGTCGCGACGGCCGCAACGAAGATCGGCAGGCCGAGGCGGGTCAGCAGGGTGTGGCAGATCATGCCCCCGAGCATCACGAACACGCCCTGCGCGAAGTTGACGATGCCGCTCGCGTTGTAGATCACGCAGAACCCGATGCCGATGAGCCCGTAGATCAGGCCGACGCCGACGCCGTTCACGAGGCTCTGGAGTAGCTGGACGGTCTCAGACATGGGCGTACTCCGTTCCGCCGAGATAGGCGGCGATGACAGCCGGATGGGCCCTGATCTCGTCGGGCGTGCCCTCGGCGATCTTGCGGCCGAAATCGAGGACGGCGATGCGCTGGGCGACCTTCATGATGAGGCCCATGTCGTGCTCGATGAGCACGACCGTGATGCCGCGGGCATTCACCGCCCGGATGACGTCGGCGAGGGCCTCGGTCTCCTGCACGTTGAGGCCGGCAGCCGGCTCGTCGAGCAGGATCATCCGGGGCTTCGCGGCGAGCGCCCGCGCGACTTCGAGGAGCCGTTGCTGTCCGTAGGGCAATTGGTCGGCGGGAACATCGTGCCGGTCGCCGAGGCCGACGAAGGCGAGAAGGTTGCGCGTCTCCTGGGCGATCTCCTTCTCCTGGTCGCGCATCCATTTCGGGTGGAACAGCGCCGAGCCGATCCCGCCCTTCGTCACCCGGTGGAAGCCGACCTGGACGTTCTCGGCGACCGTCAGGTCCTTGAAGAGCTGCACGAGCTGATAGGTCCGGATGAGCCCGCGCCCGGCGACCTGGTCCTGCGGCAAGCCGGCGATCGGCTCGCCGTCGAAGTGAACGGATCCGGCCGTCGGCGTCAGGGTCCCGGAGACCACGTTGAACAGGGTGGTCTTGCCGGCGCCGTTCGGGCCGATCACAGCGAACAGCATGCCTTCCGGCACGTCGATGCTGATCGAATCGTTGGCGACGAGACCGCCGAACCGCATCGTCACGTCGCGAATGGACAGAAGAGCCACGGCTAGATCCTCTCCGGGTCGGCGCGCTTCCACAGCATGCCGGCGAGACCCGACAGACCTTTGGGCACGAAGATCAGGATGGAGATGAGGACGGCGCAGTATACGACGTCCTGAAGTTCCTTGAGGCCGCGCAGCGCCTCCGGCAGGAGCGAGACGATCACTGCGCCGATGACCGGCCCCCAGGTCGTCCCGATGCCGCCGAGGTAGAGCATCGTGAAGCTCAGGACGACCATGTTGGTGCCGAACACTTCGGGGCTGATGAAGCCGATGAAATGGGCGAACAGGGAGCCGGCGACGGACGCATAGAGGGCGGCCACCACGAAGGCCGCGAGCTTGTAGCGCGAGACCTTGATGCCGAGCGCGCTCGCCGCCTGCTCGCTGCCGGCGATCGCCCTCAGGGCGCGCCCGAAGCGCGAGTAGCGCAGGCGGCTCGAGATCCAGACGCCCAGCAGCATGATGGCGACGAGCGCCACGAGCTGCGTCTTCTCGGTCGTCAGCTCGTAGCCGAAGAGGCCGATCGGCGGGATGCCGGAATAGCCCATGTAGCCCTGCGTCAGGCTCGTCCACTCGACGGCGATCTCGTAGACGATCAGCCCCAGCGCGAAGGTCGCCATGGCGAGATAGTGACCGCGCAGCCGGAGCGTCGGATACCCGACCGCCAGGGCGACGCCCCCGGACAGGATCATCGCGAGGACGAGCGCGGCGATGGGCTCGAAGCCGTGCGTGGCGGTCAGGATCGCGGAGGTGTACCCGCCGAGCGCCGCAAAGGCGTTCTGGCCGAACGACGCCTGGCCCGTATAGCCCATGAAGAAGTTCAGGCCGGTGACGAAGATCCCGTAGATGGCTGCGAAGCCGAAAACGGTGACGAGATAGCCGCTCGACCCGAAGGCGACGAGGAGGGCGGCGAGCCCGATGAGGACCGGGATCACCAACCCGAGGCTGCCGCGCACGCGGCTGCGCACGCGCTCAGTGGAGATAATAGCGGGTGAGGTCATGGTGCGACTGGATCTCGTGGGCGGGGAGTTCGGCGACGATCTTTCCGAGCGAGATCACGTAGACCCGCTTGGCGAGCTTGAGGGCGAGAGGGGCCTTCTGCTCGACCAGCAGGATCCCGAGGCCCCGCCGGTTGAGTTCCCCGAGGGTCTCGATGATCTCGGCGGCGACGCGGGGCGCCAGGCCGAGCGAGGGCTCGTCGAGCATCAGGAGCTGCGGCTTCGCCATGAGCGCCCGCCCGATCGCGAGCATCTGCTGCTCGCCGCCCGAGAGCGAGGACGCGATCTGGTGGACGCGCTCGCGCAGGCGCGGAAAGAGCCCGAAGACGGTCGCGAGGCGTTCCTCGGCCTCGCTGGCCGAGCCGCCGAGCGTGTATCCGCCGAGGACGAGGTTCTCGTGGACGCTCATCTGCCCGAACAGCCCACGCCCCTCCTGCACCATGATGATCCCGAGGCGCGCGAGCGCGTGGGTCGGGAGCGCGCTGACGTCGCGCCCCTTGAAGAAGACCTGGCCCTTCGCCGCCGTGAGCTTGGTGAGCGCGCGGAGCAGGGTCGATTTCCCGGCCCCGTTCGGCCCCAGGATGGTGACGAGCTCGCCCTCTTCCACCCGCAGGTTGGTGGGCTTCAAGGCGTGGACCCGGCCGTAATGCGCCGAGATCTCGCGCACTTCGAGCAGCGCCTGCGCGGACGGCGCCGCAGTCGCGGGCGGCGCGGGCGCCTCGACCGCAGGTCCGTTCACCGGGCCGGTCATTGGGCCACCAGCTTGCGGTCGCGAACGGCGCCGATGGTGAACGGGTTCTCGGTGATGCCGACGTGCTGCCCGGGCGAGAAGTTGAAGATCGCGAAGGCTCCCTGGAAGCCGGAGATCTTCTCGAAGGCGTCGCGCAGGGCGGGACCCTCGGTCGACTTCGCGGTTTCGACGGCCTTGGCGATCAGCATCATCGAATCCCAGGCGCGCGCAGGCGCGTTGGCGTCGCGGTTGCCGTGCTTCTCGCGCCAGAGCTTGAGGAAGTCCTCGGCGGCCTGCCGGGCGGGTCCGGCCGGGATCGACTCGGGCACCTGCACGCCGGGCGCGACGAACATGAACCGTTCGCCGAGGATCTCTCCGGCCTGCAGGAACGTCTCGCCGTCGTCGAGACTCGCCATGAGGAGGATCTTGTCGAGGCCGAGCTGCCGGATGTTCTTGGCGGCCGTGACGGTCGAGCCGCCCTGCCCCATCTTGATGATCGCGCCCGCGCCGGCGCCGTTGATCTTGCCGATCTGCACGCTCAGGTCGGCGTCGTTCTGGTTGTAGGTCTCGACGGCGACGACCTCGAGGCCGAAGTCCTTCGCGAGCTTCGTTCCGAGATCCTTCGTCAGGATCGCATAGGGGGTCGGGTCGTGGAGGATGCCGACCTTGCGGATGTCGGTCTTGTCCTTGAGGTACTGATAGCGGCTCTCGACCTCGAAGCGCGGCGGCGGAAGGACGCTGAAGGCCCATTTCTGCTCTTCCGGCCGGGTCGGGAGGATCGAGCACAGCATCATCGGGATCTGGGCCCGGACCACGGACCCGGCGGCGGCCGCGTTGCCGGCCGACACGCAGCCGCTGTCGAAGATATGCACCTTGTCGTTCGACATCATCTTCCGGTAGCCGACGACCGCCTCCTGCGGTTCGGACCGGTTGTCCTCGACGACGACCTCGACCTTCCTGCCGAGGAGGCCGCCCTTCTGGTTGAGCGCCTCTGCGGCGAGCAGCAGGCTGTCGCGCCAGGCGCGGTCGTTGACCGCGGCGTAACCGGTCAGCCCGACCGACGAACCGATCTTGAACGTGTCCTGCGCGGCGGCCCCGAAGGGCAGCGCGGCCGTCAGCATGACGGCCGTCAGCATCCCGATGCGACGATTCATGAGCGCTCTCCCGTGTATCGCTGTTCAGAACAGCGTTCTGATGATCGCTCGCACACTGCCGTTACGGGACGCGCATGTCAACAGGAACCGCGCCCGCGCTCGAGTGACCGAGCGCGGCCGAAATCCGCCACCCTGCCTCCCGCACCCGCTCGACCTGCTCGGCGGTGGGCTCTTCCTCGATGAACTGGATGGAATCGACGATCGCCACAGTGCCGACGAGCGCGCCCGTGGCGCCGAAGACGGGCGCCGCCAGAGCGTTGACGCCGATCAGCGCCTCGTTGGGGGCGACCGCCCAGCCCCGGCGCCGCACGAGGTCGAGCTCCCTGCGCAGGACCGCCGGGCTGACGATGGTTTTCGGGGTCAGCAGTTCGAGGCGCGAGCGGAACGCGTTCTGCCGCAGGCTCTCGTCCCCGAAAGCCAGCGCCACCTTTCCCTGCGCCGAGCCGTGCAGGGACAGGAGGGAGCCGCGCTTGACGCCGATCTCCACGGACGACTTGCCGGGCATCGTGGCAAGCACGCGGATTCCCTCCGGTTCCACTTCGGAGACGACCGAGAAGTGACCCAGCGTGTCGCGCAGCTCGCGCAGCGTGCCGGCCGCGACGCTCGCCAGGTCGAACGTGTCCCCGGCAAGACGCCCGAGGGCCGCGAGCCGCGCGCCGACCTGGTACCGCTCCGTGTCGGCGGCCTGGAGGATGTAGCCCTCCTGAGCGAGAGTCTGCAGGTGCCGGTGAATGCGGCTCTTCGTCGTGCCGAGCGCCCGCGCGAGGGCCGTGACGCCCACTGGCCGCCCGTCATGGGCGAGGTGCTCGAGAATTCTCAACGCGAGGACGACGGCCTGCACCCCTTCGCCGCCTGCCCCTGTGATCCTTGGCATGATCGTGTCCCGTCCTACCGATGGCCACCCGCCCGACGGCAAGCCGCACGTCCTTGGCCCGGCCGAGCCGCGGCACAACCGGCGCTTGACACTCTCGGGCGACCAGTGTCACCTTCTTGCGATACATCGTTCTGTTGTTCGATACAACATGAAAAGGCGCTGAGCGTATGTCAACGGCTCAAGACCGCACCCCCTCGTTCCGGCACCGGTTCTCGTCCGGCGAGCGTCTCGTCGGGACCTTCGTCAAGACCCCGACCCCCCACGCGACCGAGATCCTCGGCGACCTCGGGTTCGATTTCGTCGTCATCGACGAAGAGCACGCGCCCTTCGATCGCGTCGCCATCGACGTCGTGCTGCTGGCGGCCAGGGCCACCGGGACGGCCGGCATCGTCCGGGTGGCGGAGCCGACGCCCTCGCGGCTCCTCTCGGCCCTCGACGAGGGGGCGAGCGGCGTGCTCGTTCCCCACGTCGATTCCGTGAGGAAGGCCGAGGAAGTCGCCGCCGCCTGCCGCTATCGCGGCGGCAAGAGGGGCTTCTCCAACTCCCCGCGGGCGGGGCGATATGGCGGGCGATCCGTCTGGCAGCACGTCGACGCCGCCGACGCCGAGGCGACCGTCATCGCCATGATCGAAGATCCGGAGGCGCTCGACGAGATCGAGGCCATCGCGGCCGTCGACGGCGTCCATGGATTCTTCATCGGCCGCGGCGACCTGACGGTGGCGCTCGGCGCACCGGCGATGGACGCTCCCGAGATCCTCGATGCGGTCAAGCGCATCGCCGCCGCGGCGCGGGCCGCCGGCAAGCCGGTCTGCATGATGGCGGCGAGCGCGGCGGAAGCGGCCTCGTTCCAGGAGCTCGGCGCCACGAGCTTCATCGTCTCGTCGGACCAGGGTTTCATGCGGCAGGCTGCCGGCAGGGTCCTGTCCGACTTCGCGCGACCGAATCCGTAAAACCATGAGGACCGATCCATGACCTCAGCAGCCATCCGCCCCACCGCCGCAGAGCGGATCGACGATCTTCTCGTCGGCGCCATCGACCCGCATGTCCACAGCGGCCCGTCGATCGCGCCGCGGAGCCTGGACCATGTCGAACTGGCGCGAGAAGCGTCGAAAGCGGGCCTCGCCGCCGTCGTCACCAAGGATCACGACTATTCGGGTGTCATGACGGCGGCGCTGATCGCACGGCATTTTCCGGAGCTGACCACGAAGGTGTATTCGGGCATCGTGCTCAACAACGTGGTGGGTGGTTTCAATCCCTATGCGGTCGAGCATACGGCGGCCATGGGCGGGAAGATCGTCTGGATGCCGACGCTCGCCGCGGAGAACCACATGAGGTGGGAGAAGACGTCCGGCTGGGTGCATCCGGCGTCCACGCAGAAGATGCGGCCGGCGAGCGTCGTCCCGGTCCTCGATGACGACAAGACCGTCCGCGACGACGTCAAGGAGATCCTCGACGTCGTCGCGAAAAACGACATGACGCTCGCGAGCGGACATCTCCACGTCAGCGAGACCTGGATCGTCTTCGAGGAAGCCCAGCGGCGGGGTGTGAACCGCCTGATCTTCACGCACCCCGAGGACATCGTCGATGCCTCGCTCAACGACGTCAGAGGCATTGCCGCCATGGGCGCCGCCGTCGAGCATTCGCTGTGCATGTTTCTCGAAGGGAACAAGTTCCAGACCTGCGCGCCGGACGATCTGAAGAAGCACATCGACGCCGCCGGGGTCGACAACACCATCCTGTGTTCCGATCTCGGACAGATGGGCAACATCAGCCCCGTCGAAGGGCTCCGCCGCGGCATCAAGCTCTGCCTGGATCTCGGCTATTCGGACGAGGACATCCGCAAGATGGTGTCGCTCAATACCGCGCGCACCCTCGGGATCGAAGCCGATCTGCCGGCTCGCGGCGGCCGGTGACGTCCACACCCGCCCTCGTCTCGTGGGCCTGCCCGGCCTCACGAGACGCGGATCGTTTCCTCGAAAGCAAAAGACGAACGTCATGGCGAAAACCGGCAAGGTCATCATCACGTGCGCGGTCACGGGCTCGATCCACACCCCGTCGATGTCGCCCCATCTGCCCATCACCCCGCAGGAGATCGCCGAAGCGGCGATCGGCGCGGCGGAAGCAGGCGCAGCGATCGTCCATCTGCACGCCCGCAATCCCGTGGACGGACGTCCCGATCAGAGCCCGGAGGCCTTCGCCCCCTTCCTGCAGGTGATCAAGCAGCGCTCGGATTGCGTCGTCAACATCACGACCGGCGGCGCACCGACGATGAGCGTGGAGGAGCGGCTTCGGCCGGCTGCCACCTTCAAGCCCGAAGTGGCCTCCCTCAACATGGGCACGATGAATTTCGGGCTCTTCCCGATGCTGAACCGCTTCAAGGAGTTCAAGCACGAATGGGAGCGGCCGTACCTCGAAGGCACGCGTGACAGGATCTTCAGAAACACCTTCGCGGATATCGAGGGGATCCTGACCACCTGCGCCGAAAACGGCACCCGTTTCGAAGTCGAGTGCTACGACATCGGCCACCTCTACACGCTCGCCCATTTCGTGGACCGGGGCGTCATCAAGCCGCCGCTCTTCGTCCAGAGCGTCTTCGGCATTCTCGGCGGCATCGGCGCGCACCCCGAGGACGTCATGCACATGAAGCGGACGGCCGACCGCCTCTTCGGGGAGGACTATCGCTGGTCCGTTCTGGCGGCGGGGCGCAACCAGATGCCCCTCGTCACGATGGCGGCCACCATGGGCGGCAACGTGCGCGTGGGGCTGGAGGATTCGCTGTGGGCGGGGCCGGGGCAGCTCGCCCGGTCCAACGCCCAGCAGGTCCGCATGGCGCGGACCATCATCGAAGGCCTGGGGCTCGAGATCGCGACCCCGGACGACGCCCGCGCGATCCTCGAGCTCAAGGGCGGCGACCGCGTCGCGTTCTGACCGGAACCGCGGTGCCTGTGACGATGGGCTCCCCCGGAGGCGGAGCCCCGCTCAGAACAAGGATACGATCCGTGCATGCGCTCATCGTCTACGCCCATCCCGAGCCGACCTCGTTCTCGGCCGCCCTGAAGAACCGGGCCGTCGCCGCGCTCGCCCGGACCGGGCACACGGTCGAGGTCTCGGATCTCTACGGCGAGCGGTTCAACCCGGTCGCAGGGCGCCACGACTTCACGTCGGTCGCAAACCCGGAGCGCTTTCACTATCAGTCCGAGCAGGAATTCGCGGCGCGGTCCGGAACCTTCGCGCCAGATATCGAGCGCGAGCAGGCGCGCGTGCGGAAAGCGGACGTGCTCGTGCTGCAGTTCCCGCTGTGGTGGGGCGGCACGCCCGCCATCCTCAAGGGGTGGTTCGAGCGGGTCCTCGCCTACGGCTTCGCCTATGTGGACGGCCGCCGGTTCGAGACCGGCCTCTTCAAGGGGCGGCGCGCGCTCTTCTCGGTCACGACCGGCGGCACGCCGGAGCGGTTCTCGAGCACGGGCGTCTACGGAGAGATCGAACGTGTCCTCTATCCGGTCGAAAGGCTCCTGCTGCAGTACATGGGCTTCGACGTGGAACCGCCCTTCGTCGCCTACGCGGCGCCGCGGGTCGGCGATGCCGAGCGGCAGGCCTATCTGGCGGCCTGGGAGGCGCGCGTGCTGAAGATCATGAGCAAGCCGGTGACGCGCGCCGACGAGGACCTCGCGACGAGCCTCGCGGCAATTGGGCCGGCGGCGTGGCAGAGGCCGGCGAAGGGTCCATGACTGCGCGGTCCGCAGGACCGACGGGGCCTTCGTCGCCCCCGGACAACGTAACATTAAGCAGTGCAACTTAGAGTGCCCGCGCCAGGTCCGGAACTCACGTGCACAGCTCTCTCGACAGCCTTATCGGCCCGCACGATCTCCCGCTCGTCGCCGTCGCGGCAGCGATGTGCTTCTTCGCCAGCTATGTGACCGTGCGCGTCAATCGACGCCTGCGGGGAATGAACGCTGCGGCCGAGCGCCGGCGCTGGTTCCTGGGTGCCGTCGTGACCGGCGGCACGAGCATCTGGACGACGCACTTCGTGGCCGTGCTCGCCTACCAGCCCGCGCTGTCGTTGTCGTTCGAGCCTGTTCGAACGGGCCTGTCGCTGGTCCTGGCGATGGGAACAGCCGCCGCGGTGTGGTCGGTGTGCAGCCGATCGATCGCAAGGCTGTTGCTCGGCGGGCTCGCCATGGGCCTCGGCACCGCAGGCATGCACTATCTCGGCATGTCGGCCGTGCATTTCCACGGGGACTTCGCCTGGAACCTGCACCTGATCGGCCTTTCCGCCGTGCCCGGAATCCTGTTCGGAACCGCGGCGCTTGCGGTTTTCGCGCGCTGGTCGGCGCCTTCCGCCGACGTCGTCACAGCGGGCCTCCTCACTCTCGCGATCTGCCTCCTGCACTTCACCGGCATGGCCGCCGCAACCATCCATCATGATGCGGCGGTTCAGCACCTCTTTGCACTGGTGGATCGCAGCGAACTCGCGATCGGCGTCATCGCGTCTGCAGGAATCGTGCTGTCGATCGGCTTCGTCAGTGCCATGGCGGCGCAACGGTTCGAGCAGGCGCAGCGTGAGATGGCCCGCATGCGCACCATCGCCGACGCGGTCGTCGAGGGGATCGCGATCTGCGACGGCGATGTCTTCCGAGAGGTCAATGCAAGCTTCGCCATCCTGGTCGGCTGCGACGCGTCCTCGCTCGTGGGACGTCCGGTTTCCGACGTTCTCCTCGTCCGGACCGGCGCTGGCCCGATCGCAGGCGAGGCCGCTCAGGCAACCCTCGCCGACCTCCTGGCCCGCAGCGGAGAACGAATTCCCGTCGAGATCGTCGAGCGAACGATCGTCCAACCCGACGGACACCGGAGGTTGTTGAGCGTCCGCGACCTCCGCGGTCGTCTCAAGCTGCGCCGCCTTCGGGGCATCGAGCGGGCGGCGATCAGGATGGCGTCCGCAACGTCCGACGCCGTCATCTGTGCCGATTCGACCGGCCGCATCACGATCTGGAACCGGGCGGCGGAGGCGATGTTCGGCCACTCTCGTTCTCAGGCCATCGGACGATCCTTCGACATCATCTTCCCGGAGCGCCATCGCGCCGCGCATCGCGCCGTTTTCGAACGCCTTTCGCGTAGCGAGGCGACCAAGCTCGCCGGACAGGTTCTGGAAATGATGGCCGTCCACCACGGCGGACACGAGTTCCCGATCGAAATGTCCCTGGCGGCCTGGCGCGAGGGCGGCACGTACGCCTCCGGTGCCAGCATCCGTGACATTTCGGCTCGCAACGCGGCCAAGGCGGAGATGCGGCGGCAGCAGGCGGCCCTCTCGGAGGCCAAGGAGAAGGCCGAAGCGGCGGCGCAGGCCAAGTCGGACTTTCTCGCCAACATGAGCCATGAGCTTCGCACACCCCTCAACGGAATCCTCGGCTACACCGACATCCTGCTCACCGACCACGAGCTCGGCGCGGTCGAAAAGCGGCACGTACAGCGCATCCAGACGGCCGGAACGGCCTTGCTGGCGGTCGTGAACGATGTGCTGTGCTACTCCAACATCGAGACCGGTCAGGTGGTTCTCCGGCTGCAACCCTTCTCTGTGCGAGCCTTCGTCGAAGATACGGTCTCGATCATCCATCCTTTGAGCGACCAGAAGTCGCTGATTCTCAGCGCGTCGCTCGATCCTGCTCTGCCCGCGACGCTGATAGGCGACACCGACCGTCTGAGGCAGGTGCTCCTCAATCTGTTGAACAACGCCGTGAAGTTCACGCCGAGCGGCTCGGTCCGCCTGCATGTCGCGGCGCAATCCATTGTCGAAGATTCGTACCGGGTGACGTTCGAGGTCGCGGACACCGGGATCGGCATTCCGGCCGACAAGCGCGACCGCTTGTTCCAAAGGTTCAGTCAGGTCGATGGTTCGGTTCAGCGCGAGTTCGGCGGCACGGGGCTCGGCCTCGCCATTTCCAAGGGGCTGGTGGGACTCATGGGCGGCGAGATCGGCTTCGACAGCGCCGTAGGCCGAGGAAGCACGTTCGCGTTCACGATCCCTCTCCGAGCCGCTGCGGAGACTCTATCCGTGCAATCCGGCACAGTGAAACACGATGATGCGTCCGGCCTCGGACGCATCCTCGTCGCGGATGACAACGAATCCAATCAGGAGATCGCTCAGGCGATTCTGGAAGGAGCAGGGTACCGCGTCTTGGTTGTCGGCAACGGCGCGGGCGCCGTGAAGGCGGTCCGGAACGAAAGGCTCGACCTGGTGCTGATGGACATCCAGATGCCGATCATGGACGGCATCACGGCGACGCGATGCATCCGGGAGTTCGACGGACCGGAGCGAACGGTTCCGATCGTCGCCATGACGGCAAACGTGCTGCCACATCAGGTCACCGCGTTCCGGGAAGCAGGCATGGACGATCACATCGGCAAGCCGTTCAGGCGCGACGCGCTGCTCGAGGTCGTGAGACGTCACGTGCAGGCGCTCGCCCGCGTGGCCTGACCGGCCGTTCTCATGCGCCGGTTTCGAGAGCCCGGGCTCCGATGATCATCCGGTCGGTCGCCTGAGCCCTGACCGCGGTCGTGCCACGCCATCAGCCGCAACCGTCGCATCGCCACGCCTGTCTCCGCCATTGTAGGATCGGGGACCGTGCCGCCTCCCTGCGACCCTCTCTCGTGCAGTCGCACCGAACCGGAAACAGGAGCTTAGGATGATGGGCATCGTGCGCTCACTGGCCACCCTGCTGGTGACGGTCGAAGTCTTGGTTTCCGGAGCATGGGGCGCACGGGCCGCGACCGAGGTCGATCTCGCACTCGTGCTGGCGGTCGATATTTCCTGGTCCATGGAGCCTGACGAGCAGGAGCTCCAGCGCGACGGCTTCGTCGCGGCGTTCCGCTCGAAGGACGTGCATCATGCCATCCGCCAGGGCCTGTTGGGCCGCATAGCGGTCGTGTACATCGAGTGGTCCGGCGCGTCGGATCAACGGGTCGTGGTGCCTTGGACGGTCCTGGAACAGCCCGAGGACGCGCTCGGCTTCGCGGTCCGGCTGGCGCAAAGCCCGACCCGTCGCGCAGAGTATACGTCCCTGTCGGGCGCCATCGATTTCAGCGCGAGGCTGCTCCAGGTGGGGGATCTCGCTCCGGCGCGGCGCGTCATCGACATCTCAGGCGACGGACCCAACAACCAGGGCCGCGCCGTGACCGAGGCCCGCGACGAGGCGGTCAGCCGGGGCATTACCATCAACGGCCTGCCCATCATGCTGAAGCAGTCGGGCGACATCTTGGACTTCGCGCACCTCGACCTGTACTTTCGCGACTACGTCATCGGCGGACCTGGAGCCTTCATGATCCCGATCCATCAACGCCACGACTTTGCAGAGGCGATCAAGACGAAGATCGTCCGCGAAATCTCGGACCTGGGGCCCTCGAGAGCCGCGATTCAGCCTGCCTACGCTCCCTCTCGAGGCGGCGCACTGCACCGGACGGGGCATTCCGGTCTCGGCCCATAGCCGTTCGCCTGGCGCACGGCTTGCCTCGTCGCTTGTGTCCCATGCCCCATCGCCGCCCGTCAGTTCGGAATCGGGCTGTGCATGCGTACCCACGTCTCGCCGTCCGCCTCGCCTGTTTCTTTCGGCGTCCAACCCTCGTGACGATAGAAGGCGATGGCCCCGGTGTTGCGCACCTGGCACTTGAGCGTGGCTTGCCCACCGGCGAGTACGAGGGCCTCTTTCAGCAGGCTGCGGCCGATCCCGCGCCCGACATATGCCGGCTCGACGTAGAGATGGTGGACGAAACGGTCTGCGACGACGATTGCGGCGAAGCCCACGATGGACCCCTCGCGCGTCTCGGCAACGAGAAGGCTCCGGTCCTTCGTTTCCTCGTCGAACTCGGCAATGCCGATCGAGCGCGGGGCATAGGCGTGGCCGAAGTGCCAGCCGCGGCTGAAGATCCCTGCGCAACTCGCGCCGTCGCTCTGTCGATAGGGCCGGACGATGAAGTCGGTCTTGGTCGTCGACACGTTCATGGTCGGACGCCTCTCCGGTTCCTGATCGGCATCCGTTCTCTCGTGCGCTGTCCCGGAACGGTGTTGCTTCACCGGCCGGTCGGCGAGAGCGCCGACGCGTCGCTTCTCTCGCGCCGACCCATGCCCCGGCGGTCCATGATGGCACTGGCGCGGACCGTCGAGAAGGCGCAGTCTCCCTGCGGTCGGACCCTGATCGGCGGCAGCACAGGAGGACGCATCCATGGCGATATCATCCCACCAGGTCGTCCTGGGCTCGCCCGCCCCGGAGTTCCGCCTCCCCGGCACGGACGGTCGGATCCACGCGTTCGCGGACGTGGCGGGCGAGCGGGGAACGGTGATCGTCTTCATCTGCAATCACTGCCCCTATGTGAAGGCGGTCATCGGCAGGATGGTCCGGGACGCCCGCGCGCTGAGGGAGGATGGGATCGGTTTCGCGGCGATCTGCGCGAACGACGCGGCGGCCTATCCGGAGGATTCCTTCGAGAGCATGCAGGCCTTCGCGAAGGAGCACGCTCTGCCGTTCCCCTATCTGCACGACGAGGATCAGTCCGTCGCCCACGCTTATGGGGCCGTCTGCACGCCGGATTTCTTCGGCTACGATGCCGAGGGGCGGCTGCGCTACCACGGGCGCCTGGACGAGGGCCGCACGGGCGTGCCCTCCCCCGCGGCCCGGCGCGAGCTGCTCGAGGCCATGCGCTCCATCGCGTCGACGGGTGCGGCGCCGGCGGCGCAAGAGCCGTCCATGGGCTGCTCGATCAAGTGGAAGCCGCAGCACCCGGCGTGAACCGGCGCGAGATGGCTCCCCGAGCGCCGAACGTCAGGCACGGTGCGGGCCACCGGCTGCGCCGAGCCGCCCGGCCCAGGAACGACTTGAGGGCCTTGGCGGTTGTCGTGACGCCCGGCGGGCGGGGTCGGCGCCGACCGGTGGCGCATGTCCAGATCGAGGAGGCATTCATGACTGACGTGGTCGTGCAGACGCCCATGCAGTATCTCGACCGGGCGACCGCCGCCCTGCGGGATCTCGGCCTGATGCCGGAGCGGGCCGAGGACGCCCCGATCAACGCTCTCCTCGAGCGCATTTCCGATCTCGACCAGGACCGCATCGCCATCATCGCCCGCACCCTCGCCCAGGCCTCGGTCTTCAACGACGTCGTCCGGCGGCAGACCGAGGCGGTGGAAATCGGGCAGCGCTACCAGCAGATCGCGCAGTCCTTCGACTCCATCCGCGACGACGCCAAAGGGATGGTCGACCAGCTCGCCGACGGCACGATCGACTTCAGGGAACGGGTCGCGAACGTCTGGATGAAGCTCTCGCGCGGCGACGTCGCCGACCGGTTCGACCGCATCCGCGACGTCTACCTCGACGTCTCGCGCGCCACGAAGGACCAGATCGCGCGCGAGACGGTGGTCCTCGATGCCTATCGGGATTTCCGCGGCGCCCTGAAGCAGGCCGAAGTTCTGGCGCTCGAGGTCCTGGAAAAGGCCCAGGCCAGGCTCGACGCGGCGAGAGCCGAGCTGAAGCGCGCCGCCGATGCGGTCTCGGGCTTTCAAGGCAGTGCCATCGCCGAGCGCGCCAAGCTCGAGCTCGCCCGCGACGAGCAACTGCGGCGAACCCAGGATGAGGAGAAGCGGTATCAGATCGCCAAGGATCTCTCGGACAATCTGACCGTCGGCTACAACACCTCCGAGGTGATCATGGCGCGCCTCATGCAGACGACGAACGCGAAGGAACGCGTCTATATGCAGGCCGTCACGTTCTTCTCGACCAACGATTCGGTCCTGACGGCCCTGAAGGCCTCGTTCACCGGCCTCTTCGGCCTGCACGAGTCGACGCAGACGGTCGAAGCCATGAAGGAAGGCGTCTCGAAGAGCCTCGAGGTGCTGGCTGAAATCGGCAACCAGGTGGGGGAGGCGGCGGTTCGGACGGGCTACGGCCCCACGATCCGGGCCGACGCCGTGAAGAAGCTCGTCGACTCGGTCGTCACGTTCCAGGAGCGGTCGCTGGAGATCGTCGGCGAGATGCGGGAACTCGCCACCCGCAATTCGGCCGAGATCCGCGACGCCGTCGAAGACGGCAAGCGCCGGATGACCCGGCTCGTCGCGGAGGGGCAGGCCCTGCCGACCAATGGCTGACGCACCCGCCGTGTCGAAGTCGGGGGCCGTGCCTCTCGACGACGTGATGCTCGCGATGGACGTCGTCGACACGCTCCGCCATCGCGAGCAATGGGTCGCCCGCGAGCTGGACGAGGCGGGGCGCGAGGAGGACCTCCTCGAACGCCTGCGGCAGATCTATCGGGCCCAGGGCATCGACGTTCCGGACCGGGTCCTCGCCCAGGGCGTGCAGGCGCTCCAGGAGAGCCGGTTCGTCTATACGCCGCCGCCGCCGGGGCTCGCGACGACGCTCGCCGGGCTCTGGGTCGCGCGCGGCCGGATCGGAAGGGGCCTGCTCGCGCTCCTGGCCGTCGGCGTCCTGGTCTTCATCCTCCACTACGCAGCCGTCATGCGCCCCCGGCAGGAGATCGCCCGGGACCTGACGGAGGCTCACGCGGGCGTCCTCGCCGCTTCGGACAACCCGGCCGCCCGCGAGAGGGCCGACCGCCTCCTGGCCGACGGACGCGGCGCTCTCGACGACGGCAGCGACGGCCGCGCTCGGGATATCCTCTCCGCCTTGCAGGGCCTGCGCGACGAAGTCCCGCGCGCCTACGCGCTCCGCATCGTCGCGGAGGTTTCGAAGCCGGTCCCCACGGCCCTGCACCGGCGCAACTCCTATCTCGTCGTCGAGGCGGTGGCGCCCGACGGCGGGGTGCTGACATTGCCCATCACGAGCCAGGACGACGGGACGACCCGGACCGTAACGCGCTGGGCCATCCAAGTGCCGGAAGACACATTCATCGCCGTCGAGCGCGACCGGCGGGACGACGGCGTTCTCCAGCGCGACCGTCTCGGCGAGAAGCGTCCCGGCGAGCCCGACGTCGTCTACGCCATGCCGGTCCTCGGCGGCGCGATCACCCGGTGGTGAGCCGATGCGGGAGGATGAGGTCCAACGCTTGCGGCGCGAGAAGCTCGAGGCCCTGCGGGACCTCGCCCGCGCTCGCCTGCAGCCTCCCGAGCGGGACCGCGTCCTGGCGGTGCTGGAGCAGGGAACGGGAGCCCCGATATCGGCCGAGGTCGTCCGCAATGCGGCGGAGAAGGCGGCGCAGGCCGCGGCCGACCGGGCCGAGAAGCGCAAGCCCTACGAGGCGGACCCGCTCTTCATGTATCTATGGCGCCGCCGCTTCGGCACCGGCGACTACAAGGCGAGCGGTCTCGTCCGCTCCCTCGACCGCAAGGTCGCGCATCTCATCGGATACGAGGATGCGCGCGTGAACTACGCCATTCTGATGGCGCTCCCGGAGCGGCTGCGCGAGCACGCCGAGCGTCTCGAGCAGCAGATGACGGCCGCTCCTGCCGTCGAGCAGCATCCGGAGATCGTGGCGCTCCTGACCCAGGCCCGGGAGAAGCCGGGGGACGAAAGTCCGCTGGTCCACCGGATCGAGCAGCTCGACGCCGCTCTCGCCGGATCGGGCAGGTCCGCGTGATTCCCTGCGCGCATCGTGCGGAAAAGTGGACCCGGTTTTCCGCACTGAGCGATGCGCTGCTTAAAAGGGGAGCATCGGATGGATCCCAAAAGTGGAGTCCACTTTCGGGTCCGATGCGCGCATCGTGCGGAAAAGTGGACCCGGTTTTCCGCACTGAGCGATGCGCTGCTTAAGAGAAAGAGCATCGGATGGATCCCAGAAGTGGATTCCACTTTTGGGTCCGATACTCCAGGACCAGCGAGGGCGTGAGATGATGACCGCAGAGCACTCTCATCCGATGGACACGGCCAAACACGATCCTCAGACGCCCCTTCTCCTGTTCTGTCCCGATCAGGGTGGCTGGAACATCGGAGTCTGGCTGGAGGGCCGGTGGGTGGACTATGCCTCCGCCTCCGTCGCACTCGAGCCGGTGCGCTGGTTGCCGGTCCCGCCCGAGCCGGTCGACCCGTGAGCCACCCTCCCGGCGCCCGCGCGAGACGCCCCGCGCCGCGGGTTTGGGGCCGCCCTTCCCGCTTGCGCGCCTCACCCGGACGCCTGGTCACTTTTCACGCCGAGCGCGTCGGGTCCGTGAGAGGGCCGGCCATCTCGTGCGGCGACATCGAGCCCGAGTGGTGCGATCCCGTCTGGCGTTCGATCATGCGGTGGACCTTCGGCGATTCGGGCCCCCGATGCAGCGTCCGCAACCGTTCGACGACCATTGCGTCGGCCTGGGTGATCCGCTGGTTGTGGCGGACGTAATCGAGCCAGGTCGGCGTGTGATAGCGCTCGATCCACAGCTCGGGGTTTTCGAGGTCGCGAAGCAGCGTCCAATGGCGGGCGCCGTCGCGGCGGCGGACGCGGCGCCGCTCGGTCATGACCCCGAGAAACTCCACGACGTCCTCCTGCCGGATGATGTACTCGATGGTGATGACGATCGGACCGCTGCGCGGCTCGATGTCCACCGCCATCTTCGGCTCGGTCCAGCGCCTGAGGGGATCGAGGTTCGATTCCTGCAAGTCGGGCATCGGCAGGAACAGCCCCACGGCGAGGCCGATCGCGTGCGCCGCAGCCGAGATCAGCAGGGCGTCGCCGGCGCCGAGCTCTTCCGCAAGCAGGCCCCAGATCCAGCTGCCGAGCGCCATGCCGCCGAAGGCCGCCGTCTGATAGAGCGCCAGGGCACGGCCCACCACCCACCGCGGCGCGGACAGCTGAATCGCGACGTTGAACGTCGACAGGGCCAGGACCCAGCACGCCCCTCCCAGGAGCATCGCGGCCACCGTCAGCGCCGTCCAGGAACTGAGCGCGGTGACGATCGCGCACGATCCGAACCCGGCGAAAGAGCAGCGGACCAGCGCTTCGACCGAAAGGATCTGCCGCACGCGGCTGCTGATCAATGCTCCTCCCACGGCCCCTGCCCCGAACGCGCCGAGCAGGAGGCCGAAGGTCACCGGTCCGCCCTGCACCAGATCGCGTGCGGCGAGCGGCATCAGCGCCTGAACGGCAATGGCGGCGAGGCCGAACAGGAAGCCGCGCATCAAGACGGTCCCGATCGCCGGCGACATGGCGACGTAGCGCAGACCGGCACCCATCGCCACGCCGAGCGTCTCCGGCGGCAGGGTCCGCGGGGGCGATCGGGCCTCCACCGGAACAGGACGAAGATCAGCGCGAAATAGCTGAGCGCATTCACCGCAAACGCGGCGGCGGCTCCCGCGGCCGCGACGATCATCCCGCCCAGGGCCGGGCCGACGCTCCGTGCGAGATTGAACCCCATGCTGTTGAGGGCGACCGCGGTGGGCAGATCGGAGCGCGGCACCATGTCCCCGACCGAGGATTGCCAGGCCGGTCCGTGGAGCGCGGCGCCGCATCCGATCAGAAACGTGAAGGCCAGGAGCAGCCACGGCGTGACCAGGCCCAGATAGGCGAGCACGGTCAGCATCGCCGAGACGAGCAGCATGAAGACCTGTGCGACCAGCATGACGCCGCGCCGCTCGTAGTTGTCGGCGACGGCACCCGCTGCGAGGGAGAACAGCATGATCGGCAGCGTCGTCGAGGCTTGCACGAGCGCGACCAGGTCGGCGGACCCGGCGATCGACGCCATCAGCCAGGAGGCGCCGACGGATTGGATCAAACCGCCGAAGTTCGAGGCGAGGCTCGCCAGCCACACGGCGCGGAAGATGCCGTAACGGAACGGCGCCAGCGGCGACGGGCTCGTTTCGGACGGACGATCGTTGGGAACGGCAGCCTCCGAGACATGAACGGCGGCAAGAAGGGGTTGAAATCTAGAGCATCGGACCCAAAAGTGGACCCCACTTTTGGGATCCCTCCGATGCTCTTTCTCTTAAGCGGCGCATCGTTTAACGCGGACAACCGGGTCCACTTTTCCGCACGATGCGCGCATCGGACCCAAAAGTGGACCCCACTTTTGGGATCCGTCCGATGCTCTTTCTCTCAAGATCGAGGCCAGACCATCAACGATGGGTTCTGCACGGGAGGAGATGATTGCCGCCAGGCCCGTGAGCCCGACCGATCTCCGGACGAACGAGGTGCATTCCGCGGCGCTCCTTCGACAAGCGAGGCGGGTCAAGCAAACTCGCTTAAATGCAGGAGAGGGGGATTATTCTCGTGTAACGACACTCACTGAATTCGGCGAGCGTTACTCTGAGTTCGTTTAAACGCGAGAAGTAAAGTGTTTCGGTCTGTTTTGGCAGAAGTTTATTCGCATCGGCGGCGAAGCCGACCGTGTCCGATCTTCGTTTACTGGAATTGTCGGCGCGCTTAAGGGCCCATCCAGACAGCATTTTTCGCGGAGCGCTTTTCGTTTCACGTGTTCACTCGAGCGAAGCCGCGCTTGCCAGCGAGCGCTCGATGCGAGGCTGTCAACCTCTCGATCTTAACGCTTTGGTCTCATGAGGCGTGCGTCCGGCAACACACCGCGCATCGTGACAATGTTGCGCGAGGGCCTTAATCGACAACTGCACGCGCGCACGTTCCGTCGCGCACGAATTGTCGAAGTCTCGAGAACGGGAGATCCCCATGGAAATTCATGTCAATGACGCAAGCGAGCTTGTTGCCGCGCTCAAAGAAGCCAGAGGCGGAGAGACGATCCTGTTGCATGCCGGCCATTACGGCACCGTCGAACTCAATGGACCATACGGAGGTTTCGCCAACGGGCTTACGTTCGCCGAGACGGTGACCATTCGCTCGGCGGACGCCGACAACCCCGCGATCTTCAATTCGATCTACCTCGAGGGCGCCTCGAATGTCACATTCGACCATCTGAAGATGGATATGCAGGAAGGAAACGGCTGGAAGGAGTCGGCTTTCTTTCTCAAGGACGGCACCAATATCGCGATCGTCAATAGCGATATCGAGGGCGGCGCCACGCCGGGGGACGCCACGGATCTCGGGCATTATGGAGTGTACGCAATCGGCATGACCGATGTTCGCATTGAGAATAACGTTATTCACAATGCGAGTTTCGGAAGCTATGTCGGCGATTCGACGAACGTCGTCGTCCGCGGTAATCAATATTACGACAATCTCGGCGACAACAGCCGATATGGCTCCAACATCAATACGGTTCTCATCGAGAACAACACTTTCAGGGAGCCCGACCCGACCAATGTCATCGACACCCACCAGGGCAACATCCAGTTTTGGAAGGTAGGCGATACAAAGGCCGACACGACCGATGTGACCATCCGCGGCAACACGATCTTCCAGAACGAAGGTTTCTCTGGATCGATCTTCATGCGTGCCGAGAACGAGGCTTTCTCCTATCGTGATATCGTTATCGAAGACAATCTGATCTATGCGTCTCATCTGCACGCCATCTCGCTCAATCATGCGGTCGGCGCGGTTGTTCAGGGCAACACGCTGATCTACAACGGCCTTTTGAACGCTGCACCGGTTCCGATCATCAACCTCACGGACTCGGCCGATGTTCTCGTCAAGAACAATGTCGTCCCGGACATCTACAGCTCGCCCACGAGCCAGAATATCACGCTCGAGGGCAACCTCATCATCCAGCACACCGACCCGTCGGCACCCGGCTATTACGACAATGTCTTCTACAATGCCCTGGTTGATGCGAGCGTAGCGACGCTGGAAGACTTGATGTATCGCCCAGGCGGTGAAGCCGATCGCGGTGACGGCACGTTCATCGGCGCCGAGCCCCGTGTCACGCCGGAAGGCTTCACGGCTCTTGTCACTCAGACGCCTGTACCGGAGGGAAGCGAGACTACTTTTGCTTTCAGCGCGGCCGATTCCATCGGCGCCGACGGACAGCCGCTCGCCGACGCCACTTATCAATGGGAATTCAGCGACGGCACGCAAGCTGAAGGCATTTCGGTTACGCATACCTTCGTCGATGGCGGCATCCAGTCGGCGACGCTGACGGTACGTGACGCATCCGGGGCGACCGACAGCTTCGTCAAGACGGTCAGCATGCCGAACGCACACGCCCTGTCGCTCGATCTCAACGGATCGGTTGCCGACGCCACGGCGCAGGTGACCGCCGCCACTTGGCACGGCCAGGCCGCTTATGTTGAAACGCCGAATGGTCAGGCCGCGCACTTCACTGGTGGTAGCTACATCTCGCTGGACGGGGACGCTGAGCTTTATAACGCAAGGCAGCTTACGTTGTCGCTTGCCTTCAAGGTGGAGAATGACTTCAGCCGCTCCCAGGTCCTCTTCAACAACAGCGGCAAGTATGGCATCGGCATCGCCAGCGATAACCGCATCAGCGTCGATATTGGAGATCGTGAATACTTCTTCAATGGCAATTACACCGACGGAAAGGAGCATTACGTAGGTTTCTCCTTCGACAAAGGGAACCTGAACGTATACCTCGACGGTGACCTGATCGGCGCCGTGCAGACATCGGCCACCAGCTTCGGAGGTATTGGCGGCGGCGGGATTTCACTTGGCGGGGTACCGTGGAGTACCGATTGGGATCTGCATGGCACGCTTCGCGATGTCGAGGTCTTCCGTTACGCGGTGTCGGATGCGGAAATGAAGGCGCTGCAGACCCCGACAGCAACCGATCCGGCGCCGGCCCCTACTCCCGATCCCATTCCGACGCCCGATCCTGTGCCGGAGCCAACGCCCGACCCTGTCCCGGAGCCAACTCCTGATCCGGTACCGGATCCGGTGCCTGATCCGATCACGTTGACCGGCACGGACGGTGCGGATGAGTTGGTTGGCGGGGTCGGTGACAACACCATCATCGGCGGTAAAGGCGACGACACGCTCGATGGCCGCGACGGGTCCGACACCTACCGGATCGGACGCGACGCCGGCTTCGACGCCATCGTCGACACGGGGACCTCCGGCGCCGACCGGATCGTCGCCGCCGCCGACTACATGTCGATCAATCTGCGCAGCTTCGGTGCGGCGAACGGCATCGAGGAGATCAGCGCCGGCGGCAGGAGCTTCGTGGAGATCGCGGGCGACGATGCGGCGAACCATCTCGACTTCTCGTCGATCGTGCTGACCGGCCTCTCCGGGATCGACGGCGGCTCCGGCAACGACACCATCGTCGGCTCGAACGGCGGCGACGAGATCACCGGCGGTAAGGGCGACGACACGCTCGATGGCCGCGACGGGTCCGACACCTACCGGATCGGACGCGACGCCGGCTTCGACGCCATCGTCGACACGGGGACCTCCGGCGCCGACCGGATCGTCGCCGCCGCCGACTACATGTCGATCAATCTGCGCAGCTTCGGCGCGGCGAACGGCATCGAGGAGATCAGCGCCGGCGGCAGGAGCTTCGTGGAGATCGCGGGCGACGATGCGGCGAACCATCTCGACTTCTCGTCGATCGTGCTGACCGGCCTCTCCGGGATCGACGGCGGCTCCGGCAACGACACCATCGTCGGCTCGAACGGTGACGACGAGATCACCGGCGGTAAAGGCAACGACGTGTTCGTGTTCAAGGCGGGATTTGGCCGCGACACCATCACGGACTTTGCAGCAGGGGCCCGCATCCGTGACGTGATCGAATTCCATGACGGGCTTTTTGCCGACTTTGATGCCGTCATGGCTTCAGCATCGACGTCAGGCAGCAATACCGTTATCACGATCGACGCCGACAACAGCATCGTTCTGCAAAACGTGGCGATCAGCGCCTTGCACCAGAATGACTTCCTGTTTGTGTAGTGCAGGGAATCCCTGAGGGAGCTGCCCAAATGAACGAGCGCCGTTGCCGCCGGCAACGGCGCTCGAGCCTCGGAGCCGCAGGTGGGAACCGGTTTCGGGACAATCCGATGCGATATCAAAGGGCTGGAGCGGCAGCTCCAACTCCATGGAGCGTCCGCCGCTCATTCACCCTCGTACCGCCATTGCGCAAGGATAGGCGCGAGCTCTAACCTGACTGAGTTGACGGCTGCGGAGCGGACGGCGCTGGAACGCTGGGCCCCGCTCTTGATCCATCGGCGCCCAAACACTCCGAAAGCACCGATCTTCCGATGGTCGACCTGGTTTGCACACGAAAGCGCTTCGATAGCGTCGATCCTCAACCCGCCCCCTGCTCCACATAGAGCCTGCCGCCGCCGGCGATGAACTCCTCGCTCTTCGCCCGCAGGCCGGCGAGACGCTGCTGCTCCTCCGGACTCATGGCCTGCACCTCCGCGCGCAAATCCTGCGTGATCTTCATGGAGCAGAATTTCGGTCCGCACATGGAGCAGAAATGCGCCACCTTGTGGGCGTCCTTCGGAAGGGTCTCGTCGTGGAACGCGCGGGCCGTGTCCGGATCGAGGGAGAGGTTGAACTGGTCCTCCCATCGGAACTCGAAACGCGCCCGCGAGAGAGCGTCGTCGCGCAATTGCGCGGCGGGATGGCCCTTGGCGAGGTCCGCCGCGTGGGCGGCGATCCTGTAGGTGATGACGCCCGTCTTCACGTCGTCGCGATTCGGCAGGCCGAGATGCTCCTTCGGGGTGACGTAGCAGAGCATCGCCGTGCCGAACCAGCCGATCATCGCCGCGCCGATGCCCGACGTGATGTGGTCGTAGCCCGGTGCGATGTCGGTCGTGAGCGGGCCCAGCGTATAGAACGGCGCCTCTCCGCATTCGCGGAGCTGCTTGTCCATGTTCACCTTGATCTTGTGCATCGGCACGTGGCCGGGCCCCTCGATCATCACCTGGCAGCCTTTCTGCCAGGCCACCCGCGTCAGCTCGCCCAGGGTCTCGAGCTCGGCGAATTGCGCGGCGTCGTTCGCGTCCGCGATCGAGCCCGGGCGCAGGCCGTCGCCGAGCGAGAACGAGACGTCGTAGGCGCGCATGATCTCGCAGATCTCGTCGAAGCGCTCGTAGAGGAAGCTCTCCCGGTGATGCGCCAGGCACCAGCGCGCCATGATCGAGCCGCCGCGCGACACGATGCCGGTGACGCGGCGGGCCGTCAGCGGCACATAGGGGAGGCGCACGCCCGCATGGATGGTGAAGTAGTCGACGCCCTGCTCGGCCTGCTCGATCAGGGTGTCCTTGAACACCTCCCAGTCGAGCTTCACCGGGTCGCCGCCCACCTTCTCGAGCGCCTGGTAGATCGGCACGGTGCCGATCGGCACCGGCGCGTTGCGCAGGATCCAGGAGCGGATGTTGTGGATGTTGCGCCCGGTCGAGAGGTCCATGACGGTGTCGGCGCCCCAGCGGATGGCCCAGACGAGCTTTTCCACCTCGTCGGCCGCGGTCGACACCACGGCGGAATTGCCGATGTTGGCGTTGACCTTGACCAGGAAGTTGCGCCCGATCGCCATCGGTTCGAGTTCCGGGTGATTGATGTTGGCGGGGATGATCGCGCGCCCGCGGGCGACTTCCCGGCGCACGAATTCCGGCGTGATGAAGGAGGGGATCGCGGCCCCGAAACTCTCGCCGTCGGCGATTCTGGCGTCGGCCCCGTCCGGCATGGCTTCCCGGCACAGGTTCTCGCGGTGGGCCACGTAGATCATCTCTTCGGTGACGATCCCGGCCCGCGCGAACTCGTACTGGGTCACCATCTCGCCCGCCGCCGCGCGGCGAATCGTCCGAACGGCAGGGCAGGGTTCGACGAGCCTGTCCGGCGCGGCATGCCCGTTGTCTTCCGGCTTCACCGGCCGCGGCTCGACCGCCGCGTAGCCTCGCGCGGCGATCCACTTCTCCCGCACGGGCGGAAGGCCTTGGCCGAGGTCGATCGCGGCATCGGCGTCCGTGTAGGCGCCGGACGGGTCGTAGACCCGGACCGGGGCCTCGCCGGGACCGGTCAGCGGGATCTCCCGGTACGGCACCCGGATATCGGGCCGGCCGGCCGGCGAGGCATGGACCTTGCGAGATCCATGGATCGCGCCCGTGGTGACGGATCGAGGGAAACCCTTGGGCTTGTCGACGTGAACGGTCACTGGATCTCTCCTATCGGCAAGAAGCGAGATCCGGGGAAGGCGAGCCGAGGGAGAATGCTCGAACGGTTCCAGTCCCTCCGCCGGCATGACCCGGATCAGGTTCAAGGGTCACGGCCGATCAGCCGACTCTCAGCCCCTCGCGGGGCTCCCCTCGGAACGTCTGCGATCCTCCGCGAGAGCCCGTTTTCTGTCAATCGCCCGCGGGGCAGTTCACACAGATCCTTGCCAAGGGCCGCTTTCGGGATTACTTCGCCTTCATCTCCTTGGGGTGCCCTTCCGGGCTGAGAGGTCGTCGGACGACCAACCCATCGAACCTGATCCGGGTCATGCCGGCGGAGGGATTGCGAGATGGCGAGCACGACAGCGCCTGCACCGGACACCCGAGATCTTCCAGCCCAGGCCGGAGCGCTGCTCGATCGGCTCCGCAGCGAGCGAACGCGCGTCCATGCCATCACCAACGCGGCCGCTCAGGTCTTCACCGCAAACCTGCTGCTCGCGGCCGGCGGCATCCCGTCCCTCACCGTCGCGCCCGGCGAGGTGGCGGACTTCACGAGCCGGTCGGGTGCGCTCCTCGTCAACCTCGGCACCCTCGATACCGAGCGCCGGGCGGGGATTGCGTCCGCCATTGCGGCCGCAAGGGCGGAACGGAAGCCCTGGGTGCTCGACCCCGTCTTCGTGGACGCGTCCCCGCTGCGGCTCGAATTCGCCCGGCAGTGCCTCGCCGGCCGCCCGAGCGTGCTCCGCTGCAATGCCAGCGAGTTCGCGGCCCTGGCCTGCGCCGAACCGTCCCCCGGGGCGATCGGTGCTTTCGCGCGGAACCATCGCACGGTCGTCGCGCTGACGGGTCCGGTCGATCGCGTCACCGACGGCGCGCGAACGGTCGCCATCGCGAACGGGCACCCGCTGATGGCCCGCATCACCGCCATGGGCTGCGCCGCGACGGCGCTCGTCGCGGCCTTCGCGGCCCTTCACGGCGACGCCCTCGAAGCCGCAGCGTCGGCCCTCCTCGTCGCCGGCATCGCGGGCGAGCTCGCAGGCGGGAAGGCGCAGGGCCCCGGCAGCTTCCAGCCCGCGTTTCTCGACGCTCTCTTCGCCCTTGATGCCGAGACGATCGCGGCGCGCGCGAGGCCGGCATGAACGCCGTCGACCTCAGGCTCTACGGCATCGTCGATCCGGAGCGGACGGACGGCCGCGATTTGGTCGACCTCGTCCGGCGGGCCGTCGCCGGCGGCGCGACGCTGATCCAGTATCGCGACAAGCGCGCCGAAGGCCGGGATCTCGTGGACACTGCGCGGGCCCTGAAGGTGGCGCTCGCCGGCACGGGCGTCCCGCTCATCGTCAACGATCGCGCCGACGTGGCGCTCGCCGCCGGCGCCGACGGCGTCCATCTCGGACAGGACGACCTGCATCCCGCCGATGCCCGACGCCTCCTCGGCCCTGGCGCCGTGATCGGGCTCACCGTGAAGACGCCCGTGCAGGCCGACGCACTGGCCGGGCTGCCGGTCGATTACGGCTGCATCGGCGGCGTCTTCGCGACCATGAGCAAGACCAACCCCGCGCCGCCGATCGGGCTTGCAGGGCTCGCCGCGATCGCCGCGAGGGCCCGCCGCGCCGGCTGCATGCCGATCGGCGCCATCGCGGGGATCGACGCCGCGAATGCGGGCTCGGTGATCGCGGCGGGCGCCGACGGGATCGCGGTGATCTCGGCTCTGTTCATGGCCGCGGACCCGCAAGGCGAAGCCCGTCGCCTGCGCGCCGTCGTCGACCGGACGCTCGCGGCCCGGGGATCGCTCGCATGACGCGTATTGCGGTCACGATCGCAGGTTCGGATTCGGGCGGCGGCGCCGGGATCCAGGCGGACCTGAAGACCTTCTCGGCGCTCGGCGTCTACGGCGCCAGCGTGATCACGGCGCTCACCGCCCAGAACACGATGGGCGTGCAAGGCATCCACGACGTGCCGCCCTCATTCGTCGCCCGGCAGATCGACAGCGTGTTCTCCGATCTCGCGGTCGATGCCGTGAAGATCGGGATGCTCTCCCGGCCTGCGGTCATCGAAGCGGTGGCTGAGGGCCTCGCGCGCCACGGGGCGGCGCGGGTCGTGCTCGATCCCGTGATGGTGGCGGCGAGCGGCGACCGGCTGCTGGCGCCGGATGCGGTCGAGACCTTGCGGCGCGTGCTGATTCCAAAGGCCTTGCTGGTGACCCCGAACCTGCCGGAGGCCGCCGCCATCCTGGACGAGCCCGAGGCCGCCGGCGAGAAGGCCATGCAGGCGCAGGCCGAACGCATTCTCGCGCTCGGACCGAAGGCGGTCCTCCTCAAGGGCGGGCATGCGGAAGGCCCCGAGAGCGTCGACATCCTCGTCGACGCTGAGGGCGCAAGACGTCTCGCGGCGCCGCGCGTCGCCACCCGCAACACGCACGGCACGGGCTGCACCCTCTCGTCGGCGATCGCCGCAGGCCTCGCCAAGGGCCTCCCTCTCCGGGATGCGGTCGACGCCGGCAAAGCCTTCATCGGCGCCGCCATCGGTGCCTCCCATCAACTCCGGATCGGACGCGGGCATGGTCCCGTGCATCACTTCCATGCCTTCTGGTCGTAGGATCTCCCGCCGCGGCGCCTTGGGCGCCGGCGCCGCCGCATTGGCCGCTCCCGCCGTCGCCAGGGCTCAAGGCCTGCGATGGCGCCTCGTCACGTCCTGGCCGAAGAACCGCACCGGCCCCGGCGTCTCGGCCCGCCGCATCGCGGAACGCATCAACCTGATGAGCGGCGGCAGGCTCCAGGTCGATCTCTTCGCGGCCGGGGAGATCGTGCCGCCGTTCGCGGTGCTCGATGCGGTCTCGAACGGCACGGTCGAACTCGGCCACACGGCCGCCCTCTATTGGCAGGGCAAGATCCCCGCGGCCGGGTTCTTCACGACGGTCCCGTTCGGCCTCGGCCCGATCGAGCACCAGGCCTGGATCGAGCTTCGGGACGGGCAGGCTCTCTGGGACGAGCTCTACAAGCCCTTCGGCATCCGCGGCTTCCTCGCCGGCAATACGGGCCCGTCGATGGGCGGCTGGTTCCGCCGCAAGATCGAGGGCGTGGAGGACCTGAAGGGCATGCGCATCCGGGTCCAGGGGCTCGGGGCCGAGATCTATGCGCGGCTCGGGGCCGTGCCGATGGCGGTCCCGGCCGGCGATCTCTTGCCGGCGCTCGAGCGGGGATCGATCGACGCGGCGGAGTTCCTGGCGCCGGCCACCGACCTCGAAACGGGCCTGCCCCAGTATGCTCCGTTCTACTACGCGCCGGGCTTCAACAAGCCGAACGGCGCCAGCGAGTTGCTGATCCCGCTCAGGATTTGGGAGCAGCTCGCCCCGGACCTGCGGGCCGTCATCGCGGAGGCCTGCCGGGCGGAGCACACGCTCGGCCTCGCGGACGCCTACCAGACCAACGCCGTTGCCCTGACGGACATCCTCGGCAAGTATCCGGTCACCCTCGAAGCGTTCCCCCGATCCGTCATGGAGGCGGCCCGCAGGGCCTCGACGGATCTCCTGGCCGAGATCGGCGGCACCTCCCCCCTCGCGGCGCGCATCGTCGAGAGCTACACGAGTGCCTCCGCCGAGCTCAGGGGCTGGTCGGCTCTCGCCGCCGACATGGCCCGCGCCACGATAAGAAGCGCTCTTCCGGTGCGCTGAGGTCCCCGATGCCCGAGCATCGGAACCCGAAAGTGGACCCCACTTTTCGGGATGCATCCGATGCTCTTTTTCTTGAGCAGCGCATCGTTCAACGCGGACAACCGGGTCCACTTGTCCGCACGATGCGAGCATCGGACCCAGATGCTCATTTTCTTGAGCAGCGCATCGTTCAACGCGGACAACCGGGTCCACTTGTCCGCACGATGCGCTAAGCGGCCCAATCCAGGTTCAAGCCTGCCCCCGGTCGCACCGCACGTAGGTGCGGGACCCGCTCTGGCTCTTCCAGGTCAGCCGCCTGCCGTCGACCGAAAGGTGGACATCGGAACGCCAGCTCCTGCTCGGATCCGAGCAGACGGCCGCGAAGGTCCAGTTCTTCCCGTCGCGCCTGCCGGACTTGAAGACGCAGGTGGTCTCGCCCGCCCACGCGCCTTGGCGGCGGATGATCGTCGGCAGGTAACTCTCTCGCCCGATCCTGGGCGTGCAGGCCTTCTCGCTCACGGCCCAAATTCCCGTGAAGCTTTCGTCGCCTGCTTGGGCCGGCGCCGCCGGTGCCGGCTCGTCTTCGGGCTCGGCGGCCGCGAGGGACGGCAGGGGAAGGTTCAGGTCCGCGGAGGCCAGCACCGGCCGCCGCTCCGCCGGAAGGGAGAAGAGATCCACGACCCACCCCGGCGCCCTCCGAACTTGGTCATCGCGAGGGGGCGGCAGGCGAGCATCGGCCGCCGGGACCGTCCTGTCGAGCTCCCGCGGCGTCTCCGAACTCGCCGAGCCCAGGAGTGCCACGAGCATCAGCGCGGAGGAGCCGGTCATGACGAGGACCATCAGGGCGGCGTCGACCGGGACCACCGCCCGCATGCCGCGCCGTAACGCCGGCGCGCGGGATCCTCGGGGCGCATCGGACCGCAGCCCGCGCCATAAGGCCGCCAGGCGAGAGGATGGGTCCGCATCCGGCCGCAAGCCACGCCACAGGATCGCCGTGGCCGCCATGAGCGACGATGCCGCCGAGCGGGGGGATGGGCCGAGGCGTCTCTCGCGCCGGCTGGCGGGGCCTGTTCCCGATGGCGCAATCCCCCTGCCCGGCCGATGCGGAGCCGACGACAGGGCTGGGCCCGACCTCGTGGTTGCTTGCATGCCGCGCCTCGACTCAGGTTGGCGCCGCAAAGTCAATCGCGTCCTCGCTAAGGATCCGTTAACGATACGCGACAATCCCTCCAGGGCCCGAACCGGTGCGGCATTCGTCGAGCGGCGCACTGATGGATTCGGCGCCTCTTTGAAGCCGGATGCGGTTCCCCGTAAGCTTGCACCGACCGGCCGGGCGGCGGCGCAGAACGCATGCCGCTCACGAGGAGGGGGGAATCGATGACAAGCCGCCGGATGGCGCTCACACCGGAACTCGTGGGCCGGGTTCATCGCACGGTCCACGATCCGGGCCCGCGTCCCGATTTCACGTACCACACCGACGATGATTACAAGGCCGCGGTGCGGCGGCTCCTCGACGCGCATCCCGGCGGCCCCGACACGTGGCTCTTTGCCTATGGCTCGCTCATCTGGAGGCCGGAAATCGAGCACACCGACGCCCGCAAGGGCACGGCGCGGGGATGGCACCGCTCCTTCTGTTTTCGAATCTACCGCTTCCGGGGCACGGACGATCGGCCCGGCCTCATGATGGCCCTCGACCGGGGCGGCCAGTGCCAGGGCGTCCTGTTCCGGCTCAGGCCCGAAAACCTCGAGGCGCAGATCGAGAAGCTCGTCCGGCGCGAGATGACGATCATCCCGCCGAACAACCTCCCGCGATGGATCGCCGTCGACACAGAGGCCGGCCCGGTCCGAGCCCTGGCGTTCGTGATGAACCGGCACTCCCGCTTCTACGTGGGCAGGCTGGCACCCGAAGAGATCGCGGACGTGCTCGCCGATGCGTGCGGCTCATGGGGCTCGGGCGCCGAGTATCTTCACAACACGGTCGCCCATCTCGAAGAGCACGGCATCCACGACCGGACGCTCTGGCGGCTTCAGGAACTCGTCGCCCGCAGAATTGCGGATCGCGCCGTGGACCCGTGACGCCGGACGGACGCCCTCAATAGAACAGCAGCCCCGGGACGGGCTTTTTCGGATCCCTCACCCTGCCGAGCGCGGCCGAATAGCGGTCGGATCCGAATTTCGAGAACAGGGCGAGCATCCTGCTCGCCTCCGCGCCGAAATCCTGGACGGCATCCGCGACCCAGCCTGACTGGACCGCCAGCACGTCGCCAAGGTTCTTGCAGGCGAGCGCATCGGAAACGGCGGCGCTGTCCTTCGCGGAACGCATCGCCATGAAGTCCGTGACCTCGTCCTTGACCTCGTCGACCATCGTCCACCAGGACTGGACGCCGGTCATCAGAACCTTCTCCTCCGCCGCGGCGGGACCATGACCGTTGACGACGAATGTCGGCCGATAGGCTTGTGCCATCGCAGGGCTCCCCATGAACTCGGGCGCACCCGAGCGCGTGTTGCGAGAAGATGTTCGAAGCAAGATTCGGGCCGGTGCGGCCCTATGGTCATCCGGAACGGGGCGCGGCAGCCCCCGTCGTGGTGCTCGGACGGGAAGAGCGTCTGCGATAAACCGGGTCCACTTTTCCGCACGATGCGCTGCGCGCCGCCCTGTCGACCCCTGCGGGTCGGCGGCGGCGGTGAACCACTCGGACGAGCGCAGCGCAGATCCGAGAATCGGGTGCCGATCGAGACGCCCGTTGCGGTCGCGGATTCCGGATCAGCCCAGGAGAAGCGGGAGATAGAGCGTGCCGATGGCGCCGATCACCGCGAGCACTGCAGTGACACTCGCCCATTTCGACGGCGCACGATCGGAAGAGTTATCGAAATGGTGCATGTCGGTGGCCTCGTCCGCCAACGAATCGGTCCTTGTTGATGTTTGCAGTATCGGGTGTCGCGACCGGGCGTTCCGTGCGATGCGACACAGTTCTTGCACTATGTCGATCGGCCTGAGCGCGGACGAGGATCGATGACGACGTGCTGCCCGGTCTTGGGATCGAAGATGATCATTGCAATAAGCCTTGCCCCGTGTGGATGATCAGAAATAAGAAACGCTCGATGACGCGACCTGAACGACGTGCAGCGATCGTTGGCTGCGGGTCCCTGGATCGAAAAACCGCTCCGGCTCATCACCGGAGCGGTGCGAGTTTCAACAGGGAGGAAAGACCTCGACGTCCAATGCCGAGGATCTTCAGCTTCACTGATTTGCCCTGCCGTTGCTGTAGCGCGCGAGACACACGGGAAGGCAATGCACCTCGCGGCACTCCGTACGAATGCGGACTCCCGCCAGGGAGTGCGCGGCGGTGACCGCATCTCTCCGCGCTTCCGACCGCGGCCGAAGCCGGCGGATGTCGTCCTTCATGCTCGTGCGGATGCGTTCGCCGGCGTCGATCCGCAACGGCGAGGATCGTTTCAACTTTGCCGTATGGCTTCATCGGGAGCGCCGCCGACAAGGGCGCTGCGGAGCACCGGGATGCGGCCGCTCGCGCGGGACCGGGATCGGGCGCGCTCGGGATCCGTCAGGCTCCCACCCGCAACGGCTCGGCCGCGGTCGAAGGCCGCCGCCGTTCGCGCAACTCTGAAACGCCGTCCCGGCCCGCGGCGCTCGACAGCCAAGCCGCCGCCTCGTCCCGCGACGCGAACTCCTCGGCACACATGCGGGGCACGAGCTTCCCTCTGATCGGTACGACCACGCGCCAACAACGGCCGACCTGCAGGACATAGGCCGGCGAATGCCGAACAGCCTTCATGAACGCCCCCGATTTGTGTTCTTCAGTACGACCGCTTGTTCACTGGCGTCGTGCCGAGCGGAAGATCTTTTCGGCCTTGTGAGCCGCGCTCTGGCGGGCCAGCAGCAGGAGTTCACGGCGGACCTCGCCGAGCGGACCATGCTCGCGCGCGCAAGTCGCGCATTTCACGATGGAAGCCACGTTCGGGCGCGGCGGCAACACCGCCTGCTTCGACCCGCAACTGCGACAGGAATAGGCCATGGTAATGGCGGTGGTCATCCGAAGCACCCCTCCTCATCGGCTATTGAGCCAGACTGGCTGATTTGCGGAAGCTGCGCTGTTGCCGGCAGAGCACAGGACGCGAGCATTCGCTTCAGCCGTGACCGATCGATGCGAAAGCCCCTGAATTCCTCCACTGATCCTTAAGGGCTGCGCGATGGGCGCGATGCGCTGCGGCCACTTACGAAACGCGCCGATCGGAGGGCCTTCGAGAAGGTCGCGCCGATCCGCATCCCGCGCCGCGTCCCGGCGGCGTCGCCTCTCGACTTAACGCGGCCGCCGAACGACGGTCCGGCTCGCTTTGACTCCCCCAAGGTCATTTGCGTGACCTTCGTCATCGTCGCGTAGCCCGAATCGATCCAGGAGATTGTCATGACGATGACGCTTGTCGCACTCGCCTGTTTGGGACTGGCCGCCGAGTTCGCGGCCGGGGTCGTCGGCTGGTCCCGCACCGAGAGCCCGCTCCGGTGAAGTGGATCCGGTTCGTCGTCGGCAATCGGGCTTACCACGATCGAGAGCCCATCCCGCGCACGCGGACCGGTTCTCGGCTATAGCCTAGCCAGTCGTCGCACCGTCGCTTTTGTCGCTGCGACAGCTTGGCCGTTGGACGCGCTCCCCGCGTATCTCTTATTCGCTGCGCGGGGGAACCGGCCATGGAAGACACAATCAGCCTCGTGGCGGCAGCATGCGCGCTGCTCTATGCGATCGGAATGATCCTGTACGTCCGATTTGCCCGGTGAGGCGTCACGTACCCCGGATAGCGGCGAT
>CAVRRI010000028.1:0-151416 GCA_963723525.1 uncultured Alphaproteobacteria bacterium
TCGACAGCCAGAACATCATCGTCGCCGCCCAGCGCGCCGCGTTCGAGGCCCATGGTCTCGAGCCGCCGAGCCGTGAGCGCTCCCTGTCGATCGTGGGGCTGACCCTCGTCGAGGCTTTCAGGGTCCTGGTCGGGCCGAGCGGGCCCGCCGAGGACATGGCCGAGACCTACAGGAGCGCGTTCGCCGAGCTCAGGACGCGATCCGGCCTTTGCGGAGCCCTTGTTTCCGGGCGCCGGCGATTGCCTCAAGCGGCTGATGCGGCGGGACAATGTCGCGCTCGGCATCGCGACGGGAAAATCGCGGCGCGGGGTTGCCCACCTCATCGAACGGCATGGCTGGGATTCGATCTTCGCAACGATCCGGACGTCGGACGACGCGCCCTCGAAGCCTCATCCGGCCATGATCCGGCAGGCCATGGAGGACGTCGGATCGTCGCCGCTGGAGACCGTCATGGTCGGCGATTCCAATTTCGACATGCTGATGGCCAAGTCGGCCGGCGTCTTGGCGATCGGGGTCTCGTGGGGGTTCCAGCCGGTGGCGGCGCTCCGGGAAGCGGGTGCGGACGTGATCGTGGACAGTTACGCCGGCCTGCAACCGGTTCTCGATCGTTACCTCGACGGGGCCTCGAATCCGGATACCTGACCGCCTATCTCAGCCCGCATGAGCGACCCCTTCTACCGCGACTGGTTTTTCTCCTCGGACGAGCCCGACCCCATGCGCGCCGCGCAGGCGGGAATGAAGCCGAGCTTGCCGAAACGCTTCTACAAGGTGGCAGGCGTGGAAGAGCGCGACGGTGCGTTCCACCTCGTCCTCGACGGCCGCCCGGCCCGGACCCCGGCCCGCCATCCCCTGGCGCTGCCCAACCGGGCGCTGGCCGAAGTGCTGGCCGAGGAATGGAGCCGTCAGGGCGATGAGGTCGACCCCGCGACCATGCCGGTCACCCGGATCGTGAATTCGGGAATCGATGGCGTTGCGGCCCGCCGCAGGGAGGTGATCGACGATCTCGTGCGCTATGCGGGCTCCGATCTCGTCTGTTACCGCGCCGGCGAGCCGCGTCGCCTGGTCGAGGCGCAGAACGCGAGCTGGAACCCGCTGCTCGACTGGGCGCGCGACAGCCTCGGCGCCCGCTTCGCCCTCTCGGAAGGGGTGATGCATGTCGATCAGCCGCCTGAAACGGCGGCCGCGATCCGCCGGGTCGTCGAGCAGGTCCGTTCGCCGCTCGCGCTTGCCGCCCTGCACGTCATGACGGCTCTCACGGGTTCCGTGCTCGTGGCGCTCGCCCACGCCGCCGGGCGGTTCGACGCCGATCGGGCCTGGGACGCCGCCCATGTGGACGAGACCTACCAGGAGAGCATCTGGGGCGAGGATCAGGAGGCGATGGTCCGGCGCGGGAATCGGGAGGCGGATTTCCGGGCGGCCTCCCTGGTCTATCGCCTGGCGGAGGGGTAGGCCGGCTTCGGGACAGGATCTTCTTGCCTCGGCAACAGCATCACCTGCAAACCGGGCCGCTTGGCCGGTCTTCACCCTGCGATGCATTCTCCCGGTGAAGGCCCCCGTGTTAGCGCATCGTGCGGAAAAGTGGACCCGGTTTTCCGCGCCGAACGATGCGCTGCTTGCAAAACGTGAGCATCGGAGGGATCCCAAAAGCGGATTCCACTTTTGGGTCCGATGCTCTAAGGGCTACGCTTCCCAGGCGAACTCGGCATCCGCCGACAAGGGTGATGGGTCCACATGAAAGACATCCTCGAACGGCTCGAAGACAGGCGCGCTGATGCGCGGCTCGGCGGCGGCCAGAAGCGCATCGCGGCGCAGCACGCGCGCGGCAAGCTCACCGCCCGGGAGAGGATCGAACTCCTCCTGGACCGGGGCTCGTTCGAGGAGTTCGACATGTTCGTCGAGCACCGCTCGATCGATTTCGGCATGGCGGACGTCAGGATCCCGGGCGACGGCGTCGTCACCGGCTGGGGCACCATCAACGGCCGCACGGTCTTCGTCTTCGCCAAGGACTTCACGGTCTTCGGCGGCTCGCTCTCGGAGGCGCACGCGCAGAAGATCATCAAGATCCAGGACATGGCGCTGAAGATGCGCGCGCCGATCGTCGGCCTGTTCGATGCCGGCGGCGCCCGCATCCAGGAGGGCGTCGCGGCGCTCGGCGGCTACGGCGAGGTGTTCAAGCGCAACGTCGTCGCCTCCGGGGTGATCCCGCAGATCTCCGTCATCATGGGGCCGTGCGCTGGGGGGGACGTCTATTCGCCCGCCATGACGGACTTCATCTTCATGGTCCGCGACCGCTCCTACATGTTCGTCACCGGCCCCGACGTGGTGAAGACCGTGACGAACGAGGTGGTGACGGCGGAGGAGCTCGGCGGCGCCAAGGTCCACACGACGAAGTCCTCCATCGCCGACGGGGCCTACGACAACGACGTCGAGGCGCTGCTGCAGATCCGGCGGCTCATGGACTTCCTGCCCTCGAACAACCTCGACGGCGCGCCGGAATGGCCGAGCTTCGACGATCCTGACCGGATCGACGAGAGCCTCGACACCCTGATCCCGGACAACCCGAACAAGCCCTACGACATGAAGGAGCTGATCCTGAAGGTCGTCGACGAAGGCGACTTCTTCGAGATCCAGGAAGCGTATGGCCGCAACATCATCACCGGCTTCGCCCGCATCGAAGGCCGCATCGGTGGGCATCGTGGCGAACCAGCCGATGGTGCTGGCGGGCGTGCTCGATTCCGACGCCTCCCGCAAGGCCGCGCGCTTCGTGCGTTTCTGCGACGCCTTCAACATCCCGGTCGTCACCTTCGTCGACGTGCCGGGCTTCCTGCCGGGCACCGCACAGGAATACGGCGGCCTCATCAAGCACGGCGCGAAGCTGCTCTTCGCCTATTCGGAGGCGACCGTACCGCTCGTGACCGTGATCACCCGCAAGGCCTTCGGCGGCGCCTACGACGTCATGGCCTCGAAGCATGTCGGCGGCGACGTGAACTACGCCTGGCCGAGCGCGCAGATCGCCGTCATGGGCGCCAAGGGCGCGGTCGAGATCATCTTCCGGCAGGATATCGGCGATCCGGACAAGATCGCGGCCCGGACCAAGGAATACGAAGACCGCTTCATGTCGCCCTTCGTGGCGGCGGAGCGGGGCTACATCGACGAGGTGATCATGCCCCATTCCACGCGGAAGCGGATCTCACGGGCGCTCGCCATGCTCCGCTCGAAGGAATCCGAGCGTCCCTGGAAGAAGCACGACAATATACCGCTGTAGCGAAAGAACGGGCGCTACCGCCCGTTTCATCCCGCTGCGGGTCGGCGCCGCCTGCCGCCAAGCGGGCGCGCGGAGCGCCCGCCTCCACATGCATCATCCTTCGGGCGCGCGCCAGCGCGACCCGAGGACGACGCGCTAACAGGACCGCGCACGGGAATGACACCAACACGTCATTGCGAGCCGATCCAATCCCTCGTCAGAGATACGTCGCCTTGCGACAATCCATGGCCGACCGGCAAGGTGCGATGCTGCACGTCGGCGCCGCGATCCGCGAGCATTCCAACGAGCTCTGCTGCGTTCTCGGCCGGAACGATCGGGTCCATGGATCCGGAAAGAACGAGCACACGCCGATCGCTCAGATCGGCTTTCGGCGGCGCGCTCAGGGGCACCATCGCCCTGAGCAAGGCTGCGCCGGCCAATGTCTCGGGTCGCAGGAACAGCATGGCCGCCGCGATGTTCGCTCCGTTGGAGAAGCCGATCGCGAGGGGGGCCGCGAAGCCGTAGGCCTCCCGGGCCTCCGAAACGAAATCCGCGAGCTCGTCGGCTCGCGCCTTCACGTCCTCCTCGTCGAAGACGCCTTCCGCTAAGCGGCGGAAGAAGCGGGGCATGCCGTTCTCCAGCACTTTCCCGCGCGGAGAGAGGAGGGCGGAACCAGGGGAGATCGTTCGGCCCAGCGGCAGAAGGTCGTTCTCGTCGCCGCCCGTTCCGTGGAGAAGGAGCAGAGGAGGGCGGTCCGGTGCATTCGCCGGGACGAAGAGGTGAGTGAACGAGAGGGTGCGCATCCTGTCTGTCCTTGTGCTCACCTCCTTGCGGAACGATTCCTCCGCAAGGAGTTGGCCGCTACGCCAGTTCCGGCAGCACGGCCTCGATCTGCTGCCGCCGCGACTCGAGGAAGTTCGGCAGCTTCAGGTCGCGACCGAGGTCGCGGCGCTTTCGTCGACGGCGAATCCGGGATCGTCGGTGGCGATCTCGAACAGGATGCCGCCGGGCTCCCGGAAGTAGACCGATCGGAAGTAGTTGCGGTCCCGCTGCTCGGTCGGGCGGATGCCGTGGTTCTCGGTCAGGCGTCGCGCCATCGCGGCCTGCTCGGCGTCGTCGGCCGCCCGGAAGGCGACGTGGTGAACGGAGCCGCCGCCCATGCTGCCGGGAAGGAACCCGGCGGCGAGCGGATGTCGACCACGGCACCGCGCGGCGCGTCGGCCGCAAAGCGCGTGACGAGCCATCCCGCGCCGTCTCCCGGAAGCCGAGCACGTCGGTCAGGATCGCCCCGGTCCGGCACCGTCATCGAGGAGAAGCGTCACGCCGTTGAATCCGCGGATCGCATGCTCCGCCGGGACGTCGCCCGCGCTCCAGCCCGGCTCGGCTTCGGCGCCCGCGACCCCGACCAGCGAGAGGCTCAGGCCGTCCGGATCCTTGAAGGCGAGGACGCTCTCGCCGAACCGCTTCTCCGGATGCTCGTGCGGGACGCCCTTCTCGACGAAGCGATGGGTCCAGTAGCCGAGCGCCTCTGCCGGCACCCGGAACGCCGTCTCGGAGGTCTGGCCGACGCCGACGCGGCCCGGGGCCACGTGCTCCCACGGGAAGAACGTCAGGATCGTGCCGGGACTGCCGGTCTCGTCGCCGTAATAGAAGTGATAGGTGCCGGGATCGTCGAAATTGACCGTCTTCTTCACGAAGCGCAGGCCCAGGCTCCGGGTGTAGAAGTCGAAGTTGCGGCGCGCCGCACCGGCAATGGCCGTGACGTGGTGGAGTGCCGTGGTGGCTCATGGGTCCTTCCTCGGGTTGAGGGACGAACGCGGCTCGCCCTCCTGCGTATCGAGATAAGCGGGCTCAGCGGAAGCACGAAGAGCGGCAAGAGGCATTTGCGACGTATGCAAGGAAAGATCTCAAGGATGAGTGATGTTCTTGCATCGATTGCGGTGACTCCGGCAACGCTCCCGCAACCACGTCTCAAGCTTGCTTGACCTGAACGGACAATTCAGGATCGCCCGTTAACCTCTGCATAGCCGGCCCCGTGGGATCGTCGCTGCCGACAACGCACGCTGCGTTCTCGAAACCGGGAGAGTTCCGAACAGATGATCACCGCCGGCCTCCGCTCACCCCTGGATTTCCTGAAGGATTGCGGTCGCGGCTGTGTAGACGAGGCGGAATTCCTGCAGAGGACCATCCTGGACGTGGGTGTAACGTCGCGCGAGGAGGCGGAACTCCTCCTCGGTGCCGGCCGCGGCCTCGCAGCCGATCCCGGCTGGTGCGAGGCTCTGACCCGCCTCATCGTGGACTTCGCGGTCTGGCGCTCGCTGCCAGGACGGCAAAGTCACCGGCGAGGTGTCGCACTGGCTCGTCAGGCGCCCTCGATGCGGCCGAACTCGACGGCCTGGCCCTGGAGATCGCCTATGCGGTGGTGGAGGAGGCACGCGAGGTCGACGAAGCGCTGCTGGCGTTCATCCTGCGGGGGCGCCAGCGGGCGCCGGAGGAATTGGCCGCCTGACGGCGACGACCGTTCGCCTCCGCCCCTCGTTGGCCCTCGATTGCTGAGCCGATCCCGCTTCCCGTCAGCGTCAAGGTGCATTAACGGGAAACGGTCCGAGCCTCGATGCGAGGCCTCCCAGCCTTCGAGGGCTCATGTTCGACAAGATCCTGATCGCCAATCGCGGCGAGATTGCCTGCCGCGTCATCAAGACGGCGCGCCGCATGGGCATCAAGACGGTGGCGGTCTTCTCCGACGCGGACCGGGACGCCCTGCACGTCGAGATGGCCGACGAGGCGGTGCATCTCGGGCCGGCGCCGGCCGCCCAGTCCTATCTGGTGATCGACAAGATCGTGGAGGCCTGCCGCCGGACGGGCGCCCAGGCGCGTGCATCCAGGCTACGGCTTCCTCTCCGAGCGCGAGGCCTTCCCGCAGGCGCTCGCCGCGGCGGGCGTGACCTTCATCGGTCCGAACCCCCACGCCATCGCCGCCATGGGCGACAAGATCGAGTCGAAGAAGGCGGCAGCGGCGGCCAAGGTCTCGACCGTGCCGGGCTATCCTCGGCGTGATCGAGGGTCCCGAGCAGGCGGTGCGGATCGCCGACGAGATCGGCTACCCGGTGATGATCAAGGCGTCGGCGGGCGGCGGCGGCAAGGGCATGCGCATCGCCTATTCGGCCGGCGAGGTGGCGGAGGGCTTCGCCCGCGCGAAGTCCGAGGCCGCGTCCTCGTTCGGCGACGACCGGGTGTTCGTCGAGAAGTTCATCACCGATCCGCGCCACATCGAGATCCAGGTGCTGGGCGACAAGCACGGCAACGTCATCTATCTCGGCGAGCGCGAATGCTCGATCCAGCGCCGGAACCAGAAGGTGATCGAGGAGGCGCCGTCGCCGCTCCTCGACGAGGCGACGCGGCGCAAGATGGGCGAGCAGGCGGTCGCGCTGGCGAAGGCCGTCGGATACGACAGCGCCGGCACGGTGGAGTTCGTGGCGGGCCAGGACCGCTCCTTCTATTTCCTCGAGATGAACACCCGTCTGCAGGTGGAGCATCCGGTGACCGAGATGATCACCGGCATCGATCTCGTCGAGGAGATGATCCGGGTCGCGGCGGGCGAGAAGCTTCGGCTCACCCAGGCGGACGTGAGGCTCGACGGCTGGTCCGTGGAGAGCCGCATCTATGCGGAGGATCCGACCCGCAACTTCCTGCCCTCCACCGGCCGGCTCGTGACCTATCGCGCACCGAACGAAGGGGCGCGGGACGGCGTCACGGTGCGCAACGACACCGGCGTCGAGGAGGGCGGCGAGATCTCGATCTACTACGATCCGATGATCGCCAAGCTCGTGACCCATGCGCCCACCCGCGAGGCGGCGATCGACGCCCAGGCGACCGCGCTCGACGAATTCGCGATCGACGGCATCCGCCACAACATCCCGTTCCTCTCGGCGCTCATGCAGCATCCGCGCTGGCGCGAGGGGAAGCTGTCGACGGGCTTCATCGCCGAGGAGTTCCCGGACGGCTTCAAGGCGCCCGCGCCGCGCGGAGAGGTCGCCCGGCGCATGGCTGCCGTGGGAGCGGCCGTCGACCATCTCATGAACGAGCGCAAGCGCGCGATCTCCGGACAGTTGCGACCGGGCGCCGTGCGCTTCGACCGCGAGCGGGTCGTGATGCTGGGGGCCGACCGGCACGACGTGATCGTCGAGGACATCGATGGCGGCATCGCCGTCGTCGTCTCGGGCGAGGCCTGGCCGGTGGTGTCGACCTGGCACCCCGGCGAGCCGGTCTGGACCGGCACCGTGGGCGGCGCGGGCGTGGCGATGCAGGTCCGGCCGATCCTCAACGGCTTCCTCGTCGCCCATGCCGGCGCGTCGGCGGAGGTGCGGGTCTATACCCGTCGCGAGGCGGAGCTGGCCGCGCTGATGCCCGAGAAGGCGGATGCGGACACGGGCAAGCAGCTGCTCTGCCCGATGCCGGGCCTCGTGAAGGCGATCCACGTGACGGTCGGCCAGGAGGTCAAGGCGGGCGAGTCCCTGTGCATGGTCGAGGCGATGAAGATGGAGAACGTGCTCCGCGCCGAACGCGACGCCACCGTCGCAAAGATCCATGCCAAGGAAGGCGACAGCCTCGCGGTGGACGCGGTCATCATGGAGTTCGCCTGAGGGGTGCTCCTTCCGTGTCATCCCCGGCGGCGCGCAGCGTCGGGAAGGAGATCCACGTCCGGAGCGCACTGGATTCTGGGTCCCCTTCCCCTCCGCTTCGCTTCGGCTGGGGACGACACGGAAAGCGCCGCATTCCGGCGGAGGATCACGATCATCGATGCCTCTCTATTTCGCCTACGGCTCCAACATGGACTTGGCCGCCATGAGGGTCCGATGCCCCCGTTCGCGGGCTGTCGGTCCGGCGCGGCTGATCGGGCATCGCCTCTTCATCACGCGAGACGGTTATGCCTCCGTGACGCGCGAGCCGGGGAGGCTGGTCTGGGGGCTTCTCTGGGATCTGGCGTTGACCGACGTGCCGGCGCTCGACCGATACGAGAGCCTCGGGACGGGCCTCTATGCGAAAGTCATTCGGCCGGTCGTCACCGATCGCGGGCCTCGTCGGGCGATCGTCTACATGGGCCGCAGCAGGGAGGCCGGACTGCCGAAGCCGGGCTATGTGGAAGGAATCATTGCAGCGGCGTCGCAGGCCGGCCTTCCCGACATCTACCTTCGGGAACTGCAGGCCGGGCTGCCGACCGGCTCTTCCGAAAGAACCTCCGCCTTATCAAAACGTTGACTCGCACGGCGGGGTTGGCCTGCGAGCGGTTGCGTATAAGGAGTGGGTGATGAAGGCAAACGGATCGATCTTCAAGCGGTATGGCTACGCCTGGATCACGCTGGGCTTTTTCCTGCTCTCGCTTCTCGGTCATTGGGTGTTCGCCTGGTTCGCCTATCTCGACGAGCAGGTGGCTCACCAGCAGCCGGTCGTGGTTTCCGAGTACGTCGTCGAAGTCATGCGGGACACCCTCGAAAACTGGCAGTCGGAATTTCTGCAGCTTCTCTGGCAGGTCGGCGGTCTGGCGTTCCTGCTCTTCGTCGGGTCCCCGCAATCGAAGGAGGGGAACGATCGGATGGAAGCCAAGATCGATGAGATCCTTCGCAAGATCGGTCCCGAGGATGCCGATCGGCTGATTCAAGAGATCGACGACGACTATTCGGGCCGCCACACGGACGCCCGCCACGCCCATCGCTGATCCGGGAGTGTCATGGAGCAGACTCGCACGGTGCACGTCCTCGTCCACGGCCGGGTGCAGGGCGTCGGATTCAGGGCCTGGGTGCAGCATCACGCGGAGTTGCACCGGCTGAAAGGCTGGGTGCGAAACCGCCGGGACGGTGCGGTGGAAGCGGTGTTCTCCGGACCCAGCAAGGAGGTGGAGGCGGTGCTCGCCGCCTGCCGCCGGGGTCCGGCCGGCGCACGCGTGGACACGGTGGAGACGGCGGAGGAGGGCGCCTCGACGGTTGCCCGCCCAGCGTCGGGCCGCTTCGAGCTGCGGGGCACCGTATAGAGCGATTTCAACCCCTGCCGGAGGGTGCCTCAAGCGTCCTTGGGCGGCTTCTTCTCGACGGTCTCGACGGGCCCGCCGGCTTCCTTCCAGGCGCCGAACCCGCCGCCGAGATGCGCCACCGGCCTCAATCCCATCTCCTGAGCGGCTGCCGCGGCCAGCGCGGAGCGCCAGCCGCCCGCGCAGAAGAAGACGAAGCGCTTGTCTTCGGCGAAGACAGGCTTGTGGTAGGGGCTCTCGGGGTCGATCCAGAATTCGAGCATTCCGCGAGGGCAGTGGATCGAGCCCGGCATCCGGCCCTCCCGCTCGAGTTCCCGGGGGTCGCGGATATCGACGAACACCACGTCGTCCCGCCCGTGGAGTGCCATGGCCTCCGCGGGTGCCAGGGTTTCGATCTTCGCGTTCGCTTCCTCGAGGAGGATCTTATAACCGCGGGTAATCGTCTGAGGCATGGCGTTTCCGGGCGTCGATGGCGTAAACCTGGGCTGGAGCGCGGTCGAGGTCAACGGGAGGCGAAGAGTGCAGGCGTTCTCGGTCAGCGATTATGTGGCGCTCGCCTTTTTCTGCCTCGCCTGGTTCACCTACTGGGCTGGCGTCGAGCGGAGTTCGGCTGCGAGGCGCAGCCTCAACCTCCTCATGAACGGCCATCGCCAAGTCTGGATGGAGCAGATGGTCGGGCGGGACAATCGCATCGTCGACACGACGATCAATGCGACGCTTCAGAACGGCACTGCATTCTTTGCGTCGACCTCCCTGATCGCGATCGGAGGAGTGCTCGCACTCCTGCAATCGACCGATACCATGCTCACCCTTTTCGGCGATCTGCCGTTCGGCATCGCCACCACGCGGCTCGCCTGGGAGGTGAAGGTGATCGGGCTCGCGATCATCTTCGTCTATGCCTTCTTCAAGTTCTCCTGGGCCTATCGCCTGTTCAACTATGGCGCGATTCTGATCGGCGCTGTCCCGAACCTACGCGGCGACGAGGACCAGGAACGCGCTGTCGCTGCGGCACGGCGCGCGGCGGCGATGAACATCGTCGCCGGCCGTCACTTCAACCGTGGCCAGCGCGCCTTCTTCTTCGCGCTCGCGTATCTCGGCTGGTTCGTCAGCGCCTACGCTCTCATGGCCGCGACCGGTGCGGTGCTCTACGTCATGTGGAGGCGCCAGTTCGCTTCCGACGCCCGCCAGGCGCTCCTGGACGAGGGATGATCGTGGACGAGGGACGATGATGCCGACCGAGGAAGATATCGAAGCCACCCTGGTGGCGCTGCTTCGGCAGCGGGGCGCCGGCAGGAGCATCGGCCCCACGGATGTCGCCCGCGCCCTCGGCGGCGATCACCCGGGCGGCTGGGGGCCGCTCATGCAGCCGGTCCGCCGGACGGCCGTTCGCCTCATGAAGGAGGGCAGGGTGGTGATCGTCCGCAAGGGACGCCCCGTCGACCCCGGCGACTTCAAGGGCGTCTATCGCATCACCTTGCCGTCCGCCGAGGATGGGCCGGGAAACAGCTCGGACGTGCGGCCCGAGAGCCGATAGGCGACGAGGCCGACCCATTCCTTCACCGCAAGATCGAGGCGTTTCAGACCTACCGATACGGAACTGAAAGGCCGCAGGAGATCGCCGCGGCCGCCGGTTCGAAAGTCGACCGGATAGGGGATAACCGGAAAGCCGACCTTCCCGAAAACGCCGACCGCACGGGGCATGTGCCAGGCGGACGTCACGAGGAGCCACCTCTCGCCGGGCTTCGGTTCCACGAGCGACCGTGTGAACGCTGCATTTTCCGCGGTCGTTCGCGAGCGGTCCTCGACCACCAGGCGCTCGGCTGCGAGCCCGAAGCCGGTGAGATAGACGGCAATGAGCGGCGCTTCGGGGCGGCGGCCGAAGAGCGTGCCGCTGCCCCCCGAGATCACGATCCTCGCCTGCGGATATCGCCCGGCCAGGGTGATCGTGCTCATGATGCGTTCGGCGGAATCGTTCGCAGCGAATTGCCCACGGTCGGCGGCCTCGTCGGGTTCGACGGACCCGCCGAGGAGAATGATGCCGTCGACCGGACGACCGTCGTCGCGGAACGGTGGAAATCGCTCCTCCAGCGGGAGGATGAGCGCGTTGGCAACCGGAGCGAGGCCGCCGATCAGGATGCCGGCCGTGGCCGCCAGCGCGATTCCCAGGCCCGAGCGCCGGTGCTTCAGGAGGACGAGGGCGATACCGGCGAGGATCAGCAGCGGAAGGGCGTTGGAGGGGGTCGCAACGAACCAGCCGATCTTCGACAGGAGATAGAACACGGGCGCGAACCTCAGTCAGACCTGTTGCCGCGTTCCGCTTCGTAGCGCGCTTTCGTCTCGGCGTTCGGCGGATAAAGACCCGGGAGCGGCAGGCCCTTTTCCACCTCCTTCATGATCCAGGCCTCGAGCCGCTCCTGCTCCACCGCAGCCGCCGTCACCTCGGCAACGAGGGCCTGCGGCACCACGACGACGCCGTCGCCGTCCGCGACGAGCACGTCGTCGGGAAAAACCGCGACGCCGCCGCAGCCGATGGGCTCCTGCCATCCGACGAAGGTCAGTCCCGCGACGGAGGCCGGCGCGGCGATGCCCGTGCACCAGACCGGCAGCCCGGCGGACTCGACCCCGGCGCCGTCGCGCACGACTCCGTCCGTGACGAGTGCCGTCACGCCCCTCTTGTGCATGCGGGCCGTGAGAATGTCGCCGAAGATGCCGGCGTCCTGGACGCCCATCGCGTCGATTACGGCGATGCAGCCCTCGGGCATGTCCTCGATGGCCGCGCGGGTGGAGCGGGGCGACGACCAGGATTCCGGAGTCGCGAGGTCCTCGCGGGCCGGGACGAAGCGGAGCGTGAAGGCACGCCCCACGAGGCGCCGGCCATTCGCATTGAACAAGGGCCTCGGCCCCTTCATCCAGCACCGGCGGATCCCTTTCTTCAGCAACACGGTCGTGAGGGTCGCCGTGGACACGAGCCGCAGGGCATGCGCAGTGGCGGGATCGAGTGACATCGTCTCATCCTCTAAAGAGCAGGCGGCGGTTAAACCACGCCCCGCCGCACGCTCCAACCCGGCGGGAAGGAAACGTTGATCCTCGACCTGCTAGAATCTCCCCGGATGCTCCCGAACCTGGCCCCGACCGTCATGACCCTGGTTCCATTGACCCGAGACCTGCTGGCCGCGCTGCGGACGCAACCTGAAGCCGCGCTCGAGCCTCTGTGCTCCAACGGACCGAGCCTCGCCGGGTTCGTGCGGGAGATCGCCGCGGCGACCGCGGCCATGATCGACCGTACGCACGCAGACGAGCCTTGGCTCGGGTATCTGGCGGTCAAGGATCGGACCCTGGCGGGGACATGTGCCTTCAAGGCGCCTCCCGATCACGGAGTAGTCGAGATCGCCTATTTCACCTTCCCGAGCTACGAAGGCATGGGCGTTGGGGGAGCGATGGTCCGCGGTCTTCTGGAGATCGCCTTCAGTCACGACGTCAAGGGAATCGTCGCCCATTCGGCACCGGCGGAAAACGCATCCACCCGCATCCTTCATCGGCACGGATTCCGTTACGACGGAGTCGTGTGGGACGAAGACGATGGCGAGGTCTGGCGCTGGTCGCGGCTCGCCTCCTCATAGAGCATCGGAGTGGAAGACCGGGTCGACTTTTCCCCACGATGCGCCAGGTGGGGCGCGCCGGATCATCCGCTGAGGATCCGCTCCGACCCCTGGGTGGCACCTATTCGCTCAGCACGACGACGGTCGCCAGGATCGTCATCGCGTAGCCTCCGAGATAGAGCGAGACCCGCCCGAGGCCGAGTTCCTGACCCCGGCCGCGATGGTTGAGCAGGATGAAGGTCACGAGGGCGCCGAAGAGAAAGCCGAGGTTGATCGCATAGACCCTGAGGTTGCCGACGGCCGCCCCGGCGAGGGCGGGCGGGATCAGCGCAAGGGTCAGCGAAACGATTCCGTCGGCGACGGCTCCGGAGACCGCGGTCGTGGTCTTGCGCTCGCGCGCGAGCTTCCAGGCGGCGAAGGCTTCGGGCATGGCGCAGAGGAGCCCGATGATGAAGAGGCCGCCGACGAGATCGGTTATGCCGAAGGCGTCGGTCAGCTTCCGTGCCCCGATCACGCTTGCAAGCGCGCCCAGCGCGATGGCGGGAAGCCCGACGAACGCGCGTCCGTAATGGCAGACGACGTCCGCCTCCCGTTTCGCGGGCTTCGCTTGCCGCAGCGCATAGGCGATGTAGACCGCGAAGGCGGCTGCCAGGATTGCACCGTCGACCGGCTGAAGGCCCGGCCACTTCGCCGGCAGGGTCAGCGCGGCCAGGAGCACCAGGATGAGCAGATAGGGCACGACCTGCACAGGCACGGCCTCGGATTGAACCCGAGGAGGAGGCTGGTCCGCCGGCGTCGCAGAGACGGGAGCATAGCGGGTCGCCAGATACGAGATCAGAAAGATCAGCGGAAGGGCCGGCACGTTGGACCCCAGCGCCGCGCCCAGGCCGAGATCCGGCCACCCGAAGGCGACGCTCGCGATGTTGACTGAAATCTCGGGACTGGCGGTCGCCAGCCCCATGAAAGCCCCGCCGGCCGCGGCCGTGAGGCCGAAGCGCCGCCGCAAGTCCGTGAGAAGACCACAGGCGCGCGCGGCGCCCCACTGCATGGCCAGAATCCCCACGAGGGTCAGACCGAGCCATAGGAGAATCCAGAGTACCTGCATGCGCGATTCAACGCGCGAGCGGCAATTGGGTCCCACTTGGGCGCGCTCAGCGCGACCTTAAGCATCTCAGGCCGGCAAAGGCGCTCGAACTCACGCCGGCAAGAGCAGTCCCCCTATGCGGTCTTCTCGAACAACTCGCGCCCGATCAGCATGCGGCGGATCTCGCTCGTGCCGGCTCCGATCTCGTAGAGCTTCGCGTCGCGGAGCAGGCGGCCCGTCGGGTAGTCGTTGATGTAGCCGTTCCCGCCGAGGAGCTGGATGGCGTCGAGGGCGCACTTCGTGGCCTTCTCGGCCGCGTACAGGATGGCGCCCGCAGCGTCCTCGCGGGTGGTCTCGCCGCGGTCGCAGGCCTTGGCGACCGCATAGACGTAGGCCTTGGCCGCATTCGTCTCGACATACATATCGGCGATCTTGCCCTGCACGAGCTGAAACTCGCCGATGGGCTTGCCGAACTGCTTGCGTTCGTGGACATAGGGCATCACCACGTCCAGGCACGCCTGCATGATGCCCAAGGGACCGGCGGCGAGCACTGCGCGCTCGTAGTCGAGGCCGGACATCAGCACGCTCGTGCCCTTGCCGACCTGGCCGAGCACGTTCTCCTCCGGGACTTCGCAATCCTCGAAGACGAGCTCGCAGGTGTCGGAGCCGCGCATGCCGAGCTTGTCGAGCTTCTGGTGCGTCGAGAAGCCCTTCATGCCCTTCTCGATGAGGAAGGCCGTGATGCCGCGCGGACCCGCATCGGGGTCGGTCTTGGCGTAGACCACCAGCGTCTCGGCGATGGGGCCGTTGGTGATCCACATCTTGCTGCCGTTGAGAACGAAGCGGTCGCCGCGCCGGTCGGCGCGCGTACGCATGGACACGACGTCGGATCCGGAGCCCGGTTCCGACATGGCGAGCGCGCCGACATGCTCGCCGGAGATCAGCTTCGGCAAATAGCGCCGCTTCTGATCGTCGTTGCCGTTGCGGCGGATCTGATTGACGCAGAGGTTCGAATGGGCGCCGTAGGAGAGGCCGACGGAAGCCGAGGCGCGGGAGATCTCCTCCATGGCGATCACGTGCTCGAGATAGCCGAGACCCGCGCCGCCAAGTTCCTCCTCGACCGTGATGCCGTGCAGGCCGAGGTCGCCCATGGGCTGCCAGAGGTCGCGCGGGAACTGGTTGGTGCGGTCGATCTCGTCGGCTCGCGGCGCGATCTTGTCCTGCGCGAAATCACGCACGGTTTCGCGGATGGCCTCCGCGGTTTCGCCGAGGTCGAAATTGAAGGGGCGGGCGGCATTCGGGATCACGGGAGGCTCCTCCGGGTTCTTTTGAGGAGCGTTATAGCAATCCTGGACCGGGTGGGGAGGGGGGAGCGGACGTTGCGGGTCCTTTGTGACGAGGCGCCGGCCGCGTTTCTCCGTTATTCCCCCGTCCTTCGCCTATTTCGCGCAAAGTCCCAACGGCTGCAGCTCCTTCACGTCACGCGGGTCGCAATCCGTGGCGACCATGGTCCGCCATTGGTTCTCGGTCCCGTAGAATACGTTCCGGTCCACATCCCCGACGATGCCCGGCACCCGGCCGGTCGTCGTGTACTGCCAGAACGTCCACCGCCGATCGGCATAGCGTTCGTGGGGCTCGGCGGCGACGCTGCGGACCCACATCGGGTAATCGGTGAAGGCTCCCTCCAGCACGTCGGCGTGGAAGGTGATGTCGGTGTAGATGATCGGCCGCTTTCCGGTATGGGCTTCCATCTCGTCGAGAAGGTGACGCGTCATTGCGAGGGCCTGCTCGCGCGGCACCTTCTTGGGGCACAGGCGCGAATGTCCGTTCCACTCGAGGTCGAGCACCGGCGGCAGCGCGTCCGGGTCCTGCGGCACGTTGCGTTTGAACCAATCCGCCTGCTCGTGCGCCGGGCGGCACCAGAACACGAAATGATAGGCGCCGCGCGGGATGCCTGCACGCTTGGCGCCCCACCAATTCTCCAGGAATTTCTCGTCGACGTGATCGCCGCCTTCCGTCGCCTTGATGAAGGCGAACTGGGTTCCGGCATTGCGGACGGCGGCCCAGTCGATGCGCCCCTGCCATTTCGACACGTCGATGCCGTGGATTGGGTGGCTATGCGCGCGCGCCACTCCCGCATGGGGCTTCGCGTCGCTCTTCTGAGGATAGCGGTTCGGCATCACCCCGCAGGAGGTCAGGCCCATCGCCATGGCGACGACACCGAAGCGGGCGAGGCGCGCGAGCGGGGAAAGGCGGCGGGCTCGGACCGGACGGCGGCGGGAAGGAGTCGTCATCGGGCTCATCTTCTACGCAACGGGACAACCAGCGTTGCCCGAAGGGCAGTTAACGAGCCGTTGACGCGGTTCGATCGAGATTCGAAATCGTGCAGGAGCGTAAACGTTTGGACCGGGTACTCCGTCAGCCGCTGGCGAGCGGAGCACCCGCTCCAGTGGCGCGTCATCCTCGGGCGAGCGCATGCGGGACCGGAGGATCGGGTTGAGGTTCAGGCGCCTTTCGCGGCTTGAGGTCCTCGGGTCGCGCTCCGCGGGCCCGAGGATGACGCCCTCCGCCGCATGCGAGGCTTGCAGAAGCAGTCCTACAGACCGAACCACAGCGTCGCGATTCCGAGGAACGCGAAGAATCCGACCACGTCGGTGATGGTCGTGACGAGCGGACCCGAGGAGACGGCCGGGTCCACGTCGAACCGGTCGAGGACGAGCGGGATGATGATTCCCCCGAGAGCCGCCGACACCAGGGTGATGATGATGGCGAGCCCGATGACGGGACCGAGCTGTGCCGTGCCGAACCAGAAGACCGCGACCCCGGCGAGAAGCGTCGCGAAGGCGACGCCGTTCAGGAAGCCGACCAGCATCTCGCGGCGGATGACGCGCCACGCATTGGCTCGCCCGAGGTCGCGGGTCGCGAGGGCGCGCACGGCTACGGTCATCGTCTGCGTGCCCGCATTGCCGCCCATGGAGGCGACGATCGGCATGAGGACCGCGAGCGCCACCATCTTCTGGAGCGATTCCTCGAACAACCCGATGACCCAGGAAGCGAGGAGTGCGGTGCAGAGGTTGACGAAGAGCCACGCGGAGCGGCTCTTCATGATGTCCCATACGGTGTCGGACAGCTCTTCCTCGGCGTTCACGCCGCCGAGCGCCTTGATGTCGGCGTCCGCCTCCTCCTCCAGGACGTCGACGATGTCGTCGACCATCATGGCGCCGACCAGCCGGCCGCTTTCGTCGACGACTGCGGCCGAGACGAGGTTGTAGCGCTCGAACAGGCGCGCGACCTCCTCCTGGTCCTGCGTCGCCTCGACCCGATCAGGATCGTCGTCCATGATCTTCTCGATCGTGACCGGGCGTTTCGTCCGCAGGAGCTTGTCGAGCGGGACGGCCCCGAGGAGATGACCGCCCGGATCAATCACGAATATCTCGTAGAAGGTATCCGGCAGGTCCTCCGTCTCGCGCATGAAGTCGATCGTCTGGCCGACGGTCCAGAACGGCGGGACGGCGATGATGTCCGTCTGCATGCGCCGGCCGGCGGAGCCCTCCGGGTAGTCGAGCGACCGCTGGAGCGCGACGCGCTCGACCGGGGGCAACTGGTCGAGGATTTCGGCCTGATCGACCTTGTCGAGGTCCTCGAGGATGTAGACCGCATCGTCATGGTCGAGCTCGCGCACGCCCTCGACGAGGGTCCGGGTTTCGAGCTCCTCGAGGATGTCCTCCCGGATCGAATCGTCGACTTCGGTGAGGGCGGCGAAGTCGAAGTCACGGCCGAGCAGTTCGATGAGGCGGGGCCGGTCCTCGGGCGCGAGGGCCTCCAGCAGGTCGCCGAGATCGGCCTCGTGGAAGTCCTCGACGAGTTCCCTCAGGCGCTCGGCATTTCCCTCGGCGATGGCTTCCGATACGGCAGCGACGAAGGCGTGATCGATCTCGCCCTCCTCGTCCCGGAACGACGGACGGCCTGCCGCCGCGCCGTCGGGCGTGCGGAGCGTCGTCTTATTTTCGACGTCCTGCATGGGCCGGTCCTTGAGGGGATGGATTCCGGGGCTTTTTAGGCGCGCGGGCGCGGCAACACAACCGGCGCGCGGCCTTCATCCTCCGCTGATGCGGCTGCGGCATTCGCGACACGAGCCATGCGTCCGCGCGAGGCTGAGACGGAGCTCTGCCGGCTCGTCCAGACACGCCGCCCGGGCCGGTGGGCGAAATTCGATTGTCCTGCAGCCGGTCCGCACACAAAAAAGGTCCCGAAGGGACCTTGTTTTGCACCGCAGGGAGGGGCGTCGAGAATTGGTGCGGCCAAGAGGACTCGAACCTCCACGGGTCTCCCCACTAGCACCTCAAGCTAGCGCGTCTACCAATTCCGCCATGGCCGCAAATCGTCGCTTCCGAGCCCGAAAGTTCGGAGAGGCGGAGCGTTTAACAGATCGGTTGCGGGGCTACAAGTCCGTTCGGAAGAGGTCAGGCGGCCGCGGCCGCAAGGCGGGCGATGGCGCCGTCGCCGATCGTCACGCCGGGCGTGCGGACGATCTCGGCCTTCTTGAGGATCTCGGTGACCTCGATGGTGATGCGGGTTCCGGTGACGATGATCTGCCCGCGGGCGATCGGGTGGTCGTTCGCGAGGATCTCCACCATATCGGATTCCGTGGCTTCGAGCTGGATGATGGCGCCGCGTCCCATGCGCAGCAGCATGTGCAGCGGCATCCGGTTGCGCCCGAGCACGACGGAGAGGTTGACCTTGAGATCGTCGAGGGCCGACAAGCTGCGCTCCTTGAAGTCTCCTCAGATGACCTCAACAGGGTGAACCGTTGGTAAACATTCGCGACGCCTTGGCGGCTGATTTCCTGCCGGCGCCCGGGTCGGACCCCGTGGAGTGGGTGATCGCCGACGAGCCGGTCGGCTATGAGGAAGCCGTCGCCGAGATGGAGGCCAGGGTCGCGGCCATCGCGGCCGGAGGGGCCAGGGAACGGGTTTGGCTCCTTGAGCATCCTGCGCTCTATACGGCTGGCACTTCGGCACGGGACGAGGACCTCGTCGAGCCGAACCGGTTTCCGGTCCACCGGTCGGGGCGGGGAGGGCAGTTCACCTACCACGGCCCGGGCCAGAGGGTGGCTTACGTCATGCTCGACCTCAACCGCCGGACGCCGGATCTCAGCCGCTACGTCACCGCGCTCGAGACGTGGCTCATCGAGACCCTGGCGGCCTTCAACGTCCGGGGCGAGCGGCGGGAGGACCGGGTCGGCGTCTGGGTCCGGCGCCCCGACAAGGGCGAGGCCGTCGAGGACAAGATCGCCGCCATCGGGATCCGCGTCCGGCGCTGGGTGACGTTCCACGGCATCAGCCTCAACGTCGAGCCGGATCTCTCCCATTTCTCCGGGATCGTGCCCTGCGGGGTGCGGCGGCACGGGGTGACGAGCCTCGTCGACCTCGGGATCCCGGTGACCATGCCCGAGGTGGATTCGGTCATGCGGGGGGCCTTCGAGCGTGTCTTCGGCGACACGGTCGCGCTCTAAACCTTCTCCCGGAACCGTCTCGCCGGTCCGGCGGAGGCCAGGCGGCCCTTCCTAATCGTCACGCTTCCTCTAAGGTGAGGCTATTCGGCCCCATTCTGGATCCGCCCATGCTCCGTGCGTCCGTCGTCGTCCTGCTTGCCCTCTCCGCATCCGCCTGCGCCTATCGTCCGACACCGACCGAGGTGATCCGGATCGTCGATTCCCCCGCGGATGTCCGCGCCTGCCGGCGACTCGGCGAGGTGAGCGACACGGTGGCGACGGTCCCGGGCTTCGGAACCGCAACGCAAGCCATGCTGCCGGCGACGGTGGCGCTCGGCGGCACGGACCTCTACCTGCAGAGGCACTCCCGGATTGGCTCCTGGTGCGCGGCATCGCCTATCGTTGCGATCCGGGACCGGCGCCGGACACGGTGGTCGTTCGGGCCGCCGGCTGACGCGCCTCCGAGGGTGAAGCGAAACTGCCTCACCGCGGACGGCACGGCGCAGTGCGCGGGCGGCTCGAGCCCGCTCGCCGAGACGGATTCCGCCCTTCCCGACTCCCATTGCTCCAAACTGGACCGCAGGGTAAACGCGTCGGAACCCACGAAAGGGCAGGGGATTCCAGCGCGTGCCCGTCATCGCCACATCCGTCGACCTGAAAGCCGAGGACGCCCGGGCCAACCGCGAGGCCTGGGCGCAAGCTGGCGAAGGACCTGCAGGAGAAGCGCGCCGCGGTCGCGCATGGCGGCCCGCCGAAGGCGCGCGAACGCCATCTCGCCCGCGGCAAGCTCCTGCCCCGGGAGCGCGTGATGCGCCTCCTGGACCCCGGCGCGCCGTTCCTTGAGCTCGCGCCTCTCGCCGCCCACGGGATGTACGGGGACGCGATTCACGCCGCCGGCATGATTACCGGCATCGGGCGGGTGATGGGCCGGGAGGTGATGATCGTCTGCAACGACTCGACGATCAAAGGCGGCACCTATTATCCGATGACCGTGAAGAAGCACCTCCGCGCACAGGAGGTCGCCCGGGAGAATCGTCTGCCGTGCCTCTACCTGGTGGACAGCGGCGGCGCGAACCTGCCGCACCAGACCGAGGTCTTCCCGGACCGCGAGCATTTCGGCCGCATCTTCTACAACCAGGCGACCCTCTCGTCCCTCGGCATTCCTCAGATCGCCTGCGTGATGGGCTCCTGCACGGCCGGCGGCGCCTATGTGCCGGCGATGTCGGACGAGACGATCATCGTCCGGCATCAGGGCACCATCTTCCTCGGCGGACCGCCTCTCGTGAAGGCGGCGACGGGGGAGGTGGTCTCGGCCGAGGATCTCGGCGGCGCGGACGTCCATGCCCGCCAATCCGGCGTGGCCGACCACTATGCCACCGACGACGTGCATGCGCTCGCGATCGCCCGGCGGATCGTCGGCACCCTCAACACCCGCAAGGAGGTCGGCGTCGACCTTGCCGCGCCCGTCGAGCCGAAATACGACGCGGACGACCTCGATGCGATCGTCCCGACCGATCTCAAGAAGCAGTACGACATCCGCGAGGTGATCGCCCGGCTCGTCGACGGCTCGGAGTTCGACGAGTTCAAGCGGCTTTACGGCACCACCCTCGTCACCGGCTTCGCCCGCATCTGGGGCATCCCGGTCGGCATCATCGCCAACAACGGCATCCTGTTCTCGGAAAGCGCCCTGAAGGGCGCCCATTTCATCGAGCTGTGCTGTCAGCGGCGCATCCCGCTGCTGTTCCTGCAGAACATCTCGGGCTTCATGGTCGGCCGCCAATACGAGGCGGGCGGCATCGCCAAGGACGGGGCGAAGCTCGTCACCGCGGTGGCCTGCGCGCAGGTGCCGAAGATCACGGTCTTGGTCGGCGGTTCCTTCGGGGCCGGCAATTACGGCATGTGCGGCCGCGCCTATTCGCCCCGCTTCCTCTTCACATGGCCGAATTCGCGGATCTCCGTCATGGGCGGCGAGCAGGCCGCAAGCGTGCTCGCCACCGTGCGCCGCGACAATATCGAATCCGAGGGCCACAGCTGGAGCCCGGAGGACGAGGAGGGATTCAAGGCGCCGATCCGCGACCGCTACGAGCAGGAAGGCTCGCCCTATTACGCCACCGCCCGGCTCTGGGACGACGGGATCATCCTTCCGTCGGAGACCCGGCGCGTGCTGGGCCTGGCCTTCTCGGCCACCTTGAACGCGCCCGTTCCGCCGACGAAGTTCGGCGTGTTCCGGATGTGAGCCGACGCCGCCCGAAGGCGCCGTCCGATCGTCGATCCGGCCCATTGAACTTGGAGGATCCGTGCTTCAAGTCTTCAGGCATGGGTGAGATCCTCGGTTCGGAGAAGCTTCGGGCGCGTTATGCGGAGCGCATCATGGCGCTCGCCGAGATCGATCACCCGCGGGTCAGGGAGGTCTTCGCCCGCATTCCGCGGGAGGCCTTTCTCGGGCCGCCTCCCTGGACGACGATCAGCGCCGGGGTCGCGACGCAGACGAGCGATCTCCGGGACATCTACGATAACGTCCTCGTCTCCCTCGACCGGAAGCACGGCATCAACAACGGCGAGCCGGCACTGCATGCGGCATGGCTCGCCATCGTCGACCCGCAGCCGGGCGATCACGTCGTCCATGTGGGCGCGGGCAGCGGCTATTACACGGCAATGCTGGCGCTCCTCGTCGAGCCGGGCGGTCGCGTCGATGCCTTCGAGGTGCACGAAGGGCTTGCGGCGGAGGCGGCGCGCAACCTCGAACCCTATCCGGGGGTCCTCGTCCACGCGGAATCGGCGTTCGGCCGCCCGCTGCCGGCCGGCCGACGTCGTCTACGTGAACGCGGGCGTGTTCGCACCCGATCCGGAATGGCTGATCGCCCTGACACCGGGGGGCCGACTCATCTTCCCCTGGCAGCCCGCCTCGTCATGGGGGCCGGCCATCCTCGTCACGCGGCGCCCGGGCGGGCTCGCCGCGCGGCCCGTCATGCAGGTCGGGTTCATCACCTGCAGCGGGCAGGGGCGGGGCCATGTCGGCGAGATCAGGGCGGCGGGCTTCGAGGCGACGCGCTCGGTATGGCTGAGGGACGTGCGCCCGCCGGACGACAGCGCGACCGCAATCTACGACCGGCTGTGGTTCTCGTCGGAAGAGGTCCGTTAGGCCGATTCGGGCTCCCGAACAGGTGGAGTGTGCTCCATCATCTACATTGTTGCTGCGCCGACACACCTGCGAATGTTCCTTTGGCGCCGCGCTTCCATCCCCGGTCCGCCGCGATCCCGCCATAAACGAGCAGCACCTCCGAGGGTGTCGGAAGCGCTTGGATTCCTTGGCGATTTGAGAGCTTCGGATCGGAGGGCGCGGGAGAGCCGCGCGTGGGCCGCCGCCGAAGGCGTCGTTGCATCGACGCGCCGCCGCTGGCAGATCACGGCGAAGGTTCCGTAACCTCGGGCGGGTTAAGACTACCGCAGACACAGAAGTGTTGAGGCGACGAGAATGGACGCGCGGGTGATCGACAAGGCGAAGCTTCCGAGCCGTCATGTGACGGAGGGGCCGGAGCGCGCTCCCCATCGCTCGTATCTCTACGCGATGGGACTGACGCGGCAGCAGATCGCGCAGCCCTTCGTCGGGGTGGCCACCTGCTGGAACGAAGCGGCTCCCTGCAACATCTCGCTGATGCGCCAGGCCCAGGCCGTGAAGAAGGGCGTCGCGGCGGCGCGCGGCACTCCGCGCGAGTTCTGCACCATCACGGTCACCGACGGCATCGCCATGGGCCACCAGGGCATGAAGTCGTCGCTCCCGTCTCGCGAGGTCATCGCGGATTCGGTCGAGCTCACCATGCGCGGCCATTGCTACGACGCCCTCGTGGGCATGGCCGGATGCGACAAGTCCCTGCCCGGCATGATGATGGCGATGGTGCGCCTCAACGTGCCTTCGATCTTCATCTACGGCGGCTCGATCCTTCCCGGCACCTTCAAGGGGAAGCCCGTCACGGTTCAGGACGTGTTCGAGGCGGTGGGAAAGCACTCCGTCGGCGACATGTCGGACGAGGACCTGCTCGAGCTCGAACAGGCGGCGTGCCCCTCGGCCGGCGCTTGCGGCGCGCAATTCACCGCCAACACGATGGCGACCGTGTCCGAGGCGATCGGTCTCGCGCTGCCGTATTCGGCCGGAGCCCCCGCTCCCTACGAGATCCGAGACCGCTTCTGCATGACGGCCGGCGAGATGGTCATGGACCTCGTGGCGAAGCAGATCCGCCCGCGGGACATCGTCACCCGCCGGTCGCTCGAGAATGCCGCCATGGCGGTTGCGGCGTCGGGCGGCTCCACCAACGCCGCCCTGCACCTACCCGCCATCGCCCATGAGGCCGGCATTCCGTTCGACCTTTTCGACGTGGCCGAGATCTTCAGGCGGACTCCCTATATCGCCGACCTGAAGCCCGGCGGCCGCTATGTGGCCAAGGACCTGTTCGAGGTCGGCGGCATTCCCCTCATCCTGAAGGCGCTCCTCGACGGCGGCTTTCTCCACGGCGACTGCATGACGGTGACCGGCCGCACCATGGCGGAGAACCTGGCCTCGGTGCAGTGGAATGCCGAGCAGGACGTGGTGCGCCGGACCGACAGTCCCATCACCGTGACGGGCGGAGTCGTGGGCCTTCGCGGCAATCTCGCTCCCGAAGGTGCGATCGTGAAGGTCGCCGGCATGCCGCCGGACAAGCAGACTTTCCGCGGCCCTGCCCGCTGCTTCGACGGCGAGGAGGCCTGTTTCGAGGCGGTGAAGAACCGCCGGTACCAGGAGGGGGACGTCCTCGTCATCCGCTACGAGGGTCCGAAGGGCGGGCCCGGCATGCGCGAGATGCTGTCGACCACCGCGGCCCTCTACGGCCAGGGTATGGGCGACAAGGTCGCCCTCATCACGGACGGCCGGTTTTCGGGCGCGACCCGCGGCTTCTGCATCGGCCATGTGGGACCGGAAGCCGCCGTCGGCGGGCCGATCGGCCTGATCCGCGACGGGGACATCATCGTGCTCGACGCCATCAACGGCACCATGGACGTGGAATTGTCCGACGAGGAACTCGTTCGTCGCCGCACGGCCTGGACGGCCCGAGAAATGCCAATGTCGTCTGGTTACCTATGGAAATATGCCCAGACGGTCGGGCCGGCCAGAGACGGGGCCGTCACTCATCCTGGCGGTGCACAAGAAACACAGACCTATGCGGACATCTAGGGTCTTCCCCCTCGTCGCCGCCCTCCTTCTCGGGGCGAGCGCCGCGCAGGCCCTCGACGCCGCCGCGAAGCCGCAGCCGCTGGCCCCGATCGTCAAGTACGGCTCGGCGCGCGACGCGATCCGCGACGGCATGCGGGACTACAATGCCGGCGACAAGCGCGGCGCCGTGCAGGCGCTCGAATACGCCGCCACGCAGGGGCACACGCTCGCCCTGTGGAAGCTCGGACGCATGTATGCGGAGGGCGACGGCGTCCAGGCCGACGAACTCAGGGCCTTCGAGTATTTCTCGAAGCTTGCCGACCAGAACGCCGACGAGAGCCCGGATTCGCCCAATGCGGGCGTCGTCGCGAGCGCGTTCGTGGCGCTCGGCACGTATTTCCTGGACGGGATCAAGGGCACCTACGTGGCCGCCAATCCGAGCGCGGGCGCACGAGATGTTCCACTACGCGGCGTCGTATTTCAGCGACCCGAACGCCCAGTACAACCTCGCCCGCCTCTACCTCGACGGCCACGGCGTCGAGAAGGATCCGCGCCAGGCGGCGCGCTGGTTCAACCTCGCCGCCGAGAAGGGGCATCATCCGTCCCAGGCGCTCCTCGGCCACCTCCTGATGAACGGGGATGGAGTGCCGCGGCAGCGCGCGCGGGGCCTGATGTGGCTGACGCTGGCCCGCGAGGCGGCCGATCCGGTCAAGGACAAGTGGATCTCGGCCCTCTACGAGCAGGCCTTCGCGTCGGCAGGCGAGAGCGACCGCAGGAACGCCCTCGGCATGCTGGAGCAGTACATGCAGGCGCGGCGCTGACCAAGGCCATCCGCCGAGCCGTCATCCTCGGGCCATTCTCGTCATCGTCACACGGAGCGCTGCTTCTCCCGCGGCATCCTTGGACGAGCGGAGCAAGATCCTGATGCTCTGGTTCTCGACAAGCAGCGCCCATCCGCACGATGCGCTAAAGCAGCTTCACTCGATATCGAGATCGACCATCACGGGGACGTGGTCCGACGGCTTGTCCCAGGCGCGCGTTTCCTTGCGGATCGACGCCGTCCTGAGCCGATCGGTGGCTTGCGGCGAGAGGAGCAGGTGGTCGATGCGGATGCCGTTGTTGCGCTGGAAGGCGCCGGCCTGGTAGTCCCAGAACGTGTAGAGGCCAGGCTCCGCGCTGCAGGCGCGCACGGCGTCGGTGAGGCCGAGATGGAGGAGCGCCCGGAACCTCGCCCGGCTCTCCGGCTGGAAAAGGGCGTCGTTCGCCCAGGCCGCCGGATCGGCGGCGTCGACGGGCTCCGGGATCACGTTGTAGTCGCCGCAGAGCACGAGAGCTTCTTCGAGGGGCAGGAGGCTCTCGGCATGCGCAGCGAGCCGGTCGAGCAAGGCGAGCTTGTAGTCGAATTTCGGAGGTGCCGAGCGGATTGCCGTTCGGCAGGTAGATCGAGGCGACGCGCACGACTCCGCCCGCCGTCGAGACCACGCCTTCGATATAGCGCGCCTGCTCGTCCGCCTCGTCGCCCGGCAGGCCGCGGCGGACGTCCTCGAGAGGGCGCTTGGAGAGGATCGCGACGCCGTTATAGGCCTTCTGGCCATGGATCGCGACGTTGTAGCCGGCGCCCTCCACCTCGGCGCGCGGAAAGGCCTCGTCGACGCATTTCAGCTCCTGCAGGCAGACCACGTCCGGCTCCGCGCTCTTGAGGAAGGTGAGCAGGTGTTCGAGGCGCTGCTTGATGGAGTTGACGTTCCAGGTGGCGATCCGCATCGTTCGGTTCCGTTGAGCTGAGGATCCGTGTCATCGGGCCTTCGCAGCCGTCTGGCAAGACGGCCTGTGCTCTTCTCGTCCCGGTCCCGCATGAACCAGGATCTCCTCGCCGCCGTCGACAATTACTGCGAGCGCACCGACCCGTCCTTCTGGTCGGAGCCGCTGAACGCGCGTCACCAACGCCGCCTTTCTCGTCGCGGCCGCCTGCGCGGTGGTGCTCTGGCGGCGGGCCGACAAGCGAGACTGGCCGGCCCTGTGGCTGATCGCGGTCGCGGCGATCGTCGGAATCGGCAGCTTTCTGTTCCATACCTTCGCGAACCGGTGGTCGCTCCTGGCCGACGTGGTCCCGATCGCCGTCTTCATCTACAGCTATTTCCTGCTGGCGCTGCGGCGATATCTCGGCCTCGGGCTCGTGGCGGCGGTCCTGGTCACCGCGGTGCTTCGCGGCCTTCAACATGAGCTTCGACCGGATCTGGTACGCGGTGGTCGGGCCCTACAGCCTCAACGGCTCGATCGGCTATCTTCCGGCGGCGACGGCGCTCATGGTGATCGGCGGAGCTGCGCTCTCGAAGCGCGCCGACATGGCGGGGAGGGGGCTCCTCCTCGCCGCCGCCATCTTCGCCGTCTCACTGATCTTCCGCTCCATGGACGAAGCGCTCTGCGCGACGCTCCCGATGGGCACGCACTTCCTCTGGCACACGCTCAACGCGGTCGTGCTCTTCGTTCTCCTGCGCACGGCCATCGAGGACCGGGCCGTGCCGGCCCGTGAGCGCGGTTTCCAGTAAGGGGGAAGGCACGCGACGCCAGACAAGGTCACCCGGAGAGGAGCGACGGCGACGAGCGCCCAACACCGCCGTTACGCGGCCAGCACTTTCGTCACGACGGCCCGAACCAGAGCAGGCAGGACCTCGAACGCGTAGGGCACGTGAACGCGCTCCAGCCAATGGTGATAGTCGCGACCCCATGGGCCGATATTGACGATCGGTATGCCCGGCGTCGGCCCTTGCGCGAGGTCCCAGCGGATGCTCGAACCCCAGATAGGCGTCTGCCGCGCGGCCTCCGCGAGATCAATGGGGTCGACCGGCCCGATGAAGCTCATGTCGGCAATGGCCGGAAAGTAGTTCACGGCGCCGATGGAGGTGCCGAACGCCGCTGCCGTCTCTGCCATCGCGGCCTCGACGGCGGCACGCGAGGCACCGGCCCCGGCCGGCCAGTGCACGGCGGGGTAGGGCATCGCGCCGAAGCCCAGCACCACCGCCGGCCCCTTGAGGCCCGACGCCGCCCATGTCGCCTCCACGAGCCGCCGCGAGCGCGTGGGCAGATCCAGATCGCCTTGCCGCCTCAGCTCTTCGCCGAGCACGGCGAAGCGCGCCGCGAAATCCGGCCGCCGGCGCAGCGCGGCTTCGCGCAACTCCGCGTAGGTGAGGATCGGGATGTCCGCCCAGGCGGCGCTCAGGGGGACGGGTCTCGCGAGGCGGGAGGCGCGCTCGGCCATGCGGGCGGCAGCGCGGTCGAGCGCCCGGCGGGTGAAAGTCTCGGCCGCCTCCATGACCTCCTTCGCTGTGCGGCGGTGGAGGAGGACGTTCCAGTAGGTCCAGACGGCACCGGGGATCGTCACGTTGTACTGGGCTTTCAGATCCCGCGAGCCGAGGACGGTCGGAGGGGCCGCCAACTCGCCGCCCCCTTCTTCTCCGAGTTCCGGCGCGAACTCCATTTCGGCCGTGAGTTCGGCCGCGAGGTAGGCCGCGTTGACTCCGGCGAGCGGATAGGCGGCATGGGATTCCTGGCCGACGACGAGGGCGCTCAGCAAGAGCTTGCCGATGCAGCCGAAGGCGACGACGCGGCCCGACGAACCATCCCCTTCGTCGCAGATCGCATCGAGATTGATGGCGAGCGGAACCTCGAGGCCGCGCTCCCGGAGAAAAACAGGGAGGAGCTCGGCCGCCGCCCGCATGCCGACGGATCGGTCCTCCTCGTCGGGCGTAGCCGCGAACAGAAGATTGCCGCGCCGCGCGGGATTCGCCGCGAAAGCTTCGACAACGGCGATCCCGGCGGCTATGCCGGACTTCATGTCGAGGAGCCCGCGACCGGGCAAGAAGTCTCCGCTCATGAAATCGTCCAGCGCCCGCGGATCCTCGCCCGAGGCCTCCAGTGCTTCGACGAGGCGGGGCAGCAGTTGTTCGGCCGAACCGGCGAGGTCCTTCAGCGGGCCGTAATCGTCGACCGGCACCGTGTCGAAATGGCCGCTCAGCAGGACCGTCCGCGTCCCCGTCCCGCGGACGAGCGCCAGAACGTTCGCCCGCCCGAGCGGATCGTCCGGGATCGGCGCGACAACGAGGTCGTCCGGGTGGGTGGCGAAATAGGGAATCTCCATCAGGAGAGACGCCAGCCTGGACGGGAACGCCACCTCATCGGCCGTGCCGGTGACGCTTGGCCATCCGGTCAGACGGAGGGCAAGCAAGCGCGTCCGCTCGGCGAGAGGAGAGGTCGGTTCGACGGAAAGCATCGGGTCTTTCAAGGGTCGGCTCGGGGGCTCGGGCATCGTTTCGATCCGTCTGCGGTCCAGACTGGCGACCGTCAAGCATGCCGCGCCCATCGAGCGGCGCCGTTTCGCCCAGGCGGACGCGCCGGGGCGCCCGCCGAATGCCGTGCCGGACCGGGGCAGAGACGCCGCACCGGCGCGGAAGGGGCTGGCCCGGAGCGGAGATTTGAGGGAGAACGCGGCCCCGGGGAGCCGGTTGCGAAGAGGTGGCATGACGGCGATCGAGGTTCACGGCTACGCCATCGTGTCCTGCGACGACCGTATCGCGGATGCGAGCGGGGCGACGCCGGAGGCGCTCAGGAGAGAGGCGGATTGGGCCTACTTCCAGGCGGAACTCGACCGTGCCGCGCTCACCGTTCTGGGGCGGCTCGGGCACGCGGCCAATCCGAACCCGAAGGCCAGGCTCCGGGTGGTGGTCTCCTCATCGGTGCACGGCCTCGTGCGCCGCCTCGACGGATGGTGGTGGAATCCCGCAGGCATTCCTTGGCTGGAAGCCGTCGCCAAGGTGCTGCCCGGCGGCGGGCGCGTGGCCGTGCCGGGCGGGCAGCGGGTGTTCGATCTCTTTCTCGCCCTCGGCTACGATGTCTTCCATCTGACGCGGGCCGAGGACGCCTGGATCGGCGAAGGCGTCGCGCTGTTTTCCGCCTGCCGGGAGGGCGAGAGCGCGGAGGCGGTGCTGGCCAGGCACGGCCTCGCTCCCGGGGAACGGCGGATCATCGACGAGCGAGGTCCGGTAAGCCTCACGCAATGGCGGCCGTCTCTCGTGCAACCGGCATTAATGTCCCGGCGTTGATTCCGAAGACGACGTCCGAAGGGAGGATGAACATGTTCCGCCTCACCGTTGCCATCGCCCTCACGGCGTGCCTCGGCGCGCCTGTCCTGGCACAGACTTCAACGTCGACCGGCTCGCCCTCGTCGTCACCCGCGGGGTCGGCATCTCCTTCCAGCAGCACCGCGCCCGCTACGGGCGGTGCGACCATGCTCACGCCGCGTTCGGGGCAGAACGACGGAAGCCAGGACACCGACAATCAGGATGCCGACCGGAGCACGGAAGGACAGCGTTCGACCGCGCCGAACCCCAACGCGCTGACGCCCCCCGTTCCGCCACCGGGCTCCGAGGCATCGTCCGGAGGACGGGCCACGGCCCGCGGCGGGACGGCGGGCCAGAGCGCAACGGCAGGTGGCCGGGCTTCCGGCGGCACGACGGGGCTCACCACGGAAGCCGAGGCTCGCGAGAAGGAGCTGCAACGCAGGAGCGCGCGGATCAACCGCCTGGTCATGCAGAGCATCTGCAACGGTTGCTGATGCGCCGTAAGGCGGGTCCGCCTCCTGTCGCCTGCGTCATGCTCGCATGAGGCGGCGGCGCGTTAACTTATGTATTCGCATCCGCGGCCGGATAGGAGGATGCTGGGTCGCTGTTCTCTTGTCCAATAGGTGCCCGTGACCCGACTACCCACCGACCGCCCCATGACGCTCGTGATTGCCGCCGGCGATGAAGCGACGGCTGCCGCGCTCGCTCGGGAATTCGATGACGTGGGCTGCACCGTGGCGGGGGCGTTCCCGAACGCGGAAAAGGCGCTTCGGGCCGTCGGCGAGCTGCGCCCCGACGCTGCGATCCTCGACGCGCGGCTCTCCGACGCCGCCGCGCTTCAGCTCACGCTGAGCCTCCGCCAACGGAACATCCGGATCATCTATTTCGCATCCTACGATCCCGCTCGAAACAGCCTGCGGGCTGAAATGCCGGACGATCCCGGCCTGTGCCACGATACGTCCGTCCGGGCGCTGCTGCGTACGCTGGAGTGACCGGATCCGTCCGATGATGACGCCCGTCTCCGAATGCGGGAGGTGGCCACCCTGCGCGTTCTGTCGCAGGGTGGCCGAGTTCAGGCTGGCGCCGCTACTGCTGCGGCGCGGTGCCGGGCCGGCTGGCGCCGGCAGGCGGCGGGCTCGTGTTTCCGGCAGAGCCGGTATTCGCCCGGCTCGTATCGCTGTTGTAGCGGAACTCCGGCGCATTCTGCAGGTCCGCCTTGGTCATCTTGACCAACGCGCGGGCCGGCACGTTGTCGTCGCCGGCCGCACCCGCCGTGCTTGTGGTTCCGGCCGTGCCTGCTGCGCCGGTGCTGCCTGTCGTGGCAGGCTGATTGGAGCCGCCGGCAGCGGGGGCGCCCGGTGTGGTCACGCCGCCGGCGGTGCTCGTGCCTCCGGTGCCGGCCGTGCCCGTAGAGGCTTGGACCTCCCGGTTCGACATCCATTGCACCTGATCGAACGGGATCGCGACATCCTTCTCGCCGATGCCGAGGAAGCCGCCGACGCCCACGACCACGCCGTGGATCTTGCCCTGCCGGTCGATGAGGACCTCGTCGATATCGCCGATCTTCTGGTTGTCGGCGCCATAGACGTCGACACCCATCAACGTCGACCCGCGCATCAGATCGGCCGGCATCTGGGTCATCACCTGTCCGGTCCGGCCGGGACCGTCGGGGCCTGCGTTTGGGCGGAGGCAACACCGGCCAGAAGGGCCGAAGCCGCTAGGCCGGCGGCAACGATGCATCTTCAGCATATTTTCCTCCATTTCTCTGGGATGACGCCCAAGGGGCGCTGGAGAGGAAACGAGGAAGCGGGGACGGGGTTCAGGTGCCGCGCACGACCCTCTCCGCTTTCCCGAGCACGTCCGCCGCGCGGTGTCGCGTGGGGACACCTTCGGTAATGAACGCGGTCCCCTGGGAATGGCCGGTGCGCAGCGGAAGGATGGCCCTATAGGGCGCCGATGCGTACCACGCATGGGCGGAATTCCGGTCGGGGAAGGCGATCACAATGAGATCTCCGGCCCAGTCGCCCTCCAAGACGTCGACGAGGCCGCCATGGATGACGAACCGGCCGCCGAAGGTTCGAGTGTCGAGTTGATGCGCTCGAGGTACTCGACGATCTCCGGCCCTACGGAAACGTGGCGCAGATGCGCGATGGCGTAGGCGATCATGGCATTCTCCTCGGTCTGGCCGAGCCACGATGTCGCGCGCATAGCCGCAGGTCGATTACGCTGGAGGTAACGAGCCTCGTCGCGGCAACCCGCGTTGGGCTCGCCGGCAGGCTCGACTATCGCGGCGGCTTCCTGAATCGCCAACGTGTTCATAGTGGCGCATGCCGACGCTGCCGGAGCGGGCCCGCAGGAGGAGGGCTGCAACGGAGCATCAGATGATCCGTGATCGCGGTCACAGTCGGGACGACCCGCGCAGGGGAGCATTCGCATCCTTCTCGTGAGGAATGTCATGACCCTTCTCTTGGAACGTGTCGGACAGCCGCCCGCGCAGCGCCAGGCCGCAAACTCGAACCGTCAGTCGTCCATCGCCGGAGCCCGGCCGCGCCTCGTCTCGGTCGACCTCTTGCGCGGGCTCGTCATGGTGCTCATGGCGCTCGATCACACGCGCGACTTCTTCGGCTCGAGCGGCATGAACCCCCGGGACGTAACCGATCCGGCTTTATTCCTGACGCGCTGGATCACCCACTTTTGCGCGCCCGTCTTCATCCTCCTCGCCGGCGTGTCGGCCTGGCTCTACGAAGCGCGAGGGCGAAGGGTCGGGAGGTGAGCCGCTTCCTCTTCACCCGCGGCCTCTTCCTCATGCTGATGGAGTTTACGGTCGTCCGACTCGGCTGGACGTTCGATCTCGGAGCGAATTCATTCGTCACGCAAGTGATATGGGCGATCGGCGCCTCGATGGTGGTGCTGTCCGGGTTGATTTATCTGCCGCGGCGGGCCATCGCCGCGATCGGTCTCGCGATGATCGCCGGCCACAACCTCCTGGACGGGATCGGGGCCGGGCAGTTCGGCTCCGCCGGCTGGATGTGGACCCTGCTGCACGAGCCGAAGCTGCTGCGGCTCTACGGCGACACGACGCTGTTTGCCCTGTACCCGCTCATCCCGTGGGTCGGGGTCATGGCGACGGGATACGCCCTTGGTCCGCTGTTCGCACTCGACCGCGCGATCCGCGTACGCTGGCTCGTCGGGCTCGGCGTCTGCGCCACGGCGGGTTTCGTGCTCCTGCGCGCGATGAACGTCTACGGCGATCCCGCGCCCTGGCGGCCACAGGAGAATGCTCTCTCGACGGTGCTTTCCTTCGTGAACTGCGAGAAGTATCCGCCCTCGCTCCTCTATCTGCTGATGACGCTCGGGCCCGGCCTGCTTCTGCTGGCGGCGTTCGAGAAAGCCCGCGGACGGATGGCTCTTTGGCTCGTCGCGTTCGGGCGGGTGCCGTTCTTCTTCTATGTCGCCCACCTCTTCCTCATCCATGGGCTCGCGGTCTCGTTCGCGCTGGCGACGACAGGCGATGCTTCATGGCTGTTCGGCGGCCTGGCCGGCGGCAAGCCCGCCGATTGGGGCCTCGGTCTGCCGGGGGTGTATGCCACGACCTTGCTCGCCGTCCTCATTCTCTATCCGCTCTGCCGCTGGTTCGCGGGACTCAAGCAGAGCCGAACGGAGTGGTGGCTGAGCTATCTGTAGCGTGCGTCACGCCCGACATGCGATCGGCCCCAAAAGTGGAATCAGCTTTTGGGATGTCATCCGATGCTCCCCTCTTGCAAGCAGCGCATCGTTTAACGCGGAAAACCGGGTCCACTTGTCCGCACGATGCGCTAAATGGTCTGCTCAGTCACCGCGGACGACACCGAGAACACCCTTGTTCTGGTACCAGCGGCTCGCGCCGTCGTGGAACGGGAGGAAGGTGTTGCGGGTGAAGTTCGCCGGGACCGTCTCGGCGGCTGCCGAGTGAACCTCCACCAGCTCGTCATGGTTCGCGAAGACCGCCTCGAGAATGGCGTAGGCGAGGTCGGCCGGAAGATCGCGATGGGCGACCGCGAAGTTGTAGAGTCCCACTGTCGCGTAGTTGGTCCTCAAGGACGGGTAGGTGCCCGCTCCGACCGTCGAGGCTGCGAGTTCCGGCATGGCGAGACGCAGCTCGAGGATCTGGCTCGGTGCGAGCGGGAGGTAGCGCACCCTTCCTTTCCGTTCGAGGTCGATGAAAGACGGGAAGGGAACCCCGGCCGCTACCGCGAGCGCATCGAGAGTCCCGGCCTGCACCTGCGCCGCCAGGTCGGCCCAGTCGCCATGGGCGAGCGAGCCGTCGATTTTCAGGACCTTGAAGAACTCGGGAATGTAGGCAGCCGTCGTGCCGCCCTGCGGGCCGACGCCGACGCGCTTGCCGTTGAATTCGCCGACCGAGCGGATGCCGGTATCCTCGCGGGCCATGAACTGGAAAGGCGTATCGTACATCGGGAAGAGTGCGCGCATCGCCCTCAGCTGTTTGCCGCCGGTCCAAGAGCCCGACCCGTTCCAGGCCTGCAGAGCGATTCCCAGGGTGACGAACCCGACCTGGATCTCACCCGCCTCCAGCAAGAGGATGTTCTGCCCCGGCCCCTCGGTCGGCCGGGCCGTCACGGGAATCCCGAGGGCGCGGGTCAGGATGCGCGCCAGCCCTTCGCCATAGGCGAAATAGGTCCCTCCCGGGGACGCAGTGCCGATCGTCAGGGATGAAGGCCAGTGGGGCTCCACGGCCGACGCGGGTCCGTGCAACCCGTGCACAGCAACAGAATCGCGAAGATCTTCAGTGCATGTTGCATGGTGTGAACATTCCTCACGTTCGACGGCGCAGTACCGGTTCATGTCCGCTTGCAGCGGCGAGCGGTAGTCTCGGGCTGTCTGCCGCCGATGTGAAGCGTCCTCATTTACCTCCAAGAACGGAGATGCAGGCCTTGACCAATCTGGCGGCGACAGATTTTTGTCAGGAGGCTGGGCCTGAAACTCACGCCTTGATTCGCGTTGGCGTCGAAAATCTGGATGAGAAGGCAACGCCGTGTTCCTTCGTGCCGAATAATCAGCGCATCTGCTCCGACGGGTAGCGCCAGGGAGGTGACGATGGAACGCAGCCGCGACGTTGACCCGGTCGAGACCAGGGAATGGCTCGACTCGTTGGATGGCGTCCTGGAGGTCGAAGGACCGGAGAGAGTCCACTTCCTCCTGGAACAGGTGATCGACGGAGCCCGGCGGAAGGGCGCTCCCGTTCCGTACTCGGCGACCACGCCTTACATCAACACGATTCCCGTCGAGAGGCAGGAGCCCCATCCGGGCAACCGGGCGATCGAGCACCGGATCCGGTCGGCCATTCGCTGGAACGCCCTGGCGATCGTCCTCAAGGCCAACAAGGAATCGTCCGAGCTTGGCGGCCACATCGCCAGCTTCCAGTCGGCCGCCACCCTCTACGACACCGGCTTCATGCATTTCTGGCGTGCGGCCTCGGACGACCACGGCGGCGATCTCGTCTACGTGCAGGGCCATTCCTCGCCCGGCATCTATGCCCGCGCGTTCCTGGAGGGCCGGCTCACCGAGGAACAGCTTCTGAATTTCCGCCAGGAGGTCGACGGCCGGGGCCTGTCCTCTTATCCGCACCCGTGGCTCATGCCGGACTTCTGGCAGTTTCCGACCGTCTCGATGGGGCTCGGCCCCCTCATGGCGATCTACCAGGCGCGGTTCCTCAAGTATCTGCATTTCCGGGGCCTGGCCAAGACCGAGGGACGCAAGGTCTGGGCCTTCATGGGCGACGGCGAGATGGACGAGCCGGAGAGCCTGGGCGCCATATCGCTCGCCGGGCGCGAGAAGCTCGACAACCTCGTCTTCGTCATCAACTGCAACCTGCAGCGGCTGGACGGGCCGGTGCGCGGCAACGGCAAGATCGTCCAGGAGCTCGAGGCCAACTTCCGGGGGGCCGGCTGGAACGTCATCAAGGTGCTGTGGGGCTCGGGCTGGGACGTCCTCTTCGCCAAGGACACGTGCGGCATGCTCGTGAAGCTCATGGAGGAATGCGTCGACGGCGAGTATCAGGACTTCAAGTCGAAGGACGGCGCCTACATCCGGCAGCACTTCTTCGGCCGCTATCCGGAGACCGCGGCGCTGGTGGCCGACATGTCGGACGACGAGATCTGGAAGCTGACCCGCGGCGGGCACGACCCGAGCAAGGTCTACGCCGCCTATTCGGCCGCGGTGAAGCACAAGGGCCAGCCGACCCTGATCCTCGCCAAGACCGTCAAGGGCTACGGCATGGGCGAGGCCGGCGAGGGTCAGAACATCACCCATCAGCAGAAGAAGATGGGCGAGGCGGTGCTGCGCCAGTTCCGCGACCGGTTCCAGATCGACCTGACCGACGAGCAGCTCAAGGAGATGCCGTTCATCCGCTTTGCCGACGACAGCCCGGAGATGCAGTACCTGCGGGGCCGCCGCGAGGCGCTCGGCGGCTACCTGCCGTCGCGCCGCCGGAAATCCGATCCTCTGAAGGTGCCCCCGCTGTCGGCCTTCGAGGCGCAGCTGAAGGCGACCGAGGGGCGCGAGATCTCGACCACCATGGCGTTCGTGCGGGTCCTGAATACGCTCTTGCGCGACAAGACCATCGGCAAGCGCGTGGTGCCGATCGTGCCGGACGAGAGCCGCACGTTCGGCATGGAAGGAATGTTCCGCCAGTTCGGAATCTTCTCGCAGGTCGGCCAGCTCTACCGGCCCGAAGATGCCAACCAGCTCATGTTCTACAAGGAGGACAGGACCGGCCAGATGCTCCAGGAAGGCATCAACGAGGCCGGGGCGATGTCGTCCTGGATCGCGGCCGCGACCGCCTATTCGACCTCGAACACGCCGATGATCCCGTTCTACATCTATTACTCGATGTTCGGATTCCAGCGGGTCGGCGATCTGGCCTGGGCGGCCGGGGACCTGAGGGCGCGGGGCTTCCTGATCGGCGGCACGGCGGGCCGTACGACCCTCAACGGCGAGGGCCTGCAGCACGAGGATGGGCACAGCCACCTGTTCTCGGCCACGATCCCGAACTGCGTCTCCTACGACCCGACCTTCTCGTACGAGGTCGCCGTCATCGTCCAGGACGGCCTCCGCCGGATGTACGCCGAGCAGGAGGACGTCTTCTACTATCTGACGGTGATGAACGAGAACTACGAGCATCCCGCCATGCCGGAAGGCGCCGAGGCCGGGATCCTCAAAGGCATGTATCTGTTCCGGGAAGGGCAGGGGACCAAGAAGGCAGCCCGCGTTCAGCTCCTCGGCAGCGGTACGATCCTGCGGGAGGTGATCGCCGCAGCGGACCTGCTGGCGCAGGATTTCGGCGTCGTTGCCGACGTGTGGAGCTGCCCGAGCTTCACGGAGCTGGCCCGCGAGGCGATGGCGGTCGAGCGCTGGAACCTGCTCCATCCGACTGAGCTGGCGCGCAAGTCCCACGTCGAGACCTGCCTCGAATCCCGCGAGGGGCCGGTCGTCGCCGCAACCGACTACATGCGCCTCTTCGCCGACCAGATCCGGCCCTTCGTGCCGCGCCGCTACCGGGTGCTCGGCACGGACGGGTTCGGCCGTTCCGATTTCCGCAAGCGCCTGCGCGACTTCTTCGAGGTCGACCGGCGCTGGGTCGCCGTGGCGGCGCTGAAGACGTTGGCGGAGGAGGGGAAGGTCAAGCCGTCGTCGTGGCCGAGGCCATCGCCAAGTACGGCATCGACACGGAGAAAGCACCGCCCTGGAAAGTCTGAGCGCTGCGCCCAAGGTATCGAAACAGCGGCCCGCCCCAACGAGGCCGCCCGATCGGAGGAGGGAACGCGGTGGCGACCGAAGTAAAGATCCCCGACATCGGCGACTACAAGGACGTGCCGATCATCGAAGTGCACGTCAAGGAGGGCGACGCGGTGAACGCGGACGATCCCCTCGTCTCCCTCGAATCCGACAAGGCTACCATGGAGGTCCCCGCGCCCTCTGCGGGCGTGGTCGAGAAGCTGCTGATCAAGCTGGGCGACAAGGTCAGCGAGGGCCATCCGATCGTGCTGCTGAAGAGCGGCGACGGCGCAGCGACGCCCGAGCCCCCATCCCTGATCGAGCAGCAGGAGCCGGCACCGCCGCCGCCGCCGCGGCGGCCCCGGCGAAGCCGAACGGTCCGGGAGCGCGGGCGGATTTCGGGCAGGTGCATGCCGAGCCCGAGCGTCCGGCGCCTCGCACGCGAACTCGAGATCGACCTCACGACTCTTCGCGGCACGGCGAGAAGGGCCGGATCACCAAGGACGACGTGAAGGCGGCTCTCAGGGGGCCGGCCGCGCCGGTCTCGGCCCCCGCGCCGGCGGGCGGCATGGGCATCCCCGAAGTCCCGGCCGTGGACTTCTCCAAGTTCGGTCCGATCGAGACGAAGCCCCTCCCGCGGATCAAGAAGATCTCGGGGCCGCACCTTCATCGCGCCTGGCTGAACGTGCCTCTCGTCACCCACCAGGACGAGGCGGACATCACCGAGACGGAGGCCTACCGCAAGGAACTCGACGCCGCCGCCAAGGACAAGGGCTATCGGGTCACGCTGCTCGCCTTCCTGATGAAGGCTTCCGTGTCGGCCCTCAAGCAGTTTCCGGAGTTCAACGCTTCGCTCAGCCCCGAGAAGGACGCCTGATCCTCAAGCGGTACTACCATATCGGCGTTGCGGTGGACACGCCGGAGGGGCTCGTCGTGCCGGTCGTCCGGGATGTGGACCGCAAGGGCATCGGCGAGATCAGCCAGGAGCTCGGGACGGTCTCGAAGAAGGCCCGCGACGGCAAGCTCAGCGTCCGCCGACATGCAGGGGGCCTCCTTCACGATCTCGAGCCTCGGGGGCATCGGCGGCACGGCCTTCACGCCGCTCGTCAATGCGCCCGAGGTCGCGATCCTGGGCGTCGTGCGCTCGCGGATGGCGCCGGTCTGGGACGGCGCTTCGTTCAAGCCGCGCCTGATGCTGCCGCTGTCGATGTCGTACGACCACCGCGTCATCGACGGAGCGCTGGCCGCGCGCTTCACGCGCCATCTCGCTCATGTGCTGGAGGACGTTCGCCGCCTGATCCTCTGACCGACGACCCACGACGCCCGACCCGCCTGCGGAGAGACACCGCGATGAGCACGACGACCGAACTCCGCCTGCCCGACATCGGCGATTTCAAGGACGTCCCGGTGATCGAGGTGCACGTCCAGCCGGGCGCCCGGATCGCCGTCGACGACACCCTCGTCACGCTCGAGTCCGACAAGGCCACGATGGACGTGCCGGCGGCGGCGGCCGGAACCGTGCGCGAGGTCAAGGTGAAGACGGGGGACCGCGTGTCTCAAGGCGACCTGATCGTCACGCTCGAGGCCGAGGGGGCACCCGCCGTGCCGCCCAAGGAGCGGATCAAGGAAGACGCCTCGCCGTCCCCGGGCCGCGGCCAAGCCGGCTACGGCAGCCCGAGCGGCGTCTACGAGGCGATCGAGGTCCAGATCCCCGATATCGGCGACTACAGGGACGTGCCGATCATCGAGGTTCATGTGGAGCCGGGGGCGACGATCAAGGTGGACGACCCGCTGGTGACGCTCGAATCCGACAAGGCCACCATGGAGGTGCCGGCGGCGCAGGGCGGCACCGTTCGCGACGTCAAGGTCAAGATCGGAGACCGGGTGTCGCAAGGCGACGTGATCGCCGTGATGGAAGGCGGCGTCGCCGCTCCCGCTGCGTCCCTCGGCCAACATGGGCCCGGACAGGGGCAAGCGGGCTATGGATCGTCGGCCCTCGAAGCCAGGGCCGACGCCCGTGCTGGCGGGCGCCAAGTCCCCGCGCCGGCTCCGAAACCCCCTGTCGCTGCATCGGGAGACTTCCACGCCGAGGTGCTGGTGCTCGGCGCCGGGCCCGGCGGCTATACGGCGGCCTTCCGGGCCGCGGATCTCGGCAAGAAGGTCGTGCTCGTCGACCGCTGGCCGAGCCTTGGGGGCGTCTGCCTGAACGTCGGCTGCATCCCGTCGAAGGCGCTCCTGCACGCCGCCAAGGTCATCGACGAGACCAGGAGCATGGCGGCCCACGGCGTCGCCTTCGGGGACCCCGCGCTCGATGTCGCCAAGCTGCGCGGCTGGAAGGACGGCGTGGTGAAGCGGCTCACGGGCGGCCTCGCGGGGCTCGCCAAGCAGCGGAAGGTGACCGTGGTCCCGGGCGTCGGCCGGTTCGTCTCCATGAATCAGCTCGAAGTGCGCTCCGAGGACGGCGCGACCAAGATCGTGAGCTTCGAGCAGGCGATCATCGCGGCCGGGTCCGAGCCGGTGACGCTGCCGTTCATCCCGCACGACGACCCGCGCGTCATCGACTCGACGGGCGCGCTCGAACTCGACGGCATCCCGAAGCGCCTGCTGGTCGTCGGCGGCGGAATCATCGGCCTGGAGATGGCGACCGTCTATCACGCGCTCGGCGCGAAGGTGACGGTCGTCGAGTTGATGGACCAGATCATCCCGGGCGCCGATCGCGACATCGTCACGCCGCTGATGAAGCGGATCTCGAAGCAGTACGAAGCCATCCTCCTCAAAGCGAAGGTGACGAAGGTCACGCCGGACGGGGAGGGGCTCACGGTCCATTTCGAGGGCGGCAGCGCCCCGGCGACCGATACCTTCGACAGGATCCTCGTGGCGGTCGGCCGCAAGCCGAACGGAAGGGAGATCGGCGCGGAGAACGCCGGGGTCGCGGTCGACGAGCGCGGGTTCATCCCGGTCGATCGGCAGATGCGGACCAACGTCCCGCACATCTTCGCCATCGGCGACATCATCGGCCAGCCCATGCTGGCCCACAAGGCAGTGCACGAGGGCAAGGTCGCGGCCGAAACGGCGGCGGGGAGGAACGCCTTCTTCGACGCGAAGGTGATCCCCTCGGTCGCCTACACGGATCCGGAAGTGGCCTGGGTCGGCCTGACCGAAAACGAAGCCAAGGCGAAGGGTGTTCGGTACGGCAAGGGCGTCTTTCCCTGGGCCGCGAGCGGCCGCTCCCTGTCGCTCGGACGCGACGAGGGTCTCACCAAGGTCCTCTTCGACGAGGCGACCGACCGGATCATCGGCTGCGGCATCGTCGGACCGTCTGCGGGCGACCTCATCGCGGAGGCCGCTCTCGCCATCGAGATGGGCGCGGACGCCGAGGACATCGGCCTGACGATTCACCCGCACCCGACGCTTTCGGAAACGATCGGCATGGCGGCGGAAGCTTTCGAAGGCACGATCACCGACCTCTACCTCCCGAAGAAGGAGCCGAAAAAGGCGCACTGAGCCGACTTGGGGGTGCGTACAGGGCTGCTGTTTTTGAGGAGGCGGCCATGGCCCGCGCACGCAGCAGAGACCGACGCCGAAGCACGCCGGAAGGCCTGCTATCCGCCGCCGATCCGGCTCGCGGGCACCGATGCCGGCGTCGTCCCTCCTCTGACATCCACCTAGAGAGGCGAACATGAATCAGGAAGTGAACTTCGCATCGGGCAGCCGGGCCGGCCCATCCGAACCGAACGCAGACGAACTCCTGGTCAAGGCGGCGCTCGACTACCATCGCTTCCCGACCCCCGGGAAGATCACGGTTCTGCCCACCAAGGACATGAGCACCCAGCGCGACCTCGCGCTGGCCTACTCCCCAGGGGTGGCGGCCGCATGCCTCGCCATCAAGCGCGATCCCCTCGAGGCCGCGAACCTGACGTCGCGCGGGAACCTCGTTGCCGTGATCTCGAACGGCACGGCCGTGCTGGGCCTGGGCGACATCGGAGCGCTGGCCGGCAAGCCCGTCATGGAAGGCAAGGGCTGCCTCTTCCGCAAGTTCGCCGGCATCGACGTGTTCGACATCGAGATCGACGAGACCGATCCGGACAAGCTCATCGACATCATAGCCTCGCTCGAGCCGACCTTCGGCGGCATCAACCTGGAGGACATCAAGGCGCCGGAGTGCTTCGTCATCGAGACGAAGCTGCGCGAGCGCATGAAAATCCCGGTCTTCCATGACGATCAGCACGGGACGGCGATCGTCGCTGCGGCCGCCATCCTCAACGGCCTGCAGGTGGTCGGCAAGCGCATCGAGGACGTCAAGCTCGCCTGCTCGGGTGCCGGTGCGGCCGCCATCGCATGCCTCAATCTCCTGGTCGGACTCGGGCTTCGAAAGGAGAACATCCTCGTCACCGACTCCAAGGGTGTCGTGTATGAAGGCCGCACCGAGGCCATGGACGAGCAGAAGGCGCAATACGCCCGCCGGACATCGGCCCGTACCTTGAAGGACATCGTCGACGGTGCCGACATCTTCCTCGGGCTCTCCGCCGCCAATGTCCTCAAGCCCGAGATGGTGAAGACCATGGCGGAGAGGCCCCTGATCCTCGCGCTCGCCAATCCGGACCCGGAGATCCGGCCGGAGCTTGCGAAGGGGGTCCGGCCCGACGCGATCATCGCGACCGGGCGTTCGGATTACCCCAACCAGGTCAACAACGTCCTCTGCTTCCCGTTCATCTTCCGCGGGGCCCTCGATGTGGGCGCCAGCGTCATCAACGAGGAGATGAAGCTCGCGGCCGTTCGGGCCATCGCCGAGCTTGCGCAGGCCGAACAATCCGACGTCGTGACGGCCGCCTACGGCACTCACGAAATCAGCTTCGGTCCCGATTACCTCATCCCGCGCCCGTTCGACCCGCGGCTCATCACCAAGGTCGCGCCGGCCGTCGCGCGGGCGGCCATGGAGAGCGGCGTCGCGACACGGCCGCTGTCGAACCTCGAGGAGTACCGACGGTCGCTGCAGCGGTTCGTCTACACGTCCGGGACGGTGATGCAGCCGGTCTTTGCAGCGGCGGCCGAATCCGGTCGCAAGCGCATCGTGTACGCGGAAGGCGAGGACGACCGTGTCCTTCGCGCCGCGCAGGTGGCCGTCGACGAGGGTCTCGCCACGCCGGTCCTGGTCGGCCGACCGGACGTCATCGCGAAAAAGATCGAGACGCTCGGCCTTCGCCTTCAACCCGGCCGCGACGTGCAGATCGCAAGCTTCGACGACCGGGACGCCATCGCAGAAGCCGCGGAGGTCTATTACCAGCTACGTAAGCGGCATGGCCTGTCCCGCGATGTCGCCGCGGCCGAGATGCGGCGCAACAGCACCCTGATCGGCGCCATGCTGCTGCGCGGGGGCAAGGCGGATGGGCTCCTGTGCGGTACGTTCGGAGCCTATGCCAACCATCTCCGTTATGTGGAGGAGGTGATCGGGCTCGCCGAGAGCGCCAATAACTTCGCGGCGATGAGCCTGCTCCAGCTGCCGCGGCACACGGTCTTCATCTGCGATCCCTACATCCACCTCGACCCGACGGCGGACGAGATCGCCGAAATGGCCGTACTGGCCGCAGCGGAGTTGAGACGCTTCGGCCAGACGCCGCGCGTCGCCCTCGTGTCGCATTCCAACTTCGGGACCGCCAACGATGCCTCGGCGCGGAAGATGCGGGACGCGCTCGCGCTCATCAACCGCCGCGCTCCTGATCTCGAAGTCGAGGGCGAGATGCATGCCGATGCGGCCCTTAGCAAGCCGCTGCTCAACCGCATCTTCCCGGATGCGCAGCTTTCCGCCGAGGCGAATCTCCTCATCATGCCGAACGTCGATGCCGCGAATGCTACCTTCAACGCCCTGAAGATCGTCGCCGGGCAGGGCATCAGCGTCGGGCCGATTCTGCTCGGCGCAGCCAAGCCGGTTCACATTCTCACGCCAACCGCGACCGTGCGGGGAATCGTGAACATGACCGCACTGACGGCGGTTGCCGCCGGATCCGCGGTGCAGGCCGGCTGATCGGGCTTCTTGGAGGGAGGACGCAACATGGCGACGGCGACCCCGACAGAGGCGGCCCTGGGATCTCACCACCAGGGCCGGTGGTATCAGCACCTGTACGTCCAGGTGCTGGCTGCAATCGTGATCGGCGTCCTCCTGGGCCACTTCTATCCTTCCGTCGGCGAAGCGATGAAGCCGCTGGGCGATGCCTTCATCAAGATGATCAAGATGCTGATCGCACCGATCATCTTCTTCACGGTCGTGCACGGCATCGCGAGCATGAAGGACATGAGGAAGGTCGGCCGGGTCGGTCTGAAAGCGCTCATCTATTTCGAGGCGGTGACGACACTTGCGCTGGTGATCGGTCTGATCGTCGTCAACGTGTGGCAGCCCGGCGTCGGGATGAACGTCGACCTGTCGACGGTCGATACCAGGTCGATCGCGACCTACACGGCGAAGGCGAAGGACCAGAGTACCGTCGCGTTCCTGATGGATATCATTCCGTCGACGGTCGTGGGCGCCTTTGCAACCGGCGAGATCCTGCAGGTCCTGTTCTTCGCCATTCTGTTCGCCTTCGGGCTCCAGGCGCTCGGCGAGCGCGGCGACTCCGTCCTGCGGCTGATCGATGTCGTCAGTCACGTGTTTTTCAAGATCGTCGGAATCGTCATGAAGCTTGCGCCGATCGGGGCCTTCGGTGCGATGGCTTTCACCATTGGGAAGTACGGTGTCGGAACGCTCCTGTCGCTCGGCAACTTCATGCTGTCGTTCTACGCGACCTGCCTGTTGTTCGTCTTCGGTGTCCTCGGAGCCATCGCGGCGCTCTGCGGGTTCTCGATCCTCAAGTTCATCCGATACATCAAGGAGGAGCTGCTCATCGTCCTCGGCACATCCTCCTCGGAGTCGGTGCTGCCGCGCATGATCGCGAAGATGGAGAATCTGGGCTGCGAGACGTCGGTCGTGGGGCTCGTGATTCCCACCGGGTACTCGTTCAACCTGGACGGGACCTGCATCTATCTCACGATGGCGGCGATATTCCTCGCCCAGGCGACCAACACCGATCTGACGTTGTCGCAGCAATTGGGAATCATCGCCATCCTCCTGCTCACCTCCAAGGGAGCCGCCGGAGTCACGGGTTCCGGATTCATCGTGCTGGCCGCTACGCTTGCTTCGGTCGGCACGATCCCGGTTGCGAGCATCGCCCTGATCCTCGGCATCGACCGGTTCATGTCGGAAGCGCGCGCGCTCACGAACCTGGTCGGCAACGGCGTTGCGACCGTGGTCGTCGCGAAGTGGGAAGGGGCACTCGACGAGAAGCGTCTCCACCGCGGTCTCGACCAGGAGACGGACCTCGAAGCCGACGAGCCGGAGACCGTCAAGGTTGAGGACGATGTCGTGGAGGCGGGTGGGCCGCAACCGATCCGCGCCTAAGGGCCGAACGCAAAGGACCGAGGACAATGTCCGACGAGCCTCGCTTGGGTACGCAGTCGGAGGATCGTCAGGACCGAGCTCCGGCACAGGTCGCCGAGCCGTCGCTCCACCAGATCGTCATTGTCGGTGGCGGGGCGGCCGGGCTGGAGCTCGCGACGAAGCTCGGCGACCGGCTCGGGCGGAACAAGAAAGCGGCTGTGACGCTCGTCGACAGTTCACGGATCCATATCTGGAAACCTCTTCTGCACGAGGTGGCGGCCGGCAGCATGGATGCCGGTCACCATGCGGTCGACTATCTCGCGCAGGCGCACCGGCACCATTTCCGCTACCGGGTCGGCGAGATGGTCGGCCTCGACCGCGAACGGCAAGAGGTGCATCTTGCGGCCAGTTTCGATAACGAGGGCCGCGAGATCACTCCGCCCAGGTCCTTTCGGTATGACACGTTGGTCATAGCGATCGGCAGCGGGAGCAATGATTTCGGCACGCCGGGGGTGAAGGAGCATGCCATCGCGCTCGATACGCCCGATCAGGCCGTGCGCTTCCATCAACGCTTGGTGAATAGTCTCATCAGGGCGCACGCGCAGCCCGGACCCGTGCGACCGGGCCAGCTGCACGTCGCCATCATCGGCGCCGGTGCGACCGGGACCGAACTCGCCGCGGAACTGCACCGGACCGTTCGGCAGGTCGTTGCGCACGGCCTCGACCGCATAGACCCGGAGAAGGATCTGAAGATCACGCTCATCGAAGCCGCGGACCGCATCCTTCCTGCCGTGCCGGAGCGGGTCTCGGAAAGCGTCATGCAGCTACTCGACAGGATCGGCATCGAGGTTTGCACGAAATCGCGCGTGACGGAGGTCTCCGACAAGGGCGTGCACCTCGCCGATGGCACCTTCGTTCCCTCGGAACTCGTGGTCTGGGCCGCGGGCGTCAAGGCTCCGGATGTTCTCAAGGACCTCGCCGGTCTCGAAGCGAGCCGGAGCAATCAGCTCGTGATAACTCCGACGCTCCAGACGACGCGGGATCCGAGCATCTTTGCGATCGGCGATTGCGCCTACCTGGTCACGCCGGATCTGCCGACGCCGGTTCCCCCACGGGCGCAGGCCGCGCATCAGCAGGCCACGCACCTCTTCAAACAGATCCAGCGGCGGCTCCAGGGAAAGCCCCTGCAGCCCTTCCGCTATCGCGACTTCGGCTCGCTGGTCTCGCTCGGTGAATACAGTACGGTCGGCAACCTGATGGGGTTCATCCGGGGCAAGAACTTCTTTGTCGAGGGCCTGTTCGCGCGCCTCATGTACCAGTCGCTGTACGCGATGCATCAGAGAGCCCTTCACGGCACATCGAAGGTCGTCCTCGATACGACGGCCCGCCTTCTGACGCGACAGACCGAGCCGCGCGTGAAGCTGCACTGATCGGGCGACACCCACGAGCGGACCCGGGCTGCTCGAGTCGGGCCGTCAGGATCAGGCCGCAGCTTTGCGTCCCACCCCCTGCGGGTCGGCGCCGCCGGTGAACCACTTGGGCGCGCGCAGCGCGACCCGAGGATGAGCCCTATGAGGAACGCGCGTCCGGGCCGATGAAGATCACCCGGTGTCTGCTGACGCAGGCGATATCATCGTCGGTCAGCCGATCGCAGCGTTGTTTCGCGTTTAACTGGTACTGCTTCCAGTGGGCCTTCACGTGACTCCAACCTGGAGACTCTCGGGGATGAGAATTTCGGATATCAGCTTGTCATGCGAGACAGGTTCCCTAAAGAAGGTTAAACAGTGGATTGCTTCGAGCACGATGTCTTGCGACGCACCGGGAGTGTCGAATGAGGCTGGAGAGCGTGGACGGGGCTATTGCGATCGAAGGCGCAGGCGTTCATCTCGGCGACAGCCTTCCTGACTATGCGCGGGAGGAGGTCTTGCGGGTCGCCAGCAAGTATTTCGGGCGACTGAACCGCGCGACTGTCCACTTCAGCAAGGAAGGGATCACCTACCGCTGCACGGTCAATATCCAGATGGGTGCTCTCCCTCGGAAAAGCGCGGAGGCTCACGACAAGGATATCTATCTTGCGTTCAAAGGCGCATTGGCCAAAGTCGCCAAGCAGCTTCGCCGAACGAAGCGCGAGCTTCGCGAGGACAAGGCCGAGCGCGTCGACAAGAGCGAGACCCTGAAAGAGCGGACTTGAGCGAGGTCGATCCGGCTCCGCCCCTGGCGCATCGTGCGGAAAAGTGGACCGGGTTTTCCGCGCCGAACGATGCGCAGTTCTCGAAAGGTGAGCATCGGATGGATCCCAAAAGTGGATTCCACTTTTGGGTCCGATGCTCTAGTGACCCGTCGAGAGCGGTGTCAGGACGCATCGGGCTTGGCCGCGGCATCTGCTAAGTTTCCCAGTCGTTCCCCTGCGAAGATCGTAGGGGAGCCGGCGACTTGGATGCTTGGAGGATTCGACGCGTGCACAAGGCCCTGCGGAGCGACAATGGTTCCCACGATAGGCGCGGACGAGAGTCCGCCGCCGGTCCCCTTGGACCTGCCCGCGGTGATCTCCGGCAGCGACGCCGCCGGGTTGCGCGAAGCGATCCTCTCCAAGCTTGCCTACCAAGTCGGCCAGGGCGTTCGGAACGCCACCGATGCGGACTGGTACGCCGCGACATGTCTCGCGCTTCGGGATCGCGAAGTCGACGCGTTCAATGCGTCCGCGCTTCGGAGCGCAGCCGCGAAGCGGGTCTGCTATCTGTCGATGGAGTTCCTCATCGGGAAGCGGCTCGCCGAGACTCTCGGCAACCTGGGACTCACCGGGGCGGCACGCTCGGCCCTGTCGGAACTCGGCGTCGAGCTCGAGCGCCTCTTCAGGATCGAACCGGATCCGGCACTCGGTAACGGTGGCCTCGGGCGCCTTGCGGCCTGCTTCATGGACAGCATGGCGACGCTCGATATTCCGGCTATCGGCTACGGCATTCGGTACGACCATGGTCTGTTCCGACAGACGATCGTCGACGGCTGGCAGCGCGAGCAGCCCGACAGCTGGCTATCCTCCGGCTATCCATGGGAGTTCGTGCGGCCCCAACGCGTCCATTCGGTGAAGTTCGGGGGAGACGTGGAACTCGTCCGCGAAGGTGATGCCATCAGGCACATCTGGCGGCCGGCGGAGAGCCATCTTGGCGGTCGCGCACGACATGCTCGTCGTCGGTTGGCGAGGGCGCCGGGCGAACCTGCTGCGCCTCTGGCGCGCCCGCGCCGCCGAGCCGCTGGTACTCGATGCATTCAATGATGGGAGGCACGTGGAGGCGCAGGCCGCCAAAGCGCATGCGGATGCGATCTCGAAGGTGCTTTATCCGAGCGACGAGACGCCGGAGGGCAGACAGCTTCGGCTGCGGCAGGAATACTTCTTCACATCGGCGTCCCTCCAGGACCTCGTGAGTACCCATCTCGACGAGAACGGGAATCTCTACTCGCTGCCGGAACGCGCGGCCGTGCAGCTCAACGACACCCATCCGGCGCTCGCGGTTCCGGAGCTGATGCGGATCCTCGTCGACGAGCACGACATTCCCTGGGCCGAAGCGTGGCACATCACCACGAACGTGCTGAACTATACCAACCACACGCTCCTGCCGGAGGCGCTGGAGACGTGGCCGGTCGCATTGCTGGAACGGCTTCTCCCTCGCCATCTCCAGATCATCTACCTGATCAATTGGCTGCACCTGAAAAAGCTCTCGGAGGAGGGACGCCTCGGAGACCACAATGTGGGCGCGGTTTCGCTGATCGAGGAGAACGGTGGCCGGCGGGTGCGCATGGGCCACCTGGCCTTTCTCGGTTCTCGGAAGGTGAACGGCGTCTCGGCCCTGCATACGGAACTCATGCGCGAGACCGTGTTCCGGGATCTGCATGTCCTCTACCCCGACAGGATCCTCAACAAGACGAACGGGATCACGTTTCGACGCTGGCTCCACCGGGCGAACCCCGGACTGACACGCCTGATCGTCGACGCCGTCGGGGAACGGGTTCTCGACGACGCCGATGCGCTCCGCGGGCTCGAGGAGTTTTCCGAAGACCCGGCGTTTCAGCTCGGAATCGCGACGGAGCGTACCCGGAACAAGGAGAAGCTGGCGCACCTCATCCGGGAACGGATCGGTCTCGAAGTCGATCCGGCTGCCCTCTTCGACGTCCAGGTCAAGCGCATCCACGAGTACAAGCGGCAGTTCCTGAACATCCTCGAGACCGTAGCGCTTCTGCATGCCGTTCGAGAGCAACCGGATCGGGATTGGGTTCCGCGCGTGAAGGTCCTGGCCGGCAAGGCGGCACCGAGCTACACGACGGCAAAGCTCATCATCAAGCTCGTCAACGACGTGGCCCGGGTCGTGAACGACGATCCCGCCGTGGCGGGGCGCCTCAAGGTGGCGTTCCTGCCGAACTACAACGTCAGCCTCGCCGAAAGCATCATGCCGGCTGCGGATCTCTCGGAGCAGATCTCGACAGCAGGACTCGAAGCATCCGGCACCGGCAACATGAAGCTCGCCCTCAACGGCGCCCTCACGATCGGCACCCTCGACGGCGCCAACATCGAGATCCGCGATAGCGTCGGCCCGGACAACATCTTCATCTTCGGACTGACCGCTCAGGAAGTCGAACGCCGGCGCGGCTACGACCCGCGCGACACGATCGAGGCCTCGCCGCGGCTCTCACAGGCCTTGAGCAGCATCGAAGCCGGCCTGTTCTCTCCGGATGACCCGGCGCGCTACCGGGGACTCGTCGAAGCGCTGCGCGTCGACGACCGATTCATGGTCGTGGCCGATTTCGAGGCTTATTGGAACACTCAGCGGGAGGTCGACCGACTGTGGCGCGACCCTTCCGCCTGGTGGCGCAAAAGCATCTTCAACACGGCCCGCATGGGGTGGTTCTCGTCGGACCGGACCATCCGCGAGTACGCGGAAGGGATCTGGGGCGTGCCTACCGCCTGAGACGCTCGTCACGAGGCTGTGGACGCCCTGTGCAGAATGACCGTGGCGAGGGGCGGCAGCGTGAGTTCGATCGCCCAGGGCTGGCCGTGGCTCTCGGCGGCGACGGCGCTCACGCCGCCGAGATTGCCCATGTTGCTGCCGCCGTAGATCTCCGAATCAGTGTTCAGCACCTCCTGGTAGAGGCCCGGCAGAGGGACGCCGATCCGGTATCTCTCGTGCGGGACAGGCGTGAAGTTGGAGACCACGACGGCAACCTCGCTCTCGTTCTCGCCCCGCCGCGCCCAGGCGATCACGCTGTTTTCGGCATCGTCGGCGACGAGCCACTGGAAGCCCGAGGCCTCCGTATCACGTTCGTGCAGGGCGGGAATCGAGCGGTAGACCGTGTTCAGATCCCGATGAGCGATTGGACGCCACGGTGGAAACGATCGTCGAGAAGATGCCAGTCGAGACTTTGATCGTGGTTCCACTCCCGCTCCTGGGCGATCTCGCCGCCCATGAAGAGAAGCTTCTTGCCGGGATGAGCCCACATGAAGCCGTAATAGGCACGCAAATTCGCGAAACGCTGCCACCGGTCCCCTGGCATCCTGCCGAGGAGAGACCCCTTGCCGTGCACGACTTCGTCGTGGCTCAGCGGCAGGATGAAGTTCTCGCTGAAGGCGTAGACTAGGCCGAACGTGATATCGTGATGGTGGTAGCGGCGATGGATCGGATCCTTGCCGATGTAGCGCAAGGTGTCGTGCATCCAACCCATGTTCCATTTGAATCCGAACCCGAGACCCCCGGTGTAGGTCGGATGCGAGACACCGGGCCACGCGGTCGATTCCTCGGCGACGGTGAATGCGCCGGGCGAGTAACGATAGACAGCCTCGTTCATGCGCCGCAGGAACTCGATGGCTTCGAGGTTCTCGTTGCCGCCGTGGCGGTTTGGCACCCACTCGCCGGGGCGGCGGGAATAATCGAGATAAAGCATGGATGCGACCGCATCCACCCGCAGGGCATCGAGGTGGTAGTGCTCGAGCCAGAAGCGTGCATTGGCGATGAGAAATGCCGCAACCTCCCGACGGCCATAGTTGTAGATGTACGTCCCCCAGTCCTGGTGGAATCCCTGGCGAGGGTCGGCATGCTCGTAGAGATGCGTGCCGTCGAAGGATCCGAGTCCATGCGGATCGTTCGGGAAGTGGCCGGGCACCCAATCGAGGATGAGCCCGATTCCGGCATCATGTGCGGCTTGCACGAAGCCGGCGAAATCGTCCGGTGACCCGAAGCGGCTCGTCGGCGCATAGAGCGACACCGGCTGATATCCCCAGGACCCGTCGAACGGATACTCGGTGATCGGCAGCAGCTCGATATGCGTAAAGCCCAGATCCTTGACGTACGGGATGAGACGCTCCGCGAGCTCGCGGTATGTGAGATATCGGTTTCCTTCCTCGTGCACCCGCGCCCAGGACGCGAGGTGGCATTCGTATATCGCCATGGGACTCTTGCGGGGGTTCCGGGCCTCGCGCTTCTCCATCCAGGCGCGGTCGGCCCAGTCGAGTTCCTTCAGGTCGCGGAGGACCGAACCGGTCGCCGGGGGGCGCTCGGACTCGAATGCGACAGGGTCGGCTCGGTGAGGCAGGAGCTGGCCGTCGGGACCCGTCACCTCGAACTTGTAGCGCGTGCCCGGCGGCAGTTCCGGAACGAACAGCTCCCAGATCCCCGCGGGATACCGCAACCGCATGGGATGGGCCCGCCCGTCCCAATCATTGAAATCGCCGATGAGGCTGACGCGGCGTGCCGAAGGGGCCCACACCGTGAACAGAAAACCGTCGACTGAGCCGATGGTCCTGCAATGGGCGCCGAGGACGCGGTAGTGGGCGTCGCTGCCGACGTCCCCGGCACTCGCAAGACTCTCGTCGTCCAGAATCGGACCGAAGGAGTAGGGATCGTATCGGACGAACGTGCCGTGCGGGGTCTCGACCCGCAGCCGGTACCATGGGCGCTGCTCCGCCTTGACACCCCTCGCGACGAAGAAGCCTGCGTCGTTGCTACGCTCCATCGGCGCCAGGACGCTCGCCCCGTCTGTGTCGAGCAGATCGACCGCAAGGGCGTGCGGAATCATCGCGCGGATTTCCCATTCGCCGGGGGAAATCTCGTGCGGGCCGAGCACGGCGAACGGGTCGGAATGATCGCCGCGGACGATGGCCGCAATGGCTTCGTCGGCGAGTGGGGAGGGGGCGGCGGCCGCCCGCTTCGTCCGACGCCGGGTCGTTTTCGCAGCGATCCTGACCTCTGTCGTCATCGCAACCTCCAGCCTTCGACCCGGGAAAACCATCGCGCCCGCCGTCGTCCAGGTGCGCCGAGCGACGCATTTCCGTTGTGCGAGCCGATCACCCCGCGGCGTACGGAAACCATACCGTGAACGGAACGTAAGGGGACGCACGCATCGGGGACCGTGGTCCTGCTCATTCCAAAGCCGCGGTACATTCCCGTCACGACCGAGCCCTCAGCACCGCCACCGGAAGGACATCGAACAGTTCCGCGGCAACGCATCCTTCCGTTCCGAGTGTCACGGAGACGTCCGTGAGGGTATTCCTCCATTCACCGGCGGGAATCTCGATCCGCGTTCTCTCCCACGCGCCTGCGAGCGGGGCGCGTTCGTCCGAAACGAGGGCCGCGAAGAGGCGCGGCGCGACGACGACGAGCCGCTCTTCGGAGAACGACCTCATGAAGGCCAGGACATGGCCTGCCTTGGGGCCGGTGACATTCAGGGGCTGATAGTCGCCGAACGCATAAAGCTCGGGGCTGGCGGACCGGTCGGCGAGAAGGCAGCGGATCAGACGCTGCTTGATCCGCCCGTCCGTCCATCGGCTGAATAGCGCGGCGATCGGCTCGGATGACGAGAGCTCGCTCGTCCGGCGGTCATAATCGACGGGTCGGCGGTTGTCGGGATCGACGAGCGAAAAATCCCACGACTCGGTCCCCTGATAGAAGTCCGGCACGCCCGGCACGGTGCCTTTGAGGACCGTCCGGGAGAGGCTCGACAGCATCCCGAGATACGCGAGGCGGCGGGCGAACGGTCGGAACGTGGTCAGAAATGGACTCTGAGAAGCGAGGAGTTCGCGCACGAAAGAGATGGCGATCCGTTCGTAGCGCTCGTTCTGGCGAACCCAACTCGTGTGGCGTTTGGCTTCGCGCAAGGCTTTGACGACATAAGCCTCGATGCGTTCCCTGAACTCGGCGAGGGCGGATCCGTCGGTCTTGGATCCGAGCAACTCCACCGGCCATGCACCCAGGATGGACTGAAGGATGAGGTATCGCTCGCCGGGGTCCGGCACCTCGTCCCCATCCGACGGGAAGGTCGACGCAATATCGTGCCAGTGCTCCAGCATCTGCGACCATTCCTCGGGGAACTCGGAGAGCGCATGCAGCCGAGGGCGGAAATCTTCGCCGCGCTTGGTGTCGTGGGTCGCTGTCGCGATCAGGGCATTCGGCGTGAGGCGGACCCTCTCGAGATTGGCGCGATGGAACTCGCGGACCGAAACGCCGAAACGGCTCGGGTCGCCGCCGACCTCGTTGAGCGAAAGGAGCGGCATGTACCGGTAGAAGAGCGTGTCCTCCAGCCCTTTCGCCATGACGGGTCCGGTCACCTGCTGGAACCGGCGCCGGAACCGGCGGATGAGGTCAGGATCAGAGATCGCCTTAGGAGGGAACGAGAGGTCGGATAGGAGCGCACCCGCGGCGAAGTCATGGACCGTGACATCCGGAAGTGCGCTCGAGCGCTTGGCGGCCTCGACCGTCTCTTCGATCAGGGATCGATCTTCGGGCGCGGGCTCCCCGTCAGTCAGATAGCTCCGGTAGACCGGAAAGCGCGCGATGATCTCGACCAGCGCGCGGCGGCTGGCAAAGGCGGTATAGTCGCGCGTATGGCGGTCGTGATCGGCAAGGCGCTTCAGGTCCGAGACGAGCACTTCGAGTTCGCTCGCGAAACTCAGTTCCAGGATTTCGGCTTTCACGTCGCGCAGCAAGGCGTCGGGCCGGCCCTCGATGCCCGAGATCCCGCGGAAGAGGTCCAGCATGCGGCCGCCGGCAGCGGTTTCGACGAAAATGCCGTCGATAAGATTGAGCGCCTCGTAGCCCGTCGTGCCCGCCACCGGCCAAGGGCGCAACTTTTCCCCCGCCGTGAGGATCTTCTCGACGACGATGTAGAAGCCGGGGCCTGCTGCATCCTGCAGCGCCTGCAGGTAGCCGGCCGGATCGGCGAGGCCATCGACGTGATCGATCCGCAATCCCTGGATCAATCCCTCCTGGACCAGGCGGAGGATGAGCGCATGCGTCTGCCTGAACACCTCCGGGTCTTCGACGCGCAGGCCTGCAAGGCCGTTGATGTCGAAGAACCTCCGATAGTTGATGTCGCTCGCCGCGACCCGCCAATAAGCCAGCCGGTAGGATTGGGACTCCAGGATCCGGTGCAGCGTTCCGAAGCTCTCCGGGTTTCCGGGCACGCCGTTGACGAGAGCAAGGGCGCGATCGAGGGCCTGCCTGACGGCCGCGGACGACGACACGGAGCGCGCCAGGCGGGCCTTCAGGCTCTCGCATTCGTCCAGCAGGTTCGCGCGCCGCTCATGACTCGCATCCTCGCTCATGGCGCGCAGCCGCTCGCTGACGGCGAGCAGTTCGCCTACCTCCGCAACGTCCCATTCCTGGAGAGCCGCCAGGGCGCGGTCGAGCACGATCGGGTAGCTGGGCGGAGAGATCGGGAAACGGTGCTCCCAGTGCCACACGCTGAAGCTGCCCTCCTGGGCGTCGTAGGCGAGCTTCAGCTCGCCTTGTTCGAGAGATGTGCCGTAGCCGTCGCCGAGGAATGGAACGACGAGCTTGCCATTCGCCCCGAGGCGGTCCCAGTCGATGTCGAAGGCCGGTTCGAACGGGGAGGCCCGGCCCCATTCGAGAACCGAAAGCCACCACGCATTGTCCGCCCCGCCGACACCCATGTGATTCGGCACCACGTCGAGGATCAGTCCGAGGCCGTTCTCCCGCAGGGCATCGCTCAAGCGCCGGAAGCCGTCTTCGCCTCCGAGCTCCGGATTGATGGAGTGGTGATCGACGATGTCGTAGCCGTGGGTCGATCCGGGACGCGCCGTCTGGATGGGCGAGGCGTAGACATGGCTGATGCCGAGCCGGGCCAAATAGGGGACGATCGCGGCTCCGTGATCGAACGCGAAATCGCGGTTGAACTGCAGCCGGTACGTCGCACGGGGAGGCGGAGCGGCGAGGGCGCCGAGATGCGGCTGGGCACCTCGCCCTTCTACGGCAAGGCAGGCCGCCAGTTTGGCAAGGTCGCCGCCCGGCGTGACGATGGTCTCGATCTCGGCCGGCAGTTTTCGCCTCCAGTTCGGATAGCCGCGGTCCGGTCCCGGAAGATTTGCCTGATTGAGTTCTCCGAGAACATCCTCGAGCTGTAGTGCGACCAGCGTCGATTGGGCCCGCGCGAGAAAGCGGACGGTCGCATCGAGGGACGGCTCCGTGTCGAGGCCGTCGGACTGTGCGAGCCCCTCCGCGGCGAGGGCCTCGTTGAACCGGATCATTTCGAGCGCACGCGCGGTCCGCTCCGCATCGGCGCTCCCCTGATCGCAGAGGCCCAGGGATTGGCGCAGATCGATGTCGAGGCCGCGCCACCAGCCACGGAACGTCGGAAGATCGTGGGTCGTTACGGTTGCGAGCGACCAGCGAGGATAAGCTCGAGGCCGCCTGAAGCTGCCGTCGGGCTCGTGCTCGAACCACAGAACCCGGTAGCTCAGGAGCCCGGCTTCCATGATCGCGTCGGAGAAGGCGGCGGGGCCGGTCCCGAGATCTTCCGCAATCACGAGGCAGCGCGCCCGATGGCTCTCGATCTTGAGGACGGCGAGCATCGCCTCGAACGGGTAGGAGACATAGGCGCCCGACGCGGCCGGCATTCCGGCAGGGATCAGGAATTGACGCTGCAGTTGAAAGGCGTGGTCTATCCGGATCGCACCCGCATGACGCATGTTGGCAGCGACAAGAGAGCGGAACGCGTCGAGTCCTTCCTCCTCGAGTCTTAAGGGATGGAACGGCGGCAGTCCCCAGTTCTGTCCGTCGGGTCCGAAGGGATCCGGCGGCGCGCCGACGGACAGTCCCAAGGCGAAGCGCTCGGGATGGGTCCATACTTCGGAGCCACCGGCATCGGCCCCGACCGCGAGATCGCGGTAGAGGCCGATGCTCATGCCCGAATGCCGCGCAAGCTCGGCCGCCTGGCCGAGTTGCCGGTCCGCGAGCCATTGCAGCCAAGCGTGAAAGGCAATCCGATCCGGATGGGATTGCCGGAACGCCCGGACCCCTGGTGCATCCGCAGTCTGGAACTCGGCCGGCCACTCGCCCCTCCAATGTCGACCCTCGGCGAGACAATGCTCGGAGAGCGCTTCGAACGTGGCGTGAGCTTCGAGGGCCGGGCCGCCTTGGCGGCGGAAGGCTGCAAGCTCGGATCGGTCGGTCCGCTGGAAGTCGGACCACAAGACACCGAGAAGTCGCAGCTTCAAGGCCCAGACCGCCTCGTAGTCGACGAGCGGTCCGGACCGCAGGACCTCGAGTTGATCCGCGGCCCTTTCGAGCAAGCGCGCCGCAGCGCTTTCCGCGAAGCCTTCGATCGCAAGCAGATCGATGAAAAGAGGTTCCAGAAACAGCCGCGTCGAAGGCGAATAGGGAGAGATCTTCGTCCGATCGGCGGAGAATAGCGCATGCACCGGGCTGAGCCCGAGAAACGAGGCTCCGAGCCGTCCCGAGCCCGCAGCGACGTTTCCGATGTCGGTATAGTCGCCGATCCCGAAGTTCTGCTTGGACCGCAGCGCGTAGATCTGAGCCGTCGTCCCCCAGAAGCGGGCGTCATCCCGCAGGGCGTCGGGTTGGAAACAGCGGGGCGGCGCAGCGATCAAGGTGGTCTCGATCGACTGCGACGCGGTCGTGACACGCAGTCGGTGGTACCCGATCGGCAGCGCCGGCAGGCCGAGGCGGGCGCCATGCGGACCTTGGTGGAGCGCGGTACGCCCTTCGCGCGTCTCCCCAGTTTCTTCGGTGATGTGCCAGAGCACCACGTCCGCGGTGACTTCGCGGAGTGTCAGCATCGCGGGTTGCCCGGACCGGATCGCGACGACGGACGGCAGCACGCGATTCCTGATGGCTTGGACCCGCGCGAGACTCTCGATCGCCTCACTCTCGCTGCCGACCGGCAGACCGAGGCCCTCGAAGACGGCTGTCTTGGACTCGAGCGGCGTCTCGACGATCCGGCCCGTGTGGTCCTGATGGCGGTCCGCGACCCCGACCCATTGTGCGATCTGCTCGACGAGGTGCACGGGCGTCATCGCGCTTCGTCCCTCTGGACCACGCCGCACCACGCCGGAAGGCGGATCTTCGCGTCGTCGGCCTGCACATCCGGGCTCGCCCAGACGATCCGCCAGCTCTTCTCGCTCGAGATCTCGGCCTGAGACGCCCCGAAGTTTGCGCAGAAGCGCAGGGCGCCACCGGCGAACTGCCAGGTGACTTCGAGCACGTCGAGGGACACGTTGTATTCCGCGCCGAAATAGCGGCTGCGCAAGATCGGGGTTACGTTGGATCGGCGCAGCGCCAGGAGGCGCCGCGTATCGTCGAGTGCCGCCCGATGGCTGTCATGCGCTCAACTCGCTCCAGTCGAGCCTCGATCGAATGAACGTGTCCTCCAGCGTCGGGTCGGGTATGGCGCTATGGCTATGAATGCCCCTGAATGATTTGAAGCTCTCGAACTCCCGCTGTCGTCCCTGGCGGACGGCATTCTCGAGATCCGGTTCGTCGGAGAAGTCGACAAAGAAGAGGAAAGGCGTCGAGGCGTTCCATTCCTCGCCCATGAAGAGCATCGGAACCTGAGGCAGGAGGAGAAGGCCGGCGCGGGCCAAGACGAGCTTTTCCGGCGGGGTCAGCGCCGTCAGCCTTTCTCCGAACGCACGGTTGCCGATCTGGTCGTGGTTCTGCAGGAACGCCACGAAGGCCGTTGGGGGGAGATGCGCGGATTGTTCGCCCCGGGGCTGATGATGCCGGTGCGGCGACGGTTCGCCCTGGTAGCCGAAACCTTCGGCGAGGCAACGCCCGAGGCGGTTGACGGGATCGTCCGCATAGTCCGCGTAATACCCATCCGACTCGCCGGTCAGAAGCGTGTGCCAGCAATGGTGCAGATCATCGTTCCATTGGGCCGTGTAGAAGCGCGGGTGGTCGTCCGCATCGCGTGCGAGCCACCGCGCCTCGTTCAAATCGTTCTCGAGGACGAGATGGCTGGGCCGTTCGGGGAGCGCTGCCCGGACCCTCTCGGCGACTTCGGCGAGAATATGCCGTTCGCTCGCGTCCCGAATCGCATGAACCGCGTCGAAACGCAGGCCGTCGAAGTGGTATTCCTCGAGCCAGTAGAGAGCGTTGTGAACGATGAAGTCGCGGACCGGCCCGGTCTCGGCCCCGTCGACATTGATGCCGACGCCCCAAGGCGTTTTGTACCGGTTCGTAAAGAAGTGGCTTGCATAGGCCCCGAGATAGTTCCCCGACGGCCCGAAATGGTTGTAGACGACGTCGAGGAACATCGAGAGACCGAGGGCGTGCGCCCGGTCGATGAGGCGCTTGAGATCGTTCGGCGAGCCATAGGCTGCGTCCGGCGCAAACGGCAGCACCTCGTCATAGCCCCAGTTGCGGCGCCCGGGGAACTCCGCAATCGGCATGAGTTCGATGGCCGTGATCCCGACCTCCTTCAGGTCCTCCAGCTTCGTCATCAGCGCGGCAAACGTGCCCTCGCGGGTTGCGGTTCCGACGTGCAGCTCGTAAAGGACCGTTTCCTCCCAGGGCCGGCCCGCCCAAGCCTCATCGCTCCATGCATAGGCCCTTGGATCGATGACTTCGCTGGCGCGATGAACGTCCTCCGGCTGGAAACGGGCGGCCGGGTCCGGAACGACAAGGCCGCCGTCGATGCGGAAGGCATACCGTTGGCCCGCCAGCGCATCCGGAACGCTCAGCTGCCGCCAGCCGCTGCCCAGATCCGGCATCGGATGCTCGGCCCCGTCCAGGAGGAGCGATACGTTCTTCGCCGACGGGGCCCACAAGGCGAAGCGGACGCCCTCATCCGTGATCGCGGCGCCGAACGGCATGGCGTGGACCCGTCGCATCAGACTGGCCCTCCGTTCGGCTCATGACCGAAGAGGACCAACGAGCGGGATGCAAGCGGGAACGTCTCTCCCGTTCGGAAGACGATCGGCCGATTGGCCGGATCGACATCGCGGTGCGCGGTGTCGAAGAGCTGGAACCAGGCTCCGTTCGGAAAGTTCTCGGCGAGGCGGAACGGCACCTCATCCGGCGCGGCATTCAGGAGGAGCAGGAAGCGGTGGCCGTCCCTCGCGTCGTTGCCGAGTTGAACACCCACTGTCCGTCTCGAGTCGTCGTACCAGTCTTCGTTCGTCATCTCGCGTCCTTCCGGCGCGAGCCAGTAGACGTCCTTCAGGCCGCTGTTGGGAACCCGTGCGCCGGTGAGGAAGGCTCGCCTGCGGAACGCATCGTAGCGGTGCCTGAGGGCGATGAGAGCTTTGGTGAAGTGCAGGAGATCCACGTCTCCGTTTGCGCTCGCGTTCCAGTCGAGCCAGCTGATCTCGTTATCCTGTGCGTAGGCATTGTTGTTGCCCGCTTGGGTGCGCGACAGCTCATCACCCATCAGCAGCATGGGCACGCCCTGCGAGAGGAAGAGCGTGGCGATGAAATTGCGCTTGAGCCTCGCCCGGAGAGCCAGGACCTCGGCATCGTCGGTCGGCCCTTCGACGCCACAGTTCCAGGACAGATTGTGACTGTGGCCGTCCTGATTGCTTTCGCCATTGGCCTCGTTGTGACGGTCATTGTAGCTGACGAGATCCTGAAGCGTGAAGCCGTCGTGGGAGCAGACGAAGTTGATCGATGCCCAGGGATGGCGCCCGGAAGGCTCGTAGGTTTCCCGTGACCCCGTGATGACGCGGGCCAGATGCGGGAGCTGACCAGGGTCGCCGCGCCAGAAGGCCCTGACCCGGTCTCGGAACTGGTCGTTCCATTCGCTCCAGCCCGGGGGAAAATGGCCGATGCGATAGCCCCCGTCGCCCAAGTCCCAGGGCTCCGCGATCAGCTTGACCCGGTTCAGCACGGGATCCTGCGCGATGGTCCGAAGGAAGCCGGCCCTGTGCGAAAAATCGTACGGCTCACGCGCGAGGCTGGTAGCAAGGTCGAACCGGAATCCGTCCACGTGATAGTGCTCCACCCAATGCCGCAGGGAGTCGAGCACCATCTGCAGCACGCGCGGATGATCGAGATTGAGGGTGTTGCCGGTGCCGGTGGAGTCCCAGAAGAATCGCGGGTTGTCGGGAACGAGCTTGTAGTAGCTCGCGTTGTCGATGCCGCGGAACGACAGGGTGGGCCCCATATGGTTGCCCTCCGCGGTGTGGTTGTAGACCACATCGAGGATCACCTCGATGCCGGCGTCGTGGAGCGCGCGGATCGCGCTCTTGAAGCCGATGACGCCGGCCTCGCCCAGGTAGCGAGGCTCGGGTGCAAAGAACCCGAAGGTCGAGTAGCCCCAATAGTTGCGCAGGCCCTTGTCGATGAGGAACTTGTCGTCCGCAAAGGCATGGACGGGCATCAGCTCGATGGCCGTGACGCCGAGCTTGACGAGGTGCTCGATGACAGCCGGGTGGCCAAGGGCCGCAAACGAGCCGCGGGTCGGCGCTGGAACATCGGGGTGCCGTGCGGTGAGTCCCTTCACGTGCGCCTCGTAGATCACCGTGTCGTTCCACGGGGTCTTGGGAGGGCGGTCGTCGTCCCACCGAAACGAGGCGTCGTCGATGACGCATTTCGGCACCAGGGGCGCGCTGTCGCGCCGGTCCATGGTCAGGTCTCCGCGATGGGCCCCGGCTCTGTAACCGAAGAGCGCGTCGTGCCAGCGCAGGCGGCCGTGCAGGAGAGTCGCATAAGGATCGATCAACAGCTTGTTCGGGTTGAAGCGGTGACCGTGCCGTGGCTCGTAGGGGCCGTGGACACGGTAGCCGTAGAGCTGACCCGGCCGCAGCCCTTCCACATAGCCGTGCCAGATCTGCTCCGTCTTTCGCGGAAGGGGAATGCGCGCGACCTCGCGCCGGCCCGAAGGATCGAAGAGACAGAGTTCGACCTTCGAACCATGTGCCGAGAACAGGGCGAAGTTCACCCCTTTGCCGTCCCAGACCGCCCCAAGCGGCTGCGGATCGCCCTCTCCAATCCGATACCTTTCCATGCGCGCTCCGAGCCATTCACGTGTGCGATGGTCCGATCGGGACGATAACTGGGCAGCCCGAAGGACCCGAGCCCGTCCCTCGCTGCATGGGATCCATGCGTCCGAATGGGCGGATCCCGAGTTGCAACTCTCCCGACTCGGAATATCTTTCGATTGGTGCAATGCACAATAACGATGGACATTCAATCCGCGAAACTTGGATGGGACGCCTGAGAGGAGGTCGAGAAGCACAGCTGGAAGAGGACATGCCATGACTCGAATCTTGAAATCGAATGTTGCCGAGATCGCCAAGGTTCTGACGACCCTGCGACGCCACCTCGGCATTCTCACCGAGGACGAGGCGCGGCTCGCATACGTCAGCGCGGCCAGCGACCGGGTCGACCTCGAACGGCGCATACGCGAAGCGGACCGCCGGCATCACACCCTCATCTCCCATTCACGCAATCGCTGCTCGCCGTGATCGGGCGTTCGCGAGGAGCGAACTCCCATCCGTCAGGTGACCACGTCCGGGGCCGTCCTGCCGGTCCGCTCCTGAATTCCCGCGATTTCGCTTGCCGCTGCGATGACGGCCTCAAGCTCGATCTGCGGATCGAGAGCGTGGCGTTGCACATCCGGCTCGAACGTCTCGAGATAGACGCGCAAAGTCGCGCCTTCCGTACCGGTTCCGGACAGGCGAAAGACCACCCGGGCGCCGTTATCGAAATATATCCGTATCCCCTGCTGACCGCTCATGGAGCCGTCGGTCGGATCCCGATAGGCGAAGTCGTCGGCCTCTGAGACCTTGAGGCCGGCGAAGGTCCGGCCGGGCAGCGTTTCGAGCTTCGCCCGAAGATCGTGAATGAGTTGGTCGCCCACCGCGGCGCTGATCGCCTCGTAGTCGTGGCGTGTATAATAGTCGCGGCCATAGGTGCTCCAGTGATCCTTGAGGATCGCGGCGACCGATTCGCCGCGGGCGGCGACGATGTCCAGCCAGAGAAGAACGGCCCACACTCCATCCTTCTCTCGCACATGGGGGGATCCGGTCCCTGCGCTCTCCTCACCGCAAATGGTGACGCGGCCCGCATCGAGCAGATTGCCGAAGAACTTCCAGCCCGTCGGCGTCTCGAACAGCTCGACCCCGAGCTTCGCCGCGACTCTATCGGCTGCTCGGCTGGTCGGCATGGAGCGTGCGATACCCCTCAGTCCGCCGGCATAGCCCTTAGCGAAATGAATATTGGCGGCGAGTACGGCCAGACTGTCGGAGGGAGCAACCGATATGCCGCGGCCGAGCACGATATTCCGGTCGCCGTCTCCGTCCGAGGCTGCGCCCATATCGGGCGCATCGGCCGAGAACATCAGGCGGAACAGCTCCTCGGCGTGGACCGGATTGGGATCCGGGTGGTGGCCGCCGAAATCCGGAAGCGGGACCGCGTTGATCACGGTTCCGGCGGGTGCGCCCAATGCCTCTTCAAGGATGGCCTTGGCGTACGGTCCGGTCACGGCATGCATCGCGTCGAATCGGAGCCGAAATCCGGACGCGAACAGCTTGCGTATGCTGTCGAAGTCGAAGAGCGTCTCCATCAGCGCCACGTAGTCGGAGACGGGATCGATGATCTCGACCGTCATCCCTCCGAGCGGGAACTTGCCGATGCCCTCGAGGATGCCCTCGAGGGAAGGCGATTCGGCGCTCAGGATCCGGTACCGCTCGATCGATTTCGTGCGGGCGAAGATCGCGTCGGTGATGGCCTCCGGCGCGGGTCCTCCGTTCGCAGTATTGAACTTGACGCCGAAGTCGCCATCCTGGCCGCCCGGATTATGGCTCGCCGACAGGATGATTCCGCCGAAAGCGCCCCGCTTGCGGATCACGTTCGAGGCGGCAGGCGTCGACAGCATGCCGCCCTGGCCGACGATCGCGGTCTCGGCTCCGTTTGCGGCAAGCATCCTCAAGATGATGCCGATCGCCGCGTCGTTGAAGAAGCGGCCGTCTCCGCCGACCACGATCGTCCGCCCCTCGACTCCGCCGACGCCGTCGATCATCGCCTGGATATAGTTCTCCAGATAGCCCGGCTGCATGAACACGGCCGTCTTCTTCCGCAGACCGGACGTTCCGGGCTTCTGTCCTTCGATCGGGGACGTGGAGATCGTCTCGATAGTCATCGTGCTCTCCTGAGCGAAAACTGTCCTTTGCGCACCGATGGCTCGCTCATGCGGCGGATCTCTTCGCACTGACGTTCGTGGCCACAGCATCATAAAGTGCCCGATAGCGAAGCGCCGATCGGGACCATCCGACGGGCTGCTTCATGGCGGCGCGCACCAGGATCCTCCAGGACGCGCCGTCGGTGAAAAGCTCGAAGGCTCTCGACAGAGCGTGCCCGAGTCCTTCCGCGTCGATGGGATCGAACACGATTCCGGTTGCGGCGCCGACCTCGGCGGCTGCGCTATTGGCGTCGATAACGGAGTCCGCGAGACCTCCGGTCCGTGCGACGACCGGAATCGTTCCGTATCGCAACCCATAGAGTTGAGTGAGCCCGCAGGGTTCGAATCGGGATGGCACCATGATTGCATCGGACCCGGCCAGGAGCAGGTGCGATAGCGGCTCATCGTAGGCGATCCGGACTCCGATGCGGCCGGGATACCTCGCCGCCGCGGCGACGAACATGGCCTCGAGGTCCTTCGTACCGGTCCCCAGAAGCGCGAGCTGACCGCCGAGTCCGACGAACTTCGGAAGGGTCTCGGCCAGGATATCAAGGCCCTTCTGATCCGTGAGCCGACTGATCACGCAGGCCAGTAACGCATTCTGATCCGGGTCCAGTTCCATCCTCTCCTGTACGGCGGCGCGATTGACCTTCTTACGTCTGAGCGTGCGGCTGGAGTAGTTCGCCGCGATCATCGGATCGGTCTCCGGATTCCAGATCGACTCATCGATCCCGTTCAGGATTCCGACGAGATCAGCCTGCCGTGCCCTGAGCAAGCCGTCGAACCCCATTCCGAAATGGCCGGTCTGCAGTTCGCGCGCGTAGGTCGGACTCACGGTCGTCAGGCGATCCGCGTATACGAGGCCGGCCTTCAGGAAGGAGACTTGGCCGTAATACTCGTACCCGCTCGGTGAGAAGGCTTCGATCGGGAGCCCGAGAGTCGCAATTTCGGAGGCAGGGAACAGACCCGGAAAAGCGATGTTGTGGATCGTGAAGACGACCGCCGGCGGTTCCGCCATGGCGCGTGCGAGATAGAGGGAAGTCAACCCCGCCTGCCAGTCGTGGCAATGCACGACGTCGACAGGCCAGCCGTCCGGCGCCTCGGCGGCAAAGCGCGCCGCGGCGAGCGACAGAGCCGCGAAGCGCAGGTGATTGTCGCTCCAGTCAAATCCGTCCGGCCCGAGATACGGGTTCCCGGGCCGGTCATAGAGGTGAGGGGCATCGACAACGATGATCTCGAGCCCATTCTCCGTGCGCGCGGAGGCGAGGGTTGCGGGACCGCCGAACAGGTCGTCGTAGGATGCGATCACGCGGAACCCGGTTGCACGCGCGGCTGCAGCCGGATATTTCGGCAGCATGACGCGGACGCGACAATCCAATGTCGCGAGAGCGCCGGGCAGGGCGCCGACCACGTCGGCTAGCCCGCCCGTCTTAATGACCGGCACGCACTCCGAGGCAACCATCAGGACGTTCATCGATCAGCCCTGAAGCCGGTTGATCATCGGCTGCGTGATGAGGCAGACGCCGTTGGCCGTGCGGCGGAAGCGGCGCTCGTCCTCTTTCGGGTCCTCCCCCACGACCAGACCCTCCGGTATCGTCACGCCGCGGTCGATCACCACCTTGGTGAGACGGACGTTCCGGCCGATCATGACGTAAGGGAGAACGACGGCGTGCGTCAATTGCCCGTACGAATGGGCGGTGACGCCGGTGAAGAGGAGCGACTTGTCGATCCTGGCGCCCGAAATGATGCATCCCCCGGAGACGAGGGAACTCGTCGCCGTGCCCCTTCGCCCGTCCTCGTCGTGGACGAACTTCGCCGGCGGCGTGATCTCGCCATAAGTCCAGATCGGCCAGTCGCGGTCATAGAGGTCGAGTGACGGAACGAAATCGGTCAGGTCGATATTGGCTTCCCAGAACGCATCGATCGTTCCGACGTCTCTCCAGTAAGGCTCCGCCTCAGTACCCGAACGCACGCAGCTCTCGGAGAAGCGGTGTGCGACGGCTTTGCCATCCCGGACGAGGCTCGGAATAATGTCCTTGCCGAAGTCGTGGCTGGAATGGGGAGCGTCAGCGTCCTTGCGGAGCAGGTCGATAAGGCGCTTGGTGTGGAAGACGTAAATTCCCATGCTGGCGAGTGCCAGGTCCGGATTGTCCGGCATGCCGGGCGGGTCCGCGGGCTTTTCGACGAAGTCGACGATGCGGTTCGTCGCATCGATCTTCATGACGCCGAACCCGGTTGCGTCCATGCGCGGGACCTCGATGCAGCCGACGGTCACGTCCGCTCCGGACTCCACATGCTGGTCCAGCATGAGCTCGTAGTCCATCTTGTAGATGTGGTCGCCCGCCAGGATGACGATGAATTTCGGCCCATAGCTCTCGATGATGTCGATGTTCTGGGTGACTGCGTCGGCGGTCCCGAGATACCATTTGTCTTCGGCGACGCGCTGCGAGGCCGGCAGGATGTCGAAAGCCTCGTTGCGTTCGATGCGGAAGAAGTTCCAACCTCGCTGCAGATGCCGAATGAGGCTGTGAGCCTTGTACTGGGTCGCGACGCAGATGCGCCGGATGCCCGAGTTGAGTGCGTTGGAGAGCGCAAAGTCTATGATGCGGGTCTTGCCGCCGAAGTAGACGGCCGGCTTTGCACGTCGATCGGTCAACTCCATCAGTCGGCTTCCACGGCCTCCTGCAAGGACGAACGCCATCGCCACACGCGACAGATTGCCTGGAGCCCTTTCTTCCCTAGCCATCGCTTGCTTTCCTCCCTTTGGAGACGACTCCACTGACTTGGGATCGCCCCTGGATCATCATGTGCCGCATTTTCGATGGTGAAGCGGATTCATCCTCCCCGACACATGCTCGTCGGCGTGCTTGAAGCCGAGAAGCATGGTCACTGCATGAACTCGTTGAGCTTGTTCTCCTTGATGAAACTTTCAAGGTTGTCGCGAGTGACCAGTTGATGACCGGTGTTGATCCGAGCCGGAACCGATTCACCCTTTGCGGCTGCGATCGCGGTCTTGATGCCCTCGTATCCCTGCCGGTAGAGCATTTGCGCGACATCCGCCTGTATCCATTCGGAGCGCATCAGATCGAGCGCATTGGGAGCGCCGTCGAACCCGACGACCTTGATGCGGCCCTTGCCGATGTCCAGTGTCCGCATGGCCGCCACGCTCGCGAGGGTGCCGTCGTCCCAGGCATTCGCGATGATGCTCACTTTCGAATGCGCCCTCAGGGCGGTTTCGACGCCGCTGCGGGCCTGGTCGGCGTTCCAGGACGTATTGACCTCGATGATGTTTGCGTTGGGTTTGAGCTGTCTCATCCGGTCGAGAAAGCCCCGGCGGCGGTCGCGGCCCGTCGATTGCTTGAGGTCGCCGTTGACAAGCACCACGTCCGCATCGTCGGCATCCCCGATCTGTCCGGCGACCCATTCGGCCTGGGCGGCCGCGGCCGCCAGATTGTCGGTCGCGACGTAACTTTTGGGGGTGTTGTCGTCGATGGCAGTGTCGATGGCGATGACCGGAATGTTGCTGGCCGAAACTCGCCGCACGATCGGAATCACACCCCCGGAATCGACAGGCGCCAGAGCGATCGCCTTGACGCCCTGCGACACGACGAACTTGATTGCATTGATCTGGTCCTCCAGGGCGCCTGACGTGGAGGGTCCCGCGACGATCAGCTTGACCTGGGCTTCGCGCGCCGCGTCCTCGGCGCCCTTGTTGATCAGGACCCAACCCTCGTTGGTTGCCGACTTGGTCACATAGCCGATAGCGATCGGCGCGTCGGCAGCAGAGGCGGCGGCCGAGGCAACCGCAAGAGCGGCCGCGACGAACGACTTGAGAGCTGTTCTCATCTCGTGTCCTCCATTGCGGTTGGGCATTGGAATTCCGGTTCGCGGAGACCAGGCGTGTCGACACGCCAAGCGAACAAGCCGCCGGACCAGGGCAGGGCGGCCAGCTCGGTCTCGGGCCGGCCGGCGCGTGCGCTGGTGACGTAGAGGGTCCGCAGATCACGCCCACCGAAGGCGACCATGGTGGGACAGCGGGCAGGCACCGGGTACTCGGCCAAAAGCCGGCCGTCGGGGGCGTAGCGGCGAACCCGCCCGCCTTCGTAAAGCGCCGTCCAATAGCAGCCCTCGGCATCGACCGCCGCTCCGTCGGGCCGGCCGCGGTCGTCGCCGCTCGGCTCCAGCCGCAGCCACACCTCGCGCCGTCCGAGATCTCCGGTCGCGGCGTCGAATGCATAGCGGTACACCGTGAATCGCGGCGTGTCGGCATGGTACAGCCAGCGCCCGTCCGGGCTGAAGGCGAGGCCGTTCGACGTCAGGAGGCTGCCGCCCATATCGGCAAGGCCGCGCCCGTCGAAGCGGTAGAGATGCGCCAGCCCACCCGACTTGGTCTCGTCGACCGTCCCGGCCCAGAAACGTCCCTGGCGGTCGCAGCGGCCGTCGTTGAACCGGCTCGACGCTTGGTTCTCGGGATTGGCGGCCAGCATCGCGAGCGGCCGGCCGGCGGCATCGAGCCGCCACAGGCCCGAGCGCATCCCCGCGACGAAGCCACCCCCGCGGACGAGGCCGATGCAGCCGATGTGCTCCGGCATCGGGATGCCGAGATTCTCCCCCGTTGCCGGGTCGAAGCGATTGAGGGCCGGCGCGAGGATGTCGACCCAGTAAAGCGCCTGTTCGGTGACGGACCAGAGCGGACATTCGCCGAGCGCGGCATGCGCGTCGAGGACGCAGGTGAAGGGCGGGTCCGTCACGGCGCCACCTCGGCGATTTCGATGCGGCGGAGTCCGGCCGCGTTCGCGAGGAGCTGCAAGCGGCTCGTCACAACTTCGCTGTCGGGCACCCGCGCGGCTTTGCCGACTTCCAGACGCACGGTATCGATGCCGATCCGCAGTCGCGCCCCTTCGAGAATTTCCGGCACGCCGCCCGAGATGCGGTAGCCCAGCAGCAAGGCCCGCCCGAGGATCCGCGCGCGGCGTCGCACGCCTGGCGTGAGGAGACCGATCGCGGGCGACAGGCAAGGATCATCCGGATCGCCTGCGTAGCGCGCGTGAATCGTGGCGGCGAGGAAGACGCGTTCGGCGTGGTCGAGGCCGATGAAGGGCAGTCGGAGCAGCCGCCGGAAGCTCTCCGGCGCCCGGACGTCGGCGTGATCGCGCCAGGCGATGTCGGAGAGGGCGCAGGCTGCCACTCGCAGCCGCCGGTCGCCGGTCGCTTCACCAGGGAACAGATCCTCGGTCCAGGCCGTGAGAGCCGGCCCGAACCCGGGTACGCGCGCCTGCGGAATCCCGAGAATCTGCGCGCCCTCCACGAGCGGATCGAGATATCGCTCCTCGGCCGGCAATTGCGCGTAAAGCCACCCCTCACGGACTCCGAGTGCGGAGAACACGACACGCTCGGGCGCCAGACGCTTGAGGACGCGATCCATGATCAGGGCCGCGGCCGGCAGCGTCGGGACGCGCCTTGCCGGCACGCCGGGCATCGCAGCCAACTTGGCTGCGGGCATGCGCCAGAGTTTCTTGGCGAAGCTGCGCACGTCCCGGGCGTCGAGCGTGTAGCCGTGCACGACCTGAACGGGTGGACGCTCGGCCGCCATGTGCACCTTCGCGAAGGCGCGCCAGCCACCGCCGACAGCATAGAACACCGGCTCGGTCAGCGCCGGCGGCAGCTTTTCCCGCAGCAGCGAGTCGATCTCGTCTTTCGTCTTGGCGCCGCTCTTGGCCAGCATCGACTGTACGGGCAACGCGCCCAAGGGGAGGCTTACCCAACGCTCGCCGATGCGGTCGTCGAGGATCTCCGCGATCTCGAGGCTGCCGCCACCCATGTCGCCGACGAGACCGCTTGGCCGGAAGAACCCGGAGATGACTCCCATCCCGGCGTAATATGCCTCTTCGGCGCCGCTCAGGATGCGCACGTCCAATCCGGCCTCCGCGGCGATGGCGGCCACCAGGCGGTGGCCGTTCGTGGCGCGTCGCGTCGCCTCCGTCGCGAGGACGTCGATCCGCGACACGCCCATGGCATCGGCGATCGCGCGGAAGCGGCGGGTGGCCTCGACCGTGCGCCGGAAGCCCTCGTCCGCAAGCTCGCCGGTCTCTTCGATTCCGGCGGCGAGACGGCACAAGGATTTCTCGTTGAACCGCGGGAAGGGTGCGCGGCCGAGCTCGTCATAAACGATCAGCCGAACCGAGTTGGAGCCGATATCGACGACGGCATAGGGCGGCCGGTCGCGGCGCACGACACGTTCCGGGACGAGCTCCAGCGGCCGCTTGACGCCTTCGTCGGGGCTGCGGGCTCGGTTGCGCATCGGTTCCCCTCGCTATTCCTGCCGCAGATGCTTGAAGTGATCGATCAGGCCGTTCGTGGAGCTGTCGTGGCTCGTGACCGGCTCATCACCCTCGAGCTCCGGCAGGATGCGGGATGCGAGCTGCTTCCCGAGCTCGACCCCCCACTGATCGAAACTATTGATGGCCCAGATGACGCCCTGCACGAAGATCTTGTGCTCGTAGAGGGCGATCAGCGAACCCAGCCTGTGGGGCGTAAGCCTCCGGTAGAGGATGGAAGTGGTCGGCCGGTTCCCCTCGAACACCTTGTGCGGAAGGAGCTCTTCCAGGGCGGCACCCGAAAGGCCCTGCCGCTCGAGTTCGGCCCTGGCTTCCGGTTCGGACTTGCCGAAGGCGAGGGCTTCGGTCTGGGCCAGGTAGTTGGCGAGGAGCTTGTCGTGATGGTCCCGCAACGGGGTCTGGCTCTGGGCAGCGGCCAGGAAGTCCGCCGGGACAAGATCCGTACCCTGGTGAATGAGCTGATAGAACGCGTGCTGGCCGTTCGTGCCCGGCTCGCCCCAGATGATCGGCCCGGTGGCGTAGTCGACCCGGTTGCCGTCGCGACGGACGAACTTGCCGTTGCTCTCCATGTCGCCCTGCTGGAAGTAGGCGGCAAAGCGGTGCAGGTGCTGGTCGTAGGGGAGGAGTGCAGCCGTCGAAGCCCCGAGAAAGTTGCGGTACCAGACGCCCAGTAGCGCCAGAACCACGGGCATGTTCTGGTCGAGCGGGGCAGTGCGGAAGTGTTCGTCCATCTCGTGCGCCCCCTCGAGCATTTCGAGGAAGCGCTCGAACCCGACGGCGAGCACGATCGGCAAGCCGATCGCGGACCACAGGCTGTAGCGGCCGCCGACCCAGTCCCAGAACTCGAACATGTTGGCCGTGTCGATGCCGAATTTCGCCACTTGCGCGGCATTGGTCGAAACGGCGACGAAATGCCTCGAGACGGAGTCCTCACCGAGAGCGCCCGTCAGCCAGGCTCGGGCGCTGAAGGCGTTGGTCATGGTCTCCTGGGTGGTGAACGTCTTTGACGCGATGATGAAGAGCGTACGCGCCGGATCGAGCCGGGCGGTCGTATGGACGAAGTGCGCTCCGTCGACATTGGAGACGAAATGCGGGCGCAAGTCCGGCTTTTGATGGGGTTTCAACGCCTCGCAGACCATGAGAGGACCGAGGTCGGAACCGCCGATCCCGATATTGACGACGTCGGTGATGGTCTCGCCGGTGGCCCCGCGCCAGGCGCCGCTCCTGACCCGGTCCGAGAAAAGGCGCATCCGGTCCAGCACCGCGGCAATGCCGGGCATCACGTTCTCGCCGTCGACCAGGATCGGCCTGCCCGATCGGTTGCGCAATGCGATGTGCAACACCGCGCGGTTCTCGGTGAAGTTGATCTTCTCGCCTGAAAACATCCTCGCCCGCCAACCTTCGACGTCCGAGAACCGCGCCAGGTCGAGCAGGAGCCGCATGGTCTCCGCGGTCACTCTATTCTTCGAATAGTCGAGCAGGAGATCGTCCAGCCGGAGCGAGAAACGCCTGAAGCGTTCGCGATCCTCCGCGAAGAGCTCGCGCAGGTGCAGATGGCGCTGGCCCGCAGCGTGCGCCTCGAGCGCCTGCCATTCCGGTGAGGCGGTGAGCGGCGTCATCGAATGCCACCCTTCTCGAAGTTCGCTCCAGCAGGATCGGAGGTCCGGCTCCGATGGATTGCACTCTCTTCCTGCATCACCGTTCTCCCTCAGTCACGCCATGAGGTGGCCGACAAATGCGGCGCCCTCGTCTGCCCTCCCGACCGCTGCACGGAATGGGGCAAACAGCTCGCGGCCGAGGCCTCGGTGGTAATGCGAGGTGTCGGCCCGTATGGGCTCGCGCTCGGCCCATTCCGTCTCGCTGATGCGGACGTCGAGCGTGCCGGCGACTGCGTCGACGCGAATGACATCGCCTTCTCGGACCTTGGCGATGGCTCCTCCGTCCGCGGCTTCGGGTGTGAGGTGGATCGCCGCCGGCACCTTGCCGGACGCGCCAGACATGCGCCCGTCGGTGACGAGTGCGACCTGGAACCCTTTGTCCTGCAGGACTCCGAGCGCGGGAGTGAGCTTGTGCAATTCGGGCATCCCGTTGGACTTCGGCCCCTGGAAGCGGATCACGGCGACAAAGTCGCGGTCCAACTCGCCGCGCTTGAACGCATCCTGCAACTCGTTCTGGTCGTGGAAGACGAGAGCCGGGGCTTCGATGACTTGACGCTCCGGCTTGACCGCCGAGACCTTGATGACCGCCCGGCCGAGATTGCCCGAAAGGAGCTTGAGTCCGCCATGGGCGCTGAAGGGCTTCGAAACCGGCGCGAGGATCGTGTCATCGAGGGTTTCGGTGGCGCCGGATCGCCAGGCGAGCTTTCCATCGGCGAGGAATGGCTCGTCGCGATAGCGCTCGCAGCCCGCCGTCGCCCATCACGGTCCGCACGTCCCTGTGCAGGAGCCCGGCATCGAGGAGTTCACCGATCAGGAAGCTCATTCCGCCTGCGGCATGGAACTGGTTAACGTCGGCCATTCCGTTCGGATAGATGCGGCCAAGGAGCGGCACAGCCTCGGAAAGGTCCGCGAAGTCGTCCCAGGTGAGGTGGATGCCGGCTGCGCGAGCCATCGCGACGAGGTGAAGGGTATGGTTCGTCGAACCGCCCGTCGCGTGCAGGCCAACCACGCCGTTGACCACGGCACGCTCGTCCACGATTTCGCCGATGGGGGCGTATTCGTTTCCGAGCGCGGTGATCGCGGTGACGCGCTTGGCGGCATGCGCGGTGAGTGCGTCCCGCAAGGGCGTGTTCGGGTTGACGAAGCTCGCTCCGGGCAGGTGCAGGCCCATGATCTCCATGATCATCTGGTTGGTGTTCGCCGTGCCGTAGAACGTGCACGTGCCGGGGCCGTGGTAGGAGGCGCTCTCCGCCTCGAGCAGTTCCTTTCGGCCGACCTTGCCCTCGGCGTAGAGCTGACGGACGCGTGATTTCTCGGCGTTCGACAGGCCGGTGGTCATGGGACCGCCGGGCACGAAGATCGCCGGAACATGCCCGAAACTCAGGGCCGCCATCGCCAGTCCGGGCACGATCTTGTCGCAGATCCCGAGATAGAGCGCGCCGTCGAACATGTCGTGGCTGAGCGCCACGGCTGCCGCCAGCGCGATGACGTCGCGCGAAAACAGGGACAATTCCATGCCGGCCTGACCCTGAGTGACGCCATCGCACATGGCGGGGACGCCGCCCGCGAACTGAGCCACAGCTCCGCATTCGCGAACCGCCTGCTTGATGATGGCGGGAAAGCGCTCGAAGGGCTGATGCGCGCTCAGCATATCGTTGTAGGAGGAGACGATCGCAATGTTGACCTTCGCGCGACCGCCGAGCGCCTCCTTGTCGTGCACGTCGCAAGCGGCAAAGCCGTGGGCGAGGTTGCCGCAGGAGAGATGCGCTCGCCGTGGAGGACGTTGGCCGTAGTCACGGATCTGGTCGAGATAGCGCTCGCGCGTGTCCCGCGAGCGTCTGGCGATGCGTTCCGTAACTTCGCCGATGCGGGCATTGAGTGTCGTCATTGCGATATTCCTTCGGCGTCAGGTAATGTCCTCGTGCCAGGCGCGGCCGTCTCGGGCGATGAGGGCCGTCGCGTCGGATGGCCCCCAGCTGCCCGCCGGGTAGGGGCGGGGCCGAATGTTCTCGCTCTTCCATCCCTCTCGGATCGGATCGATCCAGCGCCACGCGGCAAGGACCTCGTCGTTGCGCATGAACAGCGTCGAGTTTCCGCGAACGACGTCCATCAGGAGTCGCTCGTAGGCGTCGCGGTAACCGACAGTGAATTCCTCCGCATAACTCAAGTTGAGAGGCGTGTTCTTGAATCGCAAACCGCCCGGGCCGGGGTCCTTGCTCATGAGATAGAGCTTCATTCCCTCGTCCGGTTGGAGACGCAGCACCAGGCGGTTGGGCACGATCTGCCGGCCGTTTTCGCGGAAGATCGAGTGCGGCACGGACCGGTATTGAACGATGATCTCGGATGCACGCGTGGCCATGCGCTTGCCGGTGCGCAGGTAGAAGGGAACACCCGCCCAGCGCCAGTTTTGGACCTCCGCCCTGACGACGACGAAAGTCTCCGTGTTGCTGGGATGACCGAGCTCGTCCAGGTAGCCGAGCACGGCGGTGCCGTCGACGGCGCCGGCTCCGTATTGGCCGCGCACCGTGCATGAGGCGACTTCGCGGTCGCCGATCGGCTTGAGGGCCCTCAAGACCTTGAGCTTCTCGTCTCGCACGGGATCCGAACCGAAAATCGGCGGCGGCTCCATTGCGACGAGGCAAAGCAGTTGAAGAAGATGGTTCTGCACCATGTCGCGCAGAGCACCAGACTTGTCATAGTAGTCGCCGCGCTCCCCGACTCCGATTTTCTCGGCCACCGTGATCTGGACGTGGTCGATGGCGTTCGCGTTCCACAAGGGTTCGAAGAGAAAGTTGGCGAACCGCAGCGTGATCAGATTCTGGACTGTCTCTTTCCCGAGATAGTGGTCGATCCGGTAGGTCTGATCCTCGGCGAAGACCTGTCCCACCTCATCGTTGATAACCTGCGCGGAGGCGAGATCGCGGCCGAGCGGCTTTTCGAGCACCACGCGGCTGAGCGGAGTGACGCACTCGACTCTCGCCAGAGCCTGGCAAATCGGCCCGAACAGGGTCGGTGCCGTGGCGAGATAATAGACGCGGATCCGCTCCGGCGCTTCCACGAGCCGCGCGGCCAGCTTTCCCCAACCTTCGTTCCCGAGGGCGTCGACTTCAATATAGTCGAGTCGGCCGAGGAAGCGCTGCAGGACCTCCGGGTCGAGATCCTTGCCGACGAACTGCATCAAATTCGCCTTGACCTCGTTCGCATAGGCCTCGGTGGTCAAGTCTGTTCGTGCCGCGCCGAAGATCCGGGCCTCCGGCGGCAGCTGGCCGTCGCTGTCCCGGTAATACAGGCCCGGCAGCAGCTTGCGCATGGCAAGATCGCCTGTCCCACCGAACACGACGAGGTCGAATGGCTCGACTGGAACAAACCGGGCGGTCATCGCTGCGCGCTCCGTATGAAGGTCTCGACGGCATCGCGGGTCGGCAGGGACGGGATAGCGCCGCGCCCCGTGGCGGTCAGCGCGCCGACCGCATTGGCGAAGCGGCATATCGCATCGATGCGGCGAGGATCCCTCGGCATCTCACGCTCCGCAAGAAGGCCCGCGATGAACCCGGCCATGAAAGCGTCGCCAGCGCCCGTGGCATCGACGGCATGGACGGCAAATCCGGGGACCTCACCCTCTGCATCCCGTGTCAGCCAGTAGCAGCCGGCGCTCCCACGGGTAACCGCCATGATCTGCATGTCGGCGTGCCAGAGAGAGCGCGCGGCCGAGATCGGATTGGGCTCGCCGCTCAGGAACGCGAGTTCCTCTTCGCCGATCTTGACGACTTCCGCATGGGCAAGGCCGAGCCTCATGCCCTCGCGTGCGGCGTCGGCATCGGGCCAGAGCGACAGGCGCAGGTTCGGATCGTAGGTGATCATCCTGCCGTGGCGGCGGGCAAGTTCGACGGCATGGAGAGTGCCTGATCGTGCCGGCTCGGCGATGAGGCTGATCGAGCCGAAATGAAAAGCGCGCGCGGATCGGATCGCCGCCTCGTCGACGTCGTCGGGAGTCATCAGCATGTCGGCGCTCGGGGAGCGGTAGAAGAGGAATTCGCGCTCGCCGTCGGCCCTCAGGGAGACGAAGGCGAGCGCCGTGTGGGCCCGGGTCGTGAAGCGCAAAGGCGAGACGTCGACGCCGACGGTGCGCAGCGTGTCGGCGAGGAAATGGCCGAAGCCGTCCTCGCCGACCATGCCCATGAAGGCGCTGGTCACGCCCAGGCGCGCAAGGCCGGCGGCGACATTGGCAGGCGCGCCGCCCGCGGCCTTCTTGAAGACCTCGGCATCGGCCAGAGAATAGCCGGTGACGGTCGGCACGAAGTCGATGAGCAGTTCACCAAACGTCACGACGTCGGCCATGTCGCTCGTCCTCCGAGAGATAAGGGTTGCCCGGGACGCGAATCCCGGGCTGAAACGCGTCAACGCGGTGACGACCAGCCTTTGTACTGGCTTACATTGGCTTTCGTGATCAGGGTCGATGGCATGAGGACCATGGGATTTTCAGGCTTCTTCCCGTTCATGATGTCGTACCCGATCGCGATCGCCTGCTGCGCCATCGCGTAGGGATCCTGGCTCGACGACGCGGCAATGAGGGATTCGCCCTTGAGCGCCGCTTCGAGGTCGGGTGCGCCGTCGACCGAAGTGATGACGAGGGTCTTGCGGTTGAGCTGCTTGGCCGCGAGGTCGGATCCGATCGCCTGCGGGTCGTTGATCGTGAACACGCCGGCAATGTCCGGGAAACGCGTCAGGTGTCCCTGCATCACCCGGAGGCCGCCTTCCCGATCCCCCTTGCCGTCCTGGTCGTCCGACAGGATCTTGATCGCCGAGTGCTTCGCCAGGACCTCCTTGCAGCCCTTGACGCGGTCGATCACCGCCGAGACCTGGGGGCCGTTCTGAATGATGACATTCCCCTTGCCGCCGATCTTCTCGGCCAGGTGCTCGCAGGCCAGCTGGCCGGCCTGAGTATTGTTGGTCTGGACGGTGGCGTCCGCGCCGGCGGCGGCGACATCGACCGCGACGACGACGATCCCGGCCTGCTGCGCCCGCTTGACGGCGGGGAGGATCGCCCGTGGATCGGCCGCATTGAGCAGAATGAGGTCCACTCCTGCGGCGATGAAGTTGTCCATCTGGCTGAACTGCTTGTTCAGATCGTAGTCGGCCGAAGTCGCCGTCACCTTGACGTTAGGGTTGATCTCCTTGGCCTTCGCCTCGGCCCCTTTTGCCACGGCGACGAAGAACGGGTTCCCGAGCGTTCCCAATGTCAGGCCGACTGACTTGAGCTCTTTTGCCGAGGCGGCACTCGTCACTACGGCAAGTGCCGCACCTGCAAGCAACAGCTTTCGCAACATTGGTCTTAGCCTCCCTGGCCTGTGGTTGACCTCTTTCGGCGGTGGGCCAGCACGCCGCCAATGGGTCGGACTTGCCGGCCTTGCGGCCGGCAGGAAAGGACGGGTCCCGCTCAGGTTCGCGCGCTGCCCTGAAGCCGGAACCGATCGAGGGTCACCGCGCCGATGATCACGAGACCCTTGATGATGAACTGCCAGATGTCGGAGACGCCGAGCAGGATCAGTCCGTTCGTCAGAACTGCGATGATCAGCGCCCCGATAAGCGTGCCCCAGATCGTGCCGATGCCGCCCACGAAGCTGGTTCCGCCCAGGATCACGGCGGCGATCGCATCGAGCTCGTAGGCCTGGCCGAGTTGAAGTCCGTTGGCGGCATAGAGACGTGCAACGGACATCACGCCGCCCAAGCCCGCAAGGACTCCGGAAGCGCAATAGACGAAGAGCAGGACCGCCCAGACCTTGATCCCGGAGAGCCTCGCCGCGTTCGGATTGCCGCCGACCGCATAGATGCGCACGCCCAGGACCGTTCGGCGCAGGATGAACCACGAGACCACCACGACGAGGAATGCGATCACGGCGAGCCAGGGGATGACCCCGAAGAGCGAATCGTTGCCGATGAAGGCGAAGGGCAGCTCGGGGTTGAACACCGTCGTGTCGCCGCCCATGAGCCGTGCGATGCCGCGCACGGCGGTGAGCGAGCCGAGTGTCACGATGAAGGGCGGCAGCTTGAGGAATGCGATCAGCACGCCGTTCAGGAACCCGAAGAGCAGGCCGGTGAGGATGCTGGCGGGAATCCCCAAGAGACCCCAGCCCGGGACCAGCGACGCGATGACGCCCGCCATGGCGGAGGCCGCGAGGATCGAGCCGACCGACAGATCGATTCCGCCGGTCAGGATGACGAATGTCATGCCCGCGGCAAGCACGGTATTGATCGATGCCTGCTGGGCGACGATCGAAACATTCTGCGCGGTGAAGAAGCGGCCATCGGACAAGTAGTGGAAGGCGATGCAGATGATGATCAGCACCGGCAGCATGCCGGCGGCCTGGACGAAGCTCCGGATCTGAACCTGCCGCGCCGATAAGCCGGCACCGCCTGACGTGGCCGGACTCGCAGTACCCGTTCCCGAAGTCTCGTTGCCTGCCATGGGCGTGTCCTCCCGTTTCCGACCTGTCCGTTCAGGCTGCGGCGCCTGCGGCATAGGTCATGATGTTTTCCTGCGTGATCGCTCGGCCGGTTCCGCCGCCGACTTCTCCCTGAATGTGTCCCTCGCGCATGACGAGGACGCGGTCGCAGATGCCGATGACCTCCGGCAGCTCGCTCGAGATGACGATGATCCCGATCCCTCTCGCGGCGAGCTCGTCGATGATCCGATAGATCTCGGACTTCGCGCCGATATCGACGCCGCGGGTCGGCTCGTCGAGGATGAGCAGCTTCGGGCCGATCTCGAGCCAGCGCGAGAGCAGAACCTTCTGCTGGTTGCCGCCCGAGAGGCTGCCGACCGTCACGAGCGGGCTGGCGGCCCGCACCCGCAGCGTCTTGAAGGCGGCCTCGGCGCGGCGCCACGCGGAGCCGAGGTTCAGGACGCCGCCCGCGTATGCATCCCGGTGAATGACGCCGATATTGATATTGTCGCCGCACGTCATGTCGAGGAACAATCCCAGCGCCTTCCTGTCCTCGGTGAGATAGGCGATGCCGTGCTCCAGAGCCTCCCGAGGTTCGGTGATGTCGACGGGGCGGCCCTCGAGTCGGATCTCACCGCCCACCTTCGGGTCGGCACCGAAAATCAGCCGAGCGAGCTCGGTGCGCCCCGACCCGACAAGGCCGGCGATCCCCAGCACCTCGCCCTTGTGGAGCTGGAAGCTGCACGGTTTCACCCGTCTTCCGCCGTCCGTTACTCCGTCGACCTCCAAGATCACAGGCCCGCGGACGCCGTTGGGATCGTGCTCTTTCTTGTAGAACGTCGACAGGTCGCGGCCGACCATCATCTTCACCAGCGCTTCAGCAGTGATCTCGTCGCGCGCAAGGGTGCCGACATAGGTGCCGTCCCGGAGCACCGAGACGCGATCCGAGAGCTCGTATACCTCCGCCATGCGGTGGCTGATGTAGATGAGCGCGATGCCCTCTGCGCGCAACTGGCGCACCAGCGCGAACAGGCGCTCCGTCTCGCGCGAAGAAAGGGCGGTCGTGGGTTCGTCCAGAACGAGAATCTTGGACTTGGCGTGCAGGGCTCTGGCGATCTCGACGAGCTGCTGCTCGGCGATCGACAAGATGCCGACGGGCGTCTCCGGGCCGAACGGGGCTCCGAGGCGCTCCAGGACCGGCCTGCAATTCTCGTACATGGCGTTGCGGTCGACGAGCCCGCGATGGTGGATCTCGTCGCCAAGATATATGTTCTCGGCCACCGTCAGATTGGGAGCGAGGGCGAGTTCCTGATAGATGATGGCGATGCCGTGACGTTTGGCGGCGATCGGATCGCCGATGTCGACGCGCTCGCCGTTGATCAGGATCTCGGCTCCGGGATCGGGCTGGTAGGCGCCCGAAAGAATTTTCATCAAGGTCGACTTGCCGGCACCGTTCTCGCCCATGAGGGCCAGCACCTCGCCGCCCCAAGCCTGGAGCTGGACGCCGTTCAGCGCCTTCACGCCTGGAAACGTCTTCGAGACGTTGCGCATTTCCAGAGTCGGTACGGATACGCTCGCATCGTCCGGCATCGTGTTCCCTCCCGTCGTTCGTTTTTGCGTTACTGGTTGGTCTGACGGATCTCCCTTGTTCCAAGTTGCCGGTGAAGGCCGTCAGGACGAAATCCGGATCGGCCCGGGCGCTGCGTCGACACCGAGCAGGATATCCCGTGTCGGACTGAAGTTGAGGTGCAGCGGCAGGATTGCGGCACCAATGGCGCTGGCCGTCCGACCGACCATCCCGCGGCGCAGCTTTGGAGCATCGCGCGCCTCGGGGGCGTTGGCGGCAAGCTGACAACCGAGTTTGCAGATCAATCTGTCGACGATCTCGCGCGGCAGGTCGGCGTCGAGCACGACCTCTTCGAGGTCTAGGATGCGCACGGCGGAGAGGATGGGCGAGACGAGGGCCTCGGCACTGTCCTCCAGCCATTCGTCGACGAGGTGCGGATGAGTTTCGAGCGCCGCGTCGAGCTGGGCTCGATTCTCCACCGGCACGGCGTTTGCTCGCAGATGGCGGATCAGCAGGCTGATGGATGCCCGAGCCAGCAGCACGTCATGCGTGCCCTTGGGCGCGGACGCCGCCGCGAGCCTCGACCGGGGCACCGGCATCAAGCCGATGTCTCCCGCGTTCCCTTTGGGACCGCGATAGTAGTCGCCGCCGAGAGCGACGCCGCCGCCGATGGCGGTGCCGATGAAGACATAGAGAAAGTTGTCGATCTCTCGGCCGTGGCCCTGGAACAGCTCTGCGATCGTCGCCGCCGTTCCGTCGTTCTCGCTGAAGACGGGCAATCCGGTTACGTCCTTCAACCGGCCCGCAAGGTCGAACTCGTTCCAAGCCTCGTAGGCATTGGAGGAGATATCGAGTTCGTTGCGCCAGCAGCCCAGGTTGTAGGGCACGGCGAGACCCAGGCCCGCCAGACGCCCCGCGTGAACGGCCGGAACGATGCAACGAAGGTCGGCGACGAGATCGGCGGCCAGGGCGAGAGCCTGCTCCGGCGGCGGGAAATCCCGTTCCAGCCTGCGGTGGCGCAGCACCCGCCCGCAAAAATCGACCAGAACTCCATCGATGGAGCGGCGCCCGATCTTGACCCCGATCGCATGAGCCCCGTCGCCGTCGATGGACAGGAGCGTTGCCGGCTGGCCTCGCGCGCCGCTCCGCCGTCCGTCGATCCGGATCAGTTGTTGCTGCTGGAGATCCCGGACGATGAGGCCGACCGTATTATCGGTGAGATTGGCATGGCGGGCTAGGTCCGCCTTGGAGGCCTGACCGAGGCGCCGCAGGGCCGCCAGGACGACGCGTTCGTGGAACTGGCGGAGATTCGCGGAATTGCTGCCTTGACCTGTGGGTGCCTTGCTCGCCACGCGTTCTTCCCCGCTGAGCCACATCGACCGTTGATGCCTGCCGACCGTCCCGGGATTGTTCACTCTTCGCCTGGAAATGTCAATAAATAATTCACGGTGAATTAACATATCGACGCAGCACTGCTCTCCATCAGGTGGGGGCGCTAGAGTGCCGAGGTTCGCGAGGTACGTCTCCATGACACCGTTCCGCCGGTCAGGGCTCGATGATCACAGTGATCCCGCGCGTGCGGCGGACAAAGCATACCGCCCGCGCCGGATGTACGTTTCTTAAGTCACGATGAAATAAATAAGTGCGAGCTTCGCCAGCGATTACATCCGGTTACATCGGACAAACGCGTTGAGAACGCCAAAGTTAAGCAAACAGTCCGCAAACACTAGATAAATATTGATCGTGTACTCAACGGTGTCAACGAGAACTACGACCGAGGCGCAAGGCTGCATTCGATGAGCGTCATGAGTTTGGCCTGCCTGATCGCCTCGGAGTGCGCGATCCGAGGACCGGTACACGGCGGAGGGGGAGGGTCTGCTTGGACGAAAGATCCGCGTCACGACCCGCCTTGTCCACGCGAACGCCGACTTCGGCGGTGGCATGCATGCCGTGTGCTGCACCTCGTCCGATCGCAAATTTTGAAGCGATCGACGCCGCTTCCAGCCTCGCAGTGGAGTTCCAGCTCTATCGAGGCGCCGTATCGTGGGAGCCCCGGTTTTCCGCGTTAAACGATGCGCCGCTTCAGACAAGGAGCATCGGATGGATCCCAAAGGTGGAGTCCACTTTTGGGTCCGATGCTCTAGCGGATCGCCATAACCTCGCCGGATGCCGAGAGGTGGCAGATGATCCGCGATTGCCGAACCTGCATCCGATCGGACCGCGCGTAGGCGATCCTTGCTTCGATCGGCGCAACGATCGCACCTTTTCGCCCGGTCCGCGGCCGGCCGGCACTCGCCGCGTCGACTCGCACGACTCCATAGGGGCGGGATGCCTCGATGAGCGAGTTGCGGCAAGCGCTCACGATGGCCAACGAAGTCCCGGGCCGAGCTAACAACGGCTCTTGGGCTTGAAGCGCATCGAGGATCGAGCCTTGCACGTTGCGTGCCCGGCTTGCAACAGGAGCCAGAGAGGCCGGAAGGAGCCATGACGGTTCGCCGGGCCCACTATTTTGGTCGCGCGCAGAGACTGCCGCGCTCGATGTCTCCGGGAAGTCGGGATTGGCGGGGACCGATGTGGAAACGCCGCTACGCGCGGACGAAACTCCGGTGCCCTGCGCACCGCTCGTCCCAGTCCCAATGCTGGCCGTTCCCACATTGCTCGGCGATGGCGCCGCCGGGGAGGGACTGGCACCGACGCTCGATGTTGCCGGTGCGGGGCTGCCGGCCGTATCGGCTGCAGCCGCTCCAGAGTTGATCGTCCCTCCCGCCGCGGGCCCGGCACCTGGGCTCGTAGCGCCGCCTGCCGCGCTGCCGACGCTGGCGCCCGCTCCGGCATCCCCGGCAGTGCTCGTCGACCCTGCTCCGGTCGAACCTCCCGCGGATCCACCGGAGGCCGTCCCGCCGGCGTCGGTCCCGCCGGAATTCGTTGCACTTCCGCTTCCCGCGGTCCCGCTCCCGTCCGTGGTGTCCGTGCCTCCTGTACCGGAGTTTGTTCCCCCCGTGCCGGACGGGTCCCCTGAGCCGGCACTGCCGGCAGAACCACCGGAGCCTGTCTCTTGGGCCCATGCGGGCGTCCCCAAGGAGAGCGCAATTGCGAGAAGCGAGAATACAACGGTACGGACCATGGCTCTTCCCCGCTGCGTCTTGGGGTGCTTACTTAGCGGAAGCTGGACCAATGCCTTTGGCCGGAGGAATGTGGCGAGGTGATGGACTAATCAGTCATTCCGGGTGGGCACATGCGCCCGGCGGCGTGGTCGGCGTGCCCCACAGCGAAGAAGTCATCGGCGAGGCGATGAAATGTCCACGGCAGAGCGCGAGATCGTCGGCATTGTTCCGGCAGCCGGGAGAGCTACTCGTCTGGGCCCGTTGCCATGCAGCAAGGAACTCTACCCCATCGGGTTCACTACCGGCGCCGATGACCGGGGCCTGCGTCCGAAACCTGTCGGCCAGTTTCTGCTGGAGCATTTCCGCCGTGCCGGCGCCCGGCGCGCCTTCATCGTCCTGCGGAAGGGAAAATGGGACATTCCCGAATTCTTTGGAGACGGCGCGTCGATTGGCCTGGCTATCGCCTATCTGATGATGAACCTGCCGCACGGAGTGCCTTACACCGTCGATCAAGCCCATGATTTCGTGCGGGAGGCAACCGTCGTCTTCGGCTTTCCCGACATGCTGGTCGAGCCGGAGAACGCATATTCGCTCACAGTCGCTCATCTGAAGGAGACGAGGGCCGACGTGGCGCTCGGCGTCTTCCCGACGGACCAGCCGCACCTCGGCGACCCGATCGAATTCGACGAACACGGCCGAATTCGAAAGATTCTGGTGAAGCCCATGGAGAGCGATCTGCGATATACCTGGGCCCTCGCAGCATGGGAACCATCGTTCACGGCGTTCATGCACGAGTTCGTGGCGGAGCGCGAGCGAAGAGCCGGCACGCAAAGACCCCGGCGAGTGAACTGCACATGAGCCACGTCGTCATGGCGGCAATGGAGGCTGGCCTTCGGGTCGAGGCGCTGCATCTGCCGGATGGGCGATTCCTCGACATCGGCGTGCCGAAGAACCTCGTCGAAGGGCTGCGCGCCCAGTTGGGTGCGCTGGAAACGCGGCCACGTCGCTAGCGCATCATGCGGAATAGTGGATGAGCATCGGATGGATCCGGGATCCGTCCGCTGCTCCAGGTCGTTGCCGGGCGACGCTCCACATTCATTCGTCACGCCCCTTATCAGGGTCTCGGACGATGTTCGTTCGAACTCTTAAGAGCATGTGACCTGAGACGTTCAGTCGCGCACAGTAGTTCTCAGTGGTCGCGATGGGTTGACGCTACGGCATGTATCGGTTTTAGTGTCGCCGCGGCGCCGGGGCATCTCCCATGATCTCATCGCTGATCTTGGATCTGTTGGCGCTCTCGGGCTTTGAGAGCTTCTTGGCTTTCGCGTGGCTCGCGTTGGCCGCACTCCTCTATGTATTGGGCTTTGTCGACATCGACGCGTTCGAAGCAGAAGATCCGGCCGGCGATTAGCGTGCCGGACGCTCAAGTTTTCGCCGACACACTTGTCAACGCCCGTGTGCCTTGCGGCGAATGCGGTGGATCGAGAAACCGCTCCGCCGTCCTGCCGGATCGGTTGCGACGCCCACCGCCTCCGCCATGTCGAGAAAGCCTGCCTCCCACCGATCTTCGAGCGTCGTTCGTGAGAAGTCGAAAGCCTTTTCGGGCCCAGCTTCGTGAAGGGGCGCGTGGTAGCTGAGATGCAGGAGAGTGACGCAACTTCCTGTGGCTTCCGACAGGACGGACGCCAACTCGGGATCCTTGAGCGCGTCCGGACCGAGGTGCGAAATAAGACGGCCGAGTGCCGATCGAAGCCGATATTCGCGTTCGAGACTGTTGAGTTTTTCCCGGGACTGATTGCCGAGGATCAGGTCCCATCGCCGAGCCGCCGCTTCCTCGAGGGTCGAGGGACGCTCTCCGTCAGGCGAGAAAAGGTCGACGACGAAGCACAGGAGTTCGCCTTCGGGTTCCGGGTCCTGCAGCACGGTTCCAACGGGCGCATTCGCCACGAATGCGCCGTCGCCGAGCAGACGGCCGTCGATCTGCAGGGGGGCGAAATCGGGAAGAAAGCCGCAGCTCGCCAGAAGGTGGTCCGGCCCGATGCGATCGCCCTTGTGCGTATCGAAAACAGTCTCTTGCCCGGTCTCGATATCCGTGGTGATGACGCTGACCCGCACCTCACCATCGTTCAGTCGCTCGAAGTCCACGAAGTCTTCGAGCTTTGCCCGGAGCGGCGCCAAGTCATAGACGCTGGTCACGTTCTCGAACATGAGTTCGGGAAGACGGGGCCGAAACAGGCCAGGGCGCCCGAACAACCGCGTCTGAAGAACACCGAGCCAGCTGTAGGCGTGGCGCCACGGACCTTCCACTCGAGCCCGCAGCCATGGCGTGTCGAAAGCAACCGGTTCGATCATGGCTGCCTCCCAGAGCCGACGCAGGCACTCGATTCGCCGGTCCGGCCTGTTGCCTGCAATGACAGCCGCGTTGAGGGCGCCGATCGACGAGCCAGCGATACGCTGCGGTCGGAGGTTCTCATGCCGATGAAGGGCCGCATAGGCCCCCCCTTGATAGGCACCCAGCGCGACACCCCCGGACAGGACGAGCGAGACTTGTGGTCGTGTCATGAGCGGTCGCATCCTCGAGCAAGGGCGTCTCGTTGCAAGCCGGCTGGCTTCGTCACCTCGAACCCTGACAACCGGTTCCTGGCGGGCGGCGTGGGCCGATGATCAAACGACAGTCTCGAGGCGACTGAAGCGGACCGGGATGCTGGTCGTGGTCGCCATCGGCTGGCCCGCCTTTTTCTGGATCACCGTAAGCCTTTGCGCTTCGTCCCCCCCGAGCGGCATGACCAGCCGCCCCCCGGGCTTGAGTTGATCGATCAGGGCCTGCGGCGGCTGCTCGGCCGCTGCGGTCACGAGCACCTTGTCGAAGGGCGCATGCTCGGTCCAGCCTTTCGAACCGTCCCCGGTGCGAACCGCAACGTTGCGGTAGCCGAGTGCCTGGAGCCGCTCCTCGGCATGGGCCGCAAACTCCTCGACGACCTCGACCGTCCAGACCTGCCGGGCGAGTTCCGCCAGGACGGCAGCCTGATAGCCCAGGCCCGTGCCAATCTCGAGGACCGCCTCGTGCGGCTGCGGATCGAGGAGATCCGTCATGAGCGCGCTGATGAAGGGTTGCGAGATCGTCTTGTCGAAGCCGATCGGGAGCGGAGTGTCGTGGTAGGCCAGGGTGGCGAGCGCAGAAGGAACGAAAAGATGCCGGCGGACTCGAAGCATGGCGGACGCGACTCTGTCGTCGAGCTTCCCTTTGCCGATTTCCTCGCTCATCAGGTCGAATTGGATCGCGATAACCTCGACCATATGCCGGCGCAGGATCGCGAGGTGCTCCTCGTTCATCGGTTTCACGGTCGCCAGACCTCCCGTCCATGCCGGACGAACACTCTCGAACACTCTACAGCAGATGAGGCTCGCCGAGGTGAGATGGGGTAGCGATATGAGCGGGACAATGAATCAGCCCAAGGAGTTCCAACCGCACCGGGGAGTGGAACAAGACGTCGACTCGGCCGAGGCTGCGGCGAATGAGCCATCAGGACCGAGTTCGGCCGTGGTCATGTTCCCACGAGAGCCGACGCACGCGGTTCGCGCGGATATGATCAGCGGGACTCGTTCATCACGAAGTCACGCAGGGCGGCTAGCGTCGGCCCGTTGCCTCGCAACTTGCCGTGAGGCTTTGCTCCACGGGCGGAGCCGCTCGGCAGCGCCTGACGACGAGCCGTCGCAAGAGCGGCACCGATTTTATCCATGAGAAGAGGAGGGGCGGCGCCCCACGCGCGCGAGACCGTATTCTGCGCCTCCCACAATGTCGGCTGCCCGACAGACGTACCCGGGCGAATCAGTCGTATTGAGGCGGCACAGAAGCAACAGTCAAGCTCGCGGCGAGCGTGGACAATGTTCGATGCCGACATGCTGCAGGTCCGGGGACTCGGTCGGGCGAAATGGTCGCCCCTGCATGCACTCGCCCGCGATCAGGCCATTGATGCAAGCGCTGCTCGCCACCTTGGCGGATTTGGACTTCGATTATGAGTATGAACGGGAACAGATCGACCCATCGATCGCGGATGTCGAACCCCCGAGGGCAAAGCTCGAGGCGCGGCATCGTCGGCGACGAGAACTTTATCTCCAGCGTTTCGCCGGCCTTCAAAGGCGAATCGAACGATTCCGGCGGTAAGAGCGTCGGTGTGACGAGAGCCCCCGCGGGTCTCGGGTCGTCGCGCGCCGAGAGCCAGGCTGTTCGGCCGCCATCAAGGCCTTGGGTGCTGTTGGTGCAGAACGACTTGTGGCCCGACGGTGTGCTTCCCGCGATGCTGGAGACCGAGGGCTTCAGGGTCGCCGGCCCGTTCAGCGAAGCCTGCCAGGCCTCCGATTGGTTGAGCGGCCACGCGCCGGTCGCCGCGGTTCTGGACGTGGCCCTCTGGGATGGGGCCTCCTTCGACTTGGCTCACGAGCTTGGCCGAAGGGAAGTACCGTTCTTTTTCTTTACCTCCTGGACCGACGTCGAGCAGATCCCGCCTGAGCTTCGCGAGGTGACCTTTCTCGAGAAGCCCAAGCACGGTGCCCGGGTCGCCAAGCTGGTGGTGAATCTGGCGCGGAAGCGGAGCCGCAATCCCGCACGCGCGGATCCCCATGGATGAAGCCTGCGCCCCATCATCCGCAATGGTCCCGAGGTTCGCCGGATGGGAGGCATCGCGTACCCTGACTTCGTCGGCTCTCGCGTGAGAAACGGTTTTGGCTGGCCAGTGGACAGAAGCCGAGCGCCTTGCGAGGTCTTGCTGATCCTCGCCCGCCAAGTGGCGGCCATTTTGGACTATCGCCGCAGACTCGCGCAGTGCACCATCCGACGCGTATAGTCGTATGGGCACATCGAGGTCGAAGGGCCGCGCGCTCCTCCTCAGGACCCTCCTGGGGGCGCGAAGAAGTAGCGTAGCCGATCCGGGTTACTTCGTACCGAACCAGGTTAACCCAGGTTTGTTTTCTGCTGGGCGGCCTGATCGGGGAACAGGGATTCCTCGCTTTCTTGCCGGCTCGCAGAAAAAGAACAACACAGGCCAGAGGAAGGACCATGACTGCACAACGAGCGCGATCCAACTACACCGACAACGTCACCCGGTTCACGGGCGCCTTCGGCAACGGCAATTCGGCGCAGCCGATCGTCCAGGGAGCGGAAGCCCTGTTTGCCACCTTTGCCAAGAGCCAGCGTGAAATGCTGGATTTCGTGTCCATGCGGCTGGAAAAGGACAGCGACACGATCCGCGAGTTGACGTCCAGCCAGAACTGGACCGATGCCCTCAGCATACAATCGCGCTGGGTGCAGGAGACAATCCGCGACTATACCGAAGAGGCCACTCGGCTGCTGGCACTCTACACCAGGGCTGGTCGGGAGGAATTCGCGCGGCGTCAACGGTAACGGTCGCTCTTCTTCGCTCGCGACGCAAGGGTCGCGCATCGGTCCTGTCCGGGCCTTGTGCGCGATCTTCGCTCGGCGGCCGTCAAGCGGAGCGCTTGCGGTCACTGCAGAGTGACCCGAAGGCCGTCGATGGGTATTCCCGTAAGAGCGGTCCGCCACGTTTCGCCGGGCCGCACCGGAAGGGCACGCGTCAATGTTCCCGTCGAGATCATCTCGCCAGGGCCGAGCGGTGGATGGCGAGGATCATTGGCGAGACCATCGACAAGGTGGCGCAGGGCCGAGAGCGGGCCGCCGAGCACGTTGGCGGAGCGCCCGCGGTCCATCACGCTGTCGTTTCGCACAAGCGCAATTTCGAACGCCGGAAGCGCGTCGAGCCACATTTCGGCTTCGGTCTCTTCGAGCCGGCGCTGTGGCCCGAGCAGGAGAGCACCGTGCAAGCCGAGCGCGGCCACGGTGTCGGGAGCCGTGAATTTCCATCGGGGAAAGAGGGATTGCACGATCTCGTAGCCGTGAGCGATCCAGCCCATGCAGGAGAGGAGGGCGCGCTCGTCCATCCCTGGTTCCGGCGCTCGCGCAAGTCCGAACACGATTTCGGGCTCGATGCGGGGCTCCAGAAACGGACGGAGCCGGAAAATGGCGTCGAAGGGCGGGAGGGTATGGACGGTCGTGTCGTAGACATAGCTCCATATCGGAGCATGGACCCCGTACTCGGACCAGATCGTGCGGTTCGTAAACCCGATCTTGCGGCCGACGGCGCGCTCGCGGCGCCCTCCTCTCAATCGCCGGATCTCCTCCGACACGGCGTAGGCTGCATCCATATCGAAGCCGGCAAAGCGCTCCGAAAAAGGTGTGATCTGCCGGCCGGTCGCAAAGGCGGCCAGCACTTCCCGTGCCAGCTCGTCGGACCGTGGTGCGAGTTGTGGCGAGGGTTCCATGCATCGAGGTTACATGGTCGGCCTTCGCGCTCCAAGTCGCGGGCCATGACCCTTGTGCGGCTCGCCAAGACGGCTTGCCTGTTCCTCCCCACGGAGCAACCTGAGAGCTTCTCAAGATCGACATGAGCCGATCCATGCCTGCCATAGAACGGCCTGTTCTGGCGCTCACCTGCGATCTGATCCGACGTTGGTACTCTGGGCGCCGCGTCGACGGCCGGTCGGGAATGCGCCTGCCTCCGAAGAGGAGGTCGCGGCGCGGTGGGACCCTACGCCCGAGAGGGGGAGGCGCGACATGCCTGTGAGCCCCGGATCCGGACGATCTCTCCCGGACATTCCGGTCGCCGATGTGCGCGAGGGCGGACCGGTGGAGCACGCAAGGCTCCGAAAGCAGGCGATGCTGGATCTGAGAAACGCGTGCCTGTCGGTGATTCCTGCGCCGCTCAGGGGCACGGTCGGGCCGCTCGACAGGATCTCGGCGGCCTGGCTCCGGCGAACGGCAAGCCCCTATGTGGACGAGATCGCGCAGATCGCCGCGATTGCCGGACGCCCGGGCGTGTGGTTCGTCAACGCATCCTATGAATGGGGATGCACCGCCCGCGTGGACGTTGAGCCGGACCCGGTCCTGCGGCGGACGCTCGACTGGCCCTTTCCAGGGCTCGGACGCCATGTCGAGGTCGCCGTTCAGGACGGCGGGGCCGGGCTCTATGCCAATGTCACTTGGCCGGGGCGGCCGGCGTCCTCACGGCCCTCGCGCCGGGACGGTTTGCCGCCGCCATCAACCAAGCGCCGCTCTTTCGCCGCGGCCGCGCCGCCGCGCTCCTGCCGGTCGACTTCCTGCTCAACGGCGTCGCCACATGGCGACGGTCCGGCTTCTGGCCGGCCGCGCACCTCCTCCGCCATGCCTTCGACACCTGCCGGTCCTTCGATCAAGCCGTCGCGCTTCTGTCGAAGATGCCTTTGGCAAAACCAGCGCTTTTCTCGATCGTCGGCTCAGCGCCGGGGGAAGGATGCCTGATCGAGCGCACCGAGACCGGGGCGGCATTGCATCACGGCTGCTTCACCATCGCGAACGACTGGCATCCTTCGGGTCCACGGCGCACAGGCGTCTGGATCGACCGTGGAATCTACATGCGCGGCCTCGCGTCCTCCGGAATCCGCTGCGCCGCGCTCGGGGTACGAAACTCCACCGCAGCATTCGGCTGGCTGGAGGAGCCCGTCTTGAACGGGCTCACGCGTCTCGCCGTGGAGGCGCACCCGGCGTCCGGACGGCTGAGCGTGGTCGGATTCGAGCCGTCCTCCCGGACAGGCGTTTCGCCGGTCACGAGGGTGTTTGATGCGATTGTCGATGCATCAGGAGAAGGACGTCATCTCTTCGAACCGGCATAGCGCCCGCAGGCGCATGGCGGTCGTTGCCTTGTGGGCCGAAGGCCGCACTGCGAGATATCGATCCCATATCGGCAGGGCCTCCGCGTACCGCCGGGCCCTCGTGAGAAGCAGCGCCAGGTTGTAGAGGGCCAAATCGAAGTCGGATCGAGCCTCGAGCGCCCTCCGCAGGCTGGCTTCGGCTTCAGCCGGACGCCCGGCCGTTTCCTGCAGGGCGGCGATGTTGATCCACGCCTCACCGAAGGCCCCATCCCGCGAGAGAGCGTGCCGGTACTGCAAGACGGCCTCCCCCGGACGCCCCAGCGCGTCCAGGACGTTGCCGAGATTGAAGGGGATCACCGGGTCCGTGCGATCCATCCTGAGCGCAATCCCATAGAGGCGCTCCGCCTCCGCAAGATCCCCGGCAAGCTCGCACTGTTCGGCCTGCGCGAAGACCTCGTCGACGCTCGCGCAGCTCTCTTCCAGAGGAAGCTCCAACTGGCCATCGAGCCGACCGAGACGGCCCCCGAACCATTGCATCAACTCGCCCCAAGGTGCCTCGGTGACGGACGTGTCGAACAGACCGCGTCCGGAACGCCCGAGCGCCATCGAGGCCTCTGCAATGTCGTCGAGGCCAAACCCGTGATCGAGGAGCCGTCGCACTTCCCGCGCCACCCGCACATCGCGGAACGAGAACGAGCCGTCGGCCGGCTCGAGGACGTCGTATAGGGCGAGACACCGGACGACCTCCGCGCCTAGGCCCGAGGCCCGCTCGACCTCCTCGCTGGTGACCGTTCGGTGCTCCGCTGTTTGGTGAAGCAGACCTAGCCGCCGCAGCAGGGTGCCCTCGCTGATCACGGCTGCACGCTCGGGGACCCCCGCCGGGAGACGGGGTGGGGGTGCCTGTGCCAGCACCTGAAGGGCTGAGCCGTGGCTGAGGGCGACCACGTCCACCCGTCCGCTGAGCGTTCGCACGAGCCGCCCTCCGGCGGCCTCGACGGCGAGCGCCAACCTCCCGCGGGTGACCCGGCGCAGGCGGCCGACCACGTAAAGGCAGAAGCGTCTTGCCTCCATCGAGACGATAGTGTCCAGGCGTCACACTGTTTCCGGGCGCCCGCAAGTATTCGCCCTCGTGTCGAGAGTCAAAAGCGATTCGGAACGACTCGCACGAGAGTCGCGTTTGAGTCGCATCCGAATCACTTTGACTCTTGGCCGAGTCGAAAGCACTCTTCGAGTCAAGGAGTTTTTCTGGAGTATACGATGGCACCGCGCGCCAACTGGAAGGGATACTTGAAGTTGTCCCTCGTATCCTGCGCGGTGGCCCTCTACCCGGCCACGAGTTCATCGTCCCGGGTCCGGTTCCACACCCTGAACCGGGCAACCGGAAACCGGGTCAAGCGCCAGTTCATCGACCCGGAGACCGGCGATCCCGTCGAGAACGACGAGCAGGTGAAGGGATATGAGGTAGGGAAGGGCTCCTACATCGTCGTCGATGACGAAGAGCTCGAAACGATTCGCATCGAGAGTACTCATACGATCGACATCGAGAGCTTCGTTCCCCGCGAGCAGGTCGACGTGCGCTACCTGGAGACGCCGTACTACATCGCCCCGGACGACAAGGTCGCCCAAGAGGCCTTCGCGGTCATCCGGGACGCCATGCGGGAGAAGGGCAGGGCGGGCGTCGCCCGGGTGGTGATCGCCCGACGCGAGCGCATGGTGCTCCTCGAGCCCCTGGGAAAGGGCATCCTCGCAACTCTGTTGCGCTACCCATACGAGGTCCGGGGCGAGGATGCCTATTTCGACGACATACCGGATCTGAAGCTCCCCGCCGAAATGCGTGATCTCGCCGGACACATCATCGAGACGAAGGCGGCCGATTTCGACCCGTCGAAGTTCGAGGACCGGTACGAGAATGCCGTCGTCGAACTGATCCGTTCCAAGCAGTCCGGGCAGCCCATCAAGGCACCCGAGGCACCTCGGCCGTCGAATGTCGTGAATCTCATGGATGCCCTCCGGCGCAGCATCGACGCCGAGGGTCCCGCAGCCGCGCCGAAGAAGGCCCCATCCAAGAGCCGCTCGAGTCCCGAGGCTCGCAAACCGCCGGCAAAGAAGGGGCGGGGCGGCACCCGCAAGGCGGGCTAGGCGGACCCGGCAATGGCACGGCCGCCCAGGCCCTCTGCGCGGAGAGCCGCGCCCAAGCGAGCGAAGCCGGACCCGGTCGCCCGTCCCGAGAAGACGAGCGAACGCCAGCGCAAGGCGGTAGCGGGCGCTGGACCGCGCCTTACGACGTACGAACAGAAGCGCGACTTTGCAGCCACACCGGAGCCGACGGGTCGCACCGGCCACGCGGCCGCTGATCGCTTCTGCGTCCAGAGGCACAATGCGCGCCGCCTCCATTTCGATCTGCGACTCGAACTCGACGGCGTCCTGAAGAGCTGGGCGGTCACCCGCGGACCGAGCCTCGTGCCGGGCGAGAAGCGCCTCGCCGTCCACACCGAGGACCACCCTCTGGAATATCTCACCTTCGAGGGCGTCATCCCGAAAGGCGAATACGGCGGCGGGACCATGATCGTCTGGGATCAGGGCCGCTGGACGCCTCTCGCCGACCCCCGCAGGGGTTACGCGAAAGGGCACCTGGATTTCGAGCTCCACGGCGAGCGCCTGAAGGGTCGCTGGCACCTCGTGCGCATGCGGCCCCGTCTGCGCGAGACGAAGGAGCAGTGGCTTCTGCTCAAAGGGGACGATGCCTTCGCCCGGGCTGCGGGTGAAGGCGAGATCACCGAGGAGGCCATGACCTCGGTCCTTTCGGGGCGGACGAACGCCGATCTCGCCGCCTCGGGCGAGACGCGCCGTGACCATGCCGAACGGGCCGAGGCGAAGACCGGATCCAGGCCGGCGCCGAACCTGTCCCGTCTGTCGGGAGCGAAGAAGGGCCTGATGCCCGTCTTCCTCGAGCCGAGCCTCGCGACGTTGTCCGAAAGGGCGCCTTCGGGCGACGCATGGATCCATGAGATCAAGCTCGACGGATATCGCCTGCAGGCCCGCATCGACGGCAAGTCCGTCAAGCTTCTCACCCGCAAAGGTCTCGACTGGACGCCGAAGTTCAAACCGATCGCCGAAGCGCTCCGGAGCCTGCGGCTCGGATCCGCGCTCCTCGACGGGGAGGTCGTCGTCGAGGACGAGGCCGGGGTATCGAGCTTCCCGTCGCTGCAGGCCGACCTCAAGGCCGGACGCTTCGACCGCATGGTCTTCTCCGTTTTCGATCTCCTCTACCTCGACGGATATGACCTCACGAAAGTCCCGCTCATCGAGCGCAAGACGCTCTTGGCAGGACTTTTCGACGACGCGCCTGCGGATGCGGTCGTTCGCTTCAGCGCTCATATGGAGCGCAACGGCGAGGCGATGGTCCGGCATGCCTGCCGATTGGGGCTGGAGGGCATCGTCTCGAAGCGCAAGGACAAGCCCTATGCCGGCGGGCGCGGCCCGTATTGGCTCAAGATCAAATGCACGCAGCGACAGGAGTTCGTGATCGCGGGCTACGTGCCCTCGACGACCTCCGCCAAAGCCGTGGGATCGCTCGTCATGGGGCTTCATGAGAACGGCGACCTCGTTCATGTGGGACGGGTCGGGACCGGCTTCACCGAAGCCCTGGCTCACGCCCTTTGGCAAGAGCTCGACGCGCGCAAGCGAGCAACCCCTCCCTTCGCCGCGAAGCTGCCGGCCGATGCCGTCCGGGCCGTGCGCTGGGTCGAGCCGCAGCTCGTCGCCGAGGTCGAACTGCGCGGCTGGACGGCCGATGGCCTCGTGAGGCATGCTTCCTTCAAGGGACTGCGCGACGACAAGGATCCGACGGACGTCGTTCGCGAAAGCCGGATCACGAACGCGGATACGAGAAGCGTGGACGTCTCCAGGTTCCGCCTCACGCACCCCGACCGGATCCTCTGGCCGGATGTCGGATTGACCAAGCAAGGGTTGGCCGAGTTCCATGCCGAGATCGCGGACTGGATCCTGCCTCACGTGACCGGCCGGCCTCTGGCCCTCGTCCGCTGTCCGTCCGGCATCGAGAGCGAATGCTTTTTCCAGAAGCATGCCTGGAACGGCATGAGCAAGGCGATCCGGCGCAGGAGCATCGCAGGCGAGGAGATCCTGTTCATCGGGGACCTCGAAGGCCTGATGGCGCTCGTGCAATCGAGCTGCCTCGAAATCCATCCTTGGGGCTCGACCATGCGCGCGGTCGAGAAGCCTGACCGGATCACCATGGATCTGGATCCCGCCGAGGACGTCCCTTGGACGGCGCTGATCGAGGGCGCCTTGGAAGTGCGGGAGAGACTGAGTGCGTCCGGCCTGGAGAGTTTCGTCAAGACGACCGGCGGGAAGGGTCTCCATGTCGTGGTGCCGCTTGTGCCGAAAGCCGGATGGGAGGAAGTCAAGGCGTTCGCCCAGAACCTCGCCGAAGCCATGGCGAAAGACAGCCCCGAGCGCTTCATCGCCACCATGTCCAAGCGCGCGCGCGCGGGACGCATTTTCGTGGATTATCTGCGGAACGGGCGGGGCGCGACGGCCATCGCAGCCTACTCGACCCGCGCGCGGCCCGGCGCGGCGGTCTCGACGCCTCTCGCCTGGAACGAGCTCTCGCCGTCCATACGGCCTAGCCATTTCACGGTCGAGAATCTCCCTACCCGGCTGCGCCATCTCGGGCAGGATCCCTGGGTCGATCTCGCCCGAGTGAAACAGGTGCTCCCGGGTCCTCGGCGAACGAGAACTTCGAAGCGGTGAGCGCGACGGTCGCCAGTTCGGCTTGTCGATATGGCGCGCATTGGGTATCGTCGCGCCTCCCAGGTCTCGTGCGCAGGAGGGTGGACATGAAGGCATCTCATCATTCGCCGACGTCTATCCCGTCGCCGCGTGGCCGCATCGCCGCCATGCTGAGCGCGCTCCGCTAGGTCGATCCGGCCGAGGCCGCAGACCGACCCTTCCGAGTCAATCCAACGGGAGTTGGAACGCCGTAGCGGGGCAACCCCCGTGCGCCGCGATCCCTCTCAATTCGGGCCACCTGCGGCACGCGGGTGGATCATGCCGTGAAGACCGATCAGAACCGTCGCGCAGAGCCCTTTCGGGCTGCGCTCTCATTCCTCTGGCGCCATTGGCAGCGCCACCCCGAGCTGCTCGCCGTCATCGTCGGCGGCATGATCGTCGCGACGGTCGCGGACGTCCTGGTGCCGATCTTTGCCGGGGAGCTGGTGGATGCCTTGGCGGATGCGGAGAGGGCAGGGCGGGGCTCCGCGTTGGAGGCGGCCCTGCGCGCTCTTGCCGCCCTCGCGATTCTCGGCCTGTTCGTGCTGGCGGGACGGATCGTCGGCATCCTCGGCATCATTGCCCTGACCCTGAGGGTGATGCGCGACGTGGGTGCCGAGGCCTTCCAGCGGGTGCAGCGCTTTTCCGCCGAGTGGCACGCGAACAGCTTTGCGGGTTCGACGGTGCGCCGCATCAGCCGCGGCATGTGGGCCATCGATCTTCTCGACGACACGATTCTGATTGCGCTCCTGCCCTCCTCGGTCGTGCTGGTGGGCGCGACGGTCCTCCTTGGCTCGCGCTGGCCGTTGATGGGTGCCCTTGTGGCAGCAGGCGGACTGTCCTACGTGGCGCTCACCGTTGCGCTGTCGCTCGGCTGGGTCGCGCCGGCCGCGCGCCTGTCCAACGCCTGGGACACGAAGCTCGGCGGCGCCATGGCCGACGCCATCGGCGCCAACGCCGTCGTGAAGGCCTTTGCCGCCGAGGCGCGCGAGGATGCGCGGCTGTCCGCTGTGATCGACAAATGGCGTTCGCGGACCACCCGCACCTGGAAGCGGGGCACGGCCGCCGAGGCCCTGCAGATCGTCACCCTGCAGCTCCTGCGCATCGGCATCGTGGGGCTGGCCCTGTGGCTGTGGTGGCACGAGCAAGCCGGTACGGGGGACCTCGCGACCGTGCTCACCATGTTCTTCATGGTCCAGGGCTATCTGCGCGACGTGGGATATCACATCAGCAATCTGCAGCGTGGCGTCAACGAGATGGAGGAGCTGGTGGCCCTGCACGACACGCCGCTCGGGATCGAGGATCTGTCCGACGCCAAGCCGCTGGTCGTCACGCGGGGCGAGATTGCATTCGAGCGCGTCACGTTCTGGTACGGCGGGCATCCAACGCCGCTCTACCGCGACCTCGATCTTCGGATTCGTCCCGGTGAGAGCGTGGGGCTCGTCGGCCCGTCGGGCTCCGGCAAGACGACACTGGTAAAGCTCGTCCAGCGGCTCCACGACGTCACCGACGGCCGGGTCACGATCGACGGGCAGGATGTGCGACGTGCCACCCAGGTCTCCCTGCGCGCGCGCATCGCCATCGTGCAGCAGGAGCCCGTCCTGTTTCACAGGTCCCTTGCGGAGAACATCGCCTATGCAAGGCCGGGAGCGACGCTGCAGGAGATACGACGTGCCGCCGCCCTCGCCAATGCGGACGACTTCATCACCCGTTTGCCGCGGGGCTACGGTACGCTCGTGGGGGAACGCGGGGTCAAGCTCTCGGGGGGCGAACGCCAGCGTGTCGCCCTGGCTCGCGCGTTCCTGGCGAATGCACCGATCCTGGTTCTGGACGAGGCGACCTCCGCGCTGGACTCGGAGAGCGAGGCAGCGATCCAGGAGGCGATGGGGCGGCTCCTCGAGGGCCGCACGGCCATCGTCATCGCGCACCGGCTCTCCACCGTGCGGGCGGTCGACCGCATCATCGTGTTCGACCGCGGCGTGGTCGTGGAGGAAGGCAGCCACGACACCCTCGTGAGGAAACCCGGCGGGCTCTACCGCCGGCTCTTCGAGCGTCAGGCGCTGGAGCTGACGGACGCACCGCTGAACTGAACGCCGACCGTCCTTGCGGCCGGTTGTTTATCCAATCGCCGGGGACTGCACGCTCTACCTTCCTTGTGACGCATTGCTTCGAGCGAAGGACCGGTGCTCACGTCCTCGCACGATGCTCTAGATCTAGCATAGTTCGAGCAGCATTTTCGCGGCCCTGAGATCGGCGGTTTCGAAACCCTCGCTGAACCGGCCGTACGTCCCGTCGAGCAGATCATGCGCCTCGCTGCTGCGGCCCTGATCGAGCCACACTCTCGCAAGGCTGGTGGCGGCACGCAGCTCCCATGCCAAGGCACGTTGCCGGCGAGCCCAGTCGAGTGCCTTCACGAAGTGCTCTTCGACCGTCGCGAGGGTTCGCCGCTCTGCCATCGATGAAACAAGCTCTCCTTTGACACGAAGCAATTCGGGCAGGAACCAGAATTGTTCGTCGCGTTCCGATCGTGCGATCGCCTTGTCGATCAACTCGAGCCCGTGCGCCGCCTGACCAAGTGCACGCCGGCCGTCCGCCAGCGCGCAGAGGAACGCGGTATATGGGAGGGCAAACCCGGTCCTCCGCAGGTCGTCGAGCGCGGTTTCGAGGAGGCGCGAGCCTGCGACGGCATTACCCTGCTTGATGGTGAGGATGGCCTGAAGGCATCGTCCCCAGATGGACCAGACCACCAGCCCGTGCTTTGCCGAATGGTCGAGTAACAGGGTCAAATAGAGCTCGGCAGCCGCCAGATCGTCGATGAAGAGTGCGAGAGGGCATGCTGACGATGCCAGCACGTAGCACAGCGAGCTCGGATGATTGATCCTCCGTGCCTCATCGACGCTCCTCCGAGCGGCGTCTACAGCCCGGTCGGGAAATCCTTGAAGCCAGAGGACGCGGGCGAGAACGGCGCGCGCCGTCTCGGCCTGACCATACTGAAAGCGGATGATGTGAGAATCTCGCGCCGGCTCGGCATAGGACTCGAGCATGCGCTCGAGATGTCGCCGCGCGTCGTCCTGGTCGCCGAGGTAATGCAGCGAGAAGCCGATCATGCGATCGCAGATGGGTTGGTTGGTAATGTCGGCCTCTTTCGCGACGAGGTTGCAGAATTCCTGAGCAAGGTGCAATGCGACCCGGCACTCGCCCCGGCTGAGGCGATAGGCCCACATTCCCCACAGCGCCCGGAGGCGATACTCGGAGTCGTCGAGGCTCTCCGCGAGCTCGAGCGCTCTTGCCCAAGCCGCACCGCCTTCTCGCACGTGGCCCCTCGCAAATGTGAGCGACGACGCCAGCGCCGTACAAAGCTGCATCTCGTGAAGTGGATCTCGATTGTCTTCGGATGAGAGGCTGGCGAGAGCTCGCTGGACCCGTCCGCAGCATTCTTCCGCCAGCGACAGGTTCATCCACAGGGGCACTGCTGCGATGGTCAGCGCGACACCGAGCGCGGCATCGCCTCCCTGCGAGAAGGCCCAGTCCAAAGCGGCGCGTGCGTCATCGATCCGGTTTCGGTAGGTTGCCAGCCATTCGGCCCTCGGTTGCTTCTGGGATTCGGCTGCGGCGCGTTCGAAGAGGTCCCGGTGGTATTCGGCATGGCGGCGTGCGGCTTGGTCGAGATCGCCGCTTGCGGCTAGTCGCTCGAGCGCATAGGCCCTCGTGGTCTCGAGCAACCGGTAGCGACTCGACGGGCTGGCGACGTCGGCCGCAACGAGTGATTTCGTGACGAGGTTCGCGACGCGGCCGACGACGTCCGACGGCTCGATGTCTCCGCTCGTCACGACAGCGGCCGCCGCTTCCAAGGTGAAGCTCCCGGCGAAGACGCCGAGGCGACACAGGATCACGCGTTCGGGCTCCGGAAGCAGCTCGTAGCTCCAGTCTAGGGTCGCCCTGAGCGTCTGGTGGCGCGGCAAGGCCGTGCGCCGGCCGCCCGTGAGGAGCCTGAAGCGGTCGTGGAGTCTGGCCGCGAGCCCTTCCACGCCGAGCGTGGCGGCGCGGGCCGCCGCCAGCTCGATGGCGAGGGGGATCCCGTCGAGGCGCCGGCAGATGTCGGCCGCGACGTGCGCGTCCGGCGAGAAGTTCGGGTCTGCTGCGCGACCGCGGGCAACGAACAGACGAACCGCGCCGCAGCGCAGCACCTCGTCGGCGTCCCGTGTTCCCTCCGCGGGAAGTTCGAGCGGCTGGACCCGGTAAATGCACTCTCCCTCGGCGCGGAGAGGCTCGCGGCTCGTGGCCACGACGCGAATGGACGGATTGGCTCTCAACAGCGCCTCGGCCATACCGGCGGCGGCGTCGATCACGTGCTCGCAGTTGGCGAGCAGGAGGAGGAGGGCCTTGGAGCCGAGCGCCGCCGCGACACGTTCGCATGTGACCGGGCCTGGCGGGAGTTCAAGCCCGAGCGTCGTCGCGACGGTGACGGGCACAAGACCCGGGTCGGTCAGCGGTCCGAATTCCGCGATCCAGACCCCGTCGGCGAACCGGGGTCGGAGCTGACGCGCCACCTCGAGGCCGAGCCGCATCTTGCCGATGCCGCCGATGCCGATCAGGGTCACGAGTCTGTGGACCGCGGTCAGATCGGCGACACTGGCGATTTCTGATTCTCGACCGATGAGTTCGGAAGTTGCGGCGGGCAGGTTCGTCCCGCTTCGCAAGGGGGAAAGAGATGCTGCCGGCTCGATGCCCAGGCCGGGACGCGCTTTGGCCTCGTCAGGCACAGGGTAGATGTCGGCGACGAATCGATAGCCGCGTCCGGGAATGGTCCTGATCAGATCGCGATCTTCGCCCAGAGCCTTCCGCAAGGTCGAAACCTGGACCTGAATGTTGTTCTCGTCGACCACCAGGTTTGGCCAGACACGGCTCAGGATCTCGTCCTTGGTCACGAGGGCGCCCCGCGCCTCGATCAGGGCCACGAGGAGATCGAAAGCGCGGCTGCCGATGTGCGCCGGCTTTCCCTCCACGAAGAGTTCGCGGCGATGTGGGTGCAGCCGGAAACGGCCAAACTGCACAACCGCTCGAGCTTCGTCGGTTCCCTGCACGGCCACGCCTTTTTATTGTTTTTCAGGGAAATTCAGACTGGCATCAGGCTGCTGCCGTTCGGCATTGCTGTCAAGGAAAGTCCGCCGCCGTCCCTCCCCGGGGCGGGCTCTGGGTTCGTGCTGATCCCGGCATATTCAGAGGCGGATTCCGCGCCCATTCTCCGGGCGCTCCCGGGATCTTACGCGCCGGCGCGAGGTTTCAGAAATCTTCAGCCGCGCGCCAAGGACTTTCAGGCCTAACATGTTACACAAGCAGTCGTCCCCGGCATTGGCGCCGCGGGTGACGTGGCCCGACATCGAGTCCTTCCCAAGTTCTGCTCTGCGGGTCGAGAGATCGAGATGGGAACAACGCAATGCCGGGCAATGGTTCGCGTGGCTCTTGAGCATCGCATCGGATGGATCCCAAAACTGGATTCCCCTTCTGGGATCCATCCGATGCTCTTTGTCTTCGGTGGCGCATCGTTCGGCGCGGACAACCGGGGCCACTTTTCCGCACGACGCTCTGGAGGTCGTCATGAAGAACTCGATTGATCCCCCAAAGCCACCTGCACGGGGCTTACCGGGCAGCAAGATCGGTTCCGATCACGTTCAGAGCCTGTTGATCCAGGCTTACACGAAACTGCTGTTCGTCGCGGAACTGGATGGCGGCACCAGGTTTGCAACATTGGCGCAGTTCGGCGGCTATGAGGTGAGATTGTTCGAAGTCTATCCGGACGAGACTGGTCGGTCCGTTCCCGGCCTCTGGCTCGAATTATATTCTCATCATACCGCATCCACGATCGACGGATGTGGCCGGCGCGAACTCGACGAGGCCGGAACGGCCGCCTGCGACCTTATCGCGGATGCTTGGGAACGTCACAACCGGAACGGTCGCCAACCGCAATACTGCGCGGGACCGATCGCCTCCTCGAGCCGCTGGCAGGGCCAGATGCAGAGGGGACTTCGAAGGTGAAGATGTCGTCGTCGGTTCGTCGGTGGACGCCTGGCGGCAGGATTCAGAAAAGGCGCAGTGCCAACCAGCCCAACAAAAGCGCCCAGACGGTCGTTGCGAGACCGCCCAGGGCGACGACCAGCAGAGGCGGAAGCCGGGGCTTTTTCTGCGGGTCGGCTTCGGACTTTTTCTTCTCGCCGGACACCGTCGGCTGCCCTAGCGGAGCGCAATGACCGTGCCTGCTGGACTCAGCCGACAGATCAGTCGGGAGTGTCTGGTTTGAACCCTGCCGGCGTGTTCATAGGCCACGCGTGCTTCGATCGGTGCGGAAACCGCGCCGGTTCGGCTGATGCGCAATCGGCCGGAACTGGCGGCGTCCACCCAAACGATCCCATGGGGCCGTCCGGCATCGACGATCGAGGATCGGCAGGTGCTGACGACCTCCACCGGAACCCCAAGCCGGTCCCGGCGGTCGCCTTGCAGAATCCATTCGCGGCCGGCTGCGATCGCCGGCGCTGCGCCGCCCTCGGCAGCTGAGACGATCAGGATGTCCTGACGGGCCGATCCCACACGGTCCTGCGGTGCTTCGGGTCTTCGAAAGACCGCGGATGCGACCGGCGAGTAGCCGCGTTGAAAACCGGTGTAGCTCGCAGAGGAAAGCTCCCTCGCACAGCCCGTTAGGAGTACACACGTGGCAGCCGCCACAACATGAAGGATGCGCAACACTGCAATGGCCCGTCCAGGTGTACCCAGCCCTGTCGGAGGGTGCGGTTGGATTGTGCCAAGTGTCGGTGCGCGCGATCCATCGCATTTCATCTTTTCGAGGAATCCTTCCGTGATGATGGTTAACGCTTTTCCTGGGGCGTGATCGCCGGCGCGGTGGCGGAGTTCAAGCGTGACACCTCGAACGCGACGGAAGACGCTCCAGGCCATTCACGTCGTCGGTCTGGCTGCCGGCCGGCTCGTCCGTGCCACGTCACCCGCGGGAGAGACGTTAACTCTTCGTAAACCATGATGGGTCACGTTAGGTCAGCTCCGCTCGAGCGATCTCCGGGTCCTTGCTCCGGAAGTTTGCCATGCGGAATGCCTGTATCGCGAGCGTTCGGTGCTCTCCTCGTCTCACCAAGCGCAGTCGGCGGCGCCTCATTGTCTCGGGGCACAGTGTCGGCCGCTGCTTGCTCAGCGCTGCTGTTGGGAAAGGCACGAAATGATTGAGCTGCTTCTTGTCGGCTGGGTGGCTGCTTTCGTCGCGGCTGCCGTGTGCGCGCCCAGCGAGGAATTCTGGGACGAATAGTCACGAGAATTCGACGACATCCGCCTCGGTCTTGCACCCGGCCGGCGCTAAGATGGCGAAGAGTCGATTGCGGTCGCGGACCCGGTCCCGGCGGCACGCGACGCATCGTCGGCCGCGAGCGGATTGGTCCTGGACCCGGAGTCTCTGAGGGGCTCGCCGGCAGGGACCTTGCCGGGGAGGGATCCGGCGGCTCCGCCCGGATCTGTCCCTTGAGCCAGCGTCGATCGCGTACCGTACGCGACGGTTCAACCTTCGACGGGAGGAGACGAGAATGCCAGCGGAAGCAGATCAGGCCGAGCTCCTCGCGATGAGGCTCATCTTGAGCAACGTGGTCGCTCGCCTAGTCGTTCTCGAAACCACCAATCCCGAGGACCGGCGCAAGCTCCTCGGCGGCATGAGCGACGCCTGCAAGCTCGCAGCGGAGCGATATCCGGTCGGGCCCTCGGGGGCGGAGCATGCTCGGTCGATCAGCCGCACGCTCAAGCACATCGACGAGTTCTTCAAAGGGATCACCATCGCCTGACGGGGAAGCACCGAGCCGGTCGAGCCCACCCGCGACGGGCGCAGAAGGTTTCGCTCGGACCAGACCTCGCTCTCATCGGCAAGGACATGGAGAGAATGCTCTTGCGGCGCGACTGACGACTGAACCACTGTTGCATCGCCGGTTTTCGTTGACTTCGTTTCCGGACGGGCAGAGCCTTTTTCGGATGCCTCGAAGCATCAGTCCTGTCGGGCGGTGGCCGGCACAGTGCGGTGAAGGGAGGTTCGGCCTCGAGCCTCCGCCTCACGGGCCACGGACAGCCGCTGCGGCTCCAGGCTGGGCCGCGGCGTCGCGGCTTCCATGGCCCCCACCCGGGATGGACCTGTTTGTATCCCATCAATGACGGCGTGCTCCTCTGTTGCACGCCGAGGGCCATGTCCAAGGAGGGACAAACGATGCAAATGAAACTTCGCAACGCATTGCGGCTGAGCGGCGCCGTCCTACTCGCAGCGGCTGCCTTGACGACCGCCGCTCATGCGCAAGCGCCTGTCATTACGCCCGAGTTGGAGGCGACTCGAGCAGCCTTGGCGAAATACGCGGATCCTGTTCTCGCCGTCAGAGACGGCTATTTCTCCACATTGGGATGCGTGGAGTATCCGCAGGGCGGCATGGGCGTGCATTTCATCAACCCCGCCAACATCGGTCCTGTGCCCGATCCGTTGAAGCCCCAGCTTCTCGTCTATGAGCCGGAAGGCGACAAGCTTCGTCTCGTCGCGGCGGAGTGGCTGATTCCGCTCTCCACTGGGATCAAGACGCGGCCCACCTTGTTCGGCCAGCCCTTTGATGGGCCCATGGAAGGGCATGAGCCGCTCATCCCGAAGGAACTGCACCACTACGACCTTCACGTCTGGCTGTTCAAGGAGAACCCTGACGGCATGTTCAAGGCGACCAACAAGAATGTGAGCTGCGCCGGGAAGTCGGGATACTTCATCATGGAAACTGCTCCGAAAGAGGTCCCGCATCCTATGCACTGAAGGAGGCGATCCGGCGCGCGGGAGCAGTGTGCTCGACGTCGTGGAAGTCGCAGCCAAGGGGCGGACCGCGCAGGCGGATCGATGCCGCGGGAGGATCCGTGCGGAAATGAGTCCAGGCGCTGGAGGTGGGCAACATCGGGTACCGGTTCAGGCTGCGTGAGCTGAAGTCGGCGCGGTCGTCCGACCGGCGCCGCCGTGACTCTCGGCGAAGCTCTCGTGCCGCTCGGCGATTGCCTCTGCGAGGAAGCCGTCGAGACCGTACTCGATCATCATGCGGCTCACCTCCCGCATCTCCGCGGCGCGGCGTATCCCATGCTGCTTCACGCGAGACGGCATGATGCGGGCCACCTGCGCCCAATCCATGCCGGGATACGAAGCGGTCAGGCTCTCCAGGACAGCGGGCAGCACGCCGGCCTTTCCGGCCGCGAGGTTGAGGTCCACCATGAGGGCTTCCATGCCCTTGATCACGATGCTGCGGCAGAGCTTCGTCGCGGAAGCGACCCCGATGTCCCCGCTCACCGGCGTTATCGCCATTCCGAGAGGGTTGAGAGCGGCCGCAACCACCTCTGCCTGCCGCCCTCCGGCGAGGATCGGTACTGCAATCCCCGGGCCGCTCACCGGCGCCATCACGGCGAACTCGACGAAGTCGGCGCCACCGCGGCAGGCCTCCTCTGCCACCAACCGTTTCGTCGTCGGCGACACGGAGTTGAGATCGATATAGATCTGCGATTTGTCGAGCGAAGGGCCGGCTTGCCGCGCGGCGGCAACTGCCGAATCCGCAGTCACGGCAGAGATCACGACACGGCTGCCCCGACACGCGTCCGCAGCGCGCTCGGTCGCGCGGGCGCCGTATTCGATTGCCCGCCGCTTGAGGTCGGCCCCGATTGCCGGATCGTCGAAGAGGATGTCGTATACCGAAATCGCCACATCGGGCTTCTCGGCCAGCTCGCGGGTGAAGAGCTGTCCGACTTCGCCAAAGCCGATGAATGCGATCCTGAGACTCATGACGCGCTCTCCCTGCCCATGACCGGCGAAGGCTCAGCTCTCTTCCCGGTACTCGACATAGACCAGACCTGACTTCTCGAGCGGCTCGCGCATCCCATAGAGGTCGAGGCCGAGTACGCCTGCGGCGAGCTGCTCCCGTTTGGCTCCTTCGTTGGCGACGCGGGCTTCTCCGGCCCTTACGGTCGCCTCGACTTCGCGGCGCGGCACCACCAGCACGCCGTCGTCATCCGCGACGATCGCATCGCCCGGATTGACCAGCGCGCCCGCGCAGACAACGGGAATGTTGACCGAACCGAGCGTCGCCTTGACGGTCCCCTTGGCGGAGATCGCCCGGGACCAGACCGGGAAGCACATCTCCGTCAGGGGCTTCACATCGCGCACACCGGCATCGATGACGAGGCCCACGACGCCGCGCGCCATGAGGGACGTGGCGAGGAGATCACCGAACATGCCGTCGGTGTTGTCGGTGGTCACCGCGACCACGAGAATGTCGCCCGGCCGGCACTGTTCGACGGCAACGTGGATCATCCAGTTGTCGCCCGGCTGCGCAAGGACGGTCACGGCGCTGCCGGCGACCTGCGCTCCCGCCCAGATGGGGCGCATGTAAGGCTTCAGGAGGCCCACCCGTCCCATGGCCTCGTGAGTCGTGGCGACACCGAGCTCCGCCAGGCGCCGGACGAAACCCGTATCCGCCCGCGGCGTGTTGGTGACGACGACGGGCTTCATGCGAGTTCCTCGACGATCTGGGGGAAGATCCGCTGATAGGCTTCGCCGTAAGTCATGGGACGCCCGGAATTGCGGCCCCCCTGGACGCCGCGGTTCAAGGCGACGCGGGTGTAGTATTCCCAAAGGTGCTTTTGCGCAGCGAGGATCTCAAAAGCCTTGCGCTTCGTCTCCCACACGTCGTCGATGTTGAGAATGACGTTGGGCTTGTAGTTGCATTGTTCGGGCTGGTGCGGTTCGAACAGGAAGACCGGCGGGGCGTTGTAGGCGAGATCGGGGTTCGGCTTGTGTCCCGCGGCCTGGGCGATGATGCGGGCCTCCTGTGCGAAGCGTGTCGCCTCCGGGTGGTCGACATTGTAGGGATCGTCGAGCGAGTGCGTCAGCACGAAGGACGGCTTCAGATCGCGATAGACGTCCACCAGACGGTCCAGCATCTCCGGGGTTGTGCGCAACGGGTAATCGCCCGCGTCGAAGAACTCGATTTCCGCGCTCAGGATTTCGGCCGCGCGCTGGGCCTCGTCCCGGCGCTGTCCCTTGACCTCGTCGAGGGATACGTCGCCTTTCTTCCACGCCCATTGGCTCTCGCCGCGTTCACCGAAGGAGAGGCAGACGATTTTCATGCGGTAGCCCTTGCGGGCGTGAAGCGCGATGGCGCCGCCCGCCCGCCAGACGAAGTCGCCGGGATGAGCGGTGACGACCAGGCCGGTCTTTCCGGAAGTCATGGACACCTCGGGGCAAACATTTGGTTTTGAACCTCAGGCCGCATCGCGGCCGATCTCGCGCGCCAACGCGACATCTTCGCGCGCATAGGCGAAACCCTCGAAAAGGAGACGGGCGGTGCGGATGAGGCCGGCGCGCTGGACGACCGGGGCTTCCGGCGTGCCGCCGACCTCGATCACCACGCTGAACTCGCCCGTGGGATGCTCGACCGAAAGGGTCTTCTCGCGCCCCGGCGGGACCTTGGCCACACGGGCCGCCGGCGTCCCCGGAAGGACGCAGGCCGTGGCGACCGTCACGGCTGCGAAGACGCCGATCGAGGAATGGCATTCGTGCGGGATGAAGCTGCGCGTGCACAGATGGCCGCCCGCGATGGGCGGCGCAACGAGAGCCATCTTGGGCACGACCTTCCTGGAGACGTCGCCGAGGCCCATGAGCTTGCCGGCTTCGAGGCGGATCTCCTCCAGCCTTGCCTTCAATTCCGTGTCCTTGTCGAGCACGTTGCGCGGCTCGTAACCCGTCCTTCCGACCGCGGAGGCCTCCAGAACGACGACCGGCATGCCGTTGTCGACGAGGGTCGCGTCGACACCGGCGACCCGATCGACGACACGGCCGGTCGGCAGGAGGGAGCCGCAGACCGAACCGGCCGCATCGAGAAACTCGACCGTAATCGGAGCCGCAGTCCCGGGAACGCCGTCGATCCGGGCGTCGCCTGCGTATGCGACACGTCCGCCGGGAGTCTGCACCTTGAGTTCCGACACAGTCCCGGTGTTGACCGTATGGACGCGCACGCTGGTGACGGGGTCCTGCGCTGTGACGAGACCGCGTTCGAGGGAGAATGGGCCGATGCCCGCAAGGATATTGCCGCAATTGGGCGTGACGTCGATCCGCGGTTCGTCGATTACCACCTGCCCGAACAGGAAATCGACGTCGCAGTCCTCCCGTCGCGATCGCGAAACGACGGCGACCTTGCTGGTGAGAGGATGAGCGCCGCCAATGCCGTCGATCTGACGAGGGTCCGGAGAACCCATGACGGAAAGGATCAACGCGTCCCTCGCCGCCGGATCGGACGGCAGGTCGTCGGCGAGAAAATAGGCGCCCTTCGAGGTCCCGCCTCGGAGCACCATGCACGGGATGCGCGGTTGGATGGCTCGTCTCCCAAAGAAAGGGTGGACTGCCCTTTCTGCCGGGGGGCGCCGGATGCATCAAATGCTTTGTTTTGCCGATTTGATGAACTGCATTCAGCAATTGCTCCCATGAACCCGTTTCATGATTGCGCCAACCATTTGTCTCACCGTCTTGTCCAACCCGATGTGGCCGCGCTGCGCGGCGCGAGGAGGATCCGATGAGATCTCGAACCGGAGCGGTCGAATGAAAGCCGCGCCCACCATCGCACCGCCGCATCCGAACCCGCGTACTCCCACGTTCCTCCTCCCGCCCGAGACCTGCGATACCCATTGCCACGTCTTCGGGCCGAACCGCCTGTATCCCTATGTGCCGGACCGGCCATACACGCCGCAGGATGCCCCGCTGGAGATGCTCAGGGCGCTGCACGATCGTCTCGGGGCGGAGCGGGCGGTCATCGTGAATGCGACGCCGCACGGCCGCGACAACCGTGTTGTCACCGATGCCATCGCCCTGAGCGGTGGGCGCTACAAGGGCGTCGCCAACATCGACGAGACCTTCAGCGACCGCGAACTCGCCGACCTCGCGGGCGCCGGGATCACGGGGTGCCGCTTCACGTTCCTGCCGCGGCTCGGGCGGCTGCCCGACATATCGGCCTTCGACAGGATCGTCGGGCGCATCGCGGCGCTCGGCTGGCACGTGGATCTCTACCTTCCCGCCAGCCTGATCCCCGACTATCGTCCGAAGCTGAAGGCCCTGCGCATTCCCTACGTGATCGACCACATGGGCGTCGTCGATGCGAGCCTCGGAATCGAACAGCCGGCCTTCGCGGCGCTCCTCGACCTCGTCGGAAGCGACGAGAAATGCTGGGTCAAGGTCACGTGCCCCGAACGGATCTCGCGGGCGGGATCCCCTTTTCATGACGTTGTGCCCTTCGGGCGCGCGCTGATCGAAGCCGCGCCGGACCGGGTTCTCTGGGGGACCGATTGGCCGCATCCAAACGTTCCGGTGATGCCGGACGACGGCGACCTGGTCGATCTGCTGCCGCTCTACGCGCCCGATCCGGCCGACCGCCGGAAGCTCCTGGTCGACAACCCGGCGCGTCTGTTCGGCTTCCCGGACTGACGCCCGGCCGTCCTTTCCGCAAGTCGCCCGGTGCATCGGTCTCGAATGTCGCGCTTCGATCCCTATGACGGCCGGTGGAACTCGCTCCGCGAGGCGAAGACCTGCACGATGAGTTTCCGCAATTCGTCCGCCAGGGGAGACAGGGGTGCGCTGCGCTTCGAGACGATTCCGATCTGGCGGCTGACACCAGGATTGCGCAGCTGCATGGCGTGGAGGCCATCCGTCTCCGCGGAATCCAGGGCGAGGCGAGGGATCACAGTCATTCCAAGGCCGGCCCGCACCAATGCGATGGCCGTATTCACGTGCTGCACCTCGTAGCGCCAGCTCAACAACTCGCGGCGGCTTCCGAGCGCGTCGTCGATGATCATCCGATTCCCGGTATGCGGGCTGATCCGGATGAGCGGCACGTTCTGCAGATCCGACCAGCTGGCGGCTGGGAGCTTCGCAAAGGCGTGGTCCGCTCGACAGACGAGCATGAACGGCTCCCGGACCAGGGTCTCGATGTCGAAATCCCAGCGGTGGGATGCGACGAGGGTAATTCCGAACTCGATCGCGCCGGAGTTGACGAACTCCGCGATCTCGGTCGCGGAATTGTCGTGGATCCGGAGGACGACGTCCGGATGCGCGCTCCTGAACTTCTGGAGGGCCGCGGGGAGGTGTCCGGCCGCAATGGTGGGCAGGCACCCGATCGCGAGCTTCTCCTGGCGGACGCGCCCGTGGCGACGAAGCTCGTCGAGGGATGCCGAAAGATCGTCGATCATCCCTCTGACCTTAGGCAGCAGTTCGAGGCCGGCGGGGGTGAGAGAGACTTCCCGGGTCGTGCGGGAGAGGAGGCGCACGCCGAGATCGTCCTCGAGCTTGCGCATCCGGTGGCTGAGCGCGGTCTGCGACAGGTTCAGATGGGCGGCCGCGAGTTGGAAACTGCCCCGCTCCGCGATGGCCGCGAATGCGTGGAGGCCGAGAAAATCGATCCGCATTGGAGGAGACGTTTTTTCAGCATTGGAAGCTCGTCAATATTATGAATGAAATTCATCAAAAGCACAAAACAAACCATTTGCTTCACTTCTGCGGCTTCACGCATTTAGGCGGCGAGACGTTGCGTCACAAGCATCGGTAAAGGCAGTGCAGATCGTTCTCCTCCCCGGGCTTCTATGCGATGCGAGCCTTTGGGCCGCCCAGGTCGCCGCGCTCAACGCCCATGCCGACGTGACCGTGGCGGATCTCTCGCCTTATGATTCCCTCGTCGACATGGCGCGGGCGGCGCTTGCCTCGAAAGATGGGCCGATCGTCGCCGTCGGTCATTCAATGGGAGGGCGCGCCGCCCTCGAGATGGTTCGCCTCGCGCCGGAGCGCATCGTGAAGCTCGGCCTCCTCGACACGGGCGCGCACCCGCGGCGAGACGGGGAAGAAGCAAACCGCCAGGCCCTCGTCGATCTCGCGTTCGAGAAGGGCATGGGCGCATTGGCCGACAAGTGGCTGCCGCCGATGGTTCACGAGGCGAGAAACCGGGACGAGTCCCTCATGGCGCCTCTCACGGCCATGGTTGTGCGCGCGACGCCGGAGCAGCATCGCCGGCAGATCCGAGCGCTTCTCGATCGACCGGACGCAAGGCCGTACTTGCCGACGATTTCCTGCCCCACGCTCGTGATGGTGGGGCGTCAGGATCGGTGGAGCCCGCTCGCCCAGCACCGGGAAATCGCGGCGGCGATCCCGAATTCCGAACTCGTCGTGATCGAGGACAGCGGCCACATGGCGCCGGTCGAGCAGCCGGAGCAGGTTTCGCGAGAGCTGCTGCGCTGGCTCGGCTTCGAACAGGATACCCGCGCAGCGCCGAAGGCGGCCGTCGGAGGATGAGCATCATGGACGTCGACCCCGCAGGCGATCGTATTCCGGATACGCCGCTCCTCGACCGCAAGCGGTCCCTGCGCGGCTACCGCATCAACAAGATGGCGATGGGACTGAGCGATCCGGCCAACCGCGAGGCGTTCCGGAAGGACGAGGGTGCCTATCTCGACCGCTTCGGGCTGACCCCGGAGGAGAAGGAGGCCGTCATGTCGCGCAACTGGCGCGAAATGGTGCGCCTCGGCGGTAACCTGTTTTTCATCCTGAAGATTTCGGCGGTCGATCCAGTGCGGATCACCGAGATCGGGGCGCACCAAGCCGGCATGGACCACGACGAGTTCCTGCGCGACCGGCTGGGAAAGAAGTGACTGGGAAAGAGCGAGATGGCGAAGCTGATTGGCGGGTTGGGGACATCGCATGTCCCCTCGATCGGGGTGGCGCTGGACAAGGGCCTGCGCGACACGCCCGACTGGAAGCCGTTCTTCGACGGCTACGTCCCCGGTCAGGACTGGGTCAGACAGTACAAGCCCGACATTGCCGTGGTGATCTTCAACGATCACGGCAACTCCTTCTTCCTCGACAAGGTGCCGACCTTCGCGGTCGGCTGCGCCGAGGAATACCGGCCCATCGACGAGGGCTGGGGACCGCGGGCGATCCCGCCCTTCAAGGGCGCCGTCGATTTCTCGTGGCACTTGATCGACTGCCTCGTCGAGAACCGCTTCGACCCGATGATCTGCCAGGAGATCGAGGTCGATCACGGCATCCAGGTGCCGATGGAACTGTTCTGGGGCCGCCCGGCCGAATGGCCCGTGAAGGTGGTGCCGATCTTCGTCAACGTGATCCAGTACCCGATCCCGCTGCCGAGCCGCTGCTATGAGATGGGCCGCGTGCTTCGCAAAGCGATCGACAGCTACGATGGCGACGAACGGATCGTCATTCTCGGCACGGGCGGGCTCTCGCATCAGTTGCAGGGTGCCCGTGCGGGCTTCGTCAATCCGGAGGCGGACCAGGCTTTCCTGAATGACATTGCCGCCGATCCCGATAAGCTCGCTGCCATGTCCCGCGAGGCGTACGTCGAGACCTTCGGCAGCGAAGGCGCGGAACTCATGATGTGGCTCGTCATGCGCGGTGCCATGGATCGGGAGGTCGTGGTCCGCCACAAGCATTACTTCGTGCCCGCCTCCATGACCGGGGCGGGCATGATCGTCATGGAGAACAAGGCCTCTTCCCCAAACGCCGTGGCCGCCTGAGCCATGTACTGGCTCATGGTCTGCCGTCACGGGCCGGGCGCGGAGATCCTGCGGGAGCAGCACCGCGACGCTCACCGGCAGCACGTCGCGACAGGCGGTGGCGGCCTGGCCCGGGTGCTCATCGGCAGCGCGCTGACGGCGGACGACGGCGAGACTCCGGTCGGCAATTTCGGCGTGCTGGAAGCGCCGACGCGACAGGCGGCCCAAGCCTTTGCGGAGTCCGACCCATTCGCTCACGCGGGAACTCGTCCAATCCATCGAGATCGTCGCGCTCGCCTCACGATTTCAGGCACATCGAATCGATCCCATGACGCCGTAACGGATGGGATCTCGGCAACGAACCGGACTGTCACGGGGCCGGGTGCAAAACGAATGGAGTGGAGGAAATGATGAAGAGACGAAACTTTCTCTCGGCAGGTGCGGCGGCGCTGGCCGTCGTGCTTGGTGGGGCGAACGCATCCGCCCAGGAGGTCCTGAAGGTCGGGCTGATCCTGCCGATGACGGGTCCTTTCGCGTCGACGGGCCGCCAGATCGAGGCGGCGGCGAAGCTCTACATGCAGGAGAAGGGCGACACGGTCGCCGGCAAGAAGATCCAGCTCATCGTGAAGGACGACACCGGCGTCGCCGACGTGACGAAGCGGCTCGCCCAGGAGCTGATCGTCAACGAGAAGGCGGGGGTTCTCGCCGGTTTCGGCCTGACCCCGCTGGCGCTGGCGACGGCGCCGCTCTCGACGCAGGCCAAGGTGCCCCAGGTCGTGATGGCGGCTGCGACATCGATCATCACCGAGCAATCGCCCTATATCGTCCGCACGAGCTTCACCGCCGCCCAGGCCACCGTTCCGCTCGCCGAATGGGCGGCGAAGAACAATATCAAGCGCGTCGTGACCATCGTCTCGGACTACGCCCCGGGCATCGACATCGAGAAAGCCTTCTCGGAGACATTCACGAAGGCCGGCGGGCAGGTGGAGAACCTGCGCGTGCCGCTCGCCAACCCGGACTTCTCGCCGTTCCTGCAGAAGGTCGCGGACGCCAAACCGGATGCGCTTCTGGCCTTCGTCCCGGCGGGCGTGGGCGCGCAGTTCATGAAGCAGTACGTCGAGCGCGGGCTCGACAAGAGCGGGATTCGCTTTCTTGCCGAGGGGAGCGTCACGGATGATGACCTGCTGAACGGCATGGGGGACGTGGCGCTCGGGGCCATTACGACCCATCACTACTCGGCCGCGCACGACAGCCCGGAGAACAAGGCCTTCGTCGCGGGGTTCAAGAAGGCCGGCAACGGCATGCGGCCGAACTTCATGGCGGTCGGCGGCTATGACGGCATGCATCTGATCTACGAGGGTCTGAAGAAGACGAACGGGCAGGGCGGCGAGGCGCTGGTGAGCGCCATGAAGGGCCTGAGCTGGACAAGCCCGCGCGGCCCGGTCTCGATCGACCCGCAGACCCGCGACATCGTGCAGAACGTCTACGTGCGCAAGGTCGAGCGGGTCGGCGGCGAGCTCTACAACGTGGAGTTCGCCACGATCCCGAACGTCAAGGACCCGGTGAAGGCCGCCAAGTCGAACTGACCCTCACCGCCTCGAGGCTCGGGGCGCCGCGGCGGCGCGCGCCCTGAGCGATTCATGGCTCCAGCCTGCGTGCGAGTTTTCGGGTCGCTTGATCCGTTCCCGCAGGTCCGCCCAGCATCTCCGCTCCCTGCGCAAGCGCATCGTGCGGAAAGTGGACCCGGTTTTCCGCGCAAACGATGCGCTGCTCAAGAGAAGGAGCATCGGATGGATCCCGAAGTGGGGCCACTTTGGGTCCGATGCGCATCGTGCGGACAAGTGGACCCGGTTTTCCGCGCAAAACGATGCGCTGCTCAAGAGAAGGAGCATCGGATGGATCCCAAAAGTGGGGTCCACTTTTGGGTCCGATGCTCTAGGTTGTAGTGAGGATTTAACCTTTAGCGCAAGAGGATGGCGATAGCGGCCAGGGTAACGAAGCCCATGAAGTTGGCGAGCAGCTTGTCGTAGCGCGTGGCGACGCGGCGGAAGTGCTTGATCTTTGAGAAGAAGCGCTCGACGAGGTTGCGCTCCTGATAGAGCGCCGCGTCAAACGGGCGGAGTTTGCGGCGGTTGGGCCGGGGCTTGATGACGGCCTGCGCCCCGGCCTGGCGCAGCGTGTCATGGAAGTGTTCGGCGTCATAGGCCGTGTCGGCGATGGCGGCTTGGGCGGCGAGGCCCGCGAGCAGTTCCGCGCCGCGCCGCACCTCGCCCTGCTGGCCTGGCCCGCCGATCAGGCGCACGGGATTGCCGAGGGCGTCGGTGACGGCGTGGAGCTTGGTGCTCAGGCCGCCGCGCGAGCGGCCCAGCCCCTGGGCATCAGGCCCCCTTTTTCCTGGCGCGCCCCGGCGGCGTGCTGATGCGCGCGGATCACGGTGGCGTCGATACACACCCACTCCAGATCGACCTCGGCGCTCAAGGCCTCAATGATCGCGGCCAGGACGCCCCGCGCGACCCAGTCATAGTAGCGGCGCTTGACCGTTTGATAGGCGCCGAAGCGCTCGGGCAGATCGCGCCAGCGCGCGCCCGAGCGGGCCATCCACAGCACCGCATTCAAGAACCGGCGATTGTCGCTGCGCGGGCCACGCTTGCCCTTGCAGCCGCCCGGCATCAAGGGCGCAACCCGGCTCCACTGCTCGTCCGTTAGACAGTCCGGATCAGGACGCGATGACATGACTGACCTCCAAAAGGAAGCCTTTGAATCTGATTTGCGCGTCCTCGGGAATCCCCAGCCGTTAAATCCTCACTACAACCTAGCGCCGGCCGAGACCTGCCAAGATCGCCTGAGGACAACATGGTCTGGTCGGAAGCGCCGAACGGCAGCGCTCCGCAAGAGGACGACATAAGGAAAATCACTCTTCCCAACCCGCGGCAGAAAGCAGGATAAGGAGGAGCGCCCCGACGTGCGTTGCATTCCGGCGCGCGTGTGCGAGGCCTGCCATGCTGGTCGAAGTCCAGACGATCGATGAGCTGCGAATCATCCTGGACGGCCTGTGGCCCGGCAGGAAGGCCGGGCTCCGTCGGGAGGATTATGCGGGTCTCTTCGTGGCGGGTGAGCCGGACGAGAACCGCGGCGGCCCGGCCCGGCAGTTTGCCCGGACGGTCGGATGCTCGATGAGCAACGATCCCGACGCGGAAACGATCTGGTTCGAGAAGTGGCTCCCGCCTGACGCCGCATGATCCGGAGCGGCGCCAAGCTTCGCCACAATTTCGCACCGACAACCGTCAATGCTGCGCCGATGCCTCGCTTCATGCTTCGCATCCGGGACGACAACGACACCGTCATGGACCCGGAGACGGTGGACCTCCCCGACCTCGAGGAGGCCCGCGCCGCGGCGCTCGATGTGATTCAGGATCTTTGGGTGCGCCGACCGTCGCGGGTCACGAAGGATATGATGTTTCAGGTTGTGGACGAAACCGGGCAGGTGGTGCTGACGGTTCCTTTTGCTCACTGATCCGGTGTGGCTCTCAAGTAGCCGTTCGAACCGAGTCGCCAGGAGTTCCGAGGGGGTTCGGCCAGACCGCTGAGGTGAGATTCGCTCGCTTTCGCGGAGCGCTCTCCGGAGGCCCTGCTGCGCTCTCCTCGCCAGCCGTCAGCCTTGCATGATCGGGCGCGCCGACTTCGCTTCACCGACGGTGACGATGATCAACAGGAAGAATACGCACGTCAGCATGACGACCGCGGCGGCCGCCAATGCCGCAATCGGGAGCAGCGGGTCGGCCAGCACACGCTCGATAGCGGCTGCAGTCCAGGTAGACTGATGGAACAGGTGGAACCCTCCGGGGCGCAGCACTTCAGCGGCGAGGGGAAGCAGTGCGGACCGCTCGAAGAAAGGCCAGAAAGCCAGCGTCAAGGCCAACCAATAAGCCGCCACTGCGACGGGCCACAAGATCAGTCGAAGAAGAAAGCGCGCGAACCACATCGAGCCCTCCCAGGTATGACAAACGTTACATGAGCTTTGCGGGTCGGTCACCGGGATAGCTGCGTGGCACGAAGGACCCTGTCGGCTGGAGCCTGCGGTCATGGCCCGCACATTGACCTCGGTCGCCTGATCCGCGAAGAGCCGCACGGGTGGGCCGTCCTCGGTACGAAACGGCGGTTCGAGCAAACGTTCCTTCTCCGAACCAGTCCAAGCTGCCCCTAGCGCATCGTGCGGACGCAACTGCGAGCGCAAACCATTCGCTCATCGCGGCGATGACTTGGAGCGACAGAGTTTCCGTATTGACAGGTCCGGATCCTGGTATGAGCCTCAAGGCAAGGCGCAACCCCGATCTCGAAAACAAAAGGGGGTGTCCGGGGGCCTCCGGCGCGAGCCGGAACGGTTCAACTCACGGGAGGACACAGTGAGAAAGTTCACCCTCAAGGGAACTTGCTTCGCCAGTGCGGTGGCGCTTGCAGTCCTGGCCCCAGTTTCGGCCTCCGCCGCCGACATCGTGGGCCTGATCACCAAGACCGAGGGCAACCCGTTCTTCGTCAAGATGCGAGAGGGAGCGCAGGAGAAGGCGAAGCAGCTCGGGTTGCAGCTGCAGACCTTCGCAGGCAAGTACGACGGCGACAACGAGGGCCAGGTCGCGGCGATCGAAAGCCTGATCTCCTCCGGCGCCAAGGGCTTCGCGATCGTTCCGAGCGACTCGAGCGCGATCGTCCCGACGATCCAGCAGGCCCGCAAGGCGGGACTCCTCGTGATCGTGCTCGATACGCCGCTCGATCCGATCGATGCGGCGGACGCCACGTTCGCGACCGACAACTTCAAGGCCGGCGAGCTGATCGGGAGCTGGGCCGCGAAGACGCTCGCCGCCAAGGCGAAGGATGCGCGCATCGCCTTTCTCGACCTCGCAACGAACCAGCCGACGGTGGACTACCTGCGCGACCAGGGATTCATGAAGGGGTTCGGGATCGACATCAAGGATCCGAAGAGATACGGCGACGAGAACGATCCGCGCATCAGCGGCCACGACATGACGGGCGGGGCAGAGGACGGCGGGCGCAAGGCCATGGAGAACCTTCTTCAGAAGGACCCCAATATCAACGTCGTCTACACGATCAACGAACCGGCTGCCGCCGGAGCGTGGGAGGCCCTGAAGGCTGCCGGCAAGGACAACGGCAGCGTCCTCGTCGTCTCGATCGACGGTGGCTGCCCGGGGGTCAAGAACGTCAAGGGCGGGGTGATCGGCGCGACCTCGCAGCAATATCCCCACAAGATGGCGTCCATGGCTCTCGAGGCGATCGCGGCTTTCTCGAAGACCGGCAAGAAGCCGGAGAAGACCCCGGGCCTCGACTTCTACGACACCGGCGCGACCCTCGTGACGGACAAGCCGGTCGAGGGAGTCCCGTCGATCAGCACCGATGAAGGCCTGAAACTGTGCTGGGGCTGAGGCTCCTGCGAGCTTAGCCGAACCCGGACGGGCAGCCCTCCAAGGCTGCCCTCCATCCTCGGGGCGATTCCGATTCATGAGCAACATCGGCGAAGCACCGCGGCAGCACGGACCCGCGGATTACGAGGCGGAGAGCACCCGGAGCGACAGCACGATCGCGACGTTCGAGGCCGAGGAAACGGCGACGCCACTGAAGCGGCTGCACCATTTCCTGCACCAGTACCCTACCGCCGTTCCCTTCATCGTCCTCACCATCGGGATCGTCTTCTTCTCGGTGCTCGTCGGCGGACGGTTCTTCGCGCCGTTCAACCTGTCGCTGATCCTGCAGCAGGTCACCATCATCGGCGTGGTCGGTATCGCGCAGACGCTGATCGTCCTGACCGCCGGAATCGATCTCTCCGTGGGAGCCATCATGGTGCTCTCGTCCGTCGTCATGGGGCGGCTCGCGGTCATTGCGGGAGTGCCCGTCGAGATCGCGTTCCTCCTCGGGCTCCTCACCGGGGCGGCTTGCGGATTCATCAACGGCAGCCTTGTCACCTCGCTCCGGCTTCCGCCCTTCATCGTCACGCTCGGCACGTGGAGCATCTTCGCGGCCCTCAACCTCTTCTACTCGCAGAGTTCGACCATCCGCCAGCAGGAGATCGCCGCTGTCGCACCGTTCCTCCAGTTCCTCGGTACTCGGGTCCAGGTCGGGGGCGCGCCCGTCACCTACGGGTCGATATTCATGATCCTGCTCGCGGTTCTGATCTGGTACGTCCTCAACCGCACGGCCTTCGGGCGGCACATCTACGCCACGGGGGACGACCCGGACGCCGCGAGGCTGGCCGGCATCAACACCAAGCGGACACTGGTTGCGGTCTATACGATCGCCGGCCTCATTTGCGCCTTCGCAGGCTGGACCCTGATCGGCCGCATCGGTGCCGTCAGCCCCATGGCGGGAGGCACCTCGAACCTCGACTCCATTACCGCGGTGGTGATCGGCGGAACGAGCCTGTTCGGCGGCCGCGGCTCGATCGTCGGCACGCTTGTCGGCGCGCTGATCGTGGGCGTTTTTCGGAACGGGCTGGCGCTGGCGGGTCTCGACGTCCTCTGGCAGGAGTTTACGGTCGGCGTCCTGATCATCGTCGCCGTGACGCTCGACCAATGGATCCGGAGGGTGTCCGCATGAGCACCATGGACGGGCCGGAGCCGATCCTCGCGGCCCGCGGCCTCGTCAAGCGGTATGGCCGCGTGACGGCCCTCGACCAGGCCGATTTCGACCTCATGCCTGGCGAGATTCTAGGCGTGATCGGCGACAACGGCGCCGGGAAGTCGACCCTCATCAAGGCGCTCGCGGGCGCGGTCATCCCCGATCAGGGAGAGATCCGGCTCGAGGGCAGGCCAGTGCAGTTCCGCTCACCGATGGAGGCGCGAACTGCCGGCATCGAGACGGTCTACCAGACCCTCGCCCTGTCGCCGGCACTGAGCATCGCCGACAACCTTTTTCTCGGACGGGAGCCCAGGAAGCCCGGGATTCTCGGGACATTGTTTCGCCAGCTCGACCGGAGCGCGATGCAGCGGGAAGCCCGTCGGCACCTGTCCGCGCTCGGCCTCATGACGATCCAGAACATCAATCAGCCCGTCGAGACCCTGTCGGGAGGTCAGCGCCAGGGCGTCGCCGTGGCGCGGGCGGCCGCCTTCGGCAGCCGGGTCGTGATCATGGATGAACCGACGGCGGCGCTCGGCGTGAAGGAATCGCGACGGGTTCTCGAGCTCATGCTGAACCTCAAGCGGCGCGGCCTGCCGATCGTGCTCATCAGTCATAACATGCCGCACGTCTTCGAGGTTGCGGACCGCATCCACATCCACCGGCTGGGCCGCCGGATTGCGGTGATCCACCCTTCTCAATGCTCCATGTCGGATGCGGTCGCGATCATGACGGGCGCCCTGAAGCCGCCGCCGATGCTGGTGAGCTGACGAAACGCCGCCATGTCGTCCCGGGCCACACAGGGCGGCTCGAAAGGCGAGCGGGGAGGGCGTTTCAGTCCGGCGATGACGGCCTCTCACAAAATCACGGCAGCACGATCGGCTCGGCCGGAGCATCGGAATCAAGCGTCCATAGCATCTGCGGCCGTCCGACGCCGCGCAGCGCATAGCGGCCGAGGCCGACGAGGCGGGCGCGGAGTGCGCCAGATGTATTTGCGAACGCCTCGGAGATGATCAGGGTCTGGTCGAGCGAGCGGCATAAGGCGGCGATCCTGGCCGCTTCGTTGACGGCGGGGCCCAGGACCGTGAAGTCGAGGCGCATCGGGCCGCCGAAATTGCCGTAGAGGACTTCTCCCTCGTGCAGGGCGAGATAAGGCTGGGTGATCATGGCGCCGCGCGCCGCGCGGCCGTTCGAGACGGTCGCGACGGCCGCATGGGCCTGCTCCCAGGCGCGCAGTGCGGCCGCACAGGCCTCTTCAGGTTCGCGACTGTCGAAGATCGCGAGAATCCCATCGCCGATGAACTTGAGCACTTCGCCGCCCTCGCGCGTGACGGCATCGACCAAAGGCTCGGCGTAGTCGTTGAGCAATCGGAGCATTTCGGCTTGAGGCAACCTGTCGGTCAGGCGCGTGAAGTCGCGCAGATCGCTGTACCAGATGACCTTGCGGGTCGTCTCCGTTCGGCCGCGGACGATGTCGCCCGCGAGAACGCGCCGCGCCGCATCGCGGCCCAGATAGGTTTCCAACAAGGCACGGGCGATCCAGACGTTGCTGACGGATCTGACCGCCAGGACGAGATAGGGCTGGAGCCGCTCGAACAGAGAGACTTCCTCCGTGCGGAACCCGTTCGGACGATCCGTGACCCAGGATGCGAACATCTCGCGGACTTCGCCGATCGCGGCGCCGGAGCCGATCGGCTGGCGCAGAGCAAGATAATCCGTGCCTCCCATAGCGGCGAAGTCGGCCAGCACCGGGAACTCGGCGACGCTCGTCTCATCGATCCGGCGCCGCAGCATTCGCTCTTCGCGCTCGACCAGCCGATGGAACGGGCTCCTCAGCCAGGCCTGGCTGTCGGAAGCGCCGTGAGGCTTGCGATCGAACGTCTGAGTTTCGACACCGCGGCCGCGGGACCATCGCGAAACCCGGAACTCCAGCGTGGGGTGAAGGAATTCCGTGCTGATGCTTGCGCGCAGGATCGGCATGCCGCGCGCGAGCAGATCCTCACACAGAATGCCCAGCAGTTCGTCGTCCCGCCGCCCGACGAGAGCGGCGTCGATGAGCCGTGGCAAGATCGCGTCCAGGTCCGTCATCCCTGAAGCTTCTTCGGGAGGTTCGCGCCCACCCGGATGCCGCAATCGCGCGTGAACGGCGGCGGCGATGCCCATGCCCGATCCTTCGTATCACAGGTCATCCGCGAGGGCACGGGACGTGCGCCCACGTCCTTAACCGGTCGGTAACCATTTCGTGGCCGATTGGGAGGGTTCGCAAAGGGCTGCGGGGGCGTTCCATTGCGAGGGACTCATGTGGCATCTCACCACTTGGTGGCGTGCTGGTCGTCGCGTCGTGACGCGCTTACCAGGTGAGCGCCTGCAATTCCCCTCGGTTCGCGAATTCCTCCGTCCGACCGACTCTCCATCGGGGGCCTGGCCGAGGTTGCTCCTCATTGCGGTGGTCGGAGGATCGTTGGTGGTCCTCTCCGCCCGGGCCGTCCGGTGGCAGGCAGGTGGGGCAGGAGGTGCGGCAACACCGAGCGTGAAGGCGGAGGCACGAGGGGATCTGGCGCCCGTCTCCGCCCGCCCGGCGCCTTCCGCGGTTCGCGTCCTTGAGGAAGTCCGCCTGCGGCCCTCGATCGATCTCCTCCCTGCGGCGCTTACGGGCAATGACGGCTCGCCCCATGACGGACAGGAGGCCGGAAGGATCGAGACCGAACCCAAATCCGAACCCAACTCCGACGGGCGGCCGGACGAGGAGTTCGTGGGCGTATGGGGGAGCGATGAAAAGGCCTGCTCGCCTCAACTCGCGCGCGAGGGTCGTCTCCTGGCGATCATCACGGGCGAGGGGGCTTGGGCCGGGGAGACCACGTGCGCCTTCCAGGCGACCAGAAGGGCCGGGCGCTTCTGGACGGTGTCGGCACTCTGCTCCGATGGCCGTGGGCAGTGGAAGACGAAAGTGAAACTGTCGGTCTCACACGGGCGGCTCACCTGGACAAGTCAAAGAGGATCACGAACTTACGTGCGCTGCGGTTATGGTCCTGTGCCGGTCGACCGGCGAGCGCTGCAGGATCGCCTGATCGAAGCGTCTCGGGCATGACGATCGCTGCGGCCACGCCGGACTGCGGCGAGGGCAGCGACCCAGCCGGTCTTACGAATCGTTCCTCCGCTCGCGAGCCGATTGCAGAATTGGAGCGGTATGCCAGGCCAAGGCCGCCCCGATCACCAGGCTTTCGGCGGCCACATGGAGCAGGAGAGTGCCGGCATGTGGGGCAAGGAGGGGGATAGCCAGGATGGCTGTGATCCCGCAGCCGAGGGGCAGCACGGTGGCCGGTCCGTAAATCACGGCGGCAAGGCAGAAGCGCATCGACACGGTCATCTCCGCCGGGCGGCGAATGCTGATATGTCAAGACGTGGGCCCTGGGGCGGGTTCCGGGCAGCAGGATTCCATAGCGCCGAGGCGCTCAGGGACACGCCGACGTGTTCTGCGGATGATGCCGGCGTGGAGGATAACGGAAGGGTCGCGAGATGACAGTTCGAGGCGGTCGGTTCAAAGGGCTTCTGATCTTGGCAGCGTGCATCTTTCTTTGCCGCGCTCCGGCAGGGGCAGCCGGTGATCCGCAGGGCGGACGCCAAGTGTCCCAGCGGTGGTGCGCCTCTTGCCACGTTGTTGCGCCCGAGCAGACGACAGGCTCTGTGGACGTGCCGAGCTTCCAAGCCATCGCGCGACGGGAGGATCTTACCGAGGCGCTTCTCACGGCGTTTCTCTCGACCTCGCACCCTCGCATGCCGGACATGTCCCTGTCGCGGCGCGAGATCTCCGACCTGGTCGCCTATATCCGCAGCTTGCGGTGACGTCAGCCGAAACCGGGCGGGCATCGTCGGGGACGAGGCGTGACGGCTACGGTGCGGTCTGCTGCCATGCCACTCCCGTGAAGACTGCCGGAAAGAGGTGGCGTCCCCAATACAAAGAGCGCCCCGCGAAGGGCGCTCAGGCTGCCGCAATGAGAGCGGTCAAAGGGAGGAGTACCCATGAGGTACATGGAGATCATCTGCGATTTCCGAACAAACGTAGTCAGTAGATTGTCAGATCACGCGCCGATGGGCGGCACAAAGATTGCAAGTGTGACCTAAAGGACGCACTTGCGCGATCGATCCTCCGGTACGCTCGAGCGGCCTTTGACTGCCGCTAGGTCATGCGGGCGACCCTGCATCGCCCGTGTCAACCAGGAGGGTTGAAATGACGATCGCGCTGATTGGCGTAGCTTGCCTGGGTCTGGTCTTCGAACTCGCTGCGGGAGCGGCCGAGCTGACAGCCCGCAAGTAGATCGTACCGCGCCGCCGAATCGCGTTAGCCGCTCCGGGCAGGCGTCTCATTTGTCGCAGCGGCAGCTTGGTCGTTGGACTTGGGTCGCCTGCAATGGTTCTTTCCCTCTTGACGGGAGCGAACCAATGGAATCGACCATCAGCCTCACTGCGGCGGGTTGTGCTGTGGTCTATGCGGTCGCCATGATTCTGATCATCCGGTTCGCCCGCTGAGCGACGTTTCCCCGCGGGGGCTCGAACATTCACGCCGGCGGGCGTTGGACCTTCATTCAACTTCAATGCCTCTTTGAGCGACGCTCGCGCACACTTTGGGCTCGTGACCGTGGGCAGCCGCGGCATCGGCGCTGCGATCGAAAGTGGGTTCGGACTGCGGATAGAGCTGTTTCCAGAGTGCGCGCCGCCGCCGCGTCGCAGTCCAAGCATATCGGGAATCTCCGTCGAGCAGATCGAGGTGATCGGACAGGCGATTGCGCTCCAACCAGGCCAAAGCCGCCTCGAGTTCAGGCAGCGTCATCCGAGCCCGGCCCTTGTTGGCGAAGACCCGCTTCAGGATCGCATTGTAGCGATGGTAGAGCCCTTCTCCGGCATGCGGCACATGCAGGCCTGCCTCGTCCTCTACCGCCTGGGCTGCGACCGCTTCGCGGATGCCGGTCCGCAGTCGCCGCTCCGCGGTGGAGGGTGGCTCGCTCGTAGGCGAGGCCGCCGCAATCCAGTCTGGCCGGGCCTGCGCCATCCCGCTCCCTGGATGTAGCGTGGCGTAGCGGAGCCCGAGAGCATTGCTCTCGAGCGGCGTGATCCCTCGGCCCTCGCCCTCGTCCTGATGCGCCGCGATCTGCTCGGCCAGCCATAGCGGCAACTCGTCGGCGGCCTTGCGTCTGCGCTGTCGGGCGATCGCGCCCTGCTCCGTCTCGATGCTCCGCCTGAAGCGCACGAACAGGGGGTCGTCCGGGTGATACACGAGCGCACTCTGTTGCTCGTAGGCACCCGCACAGGGATCGACCCGCGTGGCCCGCGCAATCATCTGTTCCAGCCAAGGGCGACTGCGGATATGGGTCAGGGCGGCCACCACCGCCACCTCGGGCGCATCCAAGCCCTCGTAGGCCATCGCCACCGTGACCAGGATTGCGGGCTCGGCCGTGAGCCGGAACGCCGCCAGCGCCTCCGGGGCATCCCGCTCATCGGAGGTCGCAAGCCGCACCTCGCGCTCGGCCTGGTGGCTCGGCATCCAGCTCCGCAACATCTCGGTATAGCGCCTGGCATTGCGCTGGTCGGGCGCGACCACGAGCAGCTTGCCGAGACCGCGCGCCGTCTCGCCGGGCGCCAACCCACGCTCGCACCGCCGGCCGGCCCGCAGGCGCCGGGTCGCGCCGAAAGCCTCCTGCAGCAATTCGCGGGCAAAGCCCGTCCGCAGCGCCGTGAACAGGGCAGGGCGGGTAGTGTCGGTCGGATAGGGGCCGGACAGACGATGCGGGCCGAGCCGGGTTTCCTCAAGCGCCGTACGGCCGCCTTGCAGCCAACTGGCCTCGCCGTCGAGCGCCCCGAAGGTGACGGGCAGGACAGCCCGCTCGGCGACGGCCTGCGCACGCGAATAGCCGATGACGGCCCACCCGGGGGCCTCGAGATCGATCTCCTGCGTGCCGTTCTGGGGACCCGACCTATAGGGCAGCCAGAGAATGCGCCGGCCATCCGTCCGTTCGAGGGTGCCGGACAGGAGCAGGCGCAAGGCGGCTGCCTCGAACAGCGGCAGCAAGGCGCGGCTCCACGCCGCGGCCTCCTCGGGGGCGGTCTGACCCACGAGAACGGGTGCAGTCGGGGCCGGATCGGTCGGAGCGGGAAGGTGATGCACCTCGTCCACGACGAGGAGCGTGCGTGTGCGGCAAAGTTCGGCCAGATGCAGATCGGGGGCCGCAGCGATCGCCTGGTAGGTGGTCACGTACCCGGCCAGACCCCGGCAAGGATCCGGCTCGTTGTTGGCTGCCCGCACCGAGAGGCCGTGGGCCAGGGCACGCCGCCACGACGGGTCGGCAAAGGCTTCTTCGGCCTGCAGGCGCAAGCTGTCGCGCGGCACGACCCAGCAGATGCGCTCCACTTGCCCAGCCTCGATCAGGCGAGCGGCCGCGATCACCGGCAGGAGGGACTTGCCCCCGCCGGGCGTGACCGCCGCGAGGATGTCAGTGACGCCCGCGGCCTCGCCGTTCGCGATCGCCGCGACGAGGTTGGCCAGGGCGCGCTGATGCGTTCGCAGGGGCCGCTGAGGGGATGAAGGCACGGTTGCGGTCCATTGGCAAATCACGGCCCTCAGCATGCGGCAGACTGGACTGACTGTGAATCCCCCTTACGGTCATTCGGTATTCGGCCGCGACGGGGTTCATCACGTCGGGCCGGCCCCTACATCGTCCGACAGGATCAGCAAAGGCAGGGTGCGCCATGAAGTACGTCTGCGATGCCCCAGGCGGGACGACCTGGTTTCGGATCGAGACAGAGGCGGAAGCCGCGCAGGAAAGCGAATTGATGGGCCATGCGGTCGAGAAGCACTTTCGGCAAGCGCTGCAGCAGGCGGAGGCCAGCTATACGCCGCCGCCCGGCCTTTACATCGAACAGGACATCGGGCGGAACGCGCACGTTCAGCGCGCCATGCCGGTTTTCCTGACGCTCCGCGATGACGAGGGCAACGGCCTTGCGACGGCGATGCTGCCCCCGCAGGGAAAGGCCGACTCGGGCTTCAGGCCGGTCATCGTCGGAGCCGGGAACAGCGATCCTTATCCGCAACACGGGCCCGCCATCGAGAAGCTCGGTGAACACTTCGGGCTGACGCTGAACCGAGACCGATGCTACCCCTACCGGCGCTCGTGACCCGATCTGTTCTTTAGACAGGCTGAGCCGCATCAGCGGGCGTCAGGTCAGGACCAGATTTGCGCAGATCTCATTCAAAGAGCGGTCAGTTACGCTTGCCGCCAGAAGTCAGCTGGTGAGCTCTTCGCCAGGGTGGAAGTCTGTCAGCGAATACTCGGCAGGCCGCATCTTGTCGCCCGGATAGAAGAAGGCATCGAAGACGCCATCCGGATCATGCGTCCACATGACGATGTGCTTCGCGTCGATCTTGACGCGCCTCGAATCGGGCAGAACGTACGTGCCGGGCTGATCAATATTCATCACGTCGGTCCACCTGAACTGCATTATGCTCTCCTTTGGGGGTATGGATCAGCGATGTGCCGATCGCCTGCCTGTTCACCGATGTGCAATGTCTGCTCGGATGAGCGACCGCGCAGGCGATGAGCGCGAGCGCCCCGGCATCAAAACTTCAAACAGCCAGCTGTGGGATGTTGGACGAGCAAGCATGCCTGCTTGCTGAGCCAAGACCATAATGCCTGCAATGGCGCGACGAGCGCCAGCAAATGGTTACGAGATGGTTAAACGGATTGAGTGCGGAGGCGATGATCTTCGGCGGACGCGGGTTGCTGGATGCAGGTCCGTTCGATTCGGCCTATGCTTATTCCGGCTTGACTCCCTGTCACTGTTTCACCTGGATCGGCCCATGAGCTCCGCTGCGCACCGTCCTGCAATCGTTGGTTTCGCGGTGCACGCGGGCTGGAGCCGCTCTCGTCGTCCGAGCTTGGATCCTGGAGAATGACGGTGGGCCGAACCGTAGAACCGAAGGCGGCAAGGATCGCGGTGGGAGACCAGTCCGTCTCCGGGCTCATCGAGGGGCTCGAGCGGGCTCGGGCCTGTTACGTGCTGGCGCATGGGGCGGGCGCCGGCATGACTCATCCGTGGCTCGCGGCGATGGCAGCAGACCTTGCCGAGCGAGAGATCGCCACGTTGCGCTTCCAGTTTCCGTACATGGAACGAGGCTCGCGGCGGCCCGACCCACCCGACGTGGCCCAGGCAGCCGTCCGAGCGGCGGTGATGGAGGCTGCTCGCCTGCTGCCCGGCTTGCCCTTGGTGGCGGGGGGCCGATCCTTCGGCGGGCGCATGACGTCTCAGGCCCAAGCGCGAGCGCCTCTGCCGAGTGTCATCGGACTTGCGTTTCTGGGCTTTCCCCTTCACCCGGCCAAACGTCCGTCCCGAACGAGAGCCGAGCATCTGTTTTCGGTTCGGACCCCGATGCTGTTCCTCCAGGGAACGCGCGACGATCTGGCGGATCTGCACCTGCTTCGACACGTCTGCGATGAACTTGGCGCCCATGCGGAGCTGCGCCTGTTCGAGGATGCCGATCACTCCTTTCACGTTCCGGCTCGATCCGGGCGGACCGATGCGGAGGTCAGGTCCCAAATCGCTGACGCGCTTGCAGGCTGGGTAGACGGGCTCGTCGGAGCCGGGGACTCATTGCACGTTGATCGGCGCACCGCATTCGGGTCGATCCCAGAACCAGGCTAGCCGGCCCCGGTCGAGATGGACCTGGATCTATTCGCCCCTCGCTCGATCGCTAAGGAAAGCGGGCCAACAGCCAAGTTCGAGATGTGACGCTCCTGCGGCCGGTACTGTGGTCAGCGGGGCGTCACGGTCGGGTCTGCCTCAAAAACATCCTAGTGCGGGCCTTTCATAGGCAGGCCGGGCCGTTCGGTTCGGCTGAGGGAGGCCATGATGCCGCGCAAGTTCATCGATTGCCGCGAATTCCCGAGCGAGGTGAAATGTACTCTCGCGATATCCGCCGACAGCGAGGGCGAACTCTTGGAGGCCGCGGTCCAACACGCGGTTGCCGTGCACGGCCACGAGGACACACCCGAATTCCGCGCTCAACTCAGGAGTGCGATCCGGGACGGGGCACCTCCGACGGAAGCATCGAGCCGGGCAGCTTGAAGGGGCTCGCCGCCGGCCGGGCGGGATGAGGATTTCCCGGCTGTGCGGATGCGGAATTGTTAGTCGAATATGCAAGCGCCCCGGCCTCGCACCGGGACGCTCAACGGTCGCAACGACGCGGTCGCTCCGCAGCCGATTTGAACACGGACGCCCCCTGTCGGCATGTTCCGGGCACGAGGATCAATACCCTGTTGCATCGATACGCACTGACGGGCGGCTGCCAATGCGGTGCTGTGCGCTACAAAGTGACGAGCGCACCACGTGTCATCTATGTATGCCATTGTCGGGAGTGTCGGAAGCAATCGGCATCCGCATTCGGGATCTCGGTCAGGGTCAGGAGCGCGGACGTTCGGCTGCTGAAGGGCAATCTTCGATGCTGGTCGCGCGTGACCGACAGCGGACGGACGCTCGCGTGCTTCTTTTGCACGAGATGCGGATCCCGCGTGTGGCACGGAGACAAGGACCAAGCGGACGAGATCAGTATCAAAGGGGGATCGCTCGATGAGCCGACCGACCTTACGGACGTAGTCCATATCTGGACATCTCGGAAGCTTCCGGGCGTGATCATCCCGGACAACGCCCGGCAGTATGCCGGAGAGCCCGACGACGCCATCGATATGCCGCCGTCTCCACGAAGAGCGGATTGACGAAGTCCGACGGACCGGAGCCTTCAGCGTCGGGCCGACCGCTCGATGAGAGTGGTCATCACCCCATATCCGCGCCGCTGCGCGAGTTCCGACGGCGTCGCGCCGTTCCGGTCGGCGATCCGGGCATCCGCCCCTGCCTCGAGGAGCGCCCGCACGGTCTCCACGTGCCGCGGCCCGCCGTCGCCCAGGATCACCGCCTCGATCAACGCAGTCCAGCCGAGATTGTTGACGTGGTCGAGCGGCGCGCCGGCGCGGATCAGCTCGCGCACGACGCCGTCATGGCCAAGATGGGCGGCAGCGATGAGGGCGGTACCGTCATAGATGCTGGTGACGAGCCGCGCGCTCGCGCCGGCCTCCAGGAGGGCTCGCAGCGTCGGCACGTCATCCCGGACGGAGGCGATGGTCACGGCATCGTAGCGCTGGTTGTCCAGGAGGTGCGGGTCGGCGCCGGCCGCGATGAGCGCCTTGGCGGCGGCGCCGTGCCCCTGAAAGGCTGACACATGCAGGGGCGTGCGTCCGTTGCCGTCGCGACCGTTGAGATCGGACCCGTCCCGGACCAGGCGCCGGATCTCGATGATGTCGCCCCGGGCCGCCGCGGCGTGAAGGCCGCCGTAAGCTGCGAGTTCCGCGGGCGACGGGGCCGTCTGAGCCAGGGCAGCGCCCCCGCACAGCCAAAGACCTCCGATCACCGTGAGAAGGGCGAGCCTTTTCTGCATGGTCCGGATCTCCTCCGAGAGCGACGAGCGCCTATCCTGTCGTGGTGCGCCGGGCGATGGAAGATCTACAGGGGAGCCCCTGCTGTCGCCCTGGCGGCTGATCGACGAGGTCCATACGGATCTGCGCGACTGAGTGCCGGACGAATCCGCCGGTCCGATTTCTTCGACCCGATCGAGACAGGGGTTTCTCTGAGCCGCATTGACAACTTACCATTCTGTCGTTGCCGGCGCGTGGCCGGCTGAAGCGGAGCGCGCATGGTTTTCCTGTCTCGTCTTGTATTCGGCTTTGCCGGCGGCGTCCTGATGCTGCTTGCCATCGGCCTCATCATTTTCGGTTGCTACAGGCTTCTCGCCTTCTTTGTCACCGGCGAGGGAAGCCTCGAAGACCCGCTCCTCGGAGCCGTCGGATATGCCATCATCGCCATCGCGGTATTCGACGTCGCGAAGTTCATCATCGAGGAGGAAGTGCTGAATGGACGCGAGCGCCGCATTGCGTCCGAAGCCCGCAGAAGTCTCACAAAGTTCATCTCGACGATCGCGATCGCGGTCTTCCTCGAGGCCCTCGTCATCGTATTCCGGGTGAGCGCCTCGCGAATCCCCGAGCTGCTCTATCCGACGCTATTGCTGGTTGCTGCGACCTTGCTGGTCCTGGGTCTCGGCCTCTATCAACGTCTCAGCGTCACCGTGGAGCGCGAGGTCGAGACGCACGATCGGTCGGAAGAGCAGAAGCACGCGACCTGACTCGGCCCGGCGGGCGAAATGCGGATCGCAGGATGTGCCGTTGTATCGGATGTCATCTTCGTCATGGGCCGGCGCGGCGGAGCCACGGGAACGAGGGCCAGCTGCTCCCTTTGCAGGACCACGCAGCGTGACCAATCGATGCTTGGCCGGGGCCGGAGGGGAGGCGGCGATGGCGAACCATGCTATCCTCCGACAGGTACGGAACCCTCGCGCGGGGGATTGAGATGGCAGCAACGAGAATTCTGGCCGGCCCTTGCCGCGGCCGGCATGCTCGCGTTTTTGGCAGATGCCTCTGCCGAGCTGAGCGCCCAGCCTGTCGACATCGACGCCGATGACATCGGCGGCGGCGTCACCGGACCGAACGGGCCGGAGGCCGGCGTGTGGGTGATCGCCGAGACGACCGACTTGCCAACCAGGTTCATCAGGTCCGTGGTCACCGACGATCAGGGCCGCTATGTCGTGCCCGATCTACCGCCCGCGACCTACAAGGTGTGGGTGCGCGGCTACGGCCTGATCGACTCGGCGAAGGTCGACGGGGTGCCGGGTCAGCATCTCGCGCTGCGCGCCGTGCCTGCACCCAGCGACAAGGAGGCGGCGCAATTCTATCCGGCCATCTACTGGTATTCGATGCTCAGGATACCGAACGAGAGCCGGTTCGGCGGCAAGAGCGACATCCCTGCCGCGGTCACGCAGGTCGACTGGCTCAAGCAAGTGAAGAACATCGGCTGCATCGGCTGCCATCAATTGGGACAGCATTCCACGCGGACGATCCCCAAGGAACTCGGCGAATTCAGCTCATCGGAGGAAGCGTGGATGCGGCGCGTGTCCTCGGGCCAGTCCGGCGAGACGATGGTGAACCAGCTCGCAGGTCGCTTCGGCGGCGTCCCCTTCAGGTATTACGCTGATTGGACCGACCGCATCGCGCAAGGCGAACTGCCGCACGCAAAACCCCGGCGGCCCGAGGGCGTCGAGCGGAACATCGTCGTCACGAGCTGGGAATGGCTCAACGAGAAGAAGTACCTGCACGACCTCATCGCCTCGGACCGGCGCAATCCGACCGTCAACTCCTACGGCCCGCTGTTCGGCTCGGCGGAGTACTCGACGGACGCCATTGCGATTCTCGATCCCAAGACGCACACGGCCACGCAATTCATCGCGCCGGTGCGCGATCCCGACACGCTGGAGGCGCTCGGACCCGGACATGCAGCCGGCGACAAGGTGCTGGCGCCTTCGCCCTATTGGGGCGAGGAAAAGATCTGGGACACGAAGGCCAACAACCACAACGGCATGTTCGATCGGAAGGGTCGCGTGTGGTTTGCGGCGACGGTGCGCGGACCCAGCAACCCGGCCTTCTGCAGGAAGGGCTCCGACCACCCGTCCGCGAAACTGTTCCCGCTGGAGCGGACGTCCCGATCCATCACGATCCTCGATCCGAAGACGATGAAGTACACCTTCGTCGATACCTGCTTCGGGACCCATCACCTGCAGTTCGGCTACGATGCCAACGACACCTTGTGGACCAGCGGCGGTGGTCCGGTGATCGGTTGGATCAACACCAGGGTGTTCGACGAGACCGGCGATGCCGCGAGGGCGCAGGGGTGGACGGCGTTCGTGCTCGATACGAACGGCAACGGACGCCGTGACGATTACGTCGAGCCCGGCCAGCCCCCCGATCCCGCCAAGGACAAGCGCATCGGGGGAGGCTTCTATTCGGTGAGCCCGAGCCCTGTCGATGGCTCGATCTGGGGCTCCGTCGGGGTTTTCAGCGGTACGCCCGCATTGGTTCGGCTCGATCCCGGGTCCGACCCACCCCACACGGCGCTCGCTGAAATCTATCATGTGCCGCAGCCTGGGTTCGGCGTTCGGGGCGCCGATATCGACCGCAAGGGCGTTGTCTGGGCGTCGCTGTCGAGCGGGCACCTTGCGAGCTTCGACCGCCGGAGGTGCAAGGGGCCGCTCAACGGACCTAAGGCGACGGGCGATCACTGTCCGGAGGGATGGTCCTTCCACCAATACCCGGGCCCGGGCTTTCAAGGCATCGGGGAGAACAGCGCCGAGTCGAGCTACTACACATGGGTCGACCAGCACAACACGTTCGGACTGGGCGAGGACGTACCCATGTCCACGGCCAACCTGACGGACGGACTGGTCGCGTTCAGGGACGGCAAGATGATCTCGTTGCGCGTGCCTTACCCGCTGGGCTTCTACGCCAAAGGGTTCGACGGACGGATCGATGATCCGAACGCCGGCTGGAAGGGGCGTGGTCTTTGGACCACCAGTGGTGACCGGACGCCGTGGCTCCGGGAGGGGGGCAAGGGGAGCAGGCCGACAGCAGTGCACTTCCAACTCCGCCCTGATCCGCTGGCCAAGTAATTCATGATGGGACCCTCAGAGCCCACTCATGAACCTTCCGAGGATTGTCGTGTCGTCCGTGGTCGCTTCTACGAGAACTGCGGAACGGGCCTCGACCGTCTCAACGCCGGTGATGCCTCTGCCCGAACAGGAGACCGCCTATGGGATCTGTCGCACTCGTCTCGATCCTGTGCTCGGATCGGGTCGGCGTCGTTGCCGCGATTGCGGACTATCTGTTCGACGCAGGCGTGAACCTGCGGGATACCTCGTTTGCGGCGCTCGGCACGGGTGCGGAGTTCACATCGATCTGCGAGCTGCCCGACCAGGTGGCGACGGAGAGTATCGAGCAAGGGCTGTCGAATCTGCCTGAACTCGAGGGCGCACAGGTGCGCGTCGTGCCCTACGGCTTCGATCCCAATCCGACGCCCGCCGGGCATGTGACGCACCGGATCACCATCAGCGGAGGAGATCAGCTTGGGCTGGTGGCGCGACTTGCCGAGGTATTCCGCAAGTACGATGCCAACATCGTCCGGCTCGAGGCACGCAAGCTCTCCGACGAGGAGGGCGGGCTTTACGTTACCCGCTTTGCGGTATCGCTCGGACCCGAGCAGGAGAATGCCTGCCTGGCCACGGTCACGAACACGGCCGGCACGCTCCACCTGACCTGCGAGGTGGAACGCAGCCGATTCTAGCGCGTCGTGCGGAAAAGTGGACCCGGTTTTCCGCGGCGTGTCGCTGCGGTTCGTCGAACGGAGCGCCGGCTGTGTTTCCGTGGCTCAGGGCATGTTGCTCGAATCCTCATACCATTCCGTGGTCGGTGGTCTCCGATGAAGCGGGAATGCGTTGAACTGATGCCGCAGGAAGAGGTCGGCAAATCCGGCGTCGCAGGCGCCGAACCCGACACTGGTGCACGGCGGAGAATAGACTCGGATTCGTCCTTCGCCCATGTGTTCCTGCCAGTTGGCGACGGCAGTTTCGGTCGGGTCGACCTGTACGGTAGGACCCGAGATCGTGCTCCTGAGACTATCGCGATCCGTCGCTTCGGCACGGATCGCGTAGCTTCCGCCCGGCAAGCCGCATTCTTCGTAGCTGTAGACTCCGGCCGACAGAGCAGCAGGCTTCAAGCCTCGCGCACCCAACTCGACCTCGACCCTGACGGTATGACCCTCCGGGTCTGATGCCGCACCCGAAACGAGGATGCAGCTTCCGGCAACACGCGCCTCGCTGATATCGATCTCCGGCGGTTCCGGGGCCGGAGGCGATCCGACGGAGACCGGCTGCCCGGTGGTTGTTTCGGTGAGCCCATCGTTGTCTTTCACCGTTGCAATCGGCACATAAGATGCGTTGTCGGGCAGATTGGCGAAAACGGCTGTCCAATCGCTCGTTCCTGAAGCGGTTCGTTGCGCTTGAGGAAACCTGCCATCGAGCCGAACCGTGACCTCTGCGACGGCGGATCCGGCAGCGGCTGAAGCGGTGCCGCTCACCGTGATGGAGCGACCCGAAACGGATGCTGAGGCAATCGACACCGACGGCGGTTCCGTCTCCGCGAAAGGATGCTCCCTGAAGAACGCCCAAAGCAATTCACTGGCGCTCGGCCCCTTCGGGTTTGCGAACTCGCCCTGATTGTCGCCGACCCAGTAGTGCGAGCCCGCGCCGAGCACCGGGTTCCCGCGGTCGCCCTCATAGAAAACGGTCTCTACGACAGAGCGCTGCTGCGGGCCATAGGTCATGTGCGAACAACGCACGCCTTCGGCGCTGCAGTCCCGCGTGGCGGTTGCCGTGCGGCTGATGCCGTAGCGCCGGAGCCAAGAGTCCCGAATGTTCTCGGCCGCCACGGCATTGACGGTGCAGTCATTGCGGGAATGAATGGTCATGACCGGCACGACGCGTTGCTCTTGCGGCTGCCGTTGCTCGGCCTGCATCGCCCCGACCACGGCCGAGACCGGCTTGAACGTGCCTGGATTGGAGCAAACGAATCCGACCGATGAGGACGTCTCGCCATAGGGCAGACCGGCGACCGCACCGGCGGCCGCGAAATACTCGCTCTGCGCCACCGCAAGGGACACCGCCATCCCGGCTCCTGAGGACAAGCCCGCAACATAACGCCGGTTCGAGTCGATCCTGTACGTTGCCTCCACGGCGAGCCCGATCCGATACAGGTCTTCGACTTCTCCGGCGCCTTCATGGATATGCTGGTCGAGGAAGAAGCCCCAGCAGTTTGCGCTCCGCAAGCCGTCATAGGATGTGATGAACGGAAATACGGCGATGAAGCCGTCGCGCTCGGCGAGGTCCCTGAAGCGCGTCTCGGCGATCATGTTCCGTTCGGTCTGCCGGCAGCCGTGCAGGACCATGACCATGGGCACCGGATCTTGTCCGGTGTAAGAGCTCGGAATGAAGATCTGGTACTGGCGGTCGCGCGAGTTGGGATAAGGCTTGGCGGTCAGAAGCCGCTGTTCGAACTGCCCCGCCTGGACCGAACATGCGAGCAGGGCCCACCCTGCGAGAAGCATCAGCCTGGCGAAATGCCGCCTCAAAGATGAATTCCAGCCAGCGAAAGCCATGGGCGCCTCACCTGGAATCGAATGGGGAGCGGTGACGCGGTCTACTGGTCGGCAAGCCGCAGGATAGCTCATCCCTCCATCGGCAGGCGTGAGGTTTCTCACACGAGCATTGGCGTTCTTCACCGTCGTTGCAGCGGGGCAAGTTCGCAGGTCGCCGTCGCCGAAGCTCGGCCTTTTGCTCCGAGAATGCGAAGAGTTCCTGCCTCGAACATCGTTCGCGCCCACTTCAGGAAGTCTTGGGCCTGGACGTCTTCTCGCCATCGCGGTAAGTGCCGCTTCGTCGAACTCTTCAGCCCGTACAGCTAAGCCGTCCCCTATGATGTAGGTCAAAGCAGGCGAGATCTTCGGCCGGCACAGTGATCGGCCTAGACGCGGAGCGCTCCCATGCCTCGATACACTGCCATTTTCGTGAAGACGGTCTGCAACGACATGGGCCGGGAACGAAAGATCTGTCAACGGGTCGTCGAGGTCCGCGCCGAAACCCGAGCCGCCGCGTTGGCATCCGCCAAGGCACGATTCTGCGCGTTGGAGAACATCCCCGATTGGTCCCTGTACGCTGATGACATCGCCCTGCAACGGGAGCCTTCATAGCACGTCGCGCGAGGCTGCGGAGTTTCGACGTGGAGCCGTTCTCCGTGACCGGGTGGTGCTTCGCAGGGTTGAATACATGCGATGGATCGAGCCGTGACCGCTTGGCCTGACTTGCCGTACCAGGCCTGGGCCGAGACAGCCGCAACTTTGCAGCTCTGGACCCAGATCGTGGGCAAGGTCCGCCTGGGGCTGACGCCTTGGCTCAACCACGGCTGGCAGGTTCCGCTCTACGTCACCGCACGCGGGCTCGGCACGTCGCCCATTCCTTGCGGTAACGAGATTTTCGAGATCGAGTTCGACTTCATCAATCACCACCTTCTCGTCCGCACCAGCCGCGGGGCGGAGCGGATGCTCGCGCTCGAGCCGCAGACCGTTGCCGACTTCCATCGTCGGATCATCGATCTCCTGAACGGCATCGGCGTCGCGGTGGCGATCGACGAAATGCCGAACGAGGTGCCCCGCCCGATCCGCTTTTCGCAGGACCGGGCCCACGCTGCCTATGACGCCGCCGCAGCGCATCGCTTCTGGCGCGCGCTCGTCCAAGCCGATCGCGTCTTCAAGCTGTTCCGCACGTCCTTCTTGGGCAAGGCGAGCCCGGTCCATTTCTTCTGGGGCAGCTTCGACCTTGCGGTGACGCGCTTCTCCGGACGGGTGGCGCCGCTCCATCCCGGCGGCGTGCCGGGGCTGCCCGACGCAGTCACGCGCGAAGCCTACTCGCACGAAGTGAGCAGCGTTGGCTTCTGGCCCGGCAACGAGGCTTTTCGGGAGGCTGCCTTCTATTCCTATGCCTATCCCGAACCGGCAGGCTTCCGCGATCGGCCGGTGACGCCGGGCGCCCGCTTCGACGCAGCGCTCGGTGAGTTCATCCTGCCATACGCCGCGGTCCGTGCTTCGGCCGAGCCCGACGCGCTGCTTCTCGATTTTTTTGTCCACGACCTACGCGGCGGCAGCCGAGACCGGCGGCTGGGACCGCGCCGCGCTGGAGTGCCCCGTAGGTGTTCCTCGGCAACCGCGCTCGGTGTTCGCCGTGCCCAACAAGTCCACGCCGCTCGCGAAATTGTCAGTGTGAAAGACCCTGCCGCTGCTCGTTGCCTTTGTGGAGGCGGGTCATCCTTGCCGCGCGGCGGCCCGGCATTTTGGCATCAGCGCCAGCGCTGCGGCCACTTGCTGGTCCGGCCTTAGCGAAGGCCACTGGCCTTCAGAAAGGAGAGGGCGACCTCCTCAACCTCTCGTCCCTGGAGATCAACCATCCCGTTCAGGCCTGCAATGGTGGCGTTGTCGAGCTTGGCCGATAGCGCGTTCAGGTAACCGGCGAGCTCCGGGTGCTGGTCCAGCGCTCTCTTTCTGACGACCGGCGTGAGCAGGTAGCTGGGAAAGAACCCTTGATCATCTTCCAGCAGCAGGAAGTCGAAGGCGGTGACGCGGCCGTCCGTCGAGAACACCAGCCCGACCTCGACCGAGCTGCGGTCCCGCAAGGCATCGTAGATGGCGCCCGTCTCCATCCTGACGACATCCTCCGGGCCAAAGGCAAAACGATAGGCTCTCTGCAACGGCAGGAGACCGTCTGGCCGAATGAAAAACTCGGTGTTGCTGGCCAGCCGGAACCTCTCACCCTGGCGGATCCGGACAGCCAGCTCGGAAATCGAGGTGATCCCTTGTGCGACTGCCTCGGACCGCCGCATAGCGAGAGCGTAGGTATTGTTGATCCTGGACGGCATCAACCAGATCAGCCCCTTCGGGGCATCCAGCTCCTTCACCCGGACATAGGCTTCGGCGGGCCCGAGTTTCTCTTTGACATTGTTGAAGGTCACAAGAGCTGTGCCGGTGTATTCCCAATAGACATCGACGAGGCCCGTTTCCTGCTCCGTGCGGACGCCCCGTGTCGAAAAGCCGGTCCGAACTCTGGTCGCAAGGCCCTTCGACTTGAGGAACTGACTTGTGATTTCTGCGACGAGTTGCTGTTCCGTAAAGTTCTTGCCACCAATCACAAGCGATTGGGCGAACGCAGATGCATGCGCCGCTACAACAATCAGCAGATAAACAAGATACCCTGCAATCCTCAAGATCGGCATCTGATCTTCCAGACTGACAATGTGACCGCCCGGGCGGTGTCCGTGAGGAGCCGCCAGCTCATTCAAGGACCGCATTCATGGCCCCGGCGGAGGTGTCCGAAACCCTTCGATCCGTAGCCGCGGCTCGGCCAGCAGGCGGTCGAGCATGCCCCAAGTGAAGGCGCCGTGCGCGCCGCCAACTTGAAGGGCGAGGTCGATCAGGACCTGGTCGGTCATGCAAACGCTCGAAAGCAACCGAAGTTGTTCTTGGAGCATCGGACCCAAAAGGGGAGTCTACCGTTGGGATCCGTCCGATGCTCACCACCTGAGACGAGCGCATCGCTTGGTGCGGAGAACCGGGTCCACTTGTCCGCACGATGCGTAGGTCGACACTATCCACCAGGAGAGCGCTCCTGGGTAGCCTCTCCGCTCGATATCGCCGTTTGCCATGTCGCGAATAGGAGGATCAGCGTTGTCTCAGCGAGGAAGCGTCGGCAGGGAAGCGCGAATACGCTGGGAGAATTCCGGTGCCGCGTCGGCCGCCTGCGTACGAGGCGCGCGAGGTTTAGGTGTCGCACCTTACCGGCCTTGATTTCTACGTGTCCTACTGGAGAGAGGGACTGGTCGGCCACAACGACGCTCGGGTCTGCCGCGGCAACGGCAGCTTCGAACGGTCGACGTAGGTGATCCGGAGGTGCGTTCATGGGGTGCGGGTTCAGATGTTGTCGCCACGAAGCGCTTCACAGACGGCGTCGGTGACCTGTTGCGTCGTCGCTTTCCCGCCGAGATCGGGCGTGTGCAGGTTCGGATCACCCGTGACGCGTTCGACGGCCCGCATCAGCCTGTCGGCCGCAGCTTTCTCGCCCAAGTGTTCCAGCATCATCGCGCCCGTCCAGAACGTCGCAACGGGGTTGGCGATGCCCTTGCCTGTGATGTCGAAAGCCGAGCCGTGGATAGGCTCGAACATGGAAGGCGTCTTGCGCTCGGGATTGAGGTTTGCGGTCGGTGCGATGCCGAGCGAGCCCGCCAGCGCTGCGGCGAGATCGGACAGGATGTCGGCATGGAGATTGGTCGCCACGATCGTATCGAGCGTTTGGGGTCTGCTGACCATGCGCATGGTCATTGCGTCGACCAGCATCCTGTCCCAAGTCACGTCCGGAAACGCCTTCGCAACCTCGGCGGCGATCTCGTCCCACATCACCATCCCGTGGCGCTGTGCATTGGACTTGGTGACGACGGTCAGGAGCTTGCGTGGCCGCGAGCGCGCCACCTCGAAGGCGAAGCGGATGATCCGAGTCACACCGACCCGCGTAAACATCGCGACGTCCGTTGCGACCTCCTCCGGCAAGCCCTTGTGAACGCGCCCGCCGACCCCGGCGTATTCGCCTTCGGAGTTCTCTCGGACGATGACCCAATCAAGCTCGGGTCCGGATACCTGCCGGAGCGGGCTCGTGATGCCGGGGAGGATGCGGGTGGGACGAAGGTTGGCGTATTGGTCGAGAGGTTGGCAGATCGCGAGCCGCAAGCCCCACAGCGTGATGTGGTCGGGAATATCGGGCGCGCCGACGGCACCGAAGTAAATCGCATCGAAATGGCGCAACCGATCGGCGCCGTCTTCCGGCATCATGATGCCGTGCGTCTTGTAGTAGTCCGATCCCCAGTCAAAATGCTCGACCTCGAACTTGAAGCCGCCGTCGCGTTCGGCGCAAGCTTCGAGAGCCTGGAGACCGGCAGCGATCACCTCCGGCCCGATACCATCTCCGCCGATGGCCGCAATGCGATGGGTGCGCATGATCATTCCTTCGCGTGATGAGTTGGAGCGATGAACGTGACCCTCGTGTCGCGCCGAAGCCGCAAACGTGTCGGCACGCCCGCAGTGCACGGACCGCGCGGGCCGAGGTTGCGCCCCACCCCGCGCGGTCGGTGAAAAAACCGGCCGGTCACTGCGGGATGGCGCCGGCGAGGAGCTTGCTCCAGCCCGCGAGCTTGGACTTGAAGCGCTCGTCGAGGGCGGCGAGCGTCGCCATCGCGGCGGGCACGGGCGCGGTGCCGGGGGCGGCGAAGCAATCGATCACAGTCCGGCCGGATCATTCGCAGCGCACAGACGGATCATCGGAGCCGTTCCGAAGGGAAGAGTTGCGGAAACCCATCGCTACTCGCGGGAACATAGCGTCAGCGCCGGAGATGAACTCGTTCCACTGATCGTAAGCTTCGGCATTGAGCACCTGTGACACTCACCCGATTTGCGCTCAGGGGCGCGGCGGAATGGATACTCCAGCTTACGCTACCGGCGTTGCTGATGTCTGCCTTGGGGCACACTCGGTCGTAGAACCGAGCCAATGAAGGTCAGCTTCCCCATCTTCCCAGGACCTTGGACCGGCCGGCCTGTTTGGTAAGCACCCTCGATACCAGTCACTTATCAGGCACTTGGTGGTCCTTGCCACCGAACGCCGCAATTCTCCCGGGGGGCTTTTCGGAAACGAGGTCTTCCAGAGCAATCCGCACGTATGCGCATGTTCGTGCCGGCTACGAGGCGTATCCTGCCGCCGCTCTGGAAGGCGGCGCAAACACCAAGGTGCGTCAGAGGGTGGCGCTGAACCGTGCATGCGCTAGCTCTGGTCTTGGTCACGCGGCGGGAGAAGCGGCATGCTCCAACGGTTGGTGATTGTGGTCCTCACCCTCGTGCTGGCGATAGGGCCAGGCTTCTCCGAGAGCGACAGGGGCGGCGGGCAAAGCGAGAATGGCGGCGGCAGAGGAGGAGGCGCGGAAGGCGGCAAGGGAGACGGCAAGGGAGACGGCAAGGGAGACGGAAAGGGCGGTGGACAGGGGGAGAGTAACAAAGGAGGCGGCAGCAAGGGTGACAACGGTAAAGATGGCGGCAAAAGGGGCGGCCGAGAGAGCGGCGACGATGGCGGGGCCCGCGGCGAAGCAGGCACAAGCTCTGGGCCCGGCGGATTCGGGATGGGGAGCAGGCAGAGCGGAGCGGCCAGTGTCGGCACCAGCAGTGTCGGCTCCGGCGGCGGAGTGGCCGGCACAAGCGGCGCAGGCAGTCTTGGAGTTAGCCTCAGCCCCGGCGCCTTCGGCGGCGGAGCGGCCAGCAGAGGCTATCCGGGCGCGGCAGGGGGCCGCGGCGCTCCGACGGCGGGCCAGAGCCCTACGGGCCTGTCCAGCACGACGGGGTCGGTACTCCATCTCGTCGAAGATGGCTCGCGCGGCGCCGACGACAGCCTCCCGCCGTCACTCAGACCTGTGTTCCTAGGAGAGGTCTTCGTCCGGCCCGAGCGACCCCGCGCTCCTGGGGTGCTTCCAGTTCGCCCGGGCACGCCGGCCGGCATGGTTCAAGCCTGTCGGGCCCGGATCGGGCAGGCGGGGCAGCGCTATGGAGCCGTGAGGGTGGAAGCCGTGAGTGCGGGACCGACACGGCTTCAGCGGAACGGCATCCGCGTGGCGCCCATCAACGTGCGCATCGTCTACGAGCGAGGCGGTCGCGTCCAAGTCAGGCAATCGGCAGCCATGTGCCATGTCAATGTGGCCGGTCGCGTGACTGCCATTCGTTGAGGAGAGACGGCGGCAGCCTTGGGCCGAGACACGTCACGCCCTTCAGCGGGAAGAAAACGCGGGACGGAGGCACTCTGATCACCACCTTGGACGCTGACCGCGCCGGCCTGACCGGAACCGACAGGCTTCGGCGGAGCAAGCGTCAAGGTCACGACGACACCCGCTCCGCGGTGTGTGCGATAAGGCGGCGACAGGGCAATTGTGATGACGGGCACCGTCTCCTAAGCAAGGGTTGACGACCCGGCGTGAGCCGGGCGTCGGGTACCCGTTCCCCACAAGAAGACGAGGCTGTCCAGCTCGACGCCTCGCCGAGCGTTCGTTATGTCCGATGACCCTTGGATGTGATCCATGTTCCTGCATAACCAGGATCTGAATGAGCTGGTTGAGTGGCGGCGCAAGCTCCACCGCATGCCTGAACTGTCCGGCGGGGAGATCGAGACAGCCAAGCAGGTCCGCGCCTTCCTGTCCTCCGCCGACCCCGATCGTATCCTCACGGGCCTGGGCGGGCATGGGGTAGCCGCTTTCTACGACGGCCGAGAACCTGGGCCCACCGTCATGTTCCGGGCGGAGCTTGACGGTCTTCCGATCGAGGAAACTTCACAAATTCCGCATCGCTCTGCGGTGCGGGGAAAGGGTCACCTGTGCGGGCATGATGGCCACATGGCAACCCTTGCTGCCCTTGCGCGAGGTTTGGGACGTGAGCGCCCGAAGCGCGGCCGCGCCGTGCTGCTGTTCCAGCCGGCCGAGGAGACAGGATCCGGGGCGACGGCCGTTCTGGCCGACCCAAAGTTTCGGGAGATCGCTCCCGACTTGGTGTTCGCACTGCATAACCTTCCCGGTATGCGGGTGGGCAAGGTCGCACTGGCCGAGGGCGTCGTGAATTGCGCGTCGCGAGGCATGCGCATCGTCCTCGCCGGCAGGACCGCTCATGCCTCCATGCCGGAGCATGGGATTTCGCCGATGTCTGCTGTTGCGAACCTGATGCCGGCACTCACGGCTCTCGGGCACGACGGCCAACTCGACGAGGGTTTCGCGATGGTGACCGTGACCCACGCGAAGCTGGGTGAGCCTGCCTTTGGGGTTGCGCCAGGGCATGCGGAACTCTGGGCGACCCTGCGAACGCTGACGGACGCTTGCATGGGCGACCTGTGCGCTGCGGCAGAGCGTCTGGTCGTGCGCGTCTCAAGGGAGAAGAGCCTCGGCGCCGAGATCGCCTACCACGACGTTTTCAAGCATTGTGAGAACGCGCCGATAGGGGTTGCCCATCTCCGCCGCGCGCTCGAGGCCGAGGGCGTGCCCTACGACCGGGGCGAACTGCCGATGCGAGCCTCAGAAGATTTCGGGCGGTTCGGCGAAAGGGCACCCGCGGCGATGTTCTTCCTGGGAGCGGGCGAGACGCATCCGAGCTTGCACAGTCCGGATTACGACTTCCCGGACGAGCTGATCGCCATCGGCGCCCGGGTGTTCATGCGCACGCTCCGAGATCTCCTGGGATGAGCTCTGGCCGGCCCGAAGCTGAAGTGGGTTTCGGAGCTCAGTACGTCGCGGCGCACGTCGGTTCGCCGAAATTATGCCGGTCGCTCAGGTCTCTTCAAGGCTGACCATGGCCTTGCCGAAGTGCCGTCCTGCCAGCATGTCGACGAAGGCCTGCGGCGCGTTGGCCAAGCCGCAAGTCACGTGTTCGGAGTGCCTGAGGCGCCCCTCGGCGGACCACGCGAGGGCCTTATCCACGAACTCCGGAATGCGGTCGAAATACCGCGACGCGCGGAAGCCTTCGATCCGCAGGGATTTGTGCACCGCCGGCCAGAGATTGGGGCCATCGGGCCAGACTTCCCGGCTGTATTCGGAAACGAGCCCGCATATGACCACCCGGCCCAGCAGATTCATGCGGCCGAAGACCGCCTTCAGCACGTCCCCGCCGACATTCTCGAAATCGACGTCGACGCCGTCGGGGCATGCGGCGGCGAGCCGTTCGCCGAAACCCGGCGTGCGGTAGTCGACGCAGGCGTCGAAACCCAGCTCCTCGACCACATAGCGGCATTTCTCGGGGCCGCCGGCAATCCCGACCGCTCTCGCCCCCATGATCCGAGCAATCTGGCCGGCGACGGACCCCGTTGCGCCGGACGCAGCGGACACCACGACCGTCTCGCCGGGCCGGGGACGGCCGATCTCCGTCAGGCCGATATAGGCCGTGAACGACGAGAGACCGAGTAGGCTCATCCACTTGGGAAGCGGCGCCCGGCGGGGGTCGATCTTGCGAAGCGATTCCGCCGGCATGACAGCATGGGTCTGCCAGCCCATGACGCCGAAGACGTGCTCGCCCTCCGCAAACTCATCCGAATGGGACTCGGCGACGATGCCGATGGCCGGGCAGGGGATCGTATCGCCGATCGCGATGGCGCCCGCATAGTCGGAGACGGGGTTCATGCGCGGCCGGAGGGAGGGGTCGATGGACAAGAGCAAGACACGGACGAGCACTTCGCCGGGCGTCGGTTCAGGGACCGTCGATGCTTGAAGCTCGAAATCATCCGCGGTCGGCTCCCCCGCCGGGCGACGTCGGAGACAAACTCTGGAAGCTGCGAATGCCTCGCGCGTAGGCGTCATTTCACATCCTCCTCGACCTGCGGGTGCCGGAACCGATCCATCCGATGCTCCTTGTCTGAAGCGGCGCATCGTTTTGCGCGGAAAACCGGGTCCACTTTTCCGCACGATGCGAGCATCGGACCCAAAAGTGGAATCCACTTTTGGGATCCATCCGATGCTCCCCTTTTGTGCTCCCCTGCGCATCGTTTTGCGCGGAAAACCGGGTCCACTTTTCCGCACGATGCGCTAATGAACGGCCTCGACTGCCAGCGCGATCCCCTGGCCGCCGCCGATGCACATGGTGCAGAGCGCCCGCGATCCGCCGGTGCGCTGCAGCTCATAGAGCGCCTTGACCAGGATGATGACTCCGGTGGCGCCGACCGGATGGCCGAGCGCAATGGCACCACCGTTCGGATTGGTGCGCTTCTCGGCAAAACCCAGTTCCCTGCCGACGGCGCAAGCCTGCGCGGCAAACGCCTCGTTGGACTCGATCACGTCGAAGTCGCTTGCCGCCAGTCCCGTGCGTTCGAGGAGCTTGCGCACGGCCGGGACGGGACCCATGCCCATCAGCGACGGCTCGACGCCGGCATGGGCGTATCCGATGATGCGCGCCATCGGCTTGCGGTTCTCGCGCGCGGCGCGCTCCGCGGACATCAGCACGACGGCCGCCGCCCCATCGTTGATGCCCGAGGCGTTGCCGGCGGTGACCGATCCGTCCTTGCGGAAGGCCGGGCGTAGCGCAGCGAGGCTTTCCAGCGTCGTGCCGGGCTTCGGGTGCTCGTCGGTGTCGAAGATCACCAGGTCGCGGCCTTTGCGCACCTCGATCCCCACGATCTGCGAGGAGAACCGCTTCTCGGCCAGCGCCTCCGCCGCCCGGCGCTGGCTCTCGGCGGCGAATCGATCCTGCTCCACCCGGTCGATCCGCCAGCGCTCGGCCACGTTCTCGGCCGTGATGCCCATGTGCCCGCCCCCGAAAGGATCGTCGAGCGCGCCGAGCATCATGTCGACGAAAGTCATTTCGCCCATCTTCATGCCGGTGCGCACGGCGTTGGTGGAGTGGGGCGCCCGCGTCATCGATTCGGCGCCGCCGGCAACCGCCACGTCGGTGTCCCCGAGCATGATGAACTGCGCGGCGGAGATCACCGCCTGCAGACCCGAGCCGCAAAGGCGGTTCAGGGTCATGGCCGGCGTCTCCTTCGGGATGCCGGCACCCATCGCCGCCACGCGGGAGAGATACATGTCCTTCGGCTCGGTATGGATGACGTTGCCGAAGACCACGTGACCGACGGCGTCCGGCGCGACGTCCGCCCGCCTCAGCGCCTCGGCTGCGACGACCGCGCCGAGTTCGGACGGCGCCTCGTCCTTCAGCGACCCCTGGAAGGTTCCGATGGCCGTTCTCGTGCCGCCGACGATCACCACGTCCTGCATCGAATGGTCTCCCTTCCTGCGCGTCGCCGCTCAATAGATCTCGAAGAGGCCCGCGGCGCCCATGCCGCCGCCGACGCACATGGTGACGACGCCATAGCGTGCGCCGCGCCGGCGGCCTTCGACCAGCAGATGCCCGGTCATGCGCGCGCCCGACATGCCGTAGGGGTGGCCGACCGCGATGGCCCCGCCGTCGACGTTCAGGCGTTCGTCGGAGATCCCGAGGCGATCGCGGCAATAAAGAACCTGGCAGGCGAAGGCCTCGTTGAGCTCCCAGAGGTCGATGTCCTCGGCCTTGAGCCCATTCCGGGCCAGCAGTTGCGGCACGGCGAACACCGGACCGATTCCCATCTCGGCCGGATCGCATCCCGCGACCGCCATCCCGCGGAAGGCGCCGAGGGGCCGCAGCCCGCGCCGCTCCGCCTCCCTTGCCTCCATGAGCACGCAGGCCGAGGCGCCGTCCGAGAGCTGGCTGGCGTTGCCGGCGGTGATCGAGCGTCCCTCGGAAAGGCGAAGCCCACTGCGGAAAACCGGCTTCAGAGCCTGGAGATCCTCGAGCCGCGTCCCGGGCCGGTTGCCCTCGTCGCGCTCCAATGTGACGCGCTTCTCCGATACCGCACCCGTTTCCCGGTCCGTGATGGTCATCACGGTCGGCAGCGGCACGATCTCGTCGTCGAAACGTCCGGCCGACTGGGCAGCAGCCGTTCGCTCCTGGGACTGCAGTGCGTACGCGTCCTGGGCCTCACGGGAGACGCCGTAGCGCTCCGCGACGATCTCGGCCGTCTCGAGCATCCCCATGTAGAGGTCGGGCGCCGTATCCTCGAGGGCCGGATCCTGCCACCGGAACTGGTCGAGGTGCTCGTTCTGCACCAGTGAGATCGACTCGACGCCGCCGCCGACCACGATATCGAAGCCGTCGTGAACGATCTGCCGCGCCGCGACGGCGATGGCCATCAGTCCGGAGGCGCATTGGCGGTCGACGCTCATGCCCGGGACGCTCGATGGAAGGCCGGCCCGCAATGCGGCCTGGCGGCCGACATTGAAGCTCTGCGAGCCCTGCTGCATCGCCGCGCCGATCACGACGTCGCCGATTTCGGCCGGATCGACGCCGGCCCGCACGACGGCCTGTGCCACGGCATGACCGGCGAGCGCCTGGGGCTGCGTGTTGTTGAACGCTCCCCGGTAGGCGCGTCCGATGGGGGTCCGCGCGGTCGAGACGATGACGGCTTCACGCATGGGTCGATGTCCTCCGAGGATCTGGCGAATGGGGGCGCTGACGCGGAGCCGGCTTACTCATTGGCGTCAGGGGCAGGCGTGTCCGGGGCGCCACTCGGCCAGAGCCGCGCGATCGCGGCGTCGCGGAGGTCCGCGCGACGCACCTTGAGGGAGGCTGTCCGGGGAAGCGCGTCGAAGGCGACGACGTGCTCGGGCCACAGGTAGCGCGCCACGTCCTGGTCCTGCAGATAGGCCGCGATCGACTCCCGGTCGACGGCCGCACCCTCCTTCGGCACGATGCACGCGCAGGCCCGCTCGCCGAGGCGCTCGTCGGGAACGGAGACGATCGACACCTCGGCGATGGCCGGATGGCCGCGCAGCACGTTCTCGATGTCGGCCGGCACGATGGTCACGCCGCCGCGACGGATGATGTCCTTCTCGCGGCCGATGAAGGTGAGGAATCCCTCAGCGTCGAGCGAGGCCCGGTCCCCCGTGCGGAACCAGCCTTCGGGCGAGATGACCTCCGCCGTCAGGTCCGGCCGGCCCAGATAGGCGAGGAACCGGTTCGGGCCCCGCACGAGCAGTTCGCCCGGGGTCCCGTGGGGCACGGGGGCGCCGGACGGATCGACGATGACGGTTTCGGCGCCATCGATGGTGCGTCCGTCCGCCGCGAGGAGGGCAGCCTCCGGGTCGTCGGGCGCCGGCGTGGAGTGGCCGATGGCTTCCGACATGCCGAACATCGACAGCGGCGCCGGCGTGAAGCGCCGGATCGCGTCGATGCGCGCTTCACGGGCAATGCCGGCCATAACCGCGCGAGTCATCGAGCGCGTGTCGGTGCTGTCCAGCGCCGGGCACTTGAGGAGGTCGTGGCAGTGGGTCGGCATCAGCAGGGTGTAGGTGGCACGCTCGCTTGCGATCACCCGAAGAGCCTGCTCGGGGTCCCACTTGCGCAGCAGGATCGTGCTGGCGCCGACGAGCATGGCGAGGAGCCCGCCCAGCACGGTACCGCCGACGAAGCCGAATTCGCAGGCGACCAGCACCCGGTCGGCGGGTCCGACGGCGTGCCGGGCCGCCACCGCGCGCGTGGCGAAGCGAAGCGTGTTGCCGGAGTGGACGACACCCTTGGGTTCGCCCATCGAGCCCGAGGAATGAAGCACCAGCGCCGGGGCATCCGGGTCGACGGCCTGCGCGCGTAATTCCCGTTCTGCCGCGCAGAGCGACCAGGGCCGGGCCGTCCGTCCGTCAGCCATGGCATCCGGGACGAAGACGACCGGATCGCCTTTGGCATGTCCGGTCACGTCCGACGGACGCGATGCGGCATCGCCGTCGAAGAGCAGGAAGCCGCGAGCGCCGGAACTGCGCGCAACGGCCGCGACCTGGCGCGTGGAGAAGATGGGCGGAAGCGGTGCCGCGACATATCCGCCGGCGAAGCAGGCGAGAATGGCTGCGAAAGCATCCATGCGGTTGCGGGATTGGATCAGCACCGTATCCCCGTGGGCGAGGCCCGCCAGGGCGAAGCCGCCGGCGATCCGACGGGCGCGGTCGAGGAGAGCGGGCAGCCCGACGGTGCCCTCATCGTCGAGGACGACGGCGTGGCGGCCCTGGCTTGCCGCGGCGGCCTCGAACGACTCCCAGATCGACCCGCGCGACCAGTGTCCCGCCGCGTAGTAGCGGGCCGCCAGTTTGTCCGCGTCGCTGCCGGACGTCATGCTGCCTCCAACTGCATGGCCGCGCGGAACCCGAACGTCCCCGCCAGGGCGAGCCCGCCGGCGTAACCCGCACGGAACACGTTGCCGGCGTCCGCACCGGCCGCGAACAGGCCCGGCACCGGTACGCCGGCCGGGTCGAGCGCCCTGGCTTGGTCGTCGATGGACAGGCCGCCGAACGTGAAGGTGATCCCGGGCCGGACCTCGAGTGCATAGAAGGGGGCCTCGGAGAGCGGCCGCGCGTTCATGACCCGAGCCGGCCGGATCGCCTCGGGCCATCCCGTCATCGCGGCATTGTAGTCCTCGAGGGTCTCAACGGCCTGCACGCCGTTGAAGCCGAGTCCATCGGCGAAGGCCCGGAGTTCCGCCAGGCGCTCGGCTCTCGCTCCCTTCGCTCCTGCCGCAATGGCGACGGAGAAACGGTCGATGGGATCGGCTCCGAGCACCGGCGGTCGCAGGACCACCTCGCGCTGCACCCGCTCGTCCCAGACAAGGAGCGCGCGGGCCCCCGGCTGGCGCAGAGTCACCTGCGTGCTCTCGTGGTCTGCCCGGCTCTCGTCGACGAAGCGACGGCCGGCTTCGTTGAGGAGGACCCCATGGTCGCTCTGGTACTGGGTGAACGAGACGAAATCCGCCGGCTTTGCGAGGCGCACCGGCGAGGCGATGAGGTGCCCGTAGAAGCCCGGGTTGGGGCCTGCATGCGCCCCTCCCGCGGCGATCCCCAGGCGGAGCCCGTCGCCGTCGCTGTAGTTGTTCGAACGCAGGTAGCAGTCGCGGGCGGCGGGATGAATGTACTGGGCGCGAAAGTCGGGTGAGCCCTGATAGCCTCCGGTCGCGAGCAGGACGGCGTGGGTTTCGACGGTGACGCTGCCGTCCGCGTGCTCGGCGATGGCGCCCGTCACCCTGCCTCCGGACCTCGTCAGTTGTTTGATGCGCGTCTCGGGGACGACGTGACCTCCCGCCTTCTCGACCTCCGCCGCGGATTGCCGAATGTGCCCGATTATGTCGATGCGGTAGCCGCGGCCGAACAGAACGTCCTGCGGCGCCTCCATGTGGACGCCGCGACGGCGCAGCCAGGCGAGGAGCTCGGGATAGGTGTCGACGACGACGCGGTGAAGGCGCGGGTCGCCGTCATCGTAGTAGGCGAGCTGCTCGGCCGATGTCGCGGTCCAAAGATATCCGCCGGACAAAACGGCCGACCCGCCGATGGCTGGCGCCTTTTCGACGACGATCACCTTCGCGCCCGTTTCGGCGGCGCGCCCGGCGGCCGTCATGCCTGCCATGCCGCCGCCGATCACGAGGAGGTCGCAGCTCAGAGCGTCGGTCGTGTTCGACATGTCGGGCACTCGATTCGCATTCCGATCGTTGCACGGCACCTGCGCCGCCATCCTGGCCGGACGGCACGGGCTATCGCATGAATTCTAACAACCGACTGGACGGTCTATAATTAGATTACGGGCTGAATCGTTAGCCGTCAAGCGGGCAGGGGCCATGCCGTACAGTGCAGGAAAGCGCTGAAGACGCGGCGCGCGTCCTTGACGTAAGGGAGGAAGACTCGTAGGATGAAATTATAAACCGTCCGGTTGGTCAATTAAATCAAATCGCTGATCGGCTCGGGTGCTGAGGGAGGATGGACGATGGCATGGACTAGCTCGGCGGGGATCGCCGCCCTTGCTCTGGCGGCTGCAACGCTCGCGTCTCCCGCCGCGGCGCAGGAAACGCCCGGCGTGACCAAGGACAAGGTCACGATCGGAGCATGGGTGACGCAGACCGGCCCGGTCGCGATCTACGGCATTCCCGTCAAGGCCGGAGCGCAGGCCTATTTCGAGCGCGTGAACGCCGCGGGCGGCGTCAAGGGCCGGAAGATCAGCTGGATCGTCGAGGACAACGGCTACAACCCGCAGCAGACGGTGGCGATCGCCCGCAAGCTGGTGACGCGCGACAACGTTCTCGCCGTCGTGATCGGGCACGGCACCCCGCAGACGGCAGCGACATTCCCGTATCTCGTCGACCAGGCGCAGGTTCCCGTCGTGCTACCCTATGGGGGCGCCAAGGAATGGTACTCGCCGCCGAAGCCCGGAGTCCTCGGGCTCCATGTGCTCTATGAAGAGCAGGCGGAGGCGCTCGGACGCTGGGCGGCCAAGGATGGGCACAAGAAGGTCCTGGTCGTCCATGGCGCTCATGCCGCCTTCGAGAACGTTGCCAACTCGGTGAAGCCGGGCCTCCAGGCCGTCAACAAGGATGCCGAGGTCGAGATGATGCCGGTGAAACTCGGCACCACCGACTATGCCCCCATCACGCTCGACGTGGCCCGCAAGAAGCCCGACGCCATCGTGATGATCCAGCAGCTGCAGGAGGTCGTGCTGCTGGCCAAGGGCCTCAAGCAGCAGGGGGTATCGATCCCCTTGTACTCCTACGTGCCGACCGTCGGTCAGTCGACGATCGAACTGGGCGGCGAGTATGTGGAAGGCCTGAAGTCGCTGTCGCTCACCCTCTCTCCCTTCGCCGATACGCCGGCCCTCAGGGAGTACCGGGAGGATCTCGCGAAGTACGCTCCGGCGAGAAGCCCGACTTTGCGTCGCTGCTCGCCTACGGCGCCGCGAAGATCTTCGTCGAGGCCCTCAATCGCGCCGACGAGCCATTGACCCGCGAGAACCTGCTGAAGGGCTTCTACAAGCTCCAGAACTACGATTCCGGCGTTTATCCGCCGGTGTCCTTCGGTCCCGAGAAGCCCCTCGGAGGCCACCTCCTGCAGCCGATGGTCGTCAAGGGCGGCAAGTGGGTCGACGCCAGCGAGGTGATCGATACCTGGAAGTTCTGAGCGGTTCCGCGAGCCGTGCCGGCCGGACAAAGCCGATCGGCCGGTCCTTCCCTCAACTTCGGATCGTGGTGACGTCGCCGTGGGTGACATACTTTCATTGGTGATCTCGGGCATTGCGAGCGGCTCTGCATTCGCGCTGCTCGCGCTCGGCGTGGTCATCATTTTCCGGTCGACCGACACGGTGAACTTCGCCATCGGAGATACCGGAACGTTTGCCGCCTTCACGGCATTGAGCGCCATGGCGGCCGGATTATCCGTCCAAGCGGCCTTTCCGCTGGCGATCGTCGTTGCGGGCCTCTTGGGCATCGTCTCGGAGCGGCTCCTGGTTCGGCCGCTGGGCCATGGCAAGCACGTCCTCTTCGTCGCGCTCGTCATCACCATCGGCCTTGGCCTCGTCATGCAGGCCGCCATGGGCGCAATCTGGGGCCACTCGCCGAAGCCGTTCCCGCCGCTCGTGCCGGGATGGGTCAGATCGCAGGCGTCCCGATCTCGCTGAACAAGATCGCGGCCACCCTTGTCGCCCTGCTCGCCATGGCCGTGGTCGCGTGGTTCTTCGGCTTCCGCCGCTCGGCATCGCCATGCGGGCGAGCGCCGAAGACCCGTTCGCGGCCCGCCTCGTCGGCCTCGACACGAACCTCATCGCAGCCCTCGCGTGGTTCCTCGGGTGCGCGCTGGCGGCCATTGCGATGCTTTTCCTGGCGGCCGAGGCCGCATTGCACCCGCACATCGCCCACAGCCCGCTGTTCCGGGCCTTTGCCGGCGTGTTCCTCGGCGGATGACCAGTATCCCGTCGCGGTCATCGGCGGGTTCGCCATCGGCGTGCTCGATAATATCGCGGGGCACTATCTCGGCCAACTATCGCGACACCATCGTGTTCACGATCATCGTCGCCGTCCTCTTTGCGCGGCCCGCGGGTTTCATGGGCACGATCCGGAAGGAGCGGGTCTGATGACGCTGACGGACAAGAAAAGGCGCATGTGCGCATCGGCGCGATCGCCTTGTCGGCTGCTCGTCGGCTGGTACGGGACGCTCGGGCTGAGCGGCGAGTACGTCGCCTTTCTCGTCGCGGCAACCTGCTATTTCGCGATCGTCACCATGTGGGTGCGATGCTCGCCGGGTACTGCGGGATCTGGCCGATTGGCCATACGGCGTTCACGGCCATCAGGGCGTATC
>CAVRRI010000029.1:0-165265 GCA_963723525.1 uncultured Alphaproteobacteria bacterium
ACCGACTGGGTGCGGCGAATTGGCGGCCCGCTAACAACGTCTTAGCGGGTCAAGCGATCCGTTCTCCTGGGTTCGCAGTCACTTAGCCTAAACGCTGCTCGGACCAGTAGGGTCGTAGTAGGTGAAAGTTGGTCGCCGAGCCGGTATCGACGCGGGGCAGAATCAAGACGAGCCCTCAAATTTCGTCGGCCCCTGCCGGAAGGGGGCCCCCCGTGAGTTCCTTTACCTCCTGCTACAAACGCCCCCTTGCGCCGGTTCTCCGTCCAGCACCAATAGCTCTGAAATTTTACTGCTGCGCTTGTGCTCGCGCGCAAGCAGCTGCTTAGCGCAATCCCCGCTTTCCCTGCGGAACTGGCTAGCGGCTACATGGAGGATTCGAATAGTTACCGTGTACCTCACAAGCCACACGCCACCCGACAAGCGCCGTCCGTTCGCGGATGGCGGTGTGGAAACCCGACTGACGGAATCGTTGCCGTCTCCGGTCTAATAAGAGCGGCGCTTCGACCCACTAAGGCCCGTGAGGAGGCGCCGGGCCATGACCCTTCCGCCAGAACGCCTCGACGAAGGCGCTCCCATTCTAGTCGGGCCATAGTAGGTGTGAGGACCGCATTGTGGCCGGCCGCGAGCCACAGGCCCTCAGGGGCGCCAACATGCAACCACGGGAGGCAAGTGCATGGCAGAGTCCTCGACCACTGATGGCCAGACCTCGCCTTCCGGTCTGCGGGGGCGCCTCCTGGCTCATCTACAGGAGGTCTCGCGAGAGCGAGACCCGTACAGGGCACCAGACGGTCACTCTGCTGTGAGATCCTATATCCGTAGCGAACTTGCACGACATGGCACGCCGAGAGTTCACAAGTTCGATTGCTCGGGTCGCACGCATCAGAACTTGATCTTGGACCTGCCGGGACAGCAGGACCGCCGGATTCGTTCTCATCGGCGCGCACTACGATGCGGTGCCCGGCTCACCCGGTGCCGACGACAATGGTTCAGCGCTGGCCGTCCTGCTCGAGATTGCCCGTGCATTGTCCCGTCGGCCAGCCCGTCGGCCGATCCGCCTTGTGGCCTTCGACCTAGAGGAGGTTGACCGAAGCGGCAGCCGTGTCTATGCGCAGGCTCTGCGGCGGAAAAGTGAGCCGGTCGCGTTGATGGTCTCGCTCGAGATGTTGGGATACCGGGATCCTCGCCCAGGCTCACAGCACTATCCGCCGGGCCTGCGCTATCTCTATCCCGACCGGGGGGACTTCATTGGTCTGATCGGAAACCTGCGGACCCTGCCTGTCCTGTGGCGGCTTGCCCGCGCGATGCGCCCCTGGGTGCCGTGCGAGTTCCTGCCGGTGCCCTTCCGAGGTCGCATGCTGCCGGACACCCGGCGCAGCGACCACTCGTCCTTCTGGGATCTCGGGTTCCCGGCAATCATGGTCACGGACACCGCCAACATGCGTAATCCCCACTACCATCGGCCGAGCGATACGGTCGAGACACTCGATCCCGAGTTCCTGACAGCGGTTTGCCGCGGGCTCATCGCCGGGCTGTCATCCTTGTAAGATTGCTATCGGGGCGCGGTGCGACCGCCAGCTTATCGGCACGAGCCCTATGCGGGCTGTTTAGCAATCCTCGACGAGGCACGGGTGAGGCGCGCGCGGGCGCGCCGAGGACCTCGCCACCGCCTCGCAAAGCCAGAGCGAGAGTGCACTGACGGGCGCGGGGTAGAATACACCGGTGGTGATTCCGAGACATTGGCTGTTGGCAGCCGTCTGGTGTCATAGAACTGGTTCGGCTTGCCCGCTCTCAATCGAGCGATGAAGCGCGTCCAGAATCGCAGTGACGTGCCGAGAGCTCTCTAACGTGACCAGTGGTGCGGCGTTGTCGACCACGCACGACACCATGTGGTGAAGCGCGTCCGAGACCGCTCCTCGCTGTACGCCATGGATCATCGAGCCGACAGAGGTCCGGGGGTATTCAAAGCCGGTGTCATGGGCAAGTTCGATCTGTTCGCTGTCGCGTTTCAGATGCATCATCCCTTTCTCGCCGACGACCTCGATGAACGAGTCCGTCATGCTCGGATAGGAGTTGGGATAGATCCAGCAGGATTCGAAGGTGGCGACCCGTCCGCCCTCGTATCTGACCTGAGCCTGTATGGCATCAGGGGTTTCGATACCGCGGTCCCGCAGGACGCCCCATACGGCGGTTGCGTACACCTCGGTGGCGCGTCCTTCCCCGAAAAACCAATTGACGAGATCAATGTCATGACAGGAGAGAAACCATGCCGGGGTGGTGGAACTCGCCCAGCGCAGCATCTGGGTCGGTACGAAGATCCGATCATTCTTTCGAGCATACGCCAGCACGGGACGTCCCAACCTGCCCTCTTGAATCTCATGCCACGCCCGCGCGTAGGCGGGGATCCAGCGATGATTGAAGCAGGTCATGGCGATCACGCCACTCCGACGAACAGCGGCAATCAGGTCGTCCGCCTCCTTCAGGTTCGTCGTGAGGGGCTTTTCGACCATGAAGTTTTTGCCCCTTTCTGCGGCCGCCGTGCAAATGTCATGGTGAAGGTGGTCGGGCGTCGCGATCGTCACGAGGTTGATATCAGGGCGAGCAAGCAGCTCACGATAGTCGTCGGTTGTGAACGACGCACCATATGTCGCGGCGAGTTCTTGAGCTGAGGAAAGTGGAAGGCTTGCAACGCCCACGAGGCGTGCCCGCGGATCGCAAGAGATCGAAGCCGCGTGGCTCCGACCCATAATCCCGGCACCAATGATGCCCACCCCGACAACACCAGCAGCAGCTTCCGGCACCCTGAATCCTCCTATCTCGCATCAGAGACACCCGCGCCCGTCATCTGTCGGGTTTGCGGGACAGCATCCAGTAGACGGCGCGTGTAGGCCTGTGAGGGTCGGTCGAAAATATCGTCCGCAGCCGCTGCTTCGACTATCCGCCCGTGATGCATGACAGCGACGCGATCGCAGAGGTATCTTACGACCGACATGTCGTGACTGATGAACACGTACGAGAGGTTCCGGCGTTGCTTCAAGTCCAGAAGAAGATTGAGAATTTGCGCTTGGATAGACACGTCGAGGGCGGAAACCGGTTCGTCCATTACCAGCACGTCTGGATCGAGAACGAGCGCGCGCGCAATTCCCACTCGCTGGAGCTGGCCTCCCGAAAGAGCTTGCGTATCCCGATCATAGTGCTCCTCCTGGAGGCCGACCTCGGCAAAGCGCGCGAGCACGCGCCGACGCCGCTCGGCAGCCGGAACACCCCTGATACGCAGGGGCTCGGCGGCATTGTCACCTACGCTGAGGTGGGGATCGAGAGAGCCGAACGGATCCTGAAACACCATTTGCACACGATTCCGGAAGGAGGTCAGCTCGCTGCGTCCGAGGCGGGTGATTTCCTTTCCATCGAAGATGACTCGGCCCGACGTCGGTTGCGTCAAGCGCATCAGGACCCGAGCGAGAGTGGATTTTCCGGAACCGGATTCTCCGACAATCCCGAGTGCTTCACCCCTGTGCATCCGCAGGCTGACATGATCGACGGCGCGGATATACCGGCGTCGCTGCCCGAGCTTGCGGCGCATGGGGAAGTCGACGTTGATCTCCTCCAAGTCGATGAGCGGCGAACCACTTCTCGTGAGCGTCGGGGCGGGCGCATCGGCGCCAGGGCTGGCAAAGGCAGAAACACCCGCGTAATGACATGCAGCACGGCTACCGGCCGAAGCGATGAGGGGGGGATGAACGCTCCGGCAGTGCGGGTCATTGCGGCCTCGCGGGCACCGGTCCACGAACGGACATCCTTTGCCGTTTGTGGCAGCACTGGCGGGTTGACCTGGAATTGGGATGAGACGGCGTCTCCCAGTCGCGGACGGTCGGCACGAGAGCAGCCCCTGGGTATATGGATGCTGCGGGTTCGATAGGACCTCGTGCGTCGGACCAGCCTCCATTACCTCCCCGGCATACATGACAACGACTTCGTCCGTGTTCTCGGCGATCACTCCGAGATCATGGCTGACGAGGATCACGGCACCTGAAACCTGCGACCGCAGCGCGCGCAACAGCGAGAGAATCTGCGCCTGTATCGTGACATCCACCGCAGTCGTGGGCTCATCGGCGATCAGCAGCTTCGGTCGATTGGCGAGCGCCATCGCGATCATCACCCGCTGACACATGCCGCCCGAGAACTCGTGCGGGTACTGGTATATGCGCCGCTCCGAGTCGCCGATCCCGACCTCACCAAGGAGCTCAGCCGCCGTCCGCAAAGCAAGCCGATTGCGCAATGAGCGGTCATGGAGTTTCAGCGCCTCGGCGATCTGCTGACCCACGGAAAGCACCGGGTTCAGCGAGGCAACCGGGTTTTGGAAGACGAATCCAACTTCGCTTCCGAGGAGTGAACGCCGCTCGGCCGAAGACATCGCGACGAGGTCACGGCCGAGAAACAACGCTCGACCCCCCAGGACCTTCCCGCCTGGGGGAAGAAGTCCGAATGGACCCAGGAGCGACGCGCTCTTGCCGGAACCTGATTCTCCGACAATGCCGAGCGTCGCTCCCCGATGCGCTGCAAGGGACACATTCCGAACGGCGGGTGCGCGAAACCCTCCAGGTCCGAACCCGACGGCCAGGCGGTCGAGCTGGAGGATGGGCGGCTCGGAAGCCGCCGTCTCAGAATGCAGCATTCGCCAGCACAAGCGCGTTTTGGTGATCGCGGGTCACACCCTTGAGGTCTTTCTTGTGTGCAAAGAGCGTCGGGATGTAGTAGGTGCCGATGCCCCAGGCCTCGTCGATCACTACGCGATTGATCCTCCGGTAGGCCTCCTGCCGTTTCGCCGGATCGTCTTCGCTGATCAGCGTTCGCATGCCCGAGATATACGCCTCGGGAGGGGTGCCATTCGGCCAAAGCGGGTTGTTGGCCAGCCTCATCAGACTGTTCTGAACGATGCGAGGCAGGCTGAGCTGACCGCCGCCGATGCCGCCGAGAACCACGCCGAAATCGCCGGCGACCAGCCGGGAGGCAAAGGTCGCCGTGTCAGCTTGCTCGATGTTCAGCTTGAACCCAATGGAATTCAAGTCGGCCTGAATGATCTGCATCACGAGCAGGCTCGTCGGATCGCTCCCGTTTACCAGCGCGTTGCCCTCCAATTTGGCGCCGGACCTGAGAGAGGAGCGCCTTGGCCGCGCTGAGATCGTAGGAGACTTCGCCATACAGGCTCTTGTCATTGGCAGGAGAATTCGGACCCCAGGGCAGATAGGCCGCCTCGCCGTAGCCAAACAGCTGGGTCTGCACAATTCGATCGCGGTTGATCGCGCGCTGAATCGCTTGGCGCACCGCCCGATTGTCAAAGGGCGGGGTTTTCGTGTTCACCCGCAGCAGCATGGTCGACGCGCCTGGATAACCGGACAGCACAGTGAAATCGTTCTGCAGCCGCTGAGCATCCCGGGGCTGCGGGTAGGCCAAGACGTCGAGCGAGCCAGACGCCAACGAAGTCACGGCGGTGCTGGGGCTCGTGAAGAATTTCATCACGATCTTGCCTGTCTTGGGCTGGCCGCCATACCAGCCCGGAAATGCTTCGAGTGTAAGGCTTTCGCCTTGACGCCAGTCCACCAGGCGGTACGGACCCGCACTGCCCGGTTCCTTCGCGAGGAGCGCCGAGTCGTTCTTGCTCTGGTCGAGAACAGGCTGACCGACCAACAGGTCTGTGACGAGCGTGCTGGATGTTGGCTGCTTCAATGTCAGCACAACCTCATTGGCGGTCGTGGCCTTAACCTCTGCAACGAGATCATTGGTGGCCGCCGCTAGATTGAATCCGCGCTTAGGGTCGCGGGCGCGCTCGAATGCGAAGACAACATCGTCCACCGTCATCTTCTTACCCGAATGGAAGGTAACATCGGGTCGTATCTTCAGTGTGACGCTGCTCCGATCCGGTGAGATCTGGAAACTCTCCAGTGCGGATGGGACGGGTCGAAGATTTTCGTCGTAATCAATGAGCCACGCATTAAGGTTCTTCAGCAGGATAAGAGAATTCGTGGTCTGCGCGTAGGGGTCGAAGTTGATGATGTCGACGGCACTCCCCACGGTAACGGCACCGCTCGTGGCGGGGCCTGTGGCCGCAAGGGCAAGCCGGGGGATGAAGGGCATTGCGGCGCCAGCCGCGGCAGCCGTGAGAAGGTTCCGCCGGGTGGTGCCTGCATTGTGCCGTGGGTGCTTGGCTTCCATGATAGTTTCCCTCCCTTTGTTCATGCCTTGCCGCAAGGACCATCCTCAGGTGGCCTGAATTCTCGGATCCAGGGCCGCATAGATTACGTCGACGAGCATGTTGATGATCGCGAAATTGAGCACAACGAACATCAACACGCCTTGCACGACAGGGTAATCACGTGTGGTCACCGCGACGAACACGAGGCGGCCCAGGCCAGGATAGTTGAAGATCGACTCGGTGATGACGGTTCCGCCGATGAATGCCCCAAGCTGCAGCCCGATAACCGTAACGATGGGCAGGGCGGCGTTCCGGAGGGCATGTGCGATCAAAATTCTGGGCTCCGAGGCGCCCTTGGCCCGCGCGGTACGGATGTAGGGCAGCCCCAGTTCGTTCTCCACCGCGAGGCGGACGAAACGCGTTAAGACCGCCGCCATGAACAGGCCCAGCGTGAGCGCTGGGAGCGTGAGTTCACGGATCGCGGCGAGCGGGTTGGAGGTGAAAGAGATATAGTTTGCGGTTGTCGGAAGAATGCGCCAGTGCAGCCCGAACAGCCAGATGAAGATGATGCCGAGCCAGAAGCTGGGAAACGCGAGCAGGACAGTCTGGTAGATGTTGGTCAGCCGGGCGATGACGCCGCGCGGTCGCCACGCCGCCAGGATGCCTGCCGGGAGGGCGATTAAAATCCCGACCAGCATGGCCGCGATAACGAGCTGCAGCGTCGCCGGAATCCGCTGCCCTAGTAGCTCGAGAACCGGGCGATCTGACGTCAGGGAACTCCCGAGATCGCCGACGAGAGCACTCGCAAGCCACGAAACGTACTGGAGGGGCAGGGGCCTATCGAGCCCTAGTCTCTCGCGCACGGCATTCAGCTGCTCAGGCGTCGCGTCCGCGCCCGCGATCGCGACTTCCGGGCTTCCGGGCACGGTGTAGATCATCATCCACACGGCGACAGACGCCAGCGCGAGGACGAAGGCGAGTTGGAGAACCCGTCGTAGGAGATACGAGAGCATCAAGCTACGACTCCCCCGCGACCTGCGCCGCTTCCGAAGACGCGCTGCAAGCCGGCGCCGAAAGCGTCGAATGAGGCGACGAGCATACCAATAGCAATTCCTACGATGACCGGGTACAGCGGCGCCAAGTAGAGATTCTCGTTGCCCGATGCCAGCATCGAGCCAAGCGAAGGATACGGCGGGGCTGCGCCCAGCCCGAGAAAATTCAAACCTGACTCCGTCAGTATGGCGGTCGAGGCTGTCACCACGAGCTGCACAACCGCTGGGCCGAGCACGTTCGGCAGGATAGTCCGCCATAAGATGTCGCTGGTCGACGCACCGGCTGCACGCTGAGCCAGTACAAACTGGCGCTCCTTGACCGAGAGCACGCTGGCGCGTGTGAGACGAGCAAATGGCGGCACGCCCACAATCGCTATGGCGGCGATAAGGGGAATCAGGCCGCCTCCCATCACGGCTACCAGAACAAGAGCTAGCAGGATTGTGGGCACAGAGAGCACCACATCCATGACGCGCATCAACAGACCGTCAAGCCAGCCACCAAAAAACCCACTGACAACACCAATGGCAATTCCCGTCACAGCGGCGGCGGCCGCCGCTACGACGGCTGAAAATAGGGACAGGCGGAGTCCATACAGAATGCGCGAGACGACATCGCGCCCGAGTTCATCAGTGCCCAGGAGGTGCACTGCCGATGGCTCGACAAACGGAAGGGAAACCTGGGCGAGCGGGTCGTAGGGTGAGATGACAGGGGTGAGGACGGCGAGCGCGGAAAGCACCAGCACGGCGAGAAGACCAGTCACCCCAGCCTTGCTGCTGAGCAAGCGGCTGAGAGTCCTTGGACGTCCCCACAGCTTCCGCACGACACTCCTCCGTGTTGCTTACGCAACCGGTTGCGAAGGAAAACACGCGGGCCGATGCAGCGTCAAGGACAACGAATGACGGCCCGGTTGCCCGCCTTGATGAGCAGCAGCCCCCTTGGCTCGCCAGTGCAACCGTTTGCGACGTCTACAGCGAAGTAATAGCGTGCAAGAGTCGAAGGGTCGTCAGCCGACGAGGAGGCCCCAAATGATACGCGTTGCAGTTGTTGGAATGGGGCTCATGGGCATGCTTCATGCCCGCATCCTGCAACACGTCCGGGGCGTCCATGTCGAAGCTGCCATCGATATCGACCACGAGCGCCTTTCCGAGGTAGAGCGGACGCTCGGAATCCCCACCTTTCATTCGCTCGACGAGGTGCTTGGGGTGGTGGATGCTGTCTCCGTAACGCTGCCGGACCACCTCCATGTGGACGCTTGCTGCCGTGCGTTACGGGCCGGGAAGCATGTGTTGGTGGAAAAGCCGCTGGCAACCACCACCGAGGATGCCGGCAGGATACTGGGCGCACAGATGTCGCCGAATCAACTGATGGTCGGGCATCTGCTTCGGTTCGACCTGAGGCTGCTTGAGTTGAAGAGGAGGATCGACGGTGGGGCTCTAGGGGAGATCCAGTATTTTCGAATACACCGGGCCAACACACGGGGAGGGGTGAAAAGACTCGGTGGGCGTGCCTCGGTGACCGCGTTTCTCGGAGTCCATGATATTGATGTCATGCTCTGGCTGACGGGAGCTTCGATCGCCCGTGTAGCGGCACGGGGACGGAAGGTCTTCACCGGCCAGTGGGACCTGTCAGTCGCCCACATGGATTTGAGCAATGGTGCTCTTGCCGTTGTCGAGAATCATTGGCTCATCCACGACGCGTCATCGCGCAGTTGCTTCGCGGGCGTACAAGTCTTCGGGAGCAAAGGGACGGCAACGCTTGATCTTTCCACCGATGAGCTGGAACTCGCCACAGATGATCTGGGCATGTCGCGTCGCGTGGACAGTCGGAACTGGACGCATGATGGGGGGCTCACAGGCGGCTCCCTGCGCAGGGAGCTCGAGGCATTCATCGATGCAATTCGCGATGGCAAGCCGATGCCAGTGTCGGGGGCAGACGGATTGCGGGCAGTCGAAGCGCTAAGTCTCATCGAGAAGGCGCTCGAGACAGACGGACCTGTTACTTCCGAGGCGGCCTGATCAGCTCCTGGCGCAAACATGCCCGGCTGGAGAACCCGTCTCCATCGTCCGGATGGCCAGCTAACCGCAATGTGCAATGCCGCCGCCGCTCCCGCTCGCAGGAGGAGTCCAGTAGGGTTCAGTCGGACCGGTGAAGGTAACGGAAGGCCGCGCCGCAGAATGAAAGCCGGCCAAGTCGAACCAAACCTCGTCCGGAACCTCATCGCCAAGGGCGAGGAAACCCCCCCTCAGCCTTACCCCGCCCACTCTCCCTCGCTTGACACGGCAACCGGTTGCGCAGCACGGTTGCACCGAGACAGGATCAAGTTGGGAGAAGCGATCATGAGGCGGAGAAACTTCCTTGCTGGCCTCTCGTGGGTGGCAGGTGCTATGGCTTTCGCAAGCTTCACTGCGTCGGCAACGTTGGCGCAGGAGATCACCGTCTGGAGCGGATACCCCGAACTCGTGCCATTCTACGAGCATGTCGCACAGGGCATGAAGCAAAAACACCCGAACCTGGTGGTCAGTGTTCAGGCGATCCCTCTGCGGGAGCACGAAAAACGCCTAGCACTGTCGCTGCCGGCTGGATCGGCTGCAGAGGTGATCGAGCTCGCAAATTCAACCGCCCAGCGCTACCTGGAGGCGAACCTCCTGAAGGCAGCGCCGGAGGACGTCGCCAGTGGCGTCAAGAACGATGCCTCTTACGAGAGCTATGCCGAAGATGCGGCAAGCTACCAGGGCAAGGTCTATGGCGTGCCGCTTTTCCGGGGGCAGTCGGCGCTCTACTACAATACCGAAATGTTCGCTAAAGCGGGTCTGAGCGGCCCGCCAATGACGATGGGCGACTACACGGAATATGCAAAGAAACTTACTCAGCGAGACGCAGCAGGCAATCCGACGGTCAGCGGGTGGAGTCTTCGGCTGAGCGGTGGCGGGCAAGGGATTGCCGAAAAATTCTGGATCAACTTGCACCAGTACGGCGGCGCGCTCTTGAAGCAGACCCGCGACGGCAAGTGGATCGCGGATTACGATAATCCGGCGGGTCGCGCGACGCTCAAACAGTATGTCGAGAACGTCGTGACCCACAAGACCGTCACGCCACAGATGAAGGCGGATGCCGAAGCCTTTGAGCTCGAGCAGACGGCAATGTTTATTCGCGAGTCTTGGGTGATCGGCGACATCAAGCAAAAGGCACCAAACCTGAAATACGCGACCGCTCCCCTGCCCAAGGGCTCCATCGCGCTGGTGACGAACCTCTATGTCACGACCGACGGCGAGAAGGGCAAGGCGGCGTGGGAATTCGTAAAGGCGACGACGGAGCCGGCGAACCTCGTCTGGCTGCTCGACAACGTGGGCTGGCTGCCCAACCGAAAGGACGTCGACTACTCCAGCGTTACGTCGAAGACGCCGGCGTTCATGGCCTTCCTGCAGTACCCAGCGGGTTATACGTTCTTCACACTCCCTGCCATCGCGCCGATCGAGGAAATCCTTACCCGCCTCGCGGCGCGTCTGACCCGCGGATATACGGATCCGGCATTGGCTAAGGATGATGCCGCCATCGATGCATTCCTGGCCGACGCCGCAAAGGAGACGAACACCATCTTGCGCCGCGCCGACCTTCTCGGCACGAACTGAGCCGACGGTCCGCGCCACCTCTCGCCGGGTCATCTGGCGCGGGGCAGCAACCGAGGAGGCGCCGAGACTCGGCGCCTCCTGTGCCGCTTCGAAGGATTGAGCCTTGCCGCCGCGGAAAAGCTGGACATTCCTCCTCGCAGCCTTGCTTCCCCCGCTCGCGATCTACCTTTGGGTCCGTGTTATTCCAATCGCGGAGACGCTTCGGCTCAGCCTCTATGAGTGGAACATTATTTCCCCTCGCAAGCCGTTCGTCGGGCTCGAGAACTTCACGGAGCTGTTCGCCGATCCGTTGTTCCATGAGGCCCTTTGGAATACGAGCATCATCGCGGCAGGTGTCCTGATCGTCACAATTCCGCTCGCCTTGATCATCGCGGGTCTCATTCATCACAGGACGGGATCTCGCCTCTCCGGCTTCTACGAAACAGCTATCTTCATCCCGCACGTGGTCTCTCTCGTGCCGGCTGCGATGGCCTGGAAGTGGGTGTTCGACGCCAGGCTCGGCCCGCTGAACGCCTTCCTTGGTTTGTTTGCGATCGAGCCGCAACCGTGGTTGTTCGATCCGGTTCTCGCCATCGTCTGCGTCATCGTCCTGTGCTCATGGCAGGCCCTCGGGTATGCGGTGCTTATCTTTCTGGTCGGTCTCAAGAACGTTCCTCAGACTTTGCGGGAGGCTGCCAGCCTGGACGGCGCATCTGCGCTCCAGACGTTCTGGCACGTCTCGCTGCCGATCCTGCGGCCGATCACGCTCTACGTGTCAGTCGTGACCTTGATCGCGGCCTTCAACGTGTACGGACAGGTTTTCGTGCTGGCCTCAGACACGCAAGGGGCACCGGGCCACCTCGTCCGCGTGCTCGTGCTCGATATGATCGAGAATAGCTTTCGCAACTATCGGGTCGGATATGCGGCCGCGGAGGCCGTGGTCCTCCTCGCGATCGTGCTGTCGCTGACAGCCGTTCAGTTCACCCTCTTTCGGGAGCGACACCGCTCATGACCGCCGTCCTCCCAAAGCGTTCCAGTGGTCGTGAGGGGCCGCCGCGCCCGCCGCACGCCTGGCTGATTGATCGCGCGATCGACGGTGCCCTGCTGGTATTCTGCGGGCTCATGCTGCTGCCGCTGGTATTTCTCGTGGCCAATGCCTTCAAGACCCAGCAGGAGCTTCTGCGCTGGCCGCCGACGATTATCCCCGTTAATCCGACAGGCCAGAACCTGCGCTCCGTCATCGGTGATACGCCTCTGATCCGTTGGGTGGCGAACAGCCTGACCTTTGCGATCCTGTCGACGATCGCCATCGTGGCAACCTCGTCGATCACCGGTTACATTCTCGGCAAGTTCCGCTTTCCGGGCGTGAATGTGCTGTTTGCGATCATTCTGGCGACGGCTATCGTGCCCTTCGAAGTCTATATGATTCCCCTCTATCTCAACGTGCAGCAGCTTGGCCTGCTGAACTCGCTGTGGGGGTTGCTCATTGGCTATCTGGTCATGAGCTTCGGCATCTTTCTCATTCGCCAGTACGTCGTCACATCGATCCCGGACGAGCTCATCGAGGCCGCGCGCATCGACGGGGCAGGCGAGGGCTGGATCTTCTTCCGGATCGTGCTGCCTTTGCTACGGGGTCCACTTGGTGCGCTGAGCGTGCTCGCCTTCTTTCAAGCCTGGACCGCCTTCGTATGGCCCATCGTGATCGCCACGACCAAGGAGTCGTACACGTTAGAGGTCGGACTGGCGTTGTTCCAGACCGGCTTTACGGTTGACCTCGGACGCCTGAGTGCCGCGGCAGCCCTCGCGCTCATTCCGAGCGTCGTGTTCTTCGCGTTCATGCGGCGGCACTTCGTGGAAGGGGTGGCCGCAAGTGGCCTCAAGGAGTGAGCGGTCTCAAGCAGTGAAAGGTCGGATGGTCAAAGCTCGAGGCGTGAAGCGCTGCGGCGGCCACGCGGGGGGAACCGGGGAGCTTGCGCCTGTGTGGCTTGGCGAGCCGTCGATCCCCGCACGACGAGATGGGTATCCAGCACGTATCGAACATCCCCCCTCCCGCCTCTCTGCAAGGCATCCTGCAGCATGCCCACGGCGATGTGCCCCGCCTCCGTGCATCGGTTTGAAACCGTGGTAAGGGGCGGGTAGGTCATCGCGCCCAGGACGTCGTCGCAACCGATCAGGCTGAACTCGTGCGGCACGGCAACGCCGTGCTCCGCCATTCCGGCAAGCACTCCCTGCGCGACCCAGTCGTCAAACGCGACCGCCGCCGTGGCTCCCGTCGCCAGGATTTGAGCGGCAGCCTCCCGGCCGGCTTCGAAGGTCGGCTTATGAGGTGGAATCGTCTCGACGTGCACATTCTGGTGCCTGGCCTCTTGCCGAAAGGCGTTCCGCCGCTGACGGTTGGACCACGAGCCGGTCGGGCCGTTGACGTAGGCAATGCGTCGATGGCCAAGTTCGGCAAGATGCACGACCGCGGCTCGGATCCCGGCCGTCGTGTCGATCAGAACCCGCGGCAGGCCTGGGACATCGCGGTTGATGAGGACCAGAGGCCGTCGCTTGGCGTGCTCCCGGATCTGCTCGTCGGAAAGTCGGGACGAGACGAGGACGAACCCCTCGACCTGGCTGGCAAATCGGACGACGAGCTTATCCTCCTGGCTTGGATTCTCGTCGGAATTGCCGAGGAAGACACAGAGATCGGCCGACTCCGCCTGCAGTTGAGCAGCCCGGATGAGGGGTGGAAAGAACGGGTTCGCCACGTCTGGAACGATGAGGGCCAGGTTTCCATGCCGCCCTGTCGAAAGCGCCCGCGCCACCTGATTGGGCACATAGCCGAGCTTGGCAGCAACCTCCTGAACCCGGCGCACGGTTTCGCCACTCAGCATGTCGGGACGAGTGAATGCGCGAGACACGGTCGACCGCGCCACCTGGGCGCCAGCCGCGACTTGGCTGATCGTCGGAACCGCCTTCTTACGCACCTTCCCCCCTGATGGTTTTTTGACGTGAGGCATCGTCGCCGGACGATGCACCCACCATGGCTCAAAAGCGCCGGGCGGTCACCATGCCCGACCGGGACATCCACTCTGCCGCGCACCTTCATTGACACGCAACCGGTTGCACTAAATAGTCCTTGCGGCCTTAGCATGGGGTTCCCGTCTCGAGGAGAGCGCGGGGTGCCCCCCTGGCCCGTTATCGCAATCAAGAGGACATGGAGTTCATGACTTTCGCCGCCGCTCAACCGCACTCGGCCGGTCTGATCGTCCGGCGGTTTGCAACGCGAGCCGAAATGGGTCAGGCCGCCGCCGCGGACGTCGCGACGGAGATGCGGCGCCTCCTGGCGGACAAGGGCCAAGTGCGGATGATCTTTGCGGCTGCTCCGAGCCAAGCGGAGATGCTGGCGGCCCTTGCGGGTGAGCCAGACGTCGATTGGCGGCGTGTCACAGCCTTCCATATGGATGAATATGTCGGACTTCCCGCCGGCGCACCCCAGCGGTTCGGGACATGGCTCCGCGCGCATTTTTTCGATCGCGTGCTGCTCGGCAAGGTTCACCTGATCGTGCCGGAGCCGCAGCCGGAAGTCGCGGCCAGCTCTTATGCTGCGCTGCTGCGGCAGGGGCCGATCGACATCGTTTGCTTAGGCATCGGTGTTAACGGACATCTCGCCTTCAACGATCCCCCCGTCGCCAATCTCGACGATCCGTTAGACGTCAAGGTCGTGGAGCTCGATGACGTCTGCCGCCAGCAGCAAGTGGACGATGGGTGCTTTCCTGGCGTCGAGCAGGTGCCGACCCATGCGGTGACGCTAACGATCCCTCGACTCCTCAACGCGGCGCGCTTGTTCTGCGTGGTGCCCGGCTCCTCTAAGCGCCACGCGGTCCGGCGGACCTTGAAGGATCCGATCGGCGCGGCGTGCCCGGCAACCGCGTTGCGGACGCACCCGCATTGCACGCTCTATCTCGATCGGGAGTCTACCGCCGATGTCTGACGCCGACGCGCTTTGCCTTGGATACCTGGAAAGCGCCGTCGCGATCATGCGAAGGATTCACAACGAAGAAGCCGCTCCGCTTGACCAGGCGGCGAGAGCGGCTCGCCAGCCAGATTGCACAGGATCGACTCGTTCACGTCTTCGGACCTGGCGGGCACTCCAACTTGGCGGCGCAAGAGATCTTCTTCAGGGCCGGGGGGCTGATGCACATCGCTGCCATCCTGGACGAAGGGACGTTACTGTCGGGCGGCGCACGACGCTCGATGGCCATCGAGCGTCTCCCGGGTTACGGCCGGATCGTGATAGCCGACCGGGGTCTTGGTGCAGGTGATCTCCTCGTGTTGGTGAATGCCTATGGAATTAACGCCGCGCTCATCGATGCGGCCCTGGAGGCCAAGCGGAGAGACGTTTTCCTCATCGGGGTGAGTTCGCGCGAGCATGCGACGCAGACTTCCCCCGATCACCCGGCCCGTCATCCGACCCGCCAGAACCTTCATGATCTCGTCGATATTGCCGTCGATTCCAAGGTTCCGATCGGGGATGCCGCCGTGTCTATCGCCGGAGTGGGCGAGCGGGTTGCCGCGATCTCCACCTTTGCGAATGCGTTTGCGTTGAACTGCCTCGTCATCCGGACAATCAACAAACTCGTGGACCAAGGCGTGGAGCCGCCCGTCTGGCGCAGCGGCAACGCCCCGGGAGGCGACGAGGCGAACGCACGCTTCCTCAATCGCTTCCTTGGCCGGGTGAGGGGATTGTGACTGAGACCATTGTGACCGGTCGTGATCCCAGGAGCGGTCGCTCGTTGCGGATCGGAATGGAGCAGGGCCGAATCACTGAGATCGGGCCTGGACCTGAGGATGAACCGGTATGGATCACCAGCGGCCTTATTGACCTGCAGATCAACGGGTACCGTGGACATGATCTCAATGCTGGCGGGGTGAGCCCCAGCGTCGTTCAGGCCCTCGCCACGAGCGTCCGCCGCCTGGGAGTGACGACGTTTCTTCCGACTCTCATCACGGCGCCGGAAGCATCGATCGTCGAGGCCCTCCGCGCCATCGCCGAAGCCCGGCGGTCCGACCCACTGGTCGCGCACGCGATCCCGTACGTGCACGTCGAAGGTCCTCATCTGGCCCCGGAGGACGGGCCGCGCGGCGCTCACCCCGCGGAGCACATCCGAGCGCCCGACCTCTCAGAGTTCCAGAGGTGGCAGGAAGCCTCCGGAGGGATTGTCGGGATGGTGACGCTGTCGCCGCACTTCGCAGAAGCGCCTGCGTACATCCGGACCCTCACGACGCAAGGTGTCCACGTTGCGATTGGTCACACCCATGCATCCCCGGCACAGATCACGGCCGCTGTTGATGCCGGAGCTGTGTTGTCGACCCACCTCGGCAACGGCGCGGCGGCAGTTCTACCGCGGCATCCAAACCTCATCTGGACACAACTGGCGGAGGACAGACTCACCGCGACCTTCATCTGCGACGGCCATCACCTTCCGGCGGACACGTTCCGGGCAATGATACGCGCAAAGGGTGTCGAACGTTCGATTCTCGTCTCTGACACGGTTGCGCTCGCGGGCCTCCCGCCCGGGCTTTACGAACAGCCGGTGGGCGGACGGGTCGAACTCACCGACGAGGGGCGCCTTGGGATCGTCGGCACGCCGTTTCTGGCAGGGGCGGTCCGGCCCTTGGCTGACGGCGTCGCGCGTGCCGCCTCCTTCGGCGGCGTCAGCCTTGCGGAGGCGCTGGTCATGGCGTCGTCGAATCCAGGCCGCTTCGTCGGGGGGCGCGGGCGGCTCAGCATGGGTGCACCGGCTGACATCGTCCGGTTTTTCTGGAGCCCGGGCGAGACAAGACTGAGGATCGACCAGGTCTACTTGAACGGCGAGGAGGCTTGATCGCCCATGGTGCTTGCCGGTGCAGCCATTGTCGACATTACCCCCGCGGCCGGGCTGCCGATGGCGGGGTTTGCCGCCCGCGTATCTCCGGCGACCGGCATCCATGATCCCCTGACGGTTCGGGCCGTTGCGGTGGGAGACACCGCCATCGTCGTCGCCGATGTGATCGGGCTCGACGCGGCAACGTGCCGGCGCGTCAAGGACCGTGTGTCCCTCCCGGGCGACTGCGTCGTCGTCGCTGCTCTCCATACCCATGGTGGCCCCGTCACCATGCCGGGCCGGCTCGCCGCGCCCTGTGATGAGGCGTATCTCGGCCGATTGGAGGACGCGATGGTAACGGCGGTCGACCGCGCTGTTACCGGGCAGCGTCGCGCCCGCCTCGAATTCGGGTGCGGGGCCGATCCGCACGTCGCCAAGAACCGCCGGCACCCAGGCGGACTCGTCGACTCTCATCTCCCCCTCATGAAAATTGTCGCGGAGGACGATTCGCCCATCGCCATCGTGACGGCTTATGCCTGCCACCCCGTCGTGCTGGGCGCAGACAACACTGCCTGGACGGCCGATTACCCGCATTATGTTCGCCAGGCGCTCGAGGCGGCTTATCCCGGGGCGGTGGCTCTGTTCCTGACGGGCTGCGCCGCCGACGCGAACACTGGTCATACGGCGCACGCTTCTCTGAGCCTTGCTGCCAACCCGGACAGAACCTTCGAGGCGGCCGAGCGTGCAGGATCAAGGATTGCCGGTTCGGTGCTGCAAGCGCCTACGGTTGAGGTCGAGGGTCCCGTTGCGGCGGCGAGTGTAGTGGTGACCCTCGGCTTTGAACGCCGCGAACGCGAGCCACCCCGGGACCTGGCCCGGCTTTGGCGGGCCGAGCGCATCGGTGCTGATCCGGTGCGGGCGACCGTTCTTGAGATCTGGGCCTCTTGGGCCGAGTCCATCCCCGAGAACGCGGAGCACAGCCATGTCGACGGACGGGTAACGGTGCTGCTGTGGGGCGGTGTTCCGATCATTGCGCTCCCCGGCGAGATCTTTGCGGAGACGGCCCTCGCGATCCGGAAGGCCGCGGCAGTCCCTTCGTTCGTGGTCGGCTACTGTGATGACAATCCCGGCTATCTGCCGCCCGAGACGGAGTACAAGCACGGCGGCTACGAAGTGGATGAGGCGCATCGCTTCTACGGTATGCCCGCAACCTTTGCGCCCGGCTCCGCGGAACGACTTGCGGAAGCGGCAATCGCCCTGGCCGGGAGGGGCGCCACGCCAGCCGCGCGATCCCACGGAAATGCCCCAGCAGGGGGTCCGGTGACCAAGCCCATTTGTTGAACCATTGAGGAAATGACGTTGGACATTGATGCATTTCTATCGAGTGCCCTCGGGACGTATGTCGATGCGAATGCCCGAACGCTGGGCTGGATGCTTGATCGCCCGAAGCTCTATGGTGTCTTCCTCAACACTAAGCAGAACAGCGTGACGTTGAAGGACTACGATGAGGGGGACGGCTGGCGGGGCCCGCAGTTTCTTTATGGATGGATCCAAGGAAGGGGACTTGAGGCCCTCGTACTGCATGCGGGGTTCTTCGAGACAGAAAACCCAGCGTTTGCAGCTGAGCTGGACGGTGCAGCCCGTCCGCTTTATTCAGCTCTGCTCGACCTTCGAGGGCGGTATGGCCACTCGTACTTCTGCTACGATGCGAATTTGCAACCCGTCTTACCGGGTAGCGACGGGGTGATCCCGCAAAAGCGCCCGGATGATCTCTTCACCTATTCCGATGCGTTCGTGCTGAAGGGCCTCATCGCGGCGTCCACACGTTACGATCCGCGTGCTACGCCGAAGCTGATCATGGAACTTCTGGAACTCGTCCGGGCGATCGAAGAGGGACGCTTCATCATGGACGAGCGCCAGCCGCTCAACCGAAGCTCCCTCACGGCGCAACACGAGGAGTTCGCACCGAGGATGATTGTTCTCGGGGCTGCGGCCCTTCTCCGCCGGCTCGGATTGCGCGAGGCCGCGGGCTTCGGCAATCGCTTCATTGCCCACGTACTCGAACGACACTGGGACAACCAGGGGCCTGCCGCGTCGGGGCTCCTGCGGGATACACCGGACCAGGATCGCTGTAACCCCGGTCACGCGATCGAGTTTGCCGGCTTCGCCTTGGACTATCTGCGGGAGGGCGGGGATCCGCACTTGATCAGCGATATCCGCGATGTCCTTGTCTCGTCTTTCGAGGCGGGCTTCCGCTCGCCCGGGCTGTGCCTCAGTGTTGCGGCATCATCGGGAGAGTTCCTGAGCCCCTACTTTCCATGGTGGTCACTCCCCGAGACGATCCGAGCGTCAGCGATGGTGTACGAGCGGACGAGGGAGCCGGCGGCGCTGAGCATTTGGAGGAAGGCCCATGATGCATTCTTTGGTCTCTACTGGCGGGGGGAGCCGCCGATCGCGTATCAAACACGCGATGCAGAAGGCCCTATCGATTACGTGCCTGCCACGCCCGACCTCGACCCTGGATATCACACCGGTCTCAGCTTACTCGGAGCGATCGAGGCTATAGATCGTATGAGTCATGGACCTGCAAGCGCGTCGCGCTCGCGCGATGGTAGAATGTGACGCTGATAGGCATAGGCACGCCCCCCTCTCGGTGACCTTTCGTCTACCTGGCTGGCTCGACGAGCCGCGCAGTCGCATCCATCTTTAAGGCATGGTTTACCCGGCCTCCATCGATCGGCGCCCGCTGCGAGAACGCCTTGGTGCTCTGCGCCACCTCCCAGCACTCTTCGGCCTCGTCTGGCGGGCGAGTCCCGGCCTCACAGCGGTGAGCATGGGATTGCGTCTAGTACGCGCGGCACTGCCGGTTCTCATGCTCTATGTGGGCAAACTGATCGTTGATGAGGTGGTGGCGGAGAGTAGGACGGCGGCACCGGGTGAAACCCTCGTAGACTGGCTTGCGAGTGGGCGGCTCACCCTCCTCGGCGGCCTCATCGCGCTGGAGTGCGTCCTTGCCGTCATATCAGACCTCCTTGGGCGTGCCAGTACCCTCGTCGATAGCCTGCTCTCGGAGCTTTACAGCAATTTCGCCAGCGTTCGGCTGATGGAGCACGCCGCAACGCTCGATCTTGAACAGTTCGAGAACAGCGAGCAGCAAGATCGATTGGAGCGGGCACGGCGCCAGGTCACCGGGCGCACAACGCTGTTGACCCAGGTGTTCGGCCAGGCACAGGACGCGCTCACGGTCATCTCCCTGGGCGCCGGCCTTGTCGTTTACGCGCCTTGGTTGATCGCGCTCATCCTTCTGGCGCTGCTGCCCGCGTTCTTGGGGGAGGTGCACTTCAACGCCCAGGGCTATCGACTGAACTACTTCCGAACCCCGGAGCGCCGGCAGTTGGACTACGTACGTTACCTCGGATCAAGCGTGGACACGGCCAAGGAGATCAAACTCTTTGGCCTCGACAACTTCCTCATCCGTCGTTTCCGCCAGTTCGCGGGACGCATGTATGTCGACAACCGCCGCCTTGCACTCCGCCGTGCGGCCTGGGGCGGTCTGTTCGCTGCGGTAGCGACGGTGGCCTACTACCTGGCCTACGCGATCATCGTCTGGCGGACAGTCGAGGGGGCTTTCAGTGTCGGTGATCTAACGTTTCTCGCCGGCTCCTTTCTGCGCCTGCGTGGGCTGTTGGAGGGGATGCTGCTCGGCCTGTCGCAGATTGCTGGCCAGGCGTTTTACCTGGAGGATCTTTTCTCGTTCTTCGATCTCAGGCCGCGGATCACGTCTCAGCCGGATGCGCGGCCGTTTCCGCACCCGGTGCGCCAAGGTATCGTGTTTGAGAATGTCGGGTTCCGCTATCCGGACTCTGATCACTGGGCCGTGCGACGCCTCAACCTCGAGCTTCATGCGGGCGAAACCCTTGCACTCGTCGGCGAGAATGGGGCCGGTAAGACAACGATCGTGAAGCTCCTCGCCCGGCTCTACGACCCGACGGAAGGGCGCATTCTGCTGGATGGGGAGGACTTGCGGGAGTACGACCTCGCAGATCTGCGGCGCCATATCGGCGTGATCTTTCAGGATTTCGTGCGGTTTCATTTTACCGCCGGCGAGAACATCGCAGCAGGCTGGATCGAGGCCGCGAACGACCACAGCCGCATCGAGCTGGCAGCCATCCGGAGCCTTGCCGATGCCGTGATCTCCCGTCTCCCCCGACGTTATGATCAACCCCTCGGCAAACGGTTCAACGAGGGCTCGGAACTCTCAGGGGGAGAGTGGCAGAAGGTCGCCATCGCCCGGGCCTACATGCGTGAGGCGGACATTCTGATTCTCGATGAGCCAACAGCGGCTCTTGACGCTCGCGCGGAGTACGAGGTGTTTCAGCGCTTTCGCGATCTCAGCAGGGGCAAGACCGCGGTGCTGATCTCCCACAGGTTCTCAACTGTGCGTATGGCCGACCGCATCGTTGTACTCGAAGGAGGACGCGTCATCGAAGCGGGTACGCATGAAGACCTCTTGGCTGCCCGGGGACGCTATGCCGAACTCTTCAACCTTCAGGCCTCAGGCTATCGATAACGCGCTGAAGTAAGCGACAGCAGCGTTCAAGGCGGATAGTGGCTCGTTCTCATTCTAAGAGAGATGGCTGCAGCGGGGGGAACTAAGCGAATGAGAACCGCCGAGAAGAAGAATGGCCATGGCCTTACCTGCGCCTTGTGGACGGCTGACGCGGTGTACACGACGAACGATCCTAACGATGAACGACTCATGTTCCGGTGAGCGAATTTAATCGAGAGCCCCGGAGCGGGTGGTCCGTCTGCGGTGAACAGGCACCAAGGAGCAAAGGGCTAAGTGCGAGCCCCTAACCACGCATTAGCGGGTCACGGCTCCAGGATCGCTGCAGGGCAAGGGTTTGCCCCACCTCAATCCACTCGAAATAGGGGGCTAGTAGGGTTCAGTCGGCCAGCAAAGCCGACGGAGGTCTCAAGCGACGTGGGTTCAAGAAGGAGACCTGGTGGAAAATCGGGCCGAGCGTCGTCGGGCCGGAGCCCGGGCCCGGGGGTGGGAGGACCCCCCTGAGAGTTCCTTTGGCTACTGAACTCGCCCCTAGCAGCCGATTTTCCATCCAGGGTCACAAAATTCGAAAACTTTCAAAGTTAATTGCTAAGCTTCGGACCGTTCGCGCCAGCAGCGGATCCTTCAACCAAGTCTACGCCAGCAAAGCGAGTTCGCCTGCTGGGCGTGCGCACGTGATCGCCTGCGGGACCTCCTCAGCTTGAATCTCCTCCTCCGTCGCGAAGGACACCAGCGGCTCCTCGACCCGCTCCGCCTGGCGGCGGATCTCGCGGGCGATGCGGCGCGCCGCCTTGGTGGGGGTGCCGGCGGCGGCCAGCAGCTCCTTCAGCCACAGCGCCGCCTCGGTCTCGACCGCCCCGGTGGGGCGCTCGCCCCAGACCACGAAGTCGGTGATCGCGGCGACGAGCCAGTCGATCCAGGCGCGGTCGACGCGGGCGACGGCGGCGTCGAGGCGCAGGAGCAGTTCGGCCTGCGGGCGGCTCGAGACGCCGTCGGGGAGCACGTCGCGCTGCAGGCGGCGCACGTCCCCGAAGGTGATGCGGTTCTTGGCGGTCGTCTTGGCGACGAAATCCTGCAGAGTGGAGATGTTCATGGGGCGACGCCTTGTTGATGCCGAGCGGGTGCGTGCCGCGACTGTCGCGCCGGGCGGCTTTCCTGAGCCCTAACGCGAAGGTCTGAATCGTTGTTCAGGTTAAACGAGTCTGAGAGACCCGATTCACCTTCCGTTGACTTGAGCCGAGGCACCGCAGCCATCCTGGCAAACCTGATCGGGCACCACTTGAGCTCAGGCGCGCTTTCTTCGTCGGCGCGCGGATTGATCCTCGTCAAGTTGCGTCACACGCCGTAGACTCGTTTCGTCCCAGCCGACGCGACTGCACGGAAACACCGTTTTCGCGAATAGTCCGATCTGGTCCGTTGCCTCAGCGTTGTGTGCCAATGTCAGCCCTCCTTCACGTCGAGGTGGGAGCACGATAACAAGGAGAGGGAGGTCATGCTCAATTCGACTGAGGTGCTGGCCGACGCTCTCGGCGATCGGTTGGCGGTCTGCTACGCGAGAGCCTTCAGCGGTCGCGAGCCGCGCTACACCGAGATGATCGCCGAGGCAGCCCGGCTCATTCTCGAGCGGATCGGGTCGAGCGACGCTCTCTACCATTCCGCCGAGCACACGGCGATGGTCACGCTCGTCGGCCAGGACATCCTCAGGGGAGAACGCCTCCGGCGCGAAATCACCCCCGACGACTGGCTTCACTTCACGCTCGCGACGCTGGCGCACGACATTGGATACGTACGGGGAATCTGCAGAAACGATCATCCGGGCACGTATGTCATCGATGCTTCGGGGAAGACCGTCTCGCCGCCGCGCGGTGCCTCCGACGCCTTCCTGGCGCCATGGCATGTCGAGCGCTCGAAGATCGCCGTACAAGAACGTTTCGGGGACCATCCGTTCATCGACGCAGACCGGATCTGCGGCGCCATCGAATTGACGCGCTTCCCCGTTCCGGAGGACGAGGATTACGCCGCGACGGATACCGAAGCAGGCCTTCTGCGGGCCGCGGATCTCATCGGTCAACTGGCCGATCCGTTCTATCCGCGCAAGCTCAACGCCCTGTTTCACGAGTTCGAGGAGATCGGGTGCAACGCGCGCTTCGGCTACGCCAGCCCAGCCGATGTCGCCGAGGGTTACCCGCGCTTCTTCTGGAGCAAGGTTGAGCCTTACATCGGCGATGCACTCGGGTATCTGGAGCTGACGGTGGAAGGGCGGCAATGGATCGCCAATCTCTATTGCAACGTGTTCGAGATCGAGCACGGCCGCCGCCACATGGGTCCTCAGGCAGAACGGAAAGGGAAAGCATCGCGCGACGGCGCACAGAGGAAGGTGCGCCCCAACCCACGCACCGGCGCCATCGAGAGGCTTGTCGGCCAAGCGCCGTTAAGGGCTCGTTAGTTCAATTCCATAAGACCGCCTTAGGGGTTCCGTGGCGACACTTCCCCTCGTGAGTTTCGAGCAGGAGGGGACGAGATGCTTCGAGTGATTGCCGCCCTATTCTTGAATGTTGCAGCTTTGACGGGCGCCGCCGCGGATCAGTGGTATCTGGACCCATCCGAGCCCTTCAACCTCGGGATCACGCTGGCCGCACCGGCTCTCCAGATGTCCGCCGCCGACTTCATCCCTTCGTCCCACGAGGTCGTGACGACGTCTCTTTCGCCCGACTTCATCCTGCAGGGCGAACTCGCCGACCCCGCAACGACCACGGCCGATCTTGCAACGCTCGAAGATTTCGTGACTGGTTCGATCCGGCGGACCGAAGAAGCAGAGCCGACCTCGTACTTCTTCGTTCTGGAGCCGTGGATCGAGAGCAAGGCCGAGTACGAGGCGCGCCTCACGCCGTGACCAATCTAGTCTAATTCGTAATTGAGGGAGCCGCCGTGGTCCTCAATCGAAGAAGGCGGAATCTTCCTCGGCGAGGTAAGCCCGGGCGCGCTCGGGGATCAGGTCGAAGCCCATTCCCGGTCGGTCCCAGACCGCGATCATGCCGTGAGGGTAGTACATGCGCAAGTCACCACCCTGGGAGAGGCGCAGCCTTGATAGCGAACGCACGGCGAGCGAGGGCGCCTCCGCCTTGGTGCTTGAGCGATCTAGGCGCGGCTCACCAGCAGGGGCGCCGGCGGCGTTCGACGGTCGTTCTCGCCTGACCCACTAATCCCCTTAGCGGCTCACCGCGCCTGTAATCCTGCACCAACAAAGGATTAGAGCAGGGCGCCGGAGCGGTAGTAGGGCTTCAGTAGGGGCTCGGCCGGTCAGTCGAGGTCGGCACCACCGCCGAGGGGCGGGCAGCGAGCCGTGAACTCACATCTCTCCGGCTTTCAGGTCGGCTGCCGTCGGAGGACACCCCCTGAGAGTTCCTTTGACCACCTGGCAGCTGCCCCTTGCACACGATTTCGCGTCCCTCCTTTTATATTTTTCAAGAACTTCGGTCGCGAACAGCCAAGCTTACTTTCTCCGCCTCCACAGTGGTGCTCGCTTACATGACAGTCTGCATGAATTGTGAGAACGCGGTATCGATCCGCGCAGCTCAGGCCGCCAGCTTCGCGCAGCTACCCGAAATTCCTGCAGGGCCGCGCTGGCAATCTTACCGAGTTTCGCTCAGCATTCTGACGGTGGCGCAAAGGCCTGAGCCGCAAACTGGTGAGCCCGTCCCTGCCGGCGCCGTTGGCGGGCAGCTGGCTCCCCGATAATACTAAGTAGTTGGTCTCACGAGCCGTGCGTAGCATCATTTCACATGTCGCTGCGGTTTGGCGCTCCGCTCTCCATTGGCTTCACAACCGGAGGGCTGGGCGCCAGCGCCTCCTTTACCCGGGGTCGGGCTGGTGCATCGGCCTAGATGAGGGGGCCGGTAGACCCCTGAACGAGATGCCAGATGACGCTGGGAGCCGGGCCTGCGATCGCGCAGCAAGTGGTCCGGCGAGCAACTGAGCCGCGGCGAGACGGATTTACCTGCATTTGGCGTTGATGAATTAGGTGCTCCACTCTAGCTTTTCTTGGCGGCTCCTCTGCACCCATGGCCATGGAGACTCTGATGTCGACTGCGAACCAATCTCCGCTGGCGCTGTCACGGCGTCACCTCCTCTTGGGAGCGCTTGCAGCTGGACTGATCCGTCCCAGTACGTCTTATGCGCAAGGAAAGCAGTTTGCCGGTCGATCGCTGGTGAGCTCCAGCTTCGGCGGGGCAGGCCAGGAGGTGCTCCAGAAGGCGGTTTTTGACTGGTTCAATAATCAAACGGGCGGCCAGCGCAACTCAGGTTCCTCTCTTATCGGCTCAGGCCTTCGCCCGTATGCGGGCGGAAACCGCCAACCCGCAGATCGACATGTTCATGTTTTCGGGCGGGCAGGAGGACATTGCCAAGGCCGAGGGGCTGACGCAGCCGATTTCCGAAGGGCAGAACTGGGCAAAAGTTCCAGCAAACCTCCGTGACGCCGCGCGGCACTGGATTACGTGGGGGTTAATCTCAGAAGGAATTCTCTACCGAACCGACAAGATCAAAGAGGCGCCGACTTCGTATAAGGACTTCTTGCGGGAGGAGTACAAGGGGCACGTCGCCTTCCCACATATTACAAACGGCTATGGCACCGACTTTCTTGTGATGCTCGCCCGAGCACACGGTGGCAACGAGAGTAATATCGATCCTGGCTTTCAGGTTCTGGCTAAGCTAGCGAGCGACGCAACGATCTTCCGTGCACCAACGGACGTGCAGAATCTGTTCGCGCAGGGTGACATTTGGATCATGCCTTACGACAGCGCATCGGCCGTGCGTACCAGTCGTATGGGCCTGCCCATCGGTTTCGCTGCGCCCTCAGAGGGCGCTCCGATGGTGCTTGCTGACGGCCGCGATTGCGAAAAACAGCAAGAATGCGGACATGGCTTCCGCAATCATTGATCGGATGCTGTCGCCCGAGTCTCAGGTTGCTGTGGCGCAAGAGGCCGTTTGGGGGCCGAGCAATCCGGAGGTCCAGCTCCCAGCCGATCTCGCCAAATTCTTCCCGCGTGTGGATCAGCTCGCACGTCTAGACCGAGACAAGATCAACGCTAACCGTCCCGCTTGGACCGATCGCTGGAATCGTGAGATCGCGAAGGGTTAAATGTCTACGAGAAGCTGGGCGTGGGGGGGGCTGTTCGCAGCACCCGCCATTGCTGTTTTCGTACTCCTTTTTCTGATCCCGCAGTTCGAGCTGGTGGCGACCTCGTTCGGCCGCCCTGGGCCAATGAGCCTATCGGTTTATGAGCGGTTCTTCGGGGATGCCTACTACATCCGCCTGTTAGGTCGCTCCCTCTGGCTCGGAGCGATCGTTACGTTGATTACGCTCGTTCTCGGCTTTCCGCTTGCCTATTGGCTTGCAAGGCTCGAATCGCGCTGGGTCCCATTTCTTCTCCTGCTCGTTACATTTCCCCTATGGGTAAGCGCACTTGTGCGAGCATTCTCCTGGATGGTGCTGTTTTTCCGGAACGGGATGCTTAGTCGAGCTCTCCAGGAGACAGGTCTCGTCCCATCAGACTTCCAGCTCATGTTCAGTTTTCCAGGTGTCGTGATTGCCCTCGCTCAGGTGTTGCTCCCGCTCATGGCCATCACGCTGTATGCCGTGATCCGCGGCATCGACGAGGACCTGGAGAACGCAGCCATGAACCTCGGCGCAAGCCCTGGTCTAGCTCTTTGGCTGGTAACTGTGCGTCTTGCGCGGGGTGGCATTGCGGCGGGCGCCCTCCTAGTGTTCTCACTTGCGATGAGCGCCTTTGCGACGCCGAGCCTGATCGGAGGGGCGCGGGTGCCGCTAATCTCAATCGCCATCTATGAGCAAACGTTGGAACTGCTCGACTGGCCATTCGCAGCAGCTATGTCCGCTGTCCTGCTCGTTATCGCCGTCGTCGTTGCTCTCGTCTCCGGGCGGCTAGGGATGCAACAGGCAGGTCGCACGTGATCATTGATCCGAGACGCCCACTCGGCCTCGCGATTTGGGTCGTGAGTGTGCTCGTATTGATTTATCTCGTGGCGCCGCTTGCGATCTTTGTAGCGTCGACCTTCGGCGACACCGGCTATCTTGCTTTCCCGCCGCAAGGATTCACGCTGAAGTGGTACGCTGCCGCGCTAAGCAATCCGCGCTACGTGACCGGGTTCATCGTTAGTCTTCGACTCGCCTCGATCGTGGCAGTTCTATCGCTTTTCATCGGCGGTGCAGCGGCCCTCGCGATTGTGCGGTTCCGATTTCCCGGCTCGGCGCTCCTCACAAGCATTCTCTTATCGCCGCTCGCACTGCCGGGCCTGGTACTCGCCGTTGCGCTTACAATCTTCTTCTCCCGAACCGTGGGCCTCGTCGGGACGGAGCGGCTCATCCTGGCACACCTCATCATCTGTGTGCCGACAGTTCTGCGAATCCTCATTCCAGTTCTCGAGCGCTTCGATGTCTCGATCGAGGAGGCCGCCATGAACCTCGGGGCTACTCCGATCCAGGCCTTCTTTCTCGTAACCTTCCCGGTCTTGCGACCTGGAATCATCGCGGCATTCGGCTTCGCATTCATCCTCTCTTTCGATGAGGTCGAGATGGCGCTCTTCCTGGCGAGCCCTCGCGAGACTCCGCTGACGGCGGTTCTCTACGCAGCCGCGCAGCTCGCCTTCGATCCGGCTATCGCAGCGGTTTCAGCACTCCTGATTGGGGTCGTGTTCATGTTCGTGGTGGGGTACCAGCTTATCTCAGGGTTCGGGAAAAGCCGATGACAAGCCACGTTGAGCTTTCGCGTCTGATCAAGCATTACGGTAGCTCGGTCGCTGTCGACGACATCTCCATCGCGGTCGAAAGGGGCGAGCTCGTCGCACTGCTTGGGCCATCCGGGTGCGGCAAGACAACGACGCTGCGAATGATCGCTGGTTTCATTCCACCTACAAGTGGCGCGATTCGGATCGGAGAGCGAGACGTCACCGCCCTTCCGCCGCACCGGCGGGATACCGGTATGGTCTTTCAGAGCTATGCTCTCTTCCCGCATCTGACCGTTGCTGAGAACATCGCGTTTGGGCTGAAGCGCAGGGGAGAGAACAGAGCCGAAATTGGGCGCCGCGTCGCCGGAATCATTTCAGTCTTGCGCTTGGACGGACTCGAACGACGGTTGCCCCGCCAGCTTTCCGGGGGGCAGCAGCAGCGTGTCGCGGTCGGACGCGCTCTTGTCATCAATCCCGCCGTTCTCCTGCTGGATGAGCCGTTCTCTAATCTGGATGCCCAGCTGCGAGAGAGCACGCGGGTGGAGATGCGGCGACTCCAGCAGAGGTTTGGGATCACCACCGTTTTCGTGACGCACGACCAGGCGGAGGCGATGTCGATTGCTGACCGGATCGCAGTTATGCATGCCGGCCGCATTGAGCAGGTGGGCTCACCGAGTGCAGTTTACCGGCATCCAACCTCGCGCTTCGTAGCCACCTTCATCGGCCGTGCAAATCTCTTCGAGGCAGCCGTCGTGCAAAAATCTGGCAACGGTACCCTAGCAACCACAGCGGACGGGGTGATGCTTGTGTACCCTGAACCCGTAGAGCGGAGAGGGTGCGACGTTCGTAGTTCGTCCTGAGTCAGTCAGGCTGCTCCCGCCCGAACAGGCACAACGCCAAAATGCACTGACGGGTCGGATTGACATCGTGTCTTTCCAAGGTCCCACCTCCCACATTGAGATCTTGACGGAGGGCGGGCGTCAGCTGCTGGTCGAATTGCCCGGCGAGGTCGCACACGACTTCAGCCCGGGACAGAATGTGACCGCCGTTTGGGACCCCGGCAGTGTCGCGCTCTGTAAGAACTGAGAAGCTGGAGGTCGGCATGAGAGTGGACAATGTTGAGGCTGAGCTAGGTTCAATCGCTCGAGGGTATGTCGAGATCGGCCACTACCCCGATATGCCGATTTACTCGCCCCTTATGATCGCCCGAGGCCGAAAGGACGGACCGACACTCTGGGTGCAATGCCTTGTACATGGCCCTGAAGTCGTGGGCCCGATCAGCGTCGCGAGGTTCCTGCGCGAAATCGACCTTGAGGAGCTCTCCGGCTCAATCGTTGCGCTCCTTGTCTCGAACCCGCTGGGCTTTCGGGCTTACAACCGACTGACCCCACAGGACGGCGCGAACCTAAATCGCGTTTTTCCGGGTAAGCCGGACGGGAGTGTGTCCGAGCAGATCGCGCATCGGGTTCTCAGCCTCGCTATGCACCACGGAGACGTTCTGCTGGATCTCCACTCAGGAGGCGACCTCACGATCACTGCTTTCTATGTCATCTACGCCAAACTCGACTCAGATGGCTCGCGAGAAGCGCAACGCCTGGCGTCTCAAGTTGGCTCGCGCTACCAGTGGGGATCGAATGAAGGTTGGCTCAAAGGTGCTGCTTTTAGCAATTTCACTCGGCAGACAGGCAAGCCGGCTCTGATTGTGGAGAGCGGCGGCGGTGGCCGCGTGACAGATGAGGATCTCGCTAACTTTCGAACTGCTTTGTTCGGCCTCACGCGCGCGATGGGGATGCTCCCCGGCGGTGCGCCCGTCGCTCAGGACGTTCGTGGCGGCGGAAACGCGCTGCACCTGAAAGCCACAAGAGGCGGCTTCTGGCAGCCTCTTATAGCGCCTGGAGACGATGTTGCGGTCAGGCAAGAACTTGGGCGCGTAGTTGATGTTTTTGGTGAGGTTGCAGAAACAGTCACTTGCCCATTTCCGCAGGGGTGGATTGGATCGATCAGGCGGCCCTGGATGGGGATTTATGGCGGTGACCAGGTCATCGAAGTTGTCGAGCGGGTTGACCCCTGACGAGCACCTCCGTGCGTTATCTCACTTCGAGGAGCGAACACGGGAGCTCGGGATTGACCTCGCCCAATCGGATCTCATTGCCGTCTTCAGGGGGTGGGTCGGCCTCCAAAGCCAGCTAGGGCGGGTTCGCCAATACCTTGCCGGGGAGGTCCTGTCAGCAGATAAGGGCGAAAAGAGCACGGATGGACATCGCTGAGCTGACTGTCGCGGAAGGATCGCAACGGCTCGCAAGTGGTCGGCTGACCTCAACAGATTGGGTACAGGAGCTTTTTGATCGGATCGAGCGCTATGACTCACGAGTGAATAGCTACATCTCCACTGTTCGAGATGACGCTCTGAAGGTGGCGCAACGCGCGGACGCTGACATTCGCGCCAACGGCATGAGGTCCCCCCTTCACGGAGTGCCATACGGGCTTAAGGATTGTATAGAGACAGCCGGCGTCCTGACGACGGGTCATTCCCGGCTTTTTCTAAGGTATGTCCCTGACCGCAGCGCTTCTGTGGCGCAGCGACTCGAACACGCAGGAGCAATCCTACTAGGAAAGCACGCCATGTACGAATTGTCGTACGGCGGGCCATCATTTGATCTCCCATTCCCACCCGCCCGGAATCCTTGGGACCTCGAACGGATCCCCGGCGGCTCATCGAGTGGGACTGCTGCCGCAATTGCGGCAGGTCTCTGCCCTGCCGGCGTTGGAACCGACGCCGGAGGGTCGATCCGCCAGCCTGCGTCCTTCTGCGGGGTCGCAGGTCTAAAACCTACCCGCGGTCTCGTTCCTCATGACGGCATCATCCGCATTTCGCCCTCCTTGGGGGAAGCTGGGCCCATGGCTTGGACTGCGGAGGATTGCAGCCTAATCCTCGATGTAATCGCAGGCACAAGTGCGACCACAGGGATCAAGCAAGACATCGCAGGCCTTCGGATTGGGGTCGCGCGCTCGTTTTTCACGGACTCCTTAAATCCTGATCCGGATGTCCTCGCTGCTTTTGATTGGTCGGTTCATGTTCTAGAGCGGCGCGGTTGCCCGGCACGTGCAGTTGACCTGCCAGACTTAAGGGATATCGACGCCATAGGCCGGATCATCCTCCTTGCGGAATCCTATGCAACTTGGGAAGCGGAGTTGCAGATCGATCCGAGCCGTTTCGGTCAGATAGGCCGCCATCGCTTCATGCTGGGAGCATACCTGAGCGCCGCGGATTACATCCACGCCCTTCAAGGTCGCGCTAAAGCGGCGAGTGCAGTCTCAGCACTCTTTCAGGACGTGGACGTCATCGTAACAGCGGGGGAGCGAAGCGGCGCCCCATTGTTCGAGGCCGCGAGCGATAGCTTTCCCTTTGTGGCTGAGCCCTCACTGCGGATGCCTTTCACCGTCTCCGGCCATCCAGCTTTGGTGGTCCGCAGCGGCTTCGACCGCAACGGACTTCCTCTTGGTCTGCAAATTATCGGCCGCCATGGTGAGGACAGTCTGGTACTTGCAGTCGGCCACGCATTTGAGCAGGCCGCTGGCCTGCTTGAGCAACGACCACTCCTCTAGAGGCGCGCGATCTCCAGCACCTTTGCACCCGAGATACGGATGTCCCGGCACTCGGCCGCGAACGCCGGCAGATCTTCTTGCCTCATCCGGGCGAAGAAGTTCACGGGCAGCCAGCCCATAGGGCCAAAAATGCGCCCGCCATCGCCATAGAACAGTCCGATCTCCCAGAACTCGTCGGTTAGCCCCTTCATGAGATTTGGTGCTTGATAAAACCAGAGTACGTCTCCCGGTGCCGGGATCACGGTTTGGTTTTCGTTGGGAATTGAACGCGGGTCGAAGCTCTGAGCGCTCTCGGGCAGGCCGACCATGATTTCAGGGCCGGAGTAAATTGCGTGAATCGCGGGTACTCGAATAGGGGACGCCAGGGCGCTCCAAATCGTCTCGCAGGTTTTTGGAGCGAACTCTTCATAGAAATCGACTAATCCGGAGATGCCCCGGTCGACGAAGGTGAAACGAAGCTGGCGCGGCATGGACCACCTCAAGAGGAGTGATTGCGCATCCTTATCACGAGCAATGCCCCGCTGCAGCGGATTTCGATCAGAAGCAATTCAGAATGCATGCGCCCTTACGCGAGCCGGAAGAGCCTCGTATCTCTGTTAAGCGGCTATGTGGATGTGGCTGGCCCGAGTGGCTGGGCCACTTGATCGGCTGCGGACGAGGATAACCGCGCTTCACCTGCGCCAGTAGGCAGGCGGCGCATGTTCGATCCCACAGCCGGGCAACTCGTCGCCATCATCCCACCCCAGCCGCTCCTCCAAGCTGGCCGATACCCCTGCGGTGCTGGCTGTGCTCGGAATCCTGGAGACTCTGTACCTGCCGCTGCTCTGGCCTGAACAATTCGCAAAAGCCTAGGTCTGACCCGCGGGCGGGGATCCTAAGCTGCCTCGTTGCAGCCCAGGTGCGGGGGTTAGTAGGGGCTTAGTAGGGCAGCTGCTTCAAACACCTTGAATATCACTCATACTCCGCAGCAGTCCAAGGCCCTAGGTCCGCAGCAGAAATCCCACACAATCCACCTGCGGCCAAGCGCGTCAAAGAGATCGCCGGCTAATTCGTAATGAGGGGGTCGGGGGTTCGAATCCCTCTTGCGGCACCATCTATCTTATTCAATCTGTTCATCTTTTCGCCCATTGAGCTTGCGCAACCTGCCATGGTTTGACACTTTCAAGCGAGCGGGTTGACAATCTTTGTGCGCCGTTTGTTCAGTTCAGCCTCGAAGTCCTTCACCATTCCGCGCATCTTCGGGCGCAGGTCGGCCCCTTTCGCGTAATCCGAGCCATCTCGATAGTCTTCTGGCCAAGAGCGTCAGCAATATCCCCCCTCGTCCCGGTCCATCTCCCGCAGGATCACCGCAACAGTGTTCCGGAGGCCGTAGAGCGTCAGTCCAGACCCGACGCAGCCCTCTTCCTCTAGCTTCAGACGGATCGGTCGCCAGGAGGCCCGAAATTCGCTCAGGGTCCAGGGCTTCCCGTCTGAGTTGGCGCAAAGGGTCGTCGCGTTGTGTTCCGGCGCGGTGCCGAGGATCTCAGCCAGCGGTTCGGGAACAGACCAGAACACTGGCTCACCCGTCTTTGACCGCCGCGTGGCGATCTCTCCGGCTTGATCGAAATTGCGGGGAAGGGCTAAGGCGTCCTTGGGTCCAAGGCCCGCATACATCATGAGCCCGACCGGCGCACGCATGTGTGCCGGCAAAGCGTCAAGCACTGCGTGGCGCTCCTCATCACTCCAGGGCCGGTTCGCCTCAGGAGCCCCTTTCTGCCGACGTAGTCCCTTTATGCCATCCGCGGGGTTTGAAGCTACATAGCCCCGCTCGGCGCCCCATCCTTGCTTGGAGGGATGGGCGAGCACCTGAACTTGGACATTCATGTCATGGGCGAATACATGCGGAGTGCTTCCAAAAAATGACGATTGGGGAGCACGCCTTGCAACGGTGCGGCCGAAGGAGCACCGATCAGCCCCAATCGTACGGGCCTAGCCTTGGCCAAGGGAGATCGCGCGATCAGACGAAGGAGGGGTGTACCGGCGGATCGGACCAACTGCCCCTCCCCCGGTACACCCCGTCAATGTAGGACCCGCTCTACATATGTGACCAAAATCGGTGTTCGATGAGGCAGGCAGCCACTCTCGGTTAGCTCTGGGCTTCGGCAGCATCGCCGATCTCCGCGGCGTCTGTGCGCAGCTCCTCCTCCGTCTCGGTGCTCGGCTCTTCCTGCTCCGTCTCGGTGCTCGGCGCGATTTCGGGCACAACTTCGCGGCGTTCGGTGTGTGGCGTCAGGTTCGCCTGTAGCTGTTCCTCGGTGAACGGATACTGGCTGCCTCGGACGTCCTTGTACTCCTTGCGAGCCCGCCGTATCGCCTCCTTGCTAGATGCCGCCAGGTGTACATAAACGAGATTGTCCAACAGCTCGACGTTTTCCTTTGCGGTGATCATTTTCTTTGTCGTTGGGTTGAAGACTGCCAGCCATGGAGCACTGCCGATCTGCCATTCAAGGTAGCTCACCCGCCGGATGATCTCCTCCCAAGTGAGGACGCCTTGAGCAGCTATTTGGCAGATCACTCTCACCACAGACTTTTGGACCACTGGACGCATAAACGCGCTGCCTTCAGCCTCTCGGCCTCGGGGTGCACGCAGGTCTTTTGCGTTGGTGCCGGCTGCAAGCTTCATTCGGACATCGCCTGCAGCCGCGATGATAGCGTCCACGCGCTCGCTGATCACAATGTACGAGGCCTCAAGCACCTCACCCGACGGTCGTGCGCCTTTCGCGCGCATAGAGGGATCCTGATCGAAGCAAAGATTGCGAACGATGTCGTAGATGTTCACGATTGTTGTGAACGCCTTTCGATCGCCCTGAGGAACATTACCGGCGGCAAGCCTGATGTCTCCTTCATCTCCTTGACGGGTAAAGATCTTTACCAGGCCCGACATAGAAAGGAAGGGGTGGTCCGTGAGAAGACGACGCGTAACAATTGCGGGACCATCATCCTCATCAAGAACGATGTTCTCAGCTCCAGTTGTGACCTTAGCATTTCTATTTATGTTCGTGAACAGGCGACGTGTTCTCTGCTTCCCTTCTGGAGTGTCATAGTGAGAAACTATGATCACGCAAATATCCTCTCGCCCAAGCTCTGGCTTGGTCCTCACAGCCTCTTTGATCGCCCGCAGTCTGCCATGAGCAGATAATCGCGCGCCAGAGGCGGTTCAGCGATTACAGCTTCGTACCATGCAGGAAGAATGCTCGGTGGAATAAGTCGCTGCCGTCGTTTTTCCGGGATCCAGTTACGCGCCTGAGACAGAACTGAAACTGGATTAGGTGGCAAGTCTTGTGTTGAAGCGCCTATGAAGTTGTACACCGACCGAAGGTGTCGCATCACGTTGTTAGCTGTCACCGCTCCTCTCTCTGAAGCGAGCATCTGATGCCGCTGCAAGATCATGGTTCGAGTTATCTCTCGGATAGGTCGATCGGCCCAATCTGCGAGGTACAGGCTTGCGGACCGGCCGTATCCACTCCTGCTCGAAGGCGACAAGCCCGGCTTGCTCTCAAAGAAGCGGTGGAAGGCTTGGCGAAGAGTAATCGAGTGCGCGTAAAGGGCCCGTTTCTTGACAAGAGGATGAATGTCTTGAGCCATCTCCGCGAGGGTACTGAGCGCCATCTTGCGCGCGCCTTCTGGGGAGAGTGGCCCGAACCTGCCTAAAGTGACCCGAACCGTCTCGCGAGCGACCTGCGCCTCCACAAAGAAGGCTTTAGTTCGCGAGCCAACGCGAACGCCAAACCCGACTAGCTCAGTGTCGCGATACAGAACTTGGCCGCTCGCAGTCAGCGGTAGGCATTCGATTGCTCGCTTTGTAAGGCGGAGTGTCGGCATGGGATAAAACCTCTATGCCAAACTCAGCTAAGGCGAAGCAGGAGGTCTGACCAGAGAAAAGTGAGAGCGGATCGACTGTTTCAGGACTACGGAAAGAGATTGGGATATGCTCAGCGCTCGATCAGTTGTATCCGAGAGTGTCGCCGTTCTGCGTAACCTAAGGAATATTCTAATGAGAGTTCAAAGGAATGCAGGACAGAGCGAGCAGTGCACATAACGAAGCATATGAACTTCGGCGCCCGGTATCTCAAAGCTAGGAAACTTTAATGGCGCGGCGGCTAGATGGATTGCTTTATGCGGGACTGCGAACCATGAGGCACTGCCGCCGGGGTCTTGTCGTGGCTCGACAGTAAAGGCAGCGGTTTCCCCCAAGGCAATTGGTGGAAAGTTAGTCGATAACTTGGTGACGGCAATCCCTGTTTCAGCGTCATAACGGACTAGAAGTCCAACCAGCGAGCGGACTCTGCTTGGCAAGCGTACGTGCCAGTTTACGACACAAGATTGAGCAACCTGTCTTGCAGCCCGGAGCTAGGTTGTTCGTCCTGAGAGTCCGGACCGAAATTCATGAGAGCCGGGCCAAGCGGCGTGTGACCCGTCGGACCTGACGGACGAGGAATGGGAGCGGATCGCTCCGTCGGGCCATGTTAGGTGCGAGGACCAAGCGCATTGTGGCCGGTCGCGAGCCACAGGCGGTCACGGGCGCCAACATGCAACCACGGAAGCAAGCGCTTGAAAGAGTCGTCGACCACTGATGGCCAGACCTCGCCGGCCGACCTGCGGGGGCGCCTCCTGGCTCACCTACAGGAGGTCTCGCGAAAGCGAGACCCGTATAGCGCACCAGACGGTCACTCTGCTGTGAGATCCTACATCCGTGGCGAACTTGCACGACATGGCACGCCGAGAGTTCACGAGTTCGATTTCTTGGGTCGCACGCATCAGAACTTGATCTTGGACCTGTCGGGACAGCAGGACCGCGGATTCATTCTCATCGGCGCGCACTACGATGCGGTGCCCGGCTCACCTGGCGCCGACGACAACGGTTCAGCGCTGGCCGTCCTGCTCGAGATTGCCCGTGCATTCTCCCGTCGGCCAGCCCGTCGGCCGATCCGCCTTGTGGCCTTCGACCTCGAGGAGGTCGACCGAAGCGGCAGCCGTGCCTATGCGCAGGATCTGCGGCGGACAAGTGAGCCCGTCGCGTTGATGGTCTCGCTCGAGATGTTGGGATACCGGGATCCTCGCCCAGGCTCACAGCACTATCCGCCGGGCTGCGCTATCTTTATCCCGACCGGGGGGACTTCATTGGTCTGATCGGAAACCTGCGGACCCTGCCGGTTCTTTGGAGACTGGCACGTACGATGCGCCGGTGCGTGCCGTGCGAGTTCTTGCCGGTGCCCTTCCGAGGGCGCACGCTGCCGGACACCCGGCGCAGCGATCACTCATCCTTCTGGGATCTCGGGTACCCGGCCATCATGGTTACGGATACCGCCAACATTCGAAATCCTCACTACCACCGGCCGAGCGATTGGATCGAGAACTCGATCCCGAGTTCCTGACGGCGGTTTGCACCGGACTCATCGCGGGGTTGTCGACCTTGTGAGGTCGCTTTCGGTGCTCAACTTTGCTGCCGCCGCACAATATTCCAGATAGACCGGTGCCACCGTACAGATTACGCGGCTGCGCGATCATATCGAAACGCCCCCGGAGCGATCATCGCCGGTGAGCGAGTGCCATCGTCCTCTCGCTCAGCGACTAGCCCGGCGAGTGGGATCACAGAGGCAGTCAGCCAGGAGGGCATGTGGGCGAACTGGCATTCGCCCGACTCAACCTGGCATTCGCCCGACTCAACACGGCGGGCCACCCCGTCGGCCAGCGCGTCGGGCTACAACCGCCGCACATCGCGGAAGGTTGTTACGTGGCTGGCTCGACGAGCCGCGCAGTCGCATCCATCTTTAAGGCATGGTTTACCCGGCCTCCATCGATCGGCGCCCGCTGCGAGAACGCCTTGGTGCTCTGCGCAACCTCCCAGCACTCTTCGGCCTCGTCTGGCGGGCGAGTCCCGGCCTCACAGCGGTGAGCATGGGATTGCGTCTAGTACGCGCGGCACTGCCGGTTCTCATGCTCTATGTGGGCAAACTGATCGTTGATGAGGTGGTGGCGGAGAGTAGGACGGCGGCACCGGGTGAAACCCTCGCAGACTGGCTTGCGAGTGGGCGGCTCACCCTCCTCGGCGGCCTCATCGCGCTGGAGTGCGTCCTTGCCGTCATATCAGACCTCCTTGGGCGTGCCAGTACCCTCGTCGATAGCCTGCTCTCGGAGCTTTACAGCAATTTCGCCAGCGTTCGGCTGATGGAGCACGCCGCAACGCTCGATCTTGAACAGTTCGAGAACAGCGAGCAGCAAGATCGATTGGAGCGGGCACGGCGCCAGGTCACCGGGCGCACAACGCTGTTGACCCAGGTGTTCGGCCAGGCACAGGACGCGCTCACGGTCATCTCCCTGGGCGCCGGCCTTGTCGTTTACGCGCCTTGGTTGATCGCGCTCATCATGCTGGCGCTGCTGCCCGCGTTCTTGGGGGAGGTGCACTTCAACGCCCAGGGCTATCGACTGAACTACTTCCGAACCCCGGAGCGCCGGCAGTTGGACTACGTACGTTACCTCGGATCAAGCGTGGACACGGCCAAGGAGATCAAACTCTTTGGCCTCGACAACTTCCTCATCCGTCGTTTCCGCCAGTTCGCGGAACGCATGTATGTGGACAACCGTCGCCTTGCGCTCCGCCGCGCGGTCTGGGGCGGTCTGTTCGCTGCGGTAGCGACGGTGGCCTACTACCTGGCCTACGCGATCATCGTCTGGCGGACAGTCGAGGGGGCTTTCAGTGTCGGTGATTTGACGTTTCTCGCCGGCTCCTTCCTGCGCCTGCGTGGGCTGTTGGAGGGGCTGCTGCTCGGCCTGTCGCAGATTGCTGGCCAGGCGTTTTACCTGGAGGATCTTTTCTCGTTCTTCGATCTCAGGCCGCGGATCACGTCTCAGCCGGATGCGCGGCCGTTTCCGCACCCGGTGCGCCAAGGTATCATGTTTGAGAATATCGGGTTTCGCTATCCGGACTCTGATCACTGGGCCGTGCGACGCCTCAACCTCGCACTTCATGCGGGCGAAACCCTTGCACTCGTCGGCGAGAATGGGGCCGGTAAGACAACGATCGTGAAGCTCCTCGCCCGGCTCTACGACCCAACGGAAGGGCGCATTCTGCTGGATGGGAAGGACTTGCGGGAGTACGACCTCGCAGATCTGCGGCGCCATATCGGCGTGATCTTTCAGGATTTCGTGCGGTTCCATTTTACCGCCGGCGAGAACATCGCAGCAGGCTGGATCGAGGCCGCGAACGACCACAGCCGCATCGAGCTGGCAGCCATCCGGAGCCTTGCCGATGCCGTGATCTCCCGTCTCCCCCGACGTTATGATCAACCCCTCGGCAAGAGGTTCAACGAGGGCTCGGAACTCTCAGGGGGAGAGTGGCAGAAAGTCGCCATCGCCCGGGCCTACATGCGTGAGGCGGACATTCTGATTCTCGATGAACCAACAGCGGCTCTTGACGCTCGCGCGGAATACGAGGTGTTCCAGCGCTTTCGCGATCTCAGCAGGGGCAAGACCGCGGTGCTCATCTCCCACAGGTTCTCAACTGTGCGTATGGCCGACCGCATCGTTGTCCTCGAAGGAGGACGCGTCATCGAAGCGGGTACACATGAAGACCTCTTGGCTGCCCGGGGACGCTATGCCGAACTCTTCAACCTTCAGGCCTCAGGCTACCGATAACGCGCTGAAGTAAGCGACAGCAGCGTTCAAGGCGGATAGTGGCTCGTTCTCATTCTAAGAGAGATGGCTGCAGCGGGGGGAACTAAGCGGGGTGAGCGAATTTAATCGAGAGCCCCGGAGCGGGTGGTCCGTCTGCGGTGAACAGGCACCAAGGAGCAAAGGGATCAGTTCGAGCCCCTAACGGCGCATTAGCGGGGCACGGCTCCAGGATCGCTGCAGGGCAAGGGTTTGCCCCACCTCAATCCACTCGAAATAGGGGGCTAGTAGGGTTCAGTCGGCCAGCAAAGCCGACGGAGGTCTCAAGCGACGTCAAGAAGGAGAACTGGTGGAAAATTGGGCCGAGCGTCGTCGGGCCGGAGCCCGGGCCCGGGGGTGGGAGGACCCCCCCCGAGAGTTCCTTTGGCTACTGAACTCGCCCCTAGCAGCCGATTTTCCATCCAGGGTCACAAAATTCGAAGACTTTCAAAGTTAATTGCTAAGCTTCGGACCGTTCGCGCCAGCAGCGGATCCTTCAACCAAGTCTACGCCAGCAAAGCGAGTTCGCCTGCTGGGCGTGCGCACGTGATCGCCTGCGGGACCTCAACAGCTTGCCTCTCGACGTCCATCTCCTCCTCCGTCGCGAAGGACACCAGCGGCTCCTCGACCCGCTCCGCCTGGCGGCGGATCTCGCGGGCGATGCGGCGCGCCGCCTTGGTGGGGGTGCCGGCGGCGGCCAGCAGCTCCTTCAGCCACAGCGCCGCCTCGGTCTCGACCGCCCCGGTGGGGCGCTCGCCCCAGACCACGAAGTCGGTGATCGCGGCGACGAGCCAGTCGATCCAGGCGCGGTCGACGCGGGCGACGGCGGCGTCGAGGCGCAGGAGCAGTTCGGCCTGCGGGCGGCTCGAGACGCCGTCCGGGAGCACGTCGCGCTGCAGGCGGCGCACGTCCCCGAAGGTGATGCGGTTCTTGGCGGTCGTCTTGGCGACGAAATCCTGCAGAGTGGAGATGTTCATGGGGCGACGCCTTGTTGATGCCGAGCTGTTGCGTGCCGCGACTGTCGCGCCGGGCGGCTTTCCTGAGCCCTAACGCGAAGGTCTGAATCGTTGTTCAGGTTAAACGAGTCTGAGAGACCCAATTCACCTGCCGTTTACTTGAGCCGAGGCACCGCAGCCATCCTGGCAAACCTGATCGGGCACCACTTGAGCTCAGGCGCGCTTTCTTCGTCGGCGCGCGGATTGATCCTCGTCAAGTTGCGTCACACGCCGTAGACTCGTTTCGTCCCAGCCGACGCGACTGCACGGAAACACCGTTTTCGCGAATAGTCCGATCTGGCCCGTTGCCTCAGCGTTGTGTGCCAATGTCAGCCCTCCTTCACGTCGAGGTGGGAGCACGATAACAAGGAGAGGGAGGTCATGCTCAATTCGACTGAGGTGCTGGCCGACGCTCTCGGCGATCGGTTGGCAGTCTGCTACGCGAGAGCCTTCAGCGGTCGCGAGCCGCGCTACACCGAGATGATCGCCGAGGCAGCCCGGCTCATTCTCGAGCGGATCGGGTCGAGCGACGCTCTCTACCATTCCGCCGAGCACACGGCGATGGTCACGCTCGTCGGCCAGGACATCCTCAGGGGAGAACGCCTCCGGCGCGAAATCACCCCCGACGACTGGCTTCACTTCACGCTCGCGACGCTGGCGCACGACATTGGATACGTACGGGGAATCTGCAGAAACGATCATCCAGGCACGTATGTCATCGATGCTTCGGGGAAGACCGTCTCGCCGCCGCGCGGTGCCTCCGACGCCTTCCTGGCGCCATGGCATGTCGAGCGCTCGAAGATCGCCGTACAAGAACGTTTCGGGGACCATCCGTTCATCGATGCAGACCGGATCTGCGGCGCCATCGAATTGACGCGCTTCCCCGTTCCGGAGGAGGAGGATTACGCCGCGACGGATACCGAAGCAGGCCTTCTGCGGGCCGCGGATCTCATCGGTCAACTGGCCGATCCGTTCTATCCGCGCAAGCTCAACGCCCTGTTTCACGAGTTCGAGGAGATCGGGTGCAACGCGCGCTTCGGCTACGCCAGCCCTGCCGATGTCGCCGAGGGTTACCCGCGCTTCTTCTGGAGCAAGGTTGAGCCTTACATCGGCGATGCACTCGGGTATCTGGAGCTGACGGTGGAAGGGCGGCAATGGATCGCCCATCTCTATTGCAACGTGTTCGAAATCGAGCACGGCCGCCGCCACATGGGTCCTCAGGCAGAACGGAAAGGGAAAGCATCGCGCGACGGCGCACAGAGGAAGGTGCGCCTCAACCCACGCACCGGCGCCATCGAGAGGCTTGTCGGCCAAGCGCCGTTAAGGGCTCGTTAGTTCAATTCCATAAGACCGCCTTAGGGGTTCCGTGGCGACACTTCCCCTCGTGAGTTTCGAGCAGGAGGGGACGAGATGCTTCGAGTGATTGCCGCTCTATTCTTGAATGTTGCAGCTTTGACGGGCGCCGCTGCGGATCAGTGGTATCTGGACCCATCCGAGCCCTTCAACCTCGGGATCACGCTGGCCGCACCGGCTCGCCAGATGTCCGCCGCCGACGTCATCCCGTCGTCCCACGAGGTCGTGACGACGTCTCTTTCGCCCGACTTCATCCTGGAGGGCGAACTCGCCGACTCCGCAGCGACTAAGGCCGACCTTGCAGCGCTCGAAGATTTCGTCACTGGTTCGATCCGGCGAACGGAAGAAGCAGAGCCGACAGCGGCCTTCTTCGTTCTGGAGCCGTGGATCGAGAGCAGGGCCGAATACGAGGCGCTTCTCACGCCGTAATGATGCGCGCCTGCGCTCGGAGACCTGTTTGACATCAGCTGATCAGAGCCCACCGCGTGGCGTCGGGTTGCCACGCTCATGGCAGGCCGTTGCGATCCGGCAGAGGGAGGCGGTCTGAGCAGCGCTCCAAACGAGGAAAGTTGGCGAGAGATGCGAAACGGCTTGCCGAAGGACGCGGAGGCCAGTCGTCGAGTGTTCCACTCGACGCGCGATGCCGTGCAACCTCTGCGGTCCAGCGATACGGCTGACCACTGCGCGCTTTTGAACCACTTACCGACTTCTTGGCTTGGCCATAAACCGCGTCCCGGAATCGGCGAGACCGTGACACACGATCTGAGCCTGACCGGGAGTGGGATGATGGGGACGCTGGCCGCAGAGGCAATGGAGGCGCCCCGGTCTTCACGCCAGACGCGCACCGCGGCGGCGCTTCTCTGGCAAGGGGTGGCGCTACCCGTCACGAAGCGAAATTATCAGGACCCTCGTCAACCTTGAGGCCTGCTTCACCCATGTGGTTCGGAGAACGCCCGTGAAAGAACTCACCGAGCTCCTGATGCGGTTGCAGCAGGCCCAGCGCGAACTCATCTGCGCCGCCGCCAAGACCGCGATGATGCCGTCGGATGGCACCTTGCGGAGGATCTCGGACCTTGAGAACTCTATTGCCGCCGTCGAAGCAGTCCTGGAGGATGAGCGCGCCAAGCTCCGCCAGCACCAGTCGGCCTGCGCGCGAGGATGACCTACCGACTGAGCAAACTGGCTGCCGGCAACTACGACGTGCTCCTCAGCGGTGTGCTCATCGCGAGCCTCGCCCGCACGCAAACCGGGGATCATGTGACGTGGAGTGCAGAGCCCCTGGTCGATCTGCCCCCGTCTGAGAGGCCCGAGCCCTTTGTCGACCTGGGAGCACGAGTTTGCGAGTTTCGAGGCAGCTTGCTCTTGGCTGGGCGTACCGCCAACCACCTGACGGCAGTGGGGCGGCAACTCTCCCAGGAGCCCTCTCAATCTGGCAGCTTCCACCGGCTGAAGAATTATTGACAATTTAAGGGCCTCTCCTCTGGTTCACGGTTCCGGCTCGCGGATGCGAAGAAACACGACTGTTTCTTGAGCACTGATTATTGACAATGCCGTGAGTTCGAATAGCGTTGCTCCAGAAGCATCATCAACCAAGAAGCCGTAGCAGCAGGGACCACCCGAACAATGTCCGAGACGTTTGCCGTAGGCGCGACAGTTCACGCTGACCGCCGGTTAGGCACTTACAGACCGATATGGAACTGGTTCGGCTATGACGAGCCGAACTATACGTATTCCGAGAACGGCAAGAAGCTGCTCGGGGAGCTCGCAGAGCTAAGTCCCGAGCCGGTCCGAGTGCGGACGCACAATTTGCTGACCAGTGGTGATGGTGTCCCGGCACTCAAGTGGGGATCCACCAATGCCTACAGCGAGGACGTCCAAGGAAATCCGGTCTACGACTGGACAATCATGGATCGCATCTTCGATACATACGTCCGCGAGAACATCGTCCCCTTTGTGCAGGTAGGCTTTACCCCCGAGGCGTTGTCCGACTATGCGGGGCCGTATCGTCATCATTTCGAGCCCGCTGATCAGTATGCCACGATCACGAAGGGATGGGCGGCGCCTCCCAACGATCTGACGAAATGGGCGGCTCTCGTTGAGGCATGGGCGCACCATCTCGCCGACCGCTACGGCCGCGAGCGTGTCACGAGTTGGCCATGGGAGGTGTGGAACGAGCCCGACGGCCATTACTGGCTCGGTACTATGGCCGAATTTTGCACGATGTATGACGTGACCGTCGCGGCCATAAAGCGCGCACTTCCAGGCGTTCGTGTTGGTGGCCCGCATACCTGCGGGGTAGACGGTGACGCCAAGGCAGAGAAATTCCTTCGAGCCTTTCTCGATCACTGCACACGTGGGACCAATGCGGTAACGGGTGAAAAAGGTAGCCCTATCGACTTTGTCGCCTTCCATGCAAAGGGCGAACCGGTCGTTCATGACGGCCATGTGCGCATGGGGTTAGACCGTCACCTTCGTCACATCGAGGGCAACCTCTCAATAGTGAAGGAATATCCAGAGCTACACGGGCTCACGGCGATCCTCGGCGAGTCAGATCCGGAGGGCTGCGCTGCCTGCTCCGCGCGTTACACCCCACGGAATGGCTATCGAAACGGGCCTCTCTATGGGGTTTACACGGTTGAGGCGATCATACGTACCTATGAACTCTCACGACGTGCCGGCATCGATATCGAGGGTGCAGTTACTTGGGCGTTCCTCTTTGAGGGCCAACCCTATTTCGAGGGCTTCCGTGACCTCGCCACTAACGGCATTGACAAAGCAGTTCTCAACGCTTTCCGCATGCTCGGAATGCTGCGCGGGCAGTGGTTGGCCGTAGAAAGCAGCCATGCGGTGCCAATCGAGCATATTCTAACGAAAGGCGTGAGGGACACTCCTGACGTTAATGTTGTGTCGACGCGCGATGACGCCGGGCTTAGCGTTCTCCTTTGGCACTACCACGATGACGATGCACCGGGGCCAGCTGCCGAGGTATCTCTGACGGTCGCGGACTGGCCCGCAGCAACCGCAACGCTCCGGCATTATCGCATGGACGCCGATTACTCCAACGCTTTCGCCGTTTGGAAACAAATGGGCTCGCCTCAGGTGATCGAGGGAGACGAATACCGGCGACTGGAGCAAGCCGGAAAGCTATCGCAACTTGATGATGCACATAAAGTCGAGGCCGAGGCTGGCGCACTCACGCTCGACATACTGCTCCCGCGCCAGGGTGTCTCCTTGGTGCGTCTCGAGTGGTAGCAGAAGCGGTGGTTTCCCGGCGTCTCAGTCGCCGGTGAACCCAGACTCATTCATGGTCCCAACGCGACCCAGATACCGGAGCTTGCTCGGCTGAAGGTGATCGACACAGAGCTGCGCGAGCACCCAGTTGTCGCCTCCTTTGAGCATCTCTATCATCAAGCGATGCTGCTCGTGCGAAATCCTCAGAAGCTCTGCGTTCGACATTGAGTTGGCTCGCACAGGCAGGCTGAGCCGCATGTAATTTTCGATCGTCTGGACGAGGTACCGGTTGCCGCATGCTCCGAAGAGCGTCAAGTGGAACCTATCATTGGCCTCGTGAACGCCGCGTAGGTAACCCTGCTTGGCGTGCCTGCCATACTCGTGATGGATCGCGGTCAATCCTTCTATGAGAGTATCCGGCGCGGGTAGTGGAATCCAGAGCGCAGCCTGACGCTGGACGAGCTCGCGGACCGCGTAGATCTCCTGGACCTCTGCTGGCGTGAGTGAGCGGACGGTTGCCCCCTTATTGCGCTCACGTATGACGATGCCCATCCTCTCCAACTGGAAAAGGGCCTGCCTGACGAAGTGCCTTGTAACAGGGAAGCGAGCGAGGAGTGCGTCCTCCGTCAGCCGCGTGCCAGGTGCCAGGCGACCAAAGATGATGTCCTCCTCCAGTGCGCGCACGATATTGACATCGGCACGCTCCTCCGATGTCGCGGCACATTGGCTGTGCACGGGTTTCAATCGAGCCTCCTCGCTCTACACTGCTGCTTCCTATCTGGGCTGAGAGGAACTGAGCCGATAGACGGTTTCCACCAGTTCAAGGGTCTGAAGGTTGTCAGCGGGCGCAGTCTCAAAGGGCGTCCCACGTTCAAGGCCGTCCAGGAAATGGGCGATGACCGCATCGTAGGATCCCTGGTAGGTTGCATCGAGGTCGAAGTGTTCCTCAATCTTGCTGCCTCCCGTGACAGTGAGGCGGCTGCCGTCAAGTTCGATCGTACTGTCTGACCCAAAGACGCGTAGGTGGTCTCTAGGGGTGGGAGGGGCGCCGTGCACCGCGAGGTTTCCGGTGACATGAACTGGCGTACCATCGGAAAGGCGGAGGCATAGGGTCGCAACGTCTTCGCCAATGATGTCATCGTTTGTTCTGCTCAGGCGTGCAGAGCAGACCTCCATCTCGCCAAAGAGAAAGCGCAGGGTGTCTAGATGATGGATCAGGATCTCCATCACCAGCAACCTGTCGAGCGTTCGCAAGAAAGGTTGGCGGACAAGTGCTGGTCGCTCACCGTCCCGGTCCGGGATCATGCCGCTCGACAGAAACTCGAGAGTGACATGGCGAAGATCGCCTGCCAGCCCGGCGCCTAGCCATTGTTTTAGCCGCCGGTAGTACGCCCTGAACCGCCAATTTTCATGAACCATCAGGCGTTCGCGTTCGCTGATCCCGACGGCCAGGGTCTGGGCGCTCGTCAAATCCGTAGCAAGTGGCTTCTGGCAAAGAATCGCTGACCCTTTGCTCGCGGCGAGTCTGACCAGTTCGGCGTGGAACTCGCGCGGCGCGCAGATATCAACGATGTCTGGGATGAAGTCACTAAACATTGCCTCCGCGCTATCGTAGCAGCAAGCAATGGAGAATTCGGCAGACCTTTTTCGCGTAGCCTCCCCAACCGGGTCGGCGATGGCGACCACGTGCGCGCGATGCGATTGCCGCTGCCACGCCCTCAGGTGATAGGCCGTGACCCATCCTGCCCCGAGCATTCCGACGCGCAGACGTTCCCCGGACTTCATCTATTTCAGTGGCTCCAAAAAAGCCTTTCGGCGTTTGTCGCAAAGATCCGCCGGCTGGTGTCTCTACCGCTCAGCCAGTCCAACACCGTCTCGATTAGATCGGTGTCATCCGGCATCGCGCGCCAGAGCTCGGTGTGCGGCCAATCGCTGCCCCAGAGAAGTTGCTCAGGATGGGTGCGCGCCAGCGTCGTCACCAGGGCCGCGATACCTTCGAAGGTCGGATGCCCGTAAGGCGGTAGGGCGCCGAAATCTTCAGCAGAGTCCGACCACCGTCGAGAAGACGTTGCAGGGCCGCAACGTGGTTTTCGCTGACTTTTCCGTTTTGAACGTCGACGAACCCGAGATGGTCGATCACCACGGGCACCTCCAGCCGCGGCACCAGTGAAAGGAGGTCGGAAAACTGCTGCGGGCCGATCTGCATTTGCAGGCACCAGCCCAGTGTCGCGAGGCGGCGGCCAAACACCTCGACTGCGGCGAACGTCAACCCTCCTGGATTGCGGAGATTGATTCGCACACCACGCACGCCGATGGCATCGAGGTGCTTCAATTCGCTTGGAGAAATAGATGGGTCGACGACGACGATTCCTCTTAGTCGCTCTGGACTCATGCGCAGCGCATCGAGCAGCACGCGATTGTCGAACCCATAGACGCTTGGCTGTACGAGAATACCGCGCGTTATGCCGAGGGCGTCGGCGTACGCCAGCCAGTCGTCGAGGGTGCAACTCTGGGGCGTATAATTCCGCACGGCAGAGAGCGGTGCGTCGGATCTGAAGACATGAAAGTGGGTATCACATGTGCCTGCCGGCAGATCACGAACGGGCACCCGCGTCGGCGGCCTTGGCGGCAAGCAGAGTGGGGCGTCGCGTGGAGTGGACACCGCACTTATGGCGTTGCTGGAGAACGGACAGGCGCCGCCAGGAAGTCGAAATCGGCTCCCTCGTCTGCCTGCTGTACTCGCTCGTGGTAGAGGCGACCGTAGCCGCGCTCCTCAGTCGCATGACGCGCAACTGTAGGCGCAGCCATACGCGCGGCGAACTCGGCCTCATCAATCACGAGGTCGACCCGACGCTTCTCGATATCGACGCGGATAACGTCCCCGTTCCGGACGATCGCGAGCGGACCACCGTCGGCCGATTCCGGAGCCACATGAAGGATGATCGTTCCGAAGGCCGTGCCGCTCATACGAGCATCGGAGATGCGCACCATGTCCTTCACCCCCTGGCGCGCAAGCTTCAATGGAATGGGTAGATAGCCCGCCTCGGGCATCCCTGGCGCGCCCTTTGGACCCGCGTTGCGCAACACCAAAACATCGCTCGGCATTACATCCAGCATCTCGTCATCGATTCTGAGGGTCATGTCCTCTATGGAATCGAAAACGACTGCCCTTCCCTCATGAAACATCAGCGCGGACGATGCAGCGGACTGCTTGATGACAGCGCCTCGCGGCGCCAGGTTGCCGCTCAGGATGGCCACTGCTCCTGTTGGCTTGACCGGTGCCGACCGTGATCGAATGATCGTCTGGCCAGGCTCATTGGAAGCCGCGGCGATGAGTTCGGCAATGGTGCCGCCTTGGACCGTGGGTGCGGTTGTATCGAGCTCATTGGCTATTTCCCGGAGCAGGCGAGGCACACCGCCAGCCTTGTGGAATTCCGCCATGTAGTGCGAGCCAGACGGCTTAAGATCGACCAGCACCGGGATACGTCGGCCGAGGTCGTCCAACAGGCGCATGTCGAGTGGTAGGCCCAAACGTCCTGCGACCGCCGCCAAATGAACGATGGCGTTTGTTGACCCTCCCATTGCCTGTAACGCCGCGAGCGCATTTCGAAATGCCTGTGGGGACAATATGTCTCCTACGCTCGGCCCGCCATCGTGAGCGAGGCGTGCAGCGACTCGACCCGTCTCCTCGGCCAGTCTGACACGCTCAGCCTCCGTGGCCGGCGCTGTACCAGCCATCGGCAAACACAGGCCCATCGCTTCCACCAGGCAGGCCATGGTACTCGCCGTACCCATCACCGTACAGGTGCCCACCGACGTCACGAGCCTGCTGTTGATCTGGTTGAGGTCAGCTTCACTGATGTCGCCGCCGCGAAATGCGCCCCAGTAGCGACGGCAGTCCGTGCAGGCGCCGAGTCGCTCCCCGCGGTAATGACCGACGGACATCGGGCCAGTTGGCAAGAACACCGCCGGCACGTCACAGCTCGCGGCAGCCATTAGTTGCGCTGGAATGGTTTTATCGCACCCGCCGATGAGCACGACAGCATCCATCGGCTGGGCGCGGATCATTTCCTCTGTCTCCATCGCCATCAGGTTCCGGAGGTACATCGAAGTTGGATGCGCGAAGCTCTCGTGGATGCTGATTGTCGGAAACACCATCGGCAGGGCACCAGCCAGCATCACGCCCCGCTTCGCTGCGTCGATCAGCTGCGGTACGTTCCCATGGCAGGGATTGAAGTCGCTGTACGTGTTGGTGATCCCCACGATGGGCCGGTCGAGGGCGTCGTCGGAGTAGCCCGCCGCCTTAATGAACGCCTTCCTCAGGAACAGGGAGAAATCCGCGTCCCCATAGCTGGTGAGCTTCCCACGGAGTCCGCGCATCGCTTTCGGTTCTTGATTTTCCATGGTCAGCTTTTTCGACGCCTCGCCGTGTCACCGTACTGCTCCGCGTCAGATTGTCAATAACCGGAGGTGGGTGGGCCAGGAGCGCGGGCGCACCGGGCGGGCGCCACGACTCACGAAAAGTGCGACTTAACTGGGAATTTTCTGCAAGCACGAGGCGAGCGGGGCCGGCCAGCTTACGGGGCATTGGTCAGGCAACGAGATACGGGCGCACCTAAATTATTGACAACCGGCCGGCTGCCACGCAAACTCAGATCGTTCGAGGGAGGAGCGCTACAATGAAAAATCTGTGGAGAGCTGGTCTGGTCGCAATCACGTCCATCGCTGGGCTTGGAGCCACACACGCTCAGGCCCCTGTGAATCTGACGATCATGACGAGCTACGGGCCCAATCAGTCGCGCGGCGTCGTGCTCCAGGAACTGGTCAATGAATTCAACAGCCAGCATGCGGGAAAAATCGCGGTGGCAATTCAGGTGGACCCCGATCACCCGGCCATGCAGGCCAAGCTCCGAACGATGATCGCCGCCGGCTCGCCGCCGGATATCTTCCACTACAACTTCAATCCAAGCGATCAGGCGATTCCGCGATCGGGCAAGCTCCTCGATTTTACACCCTACATGGATGCCGCCTGGAAGGCACGCTTCGGTGAGGCCGATCTCGCCCGCTTCACCTTTGACGGCAAGCTGGTGTCGCTGCCGTTTCAGCAATCGCCGGCCATGTTTTACTACAACAAGGCTCTTTTGAATAAGGCTGGGATTGAGAAGTTCCCCAGTTCGTGGAAGGAACTCTTTGCTGCGTGTGACGCCCTGCAGAAGGCGAATACGGCCTGCATTTCGCTCTATACCAAGAACGATGCGTGGCACACCAGCAATGCTCTGACATACGCTGCGGCGTGCTTCGGCGGACTCGATGTCTTCGCCGGTCCGACACTTGAAACCGATGCGGTCAAGAAGGCCTTTGCCAACGTAAAGCAACTGTTCGGTTACGCGACGAAGGACAGTGTCGGAGCAAATTATGACGTCAGCTCAAAGAACTTTCTTCTCGGCCGCACCGCAATCGTGATCGATGGGCCGTGGGCCATTGGGCCGATGAACGATCAATTCAAGGCCGGTGAAATTGCCGTCGCGCCAGCCCCGACATGCGAAGGTGCAGCTGTGCCCCAGAGCTTCATCGTCACTGATGCGCCAAGCCCGATGGCGGCTGGAGCTCAAAGCGCCAAGGCGCGTGCCGACGCGATCGCAGAGTGGTTCAAGTTCTTCACCTCCGCGACTTCGGCCACGAGGTTTGCCGAGAAGGGAAGCCAACCAGTGGCGTTTTCGCAACCGGTCGACTCTACGAAAGTGAATGCGCTGTTCGCGAGCTACGTGGCGGCGTCTCGTACCGTTCCAAACAAGGTGATCTCCGCGCACCGCGTTCTGAACCCGGCGGCACAAACCGCCTTGCCATCGATTCTTGAGGCTCTGGCCCTGGACCAGAGCACGCCCGAGCAAGCAGCGGCGCGACTCCAGGCTGCCAACAACCCGTAGCAAGCGAACGTGCACACGCCATGGCCGCTATCACCCACAGCCGAGCATACGTGCGCACCGCAATGACCGGTAGAAAAGTGCGTGGCGATTCGCCGGTCATGGTGGCAGCGGGCGGTCATTACCGCTGGTTTTACCTCGCGCCTGCCATTGTCCTCGCGACCGTCTTCTTTCTGCTTCCGCTCGTCTTTATCGTTGTCGTGAGCCCGATGCGCTGGGACGGGATCGGCGCGATGGAATTTACCGGCGCGCGAAATTTTCAGCGGCTCGCGGCCGACCCCGTCTTTGCCCGCTCGCTTTGGAATACACTCGCCTGGATCGCCGTAGGTCTTTTTATCCACATTCCGCTCGCTCTCCTCGTCGCGCTGGCGTTGTACAAGCGCCCTCCATTCTGGAGGTTGTTTCGGACCTCGTTCTTCGTGCCGAGCATCATCTCCACTACCGCGCTGGCTCTGCTCTGGTACTTCGTGTTCAACCCCGAATTCGGCATTCTCAACGCAACCCTGCGCGCCGCCGGCCTCGAGACACTTGCTGGCATTTCGTGGTTGTCCAATGTCAACACCGCACTCTGGGCGTCGCAGGCGCCATATGTGATCTACATCGGTTTTCCGATGATGATCTTTCTGACCCAAATCGCAGCGATTCCCGAGGAGTATTTCGAGTCTGCGAAGATTGACGGCGCGAGCAGCTGGCAGATCGATCTTTTCATTACCGTGCCTCTAATAAGGCCAGCGCTGGCGACTAATGCGCTGTTCACGACGACTCATTGCCTACGGCTCTTTGAATACCCGTTCATCATGACGGATGGCGGCCCTGCGAACACCTCAAGCAACTTGTCGCTCTACATCTACAAGACCATGATCCAGTCCTATAACTACGGGGGGGCCATGGCTGCTTCCGGGATCACTGTTTTGGTCGGCATCGTTATCATGGCGGTGATCTTCATCGCTGGCCGTCTGGCCCGTATCCGGTGAGTGCCATGCGTAGACCAGTCTCTCTCGTATTTCTCATCATACTCCTGCTTGTCTCGTTGGTCCCTTTCTTGTGGCTGCTGACGTCGTCGTTCAAGTCTGCGATCGAACTGTATCAAGACCCGTTCGGCCTTCCGAGGACGTGGTCCTTCCACAACTACGTGACTGCGTTCACGCAGCAGCCATTGTTCGCGTACCTCATCAACTCGACCGTCGCGGCAATCGGTTCCACCGTGCTCGCGGTAACCCTGGCGGCAATGGCAAGTTACGCGCTAATGGGGCGGTGGCAGTTACCGACTTGGCTCGCAGCGTTCCTGAGCTTCGGGCTGTTCTTGCCCGTGAGTGCTTTTATGGTTCCGTATTTCTTCATTGTCCACTGGGTGGGTCTTTACGATACGGTATGGGGCTTGGTGGTTGTCTATGCCGGCGTGTCGCTGCCTTTGGCGTTCCTGATTGTGAAGGCTTACATGGACACTATTCCCGGCGCGGTGATTGAAGCTGCGATCATCGACGGCGCAGGGTTCAACACGATCTTCTGGAGGGTGGTGCTGCCGATGAGCAAGCCCGGCCTTGCCACGGCTTGTATCTTCCTCGTCATCGTCGCCTGGAACGAGCTGCTGCTCGCGAATCTCCTCACGGGCAGCACGGCGGCCCAGACCGTGCAGGTCGGAATCAGGTCGTTCCTCGAGGCCTATCACGCGGAGTATACCGTCGCCTTCGCAGGTATCATCGTGGCCATACTCCCTGTCTTGGCCATCTATCTGCTCCTCAGCCGCTACATCGTCGCTGGCCTTCACTCTGGCGCTGCCAAATATGAGTAATCGAATGTTGAAAGCCCTGGGACTTTGCGCGCCTGTCGTTCCTGTCAACGCAGAGTTGCTGGCACTACGCCCCCTCGCGAACGATCGTATGTCGTTCGGCCCTGGATTTTGGCAGGACCGACTCGAAGTGAACCGCGCTGCGAGCCTGATCGCTGGGGCGGAAGAACTTGAGCGCGCCGGGAACTTTCAAAACTTTCGCGTGGCAGCCGGCCTGGAAAAGGGCACGTATCGTGGGTATTCGGCAATTGGCGTGCCGTACCTCTTCCTCGATTCGGACATCTACAAATGGGTGGAGGCAGTATCTTGGGAAATCGGGCGGCAACCGTCGGCTGAGCTTGAAGAGCTGGCCGACCAGGCCATTACTCTCCTAGGTCATGCCCAGGAGCCGGACGGCTACCTCAACAGCTATTTTCAGATCACCACTCCTGGGCGTCGGTTCCACACCCTTGTCACCGGCCATGAGCTCTACAACGCAGGACATCTGATCCAAGCCGGCGTTGCACACTTTCGGGCCACCGGAAAGATGTCGCTGCTCCAAATCGTCGAGCGCAATGTCGATTGCATATACGCGGCGTTCGTGACCGGCGGGAATCCCGGTCTACCGGCGCACCCCGGAATCGAGATGGCACTTGTCGAATTGTATCGAACAACCCGCGAGGTGCGGTATCTCGAACTCGCTCAGGTGTTCATCGATCGGCGTGGAAAAGGGCTGCTTGGTTTCGGCCGGTTCGGCCCGGCGTACTATCAGGATCACCTCCCAATCCGCGACGCCGAAACCATCACCGGCCATGCAGTCATGGCCCTCTATCTCGGAGCCGAACTCGTCGATGCATACGTCGAGACGGGTGACACTTCACTCCTCAGGGCTGCTGAGCGCCAGTGGAACGATCTCGTTTCCACCAAGACTTACATAACTGGAGGAGTGGGCTCTCGGTACCGAGACGAAGCTATTGGCGACACTTACGAGTTGCCGCCGGACCGGGCTTATTGCGAAACCTGTGCATCCATTGCGAGCGTGATGATGTCATGGCGCCTGCTGATGGTCTCGGGTGACGGTAAGTATGCGGACCTGATCGAACGTACCCTCTACAACGGGGTCATTCCCGGGGTCTCACTCGACGGCCGTACATTCTTCTATGCCAATCCGCTCCAGGTCCGTCAGGGTCATGCTGACCCGGCTGATGGTATTGGCGCAGCCGTGCGTAAGCGTTGGTTCTACTGCGCATGTTGCCCGCCGAACGTTATGCGCACGTTCTCGTCACTTGAACATTTGATCGCGACAGAGAGTAACGCGGGTATCCAACTCCACCAGTATATCGAAGGGACCATAGCTGCGCGAAGCCAGACAGGGGACGTGCGCCTGGCTGTCAGTACCCGATACCCCTGGCACGGAGCCATCAACATAACGATTGTCGAGGCGCCGGGTGGAGCATGGGAGCTCAGCCTTCGAGTGCCTTCCTGGGCTGCGGGAAAGGCCACTATTACTGTTGGTAGGGAAACTCTCGCGGCAGTGCCTGATCAAGCAGGATACTTGCGCATCTCGCGGGACTGGCAGTCCGGCGACTCGGTTGCGTTGAATCTCCCTATGGAGGCGCGGTGGACCGCACCTGACAATCGCGTGGACTCTGTCCGTGGCTGCGTCGCACTTGAGCGCGGGCCACTTGTCTATTGTTTCGAGCATTGTGATCAGCCGGCCGGTTGTGATCTGGACGACGTAGCCGTCATTCCCACTCCCGCAAGGGAGGTGGCGCACGAGCTCGGCGGAATTGTTGCCCTGCGGTGCGATGGTGTCCGCCTGGGCGTCCCCGCGCCGCAATGGCCCTACCAACTGGCGGGCACGTCGACCAGTAAGGGTGAGGAGACGACCTTGACGGCGATCCCTTATTTCGCTTGGGCAAATCGAGAGCGCGGAGCCATGCGTGTCTGGGCTCCTGAACACCGGCCTGCCTAAGCACCTTTTTGAGAGAATCTTGCAGGTCTAATCGCCGCTCTCTCGGCTCCGGCATAACCTCACGTCTCGTCCAGGTGTTGATGTCCGACTCATGAGGACATGTCATAAGGAGTAAAGAATGGCCCAGGTTGCTATTCGAGACGTCCGCAAGTCGTATGGCTCCGCGCAGGTGATTCATGGGGTCTCCGTCGACATTCAGGACGGGGAGTTCGTGATCCTGGTCGGGCCGTCGGGCTGCGGGAAGTCGACGCTCCTGCGGATGGTGGCGGGGCTCGAGGAGATCACCGGCGGGGAGATCCGGATCGGCCCGAAGGTAGTGAACCATGTGCCGCCGAAGGAGCGGGACATCGCCATGGTGTTCCAGAACTACGCGCTCTACCCGCACATGACCGTCTCCGAGAACATGGCCTTCTCGCTCAAGCTCCGGCGGGCGCCGAAGGCCGAGATCTCCGCCAAGGTGGCGCGGGCGGCGGAGATCCTCGGGCTGACGCCGCTGCTCGACCGCTACCCCAAGCAGCTCTCGGGCGGGCAGCGCCAGCGGGTCGCCATGGGCCGCGCGATCGTGCGCGACCCGCAGGTGTTCCTGTTCGACGAGCCGCTGTCGAACCTCGACGCCAAGCTGCGCGTCGCCATGCGGGCGGAGATCAAGGCCCTGCACCAGCGGCTGAAGACCACGACGATCTACGTCACCCACGACCAGATCGAGGCCATGACCATGGCCGACAAGATCGTCGTGATGCACGACGGCGTGGTGGAGCAGATCGGGGCCCCGCTCGCGCTCTACGACCGCCCCGCCAACCTGTTCGTGGCAAGCTTCATCGGGTCGCCCGCCATGAACCTCCTGGCCGGGCGCCTCGCGGGCGACGGCTTCGTCACCGAGGGCGGACTTCGCCTGCCGCTGGCCCAAAGCCCTGCCGCCGCCGAAGGCCGCCCTGCCGTCTACGGTATCCGGCCGGAGCACTTCGCCCTTTCGGACGAAGGCGTGCCGGTCACCGTCAAGGTGGTCGAGCCGACCGGGTCCGAGACGCAGGTCGTGGCGGAGGCCGAAGGACAGGAGATCATCACGGTCTTCCGCGAGCGCGTCGCGGCCCGCCCCGGCGAAACCATCCGCATCCTGCCGATCGCCCGCAGCGTCCATCTCTTCGACAACGACACGGGACGACGGTTAACCTGATCATCGGCGAGTCGATGGGAAAATACCGCGTGATCTGAATGCCAGCGCAGAGCTATCGTTGGCACGGTAAGCCAGTTTAGTAGGGCCATAGTAGGGGAGCAGCTTCAAAGCCCCGCGCACACCGTATAAACTAGTATATCATAAGTGCATGTGGCAGCGGGTGTTTTTCTATGTTGGTCCAACACAGTCCCAAGACCTCCAACAGTTTGCCTGCTAATTCGTAATGAGGGGGTCGGGGGTTCGAATCCCTCTTGCGGCACCATCCTAAGCCCTTCTGCACGCACGCTTTCTTCTGAACTGCACTTCTGTTGCTGACCGTTCGGAACGCTGTCGGGAAGCACCTGGGAAGCACGACGACGCGAATCCTCCTCCTCTCATTCGTAGCATCTTCGTTTAGCCCCCCGGGGGTGGCGGGGTGGGGGGAGGTCGGTGCCGCTCAGTTCGACTCCTCCTGTTTGCCTCGGAGAAATAGCAACAAAAATCCACATAAGCCTGGGTGGCGACCTCCTATGGATTTGGTTTTAGTGCGCGTTAGCGAGATGGTTCGCACGCAAGCAGTGGCTGATGTCGTCTTCATCCACGGCCTTGGAGGGCGCTCACCCGAGACGTGGCAGGTCAAAGATAGCTCGACGTTTTGGCCTGCGTGGCTTCTTGCCGATCTTGCGCAGATCGAAGTCTGGACGCTCAGCTATCCAGCCGAGACCTACAATCTGCTTGGAACCGGACCTGACATGGAGCTGCCTGACCTCGCCAGAGCTGTACTCGACTATATGGTCTCCCGTGGACTCGGTGCGCGTCCACTGATCTTCATCACTCACAGCATGGGTGGGCTGCTGGCCAAGCAAGTTCTTCGGTTTGCCTGCGAATTCAATAAACCGGCATGGAAGGAACTCGCAGCGAACACCAGAGGGATCATGTTCCTGGGAACGCCTCACACGGGATCCGGAATCGCGTACTATGCGGCCGCCCTTACCTTCCTGGGGCTCACCAAGACCGCAGCTCAGCTGAAAGATAATGACCCTCACCTGCGGGAGCTCGACGATTGGTACCGTCAGAACGCTCGCGTGCGAGGGTACGCTACCGCGGCTTACTACGAGATGGCGAAGGTGAAGGGGGTGCTCGTTGTTGACCAGGGCAGCGCTAACCCGGGCATCGAGGGCTGCATCCCAATAGCCTTTGCAGGCCACCATCTCGACATCTGCAAACCCCAAACCAAGAGCGCGCCTATTTACCTGGGAGCCATCAAGTTCATACAGGAACTTGCTAGCGCTCCCACTGACCCTGTTGCAATACCGATCAGTCCATCAATTGCTGATCAACTTCCCACCGATGGCACGAGCGGGCTCTTCGACGATGTTCCGGCAACTGATGATGCTGATGATGATGCTGAGCAGGACGAAATTTCCTTAGCAATCCGAGCAGAGGTTGAGTTCTTCACGACGAGGGTCGACGAGGACCATCGTTTGGATCTCGAAGAGAAGCTACGCCGTGGCGGCATGGTGCATCAGATAGCCCGGGCAACCCGGCTGAAAGAGCAGTTTGCAAAAGACCTGCTTCGCCATCAACTGCAGCCGTCGGCCGTTCGCCGCTACATCGAGGTGCTTTCTGACATCGAGACACGGTTCAACAACGATGTCTTCCCTAAGATTGCGGCTGGTCTAACTGGCGGTGGGGTTGCCGAGCTCATCAGAGAGAAGGTGGCCGAGCCCATTCTTGCGTCCCGTCCACCAACCGACGATCTAACAAACTCGAACGTCATCGACCGAATGATTTTCTACCTCGCCGGAAACTGTCATATCCGCTGGCACTATGATGTCGACGAAGCAGCCTAGGATCTGGCATCCATCCTTGGACGCATATCATTGCAGCTTCAGAATGCTCCGCATTTTGTTGGCTGATGCGTCGCAGGCATGGAGCATCGAGCAGCTGTCTATTGCTGATTTCTACATGCTGTATCCATTCCTGCTTCATCGGGCGTCGATGCCCGATGAAGTAAGAACGTTGTTTAGAACCCTTACAGTCGAGAAGGAACGTGAGCAGTTTGTCAGCTTACCGAGCTCGATGAGTTTGTATCGAGAGCTCGCAATTTACCAACGAACTGCACTCGCGAACTTAGCCGCGAAGGCCATAATCTCTAAGACAGATTACGAAAGAGGGTGGGCGCTCATCCGTGTCGAGAGTGTTCCGCCCGCTCTTGCGGCACGAGTAAACGAAGAGAATAGCTCTCAGGCCGCTTTCGTTGACTTTCTTGCGCACCATCTCGGGCGGCTTCCTCTTGAAGGTGCTCGGGGATTGCGGAAGCTGACTGGCCTCGTACGGCGGGTGGGATAGGATGCGACTACATCCATACATGTGGTTGAGGCGTCTTGCTGTGCACCGAGGCGGAGTTTCCGTCTACGACCAGCGCTTCCACGAGGGTGTGAACATCATCCACGGGGAGAACGGTTCCGGCAAATCCACCATCATGGACTTCATGTTCTATGCTCTGGGTGGCGAGGGCATAGAATGGAAAGAACATGCGGCACTCTGCGACGCAGTGACCGCAGAAGTGCAGATGAATGATTTAGTTCTGACGCTGCGCCGCGAGGTTTCGACCGAACGGCAGCGCCCCATGCAGATCTTCTTCGGTGGGATGGACGAAGCAGCAGCGCACGGCATCAGTGGATGGCAAACCTTTCCATTTCGTCGCTCGGAAAGCCGCCTCTCGTTTAGTCAAGTGCTGTTCCGAGCCTTAAGGATTCCAGAGGCGCAAACAGCGGAAGGCGGCAACATCACGATGCATCAGCTTATGAGGCTGCTGTACGTGGATCAGATGTCCCCCGTCCAGCGCATCTTTCGATTTGAGTCGTTCGATCCTCCCATAATGAAGCAAACGGTGGGCGACCTGCTGTGCGGTGTTGGGGGATACGACCTGTATGAGCGACAAGTCGCGCTGCGGGAATTGGAGAAGAAGTACAGCGCTATCTCTTCAGAGCTGAAGAGCATTGCAACGCTCCTTGCCGACTTCGAGGGCCCTCTGCGGTTAGCTGCTCTGCGGAAGGAGTATGAGGAACTTGTTGCAGAGAGAGCTGACCTCTATTCCGAACTGTCCGTCCTTGAGCGGCAGCCTCTCGAAGGGCCAGCCGATGCTAAGCAGGTGGAGACACAGCGTCGTTCTTCGTGGGAGGAACTAAGCAAGCTTAGATGTCACGTGCAGCAACTTGAGACGGATATCAAAACGCTTGAATTCGAAGTAGAAGACAGTCACCGCTTTATTAAATATCTGGAGTCAACCCTAAGAGGTCTTGAGCAGTCTACACTAACCTACCAGGAGTTGGGCACCGTACAGTTTGAGTATTGCCCTGCCTGTTTTTCACCGATAGCTGCTCACTCGTCCGGTTTCCATTGCCATCTCTGCAAAGAGGAGCTGCCAGACGAAGACAGGAACTCGCGCACTCTTGCGATTAAACTTGATCTTCAGATGCAGCTTAGGGAGTTCGACGCAGCTCCAAGAGGACCGGCAGACCGCATATAACCAACTCCGGAGAGAACTGCGGGCCGCACGGCGAGACTACCTCAGTAAACACGCAGCCTATGACGCGCTAGCGCGCTCCCCGATGCAATCTTCTGATGCACGTTCGGCTCACGTATACCGCCGCATCGGCTTCATCGACCATTCGCTAGAGGCATTGCAAGGCAGGATGGAACTGGCCAATCGAGTTCAGGCTCTTTCAGAAGAGAAGGCGAAGCTGAATGCAGCCATGTCGAAGCTCAAGGATGAGATAGCAGAGATCGAGGCGTCACAGGCCAAAAGGAGAGCTAGAGCATACTCTGCGACATCCCGAGAAGCGGTAGAGCTCCTGCACGACGACAACGACGTCCAGGAGGGCTTTGCTACCGCACAGAGCGTCGACTTCAATTTCGGTGACGATTTAGTTTTCGTGGACGGGAAGAGCAACTTCGCAGCTAGCAGCCTCGTCATACTAAAAAACAGTTTCCACCTCGCAATGTTGTTAGCCTCACTCCGTGATCGGGAGTTCGTGCTTCCCCGGTTTATGATGTTTGACAACATTGAGGACAAAGGCATGAGGCCACAGAGGAGTGCAAACTTTCAGAGAGTGCTGTGCCAACGCAGCAACAACGCAAAGACGAGGCATCAGATTATTTTCACGACGTCTATGCCTGCACCTGAGTTGATCAACTCGTCCTATGTAGTTGGGCCCGCGTACACTCCTCAGAACCGCACATTGGCCATACACTGACGAAAACTCGTCGCGCCGAAGGAAGGTTTCGCAAGTGCAGCGAGCCGGAAGCTCTGAATGGACACAAACACGGGGGGGCGCAAGCAAAGCGCCCCCGTGTCCGTCCATGTCCGGAGTAGGGTGCCAATAGGCACAGTTTAGCAGTTTTGATTTCAGCCGCTCAGATGCACGACGTCGATTAGGGTGATCGCCTGACGACGATTGGGATGGCCGGTTTGACGTGAGGTGGCTCAGCTTTCTCCTGCGATTCGGGGGAAGTTCGATGCCGGGCTTGCACGTCACCGATCGACAGGTTCTGCGCTATATGAGCTCACGACGAGACGGTCACACCCAGGCGGCCGCGGCTGCCCGAGCCGGCTTCAGCGAACGCACAGGACGGCGCGTCGAGGCCCAGCCAATGCTGCCGAGCCAGAAGGCGCCGCGCTCCTATCGGACCCGCAACCATTTCTGGCTCGCCTACTCGGGCTGGCGCTTCGTCAAGGCGATCTGCGGCGGGACAACAGTGACAAAGCGCGAAATTCAGGTGGCGGTCGATATGGCGTTCGCTAGCCTGTTTTCCGCTTTTGTCCGCCCGGTCCGTTTCCGTCGATCATCTCGGGTTGCACCGTAAATCACGATAGGTCGCGCTTCGTGCCATAAGGCCAAAGGTTCCGGCGCTCACATGAGGCCGGGCCGAAAGAACTAATGGCTACCATCACTATGTTCTTAACAGGAACTAATGGTAACCATTAGCGTTATCCTATGCACAGGGTCATTCAAACGCACTCTTTCGCGGCCGACGCCAAGGCCGCGAAACTGAGCGAAGCAAAGATCGAAGAGATTGAGCTGACAATCGCCGCCGATCCCGAGGCCGGAACCCTGATCCAAGGCACCGGAGGCGTTCGCAAGTTGCGATTTCCGGGCCGAGGCAAGGGCAAATCAGGCGGCTACCGTGTGGTGTACTTCTACGGCCCGGTAGATGTGCCGGTGTTTCTCCTCATTCTCATCGATAAAGGCGATGAGGAGGATATCGGCCAGGCCGTCCGCAATGCTCTGAAAGCCGAGTGCGATGAGTTGATCAAGGAGTACAGAGCCAGCGTTCGATCGAAGGCACGGGCGCATAGAGCTCGGGCGCAAAGAGAAGGAAAGCGCTGAACAGAGGACCCTCATACGAAGTCGCTACTTCCATCCATATCACCGACCTAACCCGTAACCGAGCGCGACACATGAACACCCAAGAGAAGCGTCTACTCAAGGCCATGGGAGAGGCCCGTGCCATCGCCCGTGGCGAGATGGAGCCGGCCCGGATTTTCGTTCCCGAGAACGTGGACGTTAAGGCGATCCGCACTGAGTTGAAGATGACACAGGCGAGGTTCTCCAACACGTTCGGGTTTCCGCTCCCGACGTTGCGGGATTGGGAACAGGGCAAGAGCCGCCCCGACACCTCCGCGCGGGCTTACCTCCTCGTCATCTCTAGAGAGCCCCAGGCCGTTATGGGCGCACTCCATCGCGACGTGGCGATGGCGGAGAGCAAGCCGCCGCGCAAGAGCCAAGCCCGCAGCTTCACTCACAGGTCCAGCGGGAACCAGCAAGCACCGGCCCGCCGCCGAGCCTAACATTTGGCTCGCTGGGTATAGGTATGGACCCAGCGGAGCCACGCCGAAGGCCATGCTCGGGTCGGGAGGGATGACCCAAGAAGGCGGGCAACCCCGTAGGGCCGCGAGGTTCTCCGCTCGGGGCCGAGGCGTCAACGGCGGTTCCCGCACCTCGAATGAGAGGCCGGACCGCAGGCAGCGCCGTGTTCCGCTTCCGAGACCCGGACGGGGCGAGAGCTCCATTTTGTTGCTCGCTTCGGCCATGGTTCGAGCGTATTGATGCGATCTGCGGAGCGCCGTGGACGCGCCCCGACATCGCCGACGAGTATCCGATGACGACGCGCCTGCGACCAGGACCTAGCTGCTCGAGACGGGCGATTGCGCTCGTGGCGGCGTTGTCGCTGGTCGTCCAGGTCCTGCTGCTCGGGTCGGGTGTCGCGTCGATGCGGTCGGCAGGCGCGGCGATGCCTTCCGCCGATGGCCAACTCACGCACGGTCATCCCGCGCATGTCCATCCCGATTGCCCCGATCACGACGGAACCCCGGATCCGGCGGATCACCAACAGGGCGAGCATCATCGCGGGTTCTGCTGCATCCTGTGCGGCAAGGTCGGAGCTTTCCCCGGCGCGCTTCCCGCGGTCCTTTCGATCCTGGCGCCCGCGCGTGCCGTCTCGACGGTCGAGTTCGGTCGGGAGCGGAGGGCGTCGGGCGGGACCGCGTCCGTCTTTCCTGTCGGTGCCCGTGCGCCGCCGCGCCTCGGTTGATCGCCTCTCCGAACGATCCGTCAACCAACAGGAACGATTCCATGCTGAAGATCAGCCGTCCCGGCGCGCTGGGCGCTGCCGTATCCCTATGCCTTCTCGCCTCCGCGGCTTCTGCCCATTCGACTCTCGAAGTGCAGGAGGCCCCCGTCAAATCGACCTACAAGGGCGTGATGCGCGTCCCCCACGGCTGCGAGGGCGCAGCCACCTTGAAGGTCCGCATCCGCATCCCCGAGGGTGTCATCGCCGTGAAGCCGATGCCGAAGCCCGGATGGCAGCTCGAGACCGTGAAGGGTCCATACGCCAGGAGCTACGACAATCACGGCACGCCCGTGCAGGAGGGCGTCCGGGAGATCGTCTGGACCGGCCGGCTCCTCGACGAGCACTACGACGAGTTCGTGTTCCGGGGCAGCCTGACGGACAGCCTCCAGCCGGGCACGATGCTCTACTTCCCCACCGTGCAGGAATGCGAGGGCGGCAAGGCCGAGCGCTGGATCGAGATACCGGCGGAGGGCAGGAAGCCCGACGACTACAAGTTCCCTGCGCCGGGCCTGAAACTGATGCCCGCCAAGGTCACCCACTGAACGCCGGTGCGCGGGATCTCGACGGACCCGCGCATCGACCCTCCCGGGCCCGCAATGGCGACGCGAACGTTCTTCGTCCTGCTGCTGATGGCCGCGTGCCTCGCGCTCGGACTGCGTGAGGCGAAGGCCCATGCGGCGCTCATCGGAGCCGACCCGTCGGACGGGACGATCGTCGCGCAGGCGCCGGCACGGATCGTCCTCCACTTCAACGAGCCCGTCGCGCCGCTCGTTCTGCGGCTCATCGATCCCAAGGGCGAGGCGACGGACCTGAAGCGGGTCGAGCTGCGCCACCTCTCGGTCGAAATCATGCCGCCGGGCCGCCTCGGCAACGGCACCTACGTCCTGAGCTGGCGTGTCGTGTCGGCGGATGGCCACCCCATCGGCGGCTCGCTCGTCTTCTCGGTCGGAGCCCCGAGCGGAGGCGGGCAGGAAACCGCCGCCCCACAGACGAGCCTCGTGGTCCGGGTCCTCCTCTGGTCGGTCCGGGTGCTCGTCCTTTTCGGGCTCTTCATCGGAGTCGGCGGTGCGTTCTTCGCGGCCTGGATCGTGGGTCCCTCGAAGCTCCGGGGCGCGGCACGGCGCATCATCGTCGGCGCGATCCGGGGCGGCGTTCTCGCGGCCGTCTTTTCCGTCGGCATCCAGGGGCTCGATGCTCTCGCGGCCCCGCTCGGCGCTCTCGCCGATCCCGACGTCTGGCTCCAGGGCTGGAGAACGAGCCTCGGGACCAGCGCAACCATCGCGGTCGCGGCACTCGTGATCGGACGGCTCTCGCTCGACGACGGAACTCCCCGGCGGGCACGGGTGCTCTCCGGCGTCGCGCTGATCGGGATGGGTGTCGCATCGGCCGCGAGCGGGCATGCCGGCACGGCCGAGCCGCAATGGCTGACCCGGACGAGCGTCTTCGTTCACGTGACGGGCCTCGCCTTCTGGGTCGGTGCGCTCGTGCCCCTCTTCGCGATGCTGCGCGGCCATGATCCGAGAGGGGTGGCGATCATGAGCCGATTCTCGGCGGCGATCCTGCCGGTCGTCATCGGGCTCGTCATCGCGGGAGCGATCCTTGCGGTCGTTCAGGTCGAGTCCGTCGAGGCGCTCTGGAATTCCGCTTACGGCAATCTGCTGTTGCTGAAGCTGCTCGCGGTCGGCTTTCTTCTCGCCCTCGCCGGCGTCAACCGGCTCGTCTTCACGCCGGCGTCGGCCCGCGGAGATGTCCGGCCGCGTTTCGCGCAGTCCATCGCAGCCGAAGGCGTGCTCGTCCTGCTGATCCTCGGGCTCGTGGCCGGCTGGCGGTTCACCCCGCCGCCGCGTGCCGGCTCGGCGATGCCGGGACCCGCCCCGACGGTCGTTCCGGAACCCGCATCGGTTCACATCCACGGTGACGACGGGATGGCGCAGGTGACGCTCAGCCCCGGACGCGCCGGCAGAGTGTCCGCCATGATCACGCTCGCGTCGGGACGGGGCGCTCCGCTCGAGCCGAAGGAGGTCGCCATCGCCTTCTCCAACCCGGCGGCAGGCATCGAGCCGCTGGAGCGGCGCGCCGCCCGGGCCGGTCGAAGCGTCTGGCGCGTCGACGATCTGGTGATCCCGGTGCCGGGACGCTGGCTCGTCCGTGTCGACGCGCTCGTCTCGGATTTCGACAAGCTCACGCTGCAGGCGGAGATCGACGTGCGCTGAAGGAGGCGCGGAATCAGGCCGGCTGCGAGAGGGCCTCGCGGACACGTCCGAGCCAGGTCTCGGCGGTCTTCAATCGCGCTTCGGCCACGTCCGCCCGGTGCTCGGCCGCCTGGACGGCTCTCAGCGCCCGCTCCTCCAGCTCCGCCGCCCGGTCCTCCGCCTCGTTTGCGCGCGCCTCGGCGGCCTCGATGGCTTGGCGCATCTTGGCCTCCATGGCGCTCGCCCGCGCCTCGGCGGCCCTGATGGCCTCGGAGGCTTCGCGCAGCAGCCGCGGAATGCTCGCCACGACCGACGACGGCTCCTCCAGATCATGGACGACCTTCAAGCGGGCCGAGAAGGGATCGTCCCTGGCGTCCCGATCAGCAGAAGTCCGATCCATTCTGCTCTCGAACTCTGGTCGCTCCCAGGGAAAGGGGCGCATCGGAAAGAGGTCTGATGCTCATGGTCAGGGTTCTCGAGGAATGAACAAAGTCTAAACGGCCATGGTTAACGCCGGGTTACCGAGGCGCAGCCACTCCCCCCGTAAGATTCCTGACGAGCCACCTGCATCGATCCCTGCCCGCATCGACTTTCGCAAGCTCGAAGCTTCGTCCGGTTCATCGCCCGAGACGGGCTTGCGCGGCCGCCCTGCAATGCCGGACCGGTTTCGCCAGCCGCCGCATGCCGCAAGGTTAATCGCGCGTTCACCATGCTCGACGCTCGACTGACGGAACGGCATCCGCAAGCCGCCGCATTACGTAACGTTTTACCTAGCGTTAAGGCCACACGGTCCAGCGTGGCGAGGCCCACAGTAGTGGGGATCCATCGCCCTCAGCAGAGGGTAGCCGCCCTCAGAAGAGGGTAACCCAGAACGGGGAATCACAATGTCCGTTACACTCTCGGCCGGCGTCCGCAAGGCGCTGACCTCGCTGCAATCGACCGCCGCCGCCGCGCAGCAGACCCAGTTCCGCCTCGCCACCGGCAAGAAGGTCAATTCGGCCCTCGACAATCCCGCCAGCTTCTTCACGGCGGCCGGCCTTACGAACCGCGCCAACGACCTCGGCCGCCTGCTCGACAGCATGGGCCAGGCGGTGAAGACGCTCGAAGCCGCCGACAAGGGCATCAAGGCGATCACGAAGCTCATCGAGAATGCCCAGTCCCTCGCCAAGCAGGCCGAAGCGGCCGGCGCCGACGTGGCCGCTGCTGCGGCGACGGCGGGGACTCTGACGGGCACGGCCGACGTGTCGGGCTACACGGCGGGCGGCGCCACGAGCATCACGATTGCGGTGAATGGCGGGACTGCCACCACGGTCAACATTGCGAACGGCGACGACGAAGCTGCCGTTGTTGCCGCGATCAACACGGCGGCCCTTGGCGTCACCGCGTCATTGAGCGGTAACAACATCCGCCTGACGAACGGCACGACGGGTACCGGGACGAGCATCACGGTCGGTGGTGCCGCCGCTACGGCGCTCTTCGGTGCCACTCCGACGGCGGCCGCCGGAACGGATGCAGTGGCGGCGGTGACCAAGCGGGCCGACCTCGCCAGGGACTTCGACGCCCTCCGCACCCAGATCGACCAGTTGGCGGCGGACTCGGGCTACAACGGCGTCAATCTGTTGACGGGCAATTCACTCGCGGTCCAGTTCAACGAGAACGGCACCAGCAAGCTCGACATCGCCGGCAATTCGAACACGGCGACGGGGCTCAATATCTCGACGGCCGCGAGCAACTGGGCGAACAACACGAACGTCAAGGCCGCGAGCGATCAGCTCAAGGCTGCGGCCGACACGCTCCGGTCGCGCGCATCGACCTTCGGTGCGAACCTGTCCGTCGTGCAGAACCGCCAGGACTTCACGAGGAACATGATCGGCACCCTGACCGAAGGCTCGGACGCGCTGACCTCGGCCGACTCCAACGAGGAAGCCGCGAACCTGCTGGCGCTGCAGACCCGCACCCAGCTCTCGCAGACCGCTCTGTCGCTCTCCGCGCAGGCCGACCAGGGCGTGCTGCGCCTGTTCTGATCGAGAACGGCCGGAACCCGATCCGGAAGGATCGACGCCCGCCCAGAAACGGCCGGAAAGATCCAGAACAGATCCTCATCAGGGGCCCCGCAAAGGGCCCCTTTTGCGTTTGGCTCAGGCGCCCCTCGCAGCGTGAGGTCCTCGGGTCGACGCTCCGCGTGCCCGAGGATGGCGCCTCGCCGTATGGCCTATGGCCGGCGGCGCTGGCGCGTCGGGCTGACGGCCATGAAGACGGCACCCGACCGGGCCTGCTCCTCGGCCTGCCTCATGGCTTCGAAGGCCAGCCTGTTGGCCCGGCCCTCGGCCAGCAGCTTTTCCCAGCGCCCGTCGCGCTGCATCGCCTCGACCTCACGCTGCACTTTCGTAAGATCCGTGCCGCCGCCCGGGCCGCCTGAGCTCCGTTGCGCGAAGGCGAGGCTGGGGAGAAGGACAAGAGGTAGAGCAAGCAGCAGCTTCTTCGTCATGGGACCCTCCGGAAGCGATGGGGATTGTGCCCTGGCGCACAGGCGCCTCGGGCGCTGAGCCGAACATCGCACCGATCGGTCTTGCGCTCCGTGATCGGGATCACGCTCCGGGTTCGGAGCCACTCCGACGCCGAGCTCGAAGTGCCGTTAGCGCATCGTGCGGACAAGTGGACCCGGTTGTCCGCGCTAAACGATGCGCTGCTTGCAAAAGGGGAGCATCGGATGGATCCCAAAAGTGGGGTCCACTTTTGGGTCCGATGCGCGCATCGCGCGGACAAGTGGACCCGGTTGTCCGTACTGAGCGATGCGCTGCTTTCAAAAGGGGGAGCATCGGAAGGATTCCAAAAGTGGGGTCCACTTTTGGGTCCACATCGGATGGATCCCAAAAGTGGGGTCCACTTTTGGGTCCGATGCTCTAGCGACGGGGGGCATTCCCGGGCGCGGGCTTTGTGCCCGCAGCGGCCATCTGGGGCGGATGCGTTCGTGCGGTCGCCCATCGCGTCGGGATCGCGGTCTGCATCGCCCGCCACCGCCCGGGAGACAGTCCGAATGCCTGTTTGAAATGGCGAGTCATGTGGCTCTGGTCGGCAAAGCCGGTCAGCGCAGCCACTTCGGCCAGGGCGCGGCCGGAGCGGAGGAGAAGGCGCGCCCGGTCGAGCCGTCGCATGATGAGGTATCGGTAGGGGCTGGTCCCCAGGCCGGCCCGGAACTGGCGGGCGAACTCGTAGCGCGATAGCCCCGTCACCGCTTCGAGCTCGTCCGATGTCACCGCGCACTCGCAATGTGCATCGAGATAGGCTCGCGCGCGCTCGACGGCTCGCGCGCAGGTGCTCGAAGATGTCCGGCCCCGGGCGGACGGATCGAGGGCCAGGAGCGCCTCGGCAACGGCAACAATAGCCTGATCGGCTTCGAGCGGCTCCAGGTCGTGGTCGAGGTCCCGAAGGAGAGGGACCAGGGCGGAGGCCAACCGGTCGTCGTTCAGGACGGCCGTTCTCACGAACGGCAGGGTGCGTGCCCGCTGCCCGAGTGCGTCCCGGATGAGGCGCGGTTCGAAATAGGCCATGCGGTACCGGAAGCCCGACTCCGCCCCGGACCGTCCGTTATGCACCTCGTCCGGGTGCAGGACGATCACATGGCCGCCGGTACTGTCGGCCTGAGCGCCTCGGTAGTCGAACCTCTGCACGCCCGAGAGGGTGAGTCCGATCGCATAGGTGTCGTGCCGGTGAGGATCGTAGGCGTGCGCGGCAAAGTACGCCTCGATGCGCTCGATCCCGGGGTGGACAGGGGCCACCTTGATCCAGTCGCCCGGCGAGGGAGCGCACGATCCTTCAAGACGGGCGGATTTCGGTTCGGTCACACTGGGGCCCATGCGTTACGATACCAAGATCGCCATCGTCATCGACGACAGCCTCGCGCCCTGGCAGAAGCTCAACGTGGCCTGTTTCCTCTCGGGCGGGCTTGTCGGAGCATATCCGGAACTCTGCGGAGAGCCATACCGGGACGCCTCCGCGAGGACGCTACGGACCGCTCGTGCGCCAGCCTATCCTGGTGTTCTCGGCCACGGCCGACGAACTGACCCGGACGCTCGGGCGGGCGAGAGAGCGCGCGATAACCTGCTCCATCTATACCCGCGACCTGTTCGCGACGTCCAACGATGCGGACAACCGAGCGGCGGTCGCCGCAGTGGCGGCGGACGCGCTCGATCTTGTCGGCATCGGCATTCACGCGGACCGCAAGGACGTGGACAAGGTGACCAAGAGTTTGCGCCTGCACGATTGAGAAGGAAGCGGGCAGGGCCGTTCGGCTTCGCGCCCGCGATAGGCGAGCCGGTTCCAGCTCAACCCCGATCGTCGTCCGGATGCTTGTGGATGGGGTCGACCCAATAGATCGCCTCGGGCGTCTCGACCGGATCGACGTCGGTGATGTTCACGACGATCGCCTCGTTGTCGCTGCGCACCAGCACACATTCCAGGGGCTCTTCAGGATTGGCGTTGATCTCCTGGTGCGGCACGAACGGCGGCACGTAGATGAAATCGCCCGGGCCGGCCTCCGCCACGTATTCCAGCCGCTCGCCCCATCGCATGCGCGCCCGGCCGCGCACCACGTAAATGACGCTTTCGAGCTCGCCGTGATGGTGCACGCCGGTCTTGGCATTCGGCTGGATCGAGACCGTTCCGGCCCAGATCTTCTGGGCGCCGACGCGGGCGTGATTGATGGCGGCCTGGCGGAACATCCCGGGTGTCTGCGCGGTGTTCGGGTCGAGCTGGCTGCCCTTGATCACCCGAACGCCGTCATGTTTCCAGCGCTCGTGCGGCTCGCCTGCGCCGTGATGATGATCGTCGCTCATTGGCCGGACCCTTGCTGTCGCCGATGACCAGGCAGTCTACGCGCGCGTGACGGCGAACGGAAGAACGCGAGCCCGCCGGGCTGGTGCTCGCGATGGGATTCGAGACCTCCTCGGCCTCGATACCGCTCTCTGCGAAAGGGCCGTCGGCTTCCCGAGCGCCGGCTGCGCCTCAGGCGGCGAGGGGAACGGCCTCGATCGGTTCGGCGGCGGGCAGGCCGGTCGCCGCCTGAGGCGCGGCCGGCTCGTCCTCCGTCGCGAAGGACGCCAGCGGCTCCTCGACCCGCTCCGCCTGGCGGCGGATCTCGCGGGCGATGCGGCGCGCCGCCTTGGTGGGGGTGCCGGCGGCGGCCAGCAGCTCCTTCAGCCACAGCGCCGCCTCGGTCTCGACCGCCCCGGTGGGGCGCTCGCCCCAGACCACGAAGTCGGTGATCGCGGCGACGAGCCAGTCGATCCAGGCGCGGTCGACGCGGGCGACGGCGGCGTCGAGGCGCAGGAGCAGTTCGGCCTGCGGGCGGCTCGAGACGCCGTCGGGGAGCACGTCGCGCTGCAGGCGGCGCACGTCCCCGAAGGTGATGCGGTTCTTGGCGGTCGTCTTGACGACGAAATCCTGCAGAGTGGAGATGTTCATGGGGCGACGCCTTGTTGATGCCGAGCTGTTGCGTGCCGCGACTGTCGCGCCGGGCGGCTTTCCTGAGCCCTAACGCGAAGGTCTGAATCGTTGTTCAGGTTAAACGAACCTGAGAGACCCGATTCACCTTCCGTTGACTGCGCACTCGTCCGCACAGCCCGACCTCCGAAGGCGACCGAGGCGAGCCGATGCCCCTGCCGCGCAACCGGGCCGTCATCGTTACCATTCGGGCTCCCGTGGCCGAAGACCTCTCATGTCCGGCGGCCTGCGGGTCCTGGGCGCGGCGCCGCTGCAGGATCCCGGGCACCCGGTCGTCCGCCATTGACAAGGAACCGGCCCACATCGAAGAGTTCGAGCCGCCGAGGGACGAAATCGGCACCGAGCCGGGGCGGGCATCGAGGCGACGCCGCCGGGGCGAGTTCGCCGGCAGCCGGTTCCGTATGGTGTCTCGGGCACCTCGGGAGCAACGGGTCCCGAAAGAAGAGCGCGTCGGGAAGACGGATCGGGGATTCCGAAGATCGCGCCAGTGGGAGAATCGACATGCTGCAGATGCGGCCGAACTGCGAGTGCTGCGACCTCGATCTGCCCGCCGATCGAGGCCGGCGCATTCATCTGTTCGTTCGAGTGCACGTTCTGCGAAAGCTGCGCGATGCGCCGGCTGAATGGTCTTTGTCCGAATTGCCGCGGTTTCCTCGTGGTGCGGCCGCTGCGCCATGCATCCAAGTTCGACACATACCCACCGTCGAAGGACCGCGTGCTCAAGCCGGAGGGTTGCCCCTGACGGTCGCACGGCGCGCCCCGCGCCTGTCTCGCCGGCGTCGGGCCGCCACTTTGGCAGGAAATTGCCGATGATTGGCGGTTCCGCCACTCCCGCGCGGCTGAGCTTTCCGCATAGTTCGAAGGCGATCACCGCCTTTGGAGTCAGCCTCGATGACGAGCGAAGTCACTCGGACGCACCCGGCCGCCAGCGAAGCCGCCGCCACCCATTTTGCCGCCAAGCTCGCGTTCGAAACCGATTGCTCGGACGTCTACGCCTCGTTGAGCGAAGGTTCGGCCGATTTCGTGCTGCTCGATGTGCGCAGCCCCGAGTCCTACGCGAAAGGCCACGTCCCGGGCGCGGTCAATCTGCCGGTCGGCAAGATCATCGCCGCCAAGCTGCGCGCCTGGCCGGCCGATACGGTGTTCGTCGTCTATTGCGCCGGTTCGCACTGCAACGGCGCCGACAAGGCCGCTCTGCGGCTGGCCCAGCTCGGCCGGCCCGTGAAGCTGATGATCGGCGGAGCGCTCGGGTGGCTCGACGAGGGGTACTCACTGATCAAGGGCGATCAGGCGGGTTCGGTTCTGGCCGGGGCAGCTTAGTGGTCCCTGTTCCGCGTGAGGTGAGGCCCTTTCGCGCCGAGGATGCACCAGCATTGCTGGACTTGATGCGAAAGCTCGCGCAGTTCGAGGGTTACGCGGACGATTTCCGCGTGACCGAACGTGATGTCGTCCGTCGAGGCCTTGGCGCTGCGCCGGAATTCGGGGTCTTCGTGGCGCCCGGGGACGAGCCCGGCGACCTCCTCGGAATGGCCGTGCATTACGCCGTTTCCTGGACCTACGATCTGCGCCCGACCCTGGTGCTGAAGGAACTCTACGTCGACGAACGCGCCCGCGGTTCGGGGGTCGGGAAGGCGCTCATGACGGCCGTGATCGACGAGGGCCGCCGCATCGGCGCGGCGCGACTGCAATGGGTGGTGCTGGCTCGCAACGACGATGCCAAGCGCTTCTACGGCCGGTTCGGGGCGCGGCACGATCATGTTTGGGAACCGTGGCGGCTCCCGCTTGGGGACGGGGCCTGCCCGGCCGATGCCGATGGCGGATCCTGACGCTCCAGAATGGCTCGGCGCGCTGTGGCCATCCGCAGACGCGCGGGCTCGCCAGCTCCAAACGGCGATGGACCTCATCGACGCGCATATGAGCAGGCTGCGCTCGCTTTCCGTGTCGGTGCCGCACGACGCCGAGGCCATCCGCTCCCGGCTGGCGCGGTTCGACTTCGGCGACGCCGTGCCGTTGGAGCGCGCCCTCGCGGAGGCTGCAGGGCTTCTCGACGAGGGCATCGTTCACAGCGCCCATCCGCGGTGCTTCGGATTGTTCAATCCCACGCCGAGCTTCCCCGGCATCCTGGCGGATGCCATGACGGCGACGTGGAATCCCCAGCTGGCCGTGTGGTCGCATGCGCCGGCCGCCGTCGAGGCAGAGCTCCATGTGCTCAATCATGTGGCGCGCGTGCTGGAATTTAAGGCCGAGCGAGGGGCCGCACACTTCACCAGCGGCGGCGCGGAGGCGAACGCCACGGCCTTGCAGGTCGCCGTGACGCGCTTGTTCCCGGCCTATGCGAACGCCGGCGCGGCCGCATTGAAACGGAGGCTGCTGATCTATGCCTCTGCGGAAAGTCATCTGGCGTGGCTGAAGATCGCCCAGCAGGCGGGGTTGGGTCGTGACGCCCTGCGCCTCGTTCCGGTCGACGCAACCGGATGCCTCGATGCCGACGCGCTCGATCGCATGCTCGCGGAGGATGCTGCGATCGGCGCCGCGCCCTTCATGATCGTGGCCACGGCAGGGACCACGAATTCCGGGGCGATCGATCCGATCGCGCGCATCGCCCCGATCGCCAGGCGGGTGGGGGCGCATTTTCATATCGACGCCGCATGGGCCGGGGCGGCTGCATTCAGCGAGCGCCTCCGCGCGAGCGTCGCTGGTCTCGCCGATGCCGACAGTCTCACCGTCGATGCCCATAAATGGCTTTCCGTGCCGATGGCGGCGGGCATGTTCTTCTGCCGGCGCACCCAATGGCTCGGCGATGCGTTTCGTGTTTCGACCGACTACATGCCGCAGGGGCAGGATGAGTTGGACCCGTACACGCATTCGCAGCAATGGTCGCGGCGTTTCATCGGGCTCAAGCTGTTTCTGACGCTGGCGGCGCTGGGACGAGCCGGCGTCGCGGCGCAAATCGAACATCAAGCCGAAATGGGCCGGCTGCTGAAGATCGGCTTGTCGAGCAGCCGTTGGCGCGTGATCAACGAGACGCCGCTGCCTGTCGCCTGCTTCGTCGACGCGGACGGAGCGGATGTCCGCGCAATCGCGGAGCGCGCCGTCGCCGGCGGCCGGGTCTGGCTTTCGATCACCAAGCTCAATCGAACGACGTGCCTTCGGGCGTGCATCACGAGCTTCCTCACCACCGCAGACGACGTGGCGATGCTCGTGGACGAACTGAATGCGGCCCGCGGCTGACGCTCCGCCGCTCTCTGACGAACCGGGAATCGAGCCGGTCAGGAAGCGCCGGAGGCGCTCGGCTTGGAGCAGCAGCGACCGAGGCGACCGATCATCTCAGCGTGTCCGAAGGCGTCGTGGTGCACCCTGCGCCGATCGCGTCGCATCGTTCCGTCACGAGCAGGGCCGGTCAATGACCATCCCCGGCAGGAGGCGCGGCGATCTCCATGGACCGGACGAGGCCGTCCTCGATCGCGTAGACGTGGCGGATGAACTGGTCCACCAGCGTGCGCCCGTCGAGGTCGCGCACGATCTGGCGGACATGGACGGAAATCCTGCCCATCTCCGCGTCGATATCCAGCTTCAGCGGCTCCACGTGCGGATCGATCACGGCCCATTGCCGGGTCCAGTAGTCGCGCACCTGTTCGCGGCCGCACACGCGGCCGCCGTCCATGCCGTTCGGCCAGTCGACGTCCGGATGCAGGAACGCGAGGACGGCGTCCAGCCTGCGCTCGTTGAAGGCGTCATAGAGGTTGCGGATCAGGAAATGGTCTGTGTTCATGCTTCCAGAACCTCGACGAGTTTCGCGAGATCTCCCTTGAGGGCGCTCATGGCCGAAACGCCCCGCAGGGCCTCGAGCCGGACTTGCGCCGATCGCCAGAGTGGCCGGGCGCGCGCGTGCAGGGCCATACCCGCTCGGGTCAGCTTCCAGTAACGCTCGCGCCGATCCTCCCCACCTGGTTGCGCTCCGATCCAGCCCGCCCGCGCCATCAGGGCGAGGTTCCGGGTCAGGGTCGTCTGATCGATCACGAGGATGTCGCACAAGTCGAGGATGCGGGCCTCGCCGTTGCGCTCGAGGGCTTCGAGGATCGTGAATTGAGTCGCCTTCAAGCCCAGCGGCCGAAAGGCTTCGTCGTAAACTTTGGTTACGGCGCGCGCCGCCTGCCGCACGCCTGCGCAGTAGCATGCGAGCTGATGGTGTCTCTCGGCGGCTCTCACGCGGAAAATGCCTGTCGCTGCATGGTCGAGGAAACACAACAACGTATCGTTGCGGAATGCTTTGCCAAAAGCGTCCTCCCAAGTCAACTGGCCGAGTCAACCGGCTCTATCGGCACGCACTTTCCAAGGTCCCCCGGCCCGTGCCCCGTCAATCAGTCCCGTGAGGACGCCGACCCATCGGGCCGGACGGACCTCGAGGCGATGCCGGAGGCCTTCCCATGATAGACGGCAGGCTCGCGCATGCAACTGTAAATTGCATATCCCTGGGGATCGGAAGGCTCGCCGGGCAGATCTCCACGCCCGCTTTCCCGCACGCAGCCCTCGAGGATTCCGTCCCGGCGGGCTTCAATCGTCCCCGAAGAACCAAGGCGGCCGACCGCTGCGGCAGATGTAGCCGACGAAACATTGCGGCGTGTCGGCCGTCGGCACGTAGGCCGGCTCGATGTACTCGTTCCATTCGCAGAATGCCCGGTCCCGGACGTAGCGATCATAGGTATGGCGTCCGGTGCCGATCACGACGGCGCCCCGCGTCAGCACGAGACGCTGCGCCTGCAGGCAGGCCAGGGCCGGGGAGAACGGGCGGGATTGCGCCAGGACTTCGGCAGGCGGCAGAATTCCCGCCGCAACCGTGAGAAGAGCGAAGACCCATCGGACCATGGCCGGCTCCTGTTCGGCAAACCCCATCAGGATACGCCGATCAATTCTCCCGGCCATGCAGAATTGGGGCGGCCGTCGCGGGCTTCGATGCGGGCAGGAGATTGCGGGTTTCGGCTCGGACGGGCCGCGGCTTCGGCGGTGCGGGCTTGGCCGCGCTCCTGGGCGGGGCTTTGGGAATCGAGCTCGTCGCGGCCGGGACCCGGGCGGGGATGGGGGATGGGGCGGCCGGGCGGGGCGGCGGCCGCAGAACGTGCTCTGGGGGGATCGCCGCCGTCGGTCGCCGCATGGGTCGCCGCATCGCTTGCGGCCGGCGGAACGCTCGTCGCATGGGCTTCCTTCATGGGCGGGCCCGTCTGCCTCGTGCCTGCGGCATCCGCTCCGCTCGGCGGGCGCGAGGCCGCCTGGAGCTCGGTTCTCGCGGAGATGAGCTCGCGTCGCGTTCCGACGAGCTCTTCGAAGAGGGTTTGGCGGACGCGGTCGAGGCGGGCGATTTCCGCCGATTGGGCCGTCGTTCGCGCGGCCGACTGCGCCTGGATGTCGGCGCGTACGGAAGCGAGCTCGCGGCGAGCCGCGACGAGGTCCCCGAACTGGTCGGCGCGGACACGGTCGAGGCGCGCAATTTCGGAACGCGCCGCCTCTGTCTCCCGTCGCGCCTCTGCGAGCTCTTGCGAGAGATTCGCGCGAACCCGTTCGACGCGGGCGATGTCTTCGCCGCCGTGGCTCGACGCCACTGCGAACGACAACCCCCCGATTCCGAGGCTGAACAGAGTGCCCGCGGCCATCCACCCGAGGGGAAGGGATTTCTTGCCGGTCGATGAAGCCATTGCCGCTCTCCGGTCGGGGCCCCCAGCCCGAGCCCAAACTACACCTCTCGCGCGAGCGCGGGAGTTGCCCAGAAGGGTTATGCCGGGATCACTCGATCGGGCGGATTGACCTCTCCGAATCGATTCGTCGCGTCGAACCGGCCCGCAGACTGCTCGAATCTCAGCCGGCGGATCGCGCGGTGACGATCGCCGACAAGATGCGGGCGGATCTTGCGACGCTCGGCGCAAGCCCGCCCGGGCCGAAATCTCGCGGACATCGACCGAACCTCCCGGACATCGGCGGCGCAATCGTCCTGAAACACGGATCTGAGATGAACGGGTCTCATCCTTGGGCTGTGCGACGGCGGGGCGCCCCGGCACGAGCCCGAAACCTCGCCCTCTCGGCGGGAGCGGCGCCCCTGACACAATGGAAACGCATACATGATCAAACCGCCCGACGGGGACTCGCGTGTTCTGCAGGCCCTGACCTATCTCGGCGTCGCCTTCTGCATCGGTTGGTTCGGTATCGTGTTCTGGTGGGCGTCCACCCTGTGACAGGCAAGCGGCGTCGCCGCTCGCGTCGCCGTCCCGGCTGATCCGGGCTTTGACGGACTCGCCGGTTTCTCCGCATCGGCTAAGTTGCCCGCCGCAGGGCTTCCGAACCGGTTTGAGAGCCTGGCTGCGCCACATGAGCCTGATCGCCGATGATGTCCGGGACGATGACTTCCGTGCAGGAGATTCCGCCGCTTCAGAAAGCCGAAGTGCTGCGCGACGTCCTCGATGGATTGTCCCGGCCGCAGAAGTCTCTGCCCGGCAAATATCTCTGGGACGAGACCGGCTCCATCCTGTTCGATCGGATTTGCCGGACCGGCGATTACTACCTGACGCGTTCCGAGACCGGCCTGTTGCGGCAGAGAGCGGGAGAGGTCGCCGAGCTCGTCGGCTCCGGGGCCACCATCGTCGAGTTCGGAAGCGGCGCCAGCCGCAAAGTCCGCATCCTCCTCGACAGCCTGCCCGCGCCGCGACGCTACATCGCGATCGATATCTCGATGGAGTATCTGGCGGCGGCGACCGGGCGCATCGCGTGCGACTATCCCGACGTTCAGGTGGTCCCGATCTGCGCCGATTACAGCAAGCCGCTGCTCCTGCCCGCCGGATTGCTGGCCGGTCCGACCCTCGGCTTCTTCCCGGGATCGACGGTCGGCAACTTCGCTCCCTCGGGCGTCACCGCGTTTCTGGAGCGCGCCCGCCGCGCGCCCGGTCCGTGTTGGTTTCTGGTCGGAGCCGACCCCAATCGCGACGAGGCGAGCCTTCGCCGCGCCTATGGGTGCGCGGATGGCCTCATGGCGGCCCTGCACAAGAACATGCTGGTCCATCTCAACCGGCTGCTCGGAACCGACTTCGCGCCCGAGGACTTCCGCCACGAGGCCCGCGTCCTGGACGATCCGTGGCGGGTGGAGGCGCATCTTGTCGCAGTGCGGCCAGTGACGGTCCGGGTCGGCGGCCGGACGTTCAGGGTCGGGGCCGGCGAGAGCATCCACACCGACAATGCCTACAAGCACGGCCTCGAGGAGTTCCGCGCCCTGGCGCACGAGGCCGGGTGGACGCTGACGCGCTGCTGGCTCGCGCCCGACGGCCTGACGAGCCTGCATCTGCTGCGTCCTTGACGGGTGTCCTGCCGTGCCGAGATCCTCGCCGCTTCCGCGAGGCCGACCGCCGGTGCCCGCGGCGGTGACGGCGGCGCGCGAGGCGCCGTTACCGGTCAGGCGGCAGCCATCGGCCGCAATGATCTCCGGAACAGTCGAATCCTCTGGCAATCAGTGAATTCGGTGATCCCTTTACTAGTTTTTTAACGTATCGGTACTACTGGTAAGCCGCTCGAATCTTGCTCATGGCGGCACAATGTTGATCGCTCAGCTCTTGGCGGTGAGCAGGCTCGACGCTCAGTTGCCGCCTGACGTAAGACGCGACTTGGTCCAGTCGCTGTATGGACCCTTCAGGTCCTTGGCGGTCGGCGCAGTCGCCGGTAGTGCGATCAGCTTGAGCGTCGCTTACCGCACCGAGGATCTATGGCTTACGATATGCTCGATGATGCTGACCCTCGTCGCGGTAGGGCGAATCGTTTCAGCGTGGTGGTATAGGCGCAGCCGGCACACCGGCGACTTCGCCACGGTCAAATTGTGGGAGCAGATCTATTTCGGAGGCGCCGCGCTGTTCTCGGCATTGCTCGGGGCGGTCGCATGCCTCGCCTTCGTGCGGACCGGAGATTTTACGGCACACCTCGTCACGGCCACGACTGCCGCCGGCTACGCGGCCGGCATAACCGGGAGAAACGCCGGCCGGCCTCACATCGCTCTGGCCCAAGTCGTGCTATCGGTGGGACCGATGGCTGCGGCGTTCCTGTTGGCGCAGGACAGCCTTCACGTGAAGCTCGGCCTCGTCATCGTCTTGTTTGCATACGCACTCACCGACATCACTCTGAGTGCCAGGAACATCATTGTTCAAGCACTCGTCTCGACCCGGGAGAATGCGGCGCTGGTCAAGCGTTACGCGGCCCAGGCCGCGCTCTTCGACTCGGCGCTCAACAACATGTCGCACGGCCTCTGCATGTTCGATCATAACCGCCGGCTAGTGGTCTCGAACGAGCGCTTCGCGGAATTGAGCGGACTTCCCCAGAGTGCGATCAGGACCGGGATCGGACTGCGCGAACTCCTGCGCCTGAGTGTCGAGGCCGGCAACCACCATGGAAGGAGAGCCCGACGTCTCCTCAATGAGCTTGATCAGGGTTTGCAGATCGGTCCTTCGAAACAGGCTTTGGTGCGCACGTCGGACGGGAAGACCCTCGCGCTCACCCGACGTTTCATGGCCGACGGTGGCTCGGTCATCATTTTCGAGGACATCACCGCGCGGCGCGAAACGGAAGCCCACGTTGCCAGGCTGGCTGCGTTCGATGAGCTGACCGCCCTTCCCAACCGTATGACGATGCGAGAGCAACTGGGAAAGGCACTCGAAGCGACCCGCTATGGGGAGGGTGGGTTTGCCCTTCACCTGATCGATCTGGATTTCTTCAAGCAGGTCAACGACACGCTCGGGCATCCCGTGGGCGACATCCTGTTGAAGCAGGTGTCCATCCGACTGCAAGGCTTGGTGGGCGAGGGCAACTTCGTCGCGCGCTTCGGCGGAGACGAGTTCGTCGTGATCCAGCTCCGATTGCCGACCCGGCAAGCGGCGGACGACTTGGCCAAGCAGGTCACCGAAGCAATGAGTCTTTCGTTCGATGTCGAGGGGCATAGGGTCGAGATAGGAGCGTCGGTCGGGATTGCTCTGGCACCGTCCGACTCCAATGACGCGGATGAGCTGCTGAAGCGCGCCGACATGGCGTTGTATTCGGCAAAGGCGGCGGGCCGAGGCACGTTTCGCTTCTTCGAGACAGCGATGGACGATGCCGCTCAGGCGCGGCGCGCCATGGACTTGGACCTTCGGGAGGCAATATCACGGGGCGAGCTGGAGGTGCTCTTTCAGCCGCTCGTGAACCTCAAGACCGGGAAAGTCTCGACCTGCGAGGCGCTCCTTCGCTGGCACCACTCCACCAAAGGTGCGATCTCTCCAGCCGAATTCATTCCGGTCGCCGAAGAAACGGGTCTGATCATCTCGCTCGGGGACTGGGTGCTGCAACAAGCGTGCAATGAAGCTGCGAACTGGCCCAGTTCAGTGCGTGTGGCGGTCAATCTCTCGCCCGTCCAGTTCAAAGATTCGACCTTGCCACTGCGAATTCTCAATGCCCTCGGACGTTCCGGTTTGCCGCCCAGCCGCCTCGAACTCGAGATTACCGAGACAACAATGCTCCAAGATAGCCAAGCAACCCTCGGCATCATGAGCGACCTGCGCCGTCTCGGCGTCCGAATGTCGCTCGACGACTTCGGCACCGGGTATTCTTCGCTCAGCTACCTGAGAAAGTTTCCATTCCAGAAAATCAAGATCGACGGCTCGTTCGTCAAAGATCTGGAGAACGACGAGGGCTGCATCGCCATCATCCGTGCCATCACCAGCATGGGCTCCAACCTGGGCATGTCGATCGTCGTTGAAGGAGTGGAAACGGACGCGCAGCGCATCCTGGTTCAGAAGGAGGGCTGCACGGAGGTTCAAGGCTATCTCTTCGGACGACCCATGAGCGCTTCCGCGATCCGTGAGCGTCTTTCGAGCAAGCGGTCAAGAAATGTCGCTTGATCCCAAATCAACCCGCTCGAGACAGGCCCCGCAGGCGATCCTGCGCTCCTACCAGGCGCTCCATGACTCTGAGGTCATGCTCGGTCAGGCAGAGAGCTGCATCTGCCCATAACTCGACGATCTGTTCCAATTCTTCCAAGGGAATAGGATTGACGATGCGGAACCCCTCATAGACGGCGAGGTGTGACCGGTGTCGGCGCGTATTCTTCTCGATGTATTTCTGAACGGTCCGCACCCCCTCGTCGGGTCCGGCAAGGATGTGGACGATGCCCCAGTCGTACATCTCCTCGGCTGTAAAGACCGAACCTCGCAGGATCATCTCGGCCGCCCGGTTCACGCCCAGACGACGGATAAGAATGCTGTGCGCGCCCATGCCAGGGAACAGGCCAAAGAGATTCTCAGGAAGGCCGAATTTCGTTCCTCGTTCCGCGACGACCACATCGAATGACAGAAGCGACTCGAGGCCGCCGCCCAGGGCGTCGCCTTGAACAAGGCCGATCGTGATCATCGGCAATTTCAAGGCTTCCAGATTGCGGTGCAGAATGCGGACGCAGGAGCGTCCGTAAGCGACCAGCGATGCACGGTCCCGGTCGCGTATTCTTCCGGTGAAGTAGCTCAGGTCGCCGCCGAGGCTGAAAACGCCCGGCGATCGGGATCCAAGCACCAGATAGCGAATCCCGTCCGGAGCGTCTTCGAAACTCCGCCTGATGAGGGCCTGCCAATTGTGAAAGTCGCTCAGCAGATCGGTGTTGTAACACGGGCGCCCGCGGGGACGCATGAAGGTCCACAAGGCTCGAGAGTCCGACTCCCACGCCACTTCCAGCTGCTGCAGATCGAACAGGGCCGGCAGCGGCGTTCCCGGCATGTGCTCGCCGCGAGCAATGTCCGGAACGAGCGAGAACGGGAGAGAAGGGCGACGCTCAATCGATGGACCAAGATCCTGAGCAGGGTGGAGAAACGCCATCTGTAACATACCGGATTAGGAACTTGTAAACTCTATCGTCGCCGGCGCGCAACGGCTAGGCTTCACGACGTCCCCGGGCCCATCGTGGCGGGCGCCGACGATGGGCAAACGCTGAAAATTGTAGGCTTCAGAGAAGGTTGGTAGCCCAGTATCGAGATTAACCATGAGTCGGAATTGTCGCGGTGGGACCGGGCGCCACGACAAGGCGGTCACACGCGGAGGCGCCCATCCCGTGTGCGTCCGACAGGGGATAGAGCCGGCATGGCCCAGTTGTCGAGCTTTAAGGTTACCGATTCATTGAAGAAACCGTCACCGGTGACGATCCACAATGTGCCGCCCTGCCTGGCCGCGGTGCGGCACTCAATTTCCCCTCCGTTCATGCAGGCCCGTGCAGGATAGCGGTGGCCAAAATCCGTTCCCGCCCGATAGGGCGGCAGGCGGGATGCGTGGCGGGTAGGCCCGAGCGTCGGTGCGATCGGGGGGCTACGCGCTCCGCCGGGCCGCCGGCCGCGCCCGGCCGGCCGCCGTCGGAGTTTCCGGATCGGCGCCGATCCCGAACCGCATCGGCACGCCGGGAATCCTGTCGGACGATTGGAAGGCGACGCCCGCCTCATCGTCCTTTCGCCACCGAAGCTCGACGCGGTGCGTGGTGCCGTAGCGGGGAAGGTACAGATCGAAATGGTCCGGAAGCCATTTGCTCGCCGAGACCCGCAGACGGGCGCCGCTGGCGCTCATGTCGCCGATCAGGCACGTCGAGACGCTGTGCTCGAAGAGCATCGTGCCGAGTATGAACGTGGCAAACCGCTCCGCAGAGCGTTGCTCCCTCACGACGTGCCCCCAATCGCCCGTCAGTTCCGTGGGACCTAGGAACGACGCGCCGCCTTGACGGACGCTTAACGGAACCACTCGAATGCGAGACCCTTCGGCGGATTCCCTCCGTTCGGAGAGGGACGCGACCAAAGTCGAGGGCGGTTCGTCGAAGCGAATCGGTGAGCACCCTTACCGACACCCGACCCTTAAGATCTCCGCTGCGCTGAGTCCGAGCGAGTCACCGGCGGCGCCGACCCGCAGCGGGCTCCGGCCCGCCGCGGCGACGGCGAGCCTTCCGGTACCGGCCTTCGCGCCGCCTCCCTGCGGCCGAACCTCATGTCGCGCCGTTGCGCACAGCATTGGTCAGCAGCATCCCGGCGAGCGAGATCAGCAGGACGCCGGCGCCCTGATTGACCATGCGGATCACGCCGGGCCGCAGGTGGTGGCGCAACACCGCGACGCCGCCGGACAGAGCCGTCCACCACACCGCCGAACCGAGGAACGTCCCCGCCGCGAGGGCCGCCCGGGTCTCGACGAGATGGGCCCCCGCCGGAGCGATGGTCGGCGCGGCGGTCAGGAAGAGGAGACCTGTCACCGGGTTCGCGACCGAAACCATGATCCCCGACGCATAGGCGACGAGGCAGACGATCAGGCCGCGGCCGGCCTTCTCACCCAGAGGAACGGCCCCGCCGCGCCGGATGGCGCGGATCCCCATCCACACCAGAAGGACCACGGCGGTCAGGGTGGCCGCCTCCATCAGCCTGGGGTGCGCGGTGAGGATCACCGCACCGGCCGTGCCGGCCGTCGCCAGCAGGATCCATCCGACCTGGACGGTCGAGGCGCCGAGGCCGGTGACGAGACCGAGGAGCGCCCCGCCGCCGAGGCTGCGGTTGATGCACAGGAGTCCGACGGGCCCGATGGGCGCCGCCACGCAGAAGCCGAGCGCCACGGCTTTGAGAAAGACCGGATCGAGCAAAACGGGATTGTGGAGCGAGGACATGACGAACCTCTCTCTGGACGGCTTGTGAATGGTGCGGGTGTTCAGAGCGTCGTGACCGGCCGGTTCGCGGCCGCACCTGCTCTGTCCCAGTCAAGCCTCGGGTGATGAGGATCGGAGTTGCGGCGGACGGTCCTCGAGAGACGCGCCGGGGTCGGCTCCCGCGCGCGCGTAAGCGACGCTCTCGGCGCCACCGCCGCCATGCCATCCTCCCAAACGAAACGGGCGACCGGTCGACAAGTCAAACGGGCCGCTGCCGAGGAGACAATCCCTAGGCTGACGCAATCATATGTATCCAACGGCGCGAGACGAGGACGCGCAACGCACACGCAAAGACTTGGTGTTTTGTAATCTTATCGGGTTGTCCGGAAAAAGATCCGGCAACCACATGTTAACATACGAGACCTTGCCCCTAAAGACAATTGCCAAGTGTGGACTTTGGCAAGGCGCCGGAATGCGCAAGGGCCGCCGGCGCCACTCTGGGTGGCAATCGCGCTGCCATCGGCCGGTTTTCCCGGCGAACCCGGCCATTCCGACGGTCGAACGGGGAACCGAAATTCCCCACGGGGCCGTACATATGTCCGGGAGCCGGTTCGGCCAGCTCACGCCGCGCCGCTACCGGAAGGCCAGGACCCGGCCCCGGCGGTCGAGCTCGCAGACCACGCGGGCCTGCCTGACCTGCGTCTGGCCCTTGTGGGTGTAGGCGATGCGAGCCGTGATGGGAATTTCAACCGCGCCGCCGCGGCCTCGCGTCGCCGGACCCGCATCGGCCACGCGGACCGTGACGGATCCGAAACGGCGCGAACTCGATGCCAGCGAATCGCGGCAGTTCTCGAGCGAGCGCGACGCCGCGCGCGAGGGCTGCTCGGCGCGCTCTCGCCGCGGGCGGACCCGGCGCCGCTCTGCCGGGACGGTGCGAAGGATTTCGACCGGGCCCACTTCCCATTCGGGAGCGCTCTCGAAATCGTTCGGGACGAACCCCTGAAGAGCGCTCCGATGAGGCGCCGCATGAGCCTCGGCCGCAAAGGCGCCGAGCGCAAAGCCGCCGATCAGGCCCGGCAGAAAGCCGCGCCGCATATCCAGGGCTTCGGCCGGCATGGCGGCCCCCGCGAGACCCGTGGCCGCCGCGACGGCCAAGCCGTTCCTGATCGTGAACCGATAAGCCATCCGTTGCTTCCTTCCCGATTTGAGTCTGTGCGAGCCGTCAGCTCGGGAACACGCGCCCGCCGAGGTTCGGCCCGTCGATGGTTCATGCGTAGATTGTCAATTTCGGGGAGGCTGCGCGCCTCCAATGCAACGCCGCATCGCGAAGGCAGGCCCACCGGGCCCCCGGATCACCCCGAGCACGACCAGATGGGGCGCGTTCCGGCGGGTGCAAGACCGGGTGCCAGACGCGGTCGTCGACAGGGCCGAGCGCCGTCGTTCCAGGGGTCATTCTCGGGCGAGCGGAGCGAGACCTTAAGGTCCTCAGGCCGGAAGAGCGCCTGAACCTGCACCGGATCTCGGGTCTCCGCTGCGCTCCGGCCGGGGATGACACCGAAGGCGATGCGCTCGTGCGAGGACCGCCGGATCCCGATCAGAGCGTCGAGCCCTTTCGATTCTTCTCCTCCTGTACGAGCTCCTGCAGAAGCTGGTGAGCGAGGGTCTCGTGCGCCATCCTTGGCGCGATCTCGGCGGCCTTCTTGCCGTAGCTCGTCCTGACCGTGAGGATCTTCCGGTCGACAGTGAAGGTCCCGGAGTAAGTTCGACCGTCGATCTTGATATGGATTGAGTGGCCTGCCATGGGGAAAGCCCTTCTCGCCGCGACGAGAGGTTCGGCCGGCCTCCCGCCATTCCCATCATCGAGGCGAATCTACCGCAAGTCGCCGGAGCTGTCTTCGATCGCGCCGGTCCCCACCCCGCATGCGCGAACGGCGTCGGCGGGCATGCTCCGCCGCGTCGCTTCCGTGCCGGAAGCGTTGCGCCCGCGCATCGGGAAAGGCCGGTTCCTTCGAAATGGTTAAGGAAGACGGGGCCGTTAACCATTTGTTAACCATTGCGTGCCCGACTTCGGATTGAAATTTCATAGGTAATTCTACTGGGCGGGGGTTTTCCATGGTCGAAACCGTTCGTCGCGCCGCCGCGCTCGTGCGCACGGTCCGCTGTACCGCCATGCACGGAGCCGGCCGCATTGCAGGCCATCGATGGACCGGCGGGCGGGGCGCAGCACGGGAGGCGGTCTGCCTCTTCCTGATCCCGTCCGGATTTTCGAGGATGCGGCCCTCGCTGGCGATTGGGGTCTTCGCCCTGACGATCCTCGCCTCATCGGCGAACCTGGTCGCGCCGTTCCTGGCCGACCAGGGGCCGGTCTTCTCGCTCCGCAAGACGCTCGCCGGCATCGCCGCCCGCCCGGCGGCCGAAAACGAGACCCCGAGGCTCCAAGGCGAGCGCCGACACGCCGGCTCCCGCCTGGGTCGCCGAGCAATTCGCGGGGAGCGACAGGACCGATCTCGCCCTTGCGGCCGGAAGCGATGCCGCTCCGGTTCCTCCGGAGGTCCCGACCGAAGCGCCGGCCCGCTCGGCGGGTCCCGAACCCGTGGATACTCCAGAAACCCAGGCCGCCGAACATCCATTCACGGGGGTGTGGGCCGCCAACGAGAGGGCCTGCTCGCCGCAGCTGAAGAGGGGCGGCTATCTTCCGACCATCATCAACACCGAGGGGGCCTGGGCCGGAGAGACGACCTGCGCCTTCAAGTCGACGAAGCGCGACGGCTCCGCCTTCGTGGTCTCGGCGGTATGCTCCGATCCATACAAGAGCTGGCGCTCCCTCGTCCGTCTCACCGTCCATGACGGGCGGCTGACGTGGAAGAGCCAGAGCGGGTCGCGCACCTATGTGCGGTGCGGGCAGGGCCAGGCCCGAACGGATCTTGCACAGATCGTGCCCAACGGGCGCTGAAGGGCTCGCGCGGGACCCGGGACCGGCGGTCGCCTTGCGGTCATCATGGACCCGAATCGGGAGCGATGCAACACGCTCCCGTCGGGAGGGCGAAGACGATGCGGCTCGCATGCCGCGACGCCAGTCCATCTGCTCGAAACGATCTAAGTTGATCTTCGTCGGTGCTCAGCAGAACGACTGATTTGTCGCAGTTCGTGAGGGCTTATCCCTAACTTTCCTTTAGGGAACCAGCGAGTTATTACGATCTGGCGGGTGGGGCGGCTTTCCTCGTCTGTCGGGAGATATCGCGCAGTGGCTTCATTGCTCAACGGATCTTCGCGCCCGAACCCGCACGATTTACCGAACGGAGGGAATGCAGGTTGGAACCGCATCGGCCACGCCTTGCCGGCGGGCCTCGCCGCGGTCGGGCTCTTCGGGCTCGGCTTTGCGATGTCCGGCCGTCGTCCCGGGCGCCTCGCCCGACCGAGTCGGACCGCGAGCGCAAGGGCAATCGCAGGATCAGCGGCAACTGCAGGATCAGCCGCAACCTCGGGAGCAGACGCAACCGCAGCAAGAGCCGCAGCAGGAAGCACAGGAGTCCAGCCGGAGCCCGAACTTGGGCCTGTGCGCGTTGCCGACGCCGCCGCTGCCCAGCCGCACCCGCAACCGAGCCGCCGCCCGCAACCGGAACGGCGCCGGAAGCGGTCGCGGAACCCGGCCCCGCTGACGGGTCCGGATGCCCTTCATGTTCTCGGAAGCGCCATCGAAGCCTTCGGGCCGGAGGCCGGGGCGGCAGCGCCTTCCGCGGTCGAGGACGACGCGGCCCGAGGCGGGGCGGCCCGCCCGCTGACTGCCGGCTCGATCAGCCCGACAAAGCCGGAGCTGCGGCCGGGCGCGCGGGCCAAAGCGCGTCGGGCCGTCAAGGTCGCGAATGCCCAGCCCGCCGCACCGCGGCGGGAAGCCGCTCGCATGCGGCGCGCGAACCGGGTCCGACCGGTCGAAGACGCCAGGAGGAGGCCCAGGCGCTTCCGAGCGAGCTGCGGCTCGGGAATTAGAGCCCCCGCGAAGAAGGGGGAACGGGTCGCCGGTGCGGCTCACCTGCTAGTCCCGGCCGCCTCGACGCAGCGCCAAGAGACTGCCGCAGAAATACTGATGACCGAGCTTCTCGTGGAATTGGCGGAACTTCCGCCCGCCGTCGCGTGTTGTACGGGCTCACCGGCCCCATTCTGCCCCACCCCCCCCCACGGGCCGGCCCTCGAGCGTTCCTCGCGGGGCGCTTTTTCTTTGACGGACATCGACCCGGGCAACGATCGAGAGCCGTGGGCCCGTCTGGCCGGGATCGCCGTCGGCGGCCGCTCCGGCGACCCTCCGCAGCGCGGATCCCGTCTTGCAACTCAGCCGCGGCCGAACAGGGGGACGAGGACGGCGCCCGCGACGAGAAGCACGATGGCAAGCCTGAGGATCATCCGCGACGGGCCCTTCAGCGCTTCGGGACGAGAGAGCCAGAGCTCTTCTTCGGCATGTCGGCCTGACGGTACCGCGGCGGCTCGACGGTCGAACTGGCGACGATGAAAATCTTCAGGAAGACGGCCGCGGCCGCGCCGCACGAAAGGGCGAAGAAGGTTGCGAGGTCGAGGTCGGTCACGGCAAGCCCCTGCCAGAGAGGTCGAGACATCCCTAGCAGGCCGTCCGGCATCCCCAAGCGGAAGTTTAAGGATTAGTAAATGCCGGGCGTCGGTTTGCGACCGACCATTGCGCGCCTGATCGTCGCGGCAGGACCGCCCCAGGGGCCATCGGCAGCCGGCCGGCCTCTCAAGGGCAGCTGCTGAAAGCAAAAGAGCGTGATTAACTACAATTCGAAAGACCGCATTAGGACCTCGTCCACCACATTGAAGACGTTGCTCGATCCGATGGGGGATGAGATGCGTATTCAATCACTGATGCCCGCGTTTGTGGGCTGTCTGATCACGGCCAGTTTGTCACTCGCGCTCGTAGTGCCGGACAAGTACGCATTGTCGATCCGATCATTACATTGATCACTTGATCAATACTTCCTATGATCCTGCTGTCACAGGACGGAACATGCGGGCCGCCGAACCCGCGACGGCCGCCGGGGTTCTCGAGGGCCCGCATGCCGAACTGGCGCTCGATCACCTGCGGCGGATCTTTCCCACCGACACTGTCGGACGCCTCGAACTCGCGGACGCCGGGCCCGCCCATACCCTTGTCTCCCTCGCAGGCGTGCAGGTCGAGCGGACGATCGACCGGCATCCGGCAGGTCTTCCAGGCCGGCATCATGGGAGGCTTGGAGCTTCGCCGCGGTCGAACCCGCTTTGCTCGGTCCGGATCTGCTGATCGAAGTGCCCGACGTGCCGAGCGGACTTGACGGCCATGATCGCCGCATCGCCGGAGGTGCGGATCGCAACGCCGACCCGCTGGCGCCGGAGAACTTCCTCGAGTCGAACCCCGACGAATTGAACCGACTGATCGCCGCAAACCTGGTGGCGGCCGGGGATTTCGCCACCGGATCGATCCACATCGGAACCTCGGCCTGCTTCGCTCCGCGGCGTCCTGGCGGAGACGTCCTGCGCCGGGTGCCGATCCAGGATCCGTCACTGGATATCGTCCTTCCCGCGAGCCTGTGAGGACTCCGGCGCGGTGGCCGTCGGCCGGGCGGCCGCCGCGTCCCGCGCAGCCGCACGATGAACGACCGACGTTGCGCGACCCGAAGCCGGGCCCGTCGAACCGGCTTCCACCTGCTCGAGCCTCACCCGAAAAGAGCCTTACCTGAACCAGCCGAAGTAGAGCGACCACAGACTCGGCGAGCGAATCCCCCGAACGCGGCGGGCGGTCTCGTCGGCCCGCATCGAGGCCCCGCCGTGGCAGGAGCAGAGCACGATGTGCGCGTCGTGCTCGGTGAGGTCGAAGAACGCGATCGCATCGCCGAAGCGGTCGCTGGCCAGGCCCTCCGCACGGAGCACGGGATCCGCGTAGGCCAGAGCGAGGGCCGATCCGTCGGCCCGCAACGCGCGCCGCGCGTGCGCCGGCTTGTACTCGATCTCTTCGAGCGTCGCGATCTGCCGGTCCGGCTGCCGCTCCAGGACATCGATCCAGCGGTCGAGCCGCTCGCGGCGGGACATCGGCGGTTTCTGCTGGGCCGGTTTCAGATCCGCAACGCGGGTGAGTTCAGTGAGGCGTCTGTGTTCCATACCTCAGCTCCTCTGAGAGAGAGCCGGTTTCAAACCGGCTGCAAGCTCAACTTGCGGCAACGCCATTTGTTCGCGGCTCCGTCGGCCTTGAAGTCGCTGATATGTTGAGCAAATTGCCTGAAACGGGCGCGGCCGGGAGCGCAAGGCTGCGCCACGACGCGCCGCTCATGAAGATTGCGGAACTCCGCCGAGCCAAAAGGCGCATCCTGAACCTCTACCCGAGACCTCGGGTCTCGCCAGACGCTCGATCCTCAAGCGAGAATGGCCGCCGGCGGCTGCAGCCGGCCCGCGGGGAAGAAGCGCAGACGACCCCGTGCGCCCGAGGCGGGAAAATTTGCGGCCGCGGTGAAACGTTCTTCGTTCCCGGGGTTTCTCTTCGTGCGGATCTTCCCTGCGCCCAGCAGCAGATCCGGGATGCAAGACCGTGCATCGGCCCCGGGGCCAGCGGGTACCGAAATGGCCGCCGCGCACGGCGCCGCTCAATCGACCGGGCACCCGCCCCGGCCCGTACCGACAGGGAGACGTCCATCGCCCATCCGAAGGGGCGGAGACAGACTTCCTGAGCCCTTCCACGCGAGGTCTGACCCCGCCCGACATCTCAAACCGAACATGCCGGCGCTGCCGGGATAACGTCATTGACGTGTGACCGCGAGTCACCACCACGGGCCCTTCCGGCGGAATGGGCCCGTTCGCGCAGTCTGCATCCCAGCTTTCGTCCAATCGAGTTCGCCGCCCGCGTCGGATCTCGAATCTCGTCGCGCTCAGGCGCCCCACCGCAGGGCGGCTGTGTGGACCGGGCAATCCCAGAGCCTGATCGTCTCGTCGTCGAGCGCCGTGACCGTGAAGGAACAGCCCGCCATGTCGAGCGAGGTGACGTAGGAGCCGACCAAGGAGCGCGCCAGCGTCAGGCCGGCCCTGTCGAGACGGCGCTTCGCGGCATGGAACATCAGGTACAGTTCCATCGCCGGCGTCCCGCCGAAGCCGTTCACGAGGAGAAGGACGGGGGTGCCCGGACGGGCAGCGAGATCCGCCAGGATGGCCGTCATCATCTCCTCGGCGATCCGGTCCGCCGTCTCCAGGCGGACGCGGCGCCGGCCGGGCTCGCCGTGGATCCCGACCCCGAGCTCCATCTCGTCCTCGCCGATCTCGAAGGTCGGCTTGCCGGCCGCCGGCACCGTGCAGGACGTGAGCGCGACGCCCATCGAGCGGGTGCGCGCGTTCACGCGCCGGCCGAGCGCCTGAAGATCCGCAAGCCCGGCCTTCGCCTCGGCGGCCGCCCCGACGATCTTTTCGACCACGAGCGTCCCGGCGACCCCGCGCCTTCCCGTCGTGTAGAGGGAGTTCTCGACCGCCACGTCGTCGTCGGTCACGACGGTCATCACCTCGCGGCCCGCCATCTCGACAGCCATCTCGAAGTTCATGACGTCGCCTTCGTAGTTCTTGACGATGAACAGGCACCCCGCGCCCGTGTCCACGGCCTCGGCGGCCTCCACGATCTGGTCCGGCGTCGGCGAGGTGAAGACCTGGCCGGGGCAGGCGGCGTCCAGCATCCCGTATCCGACGAAGCCCGCATGGAGGGGCTCGTGGCCGGATCCGCCGCCCGAGACGAGGGCGACCTTTCCGGGCGTGAGGGATCGGCGCCGGACGAACTTCCTCTCGGGTCCGAGCGCGACGATGTCCGCATGGGCGGCGGCGAAGCCGTCGAGGCTCTCCGGCAGGATCGTCTCGACGCTGTTGACGAACTTCTTCATGTCACCGCCCTCATGGTCCGCGAAGGATCTGGCCGAGACGCCGGGCCATCTCCTCCATCAGGTCGTCCAGTGCGCGATTGCGCCTGGCGTCGCCGAGATCGGGCACCTCGACCGACAGGCGCCGCGTCGCCGGCCCGTGGGCGACCGTCACGAGCCGGCGGGGATGCGCAGCGTGATAGGCATCGAGGAAGGCCTCGCGCTCGGCGGGCGAGAAATGGCAGATGTCGAAGATGACCGACAGGTGCTGCACCGGCACCGGAACCGGATAGGCCGGGTTGGTGATCTGCGTGACGAAGCTGCGGTTCTTGCCGAGCGCCGCGGCGAGACGTTGGCGCGTCCCGGACGGACGGCGGTCGAGCACGTCGGCGAGCACGCGCTTGTAGGCGCCGACCGCGTCCGACTTCATCTCCTTGCCGGCGGCGCGGGACGTCATGGCTGCCGGGCCTTCAGGTCGACGGAAGCGATCGCGGCTTTCGTCGCGGCGAGGAACGGCGGCGCGACGGACAGGCTGCGCAGCCCCTGCGCGAGGAGGAGCGGCAGCAGGCGCGGGTCGGCCGCCGCGTCCCCGCAGAGGGAGACCTTGCGGCCGATCCTCGCGCCGTGCGCGGCGACCTGCGCGATGAGCCGCAGGACCGCCGGATGGGCGGGATCCGCCAGAGAGGCGACGGCTTCCATGTCGCGGCCGGCGGCGGTGACGTACTGGGTCAGATCGTTGGAGCCGATCGAGAAGAAATCGGCGTCGAAGAGATCGATCGCGATGGCGGCCGCCGGCACCTCGACCATCATGCCGAGAGGCGGCCGCCCGTGGGCGAGGCCTTCGGCGGCGAGGGACGGCGATCGCCTCGTCGAGAAGCGCACGGGCGGCCCGGAGCTCCTCCGGGACCGTCACCATCGGCACCATGATCTCGACGCGGCCATGGGCGGCCGCGCGGGCGAGCGCGCGGAGCTGCGTGCGGAAGAGGTCCGGATGTTCGAGCGTCAGCCTCAACCCGCGCAGGCCGAGGAACGGGTTCGTCTCGCCCTCCTCGGTGAGGCCCGGGATCGGCTTGTCGCCGCCCGCATCGAGCGTGCGGATGGTGACGGGCTTGCCCGATGCCCATTCGGCGATCCGCCGATAGGCCGCGGCCTGGCGGTCCTCGTCCGGCAGCGCGCCCGTCCCGAACAGGAGCTCCGTCCGCACAAGGCCGATGCCGTCGCAGGACGCCGGGTCGAGGACGTCGAGCTCGGCCAGATCCGCGATGTTGACGTGAACGGCGACCGGCGTGCCGTCCGCGGTGGCCCCCGGCGAGCGACAGATACGTCGCGTGGCGCAACGCCGTCTCGGCCGCCGCCCGGCCGAGGGTACGGATCTCGTCGAGATCGGCGGCGTCGGGGCCGATCAGGATGAGGCCCCTCGCTCCGTCGACGACGGCTTCGGCCGGGTGGGATCCGAGCGCGTCGGCCATCGTCCTCACGCCGACCACCATCGGGACGCCGCGCCCCCGCGCCAGGACGGCCACATGGCCCGCCGGACTTCCTTTCGAAAGGACGATGGCGCCGCCCGTCCAGTCCGTGGCGAGAAATCGGGACGGCGTCAGGTCGTCCGCGAAGACGACCGATCCCGGCGGAATCCCGTCCGAGGAGGCGCCCGTGAGCGCGTCGAGCACGCGATCCCGGATGTCCTCGAGATCGGTGGCCCGGGCGCGGAAATAGTCGTCGTCGCCCGCCGCGTAGCCGGCGATCTCCCGGTCGAGCGCGCCGCGCCAGGCCCGGTGCGCCGGCACGCCGTCGGCGATCTCCGCGAAGGCGCCGGCCGCGAGCGTCTCGTCTTCCAGCATGGCGATCTGGAATTCGAGGATCTCCGCCCCGGTGCTCCCGGCCTGCAAGGCGAGCCGCTTCAGGGAATCGACCGCGGTCCGGATCGCCGCCCGCAACGCGGCGTCCTCGCCCGCCGAATCGCCGGCGACCCGCGGCGCGCTCCCGACGGCCGCCAGACGGACGACGGGGCCGCGGGCCAATCCGGGCGAGGCGGGGCGGCCGACAAGTCGCACGGCGGGCATCGGCGTCATTCCTCGTCGAACTTGCGCCGCACGAGATCCATCACCGCGGCGACCGCGTCGGGAGCGTCCTCGCCTTCGGCGCGAACGTGGAGAACCGTTCCCCTGGCAGCCTTCACGCGCATGACCTGCACCGGGCTCTTCGCATCGGTCCAAGGCCCGTCCGGCGCGAGAGCGAGTTCGACATTCGCCCGGAACGCCTTCGCGAGCTGCGTGAGCTTGACGGAGGGGCGGGCATGGAGCCCGACCGCGTTGGTCAGCATCGTGTTGGCCGCAGCCTTCTTCATCCGTCTCGCTCCCGCCCTCAAGGGCTCAACTCCTCGGCGGTGCGCTTGACGGCGGCGAGGGACGAGCCGCCCGAGGCTTCCGCAGCGGCGATCACGGCGCCCTCGATGATCGGCGCGTTGCACACCACCACCTTGCCGCGCCTGTCCTCCGGCAGCATCTCCACCGCCATTTCGCTGTTCGTCTCCGCGCCGCCGAGATCGACGAGGATCGCGACGCCGGCCGGGGACCAGGCGCGCTCGATCGCCGCCATGATCCCGTCGACGGACGTCCCCAGGCCCCCGTCCGGATTGCCGCCCGTATAGGCGACCGGGACGCTGTCGCCCACCATCTGGCGGACCATTTCGGACGCGCCCTCCGCCACCTTCGGCGAATGGGAGACGATCACGATGCCCGACATTCGCCATGCCTCACTCCTCCAGCGTGTCGCACACGGCCGCGACGATGAGCGCCGCCGAGCGCGCGCCCGGATCCACGTGCCCGACGGAGCGCTCGCCCAGGAACGAGGCGCGCCCGCGGGTCGCCCGGAGCGGCGCCGTGGCCTCCGCCGCGTCCAGCGCCTCCCTCCTGACGGCACCGGCATCGGCGCCTTCCGCGAACTTCGCCTGAACGGGCACGAGGACGTCGAGCATCGTCTTCTGGCCCGACGTCCGACTTCCCGCGCGTCTTGACGGCCTCGATCGCTGCCGCGAGCGCCGCCGCCCAGTCGCCGCGCGACGGCGAAGCCGGGACGCGTTTGCCGAGTTCCATCGCGAGCGTTCCGTAGAGCGGCCCGGAGGCGCCGCCGACCTTCATGACGAGCTTCATGCCGGCGGCCTTCAGGACCTCGCCCGGCGGCTGGCCCTCGAATTCGGGGCACGCGGCCAGCACCGCCTCGAGGCCGCGCTTCATGTTGATCCCGTGATCGCCGTCGCCGATCGCCTGATCGAGGGCGGTCAGTTCCTCCGCGTGGGCGATCACGGTCTCGGCGACCGCGCGCAGGACGCGCAGGCTGAAGTCGGTCTCGGGCGGCCGAGCCGTGCCGGCCGGGGTCATGGCGGTTTCCATGGCGTGCCTCATGCGACGATCCTGTGTCCGGCCTCGTCGAAGAAGAGCGGACGGGCGAGTTCCACGGCGACGCGGTCGCCGACCGAAAGCCCGCTGTCCGGGTCCGCGAGCGTGACGAGTTCGGCATCGCCGACCTTCACGTGGAGATGGTTCTGGTCGCCCAGGTGCTCGATCCAGGACGAGCGCGCCGACGAGGCCCTTGGCGCGGCTTGTGCCCGTTCGCCCTCGTGAGGCGCAGGTGCTCGGTCCTGGCGCCGATCAGCGCCGTTCCGGGCGGCGCCGGCAGGTCGGCGAACAGGCTGCGCGGCACGAGGTTCACGGCCGGATGGCCGAGCCTGCTCGCCACATAGGTCGTGGCGGGGTCCTCGTAGATCTCGGCGCGGCGTGCCCACCTGGACGAGCCTGCCCGCCTCCATGACGCCGATCCGGTCCGCCATCGTCATGGCCTCGATCTGGTCGTGCGTGACATAGAGGATCGTCGCGCCGAATTCCTGCTGGATGCGGACGAGTTCGAGGCGCAGGTCCGCCCGGAGCTTGGCGTCGAGCGAGGACAGCGGCTCGTCCATGAGGTAGATGGACGGCCGGCGCACGAGCGCGCGGCCGATCGCGACCCGCTGCATCTGCCCGCCGGAGAGGCGGGTCGCCGGGTTCCGCAGCTTGTCGTCGATCCGCAGCAGGCGCGCGATCTCCGTGACGCGCGCGCGGATGTCGGGCTCGGGGATGCGCCGCATGCGGCGAGCGCAACGGGAAGGCGAGGTTGTCGTAGACGGAGAGGTGCGGGTAGAGCGAGTATTGCTGGAACACGAAGGCGACGTCGCGCCGGGCCGGCTCCGCCTGCGTCCGGTCGACCCCGCCGATGCGGATCGAGCCCGCATCGGGGCGCTCGAGGCCTGCCGACGAGCCGCAAGGTCGTCGTCTTGCCGGCTCCCGTGGGTCCGAGCAGCACCACGAACTCTCCGTCCGCGATCGTCAGCGACAGCTCGGCGACGGCTTCGATATCCTTGAAGCGCTTCGAGAGGCGGACGAGCTCGACCCTAGCCATGCGCCGGCGCCTCCCTCGGTGAGAGCGGTGCGGATCGGCCCGGCCGGTGGCCCTGTCGAAGACCGATGAGCTTGTCGGGCTTGAACGCGAGGCCGACCGTCTCGCCCCGCTGAACGCTCGCGCTGGCCGGAAGCCTCGCCCGAACCGGCCCGCGGGGCGTGCGGACGGTCACGACCTGGGTGGTGCCGAGATACTCGGACCCGTAGACCTCGCCGCGCAGCCATCCCTCGTCCGAGAGGCGCACGTGTTCGGGCCGCACGCCGAGGATGTGCTCCGCCTCCGCCCGGTCTTCGAGCAGTTCGGGGACGGGCTGGCTCGCATCCCCGATGCGGATCGCCCGGTCGCCGCGGGCGAAGCGATCCCGCGAAGCCGACGAAGTTCATCGGCGGCGAGCCGATGAAGTCGGCGACGAACAGGGTGGCGGGCCGGTCGTAGATGTCCTGCGGCGGGCCGAACTGCTCGATCACGCCCGCGTTCATGACGGCGATCCGGTCGGCCATCGCCATGGCTTCGAGCTGGTCGTGGGTGACGTAGACGGTGGTCGCCCGGAGGCGGTCGTGGAGCGCGCGGAGCTCCCCGCACATGAGGTGCCGGAACTCGGCGTCGAGGGCGCCGAGCGGCTCGTCCATCATGAAGGCCGCAGGCTCCCGCACGATGGCGCGGCCGAGCGCGACCCGCTGCCGGTCTCCGGAGGAGAGGCCCGACACGGAGCGGTCGAGCAGGTGGCCGATGCGCAGGATCCGCGCCGCCTCGGCGACCCGCCGCGTCCTCTCCGCCTTCGGCATGCCGATATTGCGCAGCGGATACTCGATGTTCCGCCGCACGTTCATGTGCGGGTAGAGCGCGAACAGCTGGAACACGAAGGCGATGTCGCGTTCCGAGGCGCGCTTGTGCGTCACGTCCTCGCCGGCGAGGCTGATCGAGCCGGAGGTCGGCAGCTCGAGCCCGGCGATCATCCGCAGCGTCGTCGTCTTGCCGCAGCCGGACGGGCCGAGGAGGCAGACGAACTGCCCGTCCTCCACGGTGAAGGACGCGGCCCGCACCGCGGCGAAGTCGCCGAAATCCTTGGAGAGGTTGCGCACGTCGATCGTCGCCATCGCCTACTCCGGGAGCTTCGAGCCGACGATGAACATCGCGGTGCCGGCAAGCGTCACCGCGAAGGACCAGCCGTAGAGCGTGAGCGAGAAGGGCTGCATGAGCATGACGACCCCGAGCGCGATGACGACCGTCGCGGCGGCCTCGGCGATCCCGCGCGGAGAGAAGCGCTTCGGCCTCGAGGCTCCTGCCTGTTCCCGGATCATTTGCGCACCGCCCCGAAGGTGATGCCGCGCAGGAGGTGCTTGCGGAGCAGCACCGTGAAGATGACGATCGGCACGAGGAAGAGCGTCGTCCCGGCGGCCACCGCCGGCCAATCCTGCCCGCCCTCGCCGATGATGATCGGGATGAAGGGCGGCGCGGTCTGCGCCTCGCCGGAGGTGAGCAGCACCGCGAAGGCGTATTCGTTCCAGGCGAAGATCAGGCAGAAGATGGCGGTCGCCGCAATGCCGGTGACGGCCTGCGGCAGGACCACCTTCCGGAAGGCCTGCAGGCGCGAATAGCCGTCGATCATCGCGGCCTCCTCGTATTCGCGCGGGATCTCGTCGATGAAGCCCTTCAGGAGCCAGACGGCGAGCGACACGTTCACGGCCGTGTAGAGCAGGATCATGCCGAGCTTCGTGTCCTGGAGGCCGAGCTCCCGGTACATGAGGTAGATCGGGATGGCGACCGCGATCGGCGGCATCATCCGGGTCGAGAGGATGAAGAACAGGAGGTCGTCCTTGAGCGGCACGCGGAAGCGCGAGAACCCGTAGGCCGCGAGCGTGCCGAGGAACACCGCGAGCGCGGTCGACCCGAAGGCGATCACGATCGAGTTCCAGAACCGCGGGACGAACTTCGATTCCGAGACCACCACCATGTTGCGGGCGCGCGCGATCGACTCGCAGGTGCCGGAGGGCGGCGGCAGGCTCGCCAGGTATTCGGGCGTCTGCCGCGAGCGCGTGGTGAACAGGTTGCAGTAGCCCTCGAGCGTCGGGTCGAACACGACCTTCGGCGGGTAGGAGATCGAATCCGGCGGCGACTTGAAGCTCGTCAGCACGATCCAGGCGAGCGGCACCATGGTGATCGACGGCATAGAGGATGACGAGCGTACCCGCGACGCGCTTCGTCAGCGGCGACGGCTCGACGACCGAATGGGCTGTGGCGATGCCGCTCATCTCTGCTTCACCCGGTTGAGCGCCTTCACGTAGATGTTGGCGAGGCCGAAGACGGTGACGAAGAGGATGATCGCGAAGGCCGACGAATAGCCGGTGCGCCACTTCTCGAAGGCCTCGCGCTTCAGCGTGATCGAGGCGACCTCCGTGGTCGAGCCCGGTCCCGCCGCCGGTGAGGAGGTTCACCATGTCGAACATCTTGAAGTTCTCGATGCCGCGGAACAGCACGGCCAGCATGATGAAGGGCGCCGCCATCGGCAGCGTGATCGTCCAGAACTGGCGCCATTTCGACGCCCGGTCGACCTCCGCCGCCTCGTAGATGTAGTCGGGGATGGAGCGCAGGCCCGCAAGGCAGATGAGCATCACGTAAGGGGTCCACATCCAGGTGTCGACGAGGACGATGGCCCAGGGCGACAGGGTCACGTCGCCGAGCATCTGGAACGAGGAGGGCGGGATCGCCGGTGAAGAACGAGACGACGTAATTGAACAGGCCGATCTGCGGCTGGTACAGGAAGGTCCAGAAGTTCCCGACGACCGCCGGCGAGAGCATCATCGGCAGGAGGATGATCGTGGTCCACATCCCGTGTCCGCGGAACTTCTTGTCGACAGCCAGGCAAGCGCGAAGCCGAGCACGGTCTGGATCAGGATCGTCGCGATCACGAACCGCGCCGTGACCTGCATGGCGGCCCAGACGTCCGGGTCCGTCAGGATGTCGTTGTAGTGCTGAAGCCCGATATCGCGCAGCGGCAGCGTTGGGCCGGTTGGCGCGGTAGTTCGTGAAGGAGAGCCGGATCGTCCAGATCAGCGGGAAGATGTTGATGGCGAGAAGGAGGACGATGGTCGGCGCGATGAACAGCCAGGCGATCGCCCGGTCCGACAGGCTCCGCAGGCGGACGGCCGCGTCGGCAGGCGTGAGCGCGGCGGCCTTGTCTGACGAATCGCGACACGGGATGCCTCGAAGTTCATGTCGGCGCCGATCCGGATGGCCGGGGCTCGGACGGGACGGGCCGGACGCCGCAGGCGCCCGGCCCAGGCGAGCGGGCGTCGTCAGATCTTGCCTTCTTCGTTGAAGGTCTTCTGCCAATCCTTGACCAGGAGATCGAGAGCCTCCTTCGCGGTGCCCTTCTCGGCGACCACATAGTCGTGCACGCGCTTCTGCATGTCGAGGAGGAGCTGCGCATAGGCCGGCTCCTGCCAGAAGTCCTTCACGCCGCCCATGGCCTTGAGGAAGTCGGCCGCGAAGGGCGCCGACTTGGCGAAGCCCGGATCCTCGACGACGGCCTTGTGGACCGCGTAGCCGCCGAGCGACCACCACTTCTTCTGCACCTCCGGCTGCGCGAACCACTTGATGTAGGCGAGCGCCTCCGCCTGGTTCGGCGAATAGGAGACGACCGAGATGCCCTGGCCGCCGAGCGTCGAGGCTTCGACCTTCTGGCTCGGATTGACGAAGAAGCCGATCTTGTCGCCGCCGACCTTCTCGTCCTTGGAGAGGCCGGGGAAGAAGGCGAACCAGTTCATCTGCATCGCCACCTGCCCGGACTTGAAGGCGTCGAGCCCCTCCTGCATGTAGGCGTTGGTGTAGCCGGGCGGCGTGCAGCACTTGTAGAGGCACTTGTAGAATTCGAGCGCCTCGACGGCGTCCTTGGAATTGGTGAAGCCGTCCATCGCGTAGGGCTTCTTCGGATCGTCGTACTGGAAGCCCCAGGAATAGAGCGCCGCCGTCACGCCCATGGTGATGCCCTCGGAACCGCGCTCGGTGAAGATCGCCGCGCCGTAGACATTCTTGCCGTCGATCTGCCGGTTCTGGAAGAACTCCGCGATCTGCTTCAGTTCGGTCCAGGTCTTCGGCGGCGCGAGATCGCGATTGTGCTTCTGCTTGAACTCCGCCTGCAGCTCGGGGCGGGAGAACCAGTCCTTCCGGTAGGTCCAGCCGAGCGCGTCGCCCATGGCCGGAAGCGCGTAGTAGTTCGGCGAGCCCTTGGGCCAGGTCGAATAGGCGTAGACGGTGGCGGGCAGGAAGTCATCCATCCGGATGCCTTCCTTGGCGAAGAAGTCGTTGAGCTTCACGTAGTGCTTGTTCTCGGCCGACCCGCCGATCCACTGCGAGTCCCCGATGATGAGATCGCACAGCTTGCCCTTCGAGTTCAGCTCGTTGAGCATGCGGTCGGCGAAATTCGGCCAGGGCACGAACTCGAACTTCATGTTCACGCCGGACTTCGCGGTGAAGTCCTTCGAGAGCTCGACGAGGGCGTTGGCCGGATCCCAGGCGGCCCAGCACAACGTGATGGTCTTGCCTTGCGCCTGAGCGGCGCCGGCGCCGCAGACGAGCGATGCCGCCAGCGCGCCCGCAGCAATGGTGAGCGTCTTCATTCTCCCCTCCATGATCGACTTCGGAACGACCGCGCGGCACCGTCGGCCGCCGGCAGCAACGGGCCGCCGCAGAAAGACCGGCGGTCGAAAGTCTTGATCCTGCGCTTCCTCACCGGCCCCGCGGGGCCGCGCCGGTGGTCCGGCTTGTTTAGTGATTTGTTCAGTGAGACATGTTTTGACTAAACATGCAAGCGCGAATTCAACGACCGCTGCGGATGGCGGGCGGCCGAGTGCCGGCGACGTCCGCTGGGCGGACCTGATTGCTGCTCAGCGGATCGGGAGTCCGTATTGCAGGCCGCCCTTGGTCCACAGGGCGTTCTGGCCGCGCTTGATCTTCAGCCGCGAGCCTTCGCCGACGTTCTTCTCGAACGCCTCGCCGTAATTGCCCACGTGCTTGATCACCCGCACGGCCCAGTCGTTGGTGAGCCCGACCGCCTCGCCGAACTTGCCCTCGCTGCCGAGGAGCCGCTTGATCTCCGGGTTGGCCGACGTCTTCATCCCGGGCCTGCGGCGCTCATCCGACGACCTCGTCGGCGCGAGCCAGCAGGGAGGGCTGGAGGGTGAGACCGAGGGCATCGGCGGTCGCCCGATTGACGATCAGTTCGAATTTCGAAGCGGCTTGGATCGGCAGGGATCCGGCCTCTTCGCCGCGGAGGATGCGATCGACGTAGGACGAAGCCTGCCTGAAGACGTCGAGCACATCGATGCCGTAGCAGATCAGGCCGCCTTCCGTGACGAAGAAGCGGAACGGGTAGACCGCCGGGAGCCGGTGCCGCTCCGCCAGTCCCACGATCAGCTTGCGGTGAACGCTCGTCGTCGTGTCGGGCAGAACGATCATGCCGCCGTCGGGATGCTGCGCGAAAGCCGCAACGGCGCGTTCGATCTCGCCGGCGTCGCGGACGGGGGCCGGTGTGAACGGCAGCGAGAACGCGGGTGCGGCGGTTTCCATGGCTCGGAGATAGCCGGGCCATCCGAAATTCCCGGGGTTCTGAAGGAGCAGGACCCGGGCGAGGCGGGGAGCGATCTCCCTCAAGGTCTCGAGCCATTTGCCGACGATTGCGTACTCGAAATTCGTGAACCCTGTTACGTTTCCGCCCGGCCGCCCCAGGCTCTGCACCAGTCCTGCCCCGACCGGATCGGAGATCTGAACGAACACGATGGGGATCGTGCGGGTCGCCTGCTGCAGCGCCGCGGTCACGGGCGCTCCGCTTCCGAGAAGCACGTCGGGGGCGAGGTCCGCGAGTTCGGCGGCGAAGGCCCTGATGCGGTCGTGATCGCCGCCACCGAAGCGGTAGTCGATGCGGAGGTTGCGGCCCTCGATCCAGCCCAAGCTCCGAAGTCCCTCGCCCAAGGCCGCAAGGCGCGCCCCAGCCTCCGCGTCGCCCTCGGCGTATTCGACGAGCACCCCCATCCGTTTCACCCGCTCGGACGTCTGTGGGAGAATAGCCCTCGGGGCGGCGAACAACGCCGCCCCGGCCGCGACCGCCATGAAGTCGCGCCGCCTCATTCGATCGCCTCGCTGGCCGGGGCGACCGGCACAATCACGGGGCCGGTCTCGTTTGTGGCTTCCATGTCGAGCGGACCTCTCCCGCGCGGCCGGATCGGCGAAGGATGTTCCGACTGCCGTGGTCGATGCCCGATCCCAGGGGCGGGTCCGGCCACTCGGCAGCAGCATACGCGAGACCGATTGCGCCACGAAGCGGGATCGAACCGAGAGGGACCGGTTAGCCGCCGCTGCACCGATCTGGTAGACTTGGGCGTTCGCTGAGCCGGAACGCTCGAGCGGCGGCCCGGGTGCGTTCGGCCGACCGGAACGTCGGTGCGATGAAGAAGCTCGTCCTCGCGGCACTCGCCGGAAGGCCCGTCGCGTTCCCCGCGCGGGCCGCCGACGAAACACGCGGGCGGCCCGATTGGATCGGCTGGTTCGATCCCGGTCCGCTCACCAACGGCGTGGTCAATCGCCGGACCGACAGGCGGGTCGAACCGGCGGTGCCGCATTCGCTCGACGCGCGAGCGGACGAGGTGACCGAATGAGGACGGGCGTCAGGCACGACCGGCGCACCAGCCGCAATGCGCTCCGGCGCAGCCTGTTCACCAAGTACTTCCTGTCTTTCGTCGGACTGATGAGCCTGGTCCTCCTGGTCAACGGGGCGGTCGACAGCTGGCTCGACTACCGGCAGGCGCGGCAGACCGCAATCCAGCTCCAGGAGGAGAAAGCCGAAGCGGCGGCGCAGAGGACCGAGCAGTTCATCGCCGAGATCGAACGGCAGATCGGCTGGACGACCCACGCGCAATGGGCGCTCGGACAGGTCGAGCAGAGGCGCTTCGACTACATCCGCCTGCTCCGCCAAGTCCCCGCGATCACGGAACTCGTCCAGCTCGATGCGTCCGGGCGCGAACAGCTCAAGGTGTCACGTCTCGCGATGGACGTCCTCGGGAGCGGAGCCGATCATTCCGCGGAACCGCGCTTCAGGGAGGCACAGGCGAACCGGGTCTGGTTCAGCCCGGTCTACTTCCGCAAGGAATCCGAGCCGTACCTCACGATCGCGCTCGCCCATACGGGCCGCAATGCCGGCGTGACCTTCGCGGAGGTGAACCTGAAGCTGATCTGGGACGTCATCGCGACCATCAAGGTGGGCCGCACCGGCTATGCCTACGTTGTCGACCGCCAGGGCCGCCTGATCGCGCATCCCGACATCAGCCTCGTCCTGCGCAACACCGACCTGTCGCGCCTGCCCCAAGTGGCGGCGGCGCTCGCATCACCGGAGCGGCGGTCGATGTCTGAGCCGTCGGCGTCGGTCGCCGCGGACACGACCGGCCAGGCCATGCTGTCGGCCTCGGCTCCGATCCGGCGCCTCGGCTGGCTCGTCTTCGTGGAACTTTCCCTCGCGGAGGCGCTGGCGCCGCTCTACACGACGGTCTCGCAGACGGTCAGCCTGCTCCTCGGGGGCCTGGGCCTCTCGGCCGTGGCCGGCCTGCTGCTCACCCGCCGGATGGTCGGACCGATCCGACGCCTGCAGGACGGCGCGGCGCGCCTCGGCCGCGGCGACCTCTCGTACCGCATCGACATCCGCACCGGCGACGAACTCGAGCGGCTCGCCGAAGGGTTCAACAGCATGGCAGGGGAGATCGAGGAATCGCACCGCTCCCTCGAAGCCAAGGTCGATGAGCGGACCCGCGAGCTCACCGAGGCGCTGGCGTACCAGACCGCGACCGGAGAGGTGCTCAAGGCCATCAGCCGCTCGACCGTCGACCTGCAGCCGGTCCTCGACACCCTGCTGGAAACTGCGGCGCGCCTCTGCCGCGCCAGCCGGGCCTTCCTGTTCCGCCTCGACGACGGGCTCTACAGGCTGCGGGCGTCATACGGCTTTCCGGACGATTTCAAGCGCTTCATCGAGGAGCATCCGATCCGCCCGGACGCCATCGAAACCGTCGCCGGCCGCACGGCCCATGAACGCCGCGTGCTCCACTACGAGGACGTCACCACGGACGAGCGCTACGGGTGGCGGGACGCTCAAAGCTTTGGGGGATTCAGGACGGCGCTCGGGGTGCCGCTTCTCCGGGACGGAGAGCCGATCGGCGTCATCGTGCTGAGCCGTCCTCACGTCGAGCCGTTCACCGACAAGCAGATCGACCTCGTCACGGTCTTCGCCGACCAGGCGGTGATCGCGATCGAGAACGCCCGCCTCGTCCGGGAACTCAAGGAGCAATCGGCGGCCCTGGCGACCTCGGTCGAGGAGCTCAAGGCTCTGGCCGAGACCGGCCAGGCCGTCAGCGGGACCCTCGAACTGTCCCGCGTCCTCGATCTGATCTCGGCCCGCGCCGTGGCCCTCTGCCAAGCGGATGCCTGCGCGCTGTTCCGCTACGACCGGAGCGACGGCCGGTTCACCTTGTGGCGGGCGAGCGGCATCGAGCCGCTTCTCTTCGAGCGGATCCGCGGCACGCAGATCCTGGAGACCGAGTCCTCCATGGGCTCCGCGGTCCGGCAGCGCACGCCCGTGGCCATTGCGGATCTCACCCGCGTCCCGAAATGGCCGCTCAGGGAGGCGGCCGTCGGAGCCGGGATCCGGAGCGTCCTCATCGTCCCGCTCGTCCGGGCCGATCGGATCTTCGGCACGCTCGTGCTCATGCGCCGGGAGGAGTCGGAGTTCCCGAGACGGACAGTCGACCTGATGCAGACCTTCGCCAACCAGTCGGTGCTCGCGATCCAGAATGCCCGGCTGTTCCGGGAGATCGAGGAGAAGAGCCGGCAGCTCGAGATCGCCAGCCAGCACAAGTCGCAGTTCCTGGCCAACATGAGCCACGAGCTCCGCACGCCGCTGAATGCGGTTCTCGGCTACACGGAAATGCTTCTCGACGGCGTCTACGGCGACGTGTCGGACGAGGCGCAGGAGATCCTGCACTACATCCGGTCGAACGGCGAGCATCTGCTCGCGCTCATCAACGATGTCCTCGACCTGTCGAAGATCGAGGCGGGCCAGCTCAGGCTCGCGATCGACGAATACACGCTCGAGGCGGTGATCGAGGCCGTCGTCGCCGTCGCGCAGCCTCTGGCCCACGCGAAGGGCCTCGACCTCAAGGTCTCCCTCGCGCGGGACCTTCCGATCGGGCGCGGCGACGGGCGGCGCCTCACCCAGGTCCTCCTCAACCTCGTCGGCAACGCCATCAAGTTCACGGATGCCGGTTCGGTCGAAATCACCGCCGGGGCCAGCGGCGCGAACTTCGAGGTCGCCGTCGCCGATTCCGGCCCGGGGATCGCCGCTTCCGACCACGAGAGGATCTTCGACGCCTTCCAGCAGGTCGACAATTCCTCGACACGCGAGAAAGGGGGGACGGGCCTCGGCCTCGCGATCTCGAAGCGCATCGTCGAGATGCACGGCGGAACGATTGCGGTGGAATCGGCGCCGGGATGCGGTTCCACGTTCCGGATCGTCGTCCCGGTGCATGCGGATACCTTCATGGAGGCCGCCTGATGAACCAGGTCCATCGCCGACTCGCGCGAGGGCTTGTCGCACGGAGAGCCCGGATGCGCGCGGACGAAGCCGGGGAGGATGCGCGATGAAACGGATTCTGGTCGTCGAAGACACCTGGCACAACCGTCGCATACTGCGCGACCTCCTCACCCGGGCCGGCTTCGAGGTCCTGGAGGCGGTCAACGGCGAAGAGGGCGTGGCCCAGGCCGAACTGCACCGGCCGGACCTGATCCTCATGGACATCCAGCTGCCCGTCGTGAACGGCTACGATGCGACGCGGCGGATCAAGGGCAACCCGGACCTGCACCACATCCCGATCATCGCCGTGACCTCCTATGCCCTCGAAGGCGATGAGGCGAAGACCCGCGAGGCCGGTTGCGACGCCTACGTGGCCAAGCCGTTCAGCCCACGGATGCTGCTGGCGAAGGTGCAGGAATTTCTTGCCTGAACGGAGCGGTTTCATGCGCGACCCGCCTCTCATCCTCGTCGTCGACGACACGGCTCAGAACCGGGACATGCTCTCGCGGCGGCTGACGTCGCACGGGTACGACGTCATCGTCGCCGGCGACGGCGAGGAGGCGCTGGCCTGCGTCCGGCAATCCTCGCCCGACCTCGTGCTCCTCGACATCATGATGCCGAAGCTCGACGGCATCGAGGTGGTGCGCCGCCTCAAGGCGGATCCCGCGCATCGTCATATTCCCGTCGTTCTCGTGACCGCGAGGTCCGATCCCCGCGACGTGGTCGAGGGACTCGATGCCGGCGGCGACGACTACCTCACGAAGCCGATCGACCACGCGGCGCTCCTGGCGCGTGTCCGCTCCATGCTGCGGATCAAGTCTCTCCACGACACCGTCCTGGACCAGGCCCGGGAGCTGGCCGAGTGGAGCCATCAGCTGGAGCGCCGGGTCGCCGATCAGCTCGGGCAGATCGCGAAGATGGAACGGCTCCGCCGGTTCCTGCCGCCTCAAGTGGCCGACCTGATGATGTCGGGAGGCGCAGCCGATCCCCTCCAAAGCCACCGGCGCGACGTCACCATCGTGTTCGCGGACCTGCGCGGCTGGACGAGCTTCGCCGAGACGGCCGAGCCCGAGGAGGTCATCGCGGTTCTCCGCGAGTATCACGCCTGCGTGGACGAACTGGTCTTCCGGTACGAGGGGACGCTCGAGCGCTTCGTCGGCGACGGAGTGCTGATCCTCTTCAACGATCCGATCCCGCAGGAGGATCACACGGAGCGCGCGGTTCGGATGGCGCTCGAATTGCGGCAGCAGGTGAACGGCCTGGCGGAACGGTGGACGAGGCGCGGCTTCGTGCTCGGGCTGGGGATCGGCATCGCGGGAGGCTATGCGACGCTCGGGAGCGTCGGCTTCGAGCGCCGTATGGAATACGCCGTCATCGGAACCGTTCCGAACCTCGCGGCTCGACTCTGCGGGGAAGCGAAGCCGGGGCAGATCCTCCTTGGTCAGCGGGTGTTTGCCGCTCTCGAGGATCGGGTCGACGCGGTTCCCGCCGGCGAGCGGATGCTCAAGGGCTTCCACAAGACCGTGCCGGTCTTCGAGCTCGTCTCGATGAGCGAGGCGCCGGGAGCGGCCTCGAGCGCGGCGGCGGGCGGATGAAGCCGGATGGCTGGAATCGCCGCGGAGAAGCGGCCCGAGGTGAGGCGCGAGGGCCTCATTGGACGACGAAGTCGACGATCTCGTCCGCGAGGGCGGTGATGGAGGGTGGGATCGCGATCCCGAGGCGGCGGGCCGTCCGCGCATTGACGATCAATTGGAGGGTGGCCGCCTGCTGCACGGGGAGATCGCTGACGCGGGCGCCCCTCAGGATGCGATCGACATAAGCCGCCGCGCTCGCCTGCATGTCGGCGACGTTCTCGCCGTATGAAATGACGGCGCCGGCAGTGCCGAACTGCGCCGCACGGGCGAGGAGAGGCAATCGCTGCCCCAAAGCGGTCTCGGCGACCAGGAATCGATGGATGAAGAACAGCGTCGAGCTCTCGACGAGGAGCGCATCGGCGTCCTCTTGTTTCGCGGCTGCGATCGCCCTCTCGATGTCCGGCCAGTTCCGAACCGGGAACTCGCGATAGGCGAGGCCGGCGCGGGCCGCCAGGGCGGCGTTCTCCGAGGATTGCTGCGCCAGCACGTCCTCGGGCGAGTTCGTCGGGTCGAGCAGGTAGGCGACGGCGCGGGCGCCGGGGAACAGCTCGCGGGCGAACTCGATGAGCTTCGCCATCGTCTCGTCCATGAGCGCGAAGCCGGTGATGTTCCCTTCCGGCCGGGAGAGGCTCGTCACGAGGCGGCGGCCGACCGGGCCGTTCGCATAGGTGAACACGATCGGGATGGTCGAAGTCGCCTGCCTGGCGGCGGAGGAGGCCGTACCTCCGGCCGCCACGATCACCGCGACGCCCGACTGCACAAGGTCCATGGCGGACCGGGCGAGTGCGTCGGCCGTCACCCCCGCCCGCACGATGACTCGCGCTTCCCGGAGGGCGCACCATCCGAGCGCGCACATGCGCTGCCGAAACGGGCCGACGTGAAACTGGTTCACCGCATAGAAGTCGTCCGGGTCGCAATGGAGAAGATAGCCGACGAGCGTCTCCGGCTGGGCCACGGCTTTGCCCGTCCCGAGAAGGCCGCCCGCCGTCGCCAAGCCGATCAGGACGCTCCGCCGGCCGAGCGGGCGCGAGCGGGACGTCGCCGCAGGCGTGCCGAGATCGCGATACCGCATAAGACGACCCTCTCCGTGCCCCGACGGCCCGAGCGGCCAAATCCTGACGCCGCCGCGAAGCGGTCCTCTTCGCCGCCGTGGTCTATCGCCTGTGACCCTGCGGTCGCCACGCGGGATCGCCGGGCTGGGGCTGATCGAAGCCGCGCGGATCCGGCTTACCCTTCAGGTAATCCGTGGCGCGCTTGACGGAATCGGTGGCGGGCCGGGCCGCTCCCGTGAGAGGCGTCTTGATCATCGTCACCTCGCTCATGCCTATCGGTCACCGCAAGGCGAAACGCCGGGACGGATTCGGGGTTCCTCGCGTCGGCGCGTCGTGCGGAGCAGCGGCTCCGGTTTTCCGTTTCGAACGATGCGCCCCTTCAGAGAAACGGCATCGGATGGATGCCACAAGAGGCGTCCGCTTTCGAGGTCCGATGGTCTCGGCCCGCGGCTGCACGGCTCCCCGACGGCGGCGCGGCGATCGGGGTGCCTGATCGGCGCCGGGCGGCGGCTCTCAAGCGAGGCCTTTCGCCGGCGACCCCGGCCGGGACCGGCCCTGATCCAGGAACTTCACCCCGCAGCGGGTTCCGCGCGCCCAGACGAGCCGAGCCCGATAGTTCCGCCGCAGCGAGGTGATCTGAACGTCGAACTCGCGGGGCAACGCATATTCGCCCGGCAGGACGAGGCTTGCTCCCTCGGGCGAGAGATTGCGCACCAGGCATCTCAGCGCCAAGTGCCGGTTGTCGAAGGCGATCCGCGCCGCGAAATAGGTCGGCTGGCGAGGGTGGGCGCGGCTGTCGTCGGCGGCCGGCACGGGGAGGGGCGCGTGCATCGGGAAAGGTCTTCGTCTCTTTCGAGGTTTCTTGTCGATCTCCTCTCCTAACGCGCCGCCGCCCAAGACCTCGCTAAGCGATCTCCTAAAAGGCGACGTGACCCGTTAGCAGGAATGCCCGCTGCGGGTCGGCGCCGCCGGTGACTCGCTCGGACGGCGCGAGAGCGCAGATCCGAGGATCGGTGCCGACGAGGGCGCGTGATTCTGCACCGGCGAGGCAGGCGTTGCTGCGCTGCAACAGGGCGCTCCAAGCGCAGCAAGCTTATGCGTTCGCCGCATGGAACAGACGAAAATAGGAGCTGGATTTGCCAGTACGCTGAATTTTCGTTCATTATTTTGGCAATTCGGGGCGGTTTTGTCGCAAGGCAGGAACCCGGGAGTCGTCCTCACCGTTGGCGGGCACTGGACATTCCTGTTGCGCTGCACACATCGTTGACCATGACCGACTCACCCGGCTTTTCATCCGACGGCGTTCTCCGGCCCTACCGGTTCGAACCGGCAGCCGCTCTGTCGCCGCGGCCGCGCAACCCGACGAGGGCGCAAAAGCAGAAGCGGTGCATCTCCCTCGCCCTTCAGGGCGGCGGCTCCTTCGGCGCCTTCACGTGGGGCGTCCTCGACAGGCTGCTCGAGGAGGGCGGCATCTCCTTCGATGCGGTCAGCGGCTCCAGCGCCGGCGCCGTGAACGCCATCCTGCTCGCGTCCGGACTGGCGGAAGGCGGGCCGGAGGCGGCCCGGGAGCGGCTCGAACGGTTCTGGCGCCGCGCCAGCGAGGCGGCGCCGCGCGCCCGCCCGGGCTTGGCGGTGGCCTTGGCGACGCGCGTGCTCTCGCCTTACCAGTTCAACCCGTTCAACCTGCATCCGCTGCGCACGATCCTGTCCGAGGAGATCGATTTCGAAGCGCTCCGGGACAAGTCGCGGCTGAAGCTGCTCGTCGCCGCCACCCGGGTGCGGGACGGGCGGCTGCGCATCTTCCGTGAGCGGTCCGTCGATCTCGACGTGATTCTCGCCTCGACCTGCCTGCCCATGCTCCACCACACGGTCAGCATCGACGGGGAGGCCTATTGGGACGGCGGCTATGCCGCAAACCCGCCCGTGTTCCCGCTCATCTCAGCCACGCGCGCCCGGGAGGCCATCGTCGTGCAGATCATGCCCTCGACGGGCGCCGAGGAAACCCCGACCACCCCGGCCGAGATCGCCCGCCGGATGGAGCAGATCACGTTCAACACGCCGCTCCTGCGGGACATGGAAGCCCTCGCCGCCATGACGAAGCTGGCCGCGTCCGAAGAGGCGGGCTCGCGCCTGTCCCGCAAGCTGCGGAAGCTGCGGGTTCACCACATCGCCGCCGAAGATGCCTATCCGGACCTGCGCCTCGCGAGCGCTCTCGACCTCGACTGGGACTTCCTGACCGGTCTGCGGGAAGCGGGCCGCCGCGCCGCGGAACGATTTCTCGCGCAACCCCCGGCCGCATGACGCCGCTCGTCACGCGGCCCTTGCGATCCGTCTTTCGATCCCCATATCGGGACGACCCAGCGGATCATGTGAGGGACTTCGGAGCAGCGGGCGTCACCGCGGCTGCGATGGGACCGTGTCAGGACGGATGGACTCCGGCCCGGTCCGTTCCCGCGCTCGCCTGACGATGCGAGCGCCCGTCTGGACCCGATCAGCCCAGGCCCGTAGCAGGCGCGGCGAGAGATGCGCGGCATCCCGCCCGTTCGCCCCGGAGCCTGGGCTTTTCCTGCGTGCGGCGCGTGCGCCGCACCAGCCGAATGGCCTGATCCGACACCCCACATCGGCGATTTGGACATGGTCCGGGACCATGGCTGCGAAAAGGAATCCCTTTGCTTGGCCGGCGATCGGGCGCAAGGGCCGGGCGGTGCCCAGCCTGCTCGCGTGCGGGGACAATGTTGATCCAGATGGTGTCGCCATCCTCTGGACGACCCGACGACGCTCCCGGCGCGCTCGACCCGGACCGGAAAGAAACAATTCCTTAGGCATTCTTAGGCACAACTTCATTACAATTTGCCTGGGCTCGAGCATGTCACTTCCCCTCGACATTCGCCTGAAGCTATTCGCGATCGCCGGGATGTTCCTGGTTCCCATCGCGCTTCTGCTCCTCCTGTTCTGGCAGCAATCGACCAAGGACATCGACTTCGCCGCGAAGGAAGTGGACGGGGTCGCATACCTGCAGGACATCTGGCCTTTCCTGCACCGTCTCGAGGCGGTGGCGAGCGGAGGGCAGGGCAGCCCCGCGGCGCTCACGACCCTGTCCGCCGCATCGGGCCGCTACGCCGAGGCGATGAGCGCCGGCGAAGCTGCGCGCGCCCTCGAGGCCGCTCTCGCAAAGGTGGGCTCGCCCGAGGCCAGGAGCGTCCGGGACGCCGACACGACGGCGGCGATCGCCGCCGCGAGGGCCCTTATCGCCAAGGTGGGCGACGGCTCGAACCTGATCCTCGACCCGGACCTCGACAGCTATTACGTGATGGACGTCGTCCTTCTGAAGCTGCCCGAGGTGATCGACCGGGCGAGCGCGATCGTTGCGCTCGCAGGGCACCAGAAGGGGCAACGCTCCCTTTCCGACGAGCAGAAGGCCGAACTGATGATCCAGGCCGGCGGCTTGGAGGCTGCGGCGAGCGGCGCCCGCAGCAGCCTCGAGACGGCCTACGCGTCCAACCGGGACGGAGTGGTGCGGGCGAACCTCGGTGACAGCGCCAAGGCTTTCACCGAGGCCGCCGAGGGCTACCTCGCCGAAGTGGGCGCCGCGGCGGCCATGCTGCGCGCCGAGGAAACCCGGGGACGCGTCGACCTGGAACCGCTTCGGCGGGTCAACGCCGCCCTGATGACGGCGTCCGACGCCCTCTGGCGGACGGCAGCCGTGGAACTCCGGCGCCTGCTCGTCGCGCGCATCGACGGGTTTCGAGCGCGCCTCGCGCTCAATCTCGGCCTCAGCCTCGCGGCGACCTTCGCGGCCCTGTTCCTCGTCGGCGCCCTCGCTCGGTCGATCGTGATCGGCATGCGGGGCCTCGTGCGCTCGCTCGACGAACTCAGGGCCGGCGCGCTCGATGCGCCCGTGCCCGACATCGCGCGGCGCGACGAACTGGGCGCCGTGGCGAGAGCCGTGGAGGCCTTCCGCGACAGCACGGTGCAGCGGCTGACGGAGGCGAACAGCGCGGAGCGCGACGAGGCGGTGAGGGCGAGCCAGCGGCAGGCCCTCGCGGGAGTCGCGCGACGGATCGAATCCTCGGTCGCCACCATCGCCGGCCGGCTGGAGCAATCGGCCGGGACGATGCAGACGTCGACCGGTTCGGTCGCGCAAAGCAGCGCGGCGATGACCGAGGAACTGGGCGCCGCGACGAAACTCCTCGAGGGTTCGACGCAGCACGTCGATGTCGTCTCGCAAGCGGTGGGCGAACTGGCGCAATCGATCGCAGCCATCGCGGCCGAAGCGGGCCAGGCCGCGTCGATCGCCGAACAGGCCGCCACCCGCACCGGGACAGCCACCGCCAAGGCCGACCAGTTGCGGCGCTGCACGGATGAAATCGGCCAGTTCGCCACGCTGATCGGCAACATTGCCGGGCAGACGAACCTGCTCGCCCTCAACGCCACCATCGAGGCGGCCCGGGCCGGAGAGGCGGGGCGCGGCTTCGCGGTCGTCGCCGCGGAGGTGAAGACGCTCGCCGCCCAGACGGCGAACGCCACGCAAGAGATCGAACGGCAGATCGGCGCTATCCGGGAAGCCACCGGAGAGGTCGCGGACGTGGTCGCCGACATCACGAAGACGATCCGGTCGATCAGCGAGATTTCCGGCTCGATCGCGACCGCCGTCGAGGAACAGAACGCCGTGACGAGCGAAATGACCGCGAGCGCGGCGCGTGCGTCGCAGGGGACGGCGGCCGTGATCGGCAATATCGGGCACCTGCCGCAATCGGCGGCCGCGACCGAGGAGGTCATGACCGAACTGGATCAACTCGCCCGGAGCGTCGCGTCGGAAGCCGGCGAACTGCGCCTGGCGGTGGAGAGTTTCGTTCGCGAGCTTGCCGCGTAGCGGCGAGGTTCGGGCGCTCTACGCGGCCTGAGGTCAGCGCGTCTCGTTACCGTTCGCCCGAGGAGACGCCCTTGGCTCGCGGATAACGCCGCTCTGCCGCGCCGCTGCGGGTTGCCTACTGGTTCGTGAGGGCCGCTTGCAGCACATTGTCCGAGGCCAGGTCGTCGCCTTCGAGATGCATCAGGTCGGCGAGCCGGGTACGTGCCCGGTTGACGCGGCTCTTGATGGTGCCGACCGCGACGTCGCAGATCCGTGCCGCCTCTTCGTAGGACAGGCCTTCGGCGCCTACGAGGAGGATCGCCTCCCGCTGGTCCGGCGACAGCCGCGCCAGGGCCTTCTGCAGATCCTGCAGATGCAGCTTGTCCATCTGATCGGGGATCGCCTTGAGCGAAGTGGCATATTCGCCGTCCGCATCTTCCACCTCGCGGGACCGTTTGCGGTACTGCGAGTGGAACGAATTGCGCAGGATCGTGAACAGCCAGGCGTTCAGGTTGGTCCCAGGCTGGAAGCTCGCCCGCTTGTCCCAGGCGCGCATGATCGTGTCCTGCACCAGATCGTCGGCCCGGTCCGGATTGCTCGTCAGCGAGATCGCAAACGCGCGCAGGTTCGGAATCGCCTGAAGGATGCCGTCCCGGAACCACGGCTCGACCGGCTGCTCCGTCGCGAGGGCCCGCCCGAGCTGCTCGATCAAGTTCGAGAAAGCGTCTCGGCAGCGGTTCCGCGCAGAAGCGCGCATAGGAGGCTTCCAGTTCGCGGCCGAGGTGGCGCTGGACGGATCGCCCGAGCGCGGGCGAGGCCGCGCCACGCAGGCCGGGCACGTCGGAGGGGGCGGATGCGACGGCGGCGCCGGTTCTCATCGATGACTCCACGAATGGGGACGCCTCTTAACGCGAAGCTTCGCCGGAAGGTTCCATTGCCCGAACGCCGCAGCGATCCCGCCCTGTCGACGATCCTTGCGGACCGACGGCCCGATTTCACGTGCGGACACCCGAGAGCGCCGCCGTGTGCGCCGGATCACATTCAGGAGCGGAGCCCGCGTCTATGGTCGCTTCCGTCCCCTCCCGCCGACCTCCCCCACACGGCGGGTCCTTGTGCAGCCCCGGGTCGCCTCGAGCGCCCGGGGTCTTTTCTTCGTCCGTGCAGTCGGCCACCGGGCCGCACGGACGGAACCGGCTCAGGTCTCGAGACTGAGCAGGCGTCTCATCAGGCGCTCGTTGTGCAGGGTCGAGAGCCGTTTCAGCACCAGGAATTCCCGATCGGGCTTGGGGACGAAGGGGACGCCCTTCAGGTCGACCGGGATGCCCTTCAACTCTTCGGCAGCCGCGTAGAATACCGTCGGGACGCCGGCGGAGATCAACCGGCGGGCGAGCTTGAGGCATTCGGCCTCCCGGCCGGAGAAATCGAGGACAGCCGCGTCGGGTCCGCCGGTTCCGACGAAGCCCGCGGCGTCCGACCAGCGATCGAACGGGCCCGCCACCGCGTAGCCGTAACGCGTGAGGACGTCGGCGACCTTCACCCGCAAGGCGGGTTCGTTGTGTGCCCAGCATGTTCAACCGCTTGGGGGTGAAAGTCCCCTAGCCAACCTGATGGAGGTGAAGGCTTAGCGAAGCGCAAGGGCATTACCGCGAGGTGGTGTCTGAAGGAAGCGTGGAGCAAAACCGCAACCTGACGAACAGAAACCGGATGTGAGGCATCCCTGGCCGGACGAGCGGGCAACGAGTCGCGAAGTCCATATCCATCAAGGGGCAGGGCTGTAGATCCGGCAGGTGCGCGGGGAAGGCGATTGAACTTACCTGGGGAGGCCTGCGCCGTGTTCCGAATTTGGAACTGAGGGAACCGCAAGGTGACCTGACCGGGGCGCAGGAGTCAGCAGAGGGCGTAGTAGGTGATGCGGTCGGTAAGGCTAGTGAGGCACTCCAAGGCCGAAAGGCGGAGCAACGGATAGGTCGAGCCGGGAACGATGACCGAAGGCCCGAACGATTGGAAGTGGCAAGTAGGACTGGCAACTCATGAGTGGAAAGCGGCAGAAGACCCAGCATTCACTGGCCTTGGAACCGACGGACCGGGGTGAAGCCCCTGTCGGCGGTTGCAAAGGGGCCGAACCGCTCGGGGCGGAGACAGCGCCCGAAAGCCCGGCTTGGACGGAACAACTAATGGAGAAGGTGTGCGATCGAGAGAACCTGGAAACAGCGTGGAAACGCGTTCGAGGGAACAAGGGCAGTCCGGGCGTGGATGGGATGACCATCGACGCCGCCAAGGATTACCTGCGTGAGCATTGGCCAAGCATCCGGTCTCAATTGCTCAAGGGAACCTACCAGCCGCAGCCGGTCAAGCGGATCGAAATCCCTAAACCGGACGGCGGGGTCAGAAAGCTCGGCGTGCCTTGTGTCGTCGACAGACTGATCCAGCAAGCCGTGCTGCAGGTTCTCCAGGAGCAGTGGGACCCGACGTTCTCCGAGCACAGTTACGGCTTCCGCCCGGGACGCTCCGCCCATCAGGCGGTAGCCCAAGCGCAATGCTACATTGCCGAGGGCTACAGCTACGTGGTTGACATTGATCTCGATAGATTTTTCGACCGTGTTAATCACGACAGCCTGATGGCGCGCGTCGCCGCGCGGGTGTCCGATAAGCGGGTGCTCAAACTCATCCGAGCATTCCTCAATGCAGGGGTGATGGAGGACGGCTTGGTCCGCCCGGTGGACGAAGGGACCCCGCAAGGTGGTCCGCTCTCGCCCCTCCTAAGCAACCTCCTGCTCGACGACCTCGACAAGGAACTGACCCGGCGTGGTCACCGCTTTTGCCGCTACGCGGACGACTGCAACATCCATGTTCGCAGCCGCCGTGCCGGTGAGCGGGTCATGGCTTCCGTCAGCCGGTTCCTGACCAAGAAGCTGCGGCTGAAGGTCAACGAGGCGAAGAGCGCGGTGGCGCGACCGGAGGAGCGGAAGTTCCTGGGGTTCAGCATCTCGAATGACGGGAGCGAGCGGCGCATCGCGCCGAAGGCCCTCGACAAACTCAAGACGCTGATCCGGGACATGACACGCCGGACACGGGGAATCAGTCTGCCGCAGCTGATCAAAGAGCTGAAGCCATACCTCATCGGATGGCGCGGCTACTTCGGCTTCTGCCAGACCCCGCGGGTGCTTACGAACTTGGAAGCGTGGATCCGCCGAAGACTACGCTCGTATCTTTGGCGGCAATGGGGGAACGGGCACAACCGCTACAAGGAACTGCGCCATCGCGGCGTCCCCAAGTTCAGTGCTGCGGCTGCCGCCGGTTCGCCGACGGGATTCTGGCGCATGTCAGGACACCCGGCGGTCCAACAGGCCTTACGCAACCACTCCTTCGAGTCGCTCGGTTTCCCCCGTCTCTATGTTGCTGCCCAAGCTTAACCGGTCGAACCGCCGTGGTACGTGACCCGTATGCCCGGTGGTGTGGGAGGGGCGGCGTCGTGAGGCGTCCCCCTATCCCGATCAGCACCACGCAGGCGCAGGGCAACTCGACCGGGACGGCATTTCTCATGGCGGGTTCCGTCCGGGTTTGCCACAGGCAAGATGAAGGAGTCATGACGTAAGGTCGCGCGGAGCGTCCCGCGACAGCACACAAGCCGCAGGTTTCGATCCGAAGCCCCTCCGTTTCATGATCGGTCCGGGTCCTGGCCCCTGGGGCGCTCCCGGTCCGGCGACCCGTCCCGTCCTTCAGTGGTGGCCGTGATGGCCGGGCGAAGGACCTTGCGCGCCGAGGCTCCCAACCGCGTAGGCGATCCCGAGGATCCCGGCCTTCTCGAAACGCAACGTGCCGGTGAGGCTCTCGCCTTCCTTGAGAGGGCGAAGGAGGTCGAGGAACATCGCGTGGAAGCTGCCCGGTTTCAACTCGACGGTCGCGCCGGGCTTGATCTCGAGCCCGTTCTCCAACGGACTCATCCGCATCACGTTGTCGCTGCCGACCGACATCTCGTGGAGCTCGAAGCGGCGGGAAGCCGCAAAGGTGCCGCCGACGAGCCGGTCAGGCTCGGTGCCCGCATTGGTGATCCGCATGTAGCCGCCGGCCACCTTCGCTCCCCCGGGAGTCGCCCGGGACCAGGGCTGCTCGACGGTGATCGCGCCGATCCGGTAGGCCGCCGGGGCAGGCGCGGTCTGGGCGGCTGCGGGAAAGTGCGCCCGGGTGAAGACGCCGAGCAGAAGGACCAGGGGCGCGGCCGCGCGCGCGGCGCCGCGAAGGACGTCCGAAACCATGGGGCAGACGCGTGCGGGCGGTCGGGGCATCATCCGGCGCTGAAACCGTCACGGTTGGAGTCCCAGATGACCCGGGTTCCGTCGTCCGGGTCCTCGAACAGGACCTGAGCCTCGCGCCCCCGTTTCGCGATCGCCGCCGCGGTCTCGACGGCATTCCTGATGGCCTCGGGTGCCGTCCGGCACCGCGCGAAGATGACTTCGCCGCTCGTTACGGCCCAGAAGGTCGGCAGCTTCTGCACGACGAACTCGCCCATCCCTCGCCCCATGCGATGCGCGAGTACAACTCCATTCGGCGGGATCCGGCAAGCCTGGACGGCCGCCCCGCCGGGCGGCGGGCGAGGACCCGGTGGAGAACCGTCTCATCGCGCGACGCGTCCCAGCTCGGTGGAGAACTCATGAGAAACGACGGCGGCGGGCTCCGGGGGCCGCGCCCCCATCCGTTTCCATCCCCGGCGGGTCGGCGCCGCCGGTGAACCATTCGGGCGCAGCGCGACCTCAAGGACCTCACGCCGACAAGGGCGTGCGATCCTCGACACGATTCTCGATCTCGATCGCCTGGGCCAGCAGCAGCGCCGTCATGATCGCCTCGCGCGAATAGACGGTCATGTCCTTCAGCGCCGGCATGATGAGCGCGTAGCCGTTGCCGAGAGGCAGCGGCGTCTTGCCCTCGAAGAGGGTCGCGATCGCCGCTTCGACGTCCTCCCGGCGCAGCCTGCCGGCTCTGATCAGGGAGCCCACGTCGGTTCGGGTTTCAGCCATTGCCGTCTCCAATACCCCTCGTCGGCCGCCCGCCGTTCGCGTCGTCCGCATGCGATCCCGCTGGTTCGGGCTTCGGCCGCGACCCGCCCGGATCGGCGTTCTCGTGGCGCACGGGCCGGCCGCTCTCGCACAGGCCGGCCCAGGCCAGCTCCGCGACGAGCCGGAACTTCTCCCGGTGATCCTCGTCGAGCCAATGCACAGTGAGTTCGTCCGCCGCCTCGTCGAGCCGGGCGACGGCGCCCGCCCAGGTCACCGCGGGGTCCCGCCGCGGCACCGCTTCGCCCGGCCAGACGATGCGGACGATCGCCCCCATCGTGTCGTAGGCCCGCAGCAGCCGCGTCAGGCGCTCTTCGCGATCCTTGTCGCCATGAACCGAAAGGCGAGGGAAGGGGCGATCCGTCATCGGGTCACCTCCTCGGGCCGCTTGTCCTCCCTCAAGCCCTTGAAGGCGGCATGGCGGAGAAGGTTGTCCTTGCCCCAGCCGCGGTGCTCGACCTCCGCGACGAGCTGGGGCTCGACCCAGACGACGCCGCGCCGCTCCGGGGCCCCGAGCCGCTCCGCGAAGGGCGCTTCGTCGCGCCGGTCCGCGTCGAGCCAGCGCCGCAGCGAGCGCGCGAGGGTCCCGCTGAAGCCGGTGCCGACCCGGCCGGCATGGACCAGCCTGCCGGCACGGTAATATCCGAGCACCAGGGAGCCGACGGCCTTGCGGGTCGCCGCGGAAGGCACGTAGCCGGCGACCACGAATTCCTCGCGGTCGGTGCACTTGGTCTTGAGCCACTCCTCCCGCCGGCCCGACCGGTAAGGCCGATCGGCCCGCTTCGAGACGACGCCTTCGAACCCCATCAGGCCGGCATGCCGGACCATGGCGGCGCCGTCCGACCGCACGTGGTCGCTGTAGCGGATCCCGGCGCCCGGCCCGAGCGGCGCGAGCAGGCGTTCGAGAAGCGCCTTGCGCTCCTCGAGGGCGCGGTCGCGCAGATCGACGCCGTCGAGGTAGAGGAGATCGAAGGCGCAGAAGACCGCGGCGGCGGCCGGGCCGTCCGCCAGGGCCGCCTGGAGCGCCGCGAAATCGGAGATCCCTGCATCGTTCTCGACGATGGCCTCTCCGTCCAGAATGGCGGTGCGGGCCTCGAGCGCCGTCAGGGCGGCCGCGATGGTGGGGAACCGGGCCGTCCAGTCGTGGCCGTGGCGGGTGTCGAGGCGGACCCGGCCGCGGTCGAGCCTCGCCATCAGGCGATAGCCGTCCCACTTGATCTCGTGAAGCCAGCCGGGCCCTTCGGGCGGCGCCTCGACGAGGGTGGCGAGGCACGGCGCGATAAGATCCGGCGGCCCCTCCGCCATAAGCTTGGCGGGTTTGCGCCATTTGCGCTTGGAACGGGGGAGGATTGCCCCCGAATCCGGCGAGCCCTGGCTCCGAGCGGGGCTCTTCCTCTCGTCCAGGAACCGCTGAAGCGCCCGCTTGGGGCTTTGACGCGCGGCCTTCACCATGGACTCGATTCAATGCGGATCCGGCCGAATCGTTCAGCTTCAAGTGCTTGATTCGACTCTGTTTCCGGGGCGGGCGGTTGCCCGTTGCCCCGGACGGGGCGGCCACGAGGGCGGCGAGCCGCTTCTACCGGGCAGGCGCGGCCGGAGCCAGCAGGCTCTCGAGGAGGGCCTTCGACCCGCGCAACTCCCGCGTATCGAAGCCCTCGCCGAACCAGGCGTGGATCGGCACGAGCAGATCCCGCGCCGCGTCCTGCAATTCCCGCTCGTGCCACGATCGGGCGAGTTCGCAGGCGGCCTTGAGTTCCCACATCCGCGCCCCCTGGCTGCGGGCGGCCTCCAGAGCCCTCAGTGCGCACCGGTCGGCCTCGTCCTGCCGGTCCATGAGGCGGAGCAGTCCGGCGCGGATCCGATGGAGTTCGGCATCGAAGAACCGGCTGCCTGTCCGATCCGACCAGACCAGGGAATCGTCGATGACCCGCAGGCCCTCATCGGGCAGGCCGCAACGCCCATACGCCCGGGCGAGCATGCCGTCGTGCAGCGTCCGAGCGAAGCCCGGCTGCGGGTGGCGCCGCTTGTCGTCCATCGCCGACCGGTCGCAATCGACCGCGACGGCGATGATCCGCCGGCGCCGGGCGATATGATCGGCGAGCCCGGAGAGACCCCATTCCGTGGTCAGAGCGTCCGCTTCGTCGGTGGAGTTGCGGACGCACTCCCACTCGTCCATCAGCTCCGCCAGGTGGCCCGCCATGAAGACCGCATAAGCCACCGTCATGTGGTGACCGCGGCGGCGGGCGAGGGCGACCGCGTCCGCAGCGGCGCGTCTCGCCCGATCCGGGAAGCCCATCACCCACAGCACGCAGCCGCCGATGACCAGCATGTTCGGGCCGGGATCGTCGATGTGCTCGATCGAGACCTCGGTCCAGGGACTCTCACCGTAGAGCCTCATCCCGCTTTCGAGGTGAGCCCGCGCCTGCGCGAATTTCGCGAGCTTGTAGCGGGCGTTCAGGAGCACCTTGTGGGCGTCGACCTTGAGCACCCGGTCGTTGCGCTCTTCGCCGAGGGCCAGGAGCTCGAGGCCGAGCGTCTCGGCGTCCCGCAGCTCCGCCCTGTTGGCGTGAAAGTAGTAGAGCCCGACGAGAATGGGATGGAGAGGACGTCCGTCGTCGAGGTGAGCGCAGAGCTCGCGCGCCCGGGAGAGCGCGTTCCCGACCTCCGCCGCCGAGAAGCCCCGCGCGCTCGTCGCCGCGTTGCCGAGGCGCACCTGCAGTCCGAGCTCGTGCCGCTCGCGCTCCGCCCGGTCGGCGATCAGGCTCGCCATCTCGAGACCGCGCGCGCAGTGCGCCATGGCTTCCTCATGGGCCTGCCGGCGCGCGGCGGCGTCCGCGGCGCGTTGCCAGAAGACGACCGCCCGTTCGGCCAGGCGGGCTTCGCTCAGGTGATGGGCGATGAGCTCCGGCTGTCCCGCCACGACGCCGGAATCCTGTTCGAGCACGGCCGCGATGCGGGCGTGCAGGGCCTGGCGACGGCTCCTGAGGAGGCTCTCGTAGGCGGCATCGCGGACGAGGGCATGCTTGAAGGCATAGCTTTCTTGAGGCGGCGTGCCGCTCACGTGGACCAACTCCGACGAGACGAGCTGCCGCAGCGCCGCCCGCAGCTCGGGCTCGCCCTGCAGGCCGATGGCGGCGAGGAGACCGAAAGTGAACTCCCGACCGATCGCGGCCGCCTGCTGGGCGGCCGCCTTGGCGGCCGGCAGCCGGTCGAGACGGGCCATCAGGCTGTCGTGGAGGGTGGCCGGAATGCCGAGCGGAGCTCCGCTGCCCGCCCTTCCGGCCCCGCCGCCGCCCTGCTCCAGCACGGCTTTCGTCAGCTCTTCGACGAAGAGCGGCACGCCGTCGGTCCTCTCGAGGATCTGGCCAAGGAGCCCGGCCGGCAATTCCGCGCCCCGCGCGACGGACCGGGCGAGTTCGGCGGTCGAGGCAGGGCCCAAGCGGCCGAGGACGAGCGAGGCGACATGGGGCCGTCCGCTCCACGGGGCCGCGAATTCGGGACGGAAAGTGATCACCAGGAGAATGCGTTCCGACGGGATGCGGTCGACGAGATGGTCGATGAGCTCCAGGGTGGTCGGGTCGGCCCAGTGCACGTCTTCCACGAGGACGAGGAGCGGCCCCCGCCGCGCGAGGCCGAGGAGATGCGCGATCAGCGCCTCGATCGTCAGGTCCTTCTGGCGTTGGGGAGGATGGGCGGGCGGCGCGTATCGCTCGCCCGTCGGGATCGACAGCATCGCGGCGACGAGAGGCGTGACGGAGGCGGCATCGCCGGTCGTCTCGGCGAGAAGAGCCTCGAGCTTCGCCACCCGATCGGCCGGCGTATCGTCCTCGCGAAATCCTGCTTCCCGCCCGAGCTCGTCGCCGAAAGGGTGCAGTGGAGAGCTGCTGAAGTAGGGCGAGCATTGGCATTGCACCCGCCGGGGGCGGACTCGACCGTACAGCGCCGATGCGACGCGCGACTTGCCGATACCTGCCTCGCCCGACAGCAGCACCGCCGAACCCTCACCCTTGCCGGCTCGATCCCAGCAACCGAGCAGCCGTTCCAACTCCTCCGTCCGCCCGAAAAGGGGCGTTGCGCCCGCGCCGCGAGATTCGAAACGGCTCCCGACCGCGCGGATGCCCTTGACGCGCCACGCCGAAACCGGCTCCGCGAAGCCCTTGATGTCCTGAAGCCCGAGATCCTCGACATCGAACTCGCTCCCCAGGAGCCGCCGCGTGGTCGGACCGATCACCACCCCGCCCGGGAGCGCGATGCCCTGCAGCCGGGCGGCGAGGTTCGGTGTTTCGCCCGCGACGCTCTGCTCCCTCGCCGATCCCGACCCGATCAGATCGCCCACCACCACCAGACCCGTCGCGATCCCGACGCGCGCCTGCAGCGGGCCGGCGCCCGCCGGAACGGCGAGGCGAGGCATGATTGCGACGAGCTCGAGGCCTGCCCGGACGGCGCGGCTCGCTTCGTCCTCGTGCGCCCGCGGATAACCGAAATAGGCCAGCACGCCGTCGCCCATGTACTTGGCGATGAAGCCGTCGAATGTCGCGACCGTTTCGGCGCAGGCGGCGTGGTAGGCCTCCAGGAGATCGCGATATCCTCCGGATCGAGCGTGCGGGAGAGGTGCGTCGAGCCGACGAGGTCGCAGAACATCACGCTCAGGTGCCGGCGTTCCGCACCCTCCCGGCCCGGCTGTCCCGCAGGTCCGGAGCGCGTTCCGCCGACGGTGCCGCCGAGGCGCGCGATGGCGTCGAGGAGCTTGCGGCGGTGACCGACGGCGTGCACGCCGAGGTCCTTCAGATCCTCCGCGGTGAGACGCGGCAGGGTTTCGGCATCCACCGCATGCTCGCGGAAGGTCTGCGCGTATTGCGCGAGTCCGAGGTCCCGCAGCCACTCTGCGACATCCATCGCGCGTCTCCTGCCAAGAGGCCGGAAGCTCGCCCGAAAGGGTACACGCGCGCCTCTCCGACTTCGAGCGGCAATGCGGGCTTCGTCAGCCGAGCCAGTAGCGCGGCCCGGGTCCCGCGCGTCCGGCCCGGTCCGAGCGGGTTCGCGAGACGGCAGCGGTCGATCGACAGGCAGCCGCACCCGATGCATTGGGTCAGGCCCGCCTTGAGGCGCTGGAGCTCGGCGATCCTCTGGTCGATGCGCTTCGACCATTCGCCCGAGAGACGCGCCCAGTCCCGGCGCGTGGGGACGCGGTCGGCCGGGAGCTTCTCGAGCTCGGCGCCGATCTCGTCGAGCGTCAGGCCGATCCGCTGGGCGAACACGATGAAGGCGATCCGGCGCAGCGTCGAGCGGGGGAAGCGGCGATGCCCGGAGCCCGCGCGCTCGGACGCGATGAGGCCGCGCTCCTCGTAGAAGCGCAGGGCCGACGAGGCGACACCGCTGCGCCGGGCGATCTCGCTGATGGTCAGGACGGGTTCCATGACGAACGAAAGCACATCGGGCCCTTGACTTCAAGTTAACTTGAACTTGTACCCAAGGTTCCTCTGGCTGAACGGAGGAGCACCTGAACATGCCGGACAAGACAGTATCGGAGCCGTTTCGCGTGGCCGTCACGGGCGGTACGTCGGGCCTCGGCCTGGCGCTCGTGCGGCGGCTCGCGGCGGGCGGAGCGCGCGTCGCTTTCGTCGCCCGCACGGCCGCGGCCGTCGAACGCACGGCCCGGGAAACGGGCGCCCATGGGATTGTCGGCGATGTCGGCCGCAAGGACGACATCTACCCGATCGCGCTGCAGATCACGGGCCATCTCGGCGGGCTCGACGTCCTCGTCAACAACGCGTCGAGCCTCGGACCGACGCCGCTGTCGCTTCTCGCCGACACGGAATGCGAGGACCTGGAGCAGGCGACTGGCGGTGAACCTCGTCGGGCCGTTCCGCTTGACCAAGGCCCTGTTCGGCGCGCTCGCGGCGTCCGCGCGGGAGGGACGGGGCGCGCTCGTGATCAACATCTCCAGCGACGCGGCGATCAACGCCTATCCGGGCTGGGGCGCCTACGGGGCCAGCAAGGCGGCTCTCCGTCACCTGACGGCGATCTGGGCCGAAGAGGCGAAGGACGACGGCGTGCGCTTCCTCTCGATCGATCCCGGCGACATGGACACGCCGCTGCACGCGCTGGCGGTGCCCGACGCCGATCCGGCGAGCCTCAAGCGCCCCGAGGATTCCGCCGCGGAGATCGTGGAGGCGATGCTCGGCGGAGCTGCCGAGACGCGCCGCGCTCGTCGCCGGAGCGCGCAGCCATGATGGCAGCCGACCGCCCCGACCGGGCGATCCGCCAGGCTCTTCGCCGCCGGTGCGGATGGCAGGCATGCGCGATCGGCCGCGCTCCGAGCTCGCATCCATGTTCGAGCCGGGCGACCTCGTCGTCGCCAACGACGCCGCCACCTTGCCGGCGAGCCTGCGCGGCACGCACAGTGCGACGCGGCGACCCGATCGAGGTGCGGCTTGCGGCATGGGTGGCTTTCCGCGATCCGACCCGGTTCGTCGCCGTCGCGTTCGGGGCAGGCGACCATCGCACGCGCACGGAGGACCGGGCGCCCCCGCCGCCTCTCGCGCCGGGCGACCGTCTCGTCCTCGGCCCGCTTGACGGCGGAGGTCGAATCCCTGCTCGGCCATCCGCGGCTTCTCAGCCTGCGGTTCCTCGGCGGGCGCGACAGCCGTCCTCGCCGGATTGGCCCGGCATGGGCGGCCGATCCAATACGCGCATGTTCCCGAGCCGCTCGCTCTCTGGGACGTCTGGACGCGGATTGCCGCCGACCCGATCGCCTTCGAGCCGCCCTCGGCGGGATTTGCGCTCGACTGGCGCACGCTCGCCGCCTGGCGGCGGCGCGGCGTTCGTGCTCGCCACGCTCACGCATGCCGCCGGGATCTCCTCGACGGGAGATCCGGCGCTCGACCGGCGGCTTCCCTTCGACGAGCCCTACCGCATCCCCGCGGGGAGCGCGGCGGCCATCGCGCGCGCCAAGCGGCGAGACGGCACGCATCGTCGCCATCGGAACGAGCGTGGTCCGCGCGCTCGAATCCGCGGCCGACGCCGACGGCGAGGTGCGCGCCGGCGACGGCGTCGCACGCGGACGCATCGGGCGCGGAACAACGGCTCCGCGTCGTCGATGCGATCCTGACCGGCGTGCATCAGCCCGGCGAAAGCCATTTCGAGCTCCTGCGGGCCTTCGCCGACGATGCGGCGCTGAACGGCATCTCCGCGGCCCTCGCCGAGCACGGCTACCGCACCCACGAGTTCGGCGATTCCGTGCTGATCGAACGCCGGCCCTTCCCTCTTGGCAGTCTCGTCCGGACGAAGCATGACTCGACATTCGTGTCACCCGTCCTTCGGCGCCATGACGGCCTTCGAGATCGCCCCTGCCACCGACCCCGACGAAGCCGCCATCCTCGTCGAGGGGAGGCTGGTGGCGGCCTTGCGGGAGAACGTCCCGCCGAACGACGCGCAGCCCCTCGCTCTCCTGGCGCACGATTCCGGGCGGGCCCTTGTGGGCGGACTCATCGGCTCGACCTCCTACGGATGGCTCCTCGTGAAGATTCTCTGGGTCGACGAGCGCGCCCGCGGCCGGAGGCTCGGACAGGAACTCATGCAGGCGGCCGAATGCGAGGCAATCCGGCGCGGCTGCCACGGAGCCTGGCTCGACACGTCGAGCCGGGCTGCCGCGCGCTTCTACGAGCGGCTCGGCTACCGGACCTTCGGCACCTTGGAGAACGGGCCCGACGACCGGCCGCGGGGACACCGACGCTGGTTCATGCGCAAGCGCCTCTCCCGGACGGAGGCGCGACGCCGGGATCAACATCGCCCGTAGGTCCCGCTTGCCCATCCACAGGCTCGGGGCCTGCAATTCCGTTCACTTCTTGTTCTTGCGGCGGGACTCGTGCTTTCCTGAAAGCTCGACGGGAGAGAAGCATGCTCGAGACCGAAAACCTCCTCGACGAGACGCCCGGCACGGAGAGGCCCTTCCCGCGGAGCCTCCTCTACGTCGTCGAGCTGTGGAGCGTCGACGGGACGCGCGTCGAGCGTTGCCTCGCGGCAGCCGCAACGATCAGCATCGGCCGCATGGCGTTCGACGCCGCCGTCGTGACGTTTCCGGGCCGCACTCTCACCCTGAAGGGGCCCGGCGTGCAGGAGGAGTGGCGTGCGTCGGCGCTCCGTCTCTCCCTACGCCGGACGCGGCGCGGGTGGACGAACGATCCGAAACGCCTCGCGTTGCCGCGGGCGGCGCCGTGACGATCCGCCGTCGCCCTGCGGGGAGGCCGTCGTGAGCCCTTCCGAAGCCACCATCCCGGAGGTCGATCCCTCGGGTCACGGCCTGTCCGAGATCGAGCGGGCCGCGAGCCGCTATCTCGACGCCGCCCGGGGCGATCGCGACGAGGCGCTGCGCCTGGTGATCGCCGACCTGCTCAGGAGCGAGGACGAGACCGCCGTCGCGGTCGCCGCCCTCGATCGATGGATCTCGTACGGCTACGTACGGGGGAGGCGACCGACACGCTTCGGCGCCGTTCCCGCCCGCCCGACGGATGAATTCCGAGCCGCTTTTCGCGCCGCGCCGGGATCCACTGCTCAGGTCGACGACGATGATCTAGGATTCGGCAGCGACGTGGAGCAGCGGAGACCATGGTGAGAAGCATCGTGACAGGGCTCATGGGGCAGTCCTCCTCGGGGCGATCGCGGCGACGGTCAGGGCTGGCGCAGCCCGCCGAGCGTGGTGATCCGGGAAACCCCGCTCGTCGGTTCGGCCGGCACGCCCATCGGTACGGTGATCGCAAGCGGCAGCGCCAATGCCACGGTGCTGCGCATTCTCGTGGGTCCCGGCGGACTGGCTCCCGGCTGGCACGGCGTGCATCTCCATGCCACCGGCGATTGCTCGGATCCCGGCCAGTTCCTGCGGTCACGCGGCCCCGTCGACCACCTGATCAAGAGCCACGGCCTGCTCCATCCGGCGGGCCCGAAGGAGGGCGACCTTCCCAACATCTACGCTAACCCCGACGGATCGGCGAATGCCGAGATGCTGTCGCATGCGGTCCGGATGCTGGGCCAGACGGGATTGGTCGAAGGGGACGGCTCGGCGCTCGTGATCCATGCCCAGGAGGACGATCATCTCTCCCAGCCCCTGGGCAATACCGGCAACCGCGTTGCCTGCGCGGCGCTCCGCTAGCGCATCGTGCGGAAAAGTGGATCCGGTTTTCCGCGTTAAACGATGCGGCGCACAAGACAAGAGCATCGGATGGAACCCAAAAGTGGTGTCCACTTTGGGGTCCGATGCTCCAGCGCCTCCACGGCTGGTTCAGGCGTCGGGCGGGTTCGTCTTGTCGGCCCGTCCCGATTCGGTCAGGCACACCAGAACGAAGACTGCGACGACGAGCAGAACGATCGCCGCCTCGCCGGTCCAGGCCGGCGTGCTGTCCGAGAGCGGTCCGAGCAGCAGGATCGAGATCCCCAGGGCGACGAGTGCGCTCCACATCAGCATGAGCCCACCTCTGCGCTGAAGTCTTGCGGAGCGAACGCGCCTGCGCCGAGAACGTTCGAAGGCTCGCCTCAAAATCCCGGGGACTCGATCTCGAACGCCTCCGGCGTCCTGTTCCAGCGGCTCAGGCCGTTTCGCCGCAGTCCGTAAATGTCCTTATGACTTTACGTCATGGCGTTGGGTCAGACTGTTTCCGGGAGGAAGGGACATGAGTCGAAGGACCTTTTTAAGACCTTGCGGATCGCGGCTTGGGTCAGCGGGTGTCTGATCGTCGCCGTGGGTCTGTGGACGCCATGGCGATCATCGAGGAGTACAAGCACGCTCAGGTGCTCGAGCGATCACGCCAGGCGGCCGCCGCGCGAAAGGAGCAGGCGCTGACGGAACTGCGGACCGCGGGGCCGCGGCTCGGCGCCGAAACCGCCGACGGCCAAGCATGGAAGCACAGGGCGCGCCTCGCACCCGCAACGGCGGATCGCCCCGCCGCCCCTCCGGCGCGCGAAACGCCGCCGGCGGACGCGGCTGCGCAGGTCCATGGTTTCGATGGCGTCGAGTCCGATTTCGAGCTGCGGCTGGCCCAGGTTCCGCCGGTCCCCGTTCCGCCCGTCCTGGATATCGCGCCGCCTCCCGAGGAGCGCGGCCTTCCGGTCCCGGAACCGCAGCCGGCCGGCGCCCCGGCCGCGACGGCGGACCTCGGTCCGGGCCCCCGCGCCAGAGTCCACGCCCGAGCCGGCCGCGGCCGCCGGCGCAACGGCCTCCGGGCTGGCGGAGACGACTCCCGCGGCGCCGGTTGCCGTGGAGCCGGCGGCCGAGCCCCAGTCGGTCGCCGAGGCGACAACTCCCGAAATCAAGGGTCCGGCAGCGTCGGTTCCCGACACGGCAGCCGGCGAGCCGCAAGCGGTCGCCGAGACACCGGCTCCCGAAGCCGAGGCTTCCGCAGAGCCGCAGGCGGTCGCCGAGGCGGCCGCTCCCGCGTTCAAGGTTCCCGAGGCGCCGGCTCCCACTGCGCCGGCCGCGCCACAGGCGGTCGCCGAGGCGCCGGCTCCCGAAGTCACGATTCCGGGGACGTCCGGTCCTGAACCGGCAGCCTCCGGGCCGCAGGCTGCCGTCGAGGCGCCGCCTCCCGCGGGACCGGACGCCGGCCCGGCACCCCAGGACTCGGGTCCCGTTCCGGAAACGGTGCTTGCGGCGCTTCCGCCTCCGCCTCCGGCGGACGACCGGATCGCCATCGAGCCTGAGGGCGGGCCGCCGACGGGCCGCCGGTTCCCTCGCCTGTGCGGGAGTCGCAGCACGAGCGGGGGCGGGCGATCGGGTCGACTGAGGCCGTCGATCCTCCGGCCGAGGAGAGAACCGCCTCTCTCCCGTTCGAATTCCGTCGACATGAAGGCGGCCGCTCCCCGGCCGCTCCCGGCGAGGAGAAGGTCGCGCCTCCGATCCGGAGAGTCGTCGACCGGTCCGAGGCGATCGCCGCCCACTCAGAGTCGTCAACGGCGTCGATCGGGACGGCGGCGGACGAGGACATGGCGGCGCCATCCGGGCCCGGTTTCCGGCCTTCCGAAGCACCTTATCGGCGCCGGTTCCGCCGGGCCGGGTCAACCGCCGCGCCCGAGCGATGCGCCGCAAGAGGGCCCGGTTAACGGCGGGACGGGCCCGCGGGAATATTCGGCGCGGGAGTTCGCGCTCGATTACCTGGACGCCTGGTCGTCGGACAATGAGGTCGCGGAACGATCGGTGGCGCATTTCTACGGCGACACCGTCCAGTTCCACGGCCGGCCTATCAGCCGCGAGAAACTGCTGGCGGAGAAACGGCGCTTCATGCAGCGCTGGCCGCGCCGGGACTATGTCCATCGGTCCGACAGCCTCGTCGTGCAGTGCGACGGCCGGGCGGACCTCTGCTCGGTGCGGTCGACCTACGACTACAAGGTCGCCGGGCGAGTCGGGCCGGCGGGGGCAGGGTACACAGGCTCTGGAACTGTGGGTCGGGTTCGCCAACGAGAAGCCCTATATCCTCTACGAGAACAGCGTTCCGCTGCCGCGGGAGGACAGCGCCCGAGGCCCTGCCCAGCCGAAGGGGGCCGCCGCCGAGGTCCCGGCCGGGACGAAGTCTCTCCGCCGAGGCCCCCGGCCCGCCCGGATGCCGCCCGCCCCCGCGAGCCCGCTCCGGCCGGCAAGCCGGACGCTCCGACCAGGCGCCTGACGGCGGATGCGGATGCTCGAACGGCGACAGCGAGAAGGGACCGCGCCGACGAGCCGGCCCATCCCGCGCCGCGTCGTCCCGTCCGGCAGGGCCGCTCCGCCCCCGCGAGGCCGGCACCGCCGCCGTCGACCTGCCGCTGACGGCTCCTGCCGCGCTGGGATGCGGACGGCTTCTGACAGGCGTCGGGCCGGGAGCTTCCGCGATGAGGGCGTCGATCCTCGAGCCGCGTAAAGCGCCTCATTCGGCACGCGATCCTCGGATCATCCGCTGCACTCCGTCCGAGGACGACGACGGTAGGAAGTCGTCGTTGCAGCCGGAGCATGACACGAAGCCGTTTGGCCCCGACCGGGAGGGGTGGATGATCACACTTGGCGCGGCCGCGTCTCCGGCATCGCGGCGAGCGCCAGGGCGAGAGCGATCAGCGCGACTCCGGAGAGCAGCAGGAAGGCGGTGTCGTAGCCGGCCTGGACCGCGGAGAGCCCGCCCGCGGCCTGACTCAGGGATCCGCCGATGCCTTGAACGGTGCTGAGGAGACCTCGGGCGATGTTGTAGCGCCCCGTCCCGCGCATGATGTCGGCGAGGACGAGGGGCAGCAGGGCGTCGAAAAGGCCGATGCCGACCCCGTCGAGAACCTGGACGGCGATCAGCCAGGCCGCATTCCCGGACGCGGCGAACAGGGCCCCGCGGAGCGCGAGCGCCGACACCGCGAGGATGAGGAGCGGCTTGCGCCCGATCCTGTCGGCCTGTGCGACGAGGAGCGACATCGGGATCATGACGAGCTGGGCCACCATGATCGCCGCCGAGGTGAGGGCCGCCTCGCGTCCCGGATGGGCGAGCGCCAGCTTCTGGCTTACCAGGGGCAGCATCGCCGCATTGGCGAAATGGAACAGGGCCGCCACGGCCGCCAGGGTCAGGAGGGGTCGCGACATGAGCAGGAGCCGCCAGTTCATGGGCTGCGGCGCGGACGGTCCGTCCCGGGGCAGCCCGCGAGCCTGCTGGTGATCGATGGCCGCCGGGGGGATCGACAGGACCGCGAGCGTCGTCCAGACCGCGAAGAACGGCACCAGGTAGAAGACCGCCCGCTGGCCGAAGGCCGTTCCCACCATCCCCGCGAAGGCGGCGATGAACAGGTTGCCGGCGCGGTCGAAGGCGGCATTGCGGCCAAGGCGGGCTGCAAGGGCCTTCGGCTCCACGAGCCCGAGCGTGATGGCCGCCACCGTCGGAGCGAAGACCGCCCCGAGGATCGCCATGACCACGTCGGCCGTGAAGACGACGGGGACGGTGGGCGACCACGCGATGCCCAGCGCGCAGGCCGTGAGCGCAACGATGCCGGCGACAATGAGGCCGCGCTTCCACCTGGTCGCGTCGATGAAGGCGCCCACGGGCGTGTGCAGCGCAATGCCGATGATGCCGCTCACCGTCAGCACGACGCCGATCGTGCCCGGATCCCAGTTCGCCTCCGTGACGAGATAGACGCTGACATAGGGACCGAGCCCGCCCCGCACGTCGGCGAGCAGGAAGTTCAGCCAGTCGAGCGCAGCGGAATGCGTCATCCTGGGGCTCGGTAAAGGGCGTCATCCTTGGGAGCGCGCCGCGCGACCCGAGGATTCCGGGCCGATCAGGGCGCCCCTATCGGCACCCGATCCTTGAGATCTGCGCTGCGCTCCGTCCGAGGATGACGCCCCGAGTTTCTCGTCATCCTCGGGCGAGCGGAGCGAGACCTTGAGGATCCAGGGCCGGTCCTGCTATTCCATCTCAACGCCGGCGTCCTTCACGACGGGCGTCCACTTGGCGATCTCGGCCTTCACGTGTTCGGCGAGCGCGTCGGGGGTGGAGCCGACCACGATCGCGCTGAACTCCTTGAGGCGCTCCTGCACGGCCGGGTCCGCGACGGCCTTGCGGGCTTCCGCGTTGATCCGGTCGACGATCGCTGCCGGGGTCTTCGCCGGAGCGAACAGGGCGTTCCACGTGTAGGTCTCGTACCCCGGCAGGGTCTCCGCAATGGTGGGCATATCGGGGAAGGAGGGGGCCCGCTCCTTCGTCGTCACGGCGATGCCGCGGAGCGTGCCGGCCTTGATGAACTCCGAGGCGGAGGGCAGGTTGTCGAACATGATCGGGACCTGCCCGGCCACGACGTCGTTGAGCGCCGGGCCGGAGCCGCGATAGGCGATATGCTGCATCTCGACCTTCGCCATGCTCTTGAACAGTTCGCCCGAGAGATGCAGCGGCGTTCCGAGGCCGGAGGAGGCATAGTTGTATTTCGCGGGATCGGCCTTGAGGAGCGCGATGAGCTCCGGAACCGTCTTGGCCGGCACCTGCGGGTGCACGAGCAGGACGTTCGGGACGATGGCGAGGAGCGAGATCGGCGCGAAATCCGCAACGGGATCGTAGGGCTTGCGCTTGAGCATAAGGGGATTGAGGGCGTGCGTCGCGACGGTCGCCATCAGGATCGTGTAGCCGTCGGACTCGGCCCTGGCCACCCGGGCCGCGCCCGTACTGCCTCCGGCGCCCGCCACATTCTCGACGACGATCTGCTGACCGAGATGCTCCGACATCTTCTGCGCCACGATGCGCGCCACGACGTCCGTCGATCCGCCGGCCGCGAAGGGCACGACGAGCGTGATCGGCCGGGTCGGGAAGGCGCTCTGGGCGACGGCGGCGCCGGGTACAACGCCTGCAGCGGCGGCGAGCATCAGGCCGAGCCAGATGCGAAAGATCCTGCGGACGGCGATCATAAGCTTCTCCCGAGTGGAACGGCCTCACCAAATCCGAGCCGGTGGGGCAGCATCGCACCGAACTGCGGAGAGAACGTGATCGGCGCCGGTCCGCCTCGCGACTCTACCGCGTCATGATCAAGCCCGGCAGCGCTGTCGTCAGGGGCGGGTAGAAAGTGATCGCGGCGAGTACGGCGAGGAGCGGGATCAGCCACGGCAGGATCGCCCGCGACATCGCCTCGAAGCTGATTCCGGAGATCTTCGACGTGACGAAGAGCACGACGCCGACCGGCGGGGTCACCGTGCCGATCATCAGGTTCAGCACGAAGATGAGGCCGAACTGCACCGGATCGATGCCGAGGTTGAGGGCGGCGGGCGTGAGGATCGGGATGAGGATCAGCATCGCCGCCAGCGCCTCCATGAAGCAGCCGACGACGAGGAGGATGAGGTTCACCGCAAGGAGGAAGAGCAGCGGGTCGCCGATGGCCGAGACCATCGCCGGGCCGATCGTCTGCGGCACCCGGCTGAGGGACAGGCACCAGCCGAGCGCGCCCGCCGTCATCACGAGAGCCATGACGACGCCGGTGGTCTCGACCGTGTCGACGACGATCCGCGGCAGGTCGCGCAGGTCGAAGTCGCGATAGATCACGAGGCCGAGGAAGAGCGCGTAGACGGCCGCGACCGCGGCGGCCTCCGTCGGCGTGAACACGCCCGCGATCATGCCGCCGAACAGGACGACGGGGGTCATGAGCGCCAAGAAGGCGCGCCGGAAGGCGATCCAGAGATCGCGCAGGCCGGGGAAGGGATGGCGCGGCAGGTTCCGCCGGCGCGCGACCTCGGCCACCATCAGCATCAGCGCCCCCGCCATCAGGAGACCGGGAAGGACGCCGGCAAGGAAGAGGGCGCCGATCGAGACGTCGGCCGACACCCCGTAGATGACCATCGGCAGGCTCGGCGGGATGATCGGCCCGATGGTGGCGGAAGCGGCCGTGATCGCGGCGGCCGTCTCCGCGTCGTAGCCTTCGTCCCGCATGGCCTTGATCTCGAGGGTGCCGACACCGGCTGCGTCCGCCACCGCCGAGCCGGACATGCCGGCGAAGATCACCGAAGCCAGGATGTTGGCGTGGCACAGCCCGCCGCGCAGCCAGCCCACCACCTTGGTGGCGAAGGAAAAGATCCGCTCGGTGATCCCGGCCGAGTTCATGATGCTGCCCATGAGGATGAACAGGGGCGCGGCGAGGATCGGGAAGGAATTGGCCGATTGGGCGATCTTCTGCGGGATGATCGTCGAGGTGAGCCCCCCGAGGGTCACGAACGCGAAGGCGGCGAGGCCCATCGAGGCGAAGAGCGGCACCCCGAGCAGGATGGCGGCGAACCAGACGGCGCCGATCTGGAGCATGAGGGTGGTCACAGAACCTTGCCCCCCGTTGCGCCGAGGGCGGCCGGCTCGGCGCCCGGGACGAAGAGCTCGACGATCTGGGCGACCGCCTGCAGCGCCGTCGCGAGCCCGGCGAAGACGATCGGCACGTAGACGATCGCCGAGGAGACCGGCAGGCTCACCGTCTCCACGTCGAGGTTGCGCTCGACGAGGATGAAGCCGTCGCGGACGAGGAAGGCGCCGAGAACCAGGAGCGCCACCTGGATCAGCGCTTCGAGGATCCTGCGGAAAGGCGGCGGCAGGCGCTCGATCACCAGGGTGATGCGGATGTGGCTGCGCCGGCGGGACGCCAGGATCCAGCCGATGAAGGCGAGCCACACCATGAGGTAGCGCGCGAGCTCGTCGGACCAGATGAGCGGTTCGCCGAGCGCGCGGAACGCCACTCCGAGGACCACCGTCGCGAGCAGCGCGAGCAGCACCGCGACGGCGGCGATCCGGGTCGAGAGGTCGGCGGAGCGTCGGAGACGATCGAGCATGGGCCGCTCCGTCGTCCCTCGGCTCAGAGCGATTGGATCCGGTCCCAGAGGCCCTTGCCCCATTTCGACTCGAACTTCGCCGGCACGGTGGCGAGCACCGGCTTGCGGAAGCTTTCGACGTCCGGCTCGATCACCTCCATGCCGCCCTTCTTGAACGTGTCGACGAGCGAGGCCTCCTGGGACGCGATCTCCCCGTCCTGCCAGGCGGCCGCGGTCTCGACGGCGCTCCGGACGATCGCCCGGTCGGCCTCGGGCAGCGCCGTCCAGGCGCGCTCGTTCACGATGACGAGGCGCGGCGTGATGATGTGGCCGGTGAGGACGAGGTATTTCTGGACCTCGTTGAGCTTGGCGCTCGCGATCGTCGGGAGCGGGTTCTCCTGGCCGTCCACCGCGCCCTGGCTGAGCGACAGGTAGAGCTCGTTGAAGTTGAGCGGCGTCGCGCGGGCGCCCCAGGCCTCCGCCATGGCCCGGAAGGTATCGACCTCCGGCACGCGCAGCTTGAAGCCCTTCATGTCGTCCACGGTCCGGACGGGCTTCGACCCCGTGGTCAGATGGCGCTTGCCGTAATAGGTGACGCCGATGCATGCGCAGGCCCCGGCGATCCACGAGGAGCTTGTTCAGCTCCTCGAGCAGCGGGGACTTGAGAGCTCGCGTCATGTGGTCGGCATCCTTCCAGATGTAGGGCGCCTCGATGATGGAGAGCTGCGGCACGAACTGGCCGAGGAGCGCCGCTCCCTCCGTCGTCATGTCGAGGGCGCCGGAGGAGACCGCCTCGACCACGTCGCGGGAGCCGCCCATCTGGCCGCCCGGGAAACCCTGGATCTCCACCCGGCCGCCGGTCTTCTCCTTCACGTCCTTGGCGGCGCGCTCGATCATCTGCGCCGCCGGGTGGCTCGGCGCCTGGTTCTCCGCCCAGCGCAGGACGGTCGCCGCGCGGGCGCGGCGCGGCAGCAGGGCCGTTCCGCCGATGGCCGCCGCGCCGGACAGGAGCGTGCGTCGCGTCGTCTTCGTCATGATCGTCCTCCCTCGATGGCCGTTGCGGCCTGGTGTCGTTGCGAAGCGGCCGCGCGGCCGCGAAAGATCACTCCAGTCTCAGCGCCCGCCTGCGCGCGTTCATGATGTGCGCCGCACCCGCCTCCACGGCGGCGGCGGCGTCGCGGGCCCGGATGGCGGCGATGATCGCCAGATGCTCGTGCATGACCGGGACGACGAGATCCTCGTCGAGGCTCGTCTCGCTCTGCCGGATCAGCCGGACCTTGATCCAGTTCACCCGGTAGGCCTTCGAGATGATGTCGTTGCTGAGGTCGTCGATCATCGTCTCGTGGAACTCGCGGTCGATCCGCTGCGCGTCGGCCACGAGCCGCGGCGTCACGCCCTTTTCGGCGGCCGTCACGATCGCCCGGTGCAGGTCCTCGATCTCCTCGATCCGCGCATCGGCGACGGTCAGCGCGAAGGCCGCGATCGCCTCCCGTTCGAGGATGAGCCGGAACTGGAATGCGTTGCGGATGAGGCTGATGTCGAGGGGCAGGATCTGCAGGCCGCGCTGCGGCACGGTGACGATCAGGCCCTCGGCTTCGAGACGGGGGATCAGTTCGCGGATCGCCCCGAGGGGGTGTCCGGTCAGCGCCACGAGCTCCCGCTGGCTCATGAACTGCCCCGGCTTGATGTCGCTGCGCAGGAGATGCTCGGTGAAGGCGTCGTAGGCGCGCTCGCGGAGCTTGATCTCGGACCGGGGCGCGCGGCGGGCGGTGCTCATGCGCGGGACTCCGCCGGCTGCCGGAAGGGCTCGAGGAGCTGCGCGACCGCGCGCGCCTCGTCTTCGCCGATGGTCGGCAGGGGCGGGCGGGCCTGCGCCCAGGCGCGGTCGCCGCGGACATGGGCCACGAGGGCCTTCACCATGGGGATGACGGGATGCGCCGTGATGGCGCGGACGAGCGCGACGACGCGCGGATCGTCACGTCCGCTTTCGGCAAGCGCGATCACGGCTTCCGGCTCCAGGTTGGCGACGCCGCAGATCGAGCCCGCCGCGCCCGCCGCGCAGGCCCGCCCGAGATAGCTCTCGTCGCCCACGAGGATGTCGAGGCCGGGGAAGGCCGCGATCAGGGCGAGCGTCGCATCCGCGTCGCAGGCGCTGTCCTTCACGCCGAGCACCGCGCCCGGGAAGGTGTCGACGAGGCGCGCGACGAGCGCGTGCGACAGCGGCACTCCGGTCATCCCGGGGATGTGGTAGAGGATGACGTCGCGCAGGTCGGGGCCGACGGCGCGGAAGACCTCCGCGTACCAGGCGAAGACCCCCTCGTCCGGCACCGGCCGGAAATAGAAGGGCGGGGCCAGGAGGACGGCCCGCGCGCCGCGCCTCAAGGCGCGGCTCGTGCCGAAGACGGCTTCCTCGACCGAGCAGGCGAGGACGGCCTCGACGAGCCGGCCCGCCGGGATGCCGGCGCTCGCCATTTCGGCCGCGACCCGGTCGCGCTCCTTGGCGGAGACGGAGGGCCCTTCTCCCGTGGTGCCGAACAGCGTGGCGGTCCGGCAGCCGCGGTCGAGGCAGTTCTGCGCATGCGCGAGGAGGCGCTTCACGTCGACGCCCTGCGGAGAGAAGGGCGTGACGAGCGCGGGGCTGATCCCGAACGAAGGGGCCAAGGAGGACTCCAGGATTTCGGCCCCGACATGACGAAACGGAACCGTTGCGTTGACACTGACATGTTACTTGGTGCTTAATCCGTTGCAAGCGTCAAGCGCCAAACGCGGCGACGGCCGAAAGCGGGCGCTTGGCCACGGCCCGAGAGAGGCCGCCGATCGATTCTTCAGGGAGGAGAACGAGAATGGACGTCACGCAGAGCAAGCTCACGCGCCGGACCTTTCTGGCGGCAACCACGGCGGCCGCGACCTGCGGCCTCGGCGGCGTCACGCCGGCCTTCGCGCAGGTGAACTGGAAGAAATACGCCGGCACCAAGCTCGGCGTGAACCTGACCAAGGGCCCGCGCGGGGACAACCTTCAGAAATACGAGAAGGAGTTCACCGATCTCACGGGCATCCAGGTTGCGTCCGAACAGACGCCCGAGCAGCAGCAGCGCCAGAAGGCGGTGATCGAACTGAGTTCCGGGCAGCCCGAGCTTCGACGTGATCCACATCAGCTACCACGTCCAGAAGCGGCAGTTCGAGAAGGCGAACTGGCTGGCCGACCTGTCGGCCTTCATGAAGAACCCGGAACTGACCGAGGCGAGCCTCACCGAGGCCGACTTCTCGCAGGCCGGACTCCTCTACGCCAAGAACCCGCAGGGCCAGATGCTGTCGCTGCCGTTCTCGGTCGATTACTGGATGGTCTACTGGAACAAGGAGCTCTTCGCGAAGAAGAACCTCTCCTATCCGCAGACCTTCGACGAGATGGTGAAGGCGGCCGAAGCGCTCACGGACCCGAAGGAGGGCACCTACGGCTTCGTCGCGCGCGGGCTGAAGAACGCCAACGTCCCGGTCTGGACCAGCTTCCTCCTCGGCTACGGGATCGATCCCGTCGATGCGAACGGCAACCTGAAGACCGACACGCCCGAGGCCATCGAGGCGGCCCGGCTCTATCAGCGGCTCCTCACCAAATCGGCCCCGCAGGGCGTCTCCGGCTTCAACTGGTCGGAATGCCAGTCGGCCTTCCTGCAGGGCAGGATCGGCATGTGGCTCGACGGCGTCGGTTTCGCGCCGCCGCTCGAAGATCCGGACAAGTCGCGGGTCGTCGGCAAGGTCGGCTACGGCGTCATGCCGCGCGGACCCAACGCCCAGGCCTCGGCCACGTTCGGCGACGGCATCGGCGTGACGGCCGCGAGCAAGAACAAGGAGGCGGCCTATCTGTATTGCCAGTGGGCGATCTCCAAGCTCATGGGCGCACGGCTGCTGCAGGCCGGCGGCGGCGTGCCGTTCCGCAGGTCGATCCTCGACGATCCGGACGTCCGCAAGGGCGTGAAGATGCCGCCGGCCTGGATCGACGCGGTGGTCGAATCCGGCAAGATCAGCAAGCTCGGGCTCCCGGTCGTCCAGCCGGTCACGGAGTTCCGCGACATCATCGGCATCGGCCTCACGAACCTCATCGCGGGCGGCGATCCGGCGACCGAGATGAAGAAGGCGACGGAGCAGTTCAGGCCGGTCCTCGAACGCAGCGAAAAGGCTTGACGCCGTCGGGGCCGGAGCACGCGATGGGAGTTCGTCATGGCCGCCATCGCTGAACCGCATCCGGCCCGAGACATGGGGGCGGCGCCCGTCAAGGGCGCCCGCCCGGTCCGCTCGTTCTGGCCCTTCGTGCTGCCGGCGGTGCTCGTCGTCGGATCGGTGATCGTCTTCCCGTGGGCGTTCACGGTCTGGATGAGCCTGCACGAGTGGACGATCGGGGGCGCCCGCCGCTTCGCGGGCCTGTCGAACTACGCCCGGCTCGCGACCGACGAGCGGTTCCTGTCGTCCGTCGGGCACACGCTCGTCTATACCGCCCTGGCGGTGATCCTGCCGCTCGTCCTCGGCACGCTCGCGGCGCTCGTCTTCAGCGCGCGCCTGCCGTTTCGCGGGATCCTGCGCGGATTGTTCGTCATGCCGATGATGGCGACGCCCGTCGCCATCGCCCTCGTCTGGACGATGATGTTCCATCCCCAGCTCGGCGTCCTGAACTATCTCCTGTCCTTCGTCGGCATCGGCCCGCTCGCGTGGGTGTTCCATCCCGCGACCGTGATCCCGTCCCTGGTGCTCGTCGAAACCTGGCAATGGACACCGCTCGTGATGCTGATCGTGCTCGGCGGCCTCGCCGCGATCCCGCCCGAGCCGTATGAAAGCGCCGCGATCGACGGGGCGAGCGCGCTCCAGAAATTCCGCTACATCACGCTGCCGATGATCGCGCCGTTCCTGATGGTCGCCGTGATCATCCGCACCATCGACGCGCTGAAGAGCTTCGACATCATCTACGCCATCACGCAGGGCGGGCCGGGCACCGCGTCGGAGACCATCAACCTCTACCTCTACAGCGTGGCGTTCGCCTATTACGACGTCGGCTACGGCTCGGCCCTCGCGGTGGTGCTCTTCGCGCTCGTCGTCGGCCTGTCGCTGCTCATGCTCCATGTCCGGCAGCGCACCAAATGGACCGAGCTGGGGAGGGGCCCGTGAACGGGACGCTGAGGGGCATCCTGGACAAGGCCGGTCTCTGGTTCGCGGCGCTCGTGCTGGTGTCGCCGGCGGTGCTGTTCTTCCTCTGGATGCTGTCGCTGTCGCTCAAGTTCGAGGTCGACAATGCCGCCTATCCGCCGATCCTGATCCCGGAGCGCATCGCGTGGAAGAACTACGTCGGCGTCGTCGAATCGAACCGCTTCGGCCTCTTCTTCGTCAACAGCCTCATCGTCACCGGCGCGGCGACCGGCCTCGCACTCCTCATCGGCATCCCGGCCGGATACGGCATCGCCCGCATGCGCGCCACCAAGGCCGCGGTGATCATCCTGATCGCCCGCATGACGCCCGGCCTGTCCTACCTGATCCCCCTGTTCCTGCTGTTCCAATGGCTCGGGCTGATGGGCACGCTCGTGCCCCAGGTGATCGCCCATCTCGTCATCACGGTGCCGATCGTGATCTGGATCATGATCGGCTATTTCGAGACGACGCCACTCGAACTCGAGGAGGCGGCCGTGATCGACGGGGCGACCGGCTGGGAGGTCTTCCGCCACGTGGCCCTGCCGATCGCCAAGCCGGGCATCACCGTCGCCTTCATCCTCGCCGTGATCTTCTCCTGGAACAATTTCGTGTTCGGGGTCGTGCTGGCCGGCCGCGAGACCCGCACGCTGCCCGTCGCGGTCTACAACATGCTCTCCTTCGAGCAGGTGAGCTGGGGACCGCTCGCCGCGGCGGCGCTGATCGTCACCCTGCCGGTGCTCGCCCTCACCGTCGTCGCGCAGCGCCAGATCGTGGCCGGCCTGACGGCAGGCGCCGTGAAGGGAGGGTAGGGTCGAAACCGGTCGGCGCAGCCGTGCGCATGAACGGCCGCACTCGGCCCCGCAGCGGACGTTCCGCAATCGTCGGCGTCGTGCCGAAAGCCGTCATTCCTGCAATGGCGTCAAGCTGTACAGGGTGATAGAGTTCAAACCGTTCAAGCTGCCCGACCAACCGTTGCCATCGACCAGCTTCAATTCTGGAGCCCGGGAGCCCAGACATGAACTTGCGACGAGGGTTGAGAACGTCGTTTGACCCGGCGACGACGCGGACGCTGAAACTGAAGCTCTGTCCGTCGTTGGTGTTGGCGGCACTTTCGATCGGACCTTGCCAGCCGAGTCTGGCGCAGGGAGCGCCGGACGCGACCCCCGTTGCCTCCACCCTTTTTCAGAGCGTCCGGATCTTCGATGGCAAGAGCGGCGCGCTGTCGGCCGCCTCCGACGTGCTGATCAGGGGCAACATCATCGAGCGCATCTCTGCGAGCCCGATCACCGTCGGCGCGAATGCCGGCGTCCAGGTCATCGGGGGGAATGGGCGCGTCCTGATGCCGGGCCTGAGCGACATGCATTGGCATGCGATGCTGGTGCGGCCGACTCCTGCGGCGATCCTGAGCAGCGACATAGGCTACACGAACCACTTGGCCGGGGTCGAGGCGACCGCCACGTTGATGCGCGGTTTCACCACCGTCCGCGACATGGGGGGGCCGACCTTCAGCCTGAAACGCGCCATCGACGAAGGGCTGTTGCCGGGGCCGCGCATCTATCCGTCCGGAGCGATGATTACGGTCACCAGCGGTCACGGCGACTTTCGTCAGCTCCCCGATCTGCCGAGAACCATTGGCGGAACGCTTACCCGCATGGAGCAGCTTGGCGGAAGCATGGTCGCCGACAGCCCGGACGAGGTCCGCACGCGCGTGCGCGAGCAGCTCATGCAGGGCGCGTCGCAGATCAAGCTCACCGCGGGCGGCGGCGTGGCATCCCCGTTCAGTCCGCTCGACGTGTCCACGTTCACGGAGGCCGAGCTTCGCGCCGCGGTCGAAGCGGCTGAGAACTGGGGCACCTATGTCTGTACCCATGCCTACACGCCGGCTGCGATCCAGCGGTCGATCGCAGCCGGTGTCAAGTGCATCGAGCACGGGCATCTGATGGACGAAGCCACGGCCCGGCTGATGGCCGAGAAGGGGATCTGGTTGAGTACGCAACCCTTCCTCGATCTGGGGGGCGCCAGCGCTCTGGGTCCTGCGGAACTGGCAAAAATGCGGCAGGTGGTCGCCGGCACCGAGACGGTGTATGCCCTGGCGAAGAGATACGGAATCAAGACTGCATTCGGAACCGACATCCTGTTCTCCAAGGCGCTGGCTGAACGGCAAGGCGCCAAACTCGCCGACCTCACCCGCTGGTATACGCCAGCCGAAGCGCTGATCATGGCGACATCGGCGAATGCCGAATTGCTCGGCCTGTCCGGGCTCCGCAATCCGTATCCCGGCAGGCTCGGCGTGGTCGAAGAGGGCGCACTCGCCGACCTGTTGCTGATCGACGGCAATCCGTTCGAAGACATCAGGCTCATCGCGGACCCGGAAAAGAATTTCCTCGTCATCATGAAGGATGGCAGGATCTACAAGAATACTCTTCCCAAGTGAGGCCCTATCCTGGCGGGGAATTCTGGATCGATCGAAGCTTCGAGAAGCAGGCGCCAGCGTGAATCCCAGATCGAGTTCACACGGTAGGTTCCGACCCAGGGCTTTCGGCTTCCTGATCGCGGGAATCCGGTTTCTATGCTGGTTCGTGCTCATCTCGTGGGGCACCCTAGCCATCTTCTATTCAAATCTGCCGTGGACCGGATTGCGTCTGGGATTGGCGGGGGCCTTTGCCGCGTTTGCGATCTGGGCCCGCTGGCTGTCGCGCCAACGGCATATCTCGGTGGCCGTGATCGTGCTGCTTCTCGGCGTTGTCGTGTGGTGGATCGCGATCGATCCCTCGCATGATCGTGCGTGGCGCCCGGAAGTCGCGGTGATGCCGCGGGCGGTTATCGACGGCGACCGCGTCCGCCTCACCGGCGTCCGCAACTTCGACTACCGGACCCGGGATGATTTCACGGTGCGCTACGAGGAGCGCGAGGTGTGGCTCTCGCACTTGAGTGCCCTCGATTTCTACGTGTCCTACTGGAGCGAGGGGCTGGTCGGGCACACGTTCCTCAGTTTCGTCTTCGACAACGCGCCGCCGCTGAGTATCTCCATCGAGACGCGGCCGGAGGTGGGCGAAGGCTTCAACCCCGTCGCTTCCCTCTTCAAGCAATTCGAGCTGATCTACGTGGTGGGTAACGAGCGCGACATCGTAGGCGTGCGCACCAACCATCGCCGCGAGACGGTGTACCTCTATCGCCTCAACACCTCGGCCGAGAACGCGCGCCGGCTGCTGCTCGTCTATCTGGCCCGGATCAACGAACTCGCCGAGAACCCGGAGTTCTATCACCTGCTGAGCAACAGCTGCACGATCAACATCATACGTTACGCGAACGCCGCCGGTCGGGAGGGCCGGTTCGACGTCCGCCATCTCTTCAACGGTCTGGTCGACAGCTACCTCTATGTTTCGGGCCGGGTGGACACGACGCTGCCGTTTGACGAACTGCGGCAACGCTCCCTGATCAACGGGGCCGCCCAGGCCGCCGATGGCGCGCCCGATTTCTCGGAGCGCATTCGTGCATCGCTGCCGACGATCCCGCGCTGAGCCCCCGCCCATTCGCGTCGCCGCAGCCTCCCGGGCGGAGCACGCGCGTGCCCGCTCCGCGCAATCTCCCAGACCTCGCGTCGGCGAGACTCGTCCGCTGAGTCTGGTCCGGGTCCAATCCCGAACGCTTCCTGCCCTGTCCCGTACGTCCTCCGACGCCTCGAGCCGTATGGTGAAGCGGGCCCGCTTCACCATACATTCACCCGATCGTGTCAGGCGGCGCGCAGGGCCGCGGGTCCGATCGCGTCGCCGAGCTGCGCCCGCGCGGCTTCGATCGCCGCGTCGCGGAAAGCCGCTCCGAAGGCCAGCTTCTCGGCCCGGACGAACGTCACGTCGGTGATCCCCATGAAGCCCAGAAGCGTGCGCAGATGAGGCTCCTGCGAGTCCATTGCCTGCGCGGGTCCCTCGCTGTAGAGGCCGCCGCGGCTTTCGACCACGATGGCGTGCTTGCCCTCGAGCAGGCCCTCGGGCCCGCTCTCGGTGTAGCGGAAGGTGATGCCGGCCCGCAGCACGTAGTCGAACCACGCCTTCAGGGTCGACGCGATGCCGAAATTGTACATGGGCGCGCCGATGACGATCGTGTCCGCGGCTTCGAGCTCGGCGACGAGTTCGTCCGAGAGAGCCAGGGCCGCCTCCTGGGCGGCATTCGCGGGTTCGCCCCCCCGCAGGGCCGTGGCGGAGTCGAGAGTCAGGTGCGGGACCGGGCTGGAGCCGAGGTCTCGGGCGACGATTTGGAGGGCGGGGTCCCGGGAGCGCAGCCGCGAGACGGCGTCCCGCACGAGCTCATTGGAAACCGATGCCTCGCCGAGCGAGCTGCTGGTAAGAACGAGAACCGTCGACATGAGGCGAACCCTCCTTGAACCTCTGGCTATTGCGATGGCAGGAAGCTAGTGATGCGGCGCGCGGGCCGGAATGCCCGTCCTCCGCACCAGACTGTTGCTCGCAGAGGAACACCCCATGATCGAGATGGACGATCTGAGGAGTTTCGTGGAGGTGGTGGAAAGCGGCGGCTTCAACCGCGCTGCGAGGCACCTCGGCATCTCGAAATCCATCGTCAGCCGCCGGATCGCCAAGATGGAGTCGGAACTCGGCACGCGCCTCCTCGCCCGCACCACGCGCGGCATCAGCCCGACCGAGGCGGGGCTCGACTTCAAGGCGCGCAGCGAGAAGATCCTCGCCGAGTTCGACGAGGCCCGCGAAGCCGTCGCCCATCGGGGCGGCGAGATCGTCGGGCGCCTGCGCCTGGCGGCGCCGCTGTCCTTCGGCGTGCGCCACGTCGCGCCCGTCCTGGCCGAGATGGCGACGCGCCACCCGCGGCTCGAGTTCGACGTGTCCTACAGCGACCGGATCGTCGACCTGATCGGCGAGCGGTTCGACGCGGCTATCCGCATCGGCGCCCTCAAGGATTCGAGCCTCGTCGCCCGCCGGCTCGCGCCGGTGCGCGCCGTCGTCGTCGCGAGCCCCGCCTATCTCGCCCGCCATGGACGGCCGGGCGTGCCGGGCGACCTCGCGGCCCACGAATGCCTGCTCTATACGGGCCGCACCGTGGCCGAATGGCAGTTCCGGGTGGGCAAGCGCCTCGTTTCGGTCCGGCCGGACGGCCGCCTCCGGTCCGACAGCGGCGAAGCCATGCTGCAATGGGCGATCGCCGGCCTCGGCATCGCCGTCGTGCCGTCGTTTCTCGTCACCGACTCCATCGACAGCGGCGCCCTCGAGCCGCTCCTGCTCGACTATCCGGCCCCCGAATTCGGCATCTTCGTCGTGCGGCCGCCGGGCTCCCACGTCCCCGGCAAGGTGCGGGTCCTGATCGATGCCCTCGTCGAGCGCTTCGGCGGCGAACCCGACTGGGACCGCTGCCTCATGAAGGCGAGATGATCGGCGGCGCCGCGCCAGGCGGGCGGGCGCAACCCCCTCGCGTCACGGGTACTCGCCTTCCAGGGTGAACCCGGCCTTGAGCACGACCTGGAAATGGCGGACCTCGCCCTTCTCCACATGTCCGCGGGTCTGCACGACCTCGAACCAGCGCAGATTCCGCAGCGTCCGGTCCGCACGCGAGATGGCGATGCGGATCGCATCCTCGATGCTGTCCGGCGATGAACCGACGAGCTCCACGATCTTGTAGACGTGATCCGTCATCGAACGCTCCCTGCGGCTTCTCATGCAGGAAGCTAGCGCATCGTGCGGACAAGTGGACCGGGTTTTCCGCGTTAAACGATGCGCTGCTCAAGAAAAAGAGCATCGGATGCATCCCGAAAGTGGGGTCCACTTTCGGGTTCCGATGCTCGCATCGTGCGGACAAGTGGACCCGGTTGTCCGCGTCAAACGATGCGCTGCTTTAAGAAAAAGAGCATCGGATGGATCCCAAAAGTGGGGTCCACTTTTGGGTCCGATGCCATAGAGCGCCGCCGGAGGCATGGCAGTGTTCCTTGGCTGTTCCGGCCCATGGAGCATCCGGGGCCGACTGGACCTGTCCTTCCCGGGCGAGCGGATCGGGAGTTGACAGCGCGCCGCCGGCCGCCCGAGAAGAAACGCCGGTCCGGAAGGTTCATTCCCGAACCGTTTGCGGCCTGCGGCCCTTCGGCCGACGGAGATGACGACTTGGCACGCGGTTCAATCGTCGAGCGGACGCATGCGCCCTTAGGCCGGTACGAAATCGCCGGCGTCGCCGATATCGATCGCGCGCCCGCGATCGGCGTCTCTATCCTGGAGCGCCGCACGTGACGACTCCCCGTCAGCTCCCGCGGGGGGGCGCCGCGCCCAACAGCAGGCGCGTGATGAACCTCTCCCATCTGCTGCGCCAGGCGGCGCGTCGGCACGGGAGCGAGATCGGCTTCGCGTGGGGCGAAGCGGCCTGGACCTGGAGCGAACTCGACCGGCGCGTCGACGCCATGGCGGCGGCCCTGGCCGAGAGAGGCGTGGCGAAGGGCGACCGCGTCCTGGTGCAGTCGAAGAACGGCAACCAGATGTTCGAGTCGATGTTCGCCTGTTTCCGGATCGGCGCCGTCTGGGTGCCGACGAATTTCCGGCAGACTCCCGGCGAGATCGCCTATCTCGGCCAGGCGAGCGGCGCCACGGCGATGATCTGCCACGCCGACTTCCCGGACCACGTCGCGGCGGCCCGCGAGGCCGCCCCGGAGATCCGCCATGTCGTCTCGATCGGGCCCGCGGAATTCGGCGAGGATTACGACGCCCTCGTCGAACGCCATGCGGGTCAGGCGGTTCCGGTCGCCTCCGTCGAGCACGACGACCCGTGCTGGTTCTTCTTCACCTCGGGCACGACGGGCCGTCCGAAGGCCGCGGTCCTCACCCACGGCCAGATGGCGTTCGTCGTCACGAACCACCTCTGCGACCTGATGCCCGGCACCACGCACCGGGACGCTTCCCTCGTCGTCGCGCCCCTCTCGCACGGCGCCGGCATCCACCAGCTCACGCAGGTGGCGCGCGGCGCCAAGACGGTCCTCCTCGCAAGCGAGAGGTTCGATCCCGACGAGGCCTGGTCGCTCGTCGAGCGATGGCGGATCACCAACATGTTCACGGTCCCGACCATCGTGAAGATGCTGACCGAGCACCCTTCCGTCGACGCGCACGATCACTCGTCCCTGCGCTACGTGATCTATGCGGGCGCACCGATGTACCGGGAGGACCAGAAGCACGCGCTGAGGAAGCTCGGGAAGGTGCTCGTCCAGTATTTCGGGCTGGGCGAGGTGACCGGCAACATCACCGTGCTGCCGCCCGCTCTGCACGACCCGGAGGACGGTCCGGACGTGAAGGTGGGGACGTGCGGGTATGAGCGCACCGGCATGCAGGTCTCGATCCAGGACCCGCAAGGCCGCGAGCTCGAGCCCGGCGAGACGGGCGAGATCTGCGTCTGCGGACCGGCGGTTTTCGCGGGCTACTTCGACAACCCCGACGCCAACGCGAAGGCGTTCCGGGACGGCTGGTTCCGCACCGGCGATCTCGGGCACCTCGACCGCGAAGGCTATCTCTACATCACGGGGCGCGCGTCCGACATGTACATCTCGGGCGGCTCGAACGTCTATCCGCGCGAGACAGAGGAGACGATCCTGACGCATCCGGCGGTCGCCGAGGCCGCCATCCTGGGCGTGCCCGACAGGACCTGGGGCGAAGTGGGCGTCGCGGTCTGCGTGCTGCGTCCGCAGGCGAGGCTCGGCGAGCACGAGCTCCTGGCGTGGCTCGACGGCAAGGTCGCCCGCTACAAGCTCCCGAAGCGCGTGTTCTTCTGGGACGCCCTGCCGAAATCCGGCTACGGCAAGATCACCAAGAAGGACATCCGCGCGGAGCTCGAGGCGCGCGGCTGCCTGCCGCTCGACGAGTCCGCACAGGCCTCCGCCTGAGCGTCCGCCCCGGCGGCGCATCGCGCGGACCGGCCGTTCGAACGAGCCCCGTCGAAGACAAGCAAGCGAGGGAACCATGCCCCGTCAACAGATTGTACTCGTCACCGGGGGAGCCTCCGGCATCGGGTTTGCGATCGTCGAGGCGCTGCTCGCGGAGGGCGTTCGGACCGTCGTCGCGGATTTCGATCAGGCGAACCTCGATCGCTGCCGGGATGCGCTCGGGGCGGCCGGCGGCCATGTGCGGCTCGAGCGGCTCGACGTCGCGGACGAGGAGGCGGTCGTGCGCTCCGTCGCGGCGTGCGAAGCGGAATTCGGCCCGCTCACCGGCGTCGTCAACGCGGCGGGGACCGGCCGGGACGTGCCGGCCCTCGAGACGAGCGCCGACCTCTTCCGCAAGATCCTGGACGTCAACCTGATCGGCAGCTTCGTGGTGTCGCGCGAGGCGGCGAAGAGGATGCGGGCGCGCGGCGCCGGGTCGATCGTCAACATCGCGTCGGTGTCGGGCATCGCCGGGAACGAGGGGCGCGTCGCCTACGGAGCCTCGAAGGCCGGCGTGATCACGATGACGAAGGTGATGGCCGTCGAACTGGCGCCCCTCGGGATCCGCGTCAACGCCATCGCGCCGGGACCGATCGAGACGCCTCTCGTCAGGGAGATCCATACCCAAGACGCGCGCGCCGCCTGGTCGTCCGCCGTGCCCATGCGCCGCTACGGGTCTCCGGCCGAGATCGCCGGCGCCGCCCTCTTCCTGCTCGACGACGGCAAGTCGAGCTACGTCACCGGGCAGACGATCTGCGTCGACGGCGGCTTCACGAGCGCCGGCATCATGAGCCGGACGAGAGCGACCGACGCGTCTTCGACCGCGTCGGCGTCGGCCTCGTCTTCGTCTACCGCTTCGACCTCGTTTTCTTCCGCCTCGTCCTCGGCATCGGTGCGGCGGGGCTAGCGCATCGTGCGGACAAGTGGACCCGGTTTTCCGCGTTAAACGATGCGCTGCTTTCAAAGGGTGAGCATCGGATGGATCCCAAAAGTGGATTCCACTTTTTTAGTCCGATGCGCGCATCGTGCGGAAAAGTGGCCCCGGTTTTCCGCACTGAGCGATGCGCTGCTGCAAAAGGGGAGCATCGGATGGATCCAAAAGTGGATTCCACTTTTGGGTCCGATGCTCTAATCGTGCGGCGCGAGCGGTTTCAAGGGGTGCCGGCCTGATGGGCTCGATGGTCCTCGACGGCGGCTGCGACATCGGCCCGGTTCCGGCGCAGCCATGCCACGGCGTCCGGGCCGTTCACGACGCAGTCGAAGGTCGGCCAGGAGGGATCCTCCAGCGACTCGTCTCCGAGATGGGTCGTCGCGTAGCCGATCAGCCGATGAAGCTCCTCGTAGCCGGGACGGGATTCGAGCGCGTCCGCGATCCAGATGCCGGACCAGTCCTTCCGGGCGACGCTCACGATGCTCGGCGCATCGGCCTCCTCGAACCAGGGCGTCGCGTCGAACGTGATGGCGAGCGCATTGTCGGCGGTATGGCATTCGGCCCGGATCATCGCGCGTCTCCGTCTCGGCCTCTTCATTGTGGCCGATCCCGGACCCAGGATCCACCCGCTGACGGCAGGGCGAGGCAGGCGGCATGAGGACGATCAAGCAGCCTGGAATCGGGCCGGCCGAGCGCGTCCAATGGGTCGAGGCGCGGGGAACGCCCGTGGCGGGGGATCTCGAAGCCGGTCGGCCGCTCCTCGAAGCCGTCCGGCGGGTCTTTGCGGCGCACCGATGCACCAGCGGAGTCGTGCGGCTCGAGGGCGGCGCCTTCGGTCCTTTCGCCTATGTGATGCCGGCCCTCTCGGAGACGCCGCGATACGCGGCCTTCTACAGCGCCCCTTCGAGGCCGCCGGGCTTGAGCCGCGTCCGCGCCGGCGCACTCACGTTGGGGCTCCGCGACGGGGCGCCGTTTTTCCATTGCCACGCGCTCTGGACCGAATCGGACGGCATCCTGCGCGGCGGCCACGTCCTGCCGGAGGAGACCTTCGTCGCCCGGCCGATCCGGGTCGGCGGCATCGGGCTCGACGGCGCCGCCTTCGCGGCGGCGCCGGATCCGGAGACGGGATTCACCCTCTTCGGCCCGGTCCCGCACCCCGGCCCCGGCAGCGCGGCCGGAAGACGCGTGTTCGCGCTGAGGCTCCGGCCGAACCAGGACCTCGCGCAGGCGCTCGAAGCCTTCTGCCGCGACCGGGACATCGCGGCGGCCGAACTGCACGGCGGCGTCGGCAGCATCATCGGGGCGAGCTACCGTGACGGACGGCGGGTCGATGCCTTCGCGACCGAGATGGCCATCCGCTTCGGCCGCATCTCCGCCGGCGATGGCGGCGAGCCCGAAGCCGTGCTGGACGTGGCATTGGTCGACCACACAGGCGCGATTTCGGAAGGCCGCCTCGTGCGCGGCGACAATCCCGTCCTGATGACGGTGGAAGCCGTCCTGGAGGCCGGCGGCTGAAGCGTTCACGCCGGACGGGCCGCGGGAGCGGGTGCAAGAAGACGGAGCGAGGTGGATATGGCGATCCTCAAGGGAAAGACCGCGATCGTGTTCGGGGCCGGAACCCTGGGATCGAACACTTTTTAGCGCCGGGACGGCATCATCCCCGGCAAGCCGCTGTACACGAACGCGCTGCCGTGCGAAACGGCTGTTACTCTGTTCAGGCTTGCTGTCATGGTCGTCATTGCGGGGCCGGTGGCCACGTCGACCATGCGCCGGTCCCGCACCGAAAGGAGACTCGGATGGCCCGTTTTTCCCGCAACGGCATGATCTCCCTGCTCGGGGAGGCGCCGCGCTACGATCTCGGGGAAAGCTACGGTCCGGACCTGAGCATCGGCGAACTCCTGGACGGGGACCTGTCGGACCTCGCCGCGACGAGCCTCGGGTATGGGACGCCGCAAGGCAATCTGCGCCTGCGCCAAGCCATCGCGCAGGCGCATCGAGTCGATGCGGAGGACGTCGTCGTCACGATCGGAGGAGTCCACGCCCTCTTTCTCCTTGCCTTCATCCTCTGCGATCGAGGCGACGAGGCCGTGATCGCGTCGCCGGTGTTCCCGCCGGCCCGGGCCGTTCTCGACGCGGTCGGAGCGAGCGTGCGCGTCCTCCCCCTCACGTTCGAACGGCGTTATCAGCCCGACCTCGAGCTGCTGCGCGGGCTGCTCTCGGCCAGGACCAGGCTGGTGAGCCTGGCGAGCCCGCAAAACCCTTCCGGGGTCGCGATTCCGCTCACGACCCTCGCCGCGGTTCGGGCGCTCATGGATGAAGTGTGCCCGCGCGCGATCCTGCTGGTCGACGAGACCTATCGCGAGGCGGCGTACGGGACCGATTCGACCGCCGCCTCCGCCGTCGGCTTGGGCCCTCGCGCGGTGTCCGTTGCATCCTTGTCGAAGTGCCACGGCGCGGCCGGGCTGCGGCTCGGATGGGCGATCACGCGCGATCCCGACCTGCGCGAGGAGCTCGTGCTCGCGAAGTTCAACACGGTGATCTCCTGCTCGCCCGTGGATGAAATGCTGGCTTTGAGAGTGATGGAGCGCCAGGACGACATCGTCGGTGCGCGCCGTCGTCCTTTCGCCGAAACCCTCGCCGCGACCGAAGAGTGGGTCGAACGGCATCGCGATCTCGTCGACTGGGTCCGGCCCGATGCGGGAGCGCTCTGCTGCATCCGGCTCAAGCCCTCGGTCTTCGACGAGACCTCCGTGGCGCGGTTCCATGAAGAGCTCTCGAGGCGCGGCGTCAGGGTCGCCCAAGGGGCTTGGCTCGGCGACGAAGCGCGGGTCATCCGCGTGGGATTCGGGCTTCTCCCTCTTGCCGACCTGAAGGAGGCCCTCCGGGCGGTCGCAGAGGCGCTCGCCCAAGCGACCCGCGCCGCCGCGTGAAGCCGGGGCATCATCCGCCTTGTTCGGCGTCATCCTCGGGCGAGCGGTAGCAAGACCCGAGGACCTCAGTCCGCGAAAGGGCGCTCGAACCTCGAGGCGATCCTCGGACCCCGCCGCGCTCCGTCCGAGATCGCTTCAGTGTGTCCCGAACGCGGCCATATGGTCGCTTTCGGCGCGCAGGAAGGCCGGCCGCGCCTCGCAGCGCGCCAGATAGGCACTCAGGGTGGGGTGGCCCTCCACGAGGTCCGTGTGCCGCAGGGACCGGAGCACCGATGCCATCACGAGGTCGCCGGCGGTGAAGCGGTCTTCCAGGAATGCGCGGTCGCCGAGCCAGGCGGCGAGGTCCGCCAGCCGTCTCCTCGACGCCCGCTCCAGGTCGGGCCGGCGGTGCCTCGCCCAGGCCTCGTCGGCATGGAAGAGGTCGAGCTCGACGAGTTGCTGGACCACGACCTCGATCGAGTTGAGAGCCGCGATGAGCCAGGACGTCGCCCGTGCCCGCCCAACCTCGTCCCGGGGGAGGAGCGCCTCGCTGCGGGCCCCGATATGAAGCACGATCGCGCCCGACTCGAAGAGAACGAAGCCGTCCTCCTCGAAGATCGGCACCTGCCCGAAAGGCTGGTGCGCGCGATACTCCGCCGAGTTCTGATCCTGTCCGGTGATGAACCTCGTCCGGTAGGCGAGGCCGGCCTCTTCGAGAGCCCATCGCACCCGAAGGTCGCGCATCAGGCCCTGCACGGCCGGCGGAACCCAATTGAAGGCGGTAATGGTGATCACGGCTGCGCTCCCTTGGCGAGGCGTTCGGCGTAGGCCTGTTGCTTGTCGAAGACCTGGTCCCATCCACTGAGATGGCTGTCGCGGCTCTCGACGGTGGGGAAAGAGGTCTGATGGAAACTCTGGACGGTCTTGCCGTCCCGCTCGGAAAACGTCACCGTGACGAGCGTCTCGACGCTGCGCCGGCCGCTTTCGTCCTCCCCCACGAAGGTGAAGACGATACGCCTGTCCCTTTCGATCTCGCGGTACTGTCCGCCCATCCAGAACGGCCCGGCGGCTTCGGACTCGATGCAGGCCCGCCACGCGCCGCCCGGGCGGAAGTCGAGGTCGAGGCTGGTGCAGGTGAAAGTCCGGGGGCCCAGCCAGCGCATCATGTGCTCGCGCTTCTCCCAGAGGCGGAAGACCAGCGAAACCGGAGCATCGAACGTCCGGACGATCAGCAGCTCGTCGTCGCCCAGGGGTCCGCACTCAGCTTTTGCGCTCATCCCCGTTTCCCTTCGTGATCCGGGCCAGATAGGCGTCCATCCTGTCGAAGCTTTCCTCCCAGAGGCGGCGGTAGCGTCCGAGCCAGTGATCCACCTCCCGCAACGGCCCCGCGTCCAGCCGGCACGGCCGCCACTGCGCTTCGCGTCCCCGCGTGATCAGCCCTGCGGTCTCGAGCACCTTGAGGTGCCGCGAGACGGCCGGCAGGCTGATATCGAACGGCGCCGCCAGTTCGTTCACGGTCGCCTCGCCCTGAGCGAGCCGCGCGAGGATGGCCCGGCGGGTCGGATCCGCCAGAGCAGACAGGGTCGCGCTCAAGGGGTCGGTCATTTAACACGGGCGCTAATTAACAGGTATGTTAATTAAGCGATGGAGAACAGCCGGTCAACTCTTCGCCGGTCCCTCCGGGATCAACCCACCAGGTGGAGATAGGTCGGATCGAACTCGCCTGCATTCGTGAGCCCCTCCCAGTCGAGCACCGTCAGGGAGCCTCCGTGCAGTGCAATGATGCCCTCGCTCCTGAGGTCCTGGAGGACCCGGTTCACGTGGACCGTCGAGAGGCCGAGCGCATCGCCGAGCTCCGCCTGGGTGACCGGCAGCTTGAAGGCGTAGTCCTCGACGAGACTGACGGCCTTCAGGCGCACGAGCAGCTCGCAGAGAAGATGCGCCATCTGGCTATAGGCCGAACGGCGCCCGAGACCGACCATCCACTGCCGGAAGATGGCCGCGTCGATGAGCGTTTCCCGCCAGAACCGATCCCCGAGCCGGGGATAGCTCCGCAGGAGGGCGCGCAGATCCTCATGCTGGATGAAGGCGAGCTTGGAGGGGGACAGCGTCGCCAGGCTGTGATCCATCACCGCCAGGTGCAGGCTCTGCAGGTCGGGGATATCGCCGGGGATGTGAAAGGAGAGGATCTGCCGCCGGCCCTCGTTGGTGAGGGCGTACCGGCAGGCGAAGCCTTCGACGACGAGGCAGCACTCGGTGGGCCTGTCGCCCTCGCGGACGACGTCCTGATCGGCCGCGACCGCGCGGAAAGCCAGGGGCAGCCGCAACACGGCCGCTTTCTCGTCGTCTGCGAGCGGGGTATGGCTCTCCAGCTTGCGCACCATCGCGGCGCCATGGGGATGAACGGCGTCCATGCCGCGCTCCTTACTGCCATGGCGGGAGATCAGCGCTCCCGGCCGTCGGCGTGCCGACGGATTCACGACCCGACGCGGATCATTACGCCCAAATACGCTCGGAACAAGGCCGGGAACCCGGGGAGAGCGTCCCTGTTGGTGCCATATGCCGCGCTTTTTCTTCGACACCCATGATGGCGACCACCTCACCGCGGACGAGGAGGGCCTCGATCTCGACGGAATCGAACAGGCCAGGGAAGAGGCCGTGCGGGCCTTGCCGGACCTGGCCCGCGACCTCCTCCCGGACGGCGACCGCCGCTCCTTCGCGGTCACGGTCCGGGACGAAAGCGGCAAAACGCTTCTGACGGCGACGCTTACCTTCCGAGTCGAGCCCTTGCGGCCCGACCGCCCCGCGTAAAATTCGGCGTCCGCAGCGCCGGGATCAGGTCGACGCCGTCAGCGCCGATCCGGACATGCGGCGATCGGGCCAGCCCGCATCGGCATAAAGCTCGTCGCCCGTGTCCGGATCCTCGATCCGCACCACGTAGCGCCCCGCCTCCCGCGTCCCGCGGGCGTGACGCTCGCCGCCCGCCCGGGAGAACAGAAACGCGCGGTCGCAGTCGCAACCGTAGTCGCTGTCCAGATCCAAGCCGCCGGGCTCGCCGCTCCACTCGAAGGCTTCGAGAAAGCTCCGGCGCTCGCCGGTCGCGGTGTCGAGGATCGTGACCCGAACAAGGTCGCTCATGGGGACTGCCCCGCTCTCTCCGGCAATCGCCCGGAGCCTACATTCGTGAGCCGGCTAACAGAAGTGAGACGAAGGGCTTTTCAACAGGTAGCGCATCGTGCGGACAAGTGGACCCGGTTTTCCGCACTGAGCGATGCGCTGCTTGCAAAAGGGGAGCATCGGATGGATCCCAAAAGCGGATTCCACTTTTGGGTCCGATGCCGCGCATCGTGCGGATAAGTGGCCCCGGTTTTTCAAACAACGCGCTGTTCTCAAAGGGTGAGCATCGGATCGATCCCAAAAGTGATTCCTCCGATGCTCCTGGACGAGCGGGGCGCGCGGCGATGACCGCAGGGCGAGAAAAGTGCCCTCATCGGCACCCGATCCTTCGGATCTGCCCAGCGCGCCGTCCGAGGAAGACAAGTCATCACAAGGCGTGATCTCCGGGCCTTGCGCGGCATCGGGCAGAGATCCTTACGCCTCTGCGTCCGGAAAGGGGATCTCCGCGAACCGCCTGTCCCAGGCCTCTTCGGTATCCGGATTCTCCTCCCGGCGCCGGTCGAGGTGGACGGCGACCGGGTCTTGCGTGCGGAATCGGCTCTGGCTCTCGAGCCGGAGCACGGCTTCCCGCAGGACGATCTGGGTCAGCGGCGCCACGCCCTTCAGTTCCACGTCCCGCATGGGCGGATCCGCGAAGCTCTCGAGGTCGCAGAGCCGGTCGCTGCCCGGGCGGGCATGGACGAGCTTGATCACCGAGGTGCCGTCTGCGAGGACGCAGATGCACGGCACGCCCTTGAAGGAGGGCCGCGGGTCGGTCAGCTCCCGGTCGAAATAGACGATGGATCCGCTCGGCACGATGCCGCGCAGCCGCTCGCCGAAGACGAAGAGCGCCGCCGTGCGGGCGGTGCTGACCATCGGACGCGGCACGAAGCGGGGGTGCTGGCCGTTCCGCGGCTTGAAGAACCGCACGCCGCCGTTCTCGTATTCGCCCCCAAGCCCGACCATCGGGACCGTCTCGAAGGCGGAAGCATCGGGCCCGCCCTGGCCGAAGGCGAGCCACGGCAGCGGAACCCGGAAAGTCTCGGCATAGCGGGACAACTCATCCTGCTTGATCCCGCGCAGGCCGCTCTCGTGGCCGCTATAGGTGCCGTAAGGGATGCCGAGATGCCGCGCCGCATCGGCCGCCGATCGGAATCCGGCCCGCTGCCGTGCCAGCCTCAACCGTTCGTGGCGCTCCACCGATCCTCCGCCTCCGCGATCTCATCTCTCTTCATCATGCAGAGATTCTCTCTGCAAGTCGAAGAGATTCCGCTTGACCGAATCCTCTGCATAATGCAGAGTCGAGGTCATGACAAGCTTTCGCGCCATCATCGACCGATTCGGCTACCGAAACCTGGCGGCGGCCCTCGGCCGCCCTCCCACCACCGTGAGCGCCTGGCGCAGCCGGGACAGAATCCCGTCCCAATACTGGGCCGCGATCGTCTCCGCCGCGGAAAGGCGGGGATTTGCGGGCATCACCTACCGGTCGTGTGCGGTGATCGAGGCGCGCAACAAGGGCTTGCTCCCGGCAGGCGTCGCGGATGCGGCGGGCTCGGCGGCTGCCGGCCGCTTGAACGATGCGGGCGCGGTCGGCCGCGCCTGGGCGCGCGTCGCCGCGCTCGTCGCGCATGCAAATGGAGACGGGCCGGGCCCGCCGGAAGCCGCCGCGGGCCATGGGGGCAGCGCCGGGACGGCGTCGTCCGGGTAGCGCTGCGCTGCCCGGTCCCGGCCGGCGCTCCTGAAATCCAGGCGAGAACACGAGAGAACGCCCGGCGCCGCGAGCCGCCGGAACCGGCGGCGTCGCCTCTTTTGCCCCCCATCCGGGCACCGCACGACCATCCCACCTGCCCCAGGACGCATTCCATGGCACGACCGAGAAAGCAGAACCGGAACCGCTACAAGAACGGCCGCATCATCCCCTTCCCCCGCGGCGAGCGGGAGCAGGACGTCAAGCGCACCGCGCTCCTGTCCCGCATGAAGCACGAGGGAGCACGCGACCTCAAAGCCGCGAACGACCAGCATTACGGCACCGTCCTCGGGATCCTGCTGCTGCGGGGGGCGATCACGGAGGGGCAGCACCAGGCAGGCGACCTCTACCGCCGCATGCGCCTGCGCGAGCTCTCCCGCCAGGACGCCGCCGACCGCAGCCCGCGCAACATCCGCTGGGGGCGGATCATGGCGCGCGCGATCCTCGACGAGGAGGACATCCTGCCCGAGGAGGACGACCCCGCCTACGACGACGCCGAGAAGGCCCGCCGCACGGCGGATGCGCGCGCGAAGCACGACGCCCTGATGGAGCGCCTGCAGGCGCTCGATCCGCCCGAAGCCGCCACCCTGCGCCTCCTGCGCGTCGTCCAGCTCGTCGACCGCGTCTGCCTCGACAACCGCGAGATCGCGTTGACGCCCGCCAACCTGAAGGGCCTTCGGCGCGGGCTCGACGTGATCATGGATTTCCTCAAGATCGAGGAACGCAGGAATGGCTGAGGAGGCCGAGAGTCCATGACCGAGACACGCATCCGCAACCATACGGTGGAAACGATCTCCGAAGGGTTCGCGCCGCTCCGCCGGCATGAATTCGAACTGCTGCGGCGCGACGGGACATGGGACCGGCAGTTGCGCGAGATCTACGAGCGGGACGATGCCGCCGCAGTCCTGCCGTACGATCCCGGCCGCGGCACGGTCCTCCTCGTGCGGCAGTTCCGCATGCCGGTCCACGTCCGCGGCGACAAGGCGGATCTCGTCGAGACCTGCGCGGGTCTGCTCGAAGGGCAGGATCCCGAAACCTGCATCCGGAGGGAGGCCGAGGAGGAACTGGGGCTTCGACTGCGGGAGGTCGCGCGGATCTGCGACGTCTACCTGAGCCCCGGCGGCGTGACGGAGCGGTCCTCGCTGTTCGTCGCGACGTACGAACCCGCGGACCGGATCGGGCACGGCGGCGGCGCGGACCACGAAGGCGAGGACATCGAGGTGCTCGAACTGCCCTTCGACGAGGCCCTCGCGATGATCCGCACCGGTGCGATCGTCGACGGAAAGACGATCATGCTCCTGCAGCACATCGCACTCGAAGGACTCATCCGCGAAGCCTCGCGAACATGATCTCCGCATAGCCGGCGATCGCCCCGGCGCCGATGCCGTCCCCCACGGCTTCCGCCGGATGGTCCCTGAGCACGAACCAACAGAATGCCGCGGTCCCCGGTGCGGTCGCGGCGAGGTGCAACACGATGAACAACCGAACCCTCAAGGCCTCGCCTCCGTCTTCTTCCGCCCGACGGTGCTGTCAAAAATCGGGATCGTGAAGCGGACGGCCCGCCCCGAACCGATCCGCCTTCAGCGCGCCGCCGAGGCGTGGTTCACGGGGACGGAGGCGCCGACCGCGGGCACACCGGGCCTTGCCGCCGGCGGCACGGCGGCGCCGAGCCGCAGCCTTCGCTCCAGGTCTTCGATCTGGCGCGAGACCGCGCCGAGGTTCGACCGGATCGCAACGAGATCGGCCGCCGTGACCGCCGGATCGAAGGGTGCCGCCGGCCCGGCGGCCGGGAGAGGCACGGCGGGTGGGCGGGATCCGCCGAAGACCCAGCGGCCGACGCTCCGCACCAAGCGCAGCAACGCGAGGAGCACCCCGAGAGCCAGCACGGCGCAGCCGATCAGGGTGCCGATCGCCACCGCCTGATCCCAGTCGAGCCTCATCTTTTCGCCTGTCGACGCATCGGCGCGACGATGGGCGGACAAGATGCCTCCTGTCCAGGACCTTACGGAACTTTCTCCTGTTCACCTTAACGGGCGGGCCTGTCGCCGGGGGCGCAGGCCGAAGAAGGGCGTCGCCCGGTTGTCCCGAGCAAGCGGCATCGCCGTTGAAGGCGGATCGACCGGCGGCCTATGCTGAACGGGATCGCGGCGACGGACCATCAGGGAGGCGGTACCATGAAGGCGGTCTGGTACGAGCGCAACGGCCCGGCGCGGGAAGTGCTGCAATTCGGCGACATGCCCGACCCGGAGCCCGGCCCCGGCGAGGTCCGCGTGCGCGTCCGCGCGTCCGGCGTGAATCCGTCCGACTGGAAGACGCGCTCGGGCTCGCGTCCGATGGCGGCGCCGCGCGTCGTCCCCCACAGCGACGGGGCGGGCGTGATCGACCGGGTCGGGCCGGGTGTCGATCCGGCGCGTCTCGGCGAACGGGTCTGGCTCTGGAACGGTCAATGGAAGCGGGCGTTCGGCACCGCGGCCACCTTCATCGCGCTGCCCGGCGAACAGGCGGTCCGCTTGCCGGACCAGGTGTCCTTCGAGGCGGGCGCGTGCCTCGGCATACCGGCGCTCACGGCGCACCGTGCCCTCACGATCGACGGATCGCCCGCGGGACGGACCGTTCTCGTCGCCGGCGGGGCCGGCGCCGTCGGGCACTACGCCGTCCAGATGGCGAAGCTGCTCGGCGCCGCGCAGGTCATCGCCACCGTCAGCTCGGACCGTAAGGCCGATCACGCCACGACGGCCGGCGCCGACGCGGTCATCGACTACAAGACCGAGTCTGTGCCCGACAGGGTGCGGGAGCTCACGAACGGAGCGGGCGTCGACCGCGTGGTCGAGGTCGACATCGCCGGCAATGCCGCCATGCTGCCCCGGATCGTGGCCCGCGACGGCCTCTGCGTAGCGTACGGTTCGAACGCCCCGGAGGTGTCGTTCGCGTTCGGCCCGATGATCATGAGCGGTGCGGCGGTGCGTTTCTTCATCGCTTACGAACTGTCGCGGCAGGCCCGCGAGCGCGGCGTGTCGGATCTGACGCGCTGGCTCGAGAACGGTCTGCTTCGGCACACCATCGCCGCGCGGCTGCCGCTGGAGCGGACGGCGGAAGCCCATGAGCTGGTCGAGCAGGGCCGGGTGATCGGCAACGTCATCGTGGAACCTTGAACGCACGGGATCAAACGCCGTCCACGGAGGAACCGTCATGGAGAGAAGAAAAGCCGACGAGGGCAGGGCGCGGACGATGAGCCCGGAAGACATCGCCCGGGACCTCGTGGCTTTGTGCCGGGCGGGACGGTTCGAGGAAGCCGGCGAGAAACACTGGGCGGACGACGTCGTGAGCATCGAGCCCGAGGGCACGATGGAGCCGACGCACGGCAAGGACGAAGTCCGCGCCAAGGATGCGCGCTGGGCGGGCGCCACCGAGGTCCATCGGGTCGCCGTCGAAGGCCCGTGGGTGAACGGAGACGAGTTCGTGGTCCGCTTCACCGTCGAGGAGACCGTCAAGGCGACCCGCCGCCGCGTCACCGTCGACGAGGTCGGCCTCTACCGGGTGAAGGACGGCAAGATCGCCGAGGAGCGATTCTTCTACGCGCTGTGACAGGCGTGCGAACAAGAGCGACCGATCGGCCGACCTCCCAGTCGGACCGGCGCGGTTCCGTTCGTCCTCGGTCGAGAGGCTGCGTCGACGATTCCGGCTGCCGCCCGACGCTGATCGCGAGACCCGTCAGGCCGGGAGGACGACGTCGGAGATCGCGAACATCTTCCAGCCTGCCGGGGTCCTGGTGAACGCGTAGAAGGCCGAGACCGTTTCGATGAGCGAATGGTCCTCCCTGACGCGGCGGGCGGATCTCAGCACCACGTGCGCCTTGGTGGGCGAAGCGACGACGACCTCGCGCACCGAGTCGACCGTCGTGTGCCATTGCTTCGCCCTGCGCAATTCGGACGGATCGATCGGAAAGGCGTCGAAAAGGCGGACCTGCCCCTCGCCGACGTGAGCGAGGGGATAGCGCACGACGGCGTCGATCGCCGCGAGATCGCCGGCGTTGAAGGCGGCGAGATAGGCGTCGTAGGCGCGTAGCACCTCCGCAGCGGCATCGTCCTTCGTCATCGTGCAACTTCCCTGGCAAAGGGCCGCGTTCCTACCGCATGGCGGAGCGAGTGTCGAGAGGACGGCTCACGACGCCCGGCGAGGCCAGTGCTCCAGGATGGTCTCGCTCTCGGCCGTCTCGATCTGCAGGCTGAACCGCTGCCGGTAGAGGGAGAGCATCATGTCGTGGCCTTCGTCCGACGAACTGCACACCGCGTCCGTCACCACGACGACGCGGTAGCCGTGGTCCACCGCCCCGATGACGGTCGCCAGCACGCAGATGTCGGTCTCCGACCCGGTCACGATCAGCGTGTCGCAGCCCCGCGCGCCAAGAAGCTCCTGCAGCTTGCGTCCCGCGAAGGCCGAGTAGACCGGCTTGTCGACGACGGTCGCGGGAGGAACGAGTTCGGCGAGGGGCGGCATGAGGTCGAGCAGGCGCGGATCGAGCCGCGCGCGCGTGGCCTCGTCCCAGCGCTCGTAATAGCGCCGCCAGGTGCCCGGCATGTCCTCCGCGCGCTCCGGCGGGATGAAGCGGGTGAAGACCGTGCGCTCCGGAGCATGCTCGGCCAGCCGGACGACGGTCGGGAGAACCCGTTCCATCCAGGGCGTCGGCCATGGCCCCTCGGGAGAAAAGAGGCGCTGCATGTCGACGCACAGGTGGATCGCCTGCGGGCTCAGGGGCTTTTTGAGGTTCGGCGCCATCGATGCGGGAATCCGGACGGGGGCAGGGCAGGCCGGAAACGTGGCAGAAGCCGAGCCGTTCCCGCCGTGCCTGGTCCCTCCGCAAGCCGCCGTCGCGCCGCAACCGCTCAGCGCGCGAGGGCGAGGGGCGTCCGCTTCGCGGCGGGCCGCTCGGCGAAGATCGGAGCCTCCTCGCAGCGCACATAGGTGCGCAGGCCCTTCCGGCTCCGCCAGGTCAGCCGGTCGCCGTCCACCACGAGACGCACCTGCGACTTCCAGCTCTTCCGGGAGTCGGAGCAGGTGGCCGCCATGAGCCAGGCGTTTCCGTCCCACCGGCTCGACTTGAAGGCACATGAGGTCTCGCCGGCCCATGCGCCCTGCGGGCCGATCACCGTCAAGAGATAGGCGCGGCGGACGGCTCTCGGCGTGCAGCCCGCCGCATTGACGGCCCACAGGCCGGCGAACCGGGGCGGCCCGGCATCCGCCTCCACGGACTCGGCCGCGGTCGGCTCGGCATCGGCAGGGTCGGCATCGGCAGGTTCGGCTGCGGCAAGTTCGGCCATGGCCGGTTCGGCCGCCTGAGGGGCAAGATCCTGCGGGGCGGGATCCCGGCTGTCGGCCGGGGGGAGCGTGGGGCGGTCGCTCGACAGTGCCGCGGCGGGACCGGGCGGCGCCGGCTCCGCGATCTCGACCGGCAGGTACGGTCCGCCCATGGCGGTCGCCGGCTCGGGCAGACTCGCGGGGGCCGGCGGGTTCCCGGGCCCGCTCGCGCCGCGGCCTTCCGCCGGGAGGGCCGGGGCGGCCGGATTTCCCTCGCCGGCCGCACCCGCGAGGGCGGTCTCGGGCGGGAGCGATGCGGCAGGTTCGGCGGCGTGCAAGAGCGGGGTGCCGGCGGAGGACGACGCGCGATCGCTCATGGAGGCCGGCTGTGCCGGCTCCTCCGCTGCCGCCCTGAGGTCGAGGCCGGGTCGCGCGGGCGCCTTCGGCAGCGCGATCATCCGATCGGCGACCGTCCTCTCGGCGACGCTCCTCTCCGCGGAAGGTCTCTCGGCCAGCACCCTATCGGCGGTGGGGCCGCTCGGGGCCGTCCAGCCGAGCAGCGAGGCCACGAGCGCGCCGCCGCATCCGGCGAGGGCGAGCGCCGCGATGCGCAGGCCCACCCCGTTGGCGCGGCGCGGTTCGGCGACGGCGCGCCGCCAGGCGGGAAGCGCCTCCCAGGCGGCGAGCCGCGCGCGCGCGTCCTCGAGTTCGTCGAGGGCGCGGCACAGTTCGATGCTCCTCTGCGCGTATTGTCCTTCGGCCGCGAGGAGCCGCTCGTGCAGGTCGGCGAGGTCGGCGGCGAGCGCTTCGGCCTTCGCCCGCTCCCGCTCGAAATCGGCCCGATTCCCCGCCGCCAGGGTCGTCAGGCGTTCGACTTCCGCGAGGAGCGTCCGGACATGGGCCTGGAGAGCCTCCGTCTCGGCCCTGGCGGCGCCGGTCTTGGCTTCCGAGGCCTTCCGGGCGGGTCTTGGGGCGGGCTTCTCGACCGGTGTGTCGCCCGGGGTCTTCGCAGGCTTTTCGGCGCCCGGCGCATCCTCCAGGTCGATGGTCACGCGGAGCTTGCCGTCCTCGCCCGGCTCGGCGGTCAGCCCGAGGGCCTTCACACGCTTGCGGGCGGCATCGCGCGAGACGCCCCAGAGAGCACTCAACTCGGCATAGGTCATCGACGTCGGTTTCATGGCCGGTCTCCGTGCTGGCCGCACCCTCTTCTCAGGCACAAAGCCGGACCGCTGCCCGGCGATCGAATCGCCGCAGCCGCTCCCACCGATGTGGAATCATCCCTTGGTCGTGCCCCCCGCAAAGGTCTACGCGAGTCGCGCCTGCGCGGCTGTGATTCCAACGACACAGGGGAGACGCTCTGCGAGCCGCAGGCCTTCGTGTCGTTCCCGGCGAGCCGAAGGCGAGGGAACGGGATCATGAAGGCGCGCGGGGGATTCCGGACTCCGCTTCGCTCCCGCCGGGAACGGCACGCAGGGCGATGCGCTCCGGGGATTGGCGAGCGGGACGTCAGCCGGATCGACCCGCGGTCGGTTCATCCGACCCGATCGCCGTTCCATAGGTCTTGAGATATTTCATCCCCGTATCGCACATGACGGTGACGACGGTCGCGTCGCGTGCGAGTTGCTCGGCCAGCCGCAGCGCGGCGACGACGTTGGCGCCGGTCGACGTTCCCGCGAACAGGCCTTCCTCCCGCGCCAGCCGCAGCGCCATGGCGATCGCCTCTTCGGTGGAGACCCGTTCGATCCGGTCCGCGATGCCGTCCCGCCAGAGCGGCACGACGAAACCGGCTCCGACCCCGTCGATCTTGTGGGCGCCCGGCGGGCCGCCCGACAGGACCGGGGACTCGGAAGGCTCCACGGCAACGATGCCGATCCCTTCACGATGGCGGCGAAGGGCTTCGGCAAGCCCGCGAAGGGAGGCCGCGGTCCCAACGCTCTGGACGAAGCCGTCGATCCGCCCCTCCGTCTCGATCCAGATCTCCTCCGCCATCGTGCGGTAGGCCGCCAGCTGGTCGTGATTATTGAGCTGATCGGTCCAGAAGCCTCCGGTCCTCGCCGTGATGACGCGGGCGGCTTCGATCATGTCCCGGGTCAGCTTCTCCGTCATCCGCCCGCTCTCGCTCGGAACGACCTGAAGCCGAGCCCCCAGGATCCGCATGTGATCGAGCTTCTCCCGGGCGAAGGCGTCCGACGTCACGATGTCCAGCGGGTATCCCTTCACCGCGCAGATGAGAGACAGGGACACGCCGGTGCTGCCGCCGGTATATTCCACGACGGTGCCGCCTGCCGCGAGACGTCCGTCCGCCTCAGCGGCTTCGATCATGGCGAGCGCCATCCGGTCCTTCATGCTGCCGGTCGGGTTCTCGCTCTCCAGCTTCAGCAGGATGCGGGCGCCGTTCCCGGGCACGACGTTGCGCAGCGCCACCAGCGAGGTGTTGCCGATGCAGTGCAGGATGTCCCGCTGCAATCCCTTCATGAAGCCCGTCCCCTCGATCGCGATGCAGCCTGATGAAGCGGGCCGCGCTTTCCAGATCCTCCAGACTCGTCCGGAGATTCAGAGCGATTAGGCTTCACGCGGCCGGCGTGTCTGGTCCGGAATCCGGACCTCACAGGCCGGCGAGACCCTATCAGAAATTCGGCATGAGAGGTGAAGGGCCGGGCGTTGCGGCACCCTTCAACGATCGACGAAGGCCAGCCTGGCACCGAGGGCCGCAAAGGCGCCGGCGAACGTGCGGCGCATCCACGCCAAGACCCGCGGACGCGAGATCACGTGATCGCGGACGGAAGCGGCGAACAGCCCGTAGCCGACGAAGACCGCGAATGTCATCAGCATGAAGACGGCGCTCAGCGCAAGCATGCGCGTAAGCGGATCCGGCTCGTCGGCGCTCACGAATTGCGGCAGGAAGGCCAGGAAGAAGATCGACAGCTTGGGATTGAGGATGTTGATCAGAATGGCGGTCGCCGTCATCCGGAGGTCCGACCGGGAATCGACCTCGGTCTCCAGCCGCAAGGCGCCGCGTTCCTGCAACGTGCTCCAGGCCATGTACAGAAGATAGGCGACACCCAGATACTTGAGGGTCTGGAAGGCGAGCGCGCTGGTGTGCAGGAGCGCGGCCAGTCCCATGACGGCGGCCGCCATGTGCGGGACGATTCCGATCGTGCACCCGAACGCGGCCACGACACTCGCGCGGGACCCCCGGGACAGACCCGCCGCCAGGGTGTAGAGAACGCCGGTGCCGGGCGAAACGACGACGATGAATGAAGTCACCAGGAATTCGAAGTTCACGCCGACGCTCCTTTCCTGAGGATGGCTTCGCGGGCGCCACAATGTCCCTGATCGGCGAGGCCGGCAAGGCCTCGAGCCGAGCTGCGGACCGCCGGCGCATGGCCTAATCCGCCGCGGCGGCCCTCAGCCTTTGCGCGTAGACGTTGATCACCAGCGCAGCCAGCAGGATCAATCCCCGGATCAGGATCTTCAGGAAACTGTCGATGTTCACGTGATCGAGGCCATTGTTGAGCACGCCGAGCACGAAGAGGCCGACGATGGTGTTGCCGATACCGCCGCGCCCGCCGAACAGGCTGGTTCCGCCGACGACGACCGCGGCGATTGCATCGAGGAGGTAGGTGTCGAACTCGTTCTGCTGCGCGGAGCCGAAATGGGCGACGCCGAGCATGCCGGCGATGCCCGAGCAGACCGCCGAAATCACCATGACGGAGCCCAGGATGAGCTTGACGTTGACGCCCGAATATTCCGCCGCCTCGCGGTTGCCGCCGACCATGTAGACGTACCGTCCGAAGCGCGTGTAGGTCAGAACCAGGTGCCCGATGAGGAGAATGAAGGCGGCCACGATCACGATCCACGGAATGCGCCCGATGGAGCCGGCCCCGAGGGTCGCGACGAGATCGGGGATCTTGTAGGCGATCTGGCCGCGGATGAGCATGGCCGATATCCCGGCTCCGATCTGCATCATCGCCAGCGTCATGATGAAGGACGGGATGCCGATGACGGTGAGACCGACCGCATTGACGACGCCGAGCGCGCAACAGGTCAGGAGCGCGAGAAGGATCGCCAAGGCGCCCGGCAAGGGCACGTTGGCGATGTTCACGTAGGATTCCTGCAGGGTGAAGTAGGCGACGACGATCCCGGTGGCGTTCGCGATGCTGGCGACGGACAGGTCGATTTCCGCGAAGAGGATCACGAAGGTCAGGCCGACGGCGATGATCGCCGTCACGGAAACCTGCGTGAGGACGTTGCCGAGATTGTCGAGCGTCGCGAAGGACGGGCTCGCGAGGCTGAAGAAAGCGATCAGGACGATCAGCGTCAGGAACGGCGCGATGTTGCGCATCTGGCCCTTCAGCCAGGCGCCCGCACGTATGCGGGCCCGCCGATGGACGACGTCGACCTGCGGCACGGTCATGCGGGCTGTCCCTCCCTCTCAGGCGGCTTCGAGGAGCCGGTCCTTGCTGACGATCTCGTTTGCGAACTCACGGACGACCCTGCCCTTCTTCATGATCAGGATGCGATCGGCGAGAGACAGCACGGTCTCGGGCTCCGTCGAGACCACGATCACGGCGAGACCCTCGTCCCGCAGGGTCCGGACGATTTTGACGACCTCGTCCTTGGCGCCGATATCCATGCCGCGCGTCGGCTCGCTCAGGATCAGCACCTTCGGGGGATAAGTCAGCCACTTG
>CAVRRI010000030.1:0-201488 GCA_963723525.1 uncultured Alphaproteobacteria bacterium
CATGACCATGGGCACCGCCTCGACCATGACGTCGATCGCGGAGGCCCTCGGACTCTACGCTCCCTGGAGCGTCCTCGATCCCGGCCGCCGACGCCGCGCATTCGCGCATGGCAACTGGGTGCGGGCGGCGCATCGTCGATATGATCTGGGAAGACCTGAAGCCCTCCGACATCCTCGACCGCCGCTCCTTCGAGAATGCCCTCATCGTCCACAATGCGCTGGCCGGCTCGACCAATGCCATGATCCACCTCGTGGCACTTGCGGGGCGCGCGGGCGTCGCGCTGAAGCTCACCGATTTCGACGACTTCGCGCAGAAGGTGCCGGTGATCGCCAACCTGCGCCCGTCGGGCGCCTGGCTCATGGAGGACTTCTACATTTGCCGGCGGGATCCGCGGACTGCTCAGGCGGCTGGAGGGCCTCCTGCATCTCGACGCCCGCATGCGGTGCGTAACGGCGACCTGATCACGGTGGACGTTTCTAAGCGCTCGATCCACCTGCACCTGGGCGAGGAGGAGATCGCCGAGCGCCTCAAGACGTGGGCGCCGCCGCCACGCGATTATCCGCGGGGCTACAACCGCCTCTTCGCGCAGCATGTCCGCCAGGCCCACGAAGGCTGCGACTTCGACTTCCTCGAGGGAAGGGGCGGGATCCCGGAGCCGGAGATCCACTGACGATCGCACACGGAAAGGGGCTGCTCGTCACCCGACGAGGTTGTCCTCGATGTAGTCGAAGTTGATGTCCTCGCCCAGGCCGGGGCCGGAGGATGGACGATAGCCCTCCGCGTCCATCGGGTCGATGGGCGTTCAGATAGCGCGGGGACCCGTCGTAGTCGAGGAACGGGTGGAGCAGGCCGCGCTCGTACCAGTCGCAGTTGCGGATGGCGCCGAAGCGCCAGGTTGCCGGCGCCGCCGCCATGGACCTCGCAGCTCATGCGAACGCTCGGCGAGGTGGACGACCTTCACGCTCGGAGATGCCGCCGACATCGTAGACGCCGACGCGGGGGATGTCGCAGGCGCCGGCGATCCACTCGGCGCGGGTGTGGAATTTGCCCTGCGGTCTCCGGGCCGAGGATCGGGATCTCAGCTCTCGGCCAGCCAGGCGTAGGAGCGATCGAGTGCTCGTCCATCGGCTCCTCGAACCAGGCGAAGCCCAGCTCCTCAGCTCGCGGCCGAGCTACAGCGCCTCCCTGCGGCTGTACAGTGGTAGGCGTCGAGCATCAGCGCCATGTCGGGGCCCACCGCCTCGCGCACCGCCGCGCAGGCCTTCATGTCCATCCGGGTCCGGCGCGCCAGGCGACCGGCGGCATCCAGGTGTGGAGCTTGATGGCCTGGTAGCCGCGCTGCGACGAGCGCTTCGGCGAAACGGGCGTAGTCCTCGGGCGTAGCGAGGCCGCCGGGGAGCTCGTCGCCGCACATCGTGCTGGCGTAGGCCGGAACCTTGTCGCGGTAGCCGCCGAGCAGCTTGTGACCGGCAGCCCGAGCTGCGCCCGGCCAGGTCCCAGAGCGCCAGCTCGACGACGGCGAGCGTGCGGTCGGTCAGCTCGCCGCGCTCCCGCGCTGCCAGTGCGCGAGGCCCTGCCAGATCCGTTCGCGGTCGAACGGGTGCGCCCGATCAGCACCGTCTTGATATAGGTCTCGACGACGAAGGGGCCGGATCGACCTCCGGTGCGTAGAGAACAATGGCCCTCTGATCCTGTTGTCGGGTCTGGATCGTCAGAAGGGCATGGCGCGCATCGGTCTCCGGTTCGGGACGCGCGTGGCCTGCGCTGTCGCGGGCGCGCCAACTGTTGTAAGTGAACACACGCACGCGGACGTCGACGATCTTCAAGAGGCGCTCCTCTCCTGCGACAGTGATAGGGGCATCGACAGATCTCTTTCTAAGTCCGGACAGGCGGGACCCGTATTCTCCCTTCCTGCCCGGCAGTTTCCCCTTGACGAGCGGACCCGTCCTGACAAAAGTGATCAGACAAGTTCGCGCCCGGCTGCAGCTGCTGCACCGCCCGGCCGGGCCACCTTTCTCGACTTCAAGGCAGGCCTCATGTCCGACGCCATTACCCTCACGCGCCCCGGCCGTTCCGCGGCCCGGATGGATCCTCAAGAGCTCAAGGCAAAGGTATCGGCAGGTCTGCTCTCCTTTCCGGTCACCTTTTTCACCCCCTCGGGCGACTTCGATCCCCAGTGGTACCGGGCCTCCATCGCGCGCGCGGCCGCTCCGGGGCCGGCAGCCCTGTTCGCCGCGGGCGGGACGGGAGAATTCTCTTCGATCACGCAGCGGGAATACCGCTACATCGTGCGCACCGCCGTCGAGGGCGCCGAGGGGCAGGTGCCGATTCCGGCGGGCTGCGGGATCGGCACCCGGATCGCCGTCGAGATGGCGCAGGCTTCGGAGGAATTAGGCGCCGCCGGAATTCTGCTCCTGCCCGATCACCCCGTGGTAGCCGAGCAGGCCGGCCTCTATGCCCATGTGAAGGCTGTCTGCGACGCGGTGAAGATTGGCGTCATCGTCTACAACCGGGACAATTCGGTGCTGACGCCGGAGACCCTCGCCCGCCTCGTGGAGGACTGCCCGAACCTCGTCGGCTTCAAGGACGGGCACGGCGACATTGAGATGGTGTGGAAGATCACGACGCTGCTAGGCGACCGCCTTGCCTATGTGGGCGGCATGCCGACCGCGGAGGTCTTCGCCACGCCCTATTATGCAGCGGGCGTCACGACCTATTCCTCGGCCGTCTACAACTTCATCCCGAAGGCGGCGCTCGCCTTCTCACGTGGTGCTCCGCGCCGGAGACACCGAAACCACGCAGGCGATGCTGCGGCGGTTCTTCTATCCCTACCTCGCGATCCGCAACCGGGGGCGCGGCTATGCGGTCTCAATCGTCAAGGCGGGCATGCGAGTGATGGGCGAGGATCCCGGTCCCGTGCGGGTCCCCGCTGACCGACCTCTCTCCCGAGGAGCACCGCATGCTGGAGAAGCTCCTGCACGAGGCCTTCGTGGGGCAGCCGGGCTGAGCCGGAAATCCCCCGGAAGCTCTCGATGGGCGAGGTCCTTGCTCCTGGAGGCAGGCCCGTGGCGGGCTGAGGTCGTGCCGGAGCGCGGCGGCCGTATGACGCGGCTGACGTTTCGCTCGGCGGAGGTTCTGCAGCCGGTGACCAATTGGAACGACCCTGGACGCGCCTGGCCGGCGGCCGGGCTCTACCCGCTGGTTCCCTATTCGAACCGCATCGAGAACGGGCGGCTGACCGTCGGAGATCGGGAGGTCCGGCTCAAGATCCACCCCTTCGCCCAGCCCCACGCGATGCACGGCCCCGGCCATCGGCGTCCCTGGTCCGTGGAAGCCCAGCGCCCGGGCGCGATCCGACTGCACCTTGACTACCAGGCGGACGAGGATTGGCCGTGGCGGTTCGATGCGTGGCTCATCTATGAATTTCGCGACGATGCTCTGGTGACGAGGCTAGCGTTGCGCAACCGTGCCGACGAGCCGATGCCCTCGGGAATAGGGCTGCACCCCTTCCTTCGGGTCCCGGACGGCGCGGCTTACGACCTCGCGTATAGGGACCGCTGGCCGCAAGCCGCCTATCGACCCTCCCTTCCCGCAATTCGGCGAGGCCGCAACCCGGATGCGGGGGGTGGCGAGCCAGGACGGCCTTCTCGCCTGCCTGGGCAGCTGGAGCAGGGAGGCCGTGGTCCGCCGGCCGGACTTGACCGTCCGCCTTGCGGCCTCGCCGGAACTCGCGCACCTCGTCCTCTACCGCGCCCCGGGCTCGTCCTTCCTGTGCCTGGAGCCCGTGTCGCATGTCACCGACGCTTTCAATCTTCATGCCGCCGGAGTCCCTCACACGGGAGCGGCGTTCCTTGCACCCAGCGAGGCGCTGGAAGGGGTGATGACCATTCGCTGCAGCGGGCCTCACCGCTCCCGTCCGGAACAGAGCTGACCCAAAAGGATCCATGGCATGGCAAGATCGATCGAGCGCCTTCTTGAATAACCGGGGCCGCCGGCAAACTCGGAAAGGCCATGCGCCAGCGCTTCCGGGGGCAATACCCGCTCCTGCGGCTCTCCGACGTGAAGCCGATGGATCCTGCCGCAGACGGCGAGGAGGTGGTGGTGTGCGACCTCGCCGATGCGGCGGCGGTCGAAGCTCGTCCGTGCCTAGACATCGACGCGATCATCCATTTCGGTGGGCAGGCCAGCGAGGCCGATTGGCCGCAGGTTCTGCAGCCGAACATCGTCGGCGCGATCAATCTCTGGGAAGGCGCCCGCAAGGCGGGCACGGACCGAGTGCTGTTCGCAAGCTCGAACCATGCCATCGGCCTGCACCGCCGTTCACAGCGCATCGACCACACTGCTCCTGCGCGCCCCGATGGCCGCTACGGCCTCTCGAAGGCCTTCGGCGAGGATCTCGCGGCGCTGTATGCCTACAAGTTCGGGGTGCGCGGCTTCTGCCTCCGGATCGGCACCTGCTTCCCCGAGCCCATGAACGCCCGCGCGCTTTCGACCTGGCTTTCCTATGCCGACCTGGAGCGGCTCTTGAAGGTCGGCCTCACGGCGAATTACGTCTTCGAGATCGTCTACGGCGTCTCGCGCAACACCCGCTCCTGGTGGGACAACAGCAACGCCTTTCGGCTCGGCTACGATCCGCAGGACAATGCGGAAGTCTTTGCCGAGAAGCTTGCCGGGGTGGTCAGCGAGGATCCCATCGAGGAGGCCTTTCAGGGGGGCTCCATCGTGGGCCGGGAATTCGTCGGCGACCCTTCTCGCATCCCCTAGAATCCGTAGGGGACGCCCGTTCGGGCGCACCGCGGAGTCGTGCCCGTGAGGCGCACCTTTGGCCTGCGCATTCGCAGGCGGTCGAGGCGCAGGAATGCGCTTCAGTTTTGCCTCGCGCGAGGGGTATGCCCGGACAAAATTATACCAGCGGTCATAACGATTGACCGACGTGAGCCCAATCGCGCATGCCGATGGAGGTGATGATTTCTGGTTTGCCGAGGATGTTCATCCAGGCTTGGCAGGCGGCGTCGATGATGGCGTCGTAGGTCTCGAAGACGCGATTTGAGAGCCAGTTGCCGCGTAGGTACTGCCAGAGGTTCTCGACGGGGTTCAACTCGGGGGCGCGTGAGGGCAGGAAGATCGGCGTGATATTCGTAGGGACGTCGAGCTTTCCCGTTGTGTGCCATCCGGCTCGATCCAGGAGCAGCACTGCATGGGCGCCCTTTACGACGTTGCGGCTGATCTCGTCGAGCTGAGCTGCATGGCCTCTGTGTCACGTGCGGCAGGGCAAGCGCGGCGCCAGTGCCGCGCGCCGGGCAAATGGCGCCAAACAAGTAGGCGCTCTCGTAGCGTTGATCGGCGGGCTGACGCGGTCGCGTACCGCGCCTTGCCCATTGCCGCACCAAGCCGTTCTTCTGGCCGATCCGGGCTTCGTCTTGTGGGATGGTTCGCCTCCTCCCCGGCGAATACGCTTCGCCATCCAAAAAGAAGGAGGCAGAGGCATGAAGATCAGGGCAAATCGGTATCGACATCGGCAAGAACAGCTTTCACGTGCTCGGGCTCGACGAGGCCGGCGAGGTCGTGCTTCAGCAGGCAGTTCACCCGATCCAGGTTGATCGCATTCTTTGAGCAGAAGGCCGAAGAACGTTTCGACGTCGCCTTCGAGGCCTGTTCGGGTGCGCATTGGCTGGCACACCAGCTCGTGGCGCTGGGACATGATGTACGGCTTCTGACGCCGGAAAGCGTGCGGCCATTCGCTAAGGCGCAGAAAAACGATTGGAACGACGCGCTCGCGATTGCGGAGGCTGCGCGGCGGCCCGAGCGTCATTCGGTCGGGATCGCAAGTCGCAGGAACAGCTCGACATCCAGGCGCTGCACCGGGTACGTCAAAGGCTGGTGACCGCCCGCAACCGCCGTTATCAATCAGGTCCGAGGCCTGCTGCGGGGAGCGCGGGCTGGTGTTCGGCTCGGGAAGAGACGGCGTTTCGAGCGCTTCCTTCGTGAAGACCTGACCAGCGACCAAATCCAGCTCAATTCCGTATCGAAGGCGCTGTTCCGCGCCTTGGCTGCCGAGTATCGCGCGATCGACGAACGCATCGACGAGATCGATGCCGAGTTGGCCGTCTTCGCCAAATCCAATCCCGCCTGCAGAGCGATGCTTTCCCCGGAATCGCAATGATAGTAGCGACCGCTCTGTTCAGTGCAGTGGCCAGCATATCGGATTTCCGCAGCGGCCGAGACCTTGCCGCCTTTCTGGGTCTCGTCCCCAGACGAGGCGATAGGACCGGAGGCAAGACCACGCTGCTCGGCATCTCAAAACGGGGCAACAGCTACGTGCGCACCCTGATGATCCACGGCATGCGGTCGGCTTTCCACAATCGCCGCGAGAACGAGAACGGCGTTACCCGGTTCATGGAGCGGCTGGTCGAGCGCGGAACGCACGTCAACAAGATCGTCGTCGCCAGCGCCAACAAGGCGGCCCGCATCATCTGGGCGCTCCTGCGCCAGAAACACCGTCTTTCAGCCTGCGGCCACCTAAAGCGGCGCGGCAGCATAACTTGCAAGGAGAAAGCGATGGCGCCGTGCATCTGACCGGACGCGCAGCCTGATGGTTCCAGTAGATTGATCGCTGCTTCGGCACATGGGCCGGAAAAGCGGAGATCAATCCATAGCTGGTCGTCTTGTAAGAACGCATCCAAGCGGCTCCCATTGTGGCTCGGGCAAAGGTCGCCCAAAACAAGCCGGATACGCTGAACGCAAGAACCGCACGGGATCGCAGTTTCTGCTTGCAAGCCGGAGGCGAACCATACATTGGAACCAGATCTCGATCGGCGTGGCGGCCGGCACCCCCGCCAAGTGCGCCTTCAGGGTGCGGGGAAAGTTTTATTGAACGCCTCAACGATCTTCGCATCCTGCGCCGGGTGACGCGGCCGCGCGCTCACATGCGAGAAGCCCAGCCTCTTCAGGAGAGGAGACATGGCGCTCGTGATAGGCGACGCCGAAGCGATCCTCGATGACCTTCTTGAGATCGATGCGCCGCCAGCGCACGACGCCGTCGACGGCAGGATCGGGACCGGTCTCGACAACCTCTGCCAGCTCAGCGAGTTGCTCGGGTGAGAGCCTCGCCCGGGGGCCGCTCGACCAGGAGTCGCGAAGGCCGTCCGGCCCGGCCTCGTTGAAGCGATGAACCCAGTCGCGCAGGGTCTGCCTGTCCATGCCGCCGATCCTGGCCGCCTCCGCTCGGCTCATGCCGTCGCGCACCGCCGCAAGCGACAAGAGCCGGCTGCTCTGCCGCGTGTCCTTCGACCTCCGCGCCAGCCGCCGAAGCTCCGCCGCCGAATAGTCCGCCCGCATCGCACCGCCGATCCCATGGCCGAATCCTCCTTCGCCCAAGGAATCACACTTCACGAGCGAGGGGAATCGCCCAGAGAGTCAGATGCCAGCGCCCCTGGTATTAGTGGGCCACTCGTGCATCCCATGCGCTTCCCGTCTGAGCTTCATGGCCCCGAGTGAGGCGGGCAGGGGAGAGGAGGATTTCACCTACGCGGAGCTCCACAATGGGGGCACCTCCGCGTTCAGGAAGATGCATTCTTCCGAACTTGCGCACCCTGACGCAGGCCAGGGGCGGCCCACGTTATCGCTCCGGGCAGTTCCGCTGCGATGTAGTCAAAGGTCACCGCTCGGGAGCCGAACGACTGTCATTCGGATCGGCAGTGGCATTCCAAGGACGCGCAAGGGCCCAGCCCCTTCAAGGCCGCAGAAGGTGCAAACTGAACAGCCCTTGCTCGTCGAGCCAGCAGCGCACGAGGGTCCAACCCGCCTGATCGGCTAGTGCACGGAACGCTTCCGGATCGTGCTTGTAGGCATTGTCGGTGCGAATGCGTTCGCCCTCATGCAACTCGACCGTTTGGTTGCCTATGCGGTACCGAACAGGGCGCAAGGCAACCAGATGTGCCTCGACTTTGGGAGGGTCATCGAGCACGCTCACCTCATGGTGGAAGTCGTCTGGATTGAAGCTAGTGTCCAATAGCCGATTAAGGTGGACGAGCATGTTCTTGTGCAGAGCCGCCATAAGCCCGTCAGCTTGCCCATAGGCGCGCAGCAAACTGCCTTCATCTCGATTTGGGTCCGCACCGACGAGAAACCAGCTCGGCCCGACAGCCGCACGAACGCGCTTCAGGAATGCGACCACGCCCTGAGGGTCGAAGTTGCCGATCGTGGATCCTGGAAAGAACCCGAGGACCGTACCGGTGTGAGGCGGCAAGAACAGCGGCTTTGTGTAATCCGCGCAGACGGGGGTGACTTCGATGTCAGGGTAGTCCCGCGCGATCCGCTCGGTGGCTGAATGGAGGAATTCTCTCGAGATGTCGATCGCGACGTAGCGGCGGGGCGCCTGCAAGGTGTCGAGCAGGACACGAACTTTGTGACTGGCTTCGCTCCCGAACTCGATGATGGTCGCACCTGGTCCAACCAGCCGCGCCACCTCGTCCGCCTTGTCGCGCAGCAGAGTGATCTCGCGCCGTTTGAGATAGTAATCTTTCGTGCTGCAGATCCGGTCGAACAGGATCGAGCCAGTCTCATCCCACAGGTATTTGCCCGGCAGCGCCTTCTGGGGCTGCGACAGACCCGCAAGCACGTCCCGCAATACTTCGGAGCGTTTCTTGCTGTCGTCTTGGTAACTCCATTCGGTGATAGGTGGGATCGGCCGCCCCTAAAGGCTCGCAGCAGATCTCCCAAAGCCGTGCCTCTTGCCCGTTCGGAAAGGGAACGTTTGCCAGCTTGCGCTGGACGGCAGACAGGCAGTTCATGAGCAATACCGTCCTTTTGAGAACCACCTGTGGATGACAGAGCGAGCCCGCCTGGCCGCCTGCGGCTCGAGAAGGAGTGCAGGAGGTCCATTCGATACCGCGGGGGACCGCTACGAGCCTGAGAAGCAAGGGCGAGCAGCGTCTTCGAAACGCGGAAACCTAGTGGAATGTTGGGCGGACCTGACCTCGCCCTTTAGAGCGGGCCAATCGATACCGGGAGAACGCATCGATACCACCCTGGTTTGTCGAGTCCGGCGGTATCGAATGAAAGGCCCCTCCGCCTTTGTAGAGCGTTGGGTCACACCTCGACGAGTGTGGTTCCTCTCCAGGCAATGCTGCAGCCGGGGATCTTGGTTCCTGCGCCAACGAATCGTATGATCTGGCGCAAGTCCGTCTCGTTTGCTCTCGGGTATTCGGCTTGGCGTCGTGTAGGGCAGGGCACTTCGATCTGCGCGGAGAGAACTCATGCATGTCAGATTTTGGGGCACACGCGGCTCGATCGCCGTACCCGGGCCAACCACCCTCCGCTATGGCGGAAACACCTCCTGCATCGAAGTGCGCTCGGCCGCCGATACGCTCGTCCTCCTCGATTGCGGGACCGGGGCTTCGGCTTCGGCCAGGCCTGATGGCGGAGGCGCGGGCCGCGGTGCTCCAGGGCCATGTCCTGATCACCCATACGCATTGGGACCATATCCAGGCGATCCCGTTCTTCGCACCATTCTTCCCCGGCCACGAATGGGACATCTACGCCCCGCGCGGGCTTGCAGGCTCGCTGCGGGAGACCTTGTGCGGGCAGATGCAGTCGACCTACTTCCCCGTCACGCTCGATCAGCTCGGCGCCACCGTCCGGTATCACGACTCCTCGAAGGTGAGTTCGACATCGCCGACGTCCACGTCCGCACGCAGTACCTGAACCATCCGGCCCTGACGCTCGGGTATCGCCTCGAAGTCGACGGAGCCGCAGTCGTCTATGCCTGCGACCACGAGCCCTATGCCGGCCGCTGGCGACGGGCCGCGGGGAGATCGCCGGACAGGATCGCCGCCACGCTGACTTCCTGGCAGGCGCCGATCTCGTCATCCACGACGCGCAATACACAGCCGAGGAATATCCCGCAAAAGCGGGATGGGGCCACAGCACGGCGGAATACGCGGTGCATGTGGCCCTGATGCTGGCGCCAAAAGGCTGGCTCTGACCCATCACGATCCGCTTGCGCGACGACGCGGCGTCGATCGGATCATCGATCGAGTTCGGGCCAGTCTCTCCGAGCCGGCGGAAGTGCAGCTCGACATGTTCGCGGCCGCGGAGGGCCAAATGATGGAGCTAGCGGCGACGTGGCGCACGCCGGAGCGGACCGGACGCCAGGCGGAATGTCGGCCGTCGCGGCGGTCGGTCCGGCGCTCATGGGCCAGACGGTCATCTGGACTCGCCGACAGCGCGCAGGCTGCCGAACTCGCCGAGGCAATGCGGGCGGACGGCATGCGAGTGTCAGGGTTCGGACGGGGAGGCGGCGCTGGAGGCTGCTCGATCGGAGCACCCCTCGCTCATCGTCTTGGAGAGGGAGCTCGCCGGACAGGGCGTCTGGAAACCTTCACGTCCTGCGCAGGGAGGGGGGCTAGGCGCCGAGACCCAGGTCGTGATGGTGACGCCCTCCGGAGACGGGGGCCACGGAGCGGTCCGCCCGGCGTAACGGACTGGCTGGAACGGCCCTTTTCGACCATCTACGCCAGAGCCCGAGTCCGCGCCTGGCTCTTGCGCACGGCTTGCCGATGGATGCGAGCGCCGCTGCCTGCTGACGAGGATCGGCGGCTGGCGGCCGTGGGAAGCTCAGGGCACTCCCTGGGCGAGCCAGAGCAGCGCTTCAACGAGCTCACCCGGCGAGCAGCCGCACTCTTCGACGTGCCGTCGCTCTGGTCACCCTGGTCGACCGGGAAAACCAATGGATCAAGGCGTCCTGCGGACTGCCCGAGCTGCGGCAAACCTCGCGCGAGGCTCATTCTGTGCGCACGTGCTCGCCGGCAGGGCTCCCATGATCGTCCCCGACACGCTGCTCGACGACCGGTTCGCTGATAACCCGGTGGTCAGCGGAGCGCCTAGGATCCGGTTCTACGCGGGTGTGCCTCTCACAATGGCGGACGGCACCTGCGTCGGTTCGCTGTGCCTGGTCGACAGCCGACCCCGACAGCTCGACGACGGAGAGCTGAAAGTCCTGACCGCCCTTGGGGAACGGGTCCAGCAGGTACTCCGCCATCAGTAGAGCGGCGCGGGTTTGCGGATTGGAGTACCCGTCTCCGCGTGCAGTGCCGCGACCGCCTATCGCTTCGAGAAGGATCCCCGCCTGCCGGTGCGGCAGCGCCGCCGCCCGGATCCGTTGACCGGCCTCTTCGAGACGGAGGTCGTGCCGATGGGTGATGATCCTGCACGAACGCCTTGCTTCCCGGCGCGCCTGGACGCGATCGCGCAAGGCAAGGCCCATGGCGAGCCGCTAGAGATCTGGTTCTGTGATGAGGCGCAGGTCGGGCAGAAGAGGAAGTTTACCTCATCTTAGGCGCCGGTGGCCTGAACGTCCTGGGCGAGCGTCGAGAGAAAGGTCTCTAGAGCAAGCTCCGGCGCGTCGGTCTGTGCGGTGATCACCCGAATCCCCCATTGCTCGAGCACGGCCTCCTCGACCCGATCTGGCCGCATCATGAAGATATAGGATTGCGGCCGGTCCCGCTCGAACCCGGAGGCTCGCCAGGTCTTCCAAAGACGATGAAGAGGGAAGCGGATGTTCAGGTCGGACAACGAGTAGCCGATGAACAGGATGGTCTTGCCGAGGGCATCGGACCGGAACTTGATGTCGAGGGGCAATTTAAACGAGAGCCGATCGAGGTAGTCCGTCTCGGCGAGCACGTCGAGGCGACAGGGCTCGAGCGGCCGCTCATGCGCATCCAGAACCTCCTGTAAGCGCCACATCAGCCTTCTCAGCCGGACCGGCAAAGGACTTGCCGGAGGCTCAAGCACGACTTTGAGGTGCTGGGCGAGATGGTTCTCGACCGCCCGTCCGAGACCAAGTGTCGCCGAAATGGTCAATGCGGCCGCGAGGGCGAGAAGGGAGACGGTAGGTACTTATCGGCGGCACACGCAAACTCACTAGTAAATATTAATCGCCTATCCTGAATGGCCGGCGGGCTCCTCGCATTAACATAGGTTGGCCCGGGGAGGGCGCCGGAAGACCGCTGGCCTGTGTCTATCTGGCATCCAGCCCGGCCGCCGGCATCGAGCCGGTCGTCGCCGGGGCTCCCGCGGCGCTCGCCACGGCGCCCACGCCCGCGCCCACGGCGGCTCCGGCCGGTCCGCCTGCGACGCCTCCAACGACAGCACCCGTCGCAGCGCCACCCATTGTTCCGGCAGCGCTCGCGGCGGGGGCCCCGCCCATCAGAGCTTGGGTGGTCATCGAATGATCGCGAATCATCTCGTTCGCGAACCGGCGGACGATTCCATTGCGCGATTTTGCGAGGGCTAAGACGACTCGACTGGATCTCGAACGCATCGCTCATCATGGCCGTGCGGCGGAAGCCCTCGGCCGTGGTTGGCACGGCGACGGTGGGCACCGGCGCCGGCGCTTGCTGGGCGGTGACCGGGAGGACGAGAACGACGGCGAGCGTCGCGGCAATAGCAAATTACTTCGGCGGCATTCTCCCGCTTGGGCGGTACGGCGGCATCAACTCTCCCGTGGACCGCAGGATTCCGACGCAACGGAAGATTGTTTGTTCCCCGAAAGTCCGCGGTGGGCGGTCACGACACCCCTGGAACCATCGTCGCTTCCGAAGCGGGCACTGGCACTGTCCTCGAGCAGCAGCGCAACAATGCCAGAGGCCTAAGGTCTCGCTTTCATGAACATAAACCGTTCAACAGCGTTTGTGGGCTGGCGCGAACAGGTACGCACGGCAAAGGAAGCGCTGGGCCGCCAGCTTCTGGCTGGCTTGCTCCCAACACCAATCGCAATCTCCGCCGGAAGCAGAGCGAGCGTCATGGCATGGTCCGCCCTCTCAGCCTTCTCGTTATGGCCTTGTCCGTCCCGGGGTTGCTGATGAGTGCCACGCCTGTAGCAGCACCGGCTTTTGATGGCCTCGTGGTCTTCGGCGACAGCTTGTCTGATACCGGCAATGCCGGGCGGTTCTCGAACGGGGGTATGGGTCGAGCAATTGGCCGCCCGGCTCACGCTTCAAGCGAAACCCAGCCAAACCGGTGGACTCAATTTCGCCGTTGGTGGAGCCCGTCTCGATCCACGGTCGGGACCTCACAACCTCCGAGCCCAGGCTGATTTGTTCCTTGGGATGCCTCGGCCCCCAAGCCGTATCCTCTACATCGTCTTTGGCGGCGGCAACGATCTGCTCGCCGCGGTCGGCGAGCCTCAGGTACTCGCGAGGGTCGATACGGCGGTGGCTTCGTTGCGGAGCATCGTAGGCGACCTTATCAGCCAGCATGCGACGGACATCCTCGTGCCGAACATTCCCGATATCGGCATGACGCAGGAGGTGCGGGCCCGCGGGAACCGGGCCGTCGCGGAGGCAGGGAGGCTCACAGATTACTTCAACGCCGCAGTCAACCGCGCGCTTGCCGAGTTGGCGGCAACTCGCGATGTGCGGATTTACCGCTTGGATGTCTGGCATGGGTAAGGAGCGGACTTCAACCCGCAATATCGATGTCGTTGCTCGTGTCGGTGCTGTTGGTGAGCGTGAGGCCCGTCCTGGGGAGCGGGAGCGCCTGCGTCGGGTTCAGCACAATCCACGCGCCCTGGTGCGGATCCGCTCTCACGCCAATCCGGCGCCCCCAAAAACGAACCACCGCGGGCGCCGGATCCGACCGCTCTCATCCGCTGGTCGGTTCAGGAGATTCGTCGCATAGCCGTTCGATTGGCCCAGCGCCGCATCCAACCCGCACACGTCATCGCATGGTCGCTGTGGCGACGCGCCCACCAGGCCAAAGCGCAACAAGCGCATATCAAACGAAAAACGCAACTGTAGTGCTAGTGCCGGCGGCGCGCCGGGACGACGCATCGTCCGTCATCCTCGAGCGGCGCCCCACTCCTCGAGGAGCTTTCCGAGCCTGTCCGTCTGCGCCGCGGTCAACGGCCAGGCGGAGGGCGGGCGGGTCGGGCCGCAATCGTGGCCCATGAGCCTCAAGGCCGCCTTGACGACGGTCACGTTCGTCCCGTTCTGCTCTTCGGCGCGAAGGTTCTCGAAGCCGGAGATCGCGTCGATCAAGGTGGCGGCCCGGCCATAATCGCCGGCCTCGAGCGCCGCATGGATCGCGACCGAGTGCTCGGGCCACACGTTGATCAGGCCGGACGTGAACCCGCGCGCCCCGACGGCGTAGAGCGGCGGAGCCCAGGTCTCTGCGAGGCCCCCGACCCACACGATGTCCGGATCGGTTTTCCTCATCGCCTCCGCCAGCCGCAGCGGCGTCGGCGAGGCCCATTTGACGCCGGCAACGCCCGGCACGCGGCAGAGCTGTTCGATCGCCTCGAGGCCGATCGCGTCGTTCCTGAGGTAGAGCATGAGCGGGAGCCCCTCCCCGGCTTCCGCCACGCGCTCGACGTATGCGACCACGCCGCGGGGCGAGACGAAGGGATCGGGCGGCTGATGGACCATGAGGGCCGATGCACCCGCCGCCCGCGAGGCGCGGGCGAGCGCGCAGGCGTCCTTCACGCTGCGGCCGACGCCCGCCAGAAGCGGTACGCGCCCATTCACGAGTTCGGCGGTCGCGTGCACCATCCGCTCCGTTTCCGCCATCGTGAGGCCGTAGAACTCGCCGGTATTGCCGTTCGAGACCAGCACGTGGACGCCGGTCCGGATGGCGCGGTCGAGGACGTCCCTGAGACGCGCCGGCGCGACTTCGTCGTTCTCGTCGAAGGGGGTGACCAGGATGCCCGATATGCCCGTCAGGGCGCTGCGCAGCTTGGGATCGATGGACGCCATCCGGGCGACTCCTGGGTGACGGTTGCGGATCAGCGGTTGTGGGCCTTCCGCCAGGCGGCGAAATCCACCTTCGCCTGCTCGTCGGTCGGCGGATAGAGGCCGAGGATCGAGCGGCCCTTCATCACCTCCTCGGTGACGAAGTCCTCGAAGGCCGTCATCTCGACGGCCTCGTCGGCGATCTCGTCGGCGAGATGCGCCGGGATCACGACGACGCCTTCCCGATCGCCGACGACGACGTCGCCGGGCCAGACCGGGACGTCGCCGCAGCCGATCGGAACGTTGACGTCGAGCGCCTGATGGATGCGTGAGGTTGGTCGGCGCCGAGGGACGGTTGTGATAGGCCGGGATGGCGAGCCCCGCGATCTCGGGCGAATCCCGAAAGCCGCCATCCGTGACGACGCCCGCGACGCCGCGCTTCATCAGGCGAGACACCAGGATCGAACCGGCCGACGCGGCGCGGGGATCCTTGCGGCTGTCGATGACGAGCACGGCGCCGGGCGGACATTCCTCCACGGCCCGGCGCTGCGGGTGCGCGCGGTCCTGGAAGACCGCCAGCGTATTCAGGTCCTCCCGCGCCGGGATGTAGCGCAGCGTGAAGGCCTCGCCGACCATGGGCCCGGCCGTCCGGATTGAGGGGATGCACGTCCTGGATGAACTGATTGCGCAGCCCGCGCTTGTAGAGCGCCGTGCAGAGCGTCGCCGTGCTGACGGCCTTGAGCTTCTCGCGGGTCTCGAGAGGTCAGTTGTGTCAAGGGAGCGTTCCTGCCGAAAAGAGGTCGTGACGAGTGCCGGCCCGATCCGACCGGGCCGGCGCTGTCTTGGATGAGCCGCCTATTGGATCGTGGCGCCGGATGCCTTCACGACGTCCTGCCACTTCTTGCGCTCGGCCGAGATGAATGCGACGAACTGCTCCGGGGTCACCGGGGAGGCGACCGCGCCGATCTCGGTCAGCTTCTTCTTCTGCTCCGGATCGTCGAAGACCGTCTTCACCTCGGCGGCGAGCCGGTCGACGATCGGACGGGGCGTCCCGGCAGGAACGAACAATCCATGCCAGGAGGTCGCCTCGAATCCAGGCAGCGTTTCGGTCAGGGCCGGAACGTCGGGGGCCGTCGGGCTGCGCTCCTTGCTGGTCACCGCGAGGGCCCGGACGGTGCCGGCCTGGGCCTGCGGCCAGGCCAGGGTCATGTTGTCGAAGGCCAGATCCAGATGTCCTCCGGCCAGTGCGTTCATGACGTCGTTCGAGGAGCGGAAGGGAAGATGGTTCATCTTCGTCCCGGTCATCATCTGGAAGAGCTCGGACGCGAGATGCGTCGAGGTGCCCGCACCGGATGAGCCGTAGTTCAGCTTGCCGGGATTCTGCTTCAGATAATCGACCAGTTCGGCAACATTCTTCACGGGAATCTTCGGATTCACGACGAGCAGGTTCGGGAGCCGGGCGATCAGGCTCACCGGCTGAAAGTCCTTCTCGGTGTCGTGAGCGATGTTCTTGTAGAGGAACGGATTGATCGCGTGCGTGCTCACCGTCCCGACGAGGAGGGTCGCTCCGTCGGGAGCAGCCTTGGCCACATGCGCGGTGCCGATGTTGCCGCCCGCGCCCGCCTTGTTCTCGACCACGAACGCGGAGCCGGTCTTCGCCTGCATGGACTGCCCGAAGATGCGGGCGAACATGTCGGTCGTCCCGCCGGCCGTGAACGGCACCACGATGGTCACCGTGCGGGGCGGCCATTCCTGCGCCTGGACGGGCGCTGCGAAAGCGACGGCGGCGAGCATCAAACTTGTCAAAAGTCTTTTCATGAGGCGTTCCCTCTCGAGGATCGATCGTGTTCTGGGTAGCCTCACCCAAGCCGTATTTGCCGGGTGGTGCAACGGGACAGGCTTCCTTTACGATAGGTTCGGTCAGTTTGCAACTATTGACAACTTTCGCTAACTGGTAACAAGATACCGGCCTGCAACAGGAGGGACTTCATGCTCACCGATTCGGCGAAGAGCGGCCGCGGGGGCCGGGACATGGCGTCGGCCCGCGCGCGCGACGTGCAGCCGGGCGCCGGCGTCGCCAAGCGCAGCGCCGCGATCTACGACGGCATCTTCGGTCTCATCGTCTCGGGCGAGTTCACCGAGAATTCCCGGCTCCCCTCCGAGACGGAGCTGGCGCGCCGGTTCGGCGCGTCCCGGCCGGTGGTCCGCGAAGCGCTCGCGCGCCTGCGCGACGACGGCCTCATCGTCTCGCGGCAAGGCTCAGGGTCCTATGTGACCCGCCGTCCGGACGACGCGGTCCTGCGTTTCGTCCCGGTCGGCTCCATCGCCGACATCCAGCGCTGCTTCGAATTCCGCGTCGGCCTCGAAGGCGCGGCGGCGGCCCTCGCCGCCGCGCGCTGGGAGGAGGCCGATCTCCTCGACATCAGGGCGGCCTACCAGGCGCTCGAGACCTGCATCCGGACCGGCCGGCTCGGCGTCGACGCGGATGCGCGCTTTCACCAGGCGATCGCCCGGGCGACCCACAACCATTACCATGTCTCCGTGCAGCTCTCGCTCGAGGCGCACATCGCCATCGGCATGAATCTCACCCGCAATCTCTCGATGCTGCGCACCGATGCCCGCCTCCGCCTCGTCCAGGACGAGCACACGGCGATCCTCGCGGCGCTCGAAAATCGCAATGCGGGGGCTGCCCGCACCGCCATGGAAGTCCATATCGAGAATGCGCGCCGCAGGATGTTCGAAGGCGCTCCGGTCTGATTGGCGCATCGTGCGGACAAGCGGGCCCGATTTTCCGCGTTGAACGACGCGCTTCTTCAATAAGGTGAGCGTCGGACGCGAAAAGGGGGAGCCCACTGTCGGGTTTGATGCTCCAGGGAGGTTGACGCCGATGAAGAGGAAGACGCCGGAGGAACTGAGAAGCTATCGCTGGTTCGGAGTCCAGGATCTGCGGGCCTTCGGCCATCGCTCGCGCACGCTCCAGATGGGCTATGCGCCCGAAGACTTCATGGGCAAGCCGGTGGTGGCGATCATCAACACCTGGAGCGACGCCCAGCCCTGCCACCAGCATTTCCGTCAGCGGGCCGAAGACGTGAAGCGGGGCGTCTGGCAGGCGGGAGGCTTCCCGGTCGAGCTGCCGGCGCTGTCGCTCTCCGAGAGCTGGGTCAAGCCGACCACGATGCTCTACCGCAACCTGCTGGCGCTCGAAGTCGAGGAACTGCTCCGCTCGCACCCGGTCGACGGCGCGGTGCTGATGGGCGGCTGCGACAAGACCACGCCGGCGACCATCATGGGGGCGATCTCCGCGGACCTGCCGGCGATCTTCATGCCGGCGGGGCCCATGATGCGCGCGCATCACGGAGGCAAGATTCTCGGCTCCGGATCGGACGTCTGGAAATACTGGGCCGAGAAGGAAGCCGGCACCATCACGAACCAGCAATGGAACGACATCGAGGCGGGCATCGCGCGCTCCAACGGCACCTGCATGACGATGGGCACCGCCTCGACCATGACGTCGATCGCGGAGGCCCTCGGGCTGACGGTTCCCGGCGCCGCCTCGATCCCCGCCGCCGACGCCGCGCATCCCCGCATGGCCGCCGCCTGCGGGCGGCGCATCGTCGATATGATCTGGGAGGATCTGAAACCCTCCGACATCCTCGACCGGAGGTCGTTCGAGAACGCCCTCATCGTTCACAACGCGCTCGCCGGCTCGACCAACGCGATGATCCACCTCGTCGCCCTCGCCCGCCGCGCGGGCGTCGAGCTGAAGCTGACGGACTTCGACGATTTCGCCCAGAAGGTGCCGGTGATCGCCAACCTGAGGCCTTCGGGCGCCTGGCTCATGGAGGACTTCCACATCGCCGGAGGAATCCGGGGGCTGCTCAAGCGGCTGGAGCCTCTGCTCCACCTCGACGCCAGGACCGTGATGGGCCCGATGCGCGAGCGCCTCGACGGCGCCGACGTCCACGACGATGACGTGATCCGCCCCCTCGACCGGCCCATCGCGGCCTCGGGCGGGACGGCGGTCCTCTACGGCAACCTCGCCCCGGACGGTTGCGTGATCAAGCCGCCCGCCGCCGATCCGCGGCTTCTGCGGCATACCGGCCCCGCCCTCGTCTTCGACAGCTACGATGCGATGGCGGAAGCCGTGAAGGACCCGGATCTCGACGTGACGCCGGACCACATCATGGTGCTCCGCAATGCGGGCCCGATCGGCGGGCCCGGCATGCCGGAATGGGGCATGCTGCCGATCCCGCAGAAGCTCCTCAAGCAGGGCGTGCGCGACATGCTGCGGATCTCGGACGCCCGGATGAGCGGCACGAGCTACGGCGCCTGCATCCTGCACGTCTCGCCCGAAGCTCATATCGGCGGCCCGCTGGCGGCCGTGCGCAACGGCGATCCCATCACCGTCGACGTGCCGAAGCGATCGATCCACCTGCATCTGAGCGACCCGGAGATCGCCGAGCGCCTGAAGGCCTGGCGGCCGCCGCCGCGCGATTACCCGCGCGGATACAACCGCCTGTTCGCCCGGCACGTGCGGCAGGCGCACGACGGATGCGATTTCGACTTTCTCGAAGGACGAGGCGGCATTCCGGAGCCGGAAATCCACTGACGCCCGAGGGGCTCGTCATCCTGTTTCGTCGCCGGCCTCAGAGCCGGGTTTCCGAGGCGGCCCGATCCGGACCGTGGGCCGAGTGTTCTTCCGGAACGTCCCGCGATTGTGAATTGCGGCGTGGCTTGAGGGGACGCCACACTCGCGCCGGCGCGACGGACGGGCGAGGGCATTCGTGGCGAGGGGCAATTCCGGGCTGGAAATCGTGGTCGTCGACGACAGTCCCGCCGTCCTCGACGCGCTCGCCACCATTCTCGAGGCCGAGGGATTCACAGTCAGGACCTTCGAAACCGGCGAGGCATTCCTGGCCGCCGCACGGGACCTCAAGCCCGATTGCGTGCTCCTCGACGTATGCCTGCCCGTCCGGTCCGGGCTCGACGTGCTCAAGTCCATCGGCGGACCCTGCTACCCTGCCCCCGTCATCGTGATTTCGGGCCTCGGCGACAGCGGCGGGAGAGCGGCGGCCGCCGCGGCAGGCGCCTACGGCTATATCGAGAAGCCCTTCGACGGCGAGTTGGTCGTCGCCGAGGTGCGCGCGGCGGCCCGCAGCCGGTCCGGCCGTCGGCGGATTCTCCGGTAAAGGAGAACCACCCGCGGGCTGAGGACGAGATCCGGCGAATCCGGTCAGCCGTGCCCGTGCTCCGTGCAGTCGTCCGGGTGCAGGGCATGGAAACTGAGGCGGATCCGGCTGATGGATCGAGACGGATCGGCCGGGCCGCCGAGGCCGATCGCAGTGTTCATCTCCCCGACGACGCAGTCTTTGTGGCCCTGCAGGCGCAACCGGACGGGCCGGTGGCGGACATGCGCTTCGAACTCGTTGAGGATCTGCAGCGTCTCCGCATCCACGTCCGTATCGACACGCAGGCAGGGACGTCCGTCGTGACCTTCGATCAGCGGGGCATGCTCGATCAGTCGCAGGAGCGGAGCGGGGCAGTCAAGGGCAGTCCGGCTGAACGGCATGAGGGCCTCCGTCTGCGGCCGCCCGATCGGCACCGTCGCCGGCCGCCGTCACATCATACGGACAGGAACCTCTTTGTTCCACGTCCGCACGATCCGGCCGCGGAACGAAAAGGGCCAGGTCCCCCCGGGACGCCGACCCGGGGCCCCGTCCCGCATCGCCCCTCCGGGAATGGAGACGTCGCGGCGCGAGGCGATTCTCCCCGGGATTTGTCCGGTGCGAGAAACCATTGTCGCAAAACTCGATTGTCCTTCGAGAAGGTTCGACGAAAGAGTTGAGGAGGTCGCCATGCGTTGGGTCGCTCTGACCGCCGCGCTGATCGGGTTCTGCGGCATCGCCGAGGCCCGCGAGCCCCTGGCCCGTCCGATGGAGCGCACGCCCTCGATCATGGTGGGCGGCGAAAAGGTGACCCCTTCCAGAGCGGTCAAGCGGCGGCCGACGGCGCGGTCGCAAGCCGGCCGGGCTGCCCGCACCCGGTCGTCCCGGGTCCGCTCCACCGTGACGCCCCGCGCCGGTTCGATCTACGAGGCCGAGACCGGCTCGATCAACCGCTCGATCGGCCAGGAGCAGCAACGGCTTCAGCTCGAGCAGCGCCAGCAGGTGGACAACAACCTCTTCCGGCAGGAGATTCAGCGCAGCACGAGTTCTCCGATCGGAACGCCGAGGCTCGGCTGCACGCCCGGATCGCTGGGCTGCTGATCCCGGAGCGGCCCGGGCCGCCAGCGCATCGTGCGGACAAGTGGACCCGGTTGTCCGCGCAAAACGATGCGCTGCTTCAAAGGGGAGCATCGGATGGATCCCAAAAGTGGGGTCCACTTTTTGGGTCCGATGCCGGTTCGGCTTTGCTTCACGGGTGAAACGATCCGGGCGTCGAGTGCCGCATTATCTTCAGGGCGGCGGGGTCCCCTTTGCAGGCGAATGCTTTACACTGGCCCGGTCACCTGGGACGCACCCGATGCTGATCGACCTTGCCATCGGCCTGCTCTGCGCCCTCATCGGTTTCGTGGGATCGGTCTGGCTGCTCCTCGTCGCCTTCGGGGGCGACATGGAGGATCCGGTCGAACCCTTCGCGGACGACGCTTTCTCCAGAACCGATGGAGCGGGATCGGATCCGTCGATCCCCTTCATCCCGATGCCCGGCCACCTGCGCACGCGCGAGGAAATGGTTCACTGGCTGACCGAGGAATTGCCCAAGCTCACGGCCGCGGTCGCACAGTCCGGCTCCTGGGACAGGACGCGCTGACCCGGGGCCGCCGCCGACCCGTCGCGGCGACCGGTCATGAGCGTCTGGCCGGAGAGGGAAACACACGCTTGCGGCGCGATGAAGCGCATTGTCTCTTGAACTCCGGGGAAGCGTCGCCGTTAATCATGCGGGCGGCAGGCCCGAGAGGGAATCGCACTGATTGGGGAGGGGTTTCTCGTGACCACCCTGAAGGAATTCGAGGACGCCCTGCGGGAGCAAGGCATGAACATGGCCCTCGCGATCCTGGAGAAGCTCAGGGAGCGCGACCGTGCCAGGCGCTCCATCGCTCCGGCACGGCGGGTCACCGGCCGCAAGATGACCCCTGAACTCGCGCGCGAGATCCTGGAACTGCACGGCACGACCAGCATGACCCAGCAGGAGATCGCGTTCCAACTCGGCGTGAACCAGGGCCGGGTGAACGAGGTGATCAAGCACGGTAAATGGCTGTCGGACGATCCCGCCTCTCCGGAGGCCGTCGCCCGCGACAAGGCGCTGGCGCGGATCGGACGCGGGATCGAGCCGCGAACGTCGAAGGAACGGAAGCGCCGCCGGGCCCGCTCGGCCGCTCGCGGAGAGTCCAAGCGCAAGGAGCCGACGCCGCAGCCCACGGCGAGCCGCGCCCCGTCCGGCCAGCTCCTGTTCGACGACCTCTGACAGACGCGCTCCGAAAGGACTGGCCACGGCGGCTGCGGTGGGGCATGAGGCGGACGTGAATGCCCGCGCCCCCTTCATCGCCTGCATCGGCGGTGCCACCGTCGACCGTACCTATCGCGCCCCTGCGGTCCTGGTCCCGGGCACGTCCAACCCGGTCGCCGCCACGGCGCCAAGCTTTGGAGGCGTGGCCCGCAACGTCGCGGAAAACCTGGCGCGCCTTGAGGTGCGCACCGCGCTCGTGTCCGTTCTGGGCGACGACGAGAACGGACGGGCCCTCGCCGCCCACCTCGGATCCCTCGGGATCCTTCCGAGGCTGGCGGTCTCGCCGGACGGGCGCACGGCCGAATACGTGGCGGTGCTGCAGCCCTCCGGCGAACTGGCCTTCGGCCTTGCCGACATGGAGATCTTCGGCGCGTTCACGGCCGGGCTTCTCGACGATGCGTGGGCCTGTCTCGCCGAAGCCGACTGGGTCTTCGCCGATTGCAACCTGCCGGCGGCCGCCCTGCAGCACCTGATCGAGCGCAAGCGCCGGACTCCCGCCTTCCGTCTGGCCGTCGACGCCGTCTCGACGCCGAAGGCGAAGCGCCTTCCGGCGGATCTCACGGGCATCGACTGCCTTTTCGTCAACCGGGAGGAGGCCGTTTCCCTGCTCGATTCAGCAGGCGCCGCCCGTGCCTCGCACGCGGACCTTGCCGGCTTGCTCCTCGACCGGGGCTGCCGCCGCCTCGTGATGACGCTCGGCGCCGAGGGCGCTCTCGCGGCGGAGCCGGCATCCGCCCCGACCGTGCTCCCGGCGGCCGGTGAAGCGGCGGTCGACGTCACCGGAGCGGGCGACGCCCTGATCGCGGGAACCCTCTCGCGACTTGCTCGAGGCGCCGCGCTCCCGGAGGCGCTGGGAACAGGGCTCGTCGCGGCGGCCCTCACGGTCGACCGCCATGGCAGCGTCAGATCCGATCTCTCTCCGGACTTGATCGAGGCGGCGCGGCGGCGCATCGAAGATGCGGCGATGACGAAGACGCCCCATGCCTGATCCCTTCCCTCACCGGATCCTCGATCTCGGCGACGAGGCGGCCGCCGCCCTCGCCGGAGGCGCGCCTGTCGTTGCGCTCGAATCGACCATCATCACCCACGGCATGCCGCACCCGCAGAACGTGGCGACCGCGCGCGAGGTGGAGGCGGTCGTGCGGGCGGACGGCGCCGTGCCGGCGACGATCGCCGTCATCGGCGGGCGCATCAAGGTGGGCCTGTCGGCGGATGAGCTTGCGTGGCTCGGGACCGCGAGGGACGTCCTGAAGCTCAGCCGGGCCGACCTGCCGCACGCGGTCGCCGCGTCCCGCCACGGATCGACGACCGTGGCGGCGACCATGATCTGCGCGCACCTTGCCGGCATTCGCGTCTTCGCCACCGGCGGCATCGGCGGCGTCCATCGCGGCGTCCAGGAGACCCTGGACATCTCGGCCGATCTCGACGAACTCGCCCGGACACCGGTCGCAGTCGTGTGCGCGGGAGCCAAGGCCATCCTCGACCTGCCGCGCACGCTCGAATATCTCGAGACCCGCGGCGTGCCGGTCATCGGATACGGAACGGACCGCTTCCCCGCCTTCTGGAGCCGCGAGAGCGAACTCCCCGTCCCGATCCGCCTCGATACGCCGGAAGCGATCGCCGCGCTCATGCGGGCGAAGGACGCTCTCGGGCTCGAAGGCGGCGTGCTGATCGCGAACCCCGTTCCGGCCGACGCCGAGATCCCCGCGGACGAGATGCGCCGGTTCATCGGCGAGTCCGTCGAGGAAGCGCGCCTCCGCGGCATCCGCGGCAAGGCCGTGACGCCGTTCCTCCTGTCCCGCCTGAACGAGGTCACGAGCGGGCGCAGCCTCACCGCCAACATCGCCCTCGTGAAGAACAACGCCGCTCTCGCGGCCCGGCTCGCCGCAGCTCTGGTCCAGTCTTAGAACGGCGAGCGAAACGCCGCGGTGTCATCCCCGGCGAGCCGAAGGCGAGGGAAAGGGATCAACTCCAGATCGCTCGGAAACCTGGATCCCTTCCCGGCGCTGTGCGCCGCCGGGGATGGCACGGGAGGCGCTTCGCTCCGGCCGGGATGGCACCGAGGCTACGCGCTCTCGGGAGATGAACGTTCCGTCCAAATGCAGTCGGCCCTCGATCACCTCGAGAGGGTGCCTGCACCTCGAGAGGGTGCCTGCGCCGCGGGGGGCGGGAAATCGCGGTCGATCGCCCGCGGGTCGCGGACATTTCGGCCGTGTCGACAAGGCTCATGCCGAGATAAACGCCAAGGCGCAGCGCATCGTTTGGCGCGGAAAACCGGGTCCACTTTTCCGCACGATGCGCGCATCGGACCCAAAAGTGGACCCCACTTTTGGGATCCCTCCGATGCTCTTTTTCTTCAGCAGCGCATCGTTCGGCGCGGAAAACCGGGTCCACTTTTCCGCACGATGCGCTATTGGACGATCATGCCGCCGGTTCCCAGTTCCGCACCGATACCTGAGTCCCACGCCCTGGCCGACCTTACGGCATCCGAGCTCCTGGCCCTCTATGCGCGGCGGTCTCTTTCGCCCGTGGAGGCGATGAGCGCGGTCGTGGCGCGGGTGGAAGGGGCGGAGCCGAGGCTGCATGCGCTCTACGCCTTCGACCCGGAGGCCGCGTTTGCCGCGGCGAGAGCCTCCGAAGCGCGCTGGATGCGCGGGGAGGCGCGCGACCTCGACGGCGTGCCGACGACGCTGAAGGAGAACATCGCGACGCGCGGCACGCCCATGCCGCTCGGCACCGCCGCGCGGCCGCTCGACCCGATGCCCGAGGATGCGCCGCCGGCGGCGCGCCTGCGCGAGGCCGGCGCGATCGTCTTCGCCAAGACGACCATGCCGGATTACGGCATGCTCTCCTCGGGGCTCTCGAGCTTCCATCCCCTCACCCGCAACCCCTGGGACCTCTCGAAGAACCCCGGCGGCAGTTCGGCTGGGGCGGGCGCCGCGGCGGCGGCCGGCTACGGCCCGCTCCATCTCGGCACCGATATCGGCGGATCGATCCGCCTGCCCGCCGGCTGGTGCGGCATCGTCGGGCTCAAGCCCAGCCTCGGTCGCATCCCGATCGATCCGTCCACCTATGGCCGCGTGGCCGGGCCGATGACCCGGACCGTGGAGGACACCGCGCTGATGATGCGCGTCGTCTCGCGCCCGGACCCCCGCGACGCCATGAGCCTCCCCTACCAGGACCTTCCCTGGACCGACCTCGATCGCGACCTGCAGGGTTTGCGTCTCGGCCTCATGATGGAAGCGGGCGTCGGTCTCCCGCTCGATCCCGAGGTCCAAGCCGCCGTCGAGAACGCCGCACGTCTCTTCGAAGCGGCCGGAGCGGTCGTCGAGCCGATGCCGCCCTTCCTGACCCGGGCGATGCTGGACGGCCTCGACCGATTCTGGCGGTTGCGCGCGTGGATGGACGTCAGAGGGTTGTCCGAGAATCAGCGGGACCGGATCCTGCCCTACATCCGCACCTGGGCGGAGAGCGGGCGGGCGATCACCGGCGAGGAAGCCTACGAGGGCATGCACCAGATGATGGTGATGCGCCAGGCCGCAGTCGCCGCCTGCCGGCCGTACGCTTTCGTGCTGTCGCCGGTCGCGCCGGTCCCGGCCTTCGCCGCGGAGCTCGCGTCGCCGATACACGATCCGATGCGGCCCTTCGAGCATATCGGCTACACGGTCGCGTTCAACATGTCGGAGCAGCCGGCGGCCTCCGTCAATTGCGGCTACACCGGCGCGGGGCTCCCGATCGGATTGCAGGTCGTCGGGCAACGGTTCGACGATGTCGGCGTGCTGAGACTGTGCCGCGCCTTCGAGCGCCTGCGTCCGCCGCAGCGGCCCTGGCCGACGTTCCAGCGTCCGTCCTGACGATTCAGGGGTCAGTCGCGCGCGAGTTCGAAGTGCGAGCGGTCCATTCGCTTGAAGCTGTGGAAATGGCCGCCCCAGCGGATCCTCACCCCCAACTCGGCGGCCGCCTTCTTCATGGCGGCGCCGATCCGGTTTTGTGTCGCCGGATCGAAGTGGACGCAGCCCCCGTCATCGAGCGGCCACAGGTCCACGGCGCTCCCTGTTTGGTGGGGGCCGCCCTGGGTCTTGGACCAGCCCCACGCGAACGCCTTCCGCTGGAGCCTCAAGTCGCGCTTGCCCGAGCCGATCACGAAGCGCAGTCCGGGATTGTCCCCTTGAGCCTTCCGGACCACGCGGGCGAGGAATGGTTCGATGGCCCTGAGGTTCGCCTCGTGATTGCTCACCGGGTCCGGGTTCCACTCGCGGAACATGGCGAGCTGATCCCGCCCGAATTCATCCCTCGCGGGGATTTTCCCGTAGATGTCGCCGGGCCCGTGGAGCGCACCGTCCGAGGCATCCGCGGAACTGCGGAAACCGGCGCCGCATGCGTCCTTCGCCGCGGCATGCGGGACAAACCCGAAGGTTGCGACGATGAGCCAGGCGCACCGGAGGGAGCGGACGATCGGAGCCATCGCCCCCACCCCAGCGGTCACGGCCCCGCTTGTCAAACGGTTTAGCTTCGCGGCCCGCATCGTGCCCGCAATCGCGATGTGAAGTCCGCCTCAGAACCGGCCCCGGAGCGTCGGGTCGAGGGCGTCGCGCAAGCCGTCGCCGAGGAGGTTGAGCCCGAGCACCGAGAGCGCGATGGCGACGCCGGGCGCGATCGCCAGGTGCGGCGCCTGCGCCAGGAAGGTCTGCGCATCGCTGAGCATGCGTCCCCAGCTCGGGTTCGGCGGGCGCACGCCGAGCCCGAGATAGCTCAGGCCCGCCTCGGTGAGGATGGCGAGCGCGAGCTGGATGGTCACCTGCACGATGAGCACGCCGGCGATGTTCGGCAGCACGTCCTCCCAGGTGATTCGCCAGGGATGCTTGCCGAGCGAGCGGGCGGCCGCGATGTAGTCGAAGGTCCAGACCTGGAGCGCGACGCTGCGGGACACACGGGCGAAGACCGGGACGTTGAACACCGCGATCGCGAGGATCGCCGCCGTGGGGCCGGACCCGAGAAGCGCTCCGATCATGATCGCGGAGAGCACCGCCGGAAAGGCGAAGACGACGTCCGAAATGCGCATCACGACCTCGTCGAAGAGGCCCTTCAAGGCCGCCGCCGCGCAGCCGAGCGCGATCCCGGCGGCCGCCCCGAGGAGGACCGCCGGCCACGCGACCGCGAGCGAGTTCCAGGCACCGGCCATCAGGAGCGAGACGACGTCGCGACCGAAATGGTCGGTGCCGAGAAGACCGGCCTCGAGCGGCGCCTTCAGCCGCATGGCCACCCGGACGCGGGTCGGCACCTCCGGCGTCCAGACGGTGGACACCAGCGCGACGGCCACCAGGATCGCGGTGAGCGTGCCGCCGACCACGAGGGCGAGGTTCGGACGCAAGCCCCTCATGCGCGGGTCCTCAGGCGCGGGTCGAGGAGCACATAGCCGAGATCGACCAGAAAATTCACGACGATCACGAGACCCGCGAAGATCAGCACCACGTCCTTGATGACGACGAGGTCGCGCTGAGCGAGCGCCTGGTAGGCGAGGCGCCCGAGGCCGGGGAGGTTGAACACGTTCTCGACGAGGATCGCTCCGCCGAAGAAGAACGACAGCTGCAGACCGAGGATCGTGGTGACGGGAATGAGCGCGTTCGGCACCACATGGCGCCAGAGCGTCGCCCGCCTGTCGACGCCCTTCGCGCGCGCGGTGCGGACGAAATCGGCGCCGATGACCTCCAGCACGGCCGAACGCGTGACGCGGGTCAGCACGGCGGCCTGGGGCAGCGCCAGCGCCAGCGCCGGCAGGAGAAGAGCCTGGAAGCCCGCCGTGACTCCGGCCGCCCATCCGGGAAAGCCGCCGGCGGGAAACCAGCCGAGCGAGGTGGCGAAGAGCAGGATGAAGAGGAGGCCGATCCAGAAATTCGGGACCGCGACGCCGACCTGGCTGAAGACCAGGACGGCGCGGTCGATCGCCCGGTCCCGATGGGCGGCCGCCGCGACGCCGAGGGGCAGGGCGATCAGGGTCGAGAACAGGATGGCGAGGAGGCTCAACGGCAGCGTCACCGCGAAACGCTCGGCCACCAGCGCCGATACCGGCATCCGGTAGGTGATCGAGGTGCCGAGATCGCCCTGGAGCAGGCCTCCGATCCAGACGAGATAGCGCTCGGCCGCCGGGCGGTCGAGACCGAGTTCCTGGCGCAGGGCGGCGAGCGTGTCCTCCCGCGCCGCGGTGCCGAGCATGATCGCGGCCGGGTCGCCCGGCAGGACCTCGAGAATGAAGAAGATCGCCGCCGACACGAACAGGAGGGTCGCGGCGAGGGAGGCCAGGCGGGAGATCAGGAAGCGGAGCAAGAGAAGGCTTTCGGCACCGGCACGGGTCGGGGCGAATCCCCTTCGGTAACCCTCATCCGGCCGGATGGCGCCGGCGCCATCCGGGGAGGAGAGAAAAGCTTCGATCGGGACGCGGGCCTCAATCGACCCAGTACACCTCCGTCACGTCGTTCGACGGAATCGGCGTGTTTTCCCACATCCCTTTCAGCTTCGCGTTCCAGACGCCGAGCTTCGGCAACTGGAACAGGAAAAGCGCGGGCACGTCCTCGGCGAGGATTTTCTGGGCCTCCGCGTATTTCCCGAAGCGGGCCTTCTCGTCGGTGGTCTTGCCGGCCTCGGCGACGGCGGCCTTGAGCTTGTCGCTCTTGTAGTTGAAGTAGTAGGTGTCCCGCGCATAGATGTCGATGTCGAGCGGCTCCGTATGGGAGACGATCGTCATGTCGTAATCCTTGTTGCGGAACACCTCCTCGATCCATTTCGCCGGGAATTCCGTCGGCACGATCTTCAGGTCGACGCCGATCTTCCGACAGCATGGCGGAGATCAGTTCCGCCGACCGGCTGGCATAGGCCATCTGCGGCGTCTTGATCGTCAGGGACAGCTTCTCCTGGCCGGCCTCCTTCAGGAGCGCCTTCGCCTTCGCGGGGTCGTGGGGAACGACGCTCGTCGTATCCACGAAGGCCGGGATGGTTCGGCGAGAAGTGGCTGCCGATCGGCCGGCCGAAGCCCGAATAGGCGCCCTCGACGAGCGCCTTGCGGTCGATGGCGTGCATGAGCGCGCGACGGACGCGCGGATCGTCGAAGGGCTTGCGCGTGTTGTTGAGCCCGGCCACCGTCTCGCCTTCCGTATTGCCGGCGACGGCCGTGAAGCGCGGATCCTTCCTCAGGTCGGCGAAGAGTTCGGGAGCGCCGATGGTCGGGAAGGCATCGACGTCGCCGGCCTTCACCGCCGCCACCTGCGCCTGCGGGTCGTTGATGAAGCGGAACGTGACGCTCTCGAGCTTCACCTTGTCCTTCTGCCAATAGTCGGGATTGCGCACGAGTTCGACCCGGTCGCCCCGCGTCCAGGACTTGAACTTGAAGGGACCCGTACCCACGGGGCTCGCCTTGTTGTTCTCGGCGGTCTCCGGCGCCACGATCACCGCGTCGCCCCAGCCGAGATAGTAGAGGAAGTTGCCCGAAGGCTCCTTGAGCTTGATCACGACGGTCGCCGGATCCGGCGTCTCGATCGTGTCGATGGGCGCGAAGATCTGCTTCTGCGCATTGGTCGAGTTCGGCGCCCGCGCACGGTCGAACGCGAACTTCACGTCGGCCGAATCGAACGCCGTCCCGTCGTGGAACTTCACGCCCGTCTGGAGACGGAACGTGTAGGAGCGGCCGTCGGGGGCGACCTCCCAGCTCTTCGCCAGGAGCGGCTGCACCTTGCCGTCCCGGTCGATGCGCACGAGTCCCTCGTAGAGGTTGACCCAGGTCACTTCGCGGATCGCGACGGGCGCCGCAATGGTCGGATCGAGGCCCGGCGGCTCGATCGCCACGCCGACCACGAGCGACGTCTTGGCGGCCTCGGCGGGTGCGAGGCCGGCGGCAAGGAGGAGGGCGGCAACGAGAGTACGCTTCGGCATGTCGATATTCCCCGGCTGCGGGAGGCTCCGCGGCGGTTATTTAGGCACAGAGTCCGGAGCGACGGAAGGGTTCAGATGCAGCGGCCGCCATCGACCTCGAAGACGACGCCGGTGATGAAATCCGCCTCCGCCGAAGCCAGGAACAGCGCCGCATTGGCGATGTCCTCCGGGCGCGAGAGGCGGCCGAGCGGAACGGTCGCGCGGAACGCCGCCCGCCTCTCCGGCGTGTCTTCGCCCAGGAAGGCGGCGAGGAGCGGCGTCTCGCCGGCGACCGGAGCGAGCGCGCAGACCCGGATTCCCTCGGGAGCGAGCTCCACGGCCATGGATTTCGTCAGCGCGTGCACGGCCCCCTTCGTGCCGTTGTACCAGACGAGGCCGGGCCGGGGTCTCAGACCCGCGGTCGAACCGATGTTGAGGATCATGCCCCTGCCCTGCTTGCGCATCTGAGGGACGGCCGCGCGGGCGAAGAGATAGATCGACTTCACGTTGATGGCGTAGAGCCGGTCGAACTCGTCCTCTTCGACTTCCAGCATCGGCCGGTTGCGGTGGCTCGTCCCGGCGTTGTTGACGAGGATGTCGAGGGAGCCGAAGGCGGAGACCGTGGCGGCCACCGCCTGCTCGACGTCCCGGGCCTTGGCGACGTCGGCCCGAACGGCGATCGCCGAGGCTCCGAGCTTGCTCGCGAGGTCCTTCGCCGCCTTCTCGGCTGCCGCGCCGTTGATGTCGACCAAAGCCACCCGAGCTCCCTCGCGGGCGAAGGTCTCCGCGATGCCGAGCCCGAAGCCGGAGGCGCCGCCCGTGACGAGGGCGACCTTGTTGTCGAGACGTTTCATTCCGTTCCCCCGCTATCGATCAGTTCTGCGCCACGATGAGCGTGCGCGTCGTCGTGAAGGCGACGAGCCCTTCGAAGCCCTTCTCGCGGCCGTGGCCCGAGCGCCCGAAGCCGCCGAACGGCAATTCGATGCCTCCTCCGGCCCCGTAGCAGTTGACGAAGACCTGGCCGACCCGCATGGCGCGGGCGACGCGGGTCGCGCGCACGGCGTCGCCGGTCCAGATGCCGGCGACGAGACCATAGACCGTGCCGTTGGCGAGGCGGACGGCCTCGGCCTCGTCGGCAAAGGACGTCGCCACGAGGACGGGCCCGAACACCTCCTCCTGGGAAAGTGGGCTCTCGTGCGGCACGGGCGCGAAGAAGGCCGGCGCGACGTAGTAGCCGCCGGGCGGAGCGTCGAGCGCGACGCTGCCTTCCGCGACCTCGCACAGGCCCGCGCTCCGGGCGCGGGCGAGATAGCTCTGCACGCGCCGCTGCTGGGCGGCGTTGATCATCGGGCCGAGATGGACGTCGGTGTCGGGCCGACCGGCGCGCAGCGCGCGGAAGCGCGCGCCGACGGCCTCCACCACCTTGTCGAAGATCGTGCGCTCGACGAGAAGGCGGCTCCCCGCCGAGCAGGTCTGGCCGCCGTTCTGGATGATCGCGTTGACGATGTACGGCAGCGCGCGCTCGAGATCCGCGTCGGCAAAGACGACCTGGGCCGACTTGCCGCCGAGTTCGAGCGTGACGCCGACGTGGTTGCGGGCCGCCGCCGTCTGCACGGCCGTGCCGGTTTCGGGAGACCCCGTGAAGGAGAGGAAGTCGATGCCGGGATGGCCGGCGAGCGCAGCGCCCGCGACGCGCCCGAGACCCGTGACGATGTTGAGCGCGCCGTCGGGCAGGCCGACTTCGCGCGCGAGGGCGGCGACGCGCAGGATGGTGAGCGAAGCGTCTTCCGCCGGCTTCACCACGCAGGCGTTGCCGGCGGCGAGCGCCGCGCCTGCCGACCGTCCGAGGATCTGCATCGGATAGTTCCAGGGCACGATGTGCCCGGTGACCCCGTGCGGGACCCGCTCCACCGCGACGAAGTGCGTGCCGAGATAAGGGATGACGTCGCCATGCAGCTTGTCGGCCGCGCTGCCGTAATATTCGAAGTAGCGCGCGAGCGCGAGCGCGTCGGCGCGTGCCTGCGGAAGCGGCTTTCCGAGATCGCGGCATTCGAGTTCGGCGAGAGCGTCGGCCTCCGCCTCGACCGCCTGACCGAGCTTCATCAGCAGTCGCCCGCGCTGGGCGGCCGTGAGGGCTCCCCAGGCTCCCTCGAAAGCGGCCCGGGCCGCGGCGACCGCCGCGTCCACGTCCGCCGCGGTGCCCGCCGCGATGCGCGCGAACGGCTCGCCGTCCACCGGCGAGATGACGTCGAGATAGAGGCCGTTCGAAGCCGGCACGTCCCTCCCGCCGATCAGGTGGACGCAATGGTCGGGCGCGGTGGGTCGCGATGGGGCGTGCTGATTCATGGCGTCACTCTCTTGTGCTCATGGCCCGTCGACAGGAAGGAATCGCGCCTTTCATAGGACAGCATTCGCGTGCGTCACAGAACATTGTTCGCCTCCGCCCGATTGCGGCCGGCCCCCGGGACGGCGGCGAGAAGCTGGCGCGTATAGGGATCCTGCGGCGCCCTGAAGAGGCTTGCGGTCTCGGCGAGCTCCACGATGCGTCCCCGCTGCATGACGGCGATGCGGTTGCAGACCTGCGCGGCGACCCGAAGATCGTGGGTGATGAACAGGATGGCGAGCCCGAGGCGCTCCTGGAGCGTACGGATGAGGTCGAGGATCTGCGCCTGCACGGAGACGTCGAGGGCCGAGACCGGTTCGTCCGCCACCAGCACGTCGGGATCAAGCGCCAGCGCCCGCGCGATGCCGATGCGCTGCCGCTGGCCGCCGGAGAATTCGTGCGGGAAGCGGTCCGCGGCCTGGGGCGGCAGGCCGACGAGCCGGAGGAGTTCGCGGGCGCGGCCCAGGGCGGTTTCGGCATTTTCGCCCTGGGCGATCGGCCCCTCGGCGATGATCTGGCCGACCCGCCGGCGCGGGTTGAGCGACGCGTAGGGATCCTGGAACACCATCTGGATCCGTCGCCGGTGCGGGCGGAGTTGACCTTGAGTCAAGGATCCGAACGGCACGTCGCCGATCTCGATGCGGCCGGCATCCGGCTCGACAAGACGCAGCACGCAGCGTCCGACCGTGGTTTTGCCGGAGCCGGATTCGCCCACGAGGCCGAGCGTCTCGCCGCGGTGGATCGCGAAACTCACGCCTTCGGCGGCGCTGACCTCGCGCCCGCGCCGGAAGAGGCCGCGCCCGCGATAGCGTTTGGCGAGGTCCTGCACGACGAGCGACAGCGGCGCGCCGGCGAACTCCCTGGCGGGCGGCGGCGTCAGTGATGGGACCGCGGCGAGGAGCCGCCGCGTATAGGGATGCTGCGGCCGGCCGAGCACCGCTTCGGCGGTGCCTTCCTCGACGAGTTCGCCCGCTTGCAGCACGGCGACCCGGTCGGCGATCTCGGCCACGACGCCGAAATCATGCGTGATGAACAGGACCGCCATGCGGCGCTTGCGGCGAAGCGCATCGATGAGCTTCAGGATCTGCGCCTGGGTCGTGACGTCGAGCGCCGTGGTCGGTTCGTCGGCGATGAGGAGCTCCGGCTCGAGCGCGAGCGCCATGGCGATCATCACCCGCTGCCGCTGGCCGCCCGAGAGTTCGTGCGGGTACGCGCGTGCGATCGCCTGCGGATCCGGCAGGCCGACCTCGTCGAGAAGCGCCACGGCGCGGCGCGTCCGCTCCTGAGGGGTGTGGAGACCATGCGCGCGGAAGGTTTCCGCCACCTGGTCGGCGACCCGCATCACCGGGTTCAGGGAGGTCATCGGCTCCTGGAACACCATGCCGATGCGCTTGCCCCGGATCTCGCAGAGGGTCCGCTCGGACAGGCCGAGGAGTTCGGTGCCGTCGAGGAGGATCGAGCCTCCTGTCGCCGTGACGCCGTTCGGCAGCAATCCGGCGACCGCGTAGGCGAGCATCGACTTTCCCGACCCGGATTCGCCGACCACGCAGAGGATCTCGCCTGCAGCGATGCGAAGGGAAACGTCCCGCACGGCCTCGGTCCGGTCGGCATAGCGGGGCAGGGCGAGCGTCAGAGCGCTGATCGAGAGGGCGGCGGGAGCCCGTTGAGCCGCGACGGGACTGGGCATGGATGCAGTTTGACCCGTCGCCTCGGGGAGAGTCAAAGGCGACGCACGCCGCTCACGCAGCGGAAACGCCCGCGGCGGCCCGGATCCAGGAGCGGAACGCCTCGACCTTCGGCTGCTCGCCGACAGGAGCTGGGCAGACCAGGTAATAGCTGTAGTACCCCGGAACTTCCGGCCCGAAGGGCATCACCAGGCGATGGGTGGCGAGATCTTCGCCGATGAGCACGCTCGTCGCGAGCGCCACGCCCTGGCCTGCCGCGGCGGCCTGCAGGGCCAGGAAGGTATGCGTGAAGCGCGGCCCGCGCCGCGCATCGACGCCATCGACGCCGGCGATGGCGAGCCATTTCGGCCAATCGATGGTTTCGGGAATGCCCGGGTCGACCTCTTCGTGCAGGAGCGTGTGGTGCCTCAAGTCCTCGGCGCCTCGAAGAGGATGGACGGGGTCGTCGAGAAGCTGCGGGCTGCAGACCGGAAAGAAGGTCTCCTTCAGGAAGAACTCGCTCGAGAGGTTCGGATAGCTCCCGCGGCCGTAGCGGACGGCGACGTCCACGTCCTCCCGCCCGAAGTCGGTGAGCGAGGTCGAGGCGACGATACGGACGTCGAGCTGGGGATGGGCGGCCCGGAACGTTCCCAGCCGCGGGATCAGCCATTGCGCCGCGAAGGACGGGATCGTGCTGACGGTCAACACGTTCGCGCTGTCGTGGGCGGTGATGCGGGCCGTCGCCTCCGCGAGTTCGTCGAGGAGAGCGGAGACGGTGATCGCGTAGCGCTGACCCGCCGCCGTGAGCGCCACGCCTTTGCTCGGCAGCCGTCGGAACAGCGGCACGCCGAACCAGAGCTCGAGCGACTTCACCTGCTGGGCGACCGCCCCGGCGGTGACTGCCAGTTCGTCGGCGGCGGCCTGGAAACTCGCATGCCGGGAGGCGGCCTCGAACGCGCGGACGGCATTGAGCGGCGGCAGGCGGCGACGGCTCACGGCCGGTCTCCCGATTCAGTTTTTCTAGGCCTGATCCAGAGAAGTCCTGGTTTGAACTTCAAGCAAAACAGACGGAAAGTGATGCTGATCATACAGACATTCGGGAGATTTCCTATGTCGCTTTGGAACCTGACCTACTCCGAACACGCGGTCAAGCCGACGCGGTCGGCCAATCCGCGGGCGCTGGCCCTCGCGGTGGCCGAGGCGATCGAACTCTGGGCGGAGCGCCGGCACCAGCGGCACGCCCTTAGGGAGCTGTCGGATCATGTCCTGCGCGACATCGCCCTGTCGCGGGCCGACGTCGACCACGAGGCGAGCAAGCCGTTCTGGAGGGCGTGATGCCTACATGTCATTCCCGACCGGAGCAACGCGGAGGGAAAGGGAATGACACGGACGCGCCGCGCCGAGGATGACGTCTCTCACGCGCGCCCGACGAATGCCGTCATCGGTCTGCGGATGCCACGCTATGCCACGTTGCGGACGGGAATCGGGGGCGGCAGGCTGCGCAAGTTCCGCAGGAGCGTACTGAGTTCGGCCGGCATCGTGAGCCAGGGCAGATCGCGGAACTCGGCTGCCGCGTGGCGCTGTTCATGGCTCGAGAAGACAAGGAACGGAACGCCTCGCGCACGGAGCAGGCGCGCGAGCTCGATGCAGGAACCGTATTGCAGGTCGGCGTCCAGGATCGCCATGTCGGGAGTGCGGGTCTGCAGCCACTTCAGGGCCGCGAGACAAGCCAGGGGACCGACGACCGCGTAGCCTTGGTCCTCGAGGTCCTCGGCGAGGCTCAACCCGATGATGGCGTTCTGTTCGACGACGAGAACGCTGGGCGGTTCGACCGATTCGGGAGCATGCATGGCGTCTGCCCTCTTTGGCCGCTTTGACGCGTCTTGCAGAGCGGGTCACGCCAGGGCTCCATCGCAGCGCGGCACTGCGTTGGACCGTATTATCGATGGCACGGCTCACGGGACGTTACAATCGGTAACAATCCCGACGATTGCCGATGCTCCTTGTCTTTGGCGGCGCATCGTTCGATGCGGAAAGCCGGGTCCACTTGTCCGCACGATGCGCTAGGCGGCGGCGCGGTGATAGGCGCCCGGGGATTGCTGCGCGCGCGCCCGCGCAATGGCGGTGCGAAGCGTCTCGTCGTGGAAGGGCTTCTGCACGACGACCGCGTCGGGCATCCGCTCCTGCACGACTTCGACGTTGCCGGTGATGAAAACGACGGGCACAAACCGCTCGCGAAGGATCGCCTCGATGGCCGCAATGCCGCTGCCGTTCGCGAGCCGCACATCCGCGGTGATGAGGTCGGGAAGCCGGATCTGCGCGGCCGAGATGGCGCTGGCCTCCGTGCCGGCGGTCTCGACCGAGGTGAAGCCGAGGGCCAGAAGCGAATCCTCAATGCACATCGCCACGAGAAACTCGTCTTCGATGATCAGGGCGTGCATAATCGGGACTCGCCGAAGGTGAGTGTCGTTGGCGCGGCGAAACGGTCGCCGTGGAGCGGTGAGAGCGTCGATGGCTCTCGAAGAAGAGCCGGCTCATGTCGGGGAGGATCGAAGGCCGGATGGACCAATCCATCGGCCGGTCCCGGTCTTGCTATGTCAGGACGACTCTCCGCGAGGTCGCACTCACGCTCGCGCTCGCGAGTTCGAGAACCTGAAGGACCAGAGGCCAGGGCAGGCGCAGGCTTACGCGAGCCGAGCCGTCGCAGAGGTCTTCGATGCGGATCTCGCTGCCGCCCGATACCCGCTTCGTCTTGGTCTCGCTGCTGGCGCACGCCTCCAAACCGCTTCCGGTTTTGGCTGTTCGGCTCTTCATCCGGCTCTCCTTCGAGTTCTCGGCGCCCGAACGTCTGCATCCGCGACACCGGCCGAGTTCGGCCGGAGCGGGCCAGGACACCGCACGAACGCGTTAGCGAAAGGCCCTCCTTCCCGCTTCTTGTCGGACCATTGCACGGCCGCTTCCGGGAGAAGAGACGCCGCCCCCACTGGGCAAGGCGAGTAGAAACTGATTTGCGCCTGTCGCGCAATTGAAAACCGAAGCACCCTTCGGCGGTGAAATTTTCGATCGGGCCACGGCAGCGCACGGGTTCCGGGCGAGCGCGCAGAGATCGGAGCCCGCGGTCGGCGACTTCTAGAAACGATGCGCAGTTTCAGAGAATGAGCATCGGATGGGTCCCCAAAGTGGATTCCACTTCTTTAGTCCGATGCTCTCAAGCGTGCCGGCTGTTCAATCCCGAATGAGTCCGGCCGAACGGAGGGCGCCCGTAATGATCGATCCGATATCCGATCGCGACGGACGCAGGGCGTCGTTCGCAGCGGCGGGGTGCGGGATCGGACCCGCGGGAGCCGGAGACGGGACCGCGCGCCCGTTCGGATGCCGGCCCCACGCATGGGTCGGCTGGATCAGGCCCCAGAACTGCGCGATCCTGACACTCGAGGAGATCCCGGCCTCGAGCAAAAAGGGGCCTTCCTTCCCGACCGCGTCCTCGCCCCTGGTTGCGACGGGCGTGCCATGAGCCATGCCGGTGATGGTGTAGGACTCGATGAGCGTCTCGCCCCCATTGCTCCAGGATTCGCGGGGGTAGCCGCCAACGATGTCCCTGGCGGTCGGCGCCGCCGGAAGTCCGTGCAGATCCGCCCACTGCTTGGCGATTTCGCCGGCGTTCATCGCCTTGACGGTCGGGTCGGCGCTGCCATGCCAGATCGTCACTTTCGGCCAAGGCCCCTGGTGCGGGGACGCGGCCCTGACCAGATCGCCCCATTCGCGAGACGACATCTCTCGACCCTGAAACATGGAGTCGAACGCCTCCTGCACGTTGCGGGCGCTGCCATACGGCAATCCGGCGATGATCGCGCCGCCGGCGAACACGTCCGGATAGGTCGCCAGCATCACGGACGTCATCGCGCCGCCGGCGGACAGGCCGGTCACGAAAATGCGGCGCCGGTCGAGCCCGTGGCGGAGAACCATGGCTTCGACCATCTGGCGGATGGACAGGGCCTCGCCTCGTCCGCGCGCGGTATCCCCCGCATGAAACCAGTTGAAGCAGAGGTTCGAATTGTTCGCAGCCTGCTGCTCCGGAAGCAGCAAGGCGAAGCCGTATCGGTCGGCGAGCGTCGACCAGCCGGCGCCTTCGTCGTAGCCGGCGGCATTCTGCGCGCAGCCGTGCAGGACGACCACGAGCGCCGCGCTTGCCGCGCGTGTCTCGGGCACGTACTCGAAGGCCAGGAGATTGCCCGGATTGGAGCCGAAATCCGCAAGAGATTCCAGCCGGCCCGGTGCCGATGCGTGCGGTTTGTGGCTGGCTGCCGTCAAGGCGTCCCAGCGGCGCTTGTATTCTCGCAGCTGTGCCGTCGTCCGACCGAGATTCCGCATGGGGCCTCCTCACGCCATGGAACGAGCGAAAAACGCTTCGCCGGCTGATTGGTTGCTGCGTCGCAACAACATTTATGCTGCAATGCAGTATCCGACTCGCGCGAGCGTCTCAAGCGTTCTCCGCGTCCCCTCGGAAGGGTGGCCTGAACAAGGTGGCGTTGATCGACCCGCCGGCCGGACCGACAGGCTCAGGCGGACAGGCTCAGGCGGGATGAAGGGCGCGACCGCGCACGGAGGGGCGCCGCAGCTTGCGGGCGCGGGAGCATCGGATGGATCCCAAAAGAGGAATCCACGTTCGGGTCCGATGCTCCAAGGGCGGTTTTCGATTTTCGGTCAGGGGCGCGGTCGTGCCATGCCCGGACGAGCCGGCTCGCGGCGCTTGGGGGCCGGCAGAAGGCCTTCGCGCTGGGCCTGCTTGCGGGCGGCCTTGCGGGCGCGGCGCACCGCCTCCGCCTTCTCCCGCGTCTTTTTCTCGGAGGGCTTCTCGTAAGCCTTCCTCTGCTTCATTTCCCGGAAAACGCCTTCGCGCTGCATCTTCTTCTTCAGCACGCGTAGCGCTTGGTCGACATTGTTGTCGCGAACGAGGACCTGCAACGAATTTCCAATCTTCAGGTACGCCGCCTCCACGATCGCGGCGGCGATCGCTCGGACGACAGCAAACGGCATCGATCTGGGCGATTTATCCCTGCTGGATCGATTTGTCGAGTAAAGATGTGCTGAAACACCCAGTTTAGAGATCGATTTCCCTGACTGCCCGCAGGTCGAAACGGAGCCTCGACGTGAAGAACCGTTGGCCGCTGCCGTAACTGTGACAAGGCCCCCCCTCTTGCGGACACGCCCTGCAGTGCTGAAAAATATGCCGGCAGTATGAGTTGAGGGTGCGTTGATGGCCAATGTCAGGGAACTCGAAGCGCTGGTCGTCCACTATCGGTCGCTGCTCGAAGAGGCGGAAGCGGCTTTGGCGGCGGCGAAGGCCCGGCAGCCTCAGGTCGGCGATTTCGCGCGCAGTACGCTGACGAGCTTTTATGGCCGCGTGACGAAAGTCGTACCGCGCGCTTCTGGCAGACCTTGGGTGGAAATCACGCCCTATCTGACCGCGGATCTGCCCGGAACCGGCACCCTCGACCTGTTCGGCGACTGGGAGATCATCGACGATCCGTCGAGCGCACTCCACCGCCCGCGCAGTCCCTCCTTCGTCGACATCGCGACGCAGCTCGCCGCATCCCTGCGCGGGCCGGAGCATCCCGAGACCTTCGAGCGGTGAGCGTCGTCGACCGCGGCGGGCGGCCCGTCGCCGGCGCCTTCATGGCCGACGGCCCGGGCACGGGTCGGTCTTCAATGGCTGGACCGGCGGCTCAGGAGCAGCTTGCCCTCGACCGCACGGATGCGCGTCATCAGGCCGTCGAGTTCGACGAGATAGGCGCGCTCGTCGTCGAGGGCCTTGGCGGCTCCCGCGGCGTCGCTGCAGAAGCGTTGCCGGTCGCGCGCGTCACGCAGGCGCCGATCGATCTCGGCGAGCCGCTTCCTGCAGTTTCCGTCGCTTCTCGTGCAGCGCCGCAAGGTCGCCGGATCGCGCTCCTCCGGTCAGAACGACGGGTGAATGGCCAAGCTTAGGATAGCTTTCCATCGAGCAATAACCCCCGATCTTCTGGTTCGTCGCACCTGATCTTCTTGCCTTTGTTTGCTTGTTGCAGAATTGAATAGGTTGAATGAGTTGCCTGTCAATAGGTTCGACGATCCGGGCAACTTCCCCTAGGGGATGACGGGACGATCCTCGGTCGGGCGGGGCCGGGGCGAGCGCTTCCGGCAGGCCGTGGGACCCCTCCAGCCGCGAATCACCTGCAGGCTCGGCGGCTCGCCCTCCGGGGCGCGATGGGCTAGTTGGATTCCACTTACGGGATTTCTCCGATGCTCTTTGTCTCGAGCGCGCATCGTTCACCGCGGAAAACCGGCTCCACTTGTCCGCACGATGCGCTAGAAGCCTGCTCGTTCCGACCCGCGAACGGGCGCGAAGCCCGGCTCTCGAGCACCAGCGTGGCAGCCACTCCGCATCTCGTCCTCCACCAGGTGAGCCTGACCCGAGGCGACCAGCTCGCCCTCGACGGTCTCTCGCTGTCGATCGAAGAGAAGCGCGTGGGAATCATCGGCCCCAACGGATCGGGGAAGAGTTCGCTCCTGCGCCTCGCTCACGGACTGGCCCTGCCCGACCGCGGCTCGGTCGAGACGGTGGGCCTCGACACGGCGCGCCATCGCAAGGAGTTGCCCGCCCGCGTGGGCTTTCTGTTCCAGAACCCGGACCAGCAGATCATCTTTCCGACCGTTCTCGAGGAGATCGCCTTCGGCTTCGAGGAGCGCGGCCTCTCCCGCAAGGAGGCGAGCCGCAAGGCCGGGGACTGGCTCGATCGTTTCGAGCGCGGCGCCTGGGCGCCCCGCGCCGTCCATGAACTGTCCGCCGGAGAGAAGCAGCTCGTCTGCCTGATCGCGGTCTTGGCTCTCGAACCGAGCCTCGTCCTTCTCGACGAACCTTTCGCGAGCCTCGATCTCACCAGCCGCCTCGCCTTCGCTGACTACCTGAGGCGGCTGCGGCAGCCCGTCGTCATGGCGAGCCACGATCTGGATTTTCTGATGGATTTCGACCGTATTCTCTGGCTCGAGAACGGACACCTCCATCGGGACGGCCCGCCTGCCGAAGTGCTTCCCGCCTACCGGGCGGAGGCCCGCCGGACCGGAGGACGGGTGACGTGATCGCCGGATATCTCGCTCATCCGACATGGCTCCATCGGGTGCCGGCGGGGGTGAAACTCTCGCTCGTCGCCGTGGCGAGCCTTGCCGTCCTGCCGGTCGCCGATCCGCTCGCCCTCCTGGCCGCGCTCGGCCTCACGTTCCTGGTCTATGCGTCCCTGGGGCGGCAGGCCGTGTCGCGCCTGACGCTCCTTCGGCCTCTTCTCCCGTTTCTCGTCCTGATCGGAGCGCTGCAGGTCTGGTTCGAATCCTGGCCGGCGGCTATCGCCTCGACGACGCGCATCCTGCTCATGATCCTCGTTGCCAGCCTCGTCACGCTCACCACCACCATGCAGGCCATGGTGGGAACCCTGCAGCCGCTGATGCGCCCCTCTGCGCCTCGCCGGAATCAATCCCCGTGCCCCTGCCCTCGCCGTCGCCCTCGTCATCCGCTTCGTTCCGGTCCTCCTCGCGTCCTGGCAGGAGCGGGAGGAAGCCTGGCGAGCCCGGACCGGGCGCCGGGCCTCGTTCAGGCTCATCCCGGCTTTCGTGGCCGAGACCCTCCGCATGGCCGATCAGATCGCGGAGGCTCTCGATGCGAGGGGTTTTGATATCCTAAGCCGCTCACGCCGCGCCAAAGGAGGCCCCCCCTGACGACTCGATCCCTCGTTCGCATCGCTCTCTTCGCGGCGATCATCGCCGTCCTCGGGCTCGTGCCCCGATTCGACCTCCCCTTCACGGCCGGCGTTCCGATCACGGCCCAGACGCTCGGCGTCATGCTGGCCGGCGTCGTCCTCGGACCCAGGCAGGGGGCGCTGGCCGTCCTCCTCTTCATCCTGGTGGTGGCTCTCGGCGCGCCGCTGCTCGCGGGCGGCCGCGGCGGCCTCGGCGTCTTCTTCGGGCCGACGGTGGGCTTCCTGATCGGCTGGGTCCCGGGCGTCGTCGTCACCGGGCTGGCGTTCCGGGCGCTCGACCGGTTCCCCACCGCGGTCGCGGCCGCGGGAGCGTCCGTTCTAGGCGGCATCCTGGCGATCTATGCGGTCGGCATCCCGGTGCTCGCGTGGAAAGCCGGCATGCCCCTCTATCAGGCGGCCGCGGCGAGCCTCGCCTTCCTGCCGGGCGACCTCCTGAAAGCCGTCGCGACCGGCGCCATCGCTGCCGCCCTGCCGGCCAGCGCGAGGTTCGGCGCCCCGCCGGCAAGGGCCTGAGGGTCGGCCTTCCTCGGGCCGTCGCGCCGAGGGAAGCTGGGTCGTCCGTGCCCCTCAGTTCAACCGCTGCGACGTCTTCGGGTCGAAGAGATGGACGCTGCGGGCGATCGGCAGGATGCGGATGGTTTCGCCGGGGCGGGCCGCGACGCGCTCGCGGAAGACCGTGATGATCTCCTGTCCTTCGGCCTCCGCCACGACCTGCGTCTCGGACCCGGTCGGCTCGACCACCTTGACGGTGACCGGCACGCCTTCGTCCGAAAGGGCGAAGTGCTCCGGCCGGATACCGTAGACGGCGGGGCGGCCTTCGGCGGCGGCAGGGCCTTGGGCCAGCGGCAGGCGAAGTCCGCCCTCGGTGACGAAGCCGTCGCCCGCGAGGCGCCCGGCCAGGAGGTTCATGGCGGGCGACCCGATGAAGCTTGCCACGAACAGGTTGGCGGGGCGGTCGTAGAGCGCGAGCGGGGCCCCGATCTGCTCCACCACGCCGTCGTGCATCACGACGATCTTGTCGGCCATGGTCATGGCCTCGATCTGGTCGTGGGTGACGTAGATCGTCGTGGTCTTCAGCCGCTGGTGCAGGGCCTTGATCTCCGCCCGCATGGCGACGCGCAGCTTGGCGTCGAGGTTCGACAGCGGCTCGTCGAACAGGAACACCTGCGGGTCGCGCACGATCGCGCGGCCCATGGCGACCCGCTGGCGCTGCCCGCCCGAGAGTTGCTTGGGGTAGCGGTCGAGCAGCGGCGTCAGCCCGAGGATCTCCGCCGCCCGCGCCACCTTGGCGGAGATCTCGGCCTTCGGCGCCCGCCGGAGCTTGAGCGAGAAGGCCATGTTCTCGGAGACGGTCATGTGCGGGTAGAGCGCGTAGTTCTGGAACACCATGGCGATGTCCCGCTCCTTCGGCGGCACGTGGTTCACTACCTTCGGGCCGATCCGGATCTCCCCGCCGCTGATCTCCTCGAGCCCCGCCACCATCCGCAGGAGCGTCGACTTCCCGCAGCCCGACGGCCCGACCAGGATCACGAACTCCCCGTCCTGAATGTCGACGGAGACCCCATGAATCACCTGCGCGGAGCCATACGACTTGCGGACGTCTCGAATTTCGACCGACGACATGGATCAGGTCTCCCTCTGGGCGGAGCGGGCGAGCGCCGCCGATGACAGGATATCCTCGCGCCAGGGCGTGAACACGTCGACGAGGCTGCCGGCCTCGCGCGCCACGACGCCGTGCACCACGTCCGGCGGCACGATGAAGCTGTCGCCCCTGCCGAGCCGCCGGGCGATGCCGCCGATCGTCACGTCGAAGGCGCCCTCCTCCACGTAGCTGCACTGCACGTGCGGGTGCGCATGCGGCGGTCCCACCGCTCCCTCGGCGAAGAGGACCCGCATCATCATGAGTTCCGGCCGCCGGCAGAGGATCTGGCGGCGCACGCCGCTGCCGACCTCCTCCCAGGGAGCTTCGCTGCCCGAGGCGAAGGGTTCGAGGATCATCGCCGCCTCACCGCGCGAGCCAGCCGCCGTCGACCGGCACGATGGCACCGTGGACGTAGTCGGCCGCCTGCGAACTCAGGAAGACCGCGGCGCCGCCGATGTCGTCCGGGCGCCCCCAGCGGCCGGCGGGAATGCGCTTGAGGATGTCGGCGTTGCGCACCGGGTCGTCGCGCAGGGCCTGGGTGTTGTTGGACTCGATGTAGCCCGGAGCGATGGCGTTCACGTTGACGCCCTTGTCGGCCCATTCGCAGGCGAGGAGCTTGGTGATCCCGGCGATGCCGTGCTTGCTCGCCGTGTAGGACGCGACGCGGATCCCGCCCTGGAACGCGAGGAGGGAGGCGATGTTGACGATCTTGGCGCGCCGCCCCGCCGCGACCGCCCGCCGGGCGACCGATTGAGACAGGAAGAACGCCGCCTTGAGGTTGACGTCCATCACCGCGTCCCAATCGGCCTCGGTGAAGTCGAGCGCGTCCTGGCGCCGGATGATGCCGGCATTGTTGACGAGAACATCGACCGGCGCCGCGGCGGAGGCCTCCTCCACGAGCGGATCGAGCGTGTGGATCGCCGAGACATCGGCCTTGAGAGCCCGGAGACGTCCGCCCGCGTCGCGGACGGCCGCTTCCGTTTCGCTCATGTCGGAGCGTCCGGCGGCGACGATCGCCGCGCCGGCCTCGGCCAGGGCGACGCAGATCCCCTGCCCGATGCCCGTATTGGCGCCGGTGACGAGGGCCGTGCGGCCCGAGAGGTCGAAGAGCGCGCTCATCGGAGGGCCTCCATGGGGACCATGTCCATGTCTGTGAAGTCCTGGTTGTCGCCGGCCATGGCCCAGACGAAGCTGTAGCGGCTGGTGCCGGCGCCGCTGTGGATGGACCAGCCCGGCGACAGGATCGCCTCCTCGTTCGCCACCACGAGGTGACGCGTCTCCGCCGGATCGCCCATGAAATGGAAGACCCGTGTCTCCGGCGCCATGTCGAAATAGAGGTAGGCCTCGCAGCGCCGGTCGTGCACGTGGGCCGGCATGGTGTTCCAGATCGAGCCCGCGTCCAGCCGCGTGATGCCGAGGACCAGCTGGCAGGACGCGCAGACGTCCGGATGGACGAACTGAAGGAGGGTCCGGACGTTCGCCGTCTCGGGGCTCCCGAGCCGCAGCACCTTTGCCTCATCGGCGGTGATGCGCCGGTGCGGATGGCTTTGATGGGCGGGCGCGCTGACGATGTAGAGCTTCGCGGCCTCGCCGCCGGCGCCCGCCATCCGCACGTCCCGCGCGCCCCGCCCGAGATAGAGGATGTCGAGCGCCCCGAGATCGAAAGCCTCGCCGTCCGCGGTGATCCGGGCCGGGCCGCCCAGATTGACGAATGCGGCCTCGCGCCGCTCGAGGAAGAAGCTCGTTCCGATCGCCTTCGGGGCTTCGAGCCGCAGCTCGCGCGAGACGGGCATCGCGCCGCCGACCACGAGGCGGTCCACGTGCCAATAGGTCAGCCGGACCTCGTCGGCCTGGAAGAGACCGTCGACGTGGAAGGCCTCGCGCAGTTCGGCCGTATCGAAGCTCTTCGCCTGGGCCGGATGGACCGCCTGTCGAATGGTGATGGTCGTCGTCAAGGATATCCTCCTCCGGATCGGCTCAGAAGTCCTTCGGAACGACGAGGGAGAATTCCCGGTCGTCCTCGTCCACGCAATAGAGATCCCAGCTGAAGCCCTGGTCGTCGATAAAGTGGAGCACCCGCCTCGGCGCGTCGAGCGGATAAGGAACGAGGAGCGTGACGAGGCTATGGCGGGCGGCCGGCGGCACCTCGGCTTCGAGATGCCAATGCCTGGCGAGCCCCCGGATCTCGGATTCGTCGACACCCGGGAAACCTTCGACCTGGCGCAAGGCGGGCTTGCCCGCGGTCGAGAGGACGAAATGGCCGTAGAGGCCCGCCTTCGTCCCCGTCACGCGGAACGTCTCGGCGCCGAGATCCATCGCCCGCTCCGCGTGGAAGAGCCATTGCAGGGACTCGGGCGCCTCGAGCTCGACGCGGTCGACGACGACCAGATAGCGCTCGCGGACGATATGCACGTCGCGCTCGACCCGCCGGACATTGGGATTGTCGACCCGATAGGCGGCCGTGGCGTCGCCCTTGACGAACACGCTGCGCCCGCGCTCCTCCACGGCGAGGAGCCGGCCCGAGGCGGCCATCGCGAGCGCCTTGTCGCGCCCGGCATATTGCCCGCGCCCGCCGATCAGGACGGCGTTCTTCGACCGTGTTTGGCGCCGCCATTCCCGATGCATGGTCGAGTTGAAGGCGACGTAATAGCCGCTCTGGATCGCGAGGTCCTCGCCGAAAGCCCTCAGCGTGAACGCGTTCTGGTCGCCGTGGCTGTGGCTGAGGGAGCCGTAGGGGCTCGCCTTGAACACGAACTGGAAGTGCCTTTCGGGATCGTCCATGTGGCGCTGGACCGCAACCCAGCCCACGTCGTCGAAGCGCCGCACGGTCGGCAGATCGGCGGGCGGGCGCGCCTCGACGGCCGGATGGTCGTGGGCCAGGACGAGGTCCTCGAAGGCGAAATCCCACCAGCCGTGGTTGTAGAAGAGGCCGGCGGTGCCGGGATCGTCCCGCTTCACCTGTTCGTAATACCATTGATAATGCGGGTTGCCCGTCGAAGCGGCAAAATGCCGGACGTTGTATCCCACCTTCAGGCTCGGCAGATCGCCCAGGGTCGAATCGTCCCCGAATCCCAGCCGCCGCGAGCCGGGCGGCTTCGTGTAGAGGGGGAAATCGGCGGTCCTGCGGAAGAACGGGCGCTTGAGGAGATCGACGCCGAGAGAGTTGCGCAACAGGCCCGCCGCCTCGAGCAGGTAGGCCATGCCGGTCGTCCAGTAATGCGGGCCTTCCGCCCAGCCGCCGTCCCTGCCGCCCCAGGGCGAGTAGATGCCGAAGAGATATTCGACCGTGTAATCGAGCCAGGGCCCGGCCTCGGGCGCGTCGTGCTGAAGCGCGATGCAGCAGGGCGTCAATGCGGCCGAGAGGGCGCGGACGGCATGGCTGTCATACGGGAAGACGTGGATGCGGGCGTGGTCGATCACATGCCCGGCGATCTCCCGCGTGCGGACGAGGAGCGCGTCGCGGACGAGGGCGCGCTCGGCGGGATCGAGGTCGTCGTGAAGCCAGTCGTAGCCCCAGGCCAGCGCGCTCGCGACCCGGAAGGCGGCTTCGTCGTTGTAGGCGCGCGACGTCGGGCCGCGGGGATCCCAGGCGGCCACGGCCAGGAGCCATTGCCTGGCTCTGGCGGTCAGCGTCTCGTCCGAGGCGAGCCGCCCCGCGATGGCGAGGTGGCGAATGGCGTAGAGGACCTCCTGGCACTCGATGTACATTCGCCGCCAAAGCTCGGGCACGCGCCTGTTGTTCGGGTAGGGCGCCGGCTCCGGGATGATCGGACGGTCGATCCAGGGCGTCACCGACTTCTCGCGGAAAGCAGCAAAGCCGCAATGATCGGGATTGCTCGCGAGCGCCGCCGCGAAGGCTTCGGCCTCGTCCGGACCGAGCCAGAGCCGCGGGTGCGCGGTGCGTGCCCGCCCACGCCGCTCGGCGCTCGACGGCAGCGGCACGGCGTCAAGTCCGTCCGGCACGACGAAGGAGCGGCTCCGGCTGAAATCGCTTGCCGGGGCGCCGCTCTCGGCATCCCACACCGCGTAGCTCCACCAGTAGCGGCCCGGCGAATAGGGATGGTCGGGGGTGAAGAAGGTGCGCTCGACCCCCTCGTATCTCACCGTGGCTTCGGCCGGATAATCCTCGCGCGGGGAGACGCGCAGCACGTAGCGCGAGCTCTCGTCGAGGGTCGGCAGCCAGCAGAAGCGCGGCGGGTTCTCGTAGACCTCCCCGCCGTCCGGCCGATAGCGCAGGGTGAGCGCGCCCGCCTTGGGTTCGTCGAGAACCGTGCGGTTCGTGGCGAGGCGGGCAGCGGCACTGCGGGACGGCATGTCTCTTCCTTGAACGTCGGCAGGGCGGCCTCGCCGCCCCTCGCGGGCGGCGAGGCGCATGATCAGTTTCGATATTGCCGGTCGTAGGCCTTCTGCATCACGGCGAGGACCTGATCGAACCCGAGCTTGGCGAGCTGGGCCTTGTAGGCCTCCCAGTCCTTGTCGACGTCGCGGGACCCGAGGATCCAGGACTGCATCTGTTCCAGCATGTAGGTCTGGATGTTCGGCATGTGCCGGTCGAAGATCTGGCGCTCCTCGACCGTCATGCTCACGCCGAGGAACTCGTCGATGAGATAGCTGCCCTTCTCGTAGAGTTCGATCCCCTTGAGGGCGTTCTGGTCGGTCCACTGGCGCTCGTATTCGTAGTCCTGCCAGAACCCGATCGGGATCTGGGCGCCGATATCCCACATCTGCGCGTTCACGGGCGCCTTGGCGTTCAGGATCTCGGGCTTGTAGCGGGGCTTGCCGTCGACCATGTCGTAGTGCTGGCCCTCGACGCCGAAATTGGCGAGGAGCCGGCCTTGGGGCGTGAAGTAGAAGTCGAAGAGCTTGATCGTCTCGACGGGGTACTTGCTGGCCGCGGTGATCGCCCAGCCGTCGGGCCGCATGCGGGCGCGGCGGTTCTCGTTGATGCGCTTGCCCGAGACGCTCGCCGGCGGCGCGACCGCCAGGAACTTCAAGCCCGGCACCTTGTCCTTCAGGCTCGTGTTGTAGCTGGCCGTCGAGGCGAACCAGTCGTACGTCATGCCGCCCTGATTGTTGCCGAGGAGCGCTTCGCGGGCCCGGGCCCGGCGGGTGTAGACCTCCTTGTCGATCAGCCCTTCCGCGTACCATTTGGCGATGTTGCGGATGCCGGTGCGATAATTCTCGCCCGCATAGGGGTGCCGGACCTTGCCGTCGTCGATGTAGAAGTCGTGCGCGGCATCCGAGCCGCTCGAGCGTCCGTCCCAGAGCACCACGAGCCGCTGCAGCTCCGTGTCCGGTTCGCGCAGGAAGAGCGGGACCTCGTCCTTCTGGCCGTTGCCGTTCGGGTCTCGGTCGCGGAAGGCCTTCAGGACGGCGTAGAGCTCGTCCACGGTCTGCGGCGGCTGCAGGCCGAGCTTCTCGAGCCAATCGTAGCGGATGAACCAGCCGCGCGCGAACTTGCCGTCGGGGACGTAAGGAATCCAGTAGATGTTCCCGTCGGGCGCCGTGATGGCCTTGCGCACCTGCGGGTTCTCGGCGAGGAAACGCTTCAGGTTCGGCGCATGCTGATCGACGAGCTTGTTGAGGGGCACGAACGCGCCCTCCATGCCGTAGCGCACGAAATCGTGCCGCAGCTCGTTTCCGGCGACGACGTCCGGCAGGTCGCCGGAGGCCATCAGCAGATTGAACGCCTCCCTGCTCAGCGTCGTCGCCTTCGAGGCGACGTTCTTCAACTTCACTCCGGTGAGCCGGGTCAGTTCCTTCGCCACGGGCCAATCGTCGGTCCAGACGTACTTGTCGCGGAAGTGCATGTGGATCGTCAGCTCGAGCGGCTTGTCGACGATTCGGGTGGTCTTGGCGTCCTGGGCCGCCGCCGGCCCCGTTGCAAGAAGAGCCGATAGCAGCGCGGCTGTGATGGTCCGTTTCATTGTCGTCCTCCGAAGGCGTTCCCATGCGGGCCGTCCGACTCGGCGCGGCGCCCGCCCTCTCATTCCTTGATGCCGCCGAGCGTGATTCCCTTGTCGAAGTATTTCTGGACGTACGGAAAAACGATCGCGATCGGCAGGATCGAGGCGACCATGATGGCCGCCGTGATCGTCTCGAACGAGTATTCCGTCGTCATCAGCAAGCTGGCGAAGGTGTCGTCGCTGTTCATGTCGACGATGGTGCGCTTCAGGTAGACCTGGAGCGGGATCTTCTCTTCGGTGCGCAGGAGCACCATGGCCCAGAAGTAGCCGTTCCAGCGCGTCACGAGGCACAGCAGCGCCACCGTGACGATGGCCGGCCTCGCGAGCGGAATGAACACCGTCCGGAGCAGCTGGAAGTCGCTTGCCCCGTCGATCCGCGCCGCCTCCTCGAAGGAGGCCGGGACCGCCTCGAAATAGTTGCGCAGCAGGATGACGTTGAAGGCGTTGCAGGCGAACGCGACGACGATGCCGATCCTGGTGTCGAGCAGGCCGAGGTCCCGGACGTTGAGGAAGAACGGGATGAGGCCCGCATGGAACCACAGCGTGAAGGCGATCATGAAGCCGATGAGGCGCCGGCCGCGCAGCCTCGTCCGCGACAGCGCGAAAGCGCCCGGCACCATGACGAGGAGGCTCGTGAGCGTGCCGAAGAAGGCGTAGAAGAGCGTGTTGCCGTAGGCGACCCAGAACTTTCGGTCCGAGAGCACGTACTCGTAGGCGGCGAACGTCGCCTCGACCGGCCAGAGGAACACCCGGCCGGATGTCACGGCGAACCCCGAGCTCAAGGACGCCGACAGGATGTAGACGAACGGGTAGAGCGTGCTCAGGACGAAGAGCAGCAGGAGCGCCGTGTTGACGATCCCGAAGATCCGGTCGCCCCGCGCATGGAGGTCGAAGGGCTCCGAGGAGGTCTCGGCGGTTTGGGCATGAACGGCCATCGCGACCTCACCAGACCGAGTGCCGGCTGTAGCGGCGGCTCAGCCAGTTGGCGCCCGTCACCAGGATCAGAGCCACGACCGCATTGGAGAGATCCGCCGCCGTGCCGAGCGCGTACTGGTTGTTCAGGAGGCCCGCGCGGTAGATGAAGGTGGAGATGACGTCCGCCGTCTCGAAGGTTGCCGGCTGGTAGAGCAGGATGACGTATTCGAAGTTGACCTCCACGAGCTGGCCGATCCGGATGATCAGCATGATCATGATGACCGGAAGGATCGACGGCAGGGTGATGTAGCGGATCAATTGGAGGCGCGATGCGCCGTCCATGCGCGCCGATTCGTACAGGGCCGGGTTGATGCCGGCGATCGCGGCCAGATAGACGATCGAGTCGAATCCCGCCTCCTTCCAGATGTTCGAACCGATGAAGATCGGACGGAAATAGTCCGGGATGGTGAGGAAGTAGATCTTCTCGAAGCCGAGCCGGTCGAGGACGACGTTCACGATGCCGGTCGTCGGCGAGAGGAAGTTGATCACGAGTCCGGCGATGATCACCACCGAGATGAAGTGGGGCAGGTACGTGATCGTCTGCGCTATCTTGCGGAAGCCGCGGTGCCGGACCTCGTTGAACATGAGCGCCAGCGCGATCGGCACCGGGAAGGCGAAGAGCAGCGAATAGAGGCTGATGAGGAGCGTGTTCCTCACGGCCCTCAGGAAGTACGCGTCGTTGAAGAGCGCGGCGAAATTGTCGAACCCGATCCAGGGGCTCGCCTCGATGCCGCGGAAGAGGCTGTATTGCTTGAAGGCGATCTGCAGCCCGTACATGGGCTTGTAGAGGAAGACGACGAACCAGACGAGCATCGGCGCGATGAGGACGTAGAGCTGCCAGTCGCGGCGGAGGTCCTGCAGGAGACGGTGAACGGCCTCCGGGAGTTTCACCCGCGAAGCCCGCAGGGGCTCCGCTCCGTCGCGCGCGATGGCGTCCGCGGCGCGCATTCCCGCGCTGCCCTGCACCACCGCATCCGACATCCGCTCCTCCCTTCCTGTCTTCTGCTCTGTTGTCTTCGAGACTTGCGCGGACCTTTGTCGTCTGGCGTCAAGCCGTGAGGCGGAGACGGGGCCGCTCGCGGTTGACGGCCTGGAAGAGGGCCCAGAGGTCGGGATTCTCCCCGAGTTCCCAGACCTTGTCCTCGACGCCCCCGAGATGGGCGCGCATGGCCTCCTCGGCCTTCGCGGAATTGCGGCCGACGATCGCATCGACGATGGCGCGGTGCTGCGCCAGGACGCGGTCGACCGCCCTGAGGCCCAGGCGCTGCTTGAGGCTGCGGATGCGGTCGACCTCGGCTTTCGCGGCGGCGACGACGGGAATGATTCCCGGCAGTCCGGCCGCCCGGAGCACGTGGGTGTGGAACGCGTCGTCGAGATGCCGGAAGGCAGTGTAGTCCTGCTCCCGGATGGCCGCTTCCTGGCGCGCCAGGCAGGCCTTGAGTTCGCACGCGTCCTCGAGCGTGCGCTCCGCGGCGGCCCGCCCGGCGGCGCCGGATTCGAGGTGAAGACGCACGAAGCAGCCCTCGCGGAGGCGGTCGAGGTCGATCGGCGCCACGTAGGTGCGGCTCTTCGGAACGACCGTGACGAGGCCCTCCTTCGCCAGCCGGATCAGCGCCTCGCGGACCGGCGTCTTGCTGACCGCCAGGCAGGCAGCGACGTCCTTCTCCGACAGGGTCTGCCAGGGCAGCAGGATCATCTCCAGGATGAGCCGGCCCAGCAGTTCGTGGATCTGCGCCACGAGGGGCCCCTCGCCCGAGAGGAGCTTCGGTTTCAGGAGGTCGGAAAGGGGACGTTCGCGGACGGGCTGCATTGGTCAGGCATATTAGACTGGCCATCTAAGATATCAGTTAGCCGCGCGGACGCAAGCGGCCTTTCGTCCGGCGGCCGCCGGGGTGGTTTTCGCGAGCACTGTTGTGGCCGGCAAGACGAGCTCCGCCTGTCGCAAAAGCGCAATCTCGGTGTGAGAGGCACGCCTTCCTTCTTGTCGCCTCCCGACAGGACCGGCACGATGCCGGACCCGTGGAGGCATCTCCACGAAAGGGAGGCAGCAATGAAAAGCATGCTACTCGCCGTCGCGGCCGCCGGCGCCGTCCTGGCGCATCCGGCTCTGGCCCAGCAGAAGACGCTCACGGGCGAACGCACCCTCGTCGTCGGCCATCGCGGCGCCAGCGGCTACCTGCCGGAGCATACGATCGAATCCTACAAGCTCGCGATCGAACAGGGCGCCGACTTCATCGAACCCGATCTCGTCGCCACCAGAGACGGCGTGCTGGTCGCCCGCCACGAGCCGATGCTCGGCGGCACCACCGATGTCGGCGACAAGCCGGAATTCGCATCGCGCAAGACGACCCGGAAGGTCGACGGCATCGACACCACGGATTGGTTCGCGAGCGACTTCACGCTCGCCGAGATCAAGACCCTGCGCGCCAAGCAATCCATGGCGGATCGCGACCAGTCGAAGAACGGCCAGTTCGTCATCCCGACGCTGCAGGAGGTGATCGATCTCGCGAAGGCGGAAAGCGCCCGCACGGGCCGCACGATCGGCATCTATCCCGAGACGAAGCACCCGACCTTCCATGCGGCCCTGGGGCTGCCTCTCGAGGATCGTCTGCTCGACGTGCTGAAGAAAGCGGGCTGGAGCGAAAAGACCTCACCGGCGATCATCCAGAGCTTCGAGACCGCGAACCTGAAATATCTCCGCACGAAGACGCAGCTGCGGCTGGTGCAGCTCGTCGATGCCGACGACGTGGACAAGGACGGCAACATCAGCCTCGCGGCGCCTTACGACAAGCCCTACGATTTCGTCGTGGTGGGCGACAAGCGCACCTTCAAGGACCTCGTCACCAAGGAGGGCCTGAAGGAAATCAAGACCTATGCGGACGGCGTCGGACCGTGGAAGCCCTACATCATGCCGACCAAGGCGGTGGACCAGAACGGCGACGGCAAGCCGGACGACCTGAACGGCGACGGCAAGACGGACGAGCAGGACCGCGTGCTCGCGCCGCCCACCAGCGTGGTGGCGGACGCGCATGCGGCGGGCCTCTTCGTGCATACTTGGACGTTCCGCAACGAGCCGAAGCGCCTCGCCTCCACGTTCAAGGGCGATCCGGCAGCCGAGTACAAGGCGTTCTACGCGCTCGGCATCGACGGCCTCTTCAGCGACTTCCCCGACACCGCCGTGAAGGCGCGTTAGAGCATCGGACCCAAAGGTGGAATCCACTTTTGGGATTTGATCCGATGCTCGCCTCTTGCAAGCAGCGCATCGTTCGGCGCGGAAAACCGCGTTCACTTTTCCACACGATGCGCTAGGACTTGCGCCGGGGCCTTGCGGCCCCGGCCCTGTCGCGCGCGACCCTTTCGCCTTGGGCGGCTCTCATGCGGCCTTCCTCGAAGGCCAGCCGAGTTCCACCAGCCGGGCCTTCGCGAAGTCGCGCACGTCGTCGCGCACGCCCTCCGGCAGGTCGTTCAGAGCGCGCTGCGTGTCCGCGTGGAGCATCAGATCGGTGACCGCGTTGACGGATCTCGCCTTCTTGATCTTCTGCTTGAGGTCCTCCTCGACGCCACCTTCCGGGCCGATCACCTCGACTTCGGTCTTCGGTGCGTCCGCCGCGGGCTCCACTTGGCCGGGGCGGCCTTGCCTGAACTCGTCCGCCTCTTCCTCCGAGTAGACCAGGCCGTGGAGTTCGATGAGCTTGAGGATCACGCGGTCCTTCGCGCGTTTCTCGGCCATCGCATAGACATAGGCCGCCTGCTTGCCCGACACGCGGTAGTTCGTGCCGACCAGCGCCTCGCCGATCGACCATTCCAGGCGCTCGCCCATGCGGCCCGTGACGAGGATCACCGCCTCGTCGCGTTCGGCCCGCACGATGGTGGGCGGGTCGAACCGGATCTCGGCCTGCGCCGCGATCCGCTCGAGCGCCTTGTGGTAGATGACGGCGGTGCCCTGGACTCGCCAGACGTTGCCCGCCATGGGCTCGCCGAATTTCGCCAGCACCTCGGCGATCTTCTTCTCGGTCGCATTCATCGTCGCTCACCCCTTTTCGGGACACCTGAAATCCAAGTCGGTTCTTGTTTTGTTCTGTAGCAGAATCGTCTGAACCGGTCCAGACTGAAGGACTTGCGCCAAGTCTTGCGAGTCCTCGTGTCGCAGGGCCGCCTCATCAGCCTCAGAATTCGTTCTGAGGCCACCCAGTCAAGCTTTGTCCGCGCCTTCCGCGACGATTGACGAAGAGCAGGCTGTTCTTTATTTGTTCCTTTCCCCGTGGCGGCGCACCCGACGGAGCGTCGCTGCGGAGAGCCGCCATTACGGTGCCGGCCCGACCCACCGGAGATCCGATGTCCCCGCAAGCGCTCCTCGATCTCTCAAGCCGCCGGCCGGCGCGCCGGGCCGGTCCGCGCCGGGCCGGCAAGGACGTCGCCGCGCCCCTCACCCGCAACGCGCTCGTCGCCGACTTCCTCGCCCTCTGCGAACTCGATCCCGAGGTCGAGGCCCTGAGGGCGCCGGCGCCGCCCGCGCTGTTCGCGATGGGCGACGAGGCCGTCGAGCACATCGCGGATTTCGAGGTCGTCCGCGACGGGGCGCCCGCCCTCGTCGACGTCGTCACCGACGGCGATCTGCTGCGACATCCTCTCCGTGCCGCCGTGCTCCGGGGCGCTACCGCGGAGGACGGCCGGCCCTTCGCATTCGAGACGGCGGCGACCGTTCGGGCCGAGCCGCGTTTCACGACGGTCAGGCTCATCCGCGCCTGCAAGCGCACGCCCGTGACGGCGGGGGACCGGGTCCGGATCCTGCACCAGCTCGACGAATGCGGCACGATGCGGCTCGTCGATTGCGCCGGCGCGGCGATGAATGCCGCCGATGGCGTGGCCGCCGTGCTGGCGCTCGCCTGCGAGGGCCTGATCGCCGTCGACATCGGCCGGCCGATCCTGCCGGAGACGCCGGTCCGCCGGCGGAGGATGCCCTTCGCCGATCCGTTCCGGTTCTAGCGCATCGGACCTAAAAGTGGATTCCACTTTTGGGATCATCCGATGCTCCCCTTTTGCAAGCAGCGCATCGTAAACGCGGAAAACCGGGTCCCCTTTTCCGCACGATGCGCGCATCGGACCCAAAAGTGGAATCCACTTTTGGGATCCATCCGATGCTCCCCTTTTGCAAGCAGCGCATCGTTTAGCGCGGAAAACCGGGTCCACTTTTCCGCACGATGCGCTAGTGAGGGCCGGGCGTCATCTCCGCCGGCGTACAGCGTCGGGAACCCCAGCGCCCGACTACCGGCTCCCGTGCCGCTCGACCGCTTCGTCCAGGAGCGAGCGCACGATCGCCCGGACCGCCTCGGGGGTGTCTTCGGCGGCGAACTTGGCCTCTATCTCGTCACGGATCACCGAACCGTCGCCGCTACGCTTGAGGTTTGCGGGAACCTGCGCCTGGAGCAGCGACACGAAGGCGCTCTCGACTGCCGCCGCGACCGCGGCCTCGCCGGCGGCGTCCACGAACCGGCCCGTGAGGTCGAACACGTCCGGCCGGTAGGGCAGCGCCTGCGGTTCGAGCTCGCCGGCGGCGCCGAGGATCCAGGCCCGCGGCACGTGCTCCAGGAGGTCCACCGATTGCCGCGTGATGTTGCCGGGGTTGAGCCACCGCGTCCGGCCGGCGAGGATGCTTCCCTGCGTCTTGTGGATGTGTCCGTTCACGACGAGGTCGCAGCCGCCGATCGGGAAGGGCGGCACCGCGCCCGGATAGGTGCCGTCGAACGCAATGTCGTGATGGGTGAACCAGACGATGCGGTCGACCCCCCGGAAACTGCCCCCGACCGTGCCGGGGATCGTCTGTCCGAAGGGCGTCATGCCTAATCCGATCCGGCGGCCCGGCAAGTCGAGCCGCGCGACCGGACCCGATGTCGGCGGCACGTCGACGATGTCGCAGAGGCCCAGGAGCGCGAGGCTGTCCCCGTCGCTCAAGCGGGTGTTCGCCATGTCGTGGTTGCCGACATTGACGATCGCCCGGTGCCGGAAGCCCTGCAGGATCCGGACGAGCTGCGACTTGAGCGCCATGTCGCGCTCCACCGGACGGTCGAAGAGATCCCCCAGGATGACCGGCACGAGGTCGCGCTCGTTGGCGAGCGACACGCATCGTTCGAGCTTCGCGAGGACGGCCTCGGGCCATGCCAGGTCCATGCGCCGTCCGGGGCGCCGCGAGCCCACATGAGGATCGCCCACCACGAGAACGCCCTGTGCGGCGGGCCGGGCGAGGATCTGGCCGGGCAAAAGGATCATGCGGGCACCGGGGTATCGCGGTGGACCAGGTGGTCGAGGAGGGTCTCGGCATTCACGGGCGAGCCGCATGTCGGGCAACGTCCCTGCGTGTCCTCGATCAGGCGGTCCATATCGTCTCTCGCCCGGCGAAGCCCGTCCTCGGTCCGCGCGAGCGTCGCGCGGGCGGCGGCGGCGGCCCTGGCGAGGGAGACGATGCGCGCATGCGCCCGCTCGGCCGCGGCCGTACTCTCCAGCGCCGGCAGACCAGGGGGGCAGCGTTCGAGGATCTCCTGCCGCGCCCGCGCGGAGGCGAGCGCCCTCGCGACCGCCGGCACGGCGCGTCCGATCCGTTCGCGCTCCCGGGAGAGGTCCAGCGCCGCCCGTAGCCCGGCGAGTTGAGCCGGCTCCGGCAGGTCGGCGCTCGCCGCCCTGCGGGCCATTGCTTTCGTGACCGCCTTCCGCGATGCGGCGAGCCGGATCGCGTGCCGCTCGAGGCTCGCGACTTCGTCCGCGGATTCCTGCACGGCGGTCGCCCGCCTCCGGGCCTCGGCCAGGCGGTCCCGGAGGACGTCGAGGTCGTGCCATTTGCGGAGCAAGGCGTCGATCTCGATCAGTTCCCGCTCGCCGCCGCGGGCGAGATGGGCATCGCGCAGGCATCGCTCGCGATGGAGCGTGAGCATGTCCCGGATGTAGCCCACCTCCTGCCCGATGGAGAGGACCGCCGAACGGCGCGACGGCGGTTCGCCGAGCAGGAAGACGGGGTACTTCTGGTGGGCGATATGGACGTCGAGATCCTCCACCTTTGTGATCCGGCACAGGCCCTCGACCCATTCGGGCACCGCGCGGCCGCCGGTCTCGAACCGCATGCCGCGCTCCTCGACCAAAGCTCCGTCGGCCTCGTGCAGCGACCAGACGTTGACCGGCGTGCGGCGCGGCTGCCGCGTGAAGCGGAGGGTCCGGCCGCCGGCCACGCCGATCTCGATGGTCGCCGCCTTCGCGCCGGCTCGGACGAGGCTGTCCCGCGCCTCGCCGTAGAACACCGCCCGCAGCGCGCGGATGAAGGTGGATTTGCCACGGTTGTTCGGCCCGATCAGCGCATTGACCCCGGGGCTCAGGCGGAGCGTGGCGTCGGCAAAGGCCTGCACGTCGGCGAGGCGTATGAAGCGAAGGCCCGGCTGCGCCTCGCTCCAGCTCGAACCGAGATCGGGCGCCACGATCTCGATGCCGCTTTCCGCCTCGCCTGCGACGCGCGACACGTGGAACTGCCCCTCGAATTGCGACAGGTCGTGATGCGAAACGGCGAGGCATTGCACGCCGAGCCGCGCGGCCCCGTCCTCGAGCACGCGGTAGAAGGCGGGCACGCGCTCGGGCGCGATCCAGCAATCCGCCTCGTCGAGCGCCAGGAAGCGCCCGGCACCGGCCTTGACGACCGCGATGAGGCGGAGCGCCATGCCGATCACGTTGGTGAGCGCGCCGCCGTTGTCCTCGAGAACGTCCTCGAGGGAGCCGTCCGGGCGCACGAGGTTGACGTCGAGGGACGGCAGCCCGCGCTCGGTCGAGAGGTCGAGGGAAACGGGTTTTTCTCCCGGCAGCACCTCCTGCACCAGGGCGGTGAGCAAGGTCTCGAAGGCGGCGAGATTGCGCCGGCTGGCGCTGTGATGCGCCGCCTCGATGAAGGCTTCGACCTCACCCTTCAGGGCCAGGCGTCCCTTCGCGAGTTCGACTTCCCCCGTCAGCGCGGCCGCGCGCCGCCGCAGAGCGTCCGCGCGTCCTTCGAAGCGGGCCAGCGCGGCGGCGACGCGGGCAAGGTCGGGCTGCACCGCCGCCGGTCGTCAATGGTCTTCTCCGGGCTTGTCTTCGGCGAGTTCCCGGAGCCGTGCTTCGATCGCCGCGGAGGAGCGAGGCGAACTCGTCGACGAGCGCGGCGTTGCGGGCCCGCGCGGCATCGATCAGGGCCTCGATCTCGCCTTCGTCGTCCGTACCGAAGGCGGCCCTCGCCTCCGCGCGGGCCTGTTCGAGCTCCCGCCCGAGACGCTCCGCCTCTCCTTCGGCGCGGATGCGCTCCGTGCGCAGCCGATCGTAGGCGGCGCGCATGTCCTCGAGACGCCGGAGATGATCGGCGTCGGGTCGCGCATGAGAGGGTGCCACGGGCTGATCCGCCTTTCGTTATGGTCAAGCTTCCGACGTCGAAAAAGGCTTTCGCCCAAGTCCGCAGCGCCGTTCAAGAAGCAAACCCGGTCTGCGTCCGGCCGGATCCCCAGGTAAGGGCCCTGGGCCGCCAAGAACAGGCGTGCGGCGAGGACTTGATTGACACCGAGACAGCGTTCATATGTTCTTTCTTTGTTCTAGATTCCCGCGATGATTGGGGCGGGATTAAGGCGGCCATGCCGCCGGTCCAGCGAAGGGTCGGATACGCGATGGTGAACATGGCGATAGAGGAGGATCGCTTGCTCTTCGAGAACGAGGAGTGGGTCGTCGGCGAAAGTGGTCTCGAACACAAGCGGACCGGCTATTTCATCGGGCGTGACGTGCTGTCTCAGCGGCGTGCGGACGGGATTTGGCTGTGGCCTCTCCACGTTGCCGAAAAGAGCTGGTGCCGCATGGGGCCGTTCATGGAGGCGTTTTCATGTGCGGCTTCGGTCTACGGGACCCGTTCGGACATGGCCTCCGATCTCGACTTGGCACGCTCCTTCATGAAGGCGCGGCGGGAAGTGGCCGAATGGCCGAGACCGGACTTTCGGCACGCGCGTCTGCCGCCCGCGCCGCACGCGAGTCGGGTGCCCGCCGCACGACGCCTTCGCTGCCGCGCCCGCACGCCGCTCGGGGCTCCGCGCGGGCTTCCCTTGCGCCGTGGCGCGCACCGCGGATCAGGCAGGCCGGCACGACATCGCCAGGCTGCTCCGGGCGGCCTGGAACAAAAAGTGAACACATTCATTTGGGAGAAAGGGCGATGATGACGGATGTCGCACGCAACTCACCCTCTTATGGGCGCGGGACCCGCGTTTCGCCAGCGGAAGCGGACCTGTTTGCCGAGGCGGTGATCCTCACGATCTGCAGCGCCGGCACGACGCCCGCCGTGGGCCTGCGCACGGCGGAGCGCTGCATGAGGGCGCTTGCCTTCGGCGGCACCGCGCGCATGGGGTTCCGCCATCCGGCGAAGGCGGAGGCGATCGACCGCGTCTGGCGCGACCGCCACCGGCTGCATCGGGACTTTGCGGCGAGCGCCGCCAAAGTGGCGTTCCTCGAGACGTTGCCCGGCATCGGGCCCATCACCAGGCGGGCCCTCGCAGGGCGCCTGGGCCTTGCCGATGACCGGGAAGATCTCGGCCGGGCGGCCTGAGGATCGCGACACGACCGAACAATCCAGGAGGATTCTTCGATGGCATACCAGAGCGCCAGCCACGTCGGATTTTGCGTGGTCGAAAGCAACGCCGATCTGATCGCCGACACGCTCGTGCGGCGCATCCGCGAAGCCGCCGCGGAACTGGAGTCGGACGTCAATCGCCTCTATCGCGGCCGCAACTCCTATGACCTCAACACGGTGGCGAAGATCGATCTGGAGAAGACGATCGAGCGGTTGAACTATCTCGCCGAGACGCTCCGCGACGTCCAGCGCTCGCAGGCCCGCGTGACGCTCCTCCAAGCGGCCGAATAGGCGGCTGAGGCTTGATGCCCCGCGCTCCGCCGCCCAGGACGTCCCGCGCTCTCCAGCCCATCGTGCGGACAAGTGGACCCGGTTTTCCGCGCGCCGAACGATGCACTGCTCAAGAAAGAGAGCATCGGATGCATCCCAAAAGCGGGGTCCACTTTTGGGTCCGGCTCCAGTCCCGTAAAGCTTTACGGGGCTTGATTCGCTCAGTGAACAAATGTAGAACGAACAACGATGGCCCTGCGGCCAGGAGAGTGTGAACCGGTCCCGTGATCCCTCGTCCAGGACGGGCGAGAACGCGGGAGGTGATGACGAGCGGAGGTCCCTCATGGCGGGGAGCGTGAACAAGGTGATTCTGGTCGGGAATCTGGGGCGGGACCCGGAGGTGCGGCGGCTGAATTCCGGGGAGCCGGTGGTGAACCTGCGGGTGGCGACCTCGGAGACGTGGAAGGACAAGCAGACGGGCGAGCGCAAGGAGCGCACCGAGTGGCACCAGGTGGTGATCTTCAACGAGAACCTGGCGCGGGTGGCCGAGCAATATCTGAAGAAGGGCTCGAAGGTGTATCTCGAGGGCCAGCTGCAGACGCGCAAGTACCAGGACAGCCAGGGGGCGGAGAAGTATTCGACCGAGGTCGTGCTGCAGCGCTACCGGGGCGAGCTGACGCTGCTCGACAGCCGCGGCGGCGGCGGCGAGGAGCTCGAGGAGCCCGGGCAGGTGGCCCGCGGCGGCGAGTTCGGCCGCAGCGCGCCGCTGGAGCGCCGCTCCGCCGCCCCGAAATACGCCGACCTCGACGACGACATCCCGTTCTAAGCGGCCGTCTTGAAACTCGGCTGTGGGGTGGATGGCCGGTTTCAGATGTGATTCCAAACGGTTGTCGAAGCCAGTTTGGAGAACCTCATGTGGACGCCGGCCACCCGTCGCCAGCATAGCCGCGATCACCTGCGTTAGGACCTGGACGGAGCTGTCCCGCTGCTCCAGGTCTCGCGAAGGCCCTTCCCCTTCGTGGAACTCGCGTTTGCCGACAGCGCCTACAATGCCGACCGCGTCAGGAACGCCACCTGCATCGCCATCGAAGTCGTCAAGAAGATCGCCGACCAGATCGGGTTCCAGGTCCTGCCCAGACGCTGGGTCGTCGAACGCTTCTTCGCCTGGATCAATCGCAACCGACGCCTTGCCAAGGACTTCGAGGCGACCATCGCCTCGGCCCAGGCCTTCCTCTACGCCGCCTCCGTCATGCTACTCACGCGGCGATTGGCGCGGCCATTATGAGTTTCGAGTCGGACTCTAAGGCGTCTTCGCCGTTCCTGAGAGGTCTTGGGGCGTTTTGCGCCCGCGCCGGAGCAACGGCGCGGGCGCTGTGCTCTCCCCTATCCCGATCCCTCGCGGGCCTCCCTGGCCCGCTCGGTCCGCCGCAGGATCCGCCGCCTTTCATCGAGCTCGCCGCGGTTCGGCCACCACCAGCCGCGATCGGACCGGCCTTGCCCATCCTCGCCGTCGCGGCGCGGCCGCGCGGCGGCGATCTCGCGGAAGGTGGGCAGGCGCCAGCGGGACCACACGTAGGAGGGCCCCTCTTCGGTCACGTGCGGATAGGCGACGGGTACGGCGTCGCGCCCGAAAAGGTCGTCCCCCAGGTCCTCGAAGACGACCACGCCGAACGCGAAGACCGCGACGGGCCGGCCGAGCGGCGGCAGATCGTCTCCCGGCACGGGATAGCGTTTTCGCCGCCGCTCTCTCTCGAGCGCCAGGGCCGCCGGATCGCGCGGCTCCCCCTTGCGCTCCTCGCGCCGGCGGCGCCGGACCTCCGGCTCGTTGCGCCGCGCCGCCTCCTCGAGCGTAGGCCAGCGGGCGCGAAGGGCGTCGTAGGAGCGGAACGGCACGCGCCAGATCCGCTCCTGCGGGTCCCAGCGCGCCCACGGGATTGCGCGCATGATCTCCACCACGGTCCGGGAATAGGGCGTGCGGACGCAAAGATCATCGCCGACCTGCAGATACGGGCTCCGCAGCGGATCGAACGCGAAGGCGTCCCGTCCCTTGGCATCCGCGTGCCGGTCGAGCGCCTCGAGCTCCCGCGACAGCCAGGCGTCGAGCCGCTCCGGCGCCGTCGTGCCCGGCACGAACCAGCACGCCTCTTCGTCCCGCCAGCGGGCGCGCGGAAAGGTCTCGCGGAACCGCTGCACCAGCTCGCGATCGTACGGGAACGCCACGAAGGCGCCGGGCTTCTCGCCCTCCGATGGGGTCACGCGAAAGGCCGTTGCCGGTTCCATGGCGCGCTTGCTCCTCGCCATGAGAATCGCACCCGGCGCGCCGTCGTTCCAGAGCAGGCCCGATCGGCTCCCCGCCGTCCGGAACAGGTCTCCGGACGGGCCGCGATCCGCCGCGGCCGCCTGAACCCTGGCTGAGCGCACGCGCGCACCTAGATAAACCCAATGAGCGAAGGCACGATGACGACCGAGCACCGGAGCACCCGATTCCAGGACCTCGATTCCTGGCCGAGCCTCGACATCCTCGCAGCCCTGTTCGAGGGGCAGCTGTCGGCGGCGGCGGCGGTCCGGACCGCCTTGCCGAGCATCCGGGACGCCGCCGAGGCCGCCGCCGAACGGCTGCGGCTCGGGGGGCGGCTCGTCTATGTGGGCGCCGGCACCTCCGGACGCATCGGCGTGCAGGACGGAGCGGAACTCTCCCCCACCTTCGACTGGCCGGAAGACCGGGTCGTCTTCCTGATGGCGGGGGGCGATGCCGCTTTCCTCCGGGCGGTGGAAAATGCCGAGGACGCGGCCGAGGACGGCGTCGCCGAGATTCGCCGTATCGGGGTCGGCCGCCGGGACGTGGTGATCGGGGTCGCGGCGAGCGGCACGACTCCCTACACGGTCGCGGCCCTCGGCGAGGCCCGCGCCTTGGGCGCGCTGGCCATTGCGGTCGCGAACAACGCGGACGCGCCGCTGCTGCGCGCGGCGGCCCATCCGATCCTCGTCGAGACCGGCGAGGAGGTGCTCGCCGGCTCGACGCGCATGAAGGCCGGCACGGCGCAGAAGATCGTGCTCAACCTCCTGTCGACCCTCGTCATGGTCAGGTTGGGGCGCGTCTATCGCGGGCTCATGGTGCAGATGCGGGCCACGAACGCGAAGCTGCGCCGCCGCGCGGCCCTGATGGTCGCCGAGATCACCGGCTGCGGCGAGGGCGCGGCGAGGGATGCCCTGTCCCGCGCCGACGGCGACGTGAAGATCGCGTCTCTCATGGCCCACGGCGCCGACCGCGTGACGGCCGAAACCGTTCTCGCCCGCAACGGCGGCGACCTTCGCCGCGCCCTTCGCGGAACTCGGCCGCGGGGATTGATGCCGCCGGGCCCTGGTCAGCCTTCGAGCACGATGTCGGCTGCCACCATCTCGTGATCGGACAGGGGGCGGCCCTCCGGCGACAGGGCCGGGATCACTCGCGGAGTTCTCGGCCCGAACGCCGCGGACGAAGAGCCAGTCGAGCTTGCCGAAGGGCGGCTCCGGATGACCCATGGGCCCGGTGCGTTGCGTCGGCTCGGCCCGGTTCGCCGCACTCCAGCCGAAGCCGGCGTCCCGCATGAGGCCGAAGAGCGGTTCGTACTGGTCGGGCACGTCGAGGATGAGCGGCCATTCCGCTGGGTCGCGCGGCAGTTCCTTCGTGTTGAAATCTCCGCCGACGACCATGTCGGCACCCGGCGCGATCGCGTCGAGCCCCGCGATCAGGCGACGGATCTGGGCCGCCCGGTCGGCAGCGCCCGAATGGCTTTCGAGGTGCACCGAGACGAGCCAGAGCGGCTTCGCCCGATCGACCACCCGGGCGGCCACCGCCATCCGCCCGCCGATCCGGCGTTGCGCCCCCTCCCGGCCCAGGAACCATCGGCCGGTCTCTTCCAACGGAATGACGTGCGCGTCGCCGAGGCGCAGGCCGGCGACGATGCCGTTGCCGTGAAGGCCGCGCGCGTTGCGCTCGCCCGCGTGGCGGCGCATCTCCCACGGGTCGCCGAGGTCGAGCTCCACGAACTCGACCCCGTAGACGTAGCCTTCGCGGCGCGGGCCTGCGAGATCGCGGATCGCGTGCCGATGGCCCGAGCGGGCCATGCCGCAATCGACCTCGGACAAGAGCGTCGCCTGCGCGCCCGCAACGTCGATCAGGGCTCCCGTCGCCTCGACATGCTTTCAGGCGCTCCGCGTTGAAAGCGGCGACCGTGAGCCGCGCTCCCGGCGCGACGGTCCTTCGCGGCTCCCTCTGCTCGACCGCGTGCAGGGCTGCGACGCGGGGCACGAAACGGGCATGGTCGTCCACAGATTTCGCACCGCGTGCCGCTTCCAGAAGCGCGCCGTCGGGAGGAGGCAGTTCCGGCACGGTTTGGCCGATCAGGGGTCGCATCGCTCGGTCGATCCTCGGATTGACGGGGATTTGATGGCGCCGCCCTCGTCTTGCGGCTCCTCTTCGATGATGGTTCACTGCGCGCCCGATGGGAATGGTCGGAGGAAGGACGGGCGCCCGCCGCGGAACTGTCGCTTGGGCCGAGCCGCCGAGAGGACGCTTTGAATGAGCTTCACCGACCGCGCCTTCAAGGTGTTCGAGATCGCCATCGTCGCCTGCCTCGCCGCCATGGTGGTGATGGTGTTCGGCAACGCCGTCCTGCGCAAGCTCTCCGATTACGGGCTGGTGCTCTTCGGCGGGGGAATCGACGTCTCCGAGGAACTGTCGCGCATCCTGTTCGTCTGGCTCACCTTCATCGGTTCGGTCGTGGTGGCCCGCGAGAACGCGCATCTCGGCGTCGATACCCTCGTCGCCCGCTTCGGAGCGGCGGGGCGCACCGCCATGATGGTGATCTCCGATGCTTTCGTGCTCCTCTGCTGCGCGGTGTTCTTCTGGGGCACCTGGAGGCAATCCGGCCTGCATCTCAGCAACGTCGCGCCGATCACCGGCATGTCCATGATCTGGGTCTACGGCGTCGGCTTCTTCGCCAGCCTCGGGATGGGCGGGCTCGCCCTCGCCCGCATCGGCCGCGCCCTGACGGGACGCCTCGATCCGATCGAGATCAAGCATTTCGCCGGCGAGTACGAGGACGATCCGCAGCACGCGCTGAAGGTCGGCGTCGAATGACCGTTGCCGTCTTCCTGGTCTCGCTCTGCGGCGCGATGGCGCTTGGAATGCCGGTCGCCTTCGCGCTCGTGGTCTGCGGCCTCGCGCTCATGCTCCACATGGGCATCTTCGACAGCCAGATCGTGTCGCTGAAGCTCATCGAGGGCGCCGACAACTTCCAGCTCCTCGCGGTTCCGTTTTTCCTGCTCGCCGGCGAACTGATGAACGCGGGCGGCCTGTCGAAGCGCATCGTGAACTTCGCCGTCTCCTTCGTGGGGCACATCCACGGCGGCCTCGGCTATGTGGCGATCTTCGCCTCGATCATCATGGCGTCGCTCTCGGGCTCCGCCGCGGCGGACACCGCCGCCATCGCGTCGATCCTGATCCCGATGATGCGCGACGCGGGCTACAACGTGCCGCGCTCGGCCGGGCTGATCGCATCCGGCGGCATCATCGCGCCGGTGATTCCGCCCTCCATCGGCTTCATCATCTTCGGCGTCGCCGCCAACGTCTCGATCACGCAGCTCTTCCTGGCGGGCATCTTCCCCGGTCTCCTCATGGGCCTCTCGCTCGTCGCTGCCTGGGCGTGGGTGGTGCGGCGGGAGAAGATCCGGACCTATCCCCGCCAGCCCTGGAGCGCCCGGCTGAAGTCATTCCTGGACGGGTTCTTCGCCCTCCTCATGCCGGCGATCATCCTGGGCTGCATCAAGTTCGGGTGGGCGACGCCGACCGAGGCGGCGGTCTTCGCCGCCGTCTACGCGCTCTTCGTCGGGCTCTTCATCTACCGCGAGCTCAAGCCCTCGCAGATCTACGGCGTCTTCCTGCTCGCCGCGAAGACGACGGCCGCCGTCATGCTGCTCGTGGCCGCCGCGCTCATCTCGGCGTGGCTCATCACGCAGGCCAACATCCCGGCCGAGCTCGGCGCTCTGCTCGAACCCATCAAGGACAACCCCACCGTCCTGATGTTCGTGATCATGGTGCTCGTGGTCGCGGTGGGGACGGCGCTCGATTTCGCCCCGACGGTGCTCATCCTGACCCCGATCCTCATGCCGCTCGTCAAGGAGGCGGGGATCAACCCGGTCTATTTCGGGGTCCTGTTCATCATGAACAACGCGATCGGGCTGATCACGCCGCCCGTCGGCATCGTCCTCAACGTGGCCGCCGGGGTCGCGCGCCTGCCCATGGGATCCGTCATCAAGGGCGTCACACCCTTTCTGTTCGCTCAGACTATCGTCTTATTCACCCTGGTCTTCCTGCCCCAATGGGTGATTGCGCCCTTGAATTGGCTGCGGGATCGGATGACGTTCGTCGAGATGCTGCGGGCCATGGTCGGCCTGTAACCGTCTTAACCCCCTCGCCCCCGGACGACGCGCAGCCGGTCCGCGGGTTCAATCACGGCTGCGGCCTTTGGAGGATCAAGTATGTCCCTCTTGAAAACCGCCCTCGTCGCGGGCGTCGCCCTGGCGGCCCTCACCGCGCAAGCGTCGGCCCAGTTCACCGAGCGCACGATCCGCGTCTCGAACGGCGTCAATGCCGACCATCCGGTCGGCAACGGCCTCGCCAAGATGAACCAATGCGTCGGGGAGAAATCCGGCGGCAAGATGAAGCTGCAGGGCTTCTGGGGCGGTGCGCTCGGCGGCGACCTCCAGGCCACGCAGGCCCTGCGGTCCGGCACCCAGGAGATGGTGATCACCTCCTCGTCGCCCCTCGTCGGCATCCTGCCCGATCTCGGCGTCTTCGACCTGCCCTTCCTCTTCTCCAACGAGAAGGAGGCCGACGCCGTGCTCGATGGCCCCTTCGGCAAGCACATCGCCGACAAGCTGCCGGCGGTCGGCCTCGTCAACCTCGCCTATTGGGAGAACGGCTTCCGCAATCTCACGAACTCGCGCAAGCCGGTCCAGAAGGTGGAGGACTTCTCCGGCGTGAAGGTCCGGGTGATGCAGAACAACATCTTCCTCGACACCTTCAAGACGGTCGGCGCCAACGCCGTCCCGATGGCGTTCGGCGAGGTCTTCACGGCGCTCGAGACCAAGGCGATCGACGGACAGGAGAACCCCTTCGTGACCATCGACACCTCGAAGTTCCACGAAGTCCAGAAATACCTGTCGATCACGAACCACGCCTACACGCCGTTCCTCGTCCTCTACTCGAAGCAGCTCTGGGACAAGCTCTCCGCGGACGAGCAGAAGGCCCTGCAGGATTGCGCCGCCATCGGGCGCGACGAGCAGCGCAAGGTCTCGCGCGAGCTGTCGGCGAAATCGCTCGCGAACCTCAAGAAGGCCGGCATGCAGGTCAACGAGTTGCCGGCCGCCGAGCAGGCCCGGCTGCGCGAGGCGGTGAAGCCGGTCTACGAGCGCCACGCCGCCACCATCGGCCCGGAGACCGTGGCCAAGATGCAGGAGTCGCTCGCGCAGGTGCGCAAGCAGTAATCCCTCGACCTCGGAAGGAGCCGCCCGCCCGACGGCGGGCGGCTCCGGCGCGGTTAAGCCGCGACCGCTTTTCCGCACGATGCGCATGCCTCACCTGCGTCGAGGCACCCCGATGGTCAGGCCGGCAGGGGCGCCCGCTCGACGGGCTCCGCCACGGGTTCGGCCGCGGGCTTCGCGGCGGTCGGGGCCGCCTCGGGCGCCTCGCCGGCCGCCGCCTTGAGGCAGCAGACGACGGCTTCGCGGAGCGAGGCCACGCAATAGTCGGCTCCCACGGCCGAGCGCAGCTTCTCGTCCTTGAGGATCTCGTCGTCGGCCGGCCAGAGTCCGACGAGCACAGGTGCCTCCCGAATACGCTGGCGCAGGCGGCGCAGCAGATAGCGCAGATGGGCCGGCGTGCCGCTGATCTCGAGATAGGAGAGGCACACCATCTCGACGCCCGTCACGTCGAGCCCCATGATGGCGGAGCGCGAGACCGCCTCGTGCGGCACGACCTGCGTCCCGAGCCCATGCTTTTCGAGAAGTTGCGCCAGCATCGTGGCGGCGGCCTCGTCGAGCGGGCCGCGTCCGGCGATGCACATGACGGCGCCCGGGCGCCGCCACGCCTCCGGCAACCGCTCCGGTCCCGGAAGCTCTTCGGCCGCAGCCGGCTGCCTGATCGCCGGCCTGTCGCCCTGCGGCGGCGCCACCGGTTCGTCTTCCGTCTCCTTCGCCGGCGGCTCCACGTCCTCGTGGTTGCCGAGATCGTTGACGAGCGCCTGGATGTTGCTCTTGACGCGTTCGAGCCGAGGCCCCGTCAGCACCCCTCTGCTCGCATCGTTGGCCGCCAGTTGCAGCCCCTTGAGCGCCACCTCGTCGTAGTACGAGGTGAGCGAGCGCTCCTTGAGGAGCTGTTCCGCATATTCGAGCGCCTCGTCCGGATCGCCGGCCAGGATGCGCTGATAGAGGTTCTCCGCCGGCGTGAGCGCCGGCCGGTCGCCGAGAAGCACGTCCAGGAACTCGAGCCGCTCCACATGCCGGCCGAGGACGACGAGGCAGAGCGTGAGCGGTGTCGCGATGAGAAGGCCGACGGGACCCCAGAGCCAGGTCCAGAAGATCGCCGACAGGACGACGGCGAAGGGCGAAAGGCCCGTGCTCTGCCCGTAGACGAGCGGCTCGATGACGTGCCCCATCACCGGCTCGGCGACGACGAACAGGGCGAGCGTCATGAGGGCCATCGACCAGCCGGTCGGGTCAACGGCGGCCGCGACGGCGACCGGCAGGGCACCGGCGATGAACGACCCGATATACGGCACGAATCGCATGAGGGCCGCGAAGATCCCCCAGAGCAGCGGGCTCGGAACGCCGATCGCCCACAGGCCCAGGGCGATGAAGACGCCGAAGGCGGCGTTGAGGCCGAGCTGCGTGAGGAAGTAACGGCTCAGGCGCCGCGCCGCGTCGTCCATCGCCACGGTCGTGCGGTGGAGATCCTCGGATCCGAACAGTCGGATCATGCGGTCGCGCAGATCCTCCCGCTGCAGCAGGATGAAGATCAGCACCACGAAGACGATGCCGAGCGTGGCCAGCGGTTCGGCCAGCGGCAGAAGGACGTTTCGCGCCAGTTCGATCGGCGTGGCGTCAGGCTCGTGCACCTCCACGGGCAGCGGGCGGGGTTCGGGATCGGTCGAGGGGGTCGTCGTGGCCGGCGTCTCCTTCGTCGCCTCCTCGATCCGCCGCCCCATGTTCTTCAGCATTTCGGGGATGCGCCCGAGGCTTCCCTCGCGAAGCCCCGCCATCTTCTGCCGCACCGTCCATTCGTAGCGCGGGAGATCGGAGGCCAAACCGGCGAGCTGCAGGCCGATGACGCCGCCGAGGCTGAGAACGATGCCGAGCGCGACGAGAACCGCGACGATCGCTGCGGGGACGCGGGGGACGCGCCAGCGCCGGAGGAGATCGACGAAGGGCGCGATGACGAAGGCGAGCAGGACCGACAGCACGATGGGCAGGAAGATGTCCCGTCCGAGATAGAGCGCGCCCAGGACGACGACGCCGACGGCGAGCGTCATCAGGCCGGTGACGCTCGGCACGCCGGGCGGCGTCACTTCGTTCTGGCGGGGTGCTGGAGCTGGCAGATCGGTCATGTCTGTCCCGGGCATGGCCAACCCGGTCGGCCGGATGGTCCGGTTATCAACGTCCGAAGGCGGCGAACGATCCTGGCCGTATAGGCGGCGCCCCTTATGGAACCCCGAGGACCGGGCGCCTGAAGGCCCGTCGGCCGGCGGCGAGGCCCCCTTCCGCTCCCCCGCAGGGGCCGGGTAAGGTGTCCGGCCCTCAATCCGGGACGACGATTCCTCAGGACGGAAGACCCTCATGGCGGCAGCGCAGGCGACCCTTTCCGGCAATCCGTTCGGCGGCGACTGGACCACGCCGTTCGGCCTTCCGCCCTTCGAGGCCATCCGGCCGGAGCATTTCCGCCCCGCCTTCGATGCGGCGCTTGCGGAGCAGCGCGCCCAGGTGGAGCAGATCGCCGGGGGTGCGCCGGAACCGACCTTCGAGAACACGATCGCCGCCCTCGAGCGCAGCGGGCGCACGCTCAAGCGGGTCGGCGGCGTGTTCTTCAACCTCGCCGGCGCACATACGAACGACGCGCTTCAGGCGATCGAGCGCGAGATGGCGCCGATCCTCGCCAAGCACCGCAACGCCATCTTCATGAACGAGGCCCTGTTCCGCCGCGTCGATGCGCTGCATGCCCGCCGGGAGGCCATCGGGCTCTCGGCGGAAGAGCGGCGCCTGCTCGACCGCTATCACACGATCTTCGTCAGGGCCGGTGCGCGCCTCGCGCCGGACGCGAAGTCGCGTCTCGCGGCCATCACCGAGCGGCTGGCAAGCCTCGGCACGCAGTTCTCCCAGAACGTCCTGGCCGACGAGAAAGCCTACGTCCTCGTCCTCGACGGCGAAGCGGATCTCGCCGGGCTGCCTCTCTTCCTGCGGGAGGCCGCCGCTGCGGCGGCCGAGGAGCGGGGGCTTTCCGGCAAGCACGTGATCACGCTCGCCCGATCGAGCATCGAGCCGTTCCTCACCTTTTCGAGCCGCCGCGACCTGCGCGAGCAGGCCTTCAGAGCCTGGGCGAGCCGCGGCGACGGAGGCGGCGCGACCGACAACAAAGCCATCATCGCCGAGATGGTGAGCCTCAGGGCGGAGCGCGCCCGGCTTCTCGGCTACGAGACCTTCGCGGCTTTCAAGCTCGACGACACCATGGCCAGGACGCCCGAGAACGTGCTCGGGCTCCTCGACGAGGTCTGGCCGCCGGCCCTCGCCCGCGCCGCCGCGGAGCGCGACGACCTCCAGGCCGAGGCCCAGGCGCACGGCGACAACATCGCCATCGAGCCCTGGGACTGGCGCTACTACGCCGAGCGCGTACGCCAGGCGCGGCACGACCTCGACGAGGCGACGATCAAGCCGTTCTTCCAGCTCGACCGGATCATCGAAGCGGCCTTCGAGACGGCCCATCGCCTGTTCGGGCTCTCCTTCGCGGAACTCGCGGACGTGCCCCGCTATCATCCGGACATCCGCGTCTGGAAGGTCACCGGCAAGGACGGCGCATTCGTCGGAATCTTCATCGGCGACTATTTCGCCCGACCCTCGAAGCGGAGCGGCGCCTGGATGAGCGCCTTCCGGAGCCAGGAAAAGCTCTCGGGCGACATCCGCCCGATCATCGTCAACGTGATGAACTTCTCGAAAGGCGCGCCGGCCCTCCTGAGCTTCGACGACGCACGGACCCTCTTCCACGAATTCGGCCACGCGCTGCACGGGCTCCTGTCGGACGTCACCTATCCACTCCTGGCGGGCACGAGCGTGCCGAGCGACTTCGTCGAACTCCCCTCGCAGCTCTACGAGCACTGGCTCTCGCAACCGGACATCCTGCGCCGCTACGCGACCCATCACGAGACCGGCGAGCCGATCCCGGAGGCGCTTCTCGAACGCCTCATGGAAGCGCGCAATTTCAACCAGGGCTTCGCCACCGTCGAGTATCTGGCGTCGGCCTTCGTCGACATCGACCTGCACCGCCTGACTTCGGCGGACGGCCTCGACGTCTCGGCGTTCGAGCGCGCCTCCCTGGAGCGGATCGGCATGCCCCGGGAAATCGTCATGCGGCATCGCACGCCTCACTTCACGCACGTCTTCGCCGGCGACGGCTATTCGGCAGGCTATTACAGCTATCTCTGGTCGGAGGTCCTCGACGCCGACGCATTCAAGGCCTTCGAGGAGACCGGGGACGTGTTCCATCCGGAACTCGCCGAAAAGCTGAGGACCTTCATCTATGCGGCCGGGAACCTCCGCGATCCCGCCGAGGCTTACACGGCCTTCCGCGGCCGGCTTCCAAGCCCGGAGGCGCTTCTCGTCAAGAGGGGGCTCGCCCCTTCGCCGGCCGCGTGACGGGCCGGCGCCTCGCCCGCCGCGAGGGAAGCCCGGCCCGGCGGGCCCGCGGTCATTGAGAGGGCGTTAAAGCTTGTGGCGTAGGGTCGGACAGCGCCTTCGACGCGATCCGCGTCGTCCAGCGCCTGAAAGGTCCGACTGTGTCATCCATGGGGCGTCTCGCCGAGGGGCCGCTGTCCTGCCTGAGGGGCCGTCTCTCCTTCAGCCGGCTTGTCTGGGCGGCGGTCGGAACGATCTCGCTCGGCCTCATGGCCGTGACGCTCTGGATGACGTGGCAATCCTGGCAGCGCGTCGCGAACGCCGCGGAGACGCAGACTCGGAACGTCGCCGAGATCCTGAACCAGCATACCGCCCGGAGTTTCGGATCCGTCGACCTGCTGCTGCGCGCAGCCGCCCTGCAAGCAGGCGCGCATCCGGAGGACGGGAACGCCTCCCCGGGATGGGCGCCGATCACCGGCCTCCTTGCGGAGATACCCTTCGTTCGAAGCGTCCGCGTCTACGACGCCCGCTCGAACGACCTCGTTTTCGCAACCGGCGATGAATCGGACTCCTCGGCCGCCGTGGCGGGGGTGGTCGAGCGGCACCGGCAGAGCGGCGGGCCGGATCTCATCGTGGCAGACCCGGCGTGGGACGAGGCCCGCAAGCTCTGGTCCATCACCTTGAGCCGGCGGCTGCCGGGCCGCGACGACCCGCACCGGTTCGTGTCGGTCGCCGTCGTGACGCTCGATCACTTCCGACGCTACTACGAGAGCGTCGCGGCGGGCTCCGGAGGTTCGTTCGCCCTCCTGCGGACCGACGGCACGCTCATCGCCCGCCATCCCCATGAGCCGGTGCGCGTCGGCCGCGACGCGTCCCACTCCGTCCTGTTCACCGACCGGCTGCCGCACTCGCCCGCCGGTACCTACGAGGCCGTCGGCGCCACCGACGAAACCCTGCGCATCGTCAGCTATCGTCAGGTCGACGCCTTACCGCTGGCGGTGTTGGCGACGGTCGCGAACGAGGACGTCTTCGCCGAGTGGCGTCGGGCTTCGACCCGGGATCTTGCCCTGGCTCTCGGCGCGATCACCGTCGTGGCCTGGCTCGGCGCGCATGCGGCCCGGGAGGCCCGGCGGCGCGATGCTGCGGAAGACCGGCTCCGGCGCCAGACGGCGCTCGTCGAGGCGACCCTCGACAACATGGATCAGGGGCTGGTCATGTTCGATGCCGACGAGGCGATCCAGGTCCACAACAGGCGCGCCGCCGAGCTGCTGGACCTGCCGTCGGAGATGCTCGCCAACGGCACCTTCAAGGAGATTCGCCAGTATCAGTTCGAGCGGGGTGAGTTCGTGCAGAGCGACGACGCCTTTCGGCAATGGGTCGTCAGCAACGGCGTGATCGGGGCGCGCCACCACAGCTACGAGCGCACGCGTCCGAACGGAACGGTCCTGGAGATCCGCACGGTGCCGCTGCCCGACGGCGGCGCCGTCCGCACCTATACGGACATCACGAGCCGCAAGACGGCGGAGATCGCCCTCGCGGAGGCCAAGGCGCTCGCGGAGGCGGCGCGGGTCCACGCGGAACGGGTGAGCCAGGCGAAGACCGAGTTTCTCGCCTCCATGAGTCACGAGATCAGAACCCCGCTCAACGGCATCCTCGGCTTTACGGATCTCCTGCTGCAATCCGGCGATCTGCCCCTCGACAAGCGGCGCTATTCCGAGCGGATCCGGTCGGCCGGGCTCGCTCTCCTCACGGTGGTCGACGACATTCTCGATTTTTCCAAGATCGAGGCCGGCCACATCGAAATGGACGTGGCGCCGTTTTCGCTCGCGTCGGTCATCGACAACAGCATTTCGATCATCAGAGGCATCGCCTCCGGCAAGAGCCTCACCGTCAAGGTGGCGCTCGATCCGAAGCTGCCGAGCTACGTCGAGGGAGACGAGGCCCGGTTGCGGCAAGTGCTCCTCAACCTTCTCAACAATGCCGTGAAATTCACGCGCAAGGGTTCGGTCACGCTCACCGTGCGCTCGGAGACCCCGGAGAGTTCCGGTTCGTCCGAGAGACGCCTCCGCTTCCTGGTCAGCGACACCGGCATCGGCATCCCGCGCGACAAGCAGGGACGGCTGTTCCAGCGTTTCAGCCAAGTCGACGGCTCGATCCGCCGCGAGTTCGGCGGCACCGGCCTCGGCCTCGCCATCTCGAAGAGCCTGGTCCAGCTGATGGGCGGGGAGATCGGCGTGACCAGCGAGGAGGGGCGCGGCTCGACCTTCTGGTTCACGGCAAAGCTCGCGGAAGCGGCTGCGCCGGCGGAGGTCCGCGAGACCAGCATCGCGACGGAACCGAGCCCGCTGCATTCCGCCCGAATCCTGCTGGTCGAGGACATCGAGGCGAACCAGGAGATCGCGCAGGCGGTGCTCCAGTCGGCCGGCCATGCGGTCGACATCGCCCGCGACGGCTACGAAGCCCTTCGCGCGATGCGGACGCGCGAGTACGACCTCGTCCTGATGGACATCCAGATGCCCGGCATGGACGGCATCACCGCCACCAAGCGGATTCGCGAGCTTCCGGGACCGGCGCGCAACGTGCCGATCATCGCCATGACGGCGAACGTCCTTCCCGAACAGGTAGCCGAGTTCCGGAACGGCGGGATGAACGATCATATCGGCAAGCCCTTCGACCGGAGCGAGCTGTTCGGGCTCATCGACCGCTGGCTGCCGGACCTCGTGTTCGTGGACAGGAGCCCGCGCGATCCCCCCTCCGATCCGACCGATCCGGCACCCTCGTCACTGGACCGGCCGGTCTATGACGATCTCGAGGCTCTGCTCGGGGTCGAAAGGACCGGCGCGATGTTCGCCAAGCTGCGGGATCAACTGCTCGACAGCTTTCCGGAGGCCGCGGATCATGACCGTCCCTCCCTCGCCCGACACGCCCACAGCCTCATCGCCCAGGCCGGAATGCTCGGCTTCACGATCTTGAGCAACGCCTGCCGCGACCTCGAGACCGCCTGCCTCACGCAGGGCGATGTCGCCGGTTGCCTCGAACGGGCCCGGACGGCGCGCGACCGGGCCATGCAGGACATTGCGCGAATGAGCGGAGCAGCGCGGCAGGACGCCGCATAGGGTCGGGTTGGTTCGGGCTTCTTTCGCGGCCCGAGATCCTCGAGTCGCGCTGCGCGCGCCCAAGTGGTTCCGGCGGCGCCGACCCGAAGCCGGAGAAACGGCCACGGTCGTTCCTCATCAGGATGACGGCGAGCTCTCAGGCGTCACCCTCGAACGCAGCGCAGCGGAGATCTTAAGGATCCTCAGGTCCGGCTCCGCGACGCCCTGGCTCTCGAGTATCAGCGCGGCGTGGCGGTGTCCGGGGCCAGAGGATTTCTCTTCGACGGCTGGGCCTCCGGCGGCTTCCGGTCCTTCTTCGCGTCGGAGCTTTCCTCGGAACGCAGGACCGCTCTGAGGAAGGCCAGCCCCTTTCGATCGGTTTTCAAGGCTTTCGCATCGAGCACGGGCATGATTGGCGATCTCCCTTCGAAAGGCCGATCGCCTCCTCTGGTCGCCGTCTTTGATAATGGGACGGTGGGGTCCGAAGTTCCACTCGAAGATGGCGGAAACGAGAGCACTTTCAGGTGAAGTAGGTCCGCTTCGCCGTCGGAAATGCGGCGCCGGCCGGAGGATTCGCCATCCCGCCCCGCCCGCCGATGCCGGGAACCCGTTCGGGCCGCTCTCGGAGGCGCCAGCTCCGGCGAGGGGCGCCGGGTTCGATCCCGCTCGCCCGGACACCGCGTCCGCGAGGCGAACCGCGAGCCGCACGAGGCTCAAGTCCGAGCCGGCCGGCGCGATGAGGGACAAGCCGAGCGGCGCACAAAACGGGAGGCGAGCGGCATCGAGACCTGCGGCACCCCGGCATGGTACGGAAGCGTCGCCGGGTGAAGCGGTGAAAGCGGCCGCATTCTAACATTCTAGAGGTTCGGCCGTGCCACGGCCAAGCTTTTGCGGTATGGGACGGCCGCATTTTCCGGCGGCGGCTCCCCGCCCTAGATGGTGCAAGTCAGCGAAGGACGCGAATGATGGTGATCGAATTCGTTCTCCCCCGGTTGGTTCTCGGCCTCGGCCTGGCCCTCGCCACGCTCGGCGGGCGCCTGGGCGCAGCAGCCGGCCCCGATCAGGATCGGGGAACTGAACTCCTATTCCCGGTGGGCCGCCTTCACCGTGCCCTACCGTAACGGCTGGCAACTGGCGCTCGAAGAGATCAACGGAAGGGGCGGCGTGCTCGGCGGGCGCAGGATCGAGATCGTGTCCCGCGACGACGGCGCGACGACGGGCGACGCGACGCGCGTCGCGGAGGAGCTCGTGACCCGCGAGAACGTCTCGTTCCTGTTCGGCTCCTTCCTGTCCAACGTCGGCGTCGCCATGGCGGATTACGCCAACCAGAAGAAGATCCTCTATCTCGCCGCCGAGCCGCTCACCGACGCGATCACCCTGAGCCAGGGCAACCGCTACACGTTCCGCATCCGCCCGAACAACTTCATGCAGGTCGGAATGCTGGTGGAGCAGGCGAAGGCCGCGGGCGCCAGGCGCTGGGCCATCGTGGCGCCGAACTACGAGTACGGCCAGTCGGCAGCGGAAGTCTTCAAGCGCCTCCTGAAGGAGAAGATGCCGGGTGCCGAGATCGTGGCGGAGCAGTACCCGGCGCTGGGCAAGATCGAAGCCGGCTCCACCGTGTCGGCGCTCGACCAGGCGAGGCCCGACGGCATCTTCAACGTGCTGTTCGGCGCCGACCTCACCCAGTTCGTCCGCGAGGGCAATACGCGCGGCTTGTTCGAGAAGCGGACCGTGCTGTCGCTGCTCACCGGCGAACCCGAGTGGCTCCTGCCGCTCAAGGAAGAAGTGCCGGAAGGGTGGATCGTCACCGGCTATCCGTGGGACGAGATCAAGGACCCGAAGCACAAGGCCTTCGTCGACGCGTACCGCGCGAAGTTCAACGACACGCCGCGGCTGGGCTCGCTCCTCGGCTACATGATCGTCCACATGATCGGCGATACGATCGAAAGGGCCGGCTCCGTCGAGACGGAGGCGCTGATCAAGGCGCTCGAGGATGCCAGGTTCGACACGATCATCGGCCCGGTCGTCATGCGCGGCATCGACAACCAGTCCACGATGGGCGCCTGGGTCGGCAAGCTCGCGGTCAAGGGCGCGGCGGGCGGCATGACCGACTGGAAATATATCGACGGGCCGGCCTTCATGCACCCCGAGGCAGAGGTGAAGGCGGCGCGGAAGGAATGATCTTTTGGCCGAGGCGCGGCCTGCCGCCTGTCCCGTGAGAAAAAGCCTCGATAAGCCGCATCGAGGCGGGGCGGGAGCCGCCGAGTTCGACCTGTGTCTCCCCTCCCCTCCGTGGAGAGGCTGACCGCGATGGATCCCGCTTTCCTCGCCATTCAGGCGCTCAACGGTCTCGCCAGCGCCTCGTCCCTGTTCATCACCGCCTGCGGGTTGACGATCGTCTTCGGCGTGACGCGGATCGTGAACTTCGCGCACGGCTCCCTCTACATGCTGGGCGCCTATTTCGCGGCGACGCTCGTCCCCAGGCTCCTTGCCCTGTCTCCCGGGCCGTTGGGCTTCTGGACGGGCATCCTCGCCGCGGCGCTCGCCGTGGGCCTCCTCGGGGTGCTCCTCGAAGTCCTGCTGCTGCGCCGGATCTACCGCGTCCCGGAGCTGTTTCAGCTCCTCGCCACCTTCGGCGTCGTCCTCGTCGTGCAGGATCTCGTGGTCCAGATCTTCGGGCCCGAGGACATTCTGGGACCGCGGGCGCCCGGCCTGCGGGCGCCCGTCGAAATCCTCGGCCGGCGCTTCCCCTCCTACGAACTCGTGCTCATCGCGGCAGGCCCCCTCGTGCTCGGCCTCGTCTGGCTCCTCCTGCGCCGGACCCGGTTCGGGGTGCTCGTGAGGGCCGCCACGCAGGACCGGGAGATGGTGGCGGCGCTCGGCGTCAATCAGGCGGTCCTCTTCACGGGCACGCTCTTCCTCGGCGCGTTTCTGGCCGGTCTCGGCGGAGCGCTGCAGACCCCGCGCGCGCCGGCCCATACGGGCATGGATCTCTCGATCATCGCCGAGGCGTTCGTCGTCACCGTCGTGGGCGGCATGGGCAGCGTGCCGGGCGCCTTCCTGGCGGCTCTCGTCATCGGCCAGCTCCAGGCGTTCGGGATCCTGATCTTTCCCAAGATCACCCTCGTGGTGGTCTTCCTCCTCATGGCGTTCGTCCTCGTCGTGCGCCCCAACGGGCTTTTCGGACGCCCGGAAACGGTCGGCGGCGCCCATGCGGTCGGCATCGCCAGCCGGCCGCGGCCCCTCGATTTCCGGCTGGTGCTTGCCGTGGCGGCGCTCCTCGCGCTCCTGCCGCTCGTCGCCGACGCCTATGTCATGAAGGTCGGGATCGAGATTCTCGTCTTCGCGCTCCTTGCCTTCAGCCTGCAGCTGCTCATCGGGGTCGGCGGTCTCGTGAGCTTCGGACATGCGGCGTTTTTCGGCCTCGGCGCCTATGGGGCGGCACTGGGCGTCCGTTGGTTCGGCGCACCCATGGAGGCGGCTTTGCCCCTGGCGCCGCTCCTGGCCGCCGCCGGCGCGGCCTTCTTCGGGGCCTTCATCGTCCGCCTGTCCGGCATCTATCTCGCCATGCTGACGCTCGCGGTGGCGCAGATCCTCTTCGCGGTCGCATTCCAGTGGGTCGAGGTGACGGGCGGCGACAACGGCATCGTCGGCGTCTGGCCGGCCTCATGGGCGGCGAGCCGGGAAGCCTATTACCTCCTGACCCTTGCGCTGGTCGCGGGATCGGTCCTCGCGCTCGCGCGGATCATCGACGCGCCTTTCGGCTACGCCCTGCGGGCCGCCCGCGATTCCGAACGGCGCGCGGAAGCCATCGGATTGGCCGTCCGCCGCCTTCGCTGGCTCGCCTTCGTCCTGTCGGGCGCCACCGCCGGCCTGGCAGGCGGGCTCTACGCCTTCTCGCGCGGTTCCGTCGACCCGACCGTGCTCGGCATTCCGACATCCGTCGACGCCCTCACGATGCTGCTCGTCGGCGGTATCCAGACACTCGCCGGGCCGCTCGTCGGAGCCGCGGTGCTGCACGCGCTCCGGGACCAGATCATGCCGCTCACGGAGCTCTGGCGCATGATGCTCGGATTGAGCATCGTCGCCATCGTGCTCCTCTTCCCGCACGGCCTCGTCGGCACTCTCGCGGGAAGGCAAAAAAGCGCCACATGAGCCTGCTCGCGGTCCGCGGCCTCTGCAAGACGTTCGGCGGCGTCGACGCCGCCCGCGATGTTTCGTTCGCCGTCGAAGGCGGCGAAATGATCGCGCTGATCGGACCGAACGGCGCCGGCAAGTCGACCGTGTTCAACATGATCGGCGGCCAGCTCCGCCCCGACGGCGGCCGGGTCCTCCTCGACGGCGCCGACATCACGTCCATGAGCGCCCGCGAGCGGTTCCGGCGCGGGGTCGGACGCACGTTCCAGGTGGCGCAGACCTTCCCGTCCATGAGCGTCGCCGAGAACGTGCAGATGGCGCTCATCAGCCATCGCGGCGAGAGCCTGGGACTCGTTCGCCCGGCCCGCGAGCGCTATCGCGAGGACGCCCTTCGCCTTCTGGCGCGGGTGGGCATGGCCGACGCCGCCGACCGGCCCGGTTCGACGCTGGCCTACGGCGACGTCAAACGCGTGGAACTCGCCGTCGCCCTGGCCGGCCGTCCGATCCTCCTCCTCATGGACGAGCCCACCGCCGGCATGGCGCCGCGCGAACGCGCCGATCTCATGGAGCTCACGCAATCGCTGGCGAAGGCCGAGGGGATCGGGGTGCTGTTCACCGAGCACGACATGGACGTCGTCTTCGGCCATGCGGACCGGGTGCTGGTGCTCCTGCGCGGCGAAATCATCGCGGCGGGATCGCCCGAGGAGGTGCGCGCCGACCCGCAAGTGCGGCAGGCCTATCTCGGCGACGAGCATGCCCTCCGGAGCCCGCCGTGAGCCCGCCCGTGCTAGAGGTCCGCAATCTCACGGCCGCCTACGGGCGGGCGCAGGTGCTGTTCGGCGTCTCGCTCGATCTCCGCGCCGGAGAGGTGGTGGCGCTCGTCGGGCGCAACGGCGCCGGCAAGTCGACGACCTTGAAGGCGATCTTGGGCCTCGTGGCGGCCAGCGCCGAACGGCTGGTCTTCCGCGACCGATCTCTTCTCGGCTTTTCCACCTACCGCATCGCCCGGCTCGGCCTCGGCTACGTACCGGAGGACCGCCGCATCTTCACCGACCTGACCGTGGACGAGAACCTGGAGGTGGGCCGGCAGGCCCAGCGCGGCGGCCGGGCGCCCTGGACGCCCGAGCGCCTGTTCGGTCTCTTCCCGAACCTGGCCGAGTTGCGCCGCCGCCGGGGCAACCAGATGTCCGGCGGCGAGCAGCAGATGCTCTCGATCGCCCGGACCCTCATGGGGAACCCCGAAGCCATCCTCCTCGACGAACCCTCGGAGGGCCTCGCGCCGGTGATCGTCCAGATGATGGCCGAGGCCATCCGGGCCATGAAGGCCGAAGGCGTGGCCGTGCTGCTCTCGGAGCAGAACTGGGCCTTCGCGGCGGCCGTCAGCGACCGGGCCTGCGTCATCGAAAGGGGCGAGATCCGGTTCGACGGCCCGGTCGCGGCCCTCATGGCCGACGAAGCCCTCAGGGCGGACACGCTCGGGGTTTGACCTTGGCGGGATCCCGAAAGCGTCAGCAGCGTTGACGGATCGGGCCTGAAAGCCGATATCCAGGCCTTTCCTGGCGGTCCCGCCGCCTTTCCAAATCGTTGAGACCGTTCGGGAGGCCCCTTTTTCATGGGCGTCATTCATGTGATCGACCGCGTGGGCGAGCGCCACACCCTCGAAGCCCTCGAGGGCTGGCGGGTCATGGAAATCATCCGCGACTGGAAACTGCCGATCGAGGGGATCTGCGGCGGCGCCTGCGAATGCGCCACCTGCCATGTCCTCGTCGCCCCGGAATGGCTGCCGAAGCTGAACGCCCGCTCCGAGGAGGAAGAAAACCAGCTCGACACCATCCCGATCACTCATGCGAATTCCCGCCTCGCCTGCCAGATCCTCTGGACGCCCGAACTCGACGGGCTCGAGGTGACCCTGGCCCCGTGAGCGCCTGACCCTCCCTTTGCGCATTGCCAAAGCCGGAAGGCCATGCTTCGAGAGGCCTCCCGCAGGAGATTCAACTTCCCATGATGGATAATATCGAAACCGACGTCGTGATCATCGGCGCGGGGCCCGTCGGCCTCTTCGCCGTGTTCGAACTGGGTCTCCTCGACATCAAATGCCACCTCATCGACATCCTGCCGAAGGTGGGGGGCCAATGCGCCGAGCTCTATCCCGAAAAGCCGATCTACGACATTCCTGGCTTCCCCATGGTCACAGGCCAGGGTCTCGTCGACAACCTGATGGCGCAGATCGAGCCTTTCCATCCGACCTTCCATCTCGGCGAGATGGTCGAGAGCGTCGAGACCCTCGGCACCCCCGAGGCGCCGCGGTTCCGGGTGAAGACCGATGCGGGCACCACCTTCGTCTGCAAGGCGCTCATCGTCGCGGCGGGCGGGGGCTCGTTCCAGCCGAAGAAGCCGCCGATCGAGAACATCGACGCCTACGAGGGCACGGGCGTCTTCTACGCCGTCCGCAAGATGGAGATGTTCCGCAGGAAGCGCGTGCTCATCGTCGGCGGCGGCGATTCCGCCCTCGACTGGACGGTCAACCTGCAGCCGGTCGCGAAGCGGCTCACGCTGCTCCACCGTCGCGACGCCTTCCGGGCGGCGCCGCACACGGTGGAGAAGATGCGCTCCCTCGTCGCCTCCGGCGACATGGACCTGAACCTCGGCCAGGTGGTGACCCTCAAAGGCAAGGCGCCCGTGCTCGAGGCGGTCGTCGTGCGCCGGGACGACGGCTCGACCTTCGAGATTCCCTGCGACGTGATGCTGCCCTTCTTCGGGCTGACCATGAAGGTGGGGCCCGTCGCCGAATGGGGGCTCAACCTCAACGAGAACCTGATCCCGGTCGACACGGAGAAATTCGAGACGAACGTGCCGGGGATCTTCGCCATCGGCGACATCAACGATTATCCGGGCAAGCTGAAGCTCATCCTGTCGGGCTTCCACGAAGGCGCCCTCGCGGCCCAGAAGGTGCACCGCTACGTCTACCCGGAGAAGAAGCTGCTCTTCCAGTACACGACGTCGTCCACGAGCCTCCAGAAGAAGCTCGGCGTCGCGGCGTAAAGCCTCGGCCTCTCTCGACTCAACTCCCGATTCCGTTCGGCTGCGATCCGATCTAGCGTGCCGGCATGACTCCTCCTTCCAGCCCGACCCTCGGCCGGCGGGCGATGGCGCTCATCGATGTCTTGGCGCAGTACACCGACGAGCCCGGCCGCCTCACCCGCCTCTATCTCTCGCCCGCTCACCGGGCGGCCGCCGAGGCGACGCTCAGGCTCATGCGGGATGCCGGCATGGAGGCGCATATCGATGCCGCCGGCAGCGTCGTCGGCCGCCGGCCCGGCGCGGATCCGTCGGCGCCCGCGCTTCTGATCGGCTCGCATATCGACAGCGTGGTCGATGCCGGCCGCTTCGACGGCAATCTCGGGGTCGTGCTCGGCATCGTGGCGGTCGAGGCGCTTCGCGACGAGCGCCTGCCCTTCCCCCTCGAGGTGGTGGCTTTCGGCGACGAGGAGAACGTCCGGTTTCCGACCCATCTCTCGACGTCGTCGGCCCTCGCCGGCCGCTACGATCCGGCCTGGCTCGACGGGCGCGATGCCGACGGCGTCGCCCTGCGCGAGGCGCTCCGCGCCTTCGGCGGCGACCCGCAGGGAATCCGGGCGCTGGCCCGCGATCCGTCGGCTTATCGTGGCTATCTCGAAGTCCATATCGAGCAGGGCCCGCTGCTCGAAGTGGAAGGTCTTCCCGTCGGCGTGGTCTCCGCCATCAACGGAGTCACGCGGGCGCGCGCGCGCGTGATCGGCGAGGCCGGGCACGCTGGCACCGTTCCCATGGCGCTCCGCCGCGACGCGCTTGCGGCGGTCGCCGAGATGATCGGCATCGTCGAGCGGATCGGCGGGACGCGCACCGACACGGTGGCCACCGTGGGTGCGGCTCGGGTGCGGCCGGGCGCCGTCAACGTCATCCCGGCCCGGGTGGATTTCACCCTCGACGCCCGGTCGCCGGACGACACGGTTCGTCACGCCATGGTGCGGGACATCTGCGCCGAATGCGAGGCGGTGGCGGCGAAGCGCGGCGTCACCGCGACCATCGAGCTCTTCATGAACTCTCCGGCGACGCCGATGGACCCACGGCTGATCGATACACTGGAAGGCGCCGTCGCGGCTCTCGGCCACCGCCCGCTGCAGATCCCCTCGGGCGCGGGCCACGATGCCGTTGCGATGTCGGCGCTCTGCCCTTCGGCGATGCTGTTCGTGCGGTGCAAGGGCGGCATCAGCCACAACCCGGCGGAATCGATCACCGTCGAGGACGCGGATGTCGCGGCGCGGGTCCTGATCGAGGCTATCGGGCGGATCGCCGTCAGCGGATGACGCTTTCGCCGCTCGCCCACTCCTCGGCCAGCATGGCCCAGCGCTCGTGATCGCGCCATTCGCCGCCGATCTTGAGATAGCGGGGCGAAAAGCCTTCGCGACGGAAGCCGAGACGGCGCACGAGGGCGAGCGACCGCGTGTTGCCGGGCTGCACGTTGGCCTCGACGCGGTGCAGCCCGAGGGGTCCGAAGGCCCGGTCGAGGACAAGCCCCAAGCCCTCGCGCATGAGACCGCAGCCTGCAAAGCCCGCCATGCCGTAATACCCCAGATAGGCGCTCTGGAGCGCCCCCCGGGTGATCTCGCTGAGGTTGGCGACCCCCGCGATCCGGCCGCTCGCGCTCTCGCGCAGGATGAAACCGATCTTGCGCTGGCCGTCGCAGCTCTTGAGATAGCCTTGAAACGCGGCCGGCTCCCGGCAGGGATAGACCCACGGTTCGTGATATCGCAGGCTTGCGAGATTGGCCACGACGAGTTCCGCGCCGTCCTCGGTCCTGACCGTGCTCAGCCTGACGCTCCCGGCCTTCACGCCGTCTACTCCAACGCGCCGACCGTGCTCTCGACGGCGGCGACGACGGCGCCGGAACGGAGGAGATCGAGCGCGGCGCGCATTTCGGCGGCGTACCAGCGGTCCCCCTCGAGGGCCGGCGGGATGGCGGCGCGGATCGCCTCCATGGCCGCCCGGGAGCCCCGGCCGAGCGGATGATCCTTCGCGACCGGATCGACGAGAGTGAGGGCCTGCGCCGCCATCAGGAGTTCGCCCGCCACGATCTGCTCGGCGTTCTCGACGATGGTGCGCGCCTTGCGCCCGCACCAGGTGGAATTGGAGACGTGGTCCTCGGCGTTCGACTTGCCCGGGATCGAGTCGACGGAACCCGGCGTCGCGAGTCCCCGGTTCTCCATGACGAGCGCCGACATCGTGCACTGGACGGTCGCGTAGCCGGTGTTGAGACCGCGCTTGCCGGCGAGGAGGTTGCGCGGCAGCCCGTACGACATCGCCGGGTCGACGAGGCGCGCCAGGCGCCGCTCCGAGATGGAGCCGAGATCGGCGATCGCGATGGCGAGCAGGTCCATCGCCTGCGCCACGTACTGCCCGTGGAAATGGCCGCCCGAAATGGAGATGTAGCCGCCCCGGCCGTCGTCGAAGATGAGAGGGTTGTCGGTGGCGGAGTTCATCTCCGTTCCGATGATCCGCTCGACGTACTCGACGGCTTCCACGGCAGGCCCATGGACCTGCGGGGTGCAGCGGAGCGAGTAGACGTCCTGCACCCGCGGCGGGGCGGGCGTGCCCGGCTGGCGCAGCTCGTCGGGGAAGACGATGTCGCGGGCGGCCTGCGAGCAGCGCTTCGTGTCCTCGAGGATGCGCAGGAGGTTGCGGGCGACCTTCGCCTGGCCGGGATGAGGGCGCGCCCGGTGGACGCGCGGATCGAAGGCGGCCAGTTCGCCGCGCATGGCCTCGAGCGAGAGGCACATGGCGATGTCGGCGTGCTTCAGGAGCTTGCGGGCATCGCTCGTCGCGAGCGCCCCGAGGGCGAGGGACGTCGTCGAGCCGTTGATGAGCGCGGAGGCATCCTTCGCGCCGAGCTCGAAATCCGGATCGAATCCGGCCTCGGCGATCGCCTCGCGGGCCGGCATGCGCCGGCCCTGGTAGACCATCTCCGCTTCGTTGAAGCCGCAGACGGCGCCCGCCATATGGGCCAGCGGCGCGAGGTCGCCGGATGCGCCGACCGAGCCGCGCTGCGGGATGACCGGGTGAAGGCCCGCGTTGAGAAAGGCCAGCAGACGCTCGACGAGTTCGATCCGCGGGCCCGAGTAGTTCGACGCGAAGGCATTGGCCCGCAGGAGCATCATCGCCCGCGTCACGTCCTCCGGGAACGGCTCGCCGACGCCCGTGGCATGGGCGTAGACGGTCTTCTCCTGATAGGCCCTCATCTCGTCGATCAGGACGCGCTGGTCCTTGAACAGCCCGACGCCCGTGTTGAAGGCGTACATGAGCGGCGCATCGTCGTGCATCCAGGTGCGGTCGATATAGGCGCGCGTCGCCGCGATGCGGGCGCGCGCGCCTGGGTCGAGCACCGCCTCCTCGTAGCGTCCGCCGGCGTCCGGGCGCGCCACCAGCACCACGTCGCGAAGGGTGAGTTCCGCCCCGTCGACCTTGACCGTCATGGAATTGCTCTTCTTCGACCGCTACCGTGCGAGGCATAACGGGCCTCAAGGTCGGGTGCAATTGCGGCAGAGGAAACGGTCGAAGGGTCTTCGTCCCGCGGGAACGCGGAAAGGCTTAGCGCATCGTGCGGAAAAGTGGACCCGGTTTTCCGCACTGAGCGATGCGCTGCTTTAAGAGAAAGAGCATCGGATGGATCCCAAAAGTGGGGTCCACTTCTGGGTCCGATGCTCGCGTCGTGCGGAAAAGTGGACCCGGTTGTCCGCACTGAGCGATGCGCTGCTTAAGAAAAAGAGCATCCGAGACGCTGGCCCGTCTGCGGATCGAAGAGATGCACGTTCGCGGCGTCGATCGAGAGGCTGAGCGCACGGGCGTCCGCAGCGATCTGCCCGGTCGGCGCCTGCACCACGAATTCGGCGTTTTCGATCCTGCCGTGGAAGAGTTGCGTGGCGCCCAGTTCCTCGACGAAGTCGACGCCGAGATCGACGGCGCCGGACCCGGCCGGACCGACCCGCAGATCCTCGGGGCGCAGGCCGACCTCGACTGCGGAGCCGGGAGGAAGACCCGGGCGCATGTCCGCGACGGCGAGGCGGCCGTTCCCGATCGCCACGGCGCCGTCGCCTTCGACCCGACCCGGGAGGATGTTCATGGGCGGCGATCCGATGAAGGTCGCCACATAGCGGGTCTGCGGCCGCCGATAGACTTGGGCCGGCGTGCCGACCTGCTCGATCTGGCCGGCGTTCATGACCACGAGCTTGTCGGACAGGGTCATCGCCTCGACCTGGTCGTGCGTGACGTAGATCGACGTCACGCCGAGCGCCCGCTGCAGGCGCTTGATCTCGACGCGCATCTGCACGCGCAGCTTGGCGTCGAGGTTCGACAGCGGCTCGTCGAAGAGGAAGACCTGCGGCTTGCGCACGATGGCGCGTCCCATCGCCACCCGCTGCCGCTGGCCGCCGGAGAGCTGGCGCGGCTTGCGGTCGAGGAAGGATTCGATGGCGAGGATGCGGGCCGCCTCCCGCACGCGCTTGTCGATCTCGTCCTTCGGGGTGCGGCGGTTCCTCAGGCCGTAGGCCATGTTGTCGTAGACGCTCATGTGCGGATAGAGCGCGTAGTTCTGGAACACCATGGCGATGTCGCGGTCGGCGGGCTCGATCGCGTTGACGACGCGGGGGCCGATCGCGACGGTGCCTTCGGTGATCGTCTCGAGCCCGGCCACCATGCGCAGCAGGGTGGACTTTCCGCAACCCGACGGGCCGACGAGCACGCAGAAGGAGCCGTCCTCGATGTCGAGCGAAACGCCCTTCACGGCCTCGACGCCGCCCGTATAGATCTTCCTCACGCCCTCGAGCGTCACGCCAGCCATTGTGTTTCCCTGGTCTTTTTCGGGCCGCGACCCGGAGCCAAACTCACTTCTCGGTTTCGACGAGGCCTTTGACGAAGAGCCGCTGCATCAGCATCACCACGAGCACCGGCGGCAGCATGGCCAGGACCGCGGTCGTCATCGCGATCTGCCATTCGGTCAGCGCATCCTGGGTCGTGATCATCTTCTTGATCCCGATCACGATGGTCTGCATCGAATCCTTCGTGGTGATCAGCAGCGGCCAGAGGTACTGGTTCCAGCCGTAGATGAACTGGATGACGAAGAGGGCCGCCATCGTCGTCATGGAGAGGGGAACGAGCGTGTCCTTGAAGAACCGGAACGCGCCGGCGCCGTCGATCTTCGAGGCTTCGATAAGCTCGTCCGGGATCGTCATGAAGAACTGGCGGAACAGGAGCGTCCCCGTAGCCGACGCGATGAGCGGCAGCACCAGTCCCGTGTAGGTGTCGAGGAGCCCGAGGTCGGCGACGACCTTGTAGGTCGGATAGATGCGCACCTCGACGGGCAGCATGAGGGTGATGAAGATGATCCAGAACGCCGTCTTGCGGAACGGGAAGCTGAAATAGACCACCGCGAAGGCGGACAGGATCGAGATCACGATCTTCCCGACCGCGATCCCCATGGCCATGATGAAGGAGTTCAGCATCATGTTGCCGACCGGCTCGCGCGTCGACCGGGAACCGCCGACGAAGATGGTCCGGTAATAGTTCTCGCCGGCCTGATCGCCCGGCACCAGAGGCATGTTGCCGTTGATGATCGTCGTCGCGTCGAAGGTCGACGCCAGGATGGCAAGATAGACCGGGAACGCGAGGATCAGGACACCGATCGCGAGAATGAGAATGGAGAAGAGGTTCCCGAAGCGTCGGTTCTCGACCATCAGTACTGGACCCTCTTCTCGACGTAGCGGAACTGGATCGCCGTCAAGGCGATCACGATGATCATGAGGATGACGGACTGCGCCGCCGATCCGCCGAGATCGCCGCCGAGGCGCCCGTCGGCGTAGACCTTGTAGACGAGCGTGGTGGTCTGTCCGGCGGGACCCCCGCCCGTCACCGCGTCGATGATGCCGAAGGTCGCGAAGAACACGTACACGATGGTCACGACGAGCAGGAAGAACGTGGTCGGCGAGAGCAGCGGAAAGATGATCGTCCAGAACCGGCGCAGGGGTCCGGCTCCGTCGATCGCGGCGGCCTCGATCACGCTCCTCGGAATGGCCTGGAGGCCGGCGAGGAAGAACAGGAAGTTGTAGGAGACGTGGTTCCAGGTGGCGGCCAGCACGAGGAGCAGCAGGGCATGATCGCCCTTGAGCAGCGGGTTCCAGTCGATGCCGAGCGCCCGGATCGGCCGCGACAGGGTGCCGAGCGAGGGATGGAACATGAAGATCCACAGGACGCCGGCGATGGCGGGAGCGACCGCGTAGGGCCAGATCAGGAGGGTCTTGAAGCCTTCGGCGCCGCGGATGTGCTTGTCGGCCTGGCTCGCGAGGAGCAGCGCGAAGCCGAGCGACAGGACCGCGACCAGGAAGGAGAAGACCGCCGTGACGCCCATGGCCTTGTAATACTCGGGCTGCTTGAACAGGGCCTCGTAGTTCTCGAAGGCGACGAACTCGCTCGAGAGCCCGAAGGCATCCTCGAGCAGGAAGGATTGCCAGACCGCCTGGCTCGCGGGCCAGTAGAAGAAGATGAACGTGATGACGATCTGCGGCGCGAGGAGCGCGTAGGGCAGGAGCTTGTTGGAGAAGAGTGCGCGCTTTTCCATATCGTCGGCCGGTTCCGTCTCACGGGCGGCGAAACGGCCCGCCGCCCGTAGGACCACGAAGTGGACGGTCCCGGGGCGACTTCGCGCCGCCCGGGACCGCAGGGCCGCAACCGCTCCTAGCGGGTCACCGTCCGCTCGAACTGGCGCAGGAGCTGATTGCCGCGCTCGACGGCCGCATCGAGGGCGGCCTTCGCGGTCTTGTTGCCCTGGAGGGCGCTCTCGATCTCCTCGGCCCAGACGTCGCGGATCTGGGGGAGATTGCCGAGGCGCAAGCCGCGCGAATTCTCGGTCGGCGGCTTGTTGGTGAGCTCGATGAGCGGCGTCTCGAGATAGGGGTTCGTCTTGTAGAAGCCCGAAGCCTTGACCTTCTCGTAGGCCGCCTTCGTGATCGGCAGATAGCCGGAGTCGGTGTGGAGCTTCGCCTGGCGGTCGGTGTCCGACAGGAACGCGAAGAACTTCGCGACGCCCTTGTACTCGTCGGCCTTCTTGCCGCCCATCACCCACAGCGAGGCACCGCCGAGCGTGGAGTTCTGCGGCGCGCCGGGCACGTCCGGATAGTAGGGCATCGGCGCGTTGGCCCATTCGAACTTCGCATTGGACTTCACGTTGGCGTAGAAGCCCGACGACGTGATCATGACCGGGCACTCGCCGGCGGTGAAGCGGCCCTCTCCCGTATTGGTGCGCCCGCCATAGTCGAACGTCTTCGTCTTCTGGAGGTCGGCGAGGTTCTGCAGGTGCTTCACGTGCACCGGCGAGTTGATCTTGAGTTCCGCATCGAAGCCGTCGATGCCGTTGCCGCGGGTCGCGAGCGGCACGTTGTGCCAGACGGAGAACTGCTCGATGTTCACCCAGGTGACCCAGGCCGTGGAGAAGCCGCAGGTCGGGTGGCCGGACGCCTGAAGCTTCTTGGCGGCCTCGAAGAGTTCCGGCCAGGTCTTCGGCGGCGCGTCGGGGTTGAGCCCGGCCTTGCGGAACGCGTCCTTGTTGTACCACATCACCGTGGAGGACGAGTTGAACGGGAAGGACAGGAGCTCGCCCTTCCCGGTCGAGTAATAGCCGGAGACCGCCGGGAGATAGGCTTGCGGGTCGAACTTCTCGCCCGCTTCCTTCATCAGCTCATGCACGGGCTTGATCGCGCCCTTGGCACCCATCATCGTCGCGGTGCCGACCTCGAAGATCTGGATGATGTGGGGCGCATTGCCGGCCCGGAAGGCCGCGATGCCGGCATTCATGGTCTCGGGGTAGGAGCCCTTGTAAGACGCGACGACCTTGTAGTCCTTCTGAGAAGCATTGAAGTCCGCGGCCAGCTTGTTGATGATCTCGTTGTTGCCGCCGGTCTGGGCATGCCACCACTGGATTTCCGTCTGCGCCAGGGCAGACGTCGAGGCGAGCCCGAAGGCCAGCGCGGCTAGGGCAGTTGTCTTCATCATGGGGTCCTTCTCCCTCTCCATCCCGTCGGGACGTTCTTTTGTGCTTGATCACCCTCGGACGAAGGCTGGGTGACAGTCATGTGACGGTTCCATGACAAGCATAGCCGGCTCCGAAAGAAAAGGGCCGCGCGAACCTGTGAACGGTTTCGGCGGCCGTTCCCGCCCTGCCGCTTGGGGAACGCCCGTCCCGGCGGGTCGTTCGGTGCCAGCGAGGCTGCGGCCCCCGGGGATCGGGCAGGGCGCTTCAGATGACGTTCCGCTCCAGAAGAGGACGGTTCGCCAGAACGCGCGCGTAGCCGAGATCGGAGAGGTCGAGGGTCGTGAAGCGCCCATGGGCGATGAGTTCGGCGAGGCCGCGCCCGACGGCGGGCGATTGCTGCAGGCCGTGGCCGGAGAAGCCGTTGCACAGGTAGAAGTTGTCGAGGCCCGCCGGTCCGACGATCGCGTTGCGGTCGAGGAGACACATGTCGTAGGGGCCGGCCCAGGCGCGGCCGGGGCGGATCGCCTCGAAGGCCGGAATCCGCCGGGCGAGCGCCGGCCACACCACCTCCTCGAAGAAGGCGAAATCCACATCCTGCGTCGCCGGATCGGAATCGTCCCAGTCGGGGTCGTCCGCATCCGCCGGGGAGGCGCCGCAGATGAAGCCTTCGCCCTCGGGGCGGACGTAGACGCCCGTGACGTCGATGAGGAGCGGGCAATCCGCGATGCGCTCCCGGCACGTGAAGGTGAAGACATAGCGGCGCTTCGCCCTGACGGGGATGTCGAGCCCGGCAAGCGCCGCCAGCGCGCGCCCGCCGGAGCCGGCGCAGTTGACGAGGGCGCCGCAGGGAATGCGGGTCCCGTCCGCAAGACGCACCGCGGCGACGCGCGGTCCGTCCTGCTCGACGACGACGACCTCTCCCGTCCGATACTCCGCCCCGAGCGAGCGGGCTTTCCTTCGGAAGGCCTGCAGGAGGCCCCAGCCGTCGAACCAGCCCTCGCCGCTCCGCCCCCAGGCGCCGCAGGCGAGATCCTCGGTGGCGAGCCAGGGGAAACGTCCCTTCAGCTCCGCCGGATCGAGGAACAGAATGTCGGCCCCCTCGCGGATCTGCAGGGCGTGGTTCTCGCGCAGAACCGGGGCTCCGGCCGCCGTCGCGCAATAGAGATAGCCGCCCTCGCGCAATCCGATCTCGGGCCGCTCGCCGTCGACGGCCAGGTGGTCGCCGACCGCGCGCAGGAAGGCGATGCCGTGAAGGGAAATGCGGATGTTTACGGGGCTCGAGAATTGCTGCCGGATGGAGGCGGCGGAGAGCGCGGAGGCGGATCGCCCGTAGGTCGGGTCCTTCTCGACGACGACGACCCGGCCCGAGAAGCCCGGATCGGCGAGGAGATGGTAGGCGACGGACGAGCCCATCGCCGCGCCGCCGGCGATCACCACGTCGGCGGGAGCATCCGTCAGCGGCGTCATCGTTCGAACTTCGTGGAGAGGATGATCGAGGACTGGGTCCGCTCGACGCCCTCCAGCGCGCCGATCCGGTCGATGGCCGCGTCGAGCGAGGGCACGTCCTCCGCCTCGACGACGGCGAGGAGGTCGAAGGGCCCGGAGACCGAATGCAGGGCCCTGATCTCGGCCATGCGATGGAGGGCCGACACCACGGCGGCGGAGGATTTGGGAGCGATGACGATGGTGACCTGCGCCCGCACGAGACGGCGGCTCACCTCCTCGGCAAGGCGCACCGTATAGCCGACGATCACGCCCCGGCGCTCCAGGCTCTCGACCCGCGCCTGAACGGTCGTACGGGAAAGGTTCAGCCGGCGGGCCGCCTCCGCGTGGCCGATGCGGGCGTTCTCGCGCAGGAGCCCCACCAGGGCACGGTCGGTGGAATCGAGCATGACGTTCAATCGTATCGGCGTTGTGCCGATTTCTACCCGGCTTTCCGTCGGCTTGTCCATGGCGATCTGCAGCCGGTTGCGGGATTCTGACGCTTCCAGGGAGGACTCGGACATGCATTCCATTCTCGTCGTCGGTGCAGGCAAAGTCGGCGCCACCATCGCCGACATGCTTCAAGAGACCGGCGACTACGCGGTGACGGTGGCCGACCGTTCGCCGGCCGCCATGGAGGCGGTCTCCGAACGGGGGATCGCGACGCTGGAACTCGACATCGCCGACGCGGTGGCGCTGCAAGCAGCCCTCAAGGGCCGTTTCGCGGTCTTGAGCGCCGCGCCCTTCCAGCTCACCGGCCATATCGCGCAAGCCGCCCGCCTGGCCGACGTGCACTACTTCGACCTCACCGAGGACGTCGCCACGACCAGGATGGTGAAGGAACTCGCCGCGGGAGCCTCGACGGCCTTGGTCCCGCAATGCGGCCTCGCTCCCGGGTTCATCTCGATCGTCGCGCACGACATCGCCGGGCGGTTCGACAGCCTCGATTCCGTCCGCCTGCGCGTCGGCGCGCTGCCGCAATATCCCTCGAACGCCCTCTCCTACAATCTCACCTGGAGCACGGACGGGGTCATCAACGAGTACATCGAGCGCTGCGAGGCCATCGTCGACGGAGAACTCCGCGAGGTGCCGGCGATGGAGGAACGCGAGGAATTCTCCCTCGACGGCACCCGCTACGAGGCTTTCAACACGTCCGGCGGCCTCGGCACCCTCTGCGAGACGCTCCAGGGCCAGGTGCGCAGCCTCAACTACAAGACGATCCGCTATCCCGGCCATTGCGAGCTGATGCGCGTGCTCCTCAACGACCTGCAGCTCCGCCGTCGCCGCGAGGTGCTGAAGGACATCCTCGAGAACGCCGTCCCGGCGACGCTCCAGGACGTCGTCATCGTGTTCGTCACGGTGACCGGCCTGAAGGGCGGCCGCCATGTCCAGGAGACCTACGCCCGCAAGATCTACGGGCAGGAGGTCGCCGGGGTCGAGCGCACGGCGATCCAGGTGACCACCGCCGCCGGCATCTGCACCATGCTCGACCTCCTTGTCGAGGGCAGGATCGCCCGATCGGGCTTCTGCCGCCAGGAGGACGTAGCCCTCCCGATCTTTCTCGCCAACCGCTTCGGCCGGATCTATGCGGGCGAGCGGATCGGCGGAAAGGTGACGGTCATTCCGGGCGACGCCATCCGCCTCGACACGGTGGCCTGATCCCGATTATGAGAGCGCGGTTCGGGCGCGCGGCGGCGACCGTTCCGACGGCCGCGTCGCGTCGGCGCCGCCCAAGGAGAGTTTCATGACCTCGCAAGCCAAGCTGCAACCCGTCTCCGATGCCTCGGTGACGGAGGACGTCCGCGCCATCCTGGCGCGTCTCGGCGTCCCCGCCGGGGTCTTCGCGCCCGCCGGCCTGCCGGCGCGCTCGCCCATCACGGGCGAGATCGTCGCCCACCTGCGGGAGACCGGCATCGAGGAGGCCAAGGCCGCCATCGGGCGGGCGCACGAGGCCTTCCGCACCTGGCGCCTCGTTCCCGCCCCGCGCCGCGGGGAGTTCGTGCGGCTCCTGGGCGAGGAGCTGCGCGCCGCGAAGGACGATCTCGGACGTCTCGTGACCATCGAGACCGGAAAGATCGCCTCGGAAGGCCTGGGCGAAGTGCAGGAGATGATCGATATCTGCGACTTCGCGGTCGGCCTCTCGCGCCAGCTCTACGGATTGACCATCGCGACCGAGCGGGCCGATCACCGGATGATGGAGACCTGGCACCCGCTCGGCGTCTGCGGCGTCATCTCGGCCTTCAACTTCCCCGTCGCGGTCTGGTCCTGGAATGCGGCGCTCGCCTTCGTGTGCGGCGATCCCGTCGTGTGGAAACCGTCGGAGAAGACCCCGCTCACCGCCTTGGCCACGCAGGCGATCCTCGGCCGGGCGGCGAAACGCTTCGGCGGGGTGCCGGAGGGGCTGGCGGAACTCCTCATCGGCGGACGCGAGGTCGGCGAGCTCCTCGTGGAGGATCCCCGCGTTCCGCTCGTCTCCGCGACCGGCTCCACCGTCATGGGCCGGCAGGTCGGGCCGAAGCTCGCGGCGCGGTTCGCTCGCGCGATCCTCGAGCTCGGCGGCAACAACGCGGCGATCGTCGCGCCGTCCGCCGATCTCGATCTGGCGCTCCGCGGCATCGCGTTCGCCGCCATCGGCACGGCGGGCCAGCGCTGCACGTCGCTGCGCCGCCTCTTCGTGCACGAGAGCATCTACGACCGTTTCGTGCCGAAGCTCGTCCGCGTGTACGAGAGCGTGCGGATCGGCGACCCCCGTGCCGCCGGCACCCTGGTCGGACCTCTGATCGACGACAAGGCCTTCGACGGCATGGAGCGGGCGCTCGACGAAGCACGCCAGGCGGGCGGCATCGTCCATGGCGGCGGGCGCTACCGGGACGGCGTGGCGGCCGGGGCCTGCTACGCCAGGCCGGCCCTGGTCGAGATGCCCGCGCAGGTGGGCCCGGTGCTGCGCGAGACCTTCGCGCCGATCCTCTACGTCATGCGCTATGCCGCCTTCGACGATGCGATCGCCGCGCACAATGCGGTCGGCGCCGGGCTCTCCTCGTCGGTCTTCACCCTCGACATGCGCGAGGCCGAGCGATTCATCTCGGCGGCGGGCTCGGATTGCGGAATCGCCAACGTGAATATCGGCCCCTCGGGCGCCGAGATCGGCGGTGCCTTCGGCGGCGAGAAGGAGACGGGCGGCGGCCGCGAATCCGGATCGGACGCCTGGAAGGCCTACATGCGCCGGGCCACCAACACGCTCAATTACGGAGCGACCCTGCCCCTTGCCCAGGGCGTGAAATTCGATATCGACGCTTGACGCGGACGCAGGAGCCGCCCTCGCGGAGGCGGCGCGTCTCCGCTAGTTTGAGAGACTGAAAAAGAGACGACCGGAGATCCGCCCATGAACGCCGTACCCGCGCCGAAGCCGCAGGACGCCCCTGCGCCGGCCTCTTTCCGCTGGGACGACCCCTTCCTCATCGACGAGCAGCTCTTGGAGGACGAGCGGCTGATCCGCGACACGGCGCGGTCCTATGCGCAGGAGAAGCTCTTGCCGCGGGTGATCGAAGCCTATCGGGAAGAGAAGACCGATCGTTCGATCTTCACCGAGATGGGCCGCCTCGGCCTCCTCGGGGTGACCCTGCCGGACACCTACGGCGGCGCCGACGCGTCCTACGTGGCCTACGGCCTGGTGGCGCGGGAGATCGAGCGGGTGGATTCCGGCTACCGCTCGATGATGAGCGTACAATCCTCCCTGGTGATGTACCCGATCTACGCCTACGGCGACGAGCGCCAGCGCCAGGCCTATCTGCCCAAGCTGGCCTCTGGCGAGTTCGTCGGCTGTTTCGGCCTCACCGAGCCGGATGCGGGCTCGGATCCGGGCGGGATGAAGACGCGGGCGGAGAAGATCCCGGGCGGGTATCGGCTCCACGGGACCAAGACCTGGATCTCGAACGCGCCCATTGCCGACGTGTTCGTGGTCTGGGCGAAGTCGGCCGCGCACGACAACGCGATCCGCGGCTTCGTGCTCGAGAAGGGCATGAAAGGCCTCTCCGCGCCGAAGATCGGCGGCAAGCTCAGCTTGCGGGCCTCGATCACGGGCGAGATCGTGATGGACGGCGTCGAGGTTCCGGAGGATGCGCTCCTGCCCAACGTGTCGGGCCTCAAAGGGCCTTTCGGCTGCCTGAACCGGGCCCGCTACGGCATCTCCTGGGGCGCCATGGGCGCGGCCGAGGATTGCTGGCACCGGGCGCGGGCCTATACGCTGGAGCGGCGGCAGTTCGACCGGCCGCTCGCCGCGACCCAGCTCGTGCAGAAGAAGCTCGCCGACATGATGACCGAGATCAGCCTCGGCCTGCAGGCGAGCCTTCGAGTCGGCCGCCTGTTCGACGAGGGCCGCGCCGCGCCGGAGATGATATCGCTGGTCAAGCGCAACAATTGCGGCAAGGCCCTCGAGATCGCCCGCATGGCCCGCGACATGCACGGCGGCAACGGCATCCAGGAAGAGTACCACGTCATGCGGCACGCCCAGAACCTCGAGACGGTCAACACCTACGAGGGCACCCACGACGTCCACGCCCTCATCCTGGGCCGCGCCCAGACGGGCCTGCAGGCGTTCTTCTGAGGTCGGGCCTCGGGGGACACTCGTTGGGGTCATCGCTCGAACGCTCGTCTTCCTCGGCGCGCGCGGCGCGACCCGAAGATCCCGGTTCCCGCGCTTGATCCTGCACGAGGTCCTCGGCTCTCGCTGACATGACGCTCGGCCGAGGAGGACGCCCCATGAAACCATGCTGACGGAGCACGAATCTCGGCCTTCTCCCCAAATTGGCCGTCCCATCACCTCGACGGACGTCCTGAAGGCCGTCGGCGTTCTCGCTTTCCTCATCGACCATACGGGATTCTTCTTCGATCCGGGCGATCCCTGGTGGCGCCTCGCCGGGCGGGTCGCGGCGCCGATCTTCTTCTTCCTCGTCGGTTTTTCGGCAACGCGGCGCGTGCCGTTGACGTGGCTCGTCTTCGGCGTGCTGCTCACTTCGAGCCATGCGGTCGTCCTGGGCGCGACGACGCTCAACATCCTGCTCAACTTCGCCCTGCTGCGCGCGATCGTGCTGCCCTTCACCGAGCGCCATGTCCTGCCGCGGCCTTGGGCGGTCGCCGCGGCGGCCGGCTTCTGCCTGGCGCTCCTCACGCCCACCGACAACCTCATCGAATACGGCACCGAGGGCTGGCTGTGGGCCTTCTTCGGGCTCGGCCAGCGCGTCGCGCTCGACGACCGGCTCGGACGGACGGCAGCCGCGAGCGGCGCCCTCGGGATCCTCGCTGCGAGCGCTTATTGGCTGCGCGAGGTCCGTGACTACGCCTTCGACGGACTCCAGGCGGCGATTCTCGCGGTCCTCGTCGTCCTTCTTCTCATGACGCTCCTGCGCTTCCGCCGCACCGATCTCCCGCGACAGCCGCCCGAGCCGTTCGCAGCCGTTCTCCGCTTCTGCGGTCGGCACTCGCTGGAAATCTACGCCTGCTCTCTTTTCGGCATGGAATTCCTCGCCTATGCCATCGCGCGAGGATGGTGGAACTGACGATGCAGAAGCCGCTCGCCGGAGTGAAGGTGCTGGAGATGGCGCGGATCCTGGCCGGGCCGTGGGCCGGGCAACTGCTCGCGGATCTCGGCGCGGACGTGGTGAAGGTCGAGCGTCCCGGCGTCGGCGACGACACCCGCGGCTGGGGGCCGCCCTTCGTCGAGGGCGCGGACGGAGAGCATCTCTCGGCGGCCTATTACCATTCCTGCAACCGCGGCAAGCGCTCGGTGGCGGTCGATTTCGAGACGCCGGAGGGACAGGCGATCGTACGCCGTCTCGCCGGCAAGGCCGATGTGCTGATCGAGAACTTCAAGGTCGGCGGCCTGAAGAAATACGGCCTCGACTACGAGAGCCTGAAGCAGGTGAACCCGCGCCTCGTCTATTGCTCGATCACGGGCTTCGGCCAGACAGGCCCCTACGCGCCCCGCGCCGGCTACGACTTCATCATTCAGGGCATGGGCGGCATCATGGATCTCACGGGCGAAGCGGACGACGAGCCCCAGAAGCCGGGCGTCGCCTTCGCCGACATCTTCACCGGCATCTATTCGGCCATCGGCGTGCTCGCGGCCCTCCGGCGCCGGGACGCCACGGGCGAGGGCGCGCATCTCGACATGGCGCTCCTCGACACGCAGACGAGCGTGCTGGCGAACCAGGCCCTCAACTATCTGGCGTCCGGACGCACGCCGATGCGCATGGGCAACGCGCACCCGAACATCGTGCCCTACCAGGTGTTCCCCGTCGCGGACGGGCACGTGATCGTGGCGGTCGGCAACGACGGCCAGTTCGCGAAGTTCTGCCGCGTGCTCGGGCAGCCGGAGCTGGCGCACGACCCGCGCTTCCGCACCAACGCGGACCGGGTGAAGAACCGCGCCACGCTCGTCCCGCTCATCACGCGCATCCTCTCGACGCGGCACCGCAGCGAGCTTCTGGAGGCGCTGGCGCCCGAGGGCGTGCCCGCAGGCCCGATCAATTCGGTGGCCGACGTCTTCGCCGACCCGCAGGTGATCGCCCGGCGGATGCGGCTCGACCTTCCCGCCCCGGCGGCGAAAGGCGGCGCCGTTCCGACCGTGCGTTCGCCGATCCTGATGGACGGCCGGCCGCTCGTGGCGGAGAGACCCTCCCCTCGACTGGGCGAGCACACGGGCGAGGTATTGCAGGATCCTGCCTGGGGAGCGCCATGACGGAGCATGATGGAACGGCCCTGAAACCCCGCAGCGGCGGCCGGATCCTGGTGGACCAGCTCGTCGCGCAGGGAGTCGATCACCTCTTCTGCGTGCCCGGCGAGAGCTATCTCGCCGTGCTCGACGCCCTCTACGACGGCTCGATCCCCGTCACCGTCTGCCGCCAGGAGGGCGGCGCCGCGATGATGGCCGAGGCCTACGGCAAGCTCACGGGGCGGCCCGGCATCTGTTTCGTGACACGAGGTCCGGGCGCCACCAACGCCTCGCCGGGGCTGCATATCGCCCGCCAGGATTCGACGCCGATGATCCTGTTCGTCGGCCAGATCGAGCGGGGCATGCGCGAGCGCGAGGCCTTTCAGGAGCTCGACTACCGTGCCGCCTTCGGGTCCATCGCCAAATGGGTGACGGAGGTGGACGATCCGGCCCGCTTCCCCGAGCTGGTGTCGCGGGCCTTCCATGTGGCGACGAGCGGCCGTCCGGGTCCGGTGGTGATCGCATTGCCGGAGGACGTGCTGACCGAGACCGCGAGCGTGGCGGACGCGCCGCGCTACGAGCCGATCGAGACCCATCCGGGCCTGTCCCAGATGGCCGAACTGCAGAAGCTCCTGTGGGGAGCGGAGCGACCGATCGCGCTCGTCGGCGGCAGCCGCTGGTCGCCCCAGGCGGTGCGGCGCTTCGCGCGCTTCGCCGAGCGCTTCCGGCTTCCCGTCTGTGCATCGTTCCGGCGTCAGATGCTGTTTCCGGCCGACCACGATTCCTACGCGGGCGACCTCGGCCTCGGCGTGAACCCCAAGCTTCTGGCGCGCATCCGGGACGCCGACCTCATCCTCCTCGTCGGTGGGCGGCTCTCCGAGATCGCATCGCAGAGCTACACGCTTCTCGACATTCCCACGCCGCGCCAGGACCTCGTGCACGTGCATCCGGACCCGGGCGAACTGGGGCGGGTCTACCGGCCCCGTCTTGCCGTCAATGCCTCGCCGACGGCCTTCTCGGCGGCGCTCGAGGGCCTTCAGCCGCCGCAGACGATCCGATGGAGCGAACGCACGTCGGCGGCCCATGCGGATTATCTCGCCTGGAGCGACCCCGAGCCCGTCCGCCATCCGGGCCCGCTCCAGATGGGCGAAGTCATGGCCCACCTTCGGGAGACGCTTCCCGCCGACACGATCTTCTGCAACGGCGCCGGCAACTTCGCCACCTGGATCCATCGCTTCTGGCCGTTCCGCACCTATGGCAGCCAGCTTGCTCCCACCTCGGGCTCGATGGGCTACGGGCTCCCGGCCGCCGTGGGCGCCAAGCGCATCCTGCCGGACCGCACCGTCGTGTGCTTTGCGGGCGACGGCGACTTCCTGATGAACGGGCAGGAATTCGCCACGGCCGTGCAGTACGACCTCAACATCGTCGTCGTCCTCCTCGACAACGGCATGTACGGCACGATCCGCATGCACCAGGAAATGCATTATCCGGGCCGTGTCTCGGCGACGAACCTCAAGAACCCGGATTTCGCCGCCTATGCGCGGGCCTTCGGGGGCCACGGCGAGCGGGTGGAGCGCACCGAGGAGTTCGCGCCGGCCCTGCAGCGGGCCCTGGCATCGGGCAAGCCCGCCATCCTTCACTGCCTGATCGATCCGGAAACGATCACGCCGACGACGACGCTCGCCGCCATGCGCGCGAAGGCGCTGGCCGAGGGACGGTGAAGGGCGCCGCCGCTGCGGCGGTTCAGGCGGCCTTCGCTTCGTCGAGACGCCGCGCCACGAGGCTGCGGAGGCTGCGCAGGTCCTTCACGAACTGGCGGATGCCCTCGGCGAGCTTTTCGGTCGCCATGGCGTCTTCGTTCAGCGCGAACCGGAACGCCTTCTCGTCGAGGACGAGGCGCGCCGGCGCGTCGCCGCCGCCCGGGGGCGAGAGCTTGGGCGAGAGCTTGCGCGGGAGCCCGCCCTGATCCGCCGCAAGCTCGTCGAGAAGCGCCGGCGAGATGGTCAGTCGGTCGCAGCCGGCGAGCGCCTCGATCTCGCCCGCGTTGCGGAAGGAGGCGCCCATGACCACGGTGCCGATGCCGTGAGCCTTGTAATAATCGTGGATGCGGCGGACGGAGAGCACGCCGGGATCGGTCTCCGCCGTGTAGGGACCGCCGCCGGCCTTGACGTGCCAGTCGAGGATGCGGCCGACGAAGGGCGAAATCAGGAAGACGCCGGCATCGGCGCAGGCTGCCGCCTGGGTCAGCGAGAACAGGAGCGTGAGGTTGCAGTCGATGCCCTCGCGCTGCAGCACCTCCGCGGCCCGGATGCCCTCCCAGGTGGATGCGATCTTGATCAGGATCCGGTCGCGCGCGACGCCGCGCGCCGCGTAGGCGTCGATGATTCCGCGCGCCTTCGCCACGGTCTCCTGCGTGTCGAACGAGAGGTCGGCGTCGACTTCCGTCGAGACCCGCCCCGGCACGATCCCGGCAAGCTCGGTCCCGAAGGCGACCGCGAGCCGGTCGCAGACCGCCGCCGCGACCGCGTCGCGCGAGCCGCCCTGGCGCCGTCCCCAGCCGAGCGCCTCCTCGAGGATCGGCGCATAGGCGGGCAGCTCGGCGGCCTTGAGCAGCAGCGTCGGGTTGGTGGTGCAATCCTGGGGCTTGAGGCGGCGGACCGCGTCGAGATCGCCCGTATCGGCGACGACGACGGTCATGGCGCGCAATTGGTCGAGCTTCGAGGGCATGGGGCACTCCGCCGAGAGAGGTTGAGCGAGACTTACGGGAAGGGGCCCCGCAAGGGAAGGGTCACGGCATGAAGAGGCTGCGCGCCGCCCGCACCTCGCGGACGAGGAAATCCATGGTGGCGCGGACGCGGGCAACGTCCTTCAGGTCCGCGTGCACGATGAGATAGAAGGAGCGGACGATCGAGACCTTGTCGGCCAGCACGGGCCTGAGCCGCGGCTCCAGGCTCGCGGCGAAATGCGGCAGGATGCAGATTCCGGCATCGGCGAGGGCTGCGTGCATCTGCGCCACGAGGTTCGAGCTTTGCAGGCGCGGGCGGAGCCCCTTCGAGATCTCGTCGAGGTAGTCGAGCTCGGGCGTGAAGATGAGATCGTCGATGTAGCCGATCATTTCGTGGGCGTGGAGATCCTCCGCCGCGCCGATTGCCGGATGGCGGGCCAGGTATTCGCCCGTCGCGAAGAGCCCGAGCCGGTAATCGGTGAGTTTTCTGGCGACGATCCGGCCCTCCTTCGGCGGGGCGAGCGACACCGCGACGTCGGCCTCGCGCTTCGACAGCGAGAGCAGGCGCGGCATGGCGATGAGCTGGATCTCGAGATCCGGGTATTGCGCCGCAAAGGCCGCCGTGCGGGGGGCGAGAAAGAGGGTGCCGAACCCCTCGGGAGTGCCGATGCGGACGGTGCCGGAGAGCGCGAGATCGGCACCGCCGATCTCGCTCGAGACGGCAAGCGCCTGGGTCTCCATGCTCTCCGCCTTCGAGAGGAGCCGCTCCCCGTGCTCGGTCAGCGCATATCCCTGCGGCCGCCGCTCGAAGAGCTTGGCCTTGAGCGCGCCCTCCAGGGCCGAGATGCGGCGCGATACCGTGGCGTGGTCTGCGCCCAGCCGGCGCGCGGCCACCGTGAGCCGGCCCGCGCGGGCGACCGCCAGAAAGAAGCGCAGGTCATCCCAATCGAACCGACTCATCGCGAACCCCGGAGCGCAACGCCCGTGCGCAGCTTGGCATTCACGCACGGAGACGCTTCCATTTCCCCTATAGCCGTGCGCATTTGGCAATGATAGAGGGACGGCGACGGATCAAAACATTCGCAAATCAGGGAGGTGCGCATGCGTCAGGTCGGACACTTCATCGGCGGGAAGGAAGTCGCCGGAACCTCGGGTCGCTTTTCGGACCTCTACCAGCCCATGACGGGCGAGGTGATCGGGCAGGTCGCCCTCGCCTCCCGGGCCGAGATGCGCCGGGCCGTCGAGAATGCTGTTGCGGCGCAGCCGGCCTGGGCGGCGACAAACCCGCAGCGCCGCGCCCGCGTGATGATGAAGTTCCTGGATCTCGTCGCGAGGGAGATGGACAGCCTCGCCGATCTTCTGGCCCGCGAGCACGGCAAGACCATCGCGGACGCCAAGGGCGACATCCAGCGCGGCGTCGAGGTGGTGGAATTCTGCACCGGCATCCCGCACCTGCAGAAGGGCGAGTACACGGAAGGCGCGGGTCCGGGCATCGACATGTATTCGATGCGTCAGCCCCTCGGGGTCGCGGCCGGCATCACGCCGTTCAATTTTCCCGCCATGATTCCGATGTGGAAGTTCGGGCCGGCCATCGCCTGCGGCAACGCCTTCATCCTGAAGCCCTCCGAGCGCGATCCCGGCGTCCCGATGCGCCTGGCGGAACTCATGATCGAGGCGGGCCTGCCCGCCGGCATCCTCAACGTGGTCAACGGCGACAAGGAAGCGGTGGACGCGATCCTCGACGATCCGGACATCAAGGCGGTCGGCTTCGTCGGCTCGTCCTCCATCGCCGAATACGTCTATTCCCGCTCGACCGCGACAGGCAAGCGCGCGCAGTGCTTCGGCGGCGCCAAGAACCACATGATCATCATGCCGGACGCCGACATGGATCAGGCCGTGGATGCGCTCATCGGCGCCGGCTACGGTTCGGCGGGCGAACGCTGCATGGCGATTTCGGTCGCCGTACCGGTCGGCAAGGCCACCGCGGACGCCCTGATGCACAAGCTCGTGCCGCGGGTCGAGAGCCTCAAGGTCGGTCCCTCGACGGATCCTTCGGCCGATTACGGCCCGATGGTCACGAAGGCGCATCTCGACAAGGTCCGCTCCTATGTGGACCTCGGCGTCAAGGAGGGCGCGAAGCTCGTCGTCGACGGGCGCGGCTTCAAGATGCAGGGCTACGAGAACGGGTTCTATCTGGGCGGCTGCCTGTTCGACGAGGTGCGGCCCGAGATGCGCATCTACAAGGAGGAGATCTTCGGCCCCGTCCTGTCGGTGGTGCGCGCCAAGGATTACGGCGAGGCCCTGCGGCTGCCGGACGAGCACGAGTACGGCAACGGCGTCGCGATCTACACGCGCGACGGCGACGCGGCCCGCGATTTCGCCGCAAGGGTCAATGTCGGCATGGTCGGCATCAACGTGCCGATTCCGGTGCCGCTCGCCTATTACACCTTCGGCGGCTGGAAGCGCTCGGGCTTCGGCGACCTCAACCAGCACGGTCCGGATGCGATCCGCTTCTACACCAAGACCAAGACCGTCACGTCGCGGTGGCCCTCCGGCATGAAGGAGGGCGCGGAGTTCGTCATCCCGACGATGCAGTAGGTCCATCCCCGTCATGGCCGGCTTCGCCCGGCCATGCGCAGGCGCGACGACGGCTCCGGGCACACTTGGACGTGGCGCGCGGGGCCGGACCGACGGTGGAGCGAATCGCCGATGACCCAGTTCTCCCTCACGGACGACCAGATTGCGATCCGCGACATGGCCTCGAGCTTTGCGGCGGAGAACCTGGCGCCGCACGCCGTCGAATGGGACGAGCGCAAGCACTTTCCGGTCGACGTCATGCGCGAAGCCGCCGCCCTCGGCATGGGCGGCGTCTACATCCGCGACGATGTGGGCGGCTCGGGGCTGACCCGGCTCGACGCGGCCCTGATCTTCGAGGCGCTGGCGACGGGCTGTCCGACGATCTCCGCCTACCTGTCGATCCACAACATGTCGGCCTGGATGATCGACCGCTACGCGTCGGGCGACCAGCGCCGGAGGTTCCTGCCGGCGCTGTGCACCATGGAGCGCCTGGCGAGCTATTGCCTGACCGAGCCCGGCGCGGGCTCCGATGCGGCGGCGTTGAAGACGCGCGCCGTGCGGGACGGCGACCATTACGTCGTGAACGGCGTCAAGCAGTTCATATCGGGAGCCGGCGTCTCGGACGTCTACGTCACGATGGTGCGCACGTCCGAGGGCGGCGCGTCCGGCATCTCGACCCTGGTGGTCGAAAAGGACACGCCCGGGCTCTCCTTCGGGGCGAACGAGAAGAAGATGGGCTGGAACGCGCAGCCGACGCGGGCGGTCATCTTCGAGGACGCACGCGTGCCCGTGGCGAACCGGCTTGGCGAGGAGGGCATCGGCTTCAAGATCGCCATGTCGGGCCTCGACGGCGGGCGGCTCAACATCGGCGCCTGCTCGCTCGGCGGCGCGCAGGCCGCGCTCGACAAGGCGCTCTCCTATGCGGGCGACCGCAAGGCCTTCGGCAGCCGACTTGCCGATTTCCAGGCGCTCCAGTTCAAGCTCGCCGACATGGCGACGGAGCTCGAATGCGCCAGGACCTTCCTGTGGCGCGCGGCCGCTTCCCTCGACGCCGGGGCGCTCGATGCGACCAAGCTCTGCGCGATGGCGAAGCGCATCGCCACCGATACCGGCTTCGAGGTGGCAAACCAGGCCCTGCAGGTCCACGGCGGCTACGGCTACCTCGCCGACTACGGGATCGAGAAGATCGTGCGGGACCTGCGCGTCCATCAGATTCTGGAGGGCACCAACGAGATCATGCGCCTGATCGTGGCGCGGGACCTCGTCGGGCGGGGGAATTGAGGATCCCATAGCGGGAGCGACGCATGACGAACATCGCCTTCATCGGCCTCGGCAACATGGGCGGGCCCATGGCCGCCAATCTCGTGAAAGCACAGCACCGGGTCGTCGGCTTCGACCTCGGCGCCGCCGTCTGCGAACAGGCGAAGGCGGACGGCGTCGCGATCGCCGGCACCGCCCGGGAGGCCGTGGCGGACGCCGAGGTGATCGTGACCATGCTGCCCGCGGGCCGGCACGTCCTTGCCGTCTGGTCCGACATCCTGCCGGCGGCGCGGCCCGGCACGCTCGTGATCGACAGCTCCACCATCGACGTCGAGAGCGCCCGCAAGGCGCACGCCCTCGCGGCCGAGAGCGGCCTTCTCTCCGTCGACGCGCCCGTCTCCGGCGGCGTCGGCGGCGCGAAGGCGGCCACGCTCACCTTCATGGCAGGGGGCACCGGCGAGGCTTTCGCGAAGGCCGAGCCGATCCTCGCGCAGATGGGCAAGCGCATCGTCCATTGCGGCGAGGCGGGCGCCGGGCAGGCGGCCAAGATCTGCAACAACATGATCCTCGGCATCTCGATGATCGCCGTCTCGGAAGCCTTCGTGCTCGCCGAAAGGCTCGGACTCTCGCACCAGGCGCTGTTCGACGTCGCCTCGACCTCTTCGGGCCAATGCTGGTCGCTGACGACCTATTGCCCGGTGCCGGGCCCGGTGCCCACTTCGCCGGCCAACAACGGCTACAAGCCGGGCTTCGCCGCCGCACTGATGCTGAAGGACCTCAAGCTCGCTCAGGAAGCGGCGCTCGCCTCCGGCGCGGCGACGCCGCTCGGCGCCGAGGCGGCGCAGCTCTATGCGCTCTTCAACGCCGCCGGACACGCGGACGACGACTTCTCGGGCATCATCAATTTCGTGCGCGGCAGCCGCGCCTGACGGGGAGCACCGGCGGCTGTCGCCAAGGGCGAGGGCGGTTTCGTCGCGCGCCCGCCTCGGCTCGTCCGCGGAGACCTCCTGCGAGAGATGGGCGTGCCCGCCGCGCCGCGAGCACGCGGCGGCCATCCGCGGGCTGCGGCGGTTTCGCCATGGACGATCGATCAAATGCTTGAGATCAAGGGTTTTGGACTGTTGCAGGAGACCTACAGCTTTCAACGGCCCCGTCCTTTAGGTTCGTGCCTCGACGTGACCCTGCCACCCCGCCTCCCGGCCCGACCCATGGCCCGCCTGCCCCTCTCCTCGACGGCGGATCCCGCCGCCGACGCCGCCGCCCTGCTGCGGCGTCTCGGCTTCGCCATTCTGGTGCTCGGCGTACCGGTTACCGCGCTCGTGGCGCGGCGCGCCGTCGTCGTGATGGCGCCCCTGGGCATCGTCCTCCTCATCCTGGCGGCGGCCATCGACGGCGGCGCGCGGCCGCTGAGGGAGAGCCTCGGTCATGTGACCGTCACGACCGCCGGCCTCGCGGGCGGCCTCGTCCTCCTCTGGTGCGGGCTGTCGATCATCTGGACGCCGTTCCCGGCCGAAGCGTCGGAGAGGCTGCTCAACATCCTGGGCTCGGTCTTGATGGCGCTCGCCGGCTATCTCGCGCTTCCGGAGCGCATGCGCTCGGCGAACCTCTACCTGCTTCCGGTGGGCGTGGCGCTCGCCGCCTTCGGCGCCATGGTGCTCGCGCTCGTCGGCAAATCGGACGAGGACAGCCAGAACCTGGAGCGCGGCCTCATCGTGCTCGCCGTGCTGCTCTGGCCCGCGATGGGCTGGCTGCGCTCCCGCGGCCGGCACCTCGAATCCATGGGTCTCGCGCTCGTCGTGGCCCTGGCGACGATCCTCGGCCCGCAGGCCCTGCCGCTCCAAGCCTTGGCCGTCGGTGCGGTGGTCTTCGGAATCGGGGCCGCGAACCCACGCCTCGGTGCGAATCTCACGGCGGGCGCGATGGCCGGCTTGCTCGTGTTCGCGCCGCTCATCCCCTTCGTCCTGCTCCCGCTCGTGGCGCTCGTCCTCGGCGAGGCCGATCCCGTGGTGGCGAGCCTCGACGCCTGGCGCAAGGCCGTGCTCGACGAGCCCGTGCGGCTCATCACCGGCCATGGCTTCGAGACGGCGCTCCGAAGCCGGCTCGTCGGCTATCTGCCGGCGGCGACGCCGAACACGCTGCTGTTCCAAATCTGGTACGAACTCGGCATCATCGGGGCCTGGGCCAGCGCGGTGGCGCTGGCGGTCAGCGCCCGCAAGGCAGGGCGCGATCACCCGCTCCTGGTGCCCGGAATCCTGGCCGCCTTCGCGACCGCCTTCGCGTTCGCGTGCTTCGGCATCGGGACGGCGCAGGTCTGGTTCCTGACCACGCTCGCCGCGACCGTGCTGATCTTCGTTGCCGCGGAACGGGGGCAGTTCCGCACCACACGCCCGAAGGCGATCCTGAAGCGGCGCGGGTAGGGACGAGTCATCCGCCGGTCGTCGACGTCGTCATGAATGTGCCTCAAGCGGCCTTCGCGGTGCGCAAGAACGCGGCGATGTCCTCTTTGAGCTGCGCCATCTGCTGAACGAGGGTGAGCCGCGCCTCGTCCACGTGCCGAGCGGCATTGGACGCCGAGGCAGTCGAGCCGCTGAGCGTCTCGATGCTGCGGGCCACCGCCTGGGTGTTGCCTGCCGTCTGCTGCAAGGTGGCGGCGAGTTCCGCCGTCACTGCCGTCTGCTCCTCGACCGCTGCCGCGATAGCAATGGCAATCCCACTCACCTCGTCGATGATGGTGGCGATCTCCTGGATGTCCCCAGCGCTCTGGCTCGTAGCGGTCTGGACCGCCATGATTCGCTGGCTGATCTCGGTGGTTGCCTTGGCGGTCTGACTGGCCAACTCCTTCACCTCCGAGGCCACAACGGCAAAGCCCTTGCCCGCAGCGCCCGCTCGCGCCGCCTCGATGGTGGCGTTCAGAGCCAGAAGGTTGGTTTGGCTGGCGATCTGGTTGATGAGGTCGATCACCTGACCGATCTGCTGGGCCTGCTCCGAGAGCCCTGCCACGGACGCTCTGGTGCGCTGGGCGACCTCGACAGCCTTGCGGGCCACATCGGCCGAGCGGGCCGCCTGTCCCCCGATCTCCCGGACGGAGGCAGCAAGCTCCTCCGTTCCGGCAGCCCCCGCCTGCATGCTGGTGGAGGTCTGCTCGGCAGAGCGGCTGACCTGGTTTGCGAGGCTGGTGGCTTCATTCGTCGTGGCGTCGAGCGTCTTGGCGTTCGCGGCCAGGGTGTCACTCGCCTCCCCGGACACCTTCAGCGTGGCTTCCGCCGCAGTCGAGAATTTCTCGACGGCTTCCGACAGCGCCTTGCCGCGTTTCTGCCGCTCCTCGAGCAGCACCTCCTCGTAGACCGAGATCGCGAAGTCCATGTCGAGCATGACGACACGCGTCAGCGCTTCGATGTAGCGCCCGAGCAGATGTCCGCTGAAGCGGTGCCTGGCGCTCAGATGCCGGACCAGTTCAGCGAGCACGAAGGAGTAGCCGCCGATGTACCAGCGGGGCTCCAGCCCGATCTTGTGGTGAACAAGCCCGATCCTGCGAATACTGGTGACATAGGCGGCGTCGAACTTGCCGCTGAAAAGTCTGCCCCAGTGCTCGCTTTGCGCCGCCACGAGGCGGGGTTGCCGGGACCCGATGAGCTCGGACAGGGCGGGAACGGCCCTCAGATGAAGGTAGAAGCGCTCCAAGACGCCAGGCAGCACCGGGTCGATCATCTTCCAGATGGCTTGCAGGTCGGCGCGGGTCCGCGGCTCGATCTGAAGAAAGCGCAGCCGCTCCTCGACCCCGATGTCCTCGCTCACTTCGTTCCCCCAAACAGTATTTCGTGGAGATCAAATTGATGAGGGTTTGGTTCACAGTGAGTTAATGGAAATCGGATTGCCTGCAATCTCCGCCAGGCAAGCGAGGGAGTCTTCTTGAATGCGGAGACCGCCCGCTCGCTCTTGGCGTCACGGCGCGGACGGGCGCGTTTAAAGTCTCACTGGCGCTCGCCCGAGGATGATGCTGGGGCGGCGGGCGCTTCGCTCGCGCCGGTGGGCCGCCGCCGGCGCCGACCCGCAGCGAACGAAACGGCCACGGCTCCAGCCACCGTCTACGCGGCGACCGGCGTGTCGATCCGGCGCTCGTGCACGGCGTGGCAGGCGACGCCGTCGAGGAGCGGCGGATTTTCGCCGCGGCAGCGGTCGTTGGCGAAGGGGCAGCGCGGGTGGAAGGTGCAGCCTGTCGGAGGAGTGATCGGGTTCGGAATCTCGCCCTTGACCGGGATCCGCTGGCGCCCCGTCATGCCCACGTCCGGGACCGCGTCGAGCAGCATGCGCGTATAGGGATGCTTGGGACGGGCGAAGAGCTCGCGCCCGCCGGAGACCTCGACCAGGCGGCCGAGATACATCACGCCGATGCGGGTCGCCATGTGGCGCACGACGGCCAGGTTGTGGCTGATGAAGAGATAGGTCAGCCCGAACCGGTCCTGCAGGTCGCGCATGAGGTTCAGGATCTGCGCCTGGACCGACACGTCGAGCGCGGAGGTCGGCTCGTCGCAGACGATGAACTCGGCGTTCGACGCGAGCGCACGGGCGATGGCGACGCGCTGGCGCTGGCCGCCGGAGAACTCGTGCGGATACTTCTTGCCGTCGTCGGGGTGGAGGCCGACGAGGATCAGGAGTTCCCCGATGCGCGCGCGGATGTCCGCCTCGCGCTCGATCAGCCCGAAGGCGCGGATGGGCTCCGCGACGATCCGGTCGACGCGCCAGCGCGGATTGAGGCTCGCATAGGGATCCTGGAAGATCATCTGGATCCGGCGGCGCAGCTTCTGCCGCTCGGCGGCGGCCGCCGCGCTCGACATGGAAATGCCGTCGATCGTCACCTCGCCGGAGGTCGGCGGCAGGAGCCCGACGACCATGCGGGCCACGGTCGATTTGCCCGAGCCCGATTCCCCGACGAGCGCGAAGGTCTCGCCCTTGGCGATCTCGAAGGAGAGGCCGTCGACGGCCTTGAGGTACTGCTTCTCGCCCCCTTCGAGCACGCGGTTGAGCCAGGGCTTCGAAACGTCGAAGACGCGGCGGAGGTCTTTGACTTGAACGAAAGGTGTCACGCGGCGGACTCCGCTTCGGCGGGCGCTTGATCGTAGAGGTGACAGGCGACGCGGTGCCCATCGCGCTGGATCGGCTCGGGCCGATCGACGCGGCAGCGGTCGAACGCGTAGGTGCAGCGCGGATGAAAGGAGCAGCCCGGCGGGATCGCGGACAAGCGCGGCATGGAGCCGGGGATCTGGACGAGACGATCCGTGTCGCCCGCCGCCGACGGGATCGCCCCCATGAGGCCCTTGGCGTAAGGGTGGAGCGGGTTCTGCACCACCTCGCGCACGGGGCCGATCTCGGCGATGCGGCCCGCATACATGACGGCGACCCGATCCGCCGTCTCGGCGATCACGCCCATGTCGTGGGTGACCAGCATGATCGCCGTACCGTGGTCGCGCCCGAGACGCTTGAGCAGCGCGATGATCTGCGCCTGCACCGAGACGTCCAGGGCCGTCGTCGGCTCGTCGGCGATGATGAGCTCGGGCTCGGCGCACAGCGCGAGCGCGATGACGACGCGCTGGCGCATGCCGCCCGAGAACTCGTGCGGGTAGCCGTCGATGCGCCGCTCCGGAGCCGGGATGCCGACCTCCGCCAACAGTTCGATGGCGCGCTTGCGCGCTCCGCCGCTCGCCAGGCCCGTGTGGGTCTGAATGGTCTCGACGAGCTGATCGCCGATCCGGTAGAGCGGGTTGAGGCTGGTCAGCGGGTCCTGGAAGATCATGCCGATCCGCTTGCCGCGGACCTTTCTCATTTCCTCCGGGGGCAGGTTGTCGATGCGGATGCCCGAGAGCCGTATCTCGCCGCCGGCAATGCGCCCCGGCGGATCGATGAGGCCGATCACCGCGGCGCCCGTGACGGACTTGCCGGCGCCGGACTCCCCGACGACGCCCAGCACTTCGCCCTTGCCGATCTCGAAGGAAACGCTGTCGACGGCTTTCAGAACGCCGCGGCGGGTGACGAACTCGACCCGAAGATCGCGCACGGAGAGGACGGGATGGCTCATCGCAGACGAAAGCTTCAGGCCCATGATCGAGACGGCTGCATGCAAGGGCCGCGTCGGCCTTGCCCGAGCCGGCACATTCCATCATTCCCGCCCGAAAGCAAACTCATTCCAAAGTCTTGCGCCACGGACTCACGCCAAAAACCCCGCCCTTCGGCCGAGGAGGGTCCGCGCGTTCAGGCCACCTTGCCCTGGTGCACGTGGAGGGGTTTACCCACAAGGAGGTCCTCGGCGTAATGGCAGGCCACTTGGCGCCCGCCGACCGGGCGGAGCGGCGGACGGTCCGCCCGGCAGCGGTCGGTCACGTAGGGACAGCGCGTCGAGAACACGCAGCCCTTCGGCGGAGCGAGCGGCGAAGGCAGTTCACCCTTGAGCACGATGCGTTCGCGGCGCGCCCCGCCGACCCCGGGCGTCGAGGACAGGAGCGCCTGCGTGTAGGGGTGGAGCGGCCTCGAATAGATCCCCTCCTTGGGCCCCTGCTCCATCACGAGGCCGAGATACATGACGAGGACGTCGTGCGCGATGTGCCGGACCACGGCGAGATCGTGGGAGATGAACAGGTAGGCGAGGCCGAGTTCCTCCTGGAGGTCGGCCAGGAGGTTCAGCACCTGCGCCTGGATCGACACGTCGAGGGCCGAGACGGGCTCGTCGGCCACGAGCAGCTTCGGCGAGAGCATGAGCGCCCGCGCGATGGCGATGCGCTGGCGCTGGCCCCCGGAGAACATGTGCGGGTAGCGGTTGTACTGTTCGGGGCGGAGGCCGACCTTCGCCATCATGGCGCGGGCCCGCTCGGTGCGCTCCGCGGCGGAGAGATCCGTGTTGATGACGAGAGGCTCTTCGAGGATCGCACCCACCTTCTTGCGCGGATTGAGCGAGCCGTACGGATTCTGGAACACGAGCTGGACCGTCCGGCGCAGGCGCTTCGCCTCTCCGGAGGGCGGGTTGACGGCGTCGAGACCGTCCAGGGTGAGCTGGCCCGCGGTCGGCTTCTCGATGAGCGTGACCATGCGGGCGAGCGTGGACTTGCCGCAGCCGGATTCGCCGACGACGGCGAGGGTCTTTCCGGGTGCGACCGAGAAGGACACGCCGCCCACGGCCTGCAGCCGGCCCGGCTCCTTGAAGAGGCCGCGGCGGATCTCGTAGACGCGCTTGAGGTCCTTTGCCGTGACGACGGGGGCGGTCATGGCGCAGCCTCCACGCCGACCGGATGATCGGCCCTGATCTCGGCGTCCCGGTTCGGGTCGCCGAGGGGATAGTGGCAGCGGATGTGGCCGCCGGCCCAGGGTCTCAGCTCGGGGCGCACGTTCCGCGAACGCGCGGTCGCGTAGGCGCAGCGCGGCGAGAAGAGGCAGCCTTTCGGCCGGTCGTAGAGGCCAGGCACCACGCCCGGAATGGTGGCGAGACGGCCGCCGCCGCTGCGCTCGGGCAGGGCCGAGAGCAGCGCCGCCGTGTAGGGGTGCTGCGGCGCGGCGAAGAGGTCGGCGGCGTTGCGCTCTTCCATGATCTGGCCGGCATACATGACCATGATCCGGTGCGCCGTTTCCGCCACCACGCCCATGTTGTGGGTGATGAGGACGAGCGCCATGCCGCGCTCCTTCTGGAGCGTCAGGAGCAGGTCGAGGATCTGCGCCTGGATGGTGACGTCGAGCGCCGTCGTCGGTTCGTCGGCGACGAGGAGGCGCGGATTGCAGGCGATCGCCATGGCGATCATCACGCGCTGGTTCATGCCGCCCGAGAGCTGGTGCGGGAAGGCGGAGAGCCGGCTTTCGGGGGACGGGATGCCCACCTGGTCGAGCAGTTCGACGGACCGCCGGCGCGCGGCCTTGCGGTCCATGCCTTCGTGCAGCCGAAGGGTCTCGGCGAGCTGAAAGCCGATCGTGAAGCACGGGTTGAGGCTCGTGGTCGGCTCCTGGAAGATCATCGCCACGTCCTTGCCGGTGAGCTTGCGGCGCTCGCGGTCGGACATGGTGAGGAGGTCGCGCCCGCCGAAGGAGAGCCGGTCGGCCTTCACGCGGCCCGGGAACGGCACGAGCCCCATCAGGGCCAGCATGGTCACGCTCTTGCCGGAGCCCGATTCGCCGACGACGCCGAGCACCTCGCCCTCCTCCAGGGTGAGGCTGACGCCGTCGACGGCGCGCAGCACGCCGCTCTGGGTCGGGAATTCGACCGAGAGATTCCGGATGTCGAGAAGGGCCATGCTCAGCGTTTCAGTTTCGGGTCGAGGGCGTCGCGCAAGCCGTCGCCGAGGAGGTTGAAGGCGAGCACCGTGACGAGGATGGCGAGCCCCGGAAAGGTCACGACCCACCAGGCGCGCAGGACGAATTCGCGGGCGTCGGCCAGCATCGTGCCCCATTCGGGCGACGGCGGCTGCGCGCCGAGCCCGAGGAAGCCGAGCGCCGCCGCGTCGAGGATCGCCGTCGAGATGCCGAGGGAGGCCTGCACGATCAGGGGCGCCGTGCAGTTGGGCAGCACCTCCTTGAACATGAGCCGCGCCGTGCCGGCGCCGCTGACGCGGGCAGCCGTGACGTAATCCTTCGAGGTCTCGGTGATCACCGCCGCGCGGGCGAGCCGCACGTAATGCGGCAGGATGACGAGCGCGACCGCCAGCATGGAGTTCATCAGGCCGGGGCCGAGGATGGCCACGATGACGATGGCGAGGAGCAGGCTCGGCATCGTCAGCACGATGTCCATCAGGCGCATGATGAAGATTTCGACGAGGCCGCGGAAGAAGCCCGCGACCAGGCCGAGGATCGTGCCGGCCAGGATCGAGAGCGTCACCACGACGATGCCGATGAGAAGCGACAGCCGGGCGCCGTAGATCAGGCGCGAGAGGATGTCGCGTCCGATCGGGTCCGTGCCGAGCGGATAGGCGAACGACCCGCCCTCCTGCCAGAAGGGCGGCTTCAGGGCGATGGAGGTGTCCGTGACGTAGGGCGAATGCGGGGCGAGCACGGGTGCGAGCAGCGCCACGAGCACGACCCCCACGATGACGAGGAGGCCGGCGACGGCACCGTGATTGCCGCTGAAATAACCCCAGAACTCGCGGAGGGGATGCGGCGGGGCGGCCGTCGGAGCGGCGACCGAGGGAGCTTCCATGACTTCGGCCGTCATCTTGTGTGCCTGATGCGCGGGTTGATGAGGCCGTAGGCGAGGTCGACCAGGAGATTGACGCTCATCACCACGGCTCCGAGGAGGAGGATCCCACCCTGCAGCACAGGGTAGTCGCGCCGGAAGATCGCTTCGATCACCCACTTGCCGACGCCCGGCCAGGAAAAGATCGTCTCGGTGAGGATGGCGCCCGTGAACAGCACGCCCACCTGCAGCCCGATCACGGTGACGATCGGGATGAGGGCGTTCCTCAGGGCGTGGAGGGAGATCACCCGGAAGCGGGAGAGCCCCTTCGCCTTCGCGGTCCGGATGTAGTCCTCGCCCAGCACCTCGAGCATGGCCGATCGCGTCATGCGGGCGATGACGGCGAGCGGCACCGTGCCGAGCACGATCGTCGGCAGGATCAGATGCTGCAGGGCGGACAGGAACGCGCCTTCGTCCTCGGAGAAGAAAACGGAGTCGATGAGCAGGAAGCCGGTGACGGGCTCGATGTAGTAGAGGACGTCGATCCGGCCCGAGACGGGCGTGAGGCCGAACTGCACCGAGAAGACCAGGATGAGGATCAGGCCCCACCAGAAGATCGGCATGGAGTATCCGGCGAGGGAGACGCCCATGACGCCGTGGTCGAAGATGGAATTTCGGCGCACGGCGGCGATGATGCCGGCCGGAATTCCCAGGATCAGAGCGAACAGGATGGCGCACAAGGCGAGTTCGAGGGTCGCCGGGAACAGCGCCCCGAATTCCGTCAGGACGGGCTCCTGCGTGATGAAGGACTTGCCGAGATCGCCCTGGAGAACGCGGACGATGTAGATCCCGTATTGCACCAGGAGCGGCCGATCGTAGCCGAACTCCTTGCGGAGCTGCTCGTGCCGGGCAGGGTCGATGCCGCGCTCGCCCGCCATGGTCTCGATCGGATCGCCGGGCACGAGCCGGATGAGGAAGAAGGCGAGCAGCGTGATCCCGATGAAGGTCGGGATCACGAGGCTGACGCGGGTGAGGATGAAGCGGAGCATGGCCGTCTACAATAGAGGCGTCCCGTGCAGAAAAAAAGCGGAGCAGCCGAAGCTGCCCCGCTCGATCTTGCCGAAGGGAAGGCTCACTTGCCCTTGATGTCCACGCCGTAGAAGGTGTGGCGGCCGAACGGCGAGAGCTTGAAGTCGACGACTTCCTTGCGCACCGGCTTCAGCTGCACCGCGTGGGCGATGGTGAACCAGGGTGCCTGCTCCTTGAAGATCACCTGGGCCTGCCTGTAGAGGTCCGTGCGCTGCTTCTGGTCGCTCACCGTCTTCGCCTTCACGACGAGGTCGTCGAACGGCTTGTGGCAGAACTTGGCGACGTTCGAGCCCGATGCGCTCTTCGCCGAGTCGCAGCCGAGGAGCGTGTGCAGGAAGTTGTCCGGGTCGCCGTTGTCGCCCGTCCAGCCCAGCATGCCCATCTGGTGCTCGCCCGCCTGCATGCGCTTGCGGTACTCGCCCCACTCGAAGGACTTGATCTCGGCCTTCACGCCCACCTTGGCGAGATCGGCCTGCATCAGCTCCGCGATGCGCTTGGCGTTGGGGTTGTAGGGACGCTGAACCGGCATCGCCCAGAGGTCCGTCTCCATCCCGCTCGGGAAGCCGGCTTCCGCCAGGAGCTTCTTGGCGCCGTCCGGATCGTAGGGATCGTCCTTCACGGTGTCGTTGTAGGACCACATGGACGGCGGGATCGGGTTCTTCGCCGGCACGCCGCTCGAGAGATACACGGCGTCGATGATGGCCTTCTTGTTGATGGCCATGCTCATCGCCTTGCGGACGCGCACGTCGTCGAAGGGCTTCTTCGTGGTGTTGTAGGCGAGATAGCCGATGTTCAGGCCGGGTTGATCGAGGATCGTGACGTTCGGATCCTTCTTCATGGCCTCCAGGTCAGCCGGGTTCGGATACGGCATGACATGGCATTCGCCCTTCTGCAGCTTGGCCCAGCGGACGGAGGCATCCGGGGTGATCGCGAAGACGAGGTCGTCGATCTTGGCCTTGCCGCCCCAATACTCCGGGAAGGCCTTGTAACGGATCACCGCGTCCTTCTGGTAATTGACCAGCGAGAACGGGCCCGTGCCGATCGGATCCTGGTCGATCTTCTCGGGCGTGCCGGCCTTCAGCATCGCGTCGGCGTATTCCTTCGACTGGACGCTGGCCCACATCATGGCCAGGTTGGAAAGGAAGGGCGCCTCGGGCTGGTTCAGCGTGATCCGGACGGTGTAGTCGTCCACCTTCTCAACCGACTTCAGCAGCTTGGCCATGCCCATGTCGCCGAAGTAGGAGTGGTTGGGGCTCGTGACCTTGAAGTAGGAGTTGTCCTCCTTCCACTGCCGCTCGAACATGAAGACGACGTCGTCGGCATTCAGGTTGCGGGCGGGCTTGAAGTTCTTGTTGGAATGCCACTTCGCGTTCTTGCGGAGGTTGAACGTGTAGACGAGTCCGTCCGGCGAGATCGTCCACTTCTCGGCAAGGCTCGGAACGACCTGCGTCCCCCGCGCTCGAATTCCACGATGCGGTTGTAGATCTGCTCGCTCGCGTCGAACGAGGTGCCGGTGGTGTTGACCCCGGGGTAGAAGTTCTCCGGGCTGCCCTCGGAGCAGTACACGAGCGTCTTGGACGAAGCCGACGCTGCCGCGAGGAGGGCGGGTAGGCAGATGGCGGCGAAGAGAGCTGAGCGTTTCACGGTTGTTCCCCTGCGGACGGTTGACCTCAACCGTCCTTCTCATGGCAGGCGACTAAAACGCTGCTTTGGAAGGCTGTCAATGCGATGAGGCCGTTATGCCTATTGCTCACAAGGACTTGAGGTGCGGATTCCGCCCGGCGCCGGCTCCGGGCCGTCCGGAGTCGGGGAAACGGATTACCGCAGTCGCGGGTTGAGAGCGTCCCGGAGCCAGTCGCCCAGAAGATTGATGGCCAGCACGAGGGCGGCGAGCGCGAAGCCCGGAAAGGCCACGATCCACCATTCGCCCGAGAAGAGATAGTTGTTGCCGATGCGGATGAGGGTCCCCAGCGAAGGCATCGTCTCGGGCATGCCCGAACCCAGGAAGGAGAGGGTCGCCTCGGTGATGATGGCGAGCGCCAGGTTGATGGTCGCAATGACGAGCACCGGCCCCATGACGTTCGGCAGCACGTGCCGGACCATGATGACGGGCGCCGGCAGCCCGATGAGACGGGCGGCCGCGATGTAATCCTTGTTCTTCTCGACCATCACCGAGCCCCGGACCGTGCGCGCATACTGCACCCAGAAGCTGAGGCCGATCGAGAAGACCAGGACCGAGAGCATCGTCGCCGGGTCCAGGTGCGCGCCCAGCACGGCTTTGGCCACCCCGTCGACGAGAAGGGCGATCAGGATCGCCGGGAAGGTGAGCTGCACGTCGGCGATCCGCATGATCAGGGAGTCGACCGTGCCGCCGAAATAGCCCGCGACAAGCCCGAGGCCGATGCCGAGCGCCCCCGAAAAGGCCACGCCCAGGAACCCGACGAGGAGCGAGATCCTCAGGCCGTACAGGATGGCCGACAGGATGTCCCGGCCCTGTTCGTCGGACCCGAGAAGGAAGGGAGCCTGTCCCTCCGCGTCCCAGATCGGGGGCAGGCGGCTGTTCATGAGCTCGAGCTGCGCCGGGTCGAACGGATCCTGCGGCGCCACGAGGCCGGCCACCAGAGCCATGATGAAGAACAGCAGAGTGACGGCTCCGGCCGCCATGGTGAGCTTCGAGCGCCGGAAGCTCACCCAGATGTCGCTGTCCAGGAACCGGCCCATGAGCGACAGCTTCTCGGCGCGGGGCTGCGGCGCGAAAACGGGAGCGGCTTCCAATCCTTCGGTCATCGGTTCAGGCCGGCTGCCGGATGGACGAGCGCAGGCGCGGATCGACCACCGTATAGAGGATGTCGACCGCAAGATTGATCGTCACGAAGATGAGGGCCACGAGCATCAGGTAGGCCGCCATGATCGGGATGTCGACGTTCTGTATGGACTGCACGAACATCAATCCCATGCCGGGCCATTGGAACACGGTCTCGGTGATGATGGCGAAAGCGATGACCGAACCGAATTGCAGGCCCACGATGGTGATGACCGGGACGAGCGTGTTCTTGAGAGCGTGGCCGAAATGGATGGCGCGGGTCCTGAGGCCGCGCGCGCGCGCGAAACGGATATAATCCGAGCGCAGGACCTCCAGCATCTCGGCGCGGACGAGCCGCATGACCAGCGTCATCTGGAAGAGGCCGAGCGTCACCGACGGCATGATGAGCGCCTGCAGCCCCGAGCGCGTGAGCAGTCCGGTCGACCACCAGCCGAGCTTCACCGTGTCGCCGCGGCCGAATGACGGGAGCCAGCCGAGGATCACCGCGAAGAGGTAGATGAGCAGAATGCCGATGAGAAAGGTCGGCAGGGAAATCCCGATGAGCGACACGGCCTGCAGGAGCTTGGCCAGGAAACTCTCGCGCCGGAGCGCCGAATAGACCCCCATGAGGATGCCGAAGCCGACCGCGAGGAGCGTCGCGCAGATGGCGAGTTCGAGGGTCGCAGGCATGCGTTCGGCCAGGAGCGTCGAGACCGGCTGGCGGAGCTGATAGGAGACGCCGAAATCCCCCTGCGCCGCGCGGAAGACGTAGCGGGCGAACTGGATCGGCACCGGGTCGTCGAGGCCGAGAGAACGGCGGACCTCTTCGCGCTCGGCCGCCGGCGTGTCGATCGAAACGATCTGGTTCACCGGGTCGCCGGCGAAGCGGAACATCGCGAAGGCGATGACTCCGACCGCGAAGAGGACGCCGAGGGCCTGCAGGGCGCGGCGGATGATGAAGGCGAGCATCGTCGGCCTTGTCCTGGTTCGTCATGCCTGGACCGGAACCGGACGCCGCATCAAGACGATGAGGCGCCCGTGGACCAGCCGCGGCCGGGCCTCGGCCCGGCCGCGGCGTCGCATGGAAGCGGCCTACTCCTTGCGGGCCCAGTAGAGCAGGACCGAATTGTCGGCGCGCTGAGTCAGCTTGACTTTCTTCGACACGCCCCAGGCCAGCGCCTGCTGGTGCAGGGGGATGTACCCGAAATCGTCGAAGACGAGCTTGTAGGCCTGCTTCATGAGGTCTTCGCGCTTCGCCTTGTCGTTCTCGACCAGCACCTTGGCGGCGAGCTCGTCGTGCTTCGGGTTGCAGTAGCCGCCGAGATTCGACTCGCCCCGCGACAGTTTCGGGTCGTTGCGGCAGCCCTGGATGTCGTTGAGAACGTTGTGGCCGTCGAACGTGCCGGGCGTCCAGCCGAGGAGATAGAAGGAGACCTGGTAGTTGTTCGACTTCAGAACCTTGGCGAAGTACTGCGCCTTCGGCTGTGCCAGCAGGTTCACCTTCACGCCGACGCGCGCCAGCATGCCGACGACCGCCTGGCAGATCGCCTCGTCGTTGACGTAACGATCGTTCGGGCAGTCCATGCCGACCTCGAAACCGTTCGGATAACCCGCATCCGCAAGGAGCTTCTTGGCGCCTTCGGGATCGTATTTCGGGCGCGTGAATTCCTGCTCGAAGGGGACGAGTTCCGGCGCGATCATCAGGGCCGAGGGCGTCGCCAGACCGCGCATGACGCGGGTCTTGATCGTCTCGATGTCGATCGCGTGATAGAAGGCTTGACGGACCTTGATGTCCTTGAACGGGTTCTTGCCCTTCACGTTGGAGAAGAGCAGTTCGTCACGGGTCTGGTCCATGCCGAGATAGATGGTGCGCAGTTCCGGCCCGGTGAGCACCTGTGCGTTCGGGCTCGCGTTCACCCGCTGGATGTCCTGCAGCGGCACCGGCTCGATGACGTCCACCTCTCCCGACAGGAGCGCGGCGACGCGGGTCGCGTCGGAGCCGATCGGCGTGAAGACGATCTCGGTCAGGTTGTGCTCCGGCTTGCCCCACCAGGCCGCATTCGGCTTGAACACCGTCTTCACGCCCGGCTGATGGCTCTCGATCTTGAAGGGGCCGGTGCCGTTGGTGTTGAGCGACGCGTAGCTCGGGGTCGTCGCGGCGGTCGGCGTCGGCGCGGTGGCGTTGTTCGCCTCGGCCCATTCCTTGTCCAGGATATACCAGGTGTCCCACTGGTAATGGATGATCGGGTTCGGCGTCTTGAGCTTCACGTCGACCGTGTGGTCGTCCACCTTCACGAATTCCGAGTCGCTCGGCACGCGGGTCTGGAAGTTCGAGCCCTGCGCCCGCACCCGGGTCGCCGAGAAGACCACGTCGTCGGCCGTGAAGGGGTTCCCGTTGTGGAACTTGACGCCCTTGCGGAGGTGGAAGCGCCAGGTGAGGCCGTCCGCGCTGGTCTCCCATTTCTCGGCGAGACCCGGCTCGATGGCGAGATCCTTCCCGCGCCTGGTCAGCCCCTCGTAGACATGGCCGAGATGCGCGTTCGCGGTGGTCTCGTTCAGGGTATAGGGATCGAGCGACTTGAGGTCGCCCTGGTTGGCGTAGCGCAAGGTATTGGCGGATGCCGTGCCGGCGAGGAGCGTCGCGGCGACGGCCGCGAGCAGGCTATGACGATTGAACATCGTAGGATCGTTCTCCACTGGAAGGCCGCCTGTCGCGCGGCTCTGTATGATTGTCAGGAGGGTGGCTCGACCGTCCTATTCCCCCACAAGGAGCAACGTTAGAGCGGAGGAGATCGGCGGTCCAGTCCCCTTTTTGAGGTCATGCGGCTCCTTCCGCTGCGCAAGGAGCCGACCGGACGCCTCGGGACGCGAGGCGGCGGGATTTTGCTGCGCCGTCCGGGATCGACCGTGTAGGGTCCGCTTGGCTCGCTCCGGTGCCTGTCGCCCCGGCCGCGACGATGGAGAACCCGAGGGACACCGATGCCGATCATCAACCGCGTTGCCGCCATGGCCGACGAAATCGCCTCCTGGCGCCGCGACTTCCACGAGAACCCGGAACTGCTCTTCGACGTCCACCGCACCGCGGGCATCGTCGCCGGAAAACTGAAGGAGTTCGGCTGCGACGAGATCGTGACCGGCATCGGGCGGACCGGGGTGGTCGGCGTGATCCGCGGCAAGACGACGGCCTCCGGCAAGGTGATCGGCCTTCGGGCCGACATGGACGCGCTCCCGATCGAGGAGGCGACGGACCTTCCCTACAAATCCAAAGTGCCCGGCACCATGCATGCCTGCGGGCATGACGGCCACACGGCGATGCTCCTCGGGGCGGCGAAGTACCTCGCCGAGACGCGCCACTTCGACGGCACGGCGGTCATGGTCTTCCAGCCCGCCGAGGAGGGCGGCGGCGGCGGCGACGCCATGGTCAAGGACGGCCTCATGGAGCGCTTCGGCTTGCAGGAGGTCTACGGCCTGCACAACATGCCGGGCATTCCGGTGGGCTCCTTCGCCATCCGGCCCGGACCGATGATGGCGGCGGCGGACCGGTTCACGCTGACGATCGAAGGCAAGGGCGGCCATGCGGCGCGGCCTCACGAATGCATCGACACCATCGTCGTTGCGGCGCATGTGGTCACGGCGCTCCAGACGATCGCCGCGCGCAATGTCGATCCGCTCGAATCCGCCGTCATCTCGGTCTGCGCCGTCAAATCCGGCGATACGTTCAACGTCATCCCGCAGACGGCGACCCTGCTCGGCACCGTGCGGACCCTCAAGGAAGAGGTGCAGGATCTCTGCGAGGCGCGCATCCGGGCCGTGGTCGACAACGTCTGCGCCGCCTTCGGCGCCAAGGCGACCTTGGAGTACAGCCGGGGCTACCCGGTGACCATGAACGAGCCGGCCAAGACCGACTTCATGGCCGCGGTCGCCCGGGAGGTCGCGGGCGAGAAGGGCGTCGACACGACGATCCCGCCGCTCATGGGCGCGGAGGATTTCTCCTTCATGCTGAACCGACGTCCGGGCGCGTACATCTTCATGGGCAACGGCGACACGGCCGGCGTCCACCACCCGTCCTACGACTTCAACGACGAGGCGGCGCCCTACGGTGTTTCGCTCTGGGCGAAGATCATCGAGAACGGCATGCCGGCCCGCTAGCTAGAGCATCGGACCCAAAAGTGGACTCCACTTTTGGGATCCATCCGATGCTCCCCTCTGAAGCAGCGCATCGTTTAAGCGGAAAACCGGGTCCACTTTTCCGCACGATGCGCTAGGCCCGGCTCCAGCGGTCCGGAGCGAACGGCGCCACCGGCACGGGCGGGTCGAGCCGGTCGATGAGATCGGCGACGATCCGGCCGGTGACCGGCCCGGTCGAGAGGCCGATATGCCCGTGCCCGAAGGCGAAGATCAGGTTGGGGTGCCGAGGTGCACGGCCGATGATCGGCAGCCCGTCCGGCGTCGACGGGCGCGAGCCGCACCAGGGCTCCGCCTCGACGGGTTCGCCGAGGGGGAGCGTGCGGGCGGCCTGCGGAAACACGAGTTCGAGCTGGCGCGGGGTCGGCGGGTCCTCGGGTCTTGCGAGTTCGACGCCCGTCAACAGCCGCACGGTGCCGTCGCCCATGGGGGAGAGCACATAGGCGCCGCCCGTGTCGTGGACCGCGCGCGCGAGGTTCCGTTCCACCCGAAAGTGCCGATGGTAGCCCCGCTCCGCCGCGAGGGGGAGACGGTAGCCGAGAAGGCGGGCGAGCGCGCCGCTCCCGGCCCCGGCCGCCAGGACGGCCTGCCGTGCCGAGAGCGTGCCGCCGGGCCAATGGAGGGTGAGCGTTTCGCCGTCCGGCTCGATGCCGGTGCAGGCTGCCTCGATCAGCCGGCCGCCTCCCGCCAGGAAGGCGGCGAGATAGCAGGCGACGAGGCTCGCCCGGCCGATCCACCGCTCCGGATTCGGGAAAGAACAGGGCGCGCGCGAATGAGCGGGTGAGCGCGGGCTCCAAGGAGGCGATCTCCTCTCGGCCGAGGATGTCCAGCCGGACTTTGTGGTGGATGAGGATCTCCCGTTCCAGCGCACCCGCCGCGAACGCCTCCTCGGTGCGGTAGAGCTTGAGGTAGCCGCGCCGGGCGATGAGATCCGCGGCTCCGATGTGGGCCGCCAGATCGACATGCGCGTCGAACGCGGCGGCGGTCAGCGGATCGAGGGCCGCGGCCGCTTCCCGCCATGCTTGCTCGTTCGCACGTCCGAGAAAGGCGCGGACCCATGGCAGGATCCCCGGCAGGGCCCCGTAGCGCAGGCGGAGGCCGGGATCGCGGTTGGCCGCGTAGGCGAAGAGCTTCGGCCAGAGTCGCGGGACCGGCGATCGGGAACAGCGAGCCGCGGCTGATCACGCCCGCATTGCCGAAGGAGGCGGCGCGGCGCCACAGGGCGGGGTCGACGACCGCGACGCTGCGTCCGCGACGCTGCGCGTGCAACGCGACCGAGAGGCCGACGATGCCGGCGCCGATGACGGCGACTTCGGTATCGGGAGTGCGACGGGTCATGGGAACAGCCCGGCGAGAACGGGCCAGCGGCGTCGCGCCTGCCGCCAGGCGCCGAGGACCGGGCGGAAGACGAAGCGGATGCGATGCGACGCCGTCGGGACCTCCACCGCGCGGAAGAGGACATTGGCCTGAAGGATCGGGGTCTCGTGGCCGTCGATCTCGGCGACCCACCAGGGGTGATAGGGATCGTTGAGGACGAGATAGCCGGCGCCGTCCGTCGTCACGTCGATGACGACGGCGGTATTGCGGTAGGACCGGATCGCCACCTCCGCCGGACGCGATGAAGGCGGGAGCGCGCGCAAGCCCTCCGGCGGGGTTTGCTCGATGAGGACGGTGCGGCGCAGATCGACGCCCGGCCAGTGCCCGCTCGCCAGGAGCGTTTCGGGATCGGCCGCCGCGGCCTCCGTGACGAAGAAGGCGCGCGGAAAGGCCCGCGGGTTCTCGTAGACGAATCCGTCGGCGGTCCGCGCCCACGGGGATCAGGTCGCCCGGTCCGAGACGGGGATCGATCGTCTCCACCGGCACGCCCGTCGCGATGAGGCGGAGCCCGAGGAGATCCGCGAGCGTCGAACGATAGGAGGGGAAGAGCGGCGAGAAGCGACGCTGGTCCGGCAGGGCCGCGTGGTCCTCGGCGCCCGTCGCCCGGGTGTAGAGGGCAAGCCGCAGGGGATTGTAGCCGAGCGTGTTGTGCAGCCGGTGGACGAGGCTGGCATTCGGCCAGTGGAAGCCGAGCCCGGCGAGTTCGACCCGGTCGAGGCTGCCGGGCCCAGCTTTCCGCTCAGGATGTGGAGGAGTTCGTTGCGGCTCGCCGGCAGCAGAACTTCATAGGCCGAGGGCGGGAGCGCGGTCGACTCGTTCGGCCCGTTGTTCCAGGCGAGATCGGCCGCGAGCGCCCCGACCATGAGCAGCAAGGGCCATGCGCGGACGCGGCGGGTCAGCCCCGGCAGGGCGGAGAGCAGCAGAAGGGCGAGCGCAAGCCACAGGGCCGCGGTGGCGAGCGGCCAGGCGGCGAGCGCCGTCGTTTCCTTCGCATAGGCCAGTCCCATCGCGGCCGAGAAGGCCGCCATGGCGGCGAGGATCTCGGCCAGGCCCCAGGGCGGACCCTCGCTCAGGAAGGTCCCGGTCCAGATGCGGTGCATGAGATAGCCCGCCGCGATCGCGGCGAGCGCGCCTGCGAGGAAGAGCGCATCCGCCGGGCGGCGGAAGAAATCGACGCCGGGCAGGAGTTCGAAAGCGAGCCAGAACACCGGCGTTGCGCTCCCGAGGGCATAGAGCAGCATGAGCGCGAGCCCGACCGTGACGGGCCTGATCTCGCGCGCCCAGAGCAGACCCTTGAAGAAACCCGCGAGGAGGAGGGCGAAGGGCAGCGCGCCGGCATAGAGGACGCCCATGTTGCGGGCGAGCACGTAGGGGCTCTCCCCCCAGCGCGGGCTTGGCGGGCCCCAATAATCGACGAAGGGTCCGTCGACTCCGAAGAGGTTGGGGATGACCGACGTCAGCAGCAGGGCGGGATGGACGGCGCCGCGTGCCGCCCCGGCGTAGTCGATCGCGGGCCGATTGGAGCCCTCGGCGAGGAGCAGCGTCAGCAGGGTCGGCCCGGCGACGACCAGGGCGCCGCCGATGGCGCCCGCCGTGAGCGGCGCAACCATGGCGCCGAGCCGCGGACGGCTGCGCACGGCGAATGCCGCGGCGGCGCCGGCGAGGAGCCACAGGCCGAGAAGCGCGACCTGATCGCGTCCGAGCGCCATCAGCCCCGCGGCAAGGCCGGCGGCGAGGCCGTACCGCCATGAGCGCCGTTCGAGGGCGCGGAGCAGCAGCCACAGCGCGACGGGCCACAGCGAGAGGCTCAGGACCTGGCCCACATGCTGGACGCGCCACGCGGCCGAGGCGCCGAACGCGAAGGCGAGCGCGGCCAGGAGTCCGCCCGCGGGATGCCAGCCCCGGTCCCGGAAGAGAGCCATGACGGCGAGGCCGCCGAGACCCAGCATTCCGAACACCACCGCGTCGAAGGCCCGGAAGCCCGGATCCGGGACGAGGGCCGCGAGGAGAAGGAACGGCGGCGAGAAGACGAGCGATTGCGGATCGGCGATCTGAGGCTGGCCCGCGAAGATGAATGGCGCCCAGAACGGCCATTCGCCGCGATGGAACGACTGGGCGAGGAATTGGAGCTGCGGATAGAAATGCGCCTTCGCGTCCCACGGGATGGTGACGGCGCCGGACAGCCAGGGCCAGCACAGGAGGAGCCAGGTCCCCGCGAAGAGGGCGAAGGAAGCGGTCTCCTCCGGGCGCGCCGGAATTGTCGCGACGGCCTGGCGGGCGTCAGGCAATCACGCCGCCATCAATCCTGGTTCGGCGCGTGGGCCGCCAAGGCTTCGAAGTCGATGAAATGCCCGGCCCGATCGCGTTTCGAGGCGAGATAGCGCACGTTCTCCGTGGTCCGCCGACCGAGCACGCGCTGATCGGAGACCACTTCAAGCCCCGCCTTGCGCAAGGCGGCGATCTTTTCCGGGTTGTTGGTCATGACCCGCACCGCCCTGACGTCGAGCTGGCGCAGCATCGCGGCGGCGAAGTCGAAGCGCCTCTGGTCGAGATCGAACCCCAGGACCTCGTCGGCGTCGTAAGTGTCGTAGCCCTGAGACTGGAGCTTGTAGGCGCGAATCTTGTTCGCGAGCCCGTTCCCGCGGCCCTCCTGATCGAGGTAGAGAAGGATGCCGCCCTCCCCTTGCGCCATGTGCCGGACCGTATCGCGGAGCTGGTCCCCGCAATCGCACTTGAGGGAGCCGAACAGGTCTCCGGTCAGGCATGCGGAATGAAGCCGCACGCTCACGGGCTTCGATAGATCCGGCTTGCCGACGATGATCGCCACCTGGTCGCGCAGCCCCTCGCCGCCGCGGAAAACCACGAACTCGGTCGCCGGCGCACCATCGAGGGGTACGGGCGCGCGGCTCACGATCTTGAGGTCGCGGAGCTTGGCCTGGCGGAATCCGCGGATGGCCGCGGCGGGCACGCGCAGCATGGACGGGTCGATCTCGATGCCGGCGACGATCGGCACCACCGCTACGGCGGGGAGCACGAGGGACAGGCGGGCGAGTTCCAGAGCGTCCTCGTCGAGGGCGCTCGAAGGGCCGACGGGCGCATCGATGCGGCCGTCCGCCTTCAGGGCGAGCGTCTCGATGCGGGCCGGGTCGACGAAGGGGAGCGCCACGGTCCCGGAATGCTGACGCTCGAGGCCGAGACGGCGCAGGCGCGCGGGCGGGAGCACGAGATGGGCATGGCCCCCGGCGACCGCATCGAGCCGGGCGCTCATGATCTCGTCGAGATCCTCGACCCCGATCACCAGAGCACTGGCGTCCTCTCCGTCGACGACGACCGGTCGTCCGGATCGGAATTCGGCGATGGCGCGCTCCACCACCAGGGGATTGAGCTCGTCGGACAAGCTCAGGACTAGACGCATCATGGCTCGATACCCTTGGCGCTCGCCGGTTTGCCTTTCACCGGTCTTGATCGGAAGCCGCTTCCCACATCCTCTATGCGCGCCTTAAGCTTGCTCCCACATGAACGGCCGCGCACTCTATACACGGCTCCGGGCGGTGAAAAGAGAAAATACCGCATGGCAGATAGGATGTTGGTTGGAGCGGTGCCCCCATGAGCGCTCATGACGCGACGGTCTTTCGGAGTTCGAGCCCGTATCCAAGCCGCCGGGGACGGGGGTACGTCCATCCGGTTCTTTCTCGATCTTGCCCAGCGAAAACCCCGATGCCCTTCTCCCCTGACGCCTATTCGCCCGCCCAGAAGGCGCTCCACTGGCTGATCGCCGCGCTCATCGTGGTGCTGGTGCCGGTCGGCCTGAGCATGGCCAACTTCATGGACGACGGCCCGATCAAGAACGGGGCCTACGAGCTGCACAAGTCCTTCGGCCTCACGGTCTTCGGTCTCGCGCTCCTGCGCGTCGCGGTCCGCCTCGTGCGAGGGGCGCCGCCCCTTGTGCCGGGCATCCCGGCCTGGCAACGGGCGGCCGCCCGCGCGTCCCATTACGCCCTCTACCTCCTCATCATCCTGGTGCCGCTGAGCGGCTGGACCGCCACCTCGACCTGCTGCGCGCCGGTGAACCTGTTCTGGACGGTTCCGCTGACGCTGCCGCTGCCGTGGGAAGGAGGTATGGACCAGTCGAAGCCGATCTTCCTCGTCCACTATGCCCTGGCGTTCGCGCTGACGGCGATCGTGCTGGTCCACGTGAGCGCCGCTCTGCATCACCATTTCGTGCGACGCGACCGGACGCTTCTGCGCATGCTGCCCGGGGCGCTCCGCGGCGTCTCAGCCGGGGAAGGCCAGCAGGTCGGTATGCCCCACGACGCAGGCGGCGCGCTGAAAGGCGCGCTTCGAGCCACGACGCGACTTCGTCATTTCCGGGACCTGGCCGGTCTCCCGCACCGCGCCGTGCCGTGCCTTTCGCGAGTTCCCTGACGAGTTCGGCATCCTCGTAGGCCGAGCCGCCAGGGACTGTCGGCGCTGCGCACGCGATACCCGGCGGCGAGAAAGGCCTCGGCCAGGACGTTCCGACGCGGCGGGGCCGGCCGCCGGACCGAAACCCTTGTCGCCACCCTGATGGGCATGGAACGCGGCCCGGATCGCGGCATCCGACGGATGGGACGGCGACCAGCTTTCGGTGCCGTTATAGGTCAGGACCGTGTAGAACACCGCTTCCCGCGCCGCGACGGCGGCGGCAAGGCGCCGGATCCATTCGGCCGAGACGAGATCGAAGAGCGCCGCCGCCGTGACCAGGTGGGGCGCCCCCTCGAGGACGCCTTCGAGATCGGAGACGAGATCCGCCTTCTGGAACGCGACGGCGAGGTCCCTCCCCTGCCGGTGACGCTCTGAGGTCAGCGCCCGCCGCCTCCGCACGCGTCGCCCCATTGGGCGATCCGTCCCCGGGCCGCGCCGAGAAGCGCCGCGTCGTGGTCCACGAGACGCCAGCGCTGGCGACGCGGCAGGGCCGGCGCGAGCGCGCGCAGGTTGGAGCCGGCGCCACAGCCGAGATCGACGACCGAGAGGGTGTCGCGGCCCGCGAAACGGCGCGCGAGCGCCCCGAGGAGATCGCGGTTGCGCGCCCGGTGGTCGGCGGGCTCGCGAAGCGCCAGCCATTCGGCACTAAACCCGCTCAAGCGCGACCTCCTTCAGGACTGTGGCGATGCGCGCGGCCGTGTCGGTCCAGCGCGGCAGGGTTCGGGCTGCGTGCCAGGCCGCGTCGCCGAAAGCGGCGCGGAGCGCCGGAGCGGCGATGAGAGTCGTCAGCGCCGCCGTCAGCTCTGCGACGTCTCCCGGGGGAATTTTGATCGCTGCCCCGTCGGGCACCGTCTCCGCCGCGGCGCCGCCCGTGGAAGCCACGATCGGCATGCCCCGGGCGAGCGCTTCCGCCAGCGCCATGCCGTAGCCCTCGAACAGGGAGGGCGAGACGAAGATGTCCGCCGCCTCGTAGAGGACGTCGAGCGCCGCGGGTTCGAGGGCGCCCGCGAGCGTCACGCAGGAGGACAGGACCGGCCTCCGCGATGGCCGCGCGCAGAGCGGCGGCCGCCCTCGGGTCCCGGTCGTCGGAACCGGCGATCGTGAGATGCCAGTCTCGGTCCGGCACCAGCGCCAGGGCGGCGACGAGAAGGTCGAAGCCCTTGCGGGGCGTAATGGCGCCGACCGCGAGAATGCGCACCGGGGAACCGGTTCCGCGCGAGCGGGCCGCCGGGTCCGTGCCGGGCTCGGCGACGGTGATCGCGGCTGCGTCGACGTTGAAATCGGAGGCGAGGAGACGGCCGGTGAGCGGGCTCGTCACGACGATGCGGCGCGCCAGGCCGAGCGCCGCGGCTTCGCTGGCCAGAAGCGCGGCCCGCCGATCCGGCGTCAGCCCCGCTTCGAGCCCGAGCGGGTGATGGACCAGGGCGACGACGGGGCGGCGGAAGCCCTCGATCAGATCGGCCGGCATGGCCCCGTAGGCGAGCCCGTCGATGAGGAGCACCGCATCCGGCGGCGTCGCGGCAACGAGATTTCCGCAGTCTCGGCGAGGTCGGCTGCCGAGGGATCCGGATAGCCGCCGGGCAGCGCGATGTGGCGCGACGCGATGCCCTCGCGGGGCAGAAGCTCGAACATCCGCCGAGCATAAGCATAGCCGCCCGTCGGTGCTCGCCAGATCGCCCGGAACGGCGAAGACGGCTCTCGTCACGCCACCGGTCCCTCGAACCAGGCGCGCGCCACGTCGGACTCGTGCAGCGTCACCCGGATGCGGATCACGCCCTCCGAGCCCGGCCCGAGGCGTCCCGCGCGGGCGGCTTGCGCCATCGCGTCGAAGACGTGCTTCGACAGGAACTCGGTGGTGGTGTTGCGGCCTTCGAACTGCGGCAGAGCATCGAGGTTCCGGTACTGCAGCGGCTTCAAGGCCGCGCTCAGCGCCTCGTGCGCGCGGCCGATATCGACGACGACGCCATCCGGCGTCAGGGTCTCGCGGAAGAAGGCGACATCCACCACGAAGGTCGCCCCATGCAGCGCCTGCGCGGGGCCGAAGAGCTCGCCCCGGAAACTGTGGGCGATCATGATGCGGTCCCGCACTTCGACGGCGTACATGGCTCTCTCCTTCAATAGCGGATCGCGGCGGTGAGCCCCGCTGCTCCGGGAGCAAGGAGGCGGGGGATCTCGCGGGGGAGGTCCTCGAAGGCCACCTCCTCGGTAATGAGCGCATCGAGGCGATCGTCCGCCAGGAGCGACAGAGCCTTGCGAAGGCGGCGGCCGTGATCCCAACGCGGGCGGCGCGAGGCGGCCACCCGGCCGACCTGGGACGAGACGAGCTTCAGGCGCCGGCTGTGGAAATCGAGGCCGAGCGGAGCCGGCACCATCCGGTCGCCGTACCAGCTCATCTCGACCACGGTCGCCTCCGTCCCGGCGCAGGCGAGCGCGCAGGCGAGGCCCGACGGGTTTGCGCTCGCATGGAACACCACATCCGCTTCGCCCGGCGCATCGAGGGGTTTCGCGAACCCGACGCCCAGCGTTCGGGCGACGGCGCGGCGGGAGAGGTCGACGTCGACGAGGGTCACCTCGGTGCCGGCCATGGCGCCCGCCAGCGCCGCCACGAGGCAGCCGACGACGCCCGCGCCGACGACGAGGACGCGGTCGCCCGGACCGGCGCCGGAATCCCACAGCGGCATTGAGCGCCGTTTCCATGTTGGCGGCGAGAATCGCGCGCCGGGCGGGAACGCCCTCCGGCACCGCCGCGAGCGCGGCGGCCGGCGCCACGAAGCGGTCCTGGTGCGGGTGGAGCGCGAAGACCGTCCGGCCGCGAAGCGCTTCGGGACCCTCCTCCGCGATACCGACGGCGCAATAGCCGTATTTGACCGGAAAGGGGAAGTCGCCCTCCTGGAAGGGAGCCCGCATGCGCTCGCTCTCGGCCGCGGACACCCCGCCGTCGAAGACGAGGCGCTCGGTGCCACGGCTCAGGCCGGTCCAGAGGGTGCGCACGAGAGCCTGATCAGGACCGGGCGGCGCCAGGACGACGGGTCGCAGCTCCGCGGCGCCCCGGGTCACGTACCAGAGGGCGCGAGCCTTGCCGTTCATCGGACTTTCAGCAATTTCGCGCTTCATCACGCGCATCCGCCTCCGGGAGCCTGCATGAACGAGCCTGCCAGCCTCGACGCCGCCGTCGACCTCGGCGCGACCTCTACGACGCCGACGGGCACCCAGTCCATGGCGGAGCTGAGGAACCGGCGCTGGTTCGTGTTCAGCGTTAACGCCGCGACCTATGCGGGCCTCGCCCTCTGGATGGCCTCCATCCTCGGCACCGGCGGCTTCGCGCTGATCGACGGTATCCTCTTCCTCTGCTTCCTGGCCGCCACGCCCTGGACGGTGCTCGGGTTCTGGAACGCCGTTTTCGGCCTCTGGCTCCTGCACGGCCGCAGGGATGGCCTGGCTCGGGTCGCGCCCTTCGCTGCCGCGGGCGGACGGCGCGGAGCCGATCCGGGTGCGCACGGCGATCCTCATGACGCTCCGCAACGAGGATCCAGGCCGGGCTATGGTCCGGCTCAGGACCGTGCAGGCGAGCCTGGATGCGACGGGTCACGGCGGCGCGTTCGCGTATTTCGTCCTGAGCGACACGTCGAGCCCGGAGGTCGCCCGGGCCGAGGAAGAGGCGGTAGCCGCCTGGCGGCGAGCGGTCGCCGACCCCGGCCGCATCGTCTACCGGCGCCGCGTCCGGAACACGGGCTTCAAGGCCGGCAACGTGCACGATTTCTGCGAGACCCATGGGCGCGACTACGACCTGATGCTGCCGCTCGACGCGGATTCGCTCATGTCGGGCGAGGCGATCGTCCGGCTCGTGCGGATCATGCAGGCGCACCCGCAGCTCGGCATCCTGCAGAGCCTCGTCGTGGGGGCGCCGTCGACGAGCGCCTTCGCCCGCATCTTCCAGTTCGGCATGCGCCACGGCATGCGCGCCTACACGATGGGTTCGGCGTGGTGGATCGGCGATTGCGGACCGTTCTGGGGCCACAACGCCCTCGTCCGCATCGCTCCCTTCGCCGAGCATTGCCGCCTTCCCGTCCTTCCCGGCGGAAAGCCGCTCGGGGGCCATGTGCTCTCGCACGACCAGGTCGAGGCGACGCTCATGCGCAAGGCGGGCTACGAGGTGCGCGTGCTCCCCGACGAGCGCGGCTCCTGGGAGGAAAACCCGCCCACCGTCTTCGAGTTTTCGACCCGCGACCTGCGCTGGTGCCAGGGCAACATGCAGTACTTCAAGCTCCTGGACCTGCCCGGCCTCCTGCCCATGAGCCGCTTCCAGCTCGCCTGGGCGATCCTGATGTTCGTCGGCGTGCCGGCGATGACGGCGATGATCGCGCTCGCACCCCTCAAGGTGATCGAGGCCGAGCCCGCCTTCCCGGCCGGCGCGGCCATCGGGCTCTATGTCACCTTCCTCCTCATGTATCTCTCGCCGAAGCTCGCGGGCCTCGCCGACATCCTGCTCGCGAGGGACGGCGTCGCCCGGTACGGAGGAACCGGCCGCTTTCTCGCCGGCGCCGCGGTCGAGATCGTGTTCTCGTTCCTGCTCGGCGCCGTCACGACCTTCCGCATCACGCTTTTCATGATCGGCCTCGCCTTCGGCCGTTCGGTCGTGTGGAGCGGGCAATCGCGCGACGCCCACGGCGTCGCCTGGTCGACGGCTCTCACGGGCCTCTGGCCGCCCTTCCTGTTCGGGCTCGCGGTCTGCGGTGCGCTGGCGGCGCTCTCGCTCCCAACGCTCCTGTGGAGCCTGCCGCTGACCTTCGGCTATCTCGTGGCGGTCCCGTTTGCGGTGGCGACGGCCTCGCCGGTGCTCGGCACCCTTCTCGCCAGGCGGCGCCTCTGCGCGATCCCGGAGGAATTCGAGCCGCCGGCCGAGATCCGCGCGATCGGCCGGGGCACCTGATCATGGTCCTGCCCAAGGGCTCCGCCGCCGCGCTGTCGAAGTCGCTCCGCCTCTATCACGGGCATGCGGACCGCAACGCGGCGATGGATGCGCTCTACGGCAGATTTCTCGAGCCCGGCGATCTCGCCTTCGACATCGGCGCCCATGTGGGCGACCGCATCTCCTCCTTCCGGCGCCTCGGAGCCCGCGTCGTCGCGCTCGAGCCTCAGCCCGGCCCGGCCCGGGTCCTGCGCCTCATCCATGGGCGCGACGCCGGCGTGACCCTCCTCGCCGCGGCCGCCGGAGACGCGGAGGGCTCCCTGACGTTTCACCTGAATACGGCCAATCCCACCGTGTCGACGGCGTCCGACGCGTTCCTGAAGGCGGCGGAGGGGGCGGGCGGCTGGGAGGGGCAGGTGTGGGACGAGGCGATCACGGTGCCCTGCACGACCCTCGACCGCCTCATCGGCGACCACGGCCGCCCGGCCTTCGTGAAGATAGACGTGGAAGGCTTCGAGGACAGGGTGCTCGCCGGTCTCACCACGCCGGTCCCGGCGCTCTCCTTCGAGTTCACCACCATCGCCCGCGACGTGGCTCGGAGTTGCCTCGACCGCCTCGCCGCGCTCGGACCCTACCGCTTCGACGTGGCCCTCGGCGAGACGCAGGTCCTGACCTTCGGGACCTTCGTCGACCGTGAGATCATGGCGGCGCATCTGCGCAGCCTGCCCCATGCCGCCAATTCCGGCGACGTCTATGCCGTTCTTGCGTGAGTGAAACGATGCGCGCCATCCTCCTCGCCATCTTCCTCCTCTGCGCTCGGGTTTCCGGCCGCCGCCGCGAGCCTCGACGGCATTCCGGTCGACGTGTCGAACGCGAGCGAGCCGATGCTCTGCGCCGAGAAGGACAACGTGACCCTCCACTTCGCGTCGGACCAGGTCAGAGCCTTTCGCATCGAGGCGATGCATCCGGTCTTCATCGGCGCGGTGCGCGAGGACCGTTACGTCGCGGACTGGACGGCCTGCCGGGAGATCTCGGCCGCGACGTCCGAGATCCGCCCGCCCCGCAAGGTGACGTTCTTCGAGGACGTGGAGGTCTGGCTCACGGGCTATTCCTTTGCGAATTTCTGGCGCGACAAGGACGTGCCCTTTCGGGTCGGGAATCGGGTCGAACACGGGCTTCATCTCGTTCAGCTCTGGGTCCGCCGCAACGAACGCGCCGAAGAAGTCCTCGTCCTCTACCCCGCAGACGGCTACTGGCGCGTCCGGCCGCTGCCGCCGGCCCATCTCGGCTGGAGCGCCTATGGCTCCTCGTTCCTCCTGGGCCCCGTCGAGACCGAGGGCCGGCCGCTCGTGAACATCAAGGAGGTCGGCTTCGATCCGAAGACCATGACGTTCGGCCTCTCGTTCGATCGCGGCGGCGGAGCGACGGTCAGGATCGGCGCCCTCGACCGCGACCGGATCGTCCTGGACGTCGCCTTCGATCAGGCTGTCGCGAACGGCCCCTTCGCGACGCTCCGCTCGATGTACGTCACCGAGTTCAACGCCGACGTGGCGCGGGTCGCCGCGCGAGAGGAGAACGCTCCGGGCTGGCGCGAGGAGCCGATCCTGGCGTTCAGGAATGCGAGAGCGACGGACCTGTGGGCGGGCCGCCTCGTGCCCTCGCGCCATAACACCAGCGCGCCGGATCTGATGTTCAACCGCTTCCGAGCGTCTCCCTGATCCCGTTCGCGGGATGCGCCTCGTCGCTTGGATCGGCTTCAATGGCCTCCCTCGGCCGGCAGCGCCGCCGAACGCCAGACATAGCCCGTCTGGACCATGCGTTCCGTGAGATCGCTCGTGCCGACGCGGCAACGGCCGATCGCCTCGCCGGCGCGCTCCAGGCGGTAGTGGCAGATGATGTTGCGGTGCCGGGTGAGAAGTTCAAGTTGCGTCGCCGCACGGGTCGCACAAGGCTCGAAGCGGCCGTCGAGGGTCCGGCAGACCTGCTCGCCCATGGGAAGATCGAGACCGATCAGCTGGATCCGGAGCGGGCCGACCTGCAGCGTGCGCGCGTCGGCGACGTCCACCTGGGCGAATTCCTCTTCCTGCCATTCCGGAGCCGCGAAACCGGGTTCCAGGGCGCAAATCGCCCGGGCTCGCGCGACCTCCCAAGGGGAGAGAAGCGGGTGGCTTCGCCGGACAGTATCGGCGACGAACAGGTGCGCGGCGAGCGGCGACGGTCGCCCGGGAGGCGTCCGGCGGGGCCGCGGGAGACGGCGGCGTCCAGGGCTCGACCCGGACCTCGTCCTTGGGTGTCCCGAACTGCGCGGCGGCGTCGTCCTTGGCCTCGCCCGCCTTGGGTGTCGACACGATCGTCGTGAGGGCGAGCGGTCCCGTGACCGCGAGGACGGCGGCCGTCCGGCCCCAGACCGCAAGCATCGACGTGCGGGCGCGGCCGAGGGGAAGGAACGGCGGAGCCCCGGTTTCCCAGACGGTCGTGCCAATTCGAACGCGAGTCATGAACGTCACCGCAACTTGAATTCCTGTGCGATTACGCTCGCCATCTCCTGAGAATGACTTAACCAATAGAAGACAGATCTTCGTTTTGCTGATTTACTATTTGTAAAGTATACGCATTGTGCATTGATCGCTAAGGATCGGTTCACTGAACTCTTGAATTCCCGATCTGTTTTACTTCCCGTTCACGGCAAAGAGCGTCATTGGGCCCAAAGGCGCAGGACAGAACGGTCCGCGCCGAGTTGACGGGATATTCGAGGATGAATCGCGGAACCATGAGCCGGCGGCCCCGCTCCATGCAGCAGGGCCTCGATCGGCTCCATCGCTGGGCGATGATCGTGGCGCTCGCCGCGCCGATCGCCGGCCTGATCATCCTCGGCAGCGCCGCCCTTGCGCCCGTGAAGGCGCAGGTCGAGGTCGTCGAGATCGGGGACGGCCGGGTCGGCACCGTCCGCGCGACGCTCGGCCGCTCGCAGACCCTCCAGACCAATCGTGGTTTCGTGGATCTCGTGGTCGGCGATCCCGAGGTGGCGGACGTGATGCCGCTCACCGATCGCAGCCTCTACGTGCTCGGCAAGAAGGTCGGCACCACCAACATCGCCGTCTACAACGCCGGCAAGCAACTCGTCGGCGTGATCGAGGTGGAGGTTTCATACGATCAGCAGCGTCTTGCCGCCGATCTCGACCGCGTGGCGCCGGGCGCCGGCGCGCGGGTGTCGTCCGCCAACGGCCGCACGGTCCTCACCGGCCCGGTCGGCGACGGCACGACGGCTGCAAGGGCGGTCGGGCTTGCCAAGCAATACGGTCCCGAAGTGGTCAACGATCTCGTGGTGCGTTCGCCGCAGCAGGTGATGCTGGAGGTCCGGTTCGTCGAAGCCTCCCGCAATGCCGGCAAGGAACTCGGGATCAACTGGGACGCGGTCGGCAAGAATTTCCAGAACCCGACCCGGGCCGCCTACAATTTCGCCGCGGCGACCGGCAACGGCCTGCCGACCGGCAACATCCCCTTCGGGGCGATCCTCGGGCGCGTGCTGTCGAGCGGCGTCGAAGCCGATGTCCTCGTGCAGGCGCTCGAGGAACGCGGACTCGCCCGGCGCCTGGCCGAGCCCAACCTCATCACCATGTCGGGCGAGAAGGCGAGCTTCCTCGCCGGCGGCGAATTCCCGATTCCGGTGGCGGGAGACAACGAAGGCATCACCATCGACTACAAGAAGTTCGGCGTGAGCCTCACCTTCACGCCCACGGTGCTGGCGAACGGCGTCATCAACCTGCGCATCGAGCCCGAAGTCAGCCAGCTCGACTTCACCAACACGGTCCGGACCGCCACCGTATCGGTTCCGGCCCTGATCGTGCGGCGCGCCAACACCGTCGTCGAACTGCGCGACGGCCAGAGCTTCGCGGTGGCGGGCCTCCTGCAAAGCATCACCCAGGAGACGCAGGAGCAATTGCCCTGGCTCGGCGACGTGCCGATCCTCGGCGCCCTGTTCCGCTCCACCGCCTTCGAGCGCAAGGAGACGGATCTCGCGATCATCGTCACCCCGCGCCTGGTGAAGCCGGCCAAGCCCGGCCAGAAGCTGAAGACGCCCCTCGACAACACCGTGCCGGGCAACGATTTCGAACTCTTCCTCGCCGGCCGGCAGGAAGTCTCGGTCAACAAGGCGAGGCTCGCCGGCGGACCGCCTCCGCCGCCCACCGGCCACATCCTCAACCTGCGCTAGGAGCCGCCGCCATGATCACTTCCCCCGTGCTCCTGCGCGGCCTTGCCGCCGCTCTCCTCGCGGCTCTCCTGGCAGGCTGCAACTCCTGGATCGCCCACCGCGAGACGATTTCCTTCCAGGCGGGCGATGCGGTCGCCTGGAACCGGGCGGTGCATACGATCGATCCCTGGCCGGCGGCGTCCCGCGATACGACGATCCCGACGAGCGGCCGCCGGATCGCCCGGGCGATCGAAGCCTACGAGAGCGGAGAAGATCCGTCCGCGTCCGCTCCCGTGATGGCGCCCGTTCCCATCGCGCCCGTCCCTTGATCCCGCGAGGAAAACCGCCTGTGCGTTTCAAACCCATCATCATGATCGCCCTCGCCGTCGTGTTCGGCGGCTCGGCGATCCTCGTCGGCAATTCGTGGCTCGCCAAGCAGGCCGCGCAGCATCGCCCGGCCGCATCGCCCGCCGAGCAGGCGGCGCCGATGGCGACCATCGTCGTGGCTTCGAGCGCCCTTCGGTACGGCGACGAAGTCACCGGCATGAAGCTGAAGCAGATCCCGTGGCCGGCGGCCGCGCTGCCGGCCGGCGCGTTCTCGACGGTGGACGACGTCGCCAAGGGCGGGAAAGCGGATCGTTCTTTCGCCGATGGAGCCGAACGAGCCCGTGCTGCGGGGCAAGATCACCGGCGAGGGCGAACGCGCGACAGTCTCGATGCTGCATCGACGAGAATATGGGGGCCGTCACGATCCAGGTCGACGAAGTGATCGGCCTTGCCGGGCTCGTGCTTGCCGGGAGACCGGGTCGACGTGTTCGTGACGCAGAAGCAGAGCAGCGACGACAACGGCGGGACGCCGACCGTGATGACCGATCGCGTGCTCCAGAACGTCCGCGTCCTCGCGGTCGGACAAACGGCGGACGCCAAGCTCGACAAACCCTCCGTGGTGCGGGCGGTGACCATCGAGGTGACTCCCGCGGGCGCCCAGAAGGTGGCTGTCGCGACACGGCTCGGCAGCCTCTCGCTCATGCTCCGCAAGGCCGGCGAGACGACGTCCTATGCGTCTCGCCGGATGACCGGCAGCGAAATGGTCGACAGCGGGAACAGCCGGCGACGGCGTGAGCGTCCGTGTCGCGCGCGGCACGAAGGAAACCGTCTACGCGGTCCCGCGGTTGCCGGAGGAAGCCTTCCCGGCGGACCCGACCTTCGCCACCGGGAACACGCGCAGCGGCCCAAGGGTTCGGCGGCCCGAAGGAAGCTCGAAACGGTCGCACAGCCGCTTCAGGAACCGGACTTGCGGTAGCGGTGCGGTAAGCATCGGCCGCGACGGAAAGGTCGCGGCGGGTCTGTCTTAACGGGGGCTTCAGGGGTTCCGGCACGAAGTCACGGGAAATCCAGTGCGGCACGGTCGAACGAACCGGTGCCCAGAGGCCTTGATCGGAAAATTCACGCCATGGTGCAGGACGCGCCGTCACCTCTCCCCACGATCGTTCTCGTCGGTCCCGATGCGGGACTTCTCAACCGGTCGCCGCCGCACTCGGACCCGCCAGGTCGGTGACCGCTCTGGTCATCGCCGAACCGATCGACCAGGCCGCGCGCCGACCGGAACTCGATGCGGCCGCAGTCGTCGTCGTCGATCTCGACACGAAGCGGCGCGAGAGCCTCACCGCTCTGCAGGGCGTCACGGCGCGCATCGCGGGTCAAACCCCGGTCATCGTGCTCACCGACGCGTTCGACGATGCGCTGATGCGCTGGTTCCTCCAGATCCGCGTCGCCGACTTCCTGCGCAAGCCGGTCGATCCCAAGGAAGTCCTGCGCGCCTGCGTGCGCGCGCTCAGGGCGTGCCACCGACGGCCCCGCCGGCAGCGGGCAGATCCTCACCTTCATGGCCGCCGCGGGCGGCGTCGGCGCGACGACCCTCGCGGTCGAGGCCGCCATGCAGCTCACCCGCGAGACGAAGGATTCCGACACCACCTGTCTCGTCGACCTCGACTTCCAGACGAGCGCCTGCGCGGACTATCTCGACCTCGAGCCGCGCCTCGATCTCGACGAGATCGGCGCGCATCCGGACAGGCTCGATCTGCAGCTCCTGGAGGTCATGCTGACGCGCCACAAGAGCGGCCTGTCGCTGCTCGCCGCGAAAGGCAGGGCCGCGGATCGCCCCGGCCTCGACGCGGCGGTCGTCCTGCGCATTCTCGATCTCGTTTCGTCGCGATTCGAGAACGTGGTCATCGACATGCCGAGGGCCTGGAACTCCTGGACCGACCAGGTCCTTCTCGGATCGACCCAGGTCTACATCGTCACCGACATGACGGTGCCCGGCCTGCGCTTCGGCCGCCGCACCGCCGTCGGGCTCTCGGCGCGGCTTGCCGACGTGAAGCCGCGCGTGATCGTGAACCGGTTCGAGCAGCAGCTTCTCTTCGGCACGGGACTTCGCCGCGCCGACGTGGAACGTGCGCTCGAAGGCTTTCTCGAAGGCACGGTCAGCAACAACTACAAGCTCGTGCGCGAGGCGATCGATCGCGGCTTGCCGCTCGAGGAGATCAAGGCCGGAAGCAACGTTTCGACCGATCTTCGCAAGATCATCTTCAGTCAGGGTCCCGCAGAGTAGGAGCCCGTCCTTCCAGAGCCGCGCCCCGTCGAGGGGACCGGGATCGAGTGTTGCGCATCCGATGCTAGGCCGTTTCTCCTCCCGCCTTTCCGTGCAGCCCGGCGCAGCCCCGCTCCCGCCTCCGCTGCCGCCCGAACCCGCGGCCGCCGCGGCCGGCAGCCCTCGTCGTCTCCCGCCTCCGCCCGGAGCCGCCGAAAGCTCCGCACCGCGCCCGCTCCGGCGGAACACGCCGCCAATCGGCGCTGAAGGACAAGCTGCTCGACGCGAAGGTGCGCCTTCATCGGCGGCTCATCGAAGAGTTGAACCTTTCGGCCCTCGAAAAGATGCCGGAAGCCGATCTGCGCAAGGAAGATCCACGGCATCATCAGCGGCTGGGTCGTCGCCGAGCGCCTGGCGCTCAACTCCCGGGAACTCGACGCCTTCGTGTCCGAAGTGATGGACGAGATGACGGGCCTCGGCCCGCTCGAGCCGCTCCTCAAGGACCCGACGATCGCCGACATCCTGATCAACGGCCACCAGAACATCTTCGTCGAGCGCCGCGGCGTCCTCGAACCGGTGCCGTCGCTCTTCAAGGACGAGGCGCATCTCATGCGCATCATCCAGAAGATCGTCTCGGCGGTCGGACGGCGCGTCGACGAATCGAGTCCGCTGTGCGACGCGCGCCTCCTCGACGGCTCGCGCTTCAACTGCGCCGTGCGCCCGATCGGGGTCGACGGTCCCCTGGTCTCGATCCGCAAGTTCTCGAAGTCGAAACTCTCCCTCGACAAGCTCGTCGAGGTGGGCGCGATCCGGCCCCAGATGGCGGAGGTGCTCGCCGCGGCCGTGAAGGCCCGCATCACCACCATCGTCTCGGGCGGCACGGGCTCCGGCAAGACGACGATGCTCAACGCCCTGTCCGCCTACATCTCCCACACCGAGCGCCTCATCACCATCGAGGACGCCGCGGAGCTGCAGCTGCAGCAGCCGCACGTGGCGCGCATGGAGACGCGCCCGCCCAACATCGAGGGCAAGGGCGAGATCCGTCAGCGCGATCTCGTGAAGAACGCGCTGCGCATGCGGCCCGAGCGCATCATCCTCGGCGAGTGCCGCGGCGAGGAGGCGTTCGACATGCTCCAGGCCATGAATACCGGCCACGAGGGCTCGATGGCCACGATCCACGCCAACAACCCGCGGGAGGCGATCTCCCGTCTCGAGCAGATGATCGGCATGGCCGGCCTGCCCATGAGCCAGACTTCGATCCGCGGCCAGATCGCCGCGGCGGTCCGGATGATCGTGCAGCTTCAGCGCATGAGCGACGGCAAGCGCAAGGTCACGTCGGTCGCCGAGATCACCGGCATGGAGGGCGACATCATCCAGATGCAGGAGATCTTCAAGTGGGTCCGCACCTCGACGGACCCGGACGGCACCGTCCACGGCCATCACGTGGCGACGGGCGTGCGTCCGCGCTTCCTGCACGAGCTCGTGGCCGCCGGCGTCAACATTCCGGGCTCCCATTTCGATCCGTCGAAGCCGCTGTGACCGCATGAGCCTCGACATCGACCCGCTCTACTTCTTCTACGGCCTCGCGGCGCTCGCCGCGGTGCTGGCCGTGGAGGCTTTCTACCTCCTCTTCCACGACACGCAGGACTACCGCACGCGGGTCAACCGGCGCCTCGAGATCGCCAAGAAGGAGACGGACCGCGAGAAGGTCCTGGTGCAGCTTCGCCGCGAGCGGGGCTTGGGCAAAGGCGACGGCGCCATGCCGCTCGCCTGGTTCCGCCGGCTCGTCGTGCAGTCGGGCGTGAAGGTGCAGCCGCTCCGGAGCGCGCTGATGGTCGTGACCGTCGGTCTCGTGGCGTTCGGGGGGGTCTATGCCTGGCGCAAGGACCTCATGCTCGCCGCCGGAGCAGGATTCTTCGGCCTCACCCTCGTCCCTTTCCTGTTCCTCGTCCTGAAGCGGAGGAAACGCCGGAATGCATTCGGCGAAAAGTTCCCCGACGCCATCGACGTGATCGTGCGCTCCCTTCGGGCCGGGCATCCGGTTCCGGTGGCGATCGCGATGGTGGCGCGCGAGATGCCCGATCCGGTCGGCACCGAGTTCGGCATGGTGGCGGACGAGATCACCTACGGCGCCGACATCGAGACCGCCATGCGCGCCATGATGGGCCGCGTGGGCCAGGAGGACCTTCCCCTCTTCGTCACGTCGATTTCGATCCAGGCGACGACCGGCGGCAACCTCAGTCAGATCCTCGACAATCTGTCCAAGGTGATCCGCGAACGGTTCAAGATGCGCCGCAAGATCAAGGGTCTCTCGGCGGAAGGCCGCGCGGGCGCGATGATCCTCAACATCGTGCCCTTCGCGGTCTTCGCCCTCGTGAACGTCATCTCGCCCGACTTCTACGGTGCGATCTGGCACAAGCCGAGCACGAAATACGTTCTGGCCGGCGCCATGTTCTGGATGTTCGTCGGCAACATGATCATGCGCCGCATGGTCAACTTCAAGATCTGACCATGGACGCGCTCTCTGCACTCGCGGACACGCTCGGGGGGGACAGCGCCCTGATCCTGGGCCTTCTCCTCGCATCCGGTCTGGGGCTCCTGACGCTTGGCGCCTCGAGCGCGCTCCAGGGCCGCAGCGACATCCGCCGGCGTACCTCGCATGGCCTCGTGGAAGCCGCGGCCGCGGGTCATCCGGGGCCGGGCCGCGCGACCGCGCAGGCGTCGCTGCAGCGCCTCGCCGGCTATATCGAAACCACGTTCTCCGGAGGCGATCCGCGCGAGAACAAGCTCATCCGCACGCAGCTCGTTCAAGCCGGCTTCTTCGACCAGCGGGCGATCGCGTTCTTCTTCGCGTCGCGGCTGGCGGCGGCGATCGTGCTCGCGCTCGCCGCTTTCGTGGCGCTGCCGCTGGTCTCTCCCGGCACGACCGGCCCCAACCAATGGCTCTACGTCGGAGCCTTGGGAATCATCGGCTACTTCGCACCGAATGTCGTGCTCAAGCGACTCATCTCCAAGCGCGCCGACCAGCACCGGATGGGCTTCCCGGACTTCATGGACCTGATGGTGGTCTGTGCGGAAGCGGGGCTCTCCATGGAGGCCGCGATCGAGCGGATCGCCCGCGAACTCGTGGACGGGTATCCGTCCCTTGCCGAGAACCTCTACATGGCCTCCCTCGAGATCCGGGCCGGCAAGGGTTTCGGCGAGGCGCTGCAGCGCATGGGAGAGCGGCTCGGAATCGAGGAGGCGACGATGCTCGCGACGCTCCTCCAGCAATCGGCCGACCTCGGCACGAGCCTCTCGCAATCCCTCAGGGTCTACTCGGAGGAGATGCGCAACAAGCGCATGTCGCGGGCGGAAGAGAAAGCCTACGCTCTTCCTGCCAAGCTTGTGGTTCCCTTAACGCTTTTCGTGTTCCCTGTTCTCATCGTCTCGCTCATGTTCCCGGCCGTGTCCCGCGTGATGGACATGATGTAGGAGCATGGCGTGAAATCACGGGTGTCGCCGATGCGTATCTCCAGTCTCCAGCGCGCCGCGGGCCTCGGCCTCGCGCTCTTCACGGGCGCCTGCTCGACCTTTCCGGGAGCGGAGGCCGACATCGGCGAAACCGCGGCCACGACGGTCGTATCCGAGATCCAGGCGTCGCCGGCCGCGCCGCCGGACCTCACCAAGGACGATCTCGGGCTCGCCAAGATGCATTTCGCGAAAGGTCACTACGGACTCGCCGAGATGCATTTCCGCCGCGCCGTCGAAGCGGCTCCCGGGCAGGCGGAGGGATGGCTGGGTCTTGCCGCCTCGTATGATCAGCTGAAGCGCTGGGAGCTGGCGGACAGGGCCTACGCGCAGGCGCTGAAGATCAGCGGCCCGACGCCGGCGGTGCTCAACAACCGCGGCTATTCGTATCTGTTGCGGGGCGATCTCAAGCGCGCGAGCCAGGACCTCTCGGCGGCGGCCGCTCAGGATCCCGAGAACGAGCAGATCCAGTCAAATCTGCAGGCGCTCGACGCCAAGGTGCGCAAGCGCGTCTGACATCGGCCGGCTGGGACTCGGGTCGTCGAGGGGCGAAGAACCGGTTCCACTTCCCGGCACGCAAACGCCGCCGTGTCATCCCCCGGCGGTGCTGCTCCGGCCCGGGATGACATCGAAGTGCCACGCAGATGGCACATGGCCCTGGGCCCGTGGCCCTGGATGCGACGGCGTCGGGTTCGGATCGTTCGCGGGTCCCGGAGGGCTGCGGTCGGGGTCGGACGCCGGAATCTCGTTCGGCTGCCGGACCGGGACCTCGGTCGGCGCATGACCCGGCTGGACCGGATCGGGATTCGGCGTCGTCGGTTGGGGCTGGGGATCGTAGGGACCGGGTCCATGCGTCATGGCCGTCCTCCTCGTCGGCTGATTTTTCGCTCGAGGGGTCAACAGGACCCGGCTCCGCGGGGTTCCGATCGGTGCGACAGCCTGGCGCGACCGTCGGCCTCGGCCAACCTTTCACGCTGAAAGCCAGAAGAGCGCGATGAGCGGAACGCCGACCGCCACGACGATGCAGGACAGCGGCAGCCCGAGCCGCCAGTAATCACCGAACCGGTAGCCCCCGGGACCCATGACCAGCGTGTTGCACTGATGGCCGATGGGCGTGAGGAAGTCGCAGGCCGCGCCGATGGCGACCGCCATCAGGAAGGCGTCCGGCTTGTAGCCGAGCTGCCCCGCGAAGCTCGCCGCGATGGGAGCCATCACGAGCACCGTCGCCGCGTTGTTGAGGAAGGGCGTCACCGCCATCGCCGCCACCATGATGAGGGCGAGCGCGCCGGTGGCCGGGAGCATGCCCGCGGCCGCCGACAGCCAGCCGGCGATGAGATCGGTCGCGCCCGTCGTGCGCACCGCCTCGCTCACCGGGATCAGCGCGCCGAGCATCACGAGGATCGGCCATTCCACGACCTCGTAGGCCTCTCGGAGCGTCAGCGAACCGAACAGGACGAGCGTCACGCCGGCGCCGAAGAACGCGATGGCGATCGGCAGCACGTCGAAGGCGACGAGCAGGATGGCCACCGCGAGAACGGCGAGGGGAACGAGGCTGCGCCGCGCGCTTCCGAGGCGGATGTCGCGCACGGCGAGCGGCAGGGCTCCGAGCTCCCTCAGAGTCTCGGGAAGCTTCTTGAGGTTTCCCTGCAGCACGACGACGTCGCCGGCGCGGAGCGTCACCGAGCGCAGGCGCTCGGTGATGCGCTCGCCGCTCCGGCTGACCGCGATGAGATTGACCTGATGGCGTTCGTAGAGCGCGGCGCTCTCTGCGGTCCGGCCGACGAGAGCGGAATTCGGGCCGATCACCGCCTCGATCACGCCGATCTCGTCCGTCGGCTCCGCCGTCTCGGGCCTGCGGTGCTCGCGGCTGAGCTTCAGACCGCCTCCCGCGACGACCCGCTCGAGAGACTTCGGCTCGCCCTCGAGGAGAAGAAGGTCGTTCTCGCGGATCACTGCGTCCGGCAACGGTTTCGCCGTGCGGGTCTCGTTGCGGACGAGGCCCGCGACCCTCACCTCGGATTCCGCGAGCGCGAGCAGGTCCGCCACCGTCCGGCCCACGAGTTCCGAACTCGCCGGCACCCGTGCCTCGGTCACGTAATCCTTGATGTCGAGCGCCTCGTCCAGGGACGCTTCCGCCCGCCGCCCGCCGGGGAGGAGGCGATACCCGAAGGCCAGGAAGGTCACGCCGGCGAGCGCGATGCCGAGTCCGACGGGCGCGAAGTCGAACATGGCGAAGGGCTCGCCGGTGAGCTCGTCGCGCACCCGCGAGACGATGATGTTGGGCGAGGTCCCGACGAGGGTCACGATGCCTCCGAGGAGCGACCCGAACGCCATGGGCATCAGGAGCGACGAAGGAGGCGTCCTGGTCTTCCGCGCCATCTGGAACGCGACCGGAATCATCATGGCCAGCGCGCCGATGTTCTTCACGAACGCGGAGAGCAGCGTCACGGCCGCGACGAGCACCACGACCTGCATCTGCGTCGAGCGGATGTAGGGGGCGACGCGGTTGAGGGCGACTTCGAGCACGCCCGATTTCGACACCGCCGCACTGACGAGGAGCGCGCTCGCCACGATGACGACGATGTCGTCGCCGAAGCCCGAAAAGGCGGCCTCGGCCGGTACGATGCCGACGAGAACGGCGGCGAGGAGCGCGAGCACCGCCACCAGGTCGTATCGCAGGCGGCCCCACACGAAGAGCGCCATCATGGCGGCGACGATCGCGAAGGCGAGGAACTGGGGCAGGGACATGGCGTGCCGGTCAGGCCTCTCACGAGATTTCCTAACGCGCGACGCCCGATTTTGCTCCTGGCGGGTTTCCTCGCCGAGGTCTGCCCTGAGGCCTACTGGCCCAGCACGAGCGCCCAGTAATGCTTGTAGCCGCCATCGGCCTCGGCGCGGGCGAGGCCGATCTTGCGGGCCTGCGGCAGGAGCAGGTTCCGATTGTGCCCCGACGAGGCCTTCCATTGGCTGACCGCACCGGCCACCGTCGACGAGCCGGCACTCAGGTTCTCGGCGGAATGGCCCATGATGGCGTATTGCTCCATGCGGCTCCCGAAATCCCCGTGGTCGAGTTCGCCCGCCGCAGCCACCGTCTTCACTTGATGCAGGGCGGCGCGGTTCAACTGGCTGTCCACCGTGACCGGGCTCAGGCCTCTCGAGACCCGGTAGGCCGAGATGATCGCCGCCGCCTCGCCGGCATCGGCCGTCGAGGTCGCGGTCACGTTGTACCGCGCGGTCAGACCGGAGCTGCAGCCCGCCAGAGCCAGCCCGGCAGCCACGCAGAGAAGAACAATACGCATGTCGCTCGGACCCCCCTTTTGTTCCCGGCAGGCGGCTTTCGGGTCGCACCCCTTGAAAAAACCGTGCAACGCGGTCAAGGCTGCCTCCAATCACGAACTTTGAGACATTTGCGTGGCAAAGGCCGCGCTTCGGCTCCTCGCGCATGCTAGAAGACACCCCTTTCCGGTCCGTTGCCGTGATCGGCGGCGGCCCCGCAGGGCTCATGGCCGCCGAGGTCCTGTCCGAGGCGCGGCACAGGGTCACCGTCTATGACCGCATGCCGTCGGCGGGGCGCAAGCTCCTCATGGCGGGCCGCGGCGGGCTCAATCTGACCAACACGGACGACTTGGACCGTTTTCTCGCCCGCTACGCGGCGGCCGCCCATCGCCTCAAACCCATCATCGAGAGATTTCGACCGGAGGATCTGCGGGCCTGGTCCGAGGGCCTCGGCCAGAGGACGTTCGTCGGGTCGAGCGGACGGGTCTTCCCGGAGGCCTTCAAGGCCTCGCCCCTGCTCCGCGCCTGGCTCGCGCGTCTCGACCGCCGCGGAGTCCGCTTCGCCCTGCGGCACCGCTTCGACGGGTGGGACGAGGCGGGGGGCCTCCGGTTGACCGCTCCCGAGGGTCCGGTCTCGGTGCGGCCGGCCGCGACGGTCATGGCGCTCGGCGGCGCAAGCTGGCCTCGCCTCGGCTCCGATGGGGCCTGGGTCGAGACGCTGCGGCGGCTCGGCACGGCGGTCGCGCCGCTCCGGCCCGCCAACATGGGCTTTTCGGTCGCCTGGTCCGAGCCGTTCCGCGCGCGCTTCGAGGGCGAGCCCCTGAAGCGGATCCGGTTGGCGTTCCGCGGCGCCGCCGTCCGGGGCGAAGCCGTCGTCACGGCGGACGGCATCGAAGGCGGCGCGGTCTATGCCCTGTCGGCTCCCTTGCGCGACGCCGTCGCAGCGGAGGGCAAGGCCGTGCTTCTCGTGGACCTCAGGCCCGATCTCGAACTGGAGAGCCTCGCGAGACGCCTCGCCGCGCCGCGCCGCAGCCAGTCCGCCTCGACGTTCCTGCGCAAGGCCGCCGGACTGAGCCCGGTCGGTATCGCGCTGCTGCGGGAAGGCAGCGGAGGCACGCTGCCGGGAGAGCCGGCGGCCCTGGCCGCGCTCGTCAAGGCCGTGCCGCTGACGCTCACGGGCGTCAAGCCCGTCGAGCGCGCCATCTCCACGGCGGGCGGCGTGTCGTTCGAGGCCGTGGACGAGAACCTGATGCTGCGCCACCTCCCCGGGGTCTTCGTGGCCGGCGAGATGCTGGACTGGGAGGCGCCCACCGGCGGCTATCTCCTTCAGGCCGCCTTCGCGACCGGCGTCGCGGCCGGGCGGGGGGCTTCGGCTTGGCTCGAAGCCCGGGCCCGTCCGCAGGACTGAGCGGTTTTGGGATCATCTCGGTGTCGCATTGACCAGGCGCACGCCATCCGGCACACGCTCCCGGTGACCGACCCCCGCCAGATTCTCCACGACGTCTTCGGTTTCTCGGCGTTCCGTGAGGGACAGGAAGAGATCGTGCGTGCGGTGCTGGCCGGCCGGGACGTGCTCGCCATCATGCCGACGGGTGCCGGCAAGTCGCTCTGCTACCAGCTGCCGACGCTCGCCCGCCAGGGCCTGACCCTCGTCGTCTCTCCGCTGATCGCGCTGATGCGCGATCAGGTGGCGGCGCTCCGCCATTTCGGCATCGAGGCCGGGAGCCTGAATTCCGCCAACGATCCCGCCGAGAACCGCCGCGTCGCCGACGCGGTGCGCGAGCGACGCATGCGGATCCTCTATGCGAGCCCGGAACGGCTCGTCCACAACGGCACGACGGAGTGGCTCGCGCGTTCGGGCGTCGACATGCTCGCCATCGACGAGGCCCATTGCGTGTCCCAATGGGGGCACGACTTCCGGCCGGAATACGCGATGCTGGGCGAGGTCCGCAGGCGCCTCGGCGGCGTCCAGACCATCGCGCTCACGGCCACCGCCGACATCGCGACCCGCAGCGACATAAAGGACAAGCTGTTCGAGCAGGAGCCCTGCGTCTTCATCCACGGCTTCGACCGGCCGAACCTGCGGCTCGCCATGCAGGCGAAGGAGAATGCGGGCCGGCAGCTCCTTGCCTTTCTCGACAGGCACCAGCACGAGAGCGGGATCGTCTATTGCTCGTCGCGGGACTCGACCGAGAAGCTCGCCTTGAAACTGAAGGCCGAGGGCTACGACGCCCTGCCCTACCACGCCGGCATGAACCAGGCGGAGCGGGCCCGCAATCAGGACGCCTTCCTCCAGGAGGACGGCATCGTGATGTGCGCGACGGTCGCCTTCGGGATGGGGATCGACAAGCCGGACGTGCGTTTCGTCGCCCATGCGGCGCTGCCGAAATCGATCGAGGCCTACTACCAGGAGATCGGGCGCGCGGGCCGCGACGGGGCGGCCGCCGACACGCTCACGCTCTACGGCCTCGACGACATGCGCCTGCGCCGCCTGCAGATCGAGGAGAGCGACGCCTCCGACGAGCAGAAGCGCGTCGAACGCCAGCGCCTCAACGCGCTGGTCGCCCTGTGCGAGGCGCCCCGCTGCCGCCGCCAGACGCTGCTGGCCTATTTCGGCGAGACCACGGAGCCTTGCGGGAACTGCGACCTGTGCGTCGACGGCGTGACGTCCTTCGACGGCACCGTGGAGGCGCAGAAGCTCCTGTCCGCCATCGCCCGCACGGGCGAGCGCTTCGGCACGGAGCATCTCATCAACATCCTGGTCGGAGAGACGAGCGACGGCGTCCGCCGTTTCGGCCACGACCGGCTGAAGACCTTCGGGGTCGGCAAGGACCGCTCGAAGAACGAATGGCGCTCCCTCCTCCGCCAGATCTATGCCGCCGGCCTGGTCGGACTCGAGCTCTCCGAATACGGCCGCTGGACCATCACCGAACGGGGCGTTGCGGTGCTGAAGGGCGAGGCACGGATCGAGCTCCGCTCGGACGTGCTGATGAAGCCGCGCGAGCGCCGCCGGCGCCGCGGCGCGATCGAGGCGCAGGCCGCCGTGCCGGGGGACGATCCGCTGCTCGTGGCCCTGAAGGCGCTGCGGACGCGGCTCGCCAAGGAGGAAAGCGTGCCGGCCTACGTCATCTTCTCCGACCGTTCCCTCATCGACATGGCGGCCCGCCGGCCCACCACCCGCACGGCCTTCGGGGAGATCCACGGCGTCGGGCAGGCGAAGCTCGAGCGCTACGCGGAGGCTTTTCTCGCGGTGCTGCGGGAGCAGGAAGCGGCTCGAGATCCCGTTTGAAGATGGCGCGTCGGTCCTGCACCCTCACCATTGCGTCCGCGATGTCGTGACCGTCGTCCTCGGGCGGAGCGCAGCGCCGTCCGAAAAGGTAGCCCGCTCAAACCACCCTGCGGCTCTTCTCCACCGGCACGTCCACCCACGCGCCCGCCTGGAAGCTGCGCGCCATGGCGTCGACCGTGCGCTCGATGCGGATGCCGTCCTCGAAATCGATGGCGAGCGTCGCCTCGCCGCGGATGCGCCCGATGAGGGCGCGGCACTCGATGACCTTCAGGTCGTTGAAGCCGAGGCCGTGGCCCGGGGCCGGGAGGAAACTGTCGTAGGGAGCGTGGTGCGGCGCCGCCAGGATCGTCCGGAAGCCCTGCGTCTCGTCCGGGCCGTCGGCCGTGTAGAGCTGCAGTTCGTTCATGCGCTCCTGGTCGTAAGCGATGGTTCCCCTCGAGCCGAAGATCTGCACGGCCAGCCGCCCCTTGCGGCCCCAGGCGGAGCGGTTGAGCATGATGACGCCCGAGGCGCCCGACTCGAGTTCGAGGAGGATCGCGGCGATGTCGGAGGTCTCGACCGCGCGGCGTCCGCCGCCGGGGACGGGCCGGTGCGAGTAAGGCTTGGCCAGGTGGCTGCAGACACGGCTGAGGCCGCCGAAGAGCACGTGGATCAGGCTCAGCGGATGAACGCCGAAGTCGTCGAGGGCGCCGTGGCCGGACGAGGCGTCGCTCTTCCAGTGGAAGGGGGCCTCCGGGTCCGCCATGAAGTCTTCGTCCATCTCGATGCGCAGATGCGTGACCTCGCCGATCCGCCCGTCGGCGAGGATCCGGCGCATCAGCCCGACGATCGGGTTCTGGATATAGTTGTAGCCGAGCACTGCGATCTTGCCCGACGCGCGGGCCGCGGCGAGCATGCGCTCGGCATCGGCCAGGGTGCCCGCCATCGGCTTCTCGCACCACAGGTGCTTGCCGGCTTCGAGCGCGGCGATCGCCATCTCGGGATGGAGCGGGTTCGGCACTGTCACGGAGACGACGTCGACGGCGGGATCGCCGACGAGGGAACGCCAGTCGCCGGTCGCGCGCGCGAAGCCGAACTCCCTTGCCTTGCGGTCGGCCAGATCCTGCGTCGCTTCCGCCAGCACCGCCAAGCGGGGGCGCTCCACGTCGCCGAAGACGGGCGCCACCGCGTTCCAGGCGAGCGCATGGCACTTGCCCATGTAGCCCGTCCCGATGAGGCCGACGCCAAGACCCGCTCCGTGAGATCCCGCCACGTCGGACCCCGCCGCGTCAGACCGTGCCGCCGAGTTCGCCCGACAGCATCTGCAGTTCCTTTCCGCCGGCCATCAGGTTCTGCAGTTCGTCGATCTTGATCTCGGACTTGGTGTAGGTGCCGAGCGTCTTGCCGCGGTTGAGCACCGTGAACCGGTCGCCCACCGCGTAGGCGTGGCGGACGTTGTGCGTGATGAAGATGACGCCCAACCCCTTGCTGCGGACCTGATGGATGTATTTCAGCACCATCGAGGTCTGCGCCACGCCGAGCGCGGACGTCGGCTCGTCGAGGATCAGCACCTTGGCGCCGAAATAGACCGCGCGGGCGATCGCCACGCACTGGCGCTCGCCGCCCGAGAGCGTGCCCACCGCCTGGTGGGGATCGCGGATGTCGATGCCGATCTTCTTCATCTCCTCCCGCGTGACCTCGTGGCAATGGTCGAAGTCCACGTAGCGGAACGGCTTGAACCCCTTCGTCGGCTCGCGGCCCATGAAGAAGTTGCGCGTGACCGACATGAGCGGGATCATCGCGAGGTCCTGGAAGACCGTGGCGATCCCCGCATCGAGCGCGTCGCGGGGCGACGCGAAGGCGATGTGGTTCCCTTCGACGAGATACTCGCCGCTCGTCGGCTGATGCACGCCCGACAGGGTCTTGATGAGGGTCGACTTGCCGGCGCCGTTGTCGCCCAGGAGGCACATCACTTCGCCGCGATCGACCGTCATCGAGATGCCCGAGAGCGCGATGACCGATCCGAAATGCTTGACGACGTTGCGAACGTCGATGAGAGGCGCGTTCGTGGCCATGATCAGCGCTCCCCGGTGACTTTCTTGCGGATGAAGTTGTTGAACAGCACCGCCAGCAGCAGCATGGCGCCGAGGAAGACCTGGAACCAGTCGCTGTCGAAGCGCGTGTAGGTCAGGCCGATCGAGACCATGCCGAAGATGATGGCGCCGAAGAAGGCTCCGATCGCCGATCCGTAGCCGCCGGTGAGCAGGCAGCCGCCGATGACCGCGGCGATGATCGCCTCGAACTCCTTCTGGACGCCGCGCCGCGCATCCGTGGAGCCCGCGTCGAGCACCGTGAGTACGGCGACGAGGGCGGCCGCCATCGCGGTCAGCATGAAGAGCCCCGTCTTCACGCTGTCCACCGGCACGCCGGAATTGCGCGCCGCGTTGGGATCGCCGCCCGACGCGAAGATCCAGTTGCCCGTGCGGGTGCGCAGGAGGACCCAGGTGCCGAGCCCGGCGAACGCGATGAACCAGATGATCGAGACGGGGACGCCGCTCACGGTCGGCTGGCCGTTTGCGAACTTGCCGATGAAGTCGTTCGCGGCGAGCCACGCGAAGAGGCCCTCGAAGGCGACGCCCGAGAAGACCTCCCGCACCAGCCCCTCGCCCGCCTGGTCGCCGACGCCGCGCAGCTGGGTCGAGCCGCCGGTGGCCCATTTCAGGCCGACGAGGGAGAGGCCGCGCAGGATGAACAGAAAGGCGAGCGTCACGATGAAGGACGGCAGCTTCGTGCGGATGACGATCTGTCCGTTCACCCCGCCGAGGAGCGCCGCGATCACGAAGGTGAGCGCGATGGCGGCGAGAAGCGGCAGTCCCGAGAGAACCAGGAGCGCGCCGAAGATGAGGCCCGCGAAGGCGATCATCGATCCGATCGAGAGGTCGAACTCCCCGCCGATCATCAGGAGCGCCGCCGCGACGGCGAGAATGCCGAGCTGGGAGGCCGGCGCCAGGATGTTCATCACGCCCGCCAGCGTGAACATCGACGAGTCGGCGGTCGACAGGAAGAAGATCGTGACGAGGACGAGGCCCGCGGCGGCGCCGAGTTCGGGACGGCGCATGATGCGGGTGAGGAGCGAAACGTCCTTGAGGCGCTCGTCCGACGCGGCCGGCTTCAGGGGCGTCGGACTGAGACCCAGGGTCGGCTGGCTGGTTTCGGACATGGCGCTGCCTCCGTTTCCAAAGGGATGGAGGGCCCGCGGGACGCCTCCCGCGGGCCCGTGTCCTCAGCGGATGCCCTTGGCGGAGAGTTCGACCACCTGGGCGGCCTTCTCCTTGGTGATCAGGTTCGGGCCGGACGGGACGTTGCCGCCGGGGATGAGGCCGTACTTGGCGTAGTTGGCCAGGAACACGACCGGCAGGTAGCCCTGGAGGTATTGCTGCTGGTCGATGCCGAAGGCGGCCTCGCCGGCGACGACGCTCTTCAGGAAGTTCGCGGAGAGATCGAAGGAGGCGACTCGGACGCCGGTCTTGCCGGCTTCCTTGACGGCGGCCACCGTCGGCTCGCCGGCGAGCGAGGCGCCGAGCGCCATCACCGTGTCGATCGAGCCGTCGGCCGCGAGCGCCGCCTTGACCTTGGAGCGGATCTCCGTCGGGTCGTTGGACACGGGCAGAACCGTCACCTTGCCGCCGAAGCCCTCCGAGAAGCCCTTGCAGCGCAGGTCGAGCGCCACGTTGCCGACTTCGTGGTTCACGCACAGCCCGACCTTGCCGCCCATCTCCTTGAGCCTGGCTCCGGCCGCCTTGCCGGCGTCGAGCTCGTCCTGGCCGACATGGAGCAGCGCGCCGAGGCCCTTCGACACGTCCGAGCCCGAATTCATCGAGATCACCGGGATTCCGGCGGCGGTCGCCTTCTTGATCGCCGTGCCGAGAGCGGACGCATCGGGGATCGAGACGATGAGACCGGCGGGCTTCTGGTTCACGGCCGCGTCGATGAGCTGGCTCATGGAGACCATGTCGAAGGTTTCGGGCGCCCGGTAGTCGACCTGCACCTTCATGTCGGCGCCGGCGGCGGTGACGCCGTTCTTCACCACCGACCAGAAGGGGTCGTTGGCCTGGCCGTGGCTGACCACGATGATGCGGCCGGCCGCCTGCTGGGCGTGAGCCGGCGCGCCGGCGGAGAGGGCAAGGACTGCAGCGGCAGCCAAGCCGGTCATGAACGATTTCATCGGTTTCCTCCCAAGGGACCCGTTCGAGCATTCGGCCGGGGATCCGGCCGGTGACCGCCACGGTCGTCGAACCGTGGGCGATGGCGGCGAGCAGGGGAAACGGGGACGGCCGGAGGCTTGCCGCCGGCAGCTTTCATGGACGTTTCCACCGCTGGGACCCGCCCCAAAACGGAACGGGTGAACCTTTTATTTGCTTGGTTGGAATTTTTATTCCATTCTCTGGTGCCGGTGTCAAGGGTCTAGGCGTATGTCGCAATCGGAAAAGGAAGATCGGGAGGAGGTCGCGACGGAAGCGGTGCCGGAGGATTTCGACGGGCTGCGCGATCTCCTCGTCGCCCGGCGCGACGCCCTGCCGAAGCGCTTGAAGCAGCTCGCCACTTTCGCGCTCTCGCATCCCGAGGACATGGCGTTCGGCACCGTGGCGGAGATCGCCGAGCATGCGGGCGTTCAACCCTCCACGCTGGTGCGTTTCGCGCAGACGCTCGGCTATGGCGGTTTCTCGCATCTGCAGCAGATCTTCCGCGCCCGCCTGCGGGAGCGCTTCCCCGACTACCGGGAGCGCCTGCGCGTCCTGCGCGGCGCCGAGGCGCGCGGCTCGCGGCTGACCGTGCACCTCGAGGGCTTCCTCGGCGCCGCCGCCCTGTCGCTGGAGCGGATGCGGGAGACGGTGCCGCTCCAGGAGCTCTCGAGGGCCGTCGACGTCCTGGCCGGGGCGGAGACCGTGTATCTTCTCGGCGCCCGCCGGGTGTTCCCGATCTCGGCCTATCTCGCCTACGCATTCGGCAAGCTCGGGATCCGCGCCATCCTGATCGACCATGTGGCGCAGCTCGGGCCCGAGCAGCTGGCGACGGCGACCGTCCGCGACGCGGTGCTGGCGATCAGCTTCACGCCCTACGCCCCCAGCACGGTGGAGCTCGCCGCCGCCGCCGCCCGGCGTGGGGTTCCGGTCGTGGCCATCACCGACAGCGCCTTCAGCCCCCTGGCCGCGGGAGCCGACGTATGGCTCGAGGTGGCGGAAGCCGATTACGGCGCCTTCCGGTCGCTCTCCGCGTCCTTCGCGCTCGCCATGACGCTGGCTGTCGCGACCGCGGAGAAGCGCGCGGGGTCCTAGCGCATCGTGCGGACAAGTGGATCCGGTTGTCCGCGTAAAACGATGCGCTGCTTCAAAGAAAGAGCATCGGATGATCCCGAAAGGGGGTCCCCTTCTGGGTCCGATGCTCCAGGTTCAGAGCCGCACCGGCCCTCCGGTCCGGGCCGACTCCGTCGCAGCGTCCGCGAGACGCTGTGCCATGAGGCCGTCCCGGCCCGTCGGGGCGGGTGCCGTGCCCGCCGAGACCGCGTCGAGGAAGGCCGCGAGCTCGGCCCGGTAGGCGTCGGCATAGCGTTCGAGGAAGAAGTCCTGCACCGGGTCCGCGGCGATGCCGGAGGCGCTCGCCACCTCGACGGTGGTCCGGTGGACGTTGCCGGCGCGGATCATGCCCTTGGAGCCGTGCACCTCGATGCGCTGGTCGTACCCGTAGGCGGCCCGCCGGGAATTGGAGATCTGGACGATCCGGCCCTTCGCGGTCTTGAGCATCACGGCGGCGGTATCGACGTCCCCGGCCCGGCCGATCTCCGGATCGACCAGGCAGGACCCGACCGCATGCACCTCGACGGGCTCGTCCCCGAGGAGGAGGAAGCGGGCCATGTCGAGGTCGTGGATCATCATGTCCCTGAAGAGGCCCCCCGAGGTGGCGACGTAGGTCGCGGGCGGCGGGGACGGGTCGCGGGACAGGATGGTGACGAGTTCCACCTCTCCCACCTCGCCGCCGGCAAGCCGGCGGCGGAGGCTGGCGAAATGGGGATCGAAGCGGCGGTTGAACCCGATCATCAGCGGCGTGCCCGCCTCCTCGACCACGGCGAGGCAGCGCTCGATGCGCTCGCTCGAGAGATCGACCGGCTTTTCGCAGAACACCGCCTTGCCGGCGCGCGCGCCGCGCTCGACGAGGTCCGCATGCGTGGTCGTCGGCGTGCAGACGAGGATCGCGTCGATGTCGGGCCGCTCGACGATGTCCTCGAGAGGGGCGACGGCCGCCCCGGTCGCCTCCGCAAGCGCCGCCGCGGACGGCGCATGAGGGTCGGCGATCGCCACGAGCCGGGCTGCCGGATGAGCACTGACGTTGCGCCCGTGCAGGCGCCCGATGCGCCCTGCGCCGAGAATTGCGATCCTGATCATGAGACCTCAAATTTGGAATTGATGTTCCGCTTCCCCGTGGTAAATAGAACAAACGTTTCATCGCCGCAAGCCGGCAGGAGGCCAGCGGGGCCGGCTCGTGCGGGCGCGGGCGAGGAGAACAGGGGAGGAAGGTCATGGAGCCTGCGGCTCTCGACGTGATCGCCATCGGCCGCTCCTCGGTCGATCTTTACGGCCAGCAGGTCGGCGGGCGGCTGGAGGACATGGCCTCCTTCTCGAAGGCCGTCGGCGGCTGCCCGTCCAACATCGCCATCGGAACGGCGCGCCTCGGCCTGAAATCCGGCCTCATCACGCGCGTGGGCGACGAGGCGATGGGGCGCTTCATCCGCGAACAGATGCGACGCGAGGGCGTCGCGACCGAGGGAATCAGGACCGACCCGCAGCGGTTGACCGCGCTCGTCATCCTCGGGGTCCGCGACGACAGGACCTTCCCGCTCATCTTCTACCGCGAGGACTGCGCCGACATGGCCCTCGACGAGGACGACGTCGAGGAGGCCTTCGTCGCGTCCGCGGGGGCGATCGTCGTCACCGGCACGCATTTCTCCAGGCCGAACACCGCCGCGGCGCAGATGAAGGCGATCCGCATCGCCAAGGCGCATCACCGCAAGGTGGCGTTCGACGTGGATTACCGCCCGAACCTCTGGGGGCTCCTGGGCCACGGCGCCGGCGAGGAACGCTACGTTCGTTCGGATCAGGTCACCGAGCACCTGAAGCCCATCCTGCCGCTGTGCGACCTCATCGTCGGCACCGAGGAAGAGCTCCACATCGCGGGCGGCTCGGAGGATACGCTCGAAGCGATTCGCGCCATCCGCGCGGTCTCGGCCGCCACCATCGTGTGCAAGCGCGGCCCGATGGGCTGCGTCGTGTTCCCGGAGGCCATCCCGGCCTCCATCGACGACGGCGTGAAGGGGCCGGGTTTCCCGGTCGAGGTCTACAACGTGCTCGGCGCCGGCGATGCGTTCATGTCGGGCTTCCTGCGCGGCTGGCTCAGGGGCGAGCCCCTCGAGACGGCCTGCGCCTACGCCAATGCGAGCGGCGCCTTCGCGGTGTCGCGCCTCCTTTGCTCGCCTGAGATCCCGACCTTCCCCGAACTGCAATACTTCCTGACCCGGGGCTCTCCGCACCGGGCGCTTCGTCACGACGCCGCGATCAACCACCTGCACTGGGCCACGACCCGCCGGCCCGCGCCCGAGACGCTGATGGCTTTCGCCATCGACCATCGCGCGCAATTCGAAGCGATGGCGGACGAGCTCGATGTGCCCCGCGAGCGCATCGCGCCCTTCAAGGTGCTGGCGGTCGAGGCGACGGCCCGTGTCGCGAAGGGGCGCCCGGGCTTCGGCATGCTCATCGACGGCACGTTCGGACGCGAGGCCCTGTTCCGCGCGGCGGACCATCCCTTCTGGATCGGCCGCCCCGTCGAGGAGCCGGGGTCCCGCCCGCTCGATTTCGAAGGCGGCGGCAGCCTTGCGGCAAAGCTCCTGGAATGGCCGGTGGGGCACACGATCAAGGCCTTGTGCTTCTACCGGCCGGACGATCCGGCCGAGATGCGCGAGCGTCAGGAGCGGGAGCTGCTGCGGGTGCACGACGCCGCGCGCCGCCTCGGGCGCGAGCTCCTCGTGGAGATCATTGCGAGCAAGCACGGCGCGATGGCGCCGGACACCGTCGCGAGGGTGCTGGAGCGCCTCTACGACCTCGGCATCAAGCCCGACTGGTGGAAGCTCGAGCCCCAGGCGGACGCCGCCGCATGGCGCGCGACCGCCGAAGTGATCGGGCGCCGCGATCCGCTCTGCCGCGGCATCGTGCTCCTCGGCCTCGAGGCGCCGGAAGCCGAACTCGAGGCCGCCTTCTCGGTCGCCGCGCGCGAACCTCTCGTCAAAGGCTTCGCGGTGGGCCGCACCCTCTTCAACGAGGCCGCCCGGCAATGGCTCAAGGGCGAGATGACCGACGAGGCGGCGATCGCCGGCATGGCTTCCCGCTTCCAGCGACTGGTCGAGGCCTGGCAGCGCGCCGCCGGTCTCGCCAAGGCGGCCTGAGGATCAGGACGATGCGCTATTCCGAGGAGGACATCAGGGAAGCGGCCTCGAAAGCCGCCCTCGGCGAGGCCGAAGCCGGGCGCCTGATCGACGCTCTCCGCGCGCTCCCACGGCCCGCGGGCATGCCGGGCCAGAGCTTCGACCTCGTCCACATCCTCTGGTACGCGGGCGCGCTCATCGTCATCGGCGCCATGGGCCTCTTCTCGACGCTGGCCTTCGAGCAGATGGGAGGCACGGCGCTCACCGTCACGGCCCTGATCTACGCGGCCCTGTTCCTTGCGGCCGGCCACCGGCTCTGGCGACGGGACCAGCGCACGCCGGGCGGGCTCCTCGTGGCGGTCGCGGTCGCCATGGCGCCGCTCGCCGTCTACGGCATCCAGGACGCGACGGGCGCGTGGGGCGCGGCGGGCGATCCCGGCCGCTACCGGGATTTCTATGTCTGGATCAAGGGCGGCTGGGTCCCCATGGAGATCGCCACGATCGCGGCCGGGATCGCCGCTCTCGCCTTCTATCCGTTCCCGTTCATCGTCGCCGTGATCGCGGTGGCGCTCTGGTTCATGTCGATGGACCTCGCCCTCTGGCTCTTCGGGGTCGAGGACGCCTCCTGGGCGGTGCGCCGCGCGGTCTCGGTCTGGTTCGGCCTCGGCGTTCTCGCCGTCGCCTGGATGGTCGACCTCAAGCGCCCGCGCGAGCGGGATTTCGCATTCTGGCTGCACCTGTGCGGCCTGGCGGCCTTCTGGTGCGGGCTCACCTTCACGTCGAGCTCCAGCGAGGTCGCGAAGGCCGCCTATTGTCTGGTCAACGTCGCCCTGGTGGGGCTTTCGGTCTTCCTCGGGCGCCGCGCCTACGCGGTGTTCGGCGGCATGGGCGTCGCCACCTATCTCGGCCATCTCGCGAGCATCGTCTTTGCAAATTCTCTCCTGTTCCCGTTCGCCCTGTCGCTGATCGGCGTCGCGATCATCGCGGCCGGGCTCTTCCTCCATCGCCGACAGGGGGCCCTTGCGGCCTGTATGGCGGCGCATCTGCCTGACGGCCTGAGGCGGCTCCGCCCCGCCCATGCCTCGACGCTCTGACGGGAGTCCTCGATGACCACGATCCGCCTCACCATGGCGCAGGCCCTGACCCGCTTCCTCGCCGCGCAGCGCACGAACGTCGGCGGGACGACCGTTCCGCTCTTCGCCGGCGTCTGGGCGATCTTCGGCCACGGCAACGTCGCCGGGATGGGCGAAGCGCTCCATGCGGAGCGCGAGCGCCTCCCGACCTTCCGGGGCCACAACGAGCAGGCGATGGCGCATGCGGCCATCGCCTTCGCCAAGGCATCGCGCCGCCGGCGGATGATGGCGTGCACGACCTCCATCGGCCCCGGCGCCACCAACATGGTCACCGCCGCCGCCGTGGCGCATGTGAACCGTCTCCCCGTGCTGCTCCTGCCGGGGGACGTCTTCGCGAACCGCCGCCCCGATCCGGTGCTGCAGCAGATCGAGAGCTTTGCCGACGGCACCGTCTCGGCGAACGACTGCTTCCGCCCGGTCTCCCGCTATTTCGACCGCATCGCCCGGCCGGAGCAGGTCATTCCGGCCCTCCAGCGCGCCATGGCGGTGCTCACCGATCCCGCCGAATGCGGGCCCGTGACGCTGGCCTTGTGCCAGGACACGCAGGCCGAGGCCTACGACTATCCCGCGTCCTTCTTCGACGAGCGGGTCTTTACGCCCCGACGCATCCGCCCGGACGAAGGCGAACTCGAGGCGGCGGCCGCCCTCCTGAGGGATGCGAAGAAGCCCTTGATCGTCGCGGGCGGCGGCGTGCTCTACGCGGAGGCGGAGGGCACGCTCGCGGGTTTCGCCGAAAGTCACGGCATCCCGGTCGCCGAGACGCAGGCCGGCAAGTCGAGCCTCGTCCACGATCATCCGCGCAATCTCGGCTCGATCGGCGTCACCGGCACGGGCGCCGCGAACGCGCTCGCCGAGGAGGCCGACGTGGTGCTCGCGGTCGGCACGCGCCTGCAGGATTTCACCACGGGCTCCCGGGCCCTGTTCAAGAATCCGCGGCGCCGCATCGTCGCTCTCAACGTGCAGGGCTTCGATGCCGTGAAGCACGGGGCGCAGTCGCTCGTCGCCGACGCCCGCGTCGGCCTCGAAGCGCTGGACCGCGCCCTCCAAGGCTGGCGGGCGCCCGGGGAGTGGACGCAGCGGGCCGGCGACGAGACAATGCGATGGCTCGAGGTCGCGGCGCGCTATACCGGCGCCACGAATGCCGCGCTGCCCTCCGATGCCCAGGTGATCGGTGCCGTGCAGCGGACCGGCGAGCCGGGCGACATCGTCGTCTGCGCGGCCGGCGGCCTGCCCGGCGAACTGCACAAGCTCTGGCAGGCGGGCGGACCCGGCGGCTACCACCTGGAATACGGCTATTCCTGCATGGGCTACGAGATCGCCGGCGGGCTCGGCGTGAAGATGGCGCACCCGGATCGGGAAGTCGTCGTCATGGTCGGCGACGGCTCCTACCTGATGATGAATTCGGAGATCGCCAGCGCGGTGATGCTCGGCCTGAAGCTGACCATCGTCGTGCTCGACAACCGCGGCTACGGCTGCATCAACCGGCTGCAGCGGGCGACGGGCGGCGAGAGCTTCAACAACCTCCTCGAGCACACGCGGCACGTGACGCTGCCGGACATCGATTTCGCCGCCCATGCGGCGAGTCTCGGCGCACGCGCCCGGAAGGTGGATTCGCTTGCGCAGCTCGAAGAGGCGTTGAGACAGGCCCGCACCGCCGACCGCACCTCCGTCATCGTCATCGATACCGACCCCCTCGCCACGACCGATGCGGGCGGCCACTGGTGGGACGTCGCGGTTCCCGAGGTCTCGACCCGCAGCGAGGTCAATGCGGCGCGGCGGCGATACGAGGAAGCGCTGGCGCTCCAGCGCATCGACTGATGCCGAGCCACACGAGCGTTCAACACGAGAGACATGCAATGATCCGGATCGGGGCCAATCCCATCGGCTGGTCGAACGACGACCTGCGCGAGCTCGGCGGCGCGACGCCGCTCGAAACCTGCCTGGCGGAAGCCAAGGAGGCCGGGTTCGAGGGGATGGAACTCGGACACAAGTTCCCGCGCGAGCCCGACGCCCTCAAGAAGGCGCTCGCCCCGTTCGGACTGGCCTGCGTCTCCGGCTGGTACTCGGCGGAGCTCCTCGCCCGTTCCCCCGACGACGAGATGGAGGCGCTGCGCCCGCATCTCGACCTCCTCAAGGCGATGGGATCGGACGTCCTCGTCTTCGCCGAGACTTCCAACGCCGTCCACGGCGACCGCTCGAAGCCGGTCTCCTCGCGCCCCGTCTTGAAGCCCGGGGATTGGCCCGAATTCGGGCGGCGCGTGACGCAGGTCGCCGAGCGCACCCTCGCGGAGGGCGTGCGTCTCGTCTACCATCATCACATGGGAACGATCGTCGAGTCGCAAGCCGACATCGACGCCTTCATGAAGGCGACCGGCGAGGCGGCCCACCTTCTGCTCGACACCGGGCATGCCACCTGGGGCGGCGCCGATCCGGCGGCGCTCGCGCGGCGCTATCGCGGCCGCATCGGCCACGTGCACGCGAAGGACGTGCGCCGGGAGGTCATGGAACGCTCGAAGGCGGAGGACTGGAGCTTCCTCGATGCGGTCATCGCCGGGGTGTACACCGTGCCGGGCGACGGCATGGTGGATTTCGTTTCGGTGTTCCGCGAGCTCGACGGCTATTCCGGATGGGTGGTCGTCGAGGCGGAGCAGGATCCCGCGAAGGCCCATCCGCTCACCTACGCCAAGTTGGGTTACAGAAACCTCGAGCGCTTCCTCGCGGAAGCCGGACTCCGATGAGAGGCCCGCCATGACGAACCTTCTCGTGCACCCGAGCGCTCCCGACCGGGAAGGCCGCATCCACGCCGTGACCCCCTCCTCCGCCGGATGGGCCCACGTGGGATTCGAAGTCTACCGCCTCGGGCCGGGCCGGACCCTTCGGCGGGATAGCGGTGATCGCGAGGCTTGCCTCGTCCTGCTCTCCGGCAGGGCCGCCGTGTCGGCCGGGCCCGAGGATTTCGGAACCATCGGCGGCCGCGCCTCGCCGTTCGAGCCCGATCCCTGGTCCCTCTACGTGCCGGCGCGCTCCCGCTGGAGCGTCACCGCCGAAGGACCCTGCGAGATCGCCGTCTGCACGGCGCCGGGAGAAGGCAAGCTTCCGGCCCGCGTCATCCGCCCCGAACAGGTCGGACAGGAGGTCCGCGGACAAGGGACCAACACGCGTCACGTGCGCAACATCCTGCCCGAGACGGAGCCGGCGGAGAGCCTGCTCGTCGTCGAGGTGATCACGCCCTCCGGCCACTGGTCGAGCTACCCGCCGCACAAGCACGACCGCGACGCGCTCCCGGAGGAATCCCTGCTGGAGGAGACCTATTATCACCGGCTCCGCCCGCCGCAGGGGTACGCGGTCCAGCGGGTCTATACGGACGACCGGTCCCTCGACGAGACCATCGCGGTGTCGGACGGCGACGTGGTCCTGGTGCCTCGGGGCTATCACCCGGTCGGCGCCGCTCACGGGTACGATCTCTATTACCTCAACGTGATGGCCGGTCCGAAGCGCGTCTGGAGGTTCCACAACGATCCCGCGCACGCCTGGATGCTGTCGTAGACTGCCCAAATCCGAGGCGATGGAGATGGTTTTTTAAACATTGTAGCCAATGGTCGGGGCTCTGCGGAAACGAGTCCCGGTCACCATGTCCAAGCGCTTCGCGATGACCTCCATTCGCGCCAAGATCATCGCCGGCTTCGGCGTCATCCTGCTTCTGCTCGCGGGACTCGGCGGAAAGACGTCCTTCTCGCTTCTGGAGGCGACGGGCCTCTTCCATGACTACCGTCAGATGGCGCACCTCTCGGCCAACGTGAACGCCGCGCTTTCCGAGTTCCAGGCCGCACGGCTCGCCGCGGAAGCCTACATTCTCACCATCGAGCAGGAGCAGCTCGAAGCCTACCAGGCCCGCATCAAGGCCGCCCAGGACAAGATCGCGGGTGCTCAGGGCATCGGAGCCAGCGAGGACGTCGCCAAGCAGATCGCCGTCATCGAGAACCAGTTCGTCACATACCGCAAGATGCTGGAGGATTCGCAGGGCGGCGGCATCTTCCTCCAGCAGGAAGTCTACGTGAAGCTGCGCCAGCACGGGCGGCAGGTCGCATCCATCGTCGAGTCCCTGAACGCTTCGCTTTCGGAAAATCGCGATCGCGTCGGCCCCATCGTCGAGAACACGATCGCCCAGGCGTCCCAGATCGCGCTCTGGGTCACTGCCGGCGCCTTCGTGTTCGGCGCCGTGCTGTCGCTCGTCCTCGCCCGCTCTCTCTCGCGGCCCATCCGCCTGATGACGGATGCGATGCTGAAGATCGCAGACGGCGATCTCTCGACCGAGATCCCGGCCCAGAAGCGCAAGGACGAGCTCGGCGCGATGGCGAAGGCGCTCGACGTCTTCAAGACGAATGCGGCGCGCGTGGCCGGATTGCGCGAGGCGCAGGAAGAGCAGGAGCGCCGGGCCGCGGAACGGCGCCGCGCGGAACTGCACGACCTGGCTCACCGGTTCGAGCAATCGGTCATCGGAGTCGTGGACAGCGTCGCCGCCTCCGCCCGCGAACTCACCCAGTCGTCCGGCATGCTGATGCAGACCGCGGCCCAGACGACCGATCAGACCGCGCAGGTCGCCCGGCAGGCGGAGCAATCGGCCGTCAACGTCACCACGGTCGCCAGCGCTTCGGAGGAACTGTCCTCCTCCATCGGCGAAATCGCCCAGCAGGCTGCCCGCTCGGCCACCGTCGCCCAGGCGGCGGAGCAGCGCAGCCGCGAGACGTCGCAGACCGTGCACGCCCTATCCGAAGCCGCCCAGCGGATCGGCCACGTGATCACGCTCATCAACACGATCGCCGAGCAGACGAATCTTCTCGCCCTCAACGCCACCATCGAGGCGGCCCGCGCCGGCGAGGCCGGGCGCGGCTTTGCGGTCGTGGCCGCCGAGGTGAAGTCGCTCGCCGGGCAGACCGCCCGGGCGACCGATGAGATCGGCATCCAGATTCAGCAGATCCAGGGGGCGACCGCGGGCGCGGTCTCCGCCATCCAGGCGATCGGGACTTCGATCGAAGAGGTGAGCACGATCGCGACTTCCATCGCGGCGGCGGTCGAGGAGCAGCGCTCCGTGGTCGAGGAGATCGGACGTTCCACCAACGAAGTCGCCGATTCGACCCGCGCCGTGAACGCGAACATCTCCGACGTGCAAGTGTCGACCCGGACCACGGTCTCCGCCGCGGAACAATCCCGCGTTGCCGCCCAGATGCTGGAATCGCAGGCGCAGCGGCTCGAGCAGGAGGTGGCCGCCTTCCTCCAGACCGTCCGCGCGGCCTGACCCTTCGATCCGAGGATCGCGTGCCGACGGCGCCCTTCTCGGCCTGAGGTCCTCCTCAGGTCTCGCTATCGCTCGCCCCGAGGATGACGCCCTCTGCCGAGTGCGATGCCAGAGAACGTGGATGACGATGCCCCTGGCCCCCACGTTGCCGCCTTCACGGTGCGCGTCACCCTTCCGGTGCGAACCTCGAGCCCTCGCCTTGAACCCGGCGCAGCTTGCGCGTTGAGGAAGAGCACCTCTTGCACTGTGTTGCACCATGCGCACCGATCTCTTTGCCGCTCTCCCTTGCTGCCATCGTCTCGGCGGGTCCGACGCTTGCCCTCGATACCGGGCCGCTCGGTGGAGCGGTCGGGTCCCCGACGGGAGCCGTCGGGGGTGCCTCAGGTGCCGTGACGGATACCGTCGCAGGGACCGGCGGGGCCGTTGGCGGGACCGCAGGGAGCGCCCTCGACAGCTTGGGCGGAGCGGTGGCGGAGAGCGGGGGGAGCGCGGGCACCGCGGTCGGCGGGATCGGCGGCGGGACAAGCTCGGCGGATCGGATCCGGCGGCCCCGGGCAGACCGGAGGCGCCGCAACCCAGGGAAGCACGGGTTCTCTTGCGAGCCGCGCGCCGGCGGCTGGCTCGACGGCTTCTGCGGGGACCTCCCCCGGGAGAGGTTCGACGGTGAACGGCATGCGACCGGCGGCCGTCGGCTGGCGCGCTTCCGCCGCCCTGTTGCCCCTGCCCTTCATCCTGCTGCCCGTCCCCGAGCCCGGCGGCGACCCGTCCATCCGGCTCCCAGGGCAGGCGGCCGGGAGTCCGATCCGCCTCGGCCCGCTCGTCTCGCGCCCCGGAACACCCGTCGCGGTTCTCGATTCCTGCCGGAACGCCATCGCTGCGGCGGCGTCTCCGTACGGTGCCGCCCGCGTCGACGTAGTGAGCGCCGGACGCGCCATGCGCGTGCACGACGGCGGGCTTGCGGCCCCTGTGGAAGCGCGGATCCTCTATGCGCGCCGCGGGCAGGTCCAGGTTCGTCAGGCCCGCGTGTCCTGCCGGCTCGATGCGGCCGGAACAGTCGTCGCGGCCCGCTGAGGCCCGGCGCGGCCGGCGCGCTCGCACGGTCAAGGGCGCGGCTTGGTGTCGATGACGACGATCTGTCCTGTCTTCGGGTCGAGGACGGTCATGGCTTGGGCTTTCCGCATCTGCCGAGAGGGTAACGCCGATCACTTGGGTTCGATCGAATTCGATATCGAGATGCGGTTGACCGAACGCTGTGCCGGCGCCGTTAACCATCCCGGCGGGAGATCGGGACAGCGTCGCGCGGATGCGTTAGGGTTTTCTTAACCAAGCGACCGCTCATGAGCGTACCTGAAACTCCAACACCGATTGACGCCTCGCCGCGTCCGCCGATCCTCCTGGCGCCGCCGACGCGGCGGGAAGTGCTCCTGTTCGGTCTCCTGCTGCTGGCGATCGTCTTTGCGTTCGCATGGCGTGAACCTCGCACGGTGGTCGTGGTGCCCGATACGCATGTCCGGATCGGCGTCATCACCTGAGCCGAGCGCAGATGGACGCGGGCCGGGAGCCGTTTCCCAATGCGTCGCCGCAGGCGCGTCAGCCCGGCGGATGGGACAGATCGAGCCAGACGGATTTCGTCTGTGTGTATTGTGAGAGCGCTTCCATCCCTTTGTCGCGTCCGAAGCCCGACTGCTTGAATCCGCCCCACGGCGAGGTCATGTCGCCCTTGTCGAAGCAGTTCAGCCAAACGACGCCGGCTTCGACATCCCTCGCGAACAGGTGGGCGCGCCTGACGTCCCGCGTCCACACGGAAGCGGCCAGTCCGTAGATGCTGTCGTTCGCTTTCGCGAGAGCATCCCGGAAGTCGTCGAACGGCAGGATGGCGGCGACCGGTCCGAAGATCTCCTCCCGGGCGATCCGCATCTCGTGGTCGACATCGAGAAACAAGGTGGGTTCGACGAAGGCGCCTTGCGGAAACGACGCGGGCGCCCCGCCCCCGAATGCCAGACGAGCTCGTTCGGCAATTCCGGTCTCGACATAGCCCAGCACGCGCTTCTGCTGCTCGACGTTCACGAGCGGTCCCATCGTTGTCTCCGGATCGAGCGGATCCCCGAGGACGAACAGGTCCCGCGTCCACGCGGTGAACCTTTCGACGAACTCGTCGTAGCGGCTGCGATGGACGTAGATGCGCGAGCCGGCGCTGCAGACCTGGCCGGCATTCTCATAGATCCCGATGGCGGCTTGCCTCGCGATCACATCGATGTTCTCCGCATCGTCGAGGATCAGTTGCGGAGACTTGCCGCCGCATTCCGTGGAGACCCGTTTCAGGTTCGATTGACCCGAATAGACCATCATCAGCTTGCCCACCTCGACGGATCCCGTGAAGGCGATCTTGTCGACGTCGGGATGCAGGGCGAGCGCGCGGCCGGCTTCCGGGCCGGTTCCGTTCACCACGTTGAGGACGCCCGGCGGTCCGCCTGCATCGGCGAACAGGCGTCCGAGCAGGAGAGACGAAAGCGGAGACTGCTCGGCGGGCTTGAGCACGACCGAGTTGCCGGCGGCCAGCGCCGGCGCGATCTTCCAGGCCGCCATCATGAGCGGGTAATTCCACGGAACGATGCATCCGACGACGCCGAGGGGCTGCCGAATCACATAATGGTGCACATCGGCTGCAGTGCTCGTCACGAGTCCGTCGAGCTTGTCGATGGCTTCCGCGTAGTAGCGGATGCAGCGCACGGCGATCGGCACGTCGAGGGTGGTCGTCTCGGCGATCGGCTTGCCCATGTCGAGGGTGTCGATGACCGCGAACTGGTCAACGTTCTGCGCGATGAGGTCCGCGAAACGGCACAGGACCTCCTTGCGCTCGCGCGGCCGCATCCCGCGCCACGCACCGTCTCGGAAGGACTTGCGGGCGGCGGCGACTGCCCGGTCCACGTCCTCCGCATCGCCCCGCGAGACTTCCGCGATGATCTCCCCCGTGAAGGGATTGACGCTCGCGAGGGTGCCGCCCCGTCGGGATGGAACGAACTCCCCGCCGATGAAGAGCCGGGTCTCGAACCGAAGGCCGCTGCTCAGGGCGCGCCACTCGGAGGCCTTGGGGAGGGGAGAGATCAGGTTCATCGGCAGGCTCGCCTTTCTAACCGGCTTTAGGGTTATATGCATGCCGCATCGCTCGCGGTTGTCAAGTCTGTTTCCCCATGGCTCTTGACCACGCCCGGCGAGTTCACCTAACCTTTTTTCCGGTTAACGCATCCCAGGCTCCCTCATGAAGACGCCGAAAGCCGGCCCGATCGATCTCCGCAGCGACACGTTCACGAAGCCGACGGCGGCGATGTACGAGGCTCTGCGCGACGCGCCGTTGGGCGATGACGTCTATGGGGAGGATCCGACCGTGCGGCGCCTCGAGGAGCGGGCGGCCGAGCTGACCGGCAAGGAGGCCGCCCTTCTCGTGTCGAGCGGCACGCAAGGCAATCTCGTCGCTTTCATGGCCTTGTGCGAGCGGGGGGACGAGGTCCTTCTGGGGGCTCACTCGGACCTTTACAACTTCGAGAACGGCGGTTTGGCGGCCGTGGCAGGGCTTCATCCCCGGCCGCTCGACGACGAGCGGGGTTGGATCCGGCCCGAAGCGGCGGAGGCTGCCATCCGTCCGAAGGACGTGCATTTCGGCCGCACGCGGGTCCTGGCGGTCGAGAACTCGCACGCTCGAAGCGGCGGGACGCCGATACCGCTCGGCGCCTTGAGGGAACTGGCCGACCTTGCGAAGCTGAAAGGCCTCGTCGTCCACATGGACGGCGCGAGGCTGTTCAATGCCGCGGTCGCCCTCGACGTCGATGCCGCCGAGATCGCCCGTTTCGCGGAGACGGTCACCTTCTGCCTGTCGAAGGGGTTGTCCTGCCCGGCCGGTTCGATGCTCTGCGGAACGGCGGGCGTGATCGACAAGGCCCGCCGTATCCGCAAGATGCTGGGCGGCGGCATGAGGCAGTCCGGATGGATCGCGGCGCCCGGCCTCGTCGCGCTGAGCGACGTCGGACGGCTCGCCGAGGACCATCGCCGGGCCCGGACGCTCGCCGAGCTCCTCGCCGGCGTCGAGGGCATCACGATCAAGAACGACGTGCGCACGAACATCGTCATCGTCGAAACCGAGGACCCGGTCCCGAGCGCACGCAGCCTCATCGAGGCGCTGCGCGCCGAGGGGATCCTCTGCTTCAGCATCGGCAAGGGCATCCGCATGGTCGTGCATCGCTGTATCGGGGACGACGACGTCGAGGAGGTCGCCGCAGCCACCCGGCGCGCAGTCGCCGCCGCCGGCCGCCGCGCCGCCGAAGCGCCGGCGAGCCCCTATTGATCAGATCGCAACGCGGGAGCAAGGAATGCATCGGAGCCAACTCGGGGGGATCGTGATCGACTGTCACGAGTCCGTCGACCTTTCCATGGCCGCCCAATTCTGGTCGCAGGTTCTCGGCTACCCGGTGCGGGATCGGCCGGACCTCGACCCCACGAAATTCATCGACCTCGACGTTCCGCCGAACGATCCGCATATCTCGATCCAGCGCGTGAGCCACGAGAGCCGCTGTCACCTCGATCTCGAGACCGACAACTACGAGCTCGAGACACGGCGCCTGATCGAGCTCGGCGCGACAATCGTGACGATCAAGCCGGATTGGGCGGTCTTCGAAGCGCCGACGGGCCACCGTTTCTGCATCGTGAAGATCGGCCGCAAGAACTTCATCGGAGCAGGCGCATCTCTGGGAAAAGACGTGCGGGTGCGGGCACGAGGCCTCGTCCTCCGAGCCGGCCGAGGACGGTCGGACGTGATCGACCTCCATTACTGGACCACGCCGAACGGCCATAAGATCTCGATCTTCCTCGAGGAGGCGGGACTTCCCTACCGGATCGTTCCCGTCAACATCAGCCAGGGCGCGCAGTTCGCAGAAGGACTTCCTCGCGATATCGCCCAACAACCGCATCCCGGCCATCGTCGATCGCGCCCCGGCGGACGGCGGCGAGCCGATCTCCGTCTTCGAATCGGGCGCCATCCTGGTCTATCTGGCCGAAAAGGTGGGACAGTTCTTCTCGGCGGAGCCGCGCCGGCGCTCGGTGATCCTGCAGTGGCTCATGTGGCAGATGGCGGGCTTCGGGCCCATGCTCGGCCAGAACCATCATTTCGTGACCTACGCGCCGGAGAAGATCCCCTACGCGATCGACCGCTACCTGAAGGAAACCCAACGCCTCTACGCGGTCCTCGACCGGCGGCTGGAAGGCCGGGACTTCATCGCCGACGAATACTCGATCGCCGACATGGCCTGCTATCCGTGGGTCGTTCCCCACGAGCGCCAGCGCCACGACCTCGCAACCACGCCGAACGTGCGCAGGTGGTTCAACGCCATGCGAGAGCGTCCCGCCGTCGTCCGGGCCTACGCGAGAGGCACGGAGATCAACACCACCCCGACCGTCACCGAGGAGGCCCGTCGGGTCCTCTTCGGCCAGGATGCGACGGTCGTGAACCGCTAGGGACAGACATGCCACCGGTCGATGCGCACATTCGGCACAGGACACGCGGAGAGGCGGCGCGAGAAGCCGTCGCCGCACGGACCGCGCTCGGGCGGCAGCACGAGGGCCGCGGCCGGCGGCATCTTGCTCTCGAGTTGATCAAGACGGTCGACGCGCCCGCCAATCTCTACTTCGAGCGTGGCGAGGGACCCTATCTCTACGATGCCGACGGCAACCGCTACATCGACATGCTGATGGGCTTCGGCGTGCATCTCCTCGGCCACCGGCTTCCCGAAGTGGAGGAGGCCGTGCGCGCCCAGCTGGCGCGCGGCTGGCACTTCGGATTGAACAATACCCTGCAGGGCGAACTCGCGGAGGAGATCGCGGACCTGAGTCTTGGTCAGGAGAAGGTCCTGTTCTGCGGCTCGGGCAGCGAGGCGACCTTCTACGGCTGCCGCGTCGCGAGGGCCTTCACGGGACGTACGCGCGTGGCCGTATTCGACGGAAGCTACCACGGCAGTCACGACTACGCGCTCGTCAAGGCTGCGCCCGGGAGCCCGCGGGAAAGGCCGACTCCGACCCTTCTCGGAAGCGGGGTCCCCGAATCCATTCGCGACGAGACCATGCTCGTCCTGCCCTTTCGGGACCCGAACGCGTTCCAGTTGATCCGGGAATACGGCCGCGACCTCGCGGCGGTCCTCGTCCAGCCCGTGCAGAACAACCTTCCGCGCCTCGACAGCGGCTGGTTCCTGCAAGGTCTCCGCGAGGCCTGCGACGAAGTCGGCGCTCTCTTGTTCTTCGACGAGGTCGTGACCGGGCTCCGGATCAGCTTGCGCGGAGCCCAGGGCCATTTCGGCGTGCGCCCGGATCTGACGGCCTACGGCAAGGCGTTCGGCGGCGGCCTGCCGGTGGGCGCGCTCGCCGGGCGCGCCGACGTGATGGAACTCTTTCCCCGGTCCAACGATCAGGGCGGCGTCTTCTCGAGCGGCACCTTCAACGCCAATCCGCTGACGGTCGCCGCAGGGCTCGCGACCGTGAGGCATCTCCGCTCGCACGAGGCGCTCGTCTATCCGGGCCTCGATGCGGCGGGGCGGGCGCTGAGCGAGGACGTCAACACGTTCGCCGAAGAGCGCCAGATGAACGTCCGCCTGCATCAGGCAGGCTCGATGCTGTACCTCGCCTTTCAGCGCCGGCCGATGGAGAGCTCGCGGGATCAGGAGCCCGTCGGGAAGCAGGTCCTGGACGACTTCTTCATGCACATGCTCGCCGAGGGCGTGCTGATGCCGGGCCAGCGCATGATCCTCCTTTCGGCGGCGCACACGGCCGCGGATGTCGCGCATGTCGCCGCCGCCGTCCGGCACTCCCTCGCCTGTCTACGCGAGGACGGTCTGCTCTGAGTTCGTCGAAAGGGACCCATGCGAGGGATCCGCTGCGCCGCTCGATCAATGGAGAGAAATTCCCGTCAGGACGGTTGTGCGGACGATGGCCGAAGTCGTTAAGTCCTATCGAGAGGAGCCTCCCGAGCTGGTGGGAGGCGCCCTGTGTCTCGACTTCCTGAACACCGTCTCCTGGCGCGGCGATCCGGTCGATTGCGGCGATCGCCTCACGTCCTTCGAAGAGTTCGCGGCTTGGTGTTCCGCGGCCGGCGCCGTCGACAAGGACAGGGCCGACACCCTCGCGGGCGCGGGATCGGCGGAGCCGCAGCGCGCGGCGAAGACCCTCGCCGATGCGATCGTCCTTCGCGAAGCGCTGGCACGGCTCTTCACGCACCGCTCGCATGCGGCCTCGATCGAAGTCGCGACGGTCAACCGAATCCTGCATGAAGCCAGTGTGCGGCCGACGCTCCGGATCGACTCGACCGGCTTCGAGTGCACGGCCGGCGAAAGCACCGCCCCCCTGCGTTCTCCCCTGCATCGCATCGCCTGGTCGGCCGTCGAGGTTCTCACCACCGGCCGGCTCGATCAGGTCCGCCAATGCTCCGACCCGCGATGCGGCTGGTTCTTCCTCGACAGGTCCAAATCGGGGAGACGCCGCTGGTGCGACATGAAGGCTTGCGGCAACCGCGCGAAGGTTCGAAACTTCTATCGACGCCGCGCCGCCGGGGGCCATTGAAGGAAGGTGGCGAACGTGACCGCGCGGGCGTCGATGACGGTCCCGGCGAGGCCTCGATCCGCGCTGCGTGGAAAGTCCTAGCGCATCGTTTGAGCGAAGAAGCGGTGCCCGCTTCTTCGCACGATGCTCTACGCAGCCGGCTTGCTCGCTGCGATCTCGGCCAGAACCTCGTGACGGGCGGAGTCGAATTGCCTCAGCGAGCGCTCGACCTCGTTCCCCTCCCGGCATGCCGATTCCAGCTCCTGCGAGACCGCGGAGAGCTTGCTGAACCCCATCATCCCTGCGGTCGAGACGAGATCGTGAGCGGAGGCGGCCAAGACGGTGCGGTCGAGGTCCGCCATCGAGGTGTCCGGAAAGGCGAGCAACTGGGCCTTGAGCCTGTCCAGAAGGTCCTGAACCCGCGAGGGTCCGATGAGCTCGAGCACTCCATCATAGATCCCTCGGTCGATCGCCGCTGGTTCCCTTCCGCCTGCCTCGTCGGCTCCACCCGGCAGCCACCGCTCGACGGCGCGGAGGAGTTCGACTCTCTCCATGGGCTTGCCCACATGGTCGTTCATGCCGGCTTCCAGAAAGCCCGCGACCTGCTCCGCATACACGTTGGCCGTCAGGGCGATGATCGGAACCGTGCCCCGCGGCGGCGGCAGGCTTCGGATATGCTTCGTCGCTTCGATGCCGTCCATGACGGGCATCTGCACGTCCATGAGGACGAGGTCGTAATCGTGCTGCTGGACGGCCTGGATGGCCTGGGCGCCGTCGCCGACCACGTCGACCGCGTAGCCGGCCTTGGTCAGGAGCGCGGTGGCGATCTCCTGGTTGATGGCGACGTCCTCGGCCAGCAGGAGGCGGCCGCGGCGCCCGCCCGGCGGGCCCGGCTCCGCTCCGGCCGGCTCGCGCGCTCGTTGGCGGTGCGCGGCAGGCTCACCTCGAACCAGGCCGTGGTGCCCCGCCCGGGGGCGCTGTCGAGCCCGATCGTGCCGCCCATCAGCTCGACCAGCCGCTTCGAGATCGCCAGCCCCAGCCCGCTGCCGCCGTATTGCCGCGAGCGCGAGCCGTCGACCTGGCTGAAGCGCTCGAACAGCCGCGCCCGCTTCGCCTCCGGGATGCCGATGCCGGTGTCCGTCACCGCCCAGCGCAGGCGCTCCTGGCCCCCCGCCAGGCTGCCATGCTCCAGACACAGCTCGACCCGCCCGGCCGGCGTGAACTTCACGGCGTTGTTCAACAGGTTGAGCAGCACCTGGCGCAGCCGCGGCTCGTCCCCGATCACCTTGTTGGGCAGCCCCGCGAGCCGCACCTGCAGCTCGAGCCCCTTGCGGGCGGCCAGCTCGCGCACCATCGCGGCGCAGCTCTCGGTCATCGCCTTGGGCCAGAACGGCTGCCCGTCGAGCTCCACCGCCCCCGCCTCGATCTTCGAGAAATCGAGCACGTCGTTGACCACCGTCAGCAGCGCCGCGCTCGACACCTTCACCAGTTCCAGCTGCCGGCGCGCCTCCGCGGCAAGATCCTCCCGGTCCAGCAGCAGATCCGTCAGCCCCATGATCCCGTTCAGCGGCGTGCGGATCTCATGGCTCATCGAGGCCAGAAACTCCGTCTTCGCCCGGCTCGCCTCCTCCGCCGCATCCCGCGCGAGGCGAAGGTCCTGCCGGGTCAGCAGGCGCTCGAGGATCGTCCCGTAGAGGTTCCGAATGAGCAGCCAGGACGCGATCAGCAGCGTGACGAGGAGAAAGAGGAGCGCCGCGAAATAGACGGTGCCCTGGTTCAGCGCCGTGACAACCATGGGCGCGGCCAGGACGAGCGCCACCTGGACTGCGGCGACGAACGGCCGGACCGCGACGCGAACGACGAGCCCGACTCCGTACGCGAAGGCGACCACGGTGACGAGCATGTGCGAGACCGCGTCATCGAACATGAGAACGCGGCCCGCCAGCAATCCGATACAGAGCGAGAACAGGCAGGCGTAGACCACGTACAGGTTCTGCCACGCCCGTACGCCGGCAGGCTCGAGCGGGCGGACCGCCACCTCGCGGTTGAAGCGGCGGCTCTGGCCGATCCGGACGATCCCGATCAGGAATCCGACGGCAGCGAGCACGGTCATCCACGGGTCGCCCGTGAGATGGGCCGCCGCCGCCGCCGATACGCCGTAGATCGCGGTGATCGCCACGATCGAGCCGGTCGACGAAAACATGAGTCCGACGGCCTCGGCGAGCACGTCGTCCGGCAACGGCCTGTTTCGGGAGAGCTTCGGGAACGGGAGCGCGGACATCGGGGATCGAGCTTGACGCCCGTCCGTAACATTATCCCATTAACTGCCCGTATCCCTGCACGCTTAAGAAAGTCCTAATACCGGGAGCGGTCCGGGCCGGTGGCGCAACGCCGGACGGCGAGAGCCTCGTGCGAACGGACCGGTTCTCCGCAGCGATGCGTCACAAGGCGTTGGAGCATGCGTTCCAGTTCCGTGGCGTGACGGCCTATTCGCCGTCGCGGCGGTTCTCTTCCTGATGCTCGCCGGCGAGCGCGAGTTCCGGATGCCGCCGCACCAGGTCCGACCGCTCCCGGGCGAGGTTCTCCCACGTGGCAGCCATCTCCAGGAGCTGCTTACGCTGCTCTCCCTCCGGCATGTGCCGGGCGAGATCGCGACATTCCTGGGCATGCTGCCGGTATTCCGAAGCCTTCTTCATGATCCCTCTCGCACTGGGCCCCTCTTAAACCATCGCCGTCGAGCAGGAAAAGTCCCACTCCTGGGCCAATCGGATCCGAGCCGGCCCGGTCGGACGATCGTGCCCCGCACTCGATTTCATCGTCCGATGCTCCCCGTGTGAAAACAGCGCATCGTTTCACGCGGAAAACCGGGGCCCCTTGTCCGCACGATGCGCTAGGATTCTCCGGAGCCGCCTCCCCGGAGCACGATCCGCATCAGGTCGGCCGTGTTGCGGGCGCCCAGTTTCTCCATCACCCGGGCGCGATGCACTTCCACGGTGCGCGGCGAGATGCCGAGAATCCGGCCGACTTCCTTGTTCGAGCAGCCGCTGACGATCTGCTCGAGCACGTCCATCTCGCGGCTCGTCAATTCCTCCATGCCGGGAAACGACAGTCCGAGTCTGCAGACGGATTGCGTTCGATCCCGTACGGCATCCCGAACGCGCTCGATCACCGCTTCCCCGTCGAAGGGCTTCTCGATGAAGTCCTGGGCGCCGGCCTTGATGGCCGCCACGGCCATCGGGATATCGCCGTAGCCCGTGATCATGATGACCGGTGCGGGAAATCGTGCCCCGCCGATGGCGGCCAGCACGTCCAGTCCCGAGCGCTCGGGCATATGAACGTCGAGAAGGACGCAGTCGGGCCGCATCTGCTGCGCTGCCCTAAGGAATTCCGCGCCGCTGCCGAAGGTCCGGACGATCCACCCTTCCGGCTCGAGGAGGGTGACAATGGCATCGCAGATGGCAGGATCGTCGTCCACCACCGCCACGGTCAGACCACTCCCGCCGCTGTCCATCCGAGGACTCCGCGAGCTGCCTCCACTTGCGCCTCGCCCCGCCGCCCCTCTGGGAAAATCATTTCGACCCGAGAAAGTTCGCGGCCCTTGGGCTCCTCCCGCCGAGATCGCCACCTGCGTGTTTCTCCCAATCAACTTTAGTTGCGCCCGAGTCGATGGAACCGTTCCGAGGGTCTCCCTTTGAATCCGTGTTCGAATCATTCATTGCCGTGGCCATGAAGCGCGACATCTATACGATCGCCCGGTCGGAAAGCGGGTGGACGCTCCATCTGAACGGCCGTGTGCTCGAGGCCTTCGACGACGAGGACAGGGCCAGGCGGGCCGCGAGCGTCGCCGCCCGCCTCTCCCGCGCCCGCGGCAGGACGGCGCAGATCAAACCGATCGATCAGACCTCTCCGGGAGCGTGAAGCCGAGGGCGTCGCTCCGCTCTCGAACTTCGCCCGCGGCGGCCATCCCTGAAGCACGGCTCCTGCGGCCCTCGGAGGGCCGCAGCCGGTCCGGGCTCCCGCCCAAGGCTCAATAGGCCCACCGCTGGGCCTTGCTGACGAGGAAATCGCGAAAGACTTGCAGGCGGGCAACCGAACGCAGCTCCTCCGGATAGACGAGATAGGCGTCGAGAGAGGGCATCTCGACATCTCGGAGCACCCGCATGAGGCCCGAGCTGACCTCGGCCGCATAGTCCGGAATCATCCCTATGCCGCCGCCCGCCTCGACGGCCCGCCGGAGAGCGTGGCTGTCGTTGACGACGACCACGTTGGTCCGCGGCTGGTTCGGCGGGCGGCCCAGCGTCGCCAGGACATGAACGTCCAGAATGAACGACGGCTGCTGTCCCCCGAGGCACAGGATGCGGTGGCGATCGAGATCCCCGACCGTATCCGGCTCTCCGAACCGTTCGATGTAGTCGCGCGCCGCGTAGGCGTGATGGTGGACCGTGAAGAGCCGCCGCTGAATGAGATCCTGCTGGTCCGGGCGGCGCAGCCGGATGGCCAGATCCGCTTCCCGCATGGAAACGTCCAGTTCGCCGCTCGTGAGGATCAGCTCGATATGCACGTCCGGATACCGGTCGAGGAATTCGCCGACGCGCCGCGACAGCCAAGTGCCTCCGAGACCGATGGTGGCGCTGACCCGAAGAAGCCCGGACGGAATCTCCGACGCCTCGATCATCCGGCTCCTGGTCGCCGCAAGGCGGCCCTGCATGTCCTCGGCCGCCTGGAACAGCAGATCGCCGTGCTCGGTGCGAAGAAGCCCCCGCGCATGCCGATGAAACAGCGTCACCCCCATCTGCTGTTCGAGGGCGCCGATCTGACGGCTGACGGCGGATTGGCTGAGGCCGAGAATGTCGCCGGCCCGCGTGAAGCTGCCTGCCGTCGCAACCGTGTGGAAGACCCGGATCTTGTCCCAATCCAAGGCACCCTCCTGCGAGAGGCGATACGATCGGACGCCAGTTTTGCAGTCAACGAACCTGGTGCGCCACCCCTGCCGGAACAATGCAGGTGCGCGCATCCATGCATGGACGGCCGCAGGATCCGGCGCCGCAGGGAAGCGGAGCCCGCCCCTGCGGCGATCACCCTACGCGTGGCAGCGCACGTAGGTGGTCGATCCTTTCTGGCTCTTCCAGGTCAGCCGCCCCCGCTCGAGCGTCAGGCGAACGTCCGATTTCCAGGTCTTGCGCCCGTTGGAGCAGACGGCCGCCGTCTTCCAGGTATCGCCCTGACGTTTGAGAGTCTTGAAGGTGCAGGTCGTTCCGCCGGCCTTTGCGCGCTGGGAGTCGATGTCCGCCACGAGGTGGCCCCGCCTTTGCATTGCGCGCGTGCAAGCCTTGGCGCTCACCGCCCATGCGCCCGCGAAGGGCGCCGCGGCGAGCCCTTTCGGGCGGGCCGGCGGAAGCGGAGCGGCCGCCGCGACGGTGTCGTCGCCGCTTTCGACCTGCGCAAGGTCTTGATCGGTTTCCTGCGGCAGCTCCGGTTCCTCGTCGGATGCCGCTCCGGCCTCCTGCTCGGGCTCGGAAGCCTCGACGTCCGAAACCGCGACCTCGCCGTCGGCGGAGGTGCCGACGGCCGGAACCGGCTCGACCTCGTCCTGGAGCGCCGCCGCGGATGCTTCCGGTGCGGGTTCCTGCGCGCCGCCTTGCGGGTCCGGTGAGGCGGCTTCCGTCGCAGGCTCCTCCCCGGCGGTCTGCGGGGACGGAGCGGCGGCAGCTTCCGCCGCGTGTTCAGCCACAGGTTCCGCCACGGGGTCGGGCCGGTCCGGAACGGTCGAGGCGGCGGCGCTCTGCGCCATCGCTTCCGCATCCGACCGGGGCATCGACGCCGTCTCCACCGGCGCCGGCGGGGCGGCGTCCCGTATCGGCAGAACCGTCGACCCGATCAGGAGGATCACTGCGAGGAGACCCGTGCGCGCGGCATGCACCGTCGACCAAAGGGTGCGGAGCGCCGGCGACGGTGCCGCGGCGGGAACGTTCGCGTTGGCGGCATGCGCCACCGGAGCGAAGAAATCGTCCTCCGAAAACGCAGGCGAAACCGGTTCGTCATCCGGCACCGAGGCATCCGAGACGATGGCCGTCAAGGGCCGCGACGCGAGAGGATCACGGGCGCCGTCGAGGCGTGCCAGCAGGTCGTCCACGTTGGCCGGCGCCGGCAGCATCGGAACGTTGCGCAACGCGGCTCGAAGACTCGCTCCGGAAGAGGGATCCTCGTCGGGCAGCTGCACGGAGACGGGCCTTGCGCTGTAGCTCATGCTGCGCCCCACGGTCGGCAATGGGATCGCGCCGCCCGAAACTCGTCGGTCGGGCTCGCAGGCGGCGCATTCGGGAATCGGCGATAGGGACAGTCTGCGCGCCTGTCCTTAAGAGCGGGTTAACCATGCGTCGCCTGCGAGCCCGGCCGGAACCGAAACAGGATCACCGTGGGGACCCCGATGAGGACGAAGCCTGCGATCAGCGCCCAGGCCTCGTTGGTCGCCGTCACGAGTGCGGCCCGCTCCACCAGGGGCCGGACGAAGGCCCGCACGATCGGGTCGTCGGCGGACGGCAGCGGGCCGGCCAGGTACGCCTCCGGGATACCGATCGTCCGGGCGGCATCGAGATCGCCCGCGCGCAACCGCTCCACGAGCCTGCCCGCGTGCATCGGCGCGCGGGACCAGATGACCGTGTCGACGAGCGCGATGCCGATCGCGCCGCCGAGGTTGCGCATGAGATTGAAAAGGGCGCTGGCGTCGGGCAGTTCTCCCGCGCTCAAGTGGCCGAGCGCCATCCGCGTGGGCGCCAGAAGGCACAGCATGATCGCAGCGCCGCGGATCACCTGCGGCCAGAACATGGCGTCGAAGTCGGTCTCGCGGGTCTGGAACGCACTCAGGCCGAGGCCGAAGCCGAACGCAGCGAAGCCGACGAGAGCCAGCATCCAGGCGGCGACGCGCCGCTCGACCTGCACGACGATGGGAGCAGCGACGAGTTGCGCGATCCCCGTCACCAGCATGATCTCGCCGATGCGCAGCGGACCCGCCGCCCGCACGAAGGAGAGAAAGACCGGCATGAGATAGACCGAGCCGTACAGTCCGACCCCTGTCGCAAAGCTCAGCACGCAGCCGATGGCGAGGCGCCGGTCGCGCAAGGCGGCGAGGTTCACGATCGGCAGCGGCCGGTCGAGACTGCGCAACGCGAAGATCACGCCGCCCGCCAGGAAGAGACCGAAGAGCGCGAGACAAGCAGGGGATGCCCACCCGCGCCGCGGCGCCTCCTTGAGGGCGATCTCGAGGGCCGCGAGGGACAGCGCGATCAAGGAGAGCGAAACGACATCGAGGGACCGCACCAGCGTCAGGTCCGGCCGCTCGCGCGGCAGGCACAGCCACCCGGCTGCGCCGGCGGCGAGGCCGGGGGCCACGTTGATCAGGAAGAGCCAGTGCCAGGAATAGGTCTGGGTGATCCAGCCGCCGACGAGCGGCCCGAGGGTCGGCGCCAGCACGGCGAGAACGCCGGCGATCGTCGTCGCGACCGGCTCGACCCGTTTCGGGAACAGGATGAAGACCGCGGTGAAGACGAGCGGGATCAGCGCGCCGCCCGCAAAACCCTGAAGGACGCGCCAGGCGGTCAGCGCGGCGAAATCGTCGGCCGCGGCGCATCCGATCGACGCGGCCGTGAAGACGAGGACGGCGGCGACGAACAGGCCGCGCATCGTGAGCGCGCGGGTGAGCCAGCCGGTCAGCGGGATCGAGATCACTTCGGCGATGAGATAGGCGGTCTGCACCCAGCTCATCCGCTCCGGCGGGATGTCGAGCGACTCGCGGATCTCGGGCAGGGACGTTGCGACGACCTGGATGTCGAGGATCGCCATGAACATCCCGAGGCCCATGGCGGCAAAGCCGATCCACGTGCGCGGCGAGACCTTTTCGTCGGACGTGCCCGCGGCCATGCGGGCTCAAGCGGGTTTGGGACCGGATCGCCTTCCGAGCGCCGCGTTCTCGGCCCGCACGCGCACCGCGAGGACGAGCGCATTGAGGATCGAGAACACGAGCGCATAGGCGGGAAGCCCGAAGGCGAGCGGCAGCAGGGCGATCTCGGCGGCTACGACCAGGTAGTTCGGGTGATCGACGAAGCGATAGGGACCCGAGCTGATGGGTTTGGCGTTCGGCAGGACGACGATGCGGGTCGTCCAGCGTTCGCGCAGGGTGACGAGGACCCAGATCCGCCCGGCCTGAACGGCGAGGTAGGCGCCGGCCCAGACGGGGTCCGGCGGCCGGTCCCACGCCAGCCACCAGAGGCCGGCGAGCCATGCGGCGTGCAGCGCCACCATGACCGGGTAGTGGCCGGGCGCGACCTCGACCGCACCCCGTTCGATCAGCCGTCGCGCGTTGCGCCGCGCCCAGAGCAGTTCCGCCCCGCGCTGCAGGGTGACGAAGGCGAGGAGCAGGAGGCCGGCGCTCACGGGCTGCGGTCCAGGACGAGGCAGGACATCGTGAAGCCCGGCCCCATCGCGACGAGAACGCAGCGCCCCGGCAGGCCGCACCGCATCACCCGCTCCAGGACGAACAAGACCGTCGCCGCCGACATGTTGCCGTGGGTCGCCAGCACCGCCCGCTCGTGATCGAGCGCGCCCTCTCCGAGATGCAGCGCCTGTTCGAGCGCAGCGATGATCTTGGGACCGCCCGGATGGCAGACGAACCGGTCGATCGAATGGCAGGGGATGGCGAGGCGCGAGAGAAGATCGGCGAAGGCCGGGGCGACATGGGTTTCGATGAACGGCGGCAGGGAGCGGGCCAGAACGACGCCGAATCCTTCCGCATCGATGTCCCAGCCCATGATGTCCAGCGTGTCGGGCCAGAGATGCTCGCCGGCTCCCGCGACGGTCGCCAAACCGCCCTCACCGGCCCGCAGGACGGCCGCCGCCGCCCCATCGGCGAAAAGCGCGGTGGAGACCACGTTGGCCGCGGTGAGCTTGTCCGGCCGGACCGCCAGGGTGCAGAGTTCCACGGCGACGAACAGCACGGTGGCTCCCGGCGACGCTCCGGCGAGACGCGCCGCCACGGACAGCCCGGTGACTCCTGCCGCGCAGCCGAGCCCGAAGAGCGGGACGCGCGCGACGTCCTGCCGGAAGCGGAGCCGGTCGGCGCGGTGCGCATCGAGGCTCGGGGTCGCAATCCCGGTGGACGACGCGGTGACGACGACGTCGACATCCGATCCGTCGAGGCCGATCCGGGCCAGCGCCGTCCTGGCGGCCTCCTCGAACAGGTCGCCCGCGCACTGGAGATAGACTTCGGTCCTGTCCGGCCAGCCATGAGGTTCGAGGTACCAGGAAAGCGGCCTCGCCGCGCGGCGGCTGAGCACGCCCGCTCTCTCGAAGACCGGCTCGACCTTGTCGAAATCCGTGAACTGCTCGGCCAGGACCGCCCGGGCCGCTGCGGCCACGTCCCGCTGGTCCAGAACATGGGGAGGAACGGCGGTGGCGAGCGAGAGCACGGCGGGAGACGAGAGCATCTTGCCTCCTCCAGCGGAGGGACGATCGGAATGCGCGAATCCGGGGTCGGGCCCTCGACCAGTCTATACCAAAACGCTCCGCGGCAGGCATCTCCTCCGCGGACGATCCGGACCGTCGGGAGGCGGGCCGGAGCCATTCTTTCGCCAAGTCGTTCTTTCGCCAAGTCGTTCCGCCACGATGCGCCGCCGCGAGCCCGTCCGGGACGATTCCGGCGCAGCTCGGGACGTCCGTTCGTGCTATCCTGAAACTGGCGCGAGAGAGCGAAAGCCACTGATGCCGGAGGTTTCGAAGGCGGATCATCGGGCCAACCGGCTCTTGGCGGCTCTGGAGCCCGACGATTTCGCGTGGCTTGAGCCTCACCTGGAGGTCGTGAGCCTGTCGAGGGGCACGGTCCTCTACGAAACCGACGAAACGATCCGGACCGCGTACTTCCCGCACGACTCCATGGTCTCCCTGGTGACCGTGCTGGAGGAGGGGGGCTCGGTCGAGATGGCCGTATTCGGCCGGGAGGCCGTCGTCGGTTTCTCGAGCGCCCTCGTCACGCGTCAATCGTTCGGACGGTTCGTGGTTCAACTCCCCGGGTCGGCGTCACGGATGACGATCGAGCGCCTGCACGAGATCGTTGCCGCCCGTCCTGCCGTCCGAGAGTTGCTCCTGCGCTTCACGGAGGCCCTGCTCCGGCAGACCTTCCAGACCGTCGCCTGCAACGCCGTTCACAGCGTGGAAGCGCGGTGCTGCCGCTGGATCCTGAGCACTCACGACCGGATCGATCAGGACACTCTGCCGCTCACGCACGAGTTCCTGGCCGAGATGCTGGGCGTGCAGCGATCGACCGTCAGCGTCGTCACGCGGGCGCTTCAGACCGCCGGCCTGATCATCCAGCGCCGAGGCGAGTTCGCCGTGACGGATCGGGCCGGGCTCGAAGAGGTCACGTGCGAGTGCTACGGGGTCATCCGCGAGACCTTCAGCCGGCTGCTTCCCGGCACCTACGAGCGGCCCCGGTCGTAGAGCTTTTGCCGCCGGCCGTGTTTCACGGCGGTGCAAGCGTCCGCAGGCGCCGCCGCTTTCGACGCCCGAAAGCCGAGCGCTTCTCCGGCCAAGCCGTGGTGCGGTGCGAGACGCGTGTCTTCTCGTCCGCTCTCATCCTGCTATCATCCGCGCGCTCACGAACGGCACCGGCCGGACCGGAACAGGGAGGATCGCTCCATGCCGCGTCGCTTGGTTACGCAGCGCGCCGACGCGCGCTCGGTTCAGTCCGTCTGGTACCCCGAGGACCTGCTGCCCCAGCTTCAGCACACGCTCGCGGCGCTGGCCGACGTCGAGTGCCGCTACGACGCCGAGAAGGAAGAACTCGAGGCCTCCCCGAAACCGGGAGCGGTGAAGAAGCGGCTCCTCGCCGGGCTCGACGAGCAGCGGCGGCACGAGAAGGAGCCTCTCCACCGGAAACTCGCCGAGCTGCACTACCGCATGCTGAACGTCGCCGCCACCCAGGAGATCTGCCTGGCCGGCTGATCATCGGCGATCGACCTTCGACAGGACGGCGGGTCGGGCTGCTCCGGCGGCTCGAGGCATCGTCAACCGGGACTCCTTGTCCGCACGATGCGCGCATCGGACCCAAAAGTGGACTCCACTTTTGGGATCCATCCGATGCTCACCCTTTGAAAACAGCGCATCGTTTAACGCGGAAAACCGGGTCCACTTTTCCGCACGATGCGCTAGGGCCCGGCGGACCGCTTGGCGGTAGAATCGCCCGCTGCGGCTTCCGCACCCGTGCCACGGACCTGCTCCGCCTGACGGGCCGCGCGAGCCTATTGCAGACGAAGCGGCGGGCGTTCTCGTCATGTCGGTACGCCTTCGGCGCCACGCTGCGCCGGCGGCATCCCGGACGGACCGCGCTGCGCCGGGTCCCCTCGCGGCGCATCGACGAACATTTGGGACCTGACGGACGGAACTCAAGCCTGTTCCGCATACTTATCCGGCAGGAGCTGCGCACGAGACCGAAAGCGCCATGGTTCATCGTTCGGCACATCTGCGGAGCCGATGGGGAAACCGGTCCAGCTTGGCGTCGCCCGGTCGGCGAGGATCTTCCCTCGCAAAAGGTGGTTGCGTGCTGAGCCGCCGCGTCGCGATGGCATCGGCGTTCGTGCTCGCATTCACCGCGCTCGCCGACGGCGCGCCGCGCCGCAAGCCCGCGTCTCCTCGCCCCGAGCCCAGGCAAGCCGCCCGGGAACAGGATGAGTACAGGTCGTGCGACGTCGCCGTGCGCGACTTCGTTCAGGGCAGGAAGGAAGCGACGGCGCTCCCGGTGACCGAAGTCAGGGCGGACGGGTTGCGGATGACGTTGAACTTCGTCCACCCCTACGGCGAGAGCGGCGATACGACTCCCAACCTCTCCTTCACGCGGGGCGAGTCCATCGAGGAGCGCCGCAAGGCTCTGAACGAAGCCAAGCAGCGCGCCCGGGTCCTGGTCGAAGCGGCGAGAACCGGAAACGTCTGGTACGTCGTCGCCCTCAACAAGGAGGAACCCGACAGGGCGGCCGATGCGCGGCGCAACCCCGCGAGCAGCCCGCAGCCGGAGGAGAATCGCACCTCTGCAAACGCGGCGGTGTTCGCCAATGTCGAGAACCGATGCATCGGCATCTACGAGTTCAAGTCGGTCGCCCTGGAGACGCTGAGCCCGGACTTGCGGGCGCTTCTGGGCGACAAGAGCGCACCATCGCCGCTGGCCGGCAATTCCGCCGCCGCGCCCGCGCAGTGATCGAGGACCGGGCGCAGAGTTTCGCATGGTCCTCCGAACTCCGGGGTCCTTGCTCATCGGCCTGTTACTCTTTGTCGAGCCAACTGATGGAGATGGGCCGGTGCTGCCGGGGCGTCGTTTGACCATCGCGCCTCAGGCGAAGCGCCCTTGCGTTCCTCGGAGCAAGACCGGCATGGAGACGGACGACGACCTCACGCGGTTCGAAGCGCAAGGCGCCGCGCCTCTGCCGGACACGGGCGATCGAGGCTACGTCGATCACGACGGCGCTCGGATCTGGTCCACCGCGTACGGCTCGGACCCTCCGGCGATCCTGCTGCACGCGAGCCAAGCCCGATCCTCGAGCGATGCTTCGGGCGGCACGCGAGGGGCTACGCGCGGCTGTCCGCCACGCCGGAGCGGTTCAAGGCGTTCGCCGATGCGGTCGGCCTGATTCGGGCGGGCTTCTGGCCCTGCCAATTGCGACCGCTGAACGTGACGATCCGGTCGCCCATGCGCGCTCCGCATTCCTCCGGCGTATAGCCGCCTGTCCAACGCTTCCGATCCTTGCGCCGCGCGGTGACCTGTACGGCGTTCACGCGCCCGTTCCGGTCGACCATTCGTGTACCGGATCCAGACGGTGGCTCTCGCTCCCGAGTCCCCGCCCGGCGGAATGCCCTATGAAAGTGCCGTAACGTAAGGTGTTCTACAGAGGCGATGAAGGAGGCTTATGGGTAGAGATCTTGCCGACCAGACGAGCGCGCCCAAGTGAGCACTCGGGGGAGTGCCTACAACGGAGCAAGTCAATGCTACCTCTCGAAGGTCATGATTTGTTGCGGGTTGCGTTGTTCAGCGGCGTTCTTGGTTTCGCGGCGTTCTGTATCTCCTACGTCGTATTCGTGTGGCGCCGGAGGAATGCGGCGAACACGGTACGCCCGTCGCGCCTCGTCCGCGCCGCGCGCTGCTCGACTCTCTTGGGCTGTCTTGGTCTCGTCGCCTCCTGGGCCGTGAACGAGTTTCGTGGGCGCGACGGCATTGCCCGCGGCAGCGATCTGTTCGTCGTGTCGGCCAGGCGCGGCAGCGCCGTTCAGAATGTGACCTCGGCGGATGCCATCGGCGTGAACGATGTGGTGGCCGAGTATCTCTCTCCGGCCGACAGAACACGCCTGCACGGGGTGGAGCTCCAACGGGCGCAAGCGCAAGCCAAACGGGATGCCATTCGAACCAGGGTCCTGCAGGTCGACGAGGCACTGCTCCAGGAGCAATCCCATGCGCGCACGAAACTCGTTCAACTGCAGGCGTTTGCGTTCGAACTCCGAAAGTCTCGATACGAAATCGAACGGGAGCGGACCAACCTTCAGACCACTTGGGCGCGTGAGGAGAACCAGATCCTCGCCGATATCGGGGCGGCTCAGAAGCACAAGGCAAACGCAACGGGCCATCTCGACGTTGCCGCGCGGGCCCTGGATCGCACCGCCGAGCTGCGCAAGAAGGACTACGCCTCCGAGCAACTGCTCGATCAGCGCCGAGCCGATCGCCTCACGTCGGAGCTTGATGTCCAGAGGCATGAGGAACTGGTCGCCTCCCTGAAGGAGCGGCGCAAGGACCTCGCTCTCCGCTATAGTCGGAGCGATGCTTCGTACAGCCGTCAGATCAGCGACCTCGATCGCGATCTGGAGATGATCGAAGGTGCCAGGGTCGCGCTGCAGTCGCAGCTCGAGCGCGTGGAGCGACGAATTGCCGAGGACCAGGCCCGGGCCCTGCTTTCGCGGGCGCGGGAGACCCAAGCCGCCGAGTACGACATCAACATCCTGACGGCCGAGCGGGCGAGGCTCATCGAGGCTGCCCAGGTCCGCGCCCCCTTCGCCGGCAAGGTCGTGTACCGGCATGCCTCGCCCGGCCTCGCCAGCGACGGCGCTCCCATCCTGGCGGTCTCCACGGGCACCGGTTTTGCGGCGGAGATCCGCCTGCCGGGCGGCGAGGTCGACGAGCTGGCCTCGCACGCCGAGCCGATTCAGCTCGCGCTGGAAGACCCGGTGTTGCACAGGTTCTTTACGGGCCGCTTCGTTCGCGCGGAACCGGTGCCGTTCGAACCCAGCCGCGTCATCGCCCACATCGAATGCAGCCTGCCACCGGAAGTCATTGCCGTTCTCGGGTCGGCATCGGCTCCCGTGCGCGTCCGACTCCTGTGGCGACCGCCGCTGCTGAAGCAGCCGAGCTTCCTCATCAGTGCAGCGCTCCTGCTTCCCGGCCTGTTGACCTTCGCGCGCCGACCGAGCAGCCAAGTCGCTCTGCGGACGCCGGAGCCGATGAGCTCGCAGCTATCTGCGCAGTTTACGATCCAGGTCGGTTCCGAGGAGAGCACGTTGTTTGCCATGGCCAACCGGCTCCAGCAGCAGCTTCGAACCAAAAGCCTCGATCCCCAGCTTCTGTTCGAGCTCGAAGTCGTTCTGAGCCAGAACCACGGATGGGCCGCACGCATCATCGGTCGAGGGATCAAGGCCGACGACGAACTCCGCAGTGCTGCGATCCAATGCATCCGCGAGCAGGACGAGCACACTGCCCGTCGCTTGTTCCTCGTCCTGCGGACGGTTGCTCCGACCGTCCTTGCAGAGACCGCCTAGGAGTCCTGTTGGATGGACGACCGGCTCCGGGCGATGCCTCGATACGGCACCGAGTACGAGGGACTGCGCCTGGTCCTGCCCCGAACCCTGCTCACCTCGTTGTTCTTCCTGGCTGCCGCGTTCGGCGTTTGCCTGTGCGTCATCGTCCCGACCGGTCTCTTCGCGCGGGCTCTCGCGGAACTCGACCGCGCGCAGGAACTGTCGGCCGCGTGGTTTCTCTTCCTGGCCACCCTCAGTCTGCTCGTCCTCGTCCGCTGGTGCGCCATACAGATGGCCGGATTCCTCGATTACTGGCGCCTGCGCAACGGTCCGCCGGATCAACCGGCGGTTTGGCCCCTGGTGTCGATCCTCGTCCCTGCCTATCAGGAGAGCGAAACGATCGTCTCGGCGCTGCGGTCCCTTGTCGAGCTTGACTACCCACACTACGAGATCATCGTCGTTGATGACGGGTCGACGGACGACACCTACGATAAGGCTCTGGCCTTTGTCGGGAGTTACGGCCACTGCGAACTGAGGCTGTTCCGAAAGCCCAACGGAGGAAAGTGGAGCGCCTTGAATTTCGCCTTCGCCGAGGCGAGAGGCGACCTGCTCCTGTGCATCGATGCGGACTCGCGACTGAGCAAGGATGCGCTGCGGTATCTGGTGCTCGGGATGCGGGATCCGGCCGTTTCGGGGGTCTCCGGCCAAATCACCGTTCGGAATCGGAAGAGTCTCCTCGCCCGCCTGCAGGCACTGGAATACGTCGTTTCGAACGGGGGCCTTCGTGCGGCACAGAGCCTTCTCGGCATGGTGCTGGTCGTGCCCGGCCCGATCGGGATGTACCGCCGCTCGGCTCTCGAGGACGTGACCCGCCTGGCAGGCCAGCCTCGTAGCGAGGGCTACGGCCATGTGGACGGGCCCCTGTCGCATGAGACATTCGCCGAGGACTTCCAGCTCTCGCTCAGCATCCTGGCTCTCGGGGGACGCATCGTTTATGAGCCGCGCGCCCGGTCCTACACGAAGTCTCCCGAATTCACCCATACTCTGCTCAACCAGCGCTATCGCTGGTTCCGGGGCAGTATGCAGGTTCTGAAGATCTACCGGGCCCGATTGCGAAAACTACCCGGGAACCGGCACCGTCTCACGGCCCTCGTGGCGGGGCTGTATCTGCTTGACCTCTATTTGCTTCCCATCGTGAGTTTCGGGGCGATCTTCGGGGCCGTCGTGGCCGCGATCGCGTCCGGCAATGTCGGGATCCTCCTTCTCTGGGCGTCGGTGGTCTGGCTTCTCAACGGTATGTCGAGTGCGCTTCACATCTTCACACAGGGCGATGATCCGACGTTGCTCGCCCTCGTTCCACTGTACGACATGTACCACGGCCTTCTTCTCAACGGCGCATGGCTCATCGCCCTGATGGATGAAGCGAGGCGGACCAAGATGCAGTGGTAGGCGCAGTCGATCGGCTTGTCCCGTGCCGCCGGCCGCCCCAGGCGAGGTCTGGCCTGCAGCGGCCGATCAGCCACCTGTGCGCGGCGACCCTGGCCGGCATCGCCCACGGCTATAGCCAGCGCGACGGCGGCACGCCGCCCGAAGGCCATGACCCTTTCCGGCTTCCGCTTTCATGGCCTGCAAGGCGGGCCCGACGCCGAGTTGAGGGTTATGAATTCATTTCGCCGAAGAGTCTGGACGAACGCCTCGGATTCCGGCTGGATGAAGAGACGAAGGATCTTATCGAGCGGGCCGCCCATCTGTCACGGCGCAAGGTCAGCGACTTCTGCGTGACGGCGCTCACCGACCCGCACGCCGCGACGCGCCGAATCTCCTGAACCGACCAGTGGATCAGCGGGCCGTGTGGCGGGCTTATGTCGGTTCAGGGCCACAGGCCGTCTTTCGACAGTTCCTCTGAATGTCCGCTTGTCGCCCGATTAGCTGACCAAAGCGCTACTTCCGAGAAGTGCCAGGACCGGACCTTCCTGAACTATCAGCGAGCAACTTCCTTCGGCAAGCGATGACGGACCAGTCGATTGCTCCCACTGCCGCTTCCCCATACCTGCCGTTCGCGCTACGACACGATGCGACCCGTTGCGGAAGCTCGCTTGCTCGGGTTAGTTCACGGCGATCACCCTTAAGCGGATCCACCGACATCGTCGGCAGTTTCATATGTTCCCACCGGAATTATCCGGGCAGCATTCGCTCGAATTTTCGTAACGAGGAATCGATCGCGTCCCACGCATGGCCGCGGATGCTGTATGTGAGCGCTTGCGGACTGAATTGGCTTGGGTCGTCAAGGCTGGTTGCGTGGATCGCGATCAGTTCCGGCATTGCGACGAACGTGAGGTAGACCGGCGTTCCACAGACCGGGCAGAAGGCGTGGACCTTTTCGTTCCCGCTATCGCCCGCTACCCGCCAGCTTTTTGCTTCGCCGGAAATTGTCACATCGGCTCGTTGAGGGAACGTCAGGTAGGATGAATGTCCCGTGCCGCTTCGTTTCTGGCAATCTAGGCACTGGCAGTGGTTCTCGAAGATGGGTTCCCTGCTTGTTTCATAGCGGATCGCGCCGCACGCACATCCGCCGGTATAGAGCTTGGTCATGACTATGCTTTCTCGGAGATGATGTTTGACGCCGCCTGGAATCAGGCCGCCTTTGGCTTGGCGAAGACGTCCAGGCCGCGGCCGGTTTCCAGGAAGGATTTCAGGCTGGAGAGGACGACCGGCCAGCCTTTGCTGATGCCCTTCGCCATCCCGCTGCCGACTTCGAGTTCGTCATGGGTAACGGTCAACCGGACCATGTTCTCGTATTCCTCGATCTCGAACCTCACCCGGCTGTAACTCGCCGGATCGGAGGCCTGCGAAGCGTTCGCCCAGGTGATGACGAGACGGGTCGGCGGCGAGACCTCGATGACCTTGCCGACGAGTTCGACGGTGCGTTCGTCATTGGCGCGGATGTGTTCCCACTTCGATCCGGGCTTCCAGTCGGAGACGTTCTCGTGGCCCCAGTAGCGCCTTGCGACATCCGGTTTCGTTATGGCCTCGAACACCTTTTCCGGCGTCGCGAGAATGTAGGTCACGTAAACAAAGCTGGTCGCCTCTTTGGTCATTGTTACTCTCCTTCGAGTTCCTTCTTCAGATCGTGCAGCAGGCTGAGCCGCTGATGCTCGAATTTCCGCACCCACCGTTCGTAGACCTCGTGGAGCGGCACGGGGTTGATGAAATGCAGCTTTTCCCGACCACGCCTCACCGTGCTCACCAGATTGGCCGCCTCCAATATCCCGAGGTGCTGCGTTGTGGATTGCCGGGCCATGTCCAGGTTTTCGCAAAGCTGCCCGAGCGTCTGCCCGTTCTTCTCACAAAGAAGGTCAAGCAGCTTTCTGCGTGTCGAGTCGCCTAGCGCTTTGAAAACCTTGTCGGCGTCCATCGCTCTCGATCGGTATGTGAGAGCGTAATATGCAGGTAAAAACCTGCATGTCAAGCGCAGGTATTTGCCTGCGCTCGACGACGGTACCCCTTCCTGCCGGTTCACATTGACGCTAGCAACGTGAAACTTCCACCTAAGCGCAACGCAGAACGCCCTGTGGCGGTGTGGCAGAGCTGAATCCTTTTGGGCGACCTCGCGCCATTTTGAGACCTTCGCCGACGGAAGGGTTTCATGACCGTTCGTCGGTAACGTCCGCGCGCAGAACGTTCGGACTGTGAAATCCCATGGCCAACGACGACGAGGTGAATTGTCGGGAGCTGCGCCGGTCGTTCGTCCTCTGGCTGCAAAGCGCAAGAACCGAATACATGACCATGAGAAAAGTTCGTTGAAATCACGCACATCGCTCTCAACCCGGAGGTTCCAATGAGCCCCACCATCACAGCCTTTGAACGCTCGCCCGACCGCGGCAAGGGACAGGCACGTGACATGCGGGTCCGTTGGGCGCTCGAAGAAGTGGGCCAACCTTACGACGTTCGCCTTGTTTCGTTCAGCGAGATGAAGGAACCCGCGCATCGTGCGCTTCATCCTTTCGGGCAGATTCCGACCTATGAAGAAGGCGATCTCGTTCTGTTCGAGTCGGGGGCGATCGTGCTCCATATCGCGGAGAACCGTGCGGGCCTCCTGCCAGACGATGCGAATGCCCGGGCGCGGGCAATCACATGGATGTTCGCCGCGCTCAATACGTTGGAGCCGCCGATCGTTGAGCGCGAGTTGGCCCCGTACCTGGAGGGCGACAAGACTTGGTACGATGAGCGCCTGGCTATCCTCGAAGATCGCGTCCGCGTACGGCTCAGCGAACTCTCCCGTCGGCTTGGCGACGCCGACTGGCTCGATGGTGCGTTCAGCGCCGGTGACCTTCTGATGGTGGCGGTGCTGCGCCGGTTGAACGGATCGGGTATGCTGAACGAATATCCGAACCTCTCCGCCTATGTCGCCCGCGGCGAAGCGCGGCCGGCCTTCAAGCGTGCCTTCGATGCTCAATTGGCGGTTTTTCACCGCCGCATCGAACGGCTGATGCGGACCCGCTCGGCGTCACTTGACCCCATCGGCGCGAAAGTCCGGTTTTAGGCGGTAAGCTTTCGCTGAGAATGTCCGCAACGGGTCAAAGTGAGAAGGAGGGCAAACCGCCTGAGGGTCCGCTCATCGCTCAATAGCCGAAGTTCGATGTACTTCCGAGTTGTGCCAGGAGCGGACCCCCGGGAAGCAGCGGGTGATCCGTGACGGTGAACCGCGGGCTCAGTTCCGCAATTCCATCCCCCTCACCCGCATGACGGCCGGCGTCCACGAACCGTCGGTGATCTCCACCTTCGACCAGTATGCACGGATGAAAGCGGGCACGTGTCGAGACCATCGGTCAGTAGCCGAACGAGGGTGAAATCCCGCGCGGTGGCTACCCCGAGGCTACCCGGTGGCCAAGAGGCGCGCCGCTGCCAAGCCGAGCTGGAATTTCTGCAATAAGTCCAGGGGGTTAGATGGCGCACCGGAGAGGATGAAACTGGGCACCGCCATGTCATTGTAATCGCACGCCGAAAAGCTGCGCCTCATTCCCCCCGCGCTTGCACATGTCGCGCGAGTTTGTCGAGCGTCTGGCCGCCGTACTCGACTGCTCCAAATCCAATCGTCGCCTCGCGCTGCGCCTTGGTCGGATGCATCTGGCGCAAGGTGACGACTGTCTTGCCGTTGGCCTGCTCGTCGAGGGTCAACAGCATTCGAAACGCCGACGGGTCTTCATCCTGGTCAGAACCGTGATCAACCTCGATCAAGGCGGGCGCCTCCAACCGGAGAAAGGACATGCGGTTGTTGTAGCGCGTTCCGTCTGGCGCAATCATGTCGAAGCGCCATTGCCCGCCTGCGCGGATGTCGATCTCTTTCGTCTCGATCGCGAATCCCTCCGCGGTCAAGGGGCCATTCAGACCACGGCGACTGGCGGAGGTGAGTCAGATCACGCATCGTCGTGGGTCTCCTTCTTGCGGCGCTGAATGTGGGCTTCCATCCGGTCAAGCCGTGCGGTCCAAATGCGGAGGTGTTCGCCGTCCCCTGCGAAGCATAGGCATGGGGGAGGCCTGGAGCCCGGTCCGGTAGGATGCGCTCGCTCTGCTTATTTGGACTTCAGTTTGTTCATCACATCCTGAAACTGCCTGATCCTCGGAAAGCGACGGCAGTAAGACCGCGGAACCATCTGGAAGAATCCCTCTTGCGCTACACGCAAGTTGCCGCCATCGGGCAATGAGCCGGACCGGATGAGACGTTCCTCCTCCTGATGGATGAGCGCTACCAGCTCTCTCCCGCGCGAAGTCAGCGGCGCAACAAAGGTGGGCTGCATCTGCCTGTCTACCCAGTCGATCATACAATCCGCGAAATCGACCTGAGCCAGATTCTGCGCCACCAGAAACTTCACGAAACCAAAAATGAAGTGGTGCTCAGTGTCTCCCATGCCCATGCCGAACTCTGAATCGGCGGCAGCCAGATTGTATTCAACCGCATTGCAGACGGCATCCATACCGTAATAAATGCTGCGGCAGATACTCGTCAGGCCATGTACATAAAGATCGAAATAGCTGAGCGGAAAAGTCCCTTCGCCGGACCTTGTCGTCAGCAAAGCGTGCAGTACGTTACCAATGTTGGCGATAAATGGCTGGCCGGTAACGCCGGCATTCTCAAAGAGCACTTCCGGCGCAGTCTCTTCAAGGAAATTGGATTGGGGAATCTTGATATAGGTGTCTCCGTCCTTCGAGGGGCTTCGTAAGGCCTGTCTCGCATCAGTCCAATAGCTTCTTCCTGAACGTGTATCGTGGATGATCAGCAACACCGGCAGCGGGAAGTTTTCCCAATAGTTGCGGTGTTTCTCCTCGGGATAGAATTTCCAGGCATCCCCAGCGTCATGCTGGAAGAAGGACGGGCCTGCCTTCACCTGCACCGCGATCGTTCTTCCTGTCGCAAATGACGCCTCATATGTCGTCCGTGAAGAAGGCCGATCAGGCGGGCTGCGGCTGTGATGAGCGACGTGGAGCGAGCGCGAGCAGCGCCTGGATGAAGGCGCACAAAAGCGCCAGCCACTTGAGCAGCAGGCGGAAATTGTAGCCGACGGCGGCCAGCACGGCGTTGACGGCGTCGCCGGCCCGGTGGGCGAGGTGGTTGCGGCCCATGCGGTGCTCGCTCTTGAGGTGCCCGATCACCGGCTCGACGGCGGCGCGGCGCCGGAAGGCGCGCTTGATGGCCGGCGAGAGCCCGCGCTTTTGGCCCGCGACATAGACCTGGAAGCGCTTCTCCCGCGGGGCATGGTGGCCCCTGTAGCCGGCATCCGTGACGACCCGATCAAGCTCGGCGCCGATCGTCGCCTCGATCGCCGGGAGCACGGTGGCGAGCGTGTGGCCGTCATAGGGGTTGCCCGGCAGCGCCTGCACGTGGGCGACGAACTGGCCGCCCCGGCAGCGCTGCAGCGGCGTTGCGACCGAGACCTTGACACCGAACTCGTAGGGCTTGTGGGCCTTGCCCTTGCCGATGCACTCGACCTCGGGCGCGTGCAGCGCATAGACCTTGCGGCCGCGCTCCCGCTGCCGTTGCTCCTTGACGCGCCGGGCGAGGGAGAGCGGCGGCGCGAAGACGCCCTCCAGGCTCTCGTTCCCGTGGATCTTGCGCCCGATGTCCCGGATCACCCGCCCCAAGAAGGTGCGCAGGCGCCGGAGCGCCTTGGCGGCCCGCCGGAACTGCTTGGCATGCGCATAGCGCTGGTACTGGATCAGCGCCCGCTTGCCGACCCGGGCATAGGACTGGCGCAGGCTCACCCCATGTCTCTTCGCCAGCCGCACCAGGTGCTCGCGGGCCCGGTGCAGCAGCTTGGCGTCGGTCGGGAACGCGATCGCCTTCTCCTGCACGGTGGTGTCGATGATGACCTGGGTGAAGTCGGACGGCTTCGCGGCACCGGTGCGGGTCGCGACCGAAAGGCTCTCCTGCAAGAGCGCCACGAGCCTGTCCTCGCCCATGCGCTGGCGCCAGCGCGTCAGCGACGAGCGGTCGAACGGCAGTTGGTGCTGGAAGAACTCCTCGCCGCAGAAGAGCTGGAAATACGGGTTCTCGATCCAGCGCGCGCACAAGACCTCGTCGGAGAGGTCATGCAGGTGCTTGAGGATCGCCAACCCCGCCATCAACCGGGTCGGCAAGGGCGGCCGGCCCGGATCGTCGTCGTAGACCGCCCCGCAGCGCGCCTCGAGGAAGCCCCAGTCGATCGAACCGGCCAGCCGCACCAGCGGGTGGGTCGGATCGACGATCTGGTCGAGCCGGGCCCGGAAGAGATCGCTCTGCCCCGTCTCCCGCCGCTCCTTCGGTCGCATGACAGCCCCCTCGTGATCCCGACAGGAGCAGGGAATCACGCCCGGCGGCGCCGATCAATTTGCCAGAAAACCCGTCCACAGCTCACTCAAATCGGCAAATACGAATACTGGCCGAGACCAAAAACTCACACACCGTCAGAGGCTTGTGAGTTCTTCACGGACGACTAACGTACTCCAGCTGCCCGTCGATGCCGACGTCGCCCGTGCCCATCTCGCGCCAAACCTGCCTAGCCGCTGCGGCATAAGCCTGTACGGCGGCAATGCCGAGCCGCTCTTGGGTGTACGACAATCCGACCTTGGGGAGTTCCATTCCTAATCCGTTTCATTCTGTGTTGCGGCTAATGAAGGGTCCGCGAAGCGCAAATGCGTCATCGAAGACAGGACCGAGCATTCCCAATAGGCTTCACATATGAGCTCGCCGCCGGCGTCCTCGAACCAGTGCGTAGCGCCGGGAATGAGATCGAAGTCGATCGGATGCGCGGCAAGCGGATTGTGGTAGACTTCCAGTTCCTGGCACCACGCCTCGCCGCCCGGCCAGAGCTGTCCGTATTCTTCGCTGAGAACATCGAGCGAAAATGATTTCGGCTCCAGTGCTCCGGGCGTGCGGTCGAAGATCAGCCCTTGCCGAATCATCGTCAGACCGGGCGGGCGCCAGCCGGCAAGAAAGCCCATTCGATTGAATTTAGAGAACGTCGCTGCGTTGCTGAAGATCACTGCTGATAAGTGCGACATCGCAGGATCGCGAAACAGCCCGGCCGGTATCGCGTTAGGACCCCGCAAATAGGTCACAGGTTGGCCGACCGCAATCGGACCGTCCGGTCCCTCTGCCACCTGTGCCTGTACGCCATAGAGATAGGAAGGCAGAGATTCGCGGCTCCACATCATCGAGCCGGGCGCGTGAAAGTCGGCGATGGCTATCGCAAAGGCGCGTCCTTGTACTTGGGGGGCTCGCTCGTACTCCCGTTGCAACTTGCTGCGCAGCGTCTTCGCAAACCTTTCGGCAGTCGCACCGACTAGACGGTCGCCTCTGTCCTGGGGCGCCTCAACCGGCGGCGTGAAGCCTTGCGGATACGCCTCCTCGGCATTGGCGGTTACTGCTTCGACCCAGCAAGCCGCTCCGTCGCATTCCAGAAAATAATCGGGGGACGGATAGGGCTGCGTGACGAAAATGCCCTGTTCCCGGAACGCGGCAAGCAAATACAGCTCCCAAAGACGCGCGTTGAAATTATTGGTCTGCATATCCGGGCACGAAGTTGTCATCCGGCCGGGGCATCGCGAGATAGATTTCTCCGATCGCCATCAGAGCCGGGATATGGCTAACCGTTTGCGTCAGAACTTTGAAGTACTCGCCCGGCGTTCGTTTTCCCGTGTCGAGCAGACGCGGTCGACGTTTTTCTCCCGGAGCCAACGGCACTGGCGGCCGTGCCTCCATATTCTGCGTGAGTTCAGACAGCGCGGCATCGAACGAATGCAGGGAGTCACCCCGTGAATTGGCACAAAGCGGTGATCGACGCCACGGCGCAGCACAGGAGTAGCAAACGGGCCATGAGGACCCTGGCTAAGAACGGCCCCGGCACAGGCGCCATTCTCGGTCACCCACGCTGAATGAAAGTGCCATGGATGGAAGTTGGGACCGCTCGGCAATGACAACGCGTAGATGTTGAACCGCCGCTCGGACAGCGGGCGAAGAAGGTCCGAAGCTGACGAGGCGAGCGCATCGGTCATCTCGTTTCGCGATCCCACGGCGCGCCCGGTAGTCTCGAAAGCAAACTTTGGCCGACGGCCTCGGCCGCCGTGCCCATGTTCCACGCGTTATCGCCAGCGGCCAGCAAGGGGCCTATATCGGCCGTGAACTGCGGATCGTCCATTTTGAGCGCGAGATTGCGCTCAAACAGGGCCCGTGTAATGCGATGGCCGCCGTGATCCATATAAGCCGAGAACGCGTCAATCACCTTCTGTGAATGCAATGCCTTGCCGGAGGGCGATATCAAGATCGAAGAGGTCCCGCCCTTTCTTGCGCTGATAGAGGGCTCGGAGTTTTGTGCCGAGCAGCTCTTCCAGCGCGTAGGTGGGTATATCGCAGTGCCCCTCGAACCACCGTGACGCCACATCGAAAGGAACGGTCGTGAATCCGTGAACGGCAAAGTGCTCACGGGAGTTGATCTCCACCTTCAGCCGCATGGGTGTGGGGGGCGTATCTTCAGAACCGAAGCGATAAACGAAGGCGACTCGCCCGTCGGTCTGCTTTCACCGCGGCGCGCCGAGCCAGGGATCGAGGACGGCCCGCAAGGCTTCCATCACGGCACCCGCTGGCTCGGCACGCATCTGGACCAAATCGATGTCTTCCGAGTAGCGGGCGGCCGGCCTGAAATAGAGCTTGTAGAGCGCTGTGCCGCCGCGGAAGGCGAGTGCCTCGGCCAGCAAGGGATGCGAGAAGATGGCGACCAGTGCGCGGCAGATCACAAGGTCCTGCTCGACCTGGATATCCTGCACCCAAGGCGCCTGCGCCCGCCACTCTGTGATGTAGTCGCGCGGAATCAAAACTCCGCCTCCACATCAACATTGACGGCGACCTTCCACACCTCGTCACGCGGCATGCCCGTTATATTGGCGGCTGCCAGCAAGGGCGTAATTTGCCGGGCGTGCGTGCTTACATACGCTCTAAGAGGAGCGGCTTTGCCCGCGACGCCGGCCTGCTCCAGAAGATATCCGAGGCGCTGCGCCCATGGCACAGGGGCCGAGGCGGCGTTGGCGGCCAGTTTGTCGGGAGCGATGTTTTCGGCAAGTTCGGAGAGTACGGTGGCGACCTGATCAAGCCCGCCGGCCTGTGCCTGATAGCCGATAAGATCAAATGCTGTCGCCTCAGGCGACGAAACCGAGATCGTGCCTCTGGGCGTGTTGAAGCTTTGCGTCGGGATCGCGGTGAGGTTCTTGCGAACGAAGAATGCTACCCGCACTTTCCCGCATATGATGGGACGGCGGGACTTGGCGACCATGACCTGAAATTCTTGCGGCCTGTGATGAGCCGCCCCGTGGAATTGTGCGGCGGACAGCAGGCCCACGTAGTAAGGAAGCCCCTGCCGTTTCATCAGCTCCGGTATGAATTGCTCCGCCGGCAGGCAGCCAAGGGAGCGGTACTCGGGCGGCACGATGACGTAGAAGCCGCGCCCCGGTGAAGCGACGAGCCCTTGCTTGGTCAGGCGGTTGAGCGCCAGCTTGGCGGCATCGGCGCTGACATCCATCGCCTTCCGCGCGTCCGCCGAAGAGAACAGATACTGCCCGCGCGACGCGAGGGCAGTCACGAAATCCCGGGCGCGAGGGCTGTTTCTAGAAGCCATTATTGTAAAGTATCACAAATCGTTACTTTACGCAAATGTCATACACGCTCCCCCGGTTCTCTTGACATTGTCAGCCATTTTCATTAATGATGCTGACATGGAGATCGCACTATGAGCGACGGACCTCACAAAAGCCTGCCCCTTCGTCCTCACTGGAGAACGTTCGCGCAGCGCGCTGCAAAAGCAGCCTACGCCGCCGACGAGATTCGTGAGGCGCTGACCTACGCCCTCAAACGAGACGTCCTCCAGGCGCCGATCAAGACCATCCGCCAGATCATGGGTTCGGATACCCTCTTCCCATCCATGCGCATCGAGAAGCTGGAGGCGCTGCGCAGCAGGCACCCTGGTTCAGCTCCCGCCCAGCTCGCGATCGACTGCGCCGTGGCGGCCGCTGGCAAGGGCCTGGCAGGAGATGCCGGAACGCACGCCGCACTGAGCATGGCCATTGAGGACACGGCGCGCAGCGCCATGCGCAGCATCGAAGAGCATTATCAGCGCGAAGCGCACCCGCGCAGCAGCCGCTACGTGCGCGAACGGCAGCAGGCCACGCGCCAGCAGCTTGACTGCGGCGCTCTCGCCCGCGAGCTGCTTTCCCCGGCAAAGCCGCCGCAGCGGCGCTCGATCAGTCTTCCGACGCGCAGCGACGTCGATCAAGGCCCGCCGCTATGAATGTGCACGCCTATAATCCCCGGGTTCCCGAGAAGGCGTTCGACGTTGTCGAACCTGGCCGCCAGCCGCGGAAAGGACGTGCCGCATTCGATCTTGGGCGAGACCTCCGTTTTTCGACGGCTGGCCTTCAGTCATATGCCTTCGCGCGCTGGGAGCCCGTCGTCCATGATGCCATGATTCTTGCAGCCGCGGTGGAGTTCGCTGACCGGTCAACGAAGCGCCCGGCTCTCGGCTGGACGCGCAAGATCGAGCTTCGCGTTCCCGTTCACGAGCCGGACAGATGGTCTGCCCCGGCCGTCCTGGATGCGCTCCATGACGCTCTCCAGTTCCTGACGGGAGATGTCTGGGCCATTGAATTCGCGCAGAGGAAAAGCACGGCACTGGCCCCATCCCAGGAACACCTACAACTACCGGTAAAAACAGAAGCCGTGATCGCCTACAGCGACGGCATGGATTCTCGTGCGGTTGCCGGGATCATGAATGTCTCCTTGGGCGAGCGGCTGGTGCGGGTGGGTGTTGGCTCCAAGGCCGGAGGACGACCTGCGAAAGGGATGCGTGAGCCTTTCACGAAAGTGCCGTATTCACTATCGGCGACCGGGGAAGCAAGCGCGCGGAATTGCGGCTTCAAATTTGCCCTCATCAGCGGGCTCGCCGCATATCTGTCGGAAGCGGATCAGATCATTATTCCGGAGAGCGGTCAGGGCGTATTCGGACCCGCCCTGATCACGGCAGCCCATGCCCATCCTGACTTTCGCAATCATCCCCTCTTCACGGCCCGGATGGAGAAGTTCCTCAAAGCCTTGCTGCACCGTCGTGTGCGGTTTGCATTTCCGCGGCTGTGGCACACGAAGGGCGAGACGCTGCGCGAATTCACCGCCCTTTCCGACAGCGACTCATGGCGCGATACCAAGTCGTGCTGGCGCGGCGCACAATGGAGTGCACTGAACGGCAAGCTGCTCCAGTGCGGCATTTGTGCTGCGTGCATGCTCCGCCGTATGAGTATCCACGCGGCCGGGCTGTCCGAAACGGGCGAAGCGTACATCTGCAGCGATTTGACTGCGCCAACCCTCGAAACGTCGGCTCAGCAGGGCTTTAAAGGAATGAGCCCGGCGTTCCGCGAATATGCGATCGCCGGAACACTCCACCTCGATCACCTCGCCGACATGGCAGAGGAAGACAATCGTTCAGCAGTCGCAAGGCATGCCGCGCTCACAGCCGCCGCCCTCGATATTCCGGCGGCGCGTGCGGAAGAGCAGCTGCTGGGCATGCTCCAGCGGCACGCCGCCGAATGGAATTCATTCATTAAAGAAACAGGGGCGCGTTCCTTCCTCCGGCAGTGGACGCGGGCAGATCAATGACTGGGAATAGCGAACGTCTAACCGACAGCGAGATAGGCGAACGCCTTCGCCTTGCGCGCGAGGGATTAAAACTAACCCAGGCACAGGCCGCGGATGTGATCGGGGCTGCGCGGACCACCATCGTTGCGATCGAGCAGGGTAAGCGTCGCATCCAGATGGACGAACTGCAAAAGCTCGCCACGTCGTATCAAACGTCCGCCAATGCCATCCTGCGCCGGGAGGCGGTTCATCTGGATATGGTTCCGCGCTTCCGCAAACTGGACGACAGTAATGATGATGATGTCGAGCGCGCCACCCGGCTCCTCAACGACCTTGTTAGCGCCGAAGTCGAACTGGAGAACGCGCTGGGCGTATCGCGCGCGCGCAACTATCCGCCAGAACGGCCGATATTACCCGGCGAAGTGCGCACGCAGGCGGAACAGGATGCGCAGGAATTGAGGGATTGGCTCGGACTGGGTTTGGGCCCGATTACGGATATCGTTTCGATCCTCGACCTTCAGCTCGGCATTCGTGTCTATGTCAGGCCTTTGCAGGGGAAGGTCTCGGGGCTTTTCGCCTATGACGAAGCAGTGGGCGCTTGCATTCTCCTGAACGCAAACCACCCCTATGAGCGATTGGCGCAGACGGGTGCGCACGAGCTGGCGCATGTTGTTTCGACGCGCAGGCAGCCGGAAGTGCTGACCGAAGACGAACGTTTCACGTCCCGCGAAGGCGCTATGCCAACATATTCCAGCGCAACTTCATCACGCCCGCCCGCGCTGTACGCCAACGCTTCGCCGAGATAACCGCGGGGCAGTCCCACCTCACCCGTCGCCACGTTATT
>CAVRRI010000031.1:0-25164 GCA_963723525.1 uncultured Alphaproteobacteria bacterium
TGAAACCCGGAAGGGAACGGCGGCTGGCGCAGACGCATGTGGAGCGGTTGCGGATCCGTCCGCCCCGGGTCGACGCTCCGCTCGGGCCCTCTGCTCTCCGGGGGCAACCAGCAGAAGGTCGCCCTCGCCAAGTGGCTGACTTATCCCCCGAAGGTGCTGATCCTGAGCGAGCCGACGCGCGGCATGGATATCGGCGCCAAGGACGAGGTCGTCAAAATCATCCGGACCCTGCGGGACGAGGGTCTCGCCGTGATCGTGGTCTCGACGGAACCCGAGACCGTGCTGTCTCTCGCCGATCGCATCCTGATCATGAAGAAGGGCAGGATCGTCCGTGAACTCGCAAACGAGATCGTCAGCAAGGACCGGCTCCTCGAAGCCGCCTGAGAGGGAGGGACAGCCCGCATGACCGTGCCGCAGGTCGACGTCGTCCATCGGCGGGCCCGCATACGTGCGGGCGCCTGGCTGAAAGGCCAGATGCGCAACATCGCGCCGTTCCTGACGCTGATCGTCCTGATCGCATTCTTCAGCCTCGCGAGCCCGTCCTTCGCGACGCTCGACAATCTCGGCAACATCCTCACGCAGGTTTCCGTGACGGCGATCATCGCCGTCGGCCTGACCTTCGTGATCCTCTGCGCGGAAATCGACCTGTCCGTCGCCAGCATCGCGAACGCCACCGGGATCGTCGTGGCCTACTTCACCCTGCAGGAATCCCTACGTGAACATCGCCAACGTGCCCTTGCCGGGCGCCTTGGCGATCCTCTCGCGCTCCTGACCTGTTGCGCGCTCGGCGTCGTCAATGCGGTCGGTCTCACCGTCATCGGCATCCCGTCCTTCATCATGACGCTGGCGATGATGCAGATCGGAGCCGGGATATCGGCCATGCTCATCCGCGGCCAGATCGCCTACAAGACCCCTATCTCGTCGCGACCCTCGGGGCCGGCTCCATCGGGCGCATTCCGTGGATCGTGATCGTGGCCGCCTTCATTCTCCTCATCGGGCACCTGGTTTTGACCTACACGCGCTTCGGACGGTACGTCTACATGGTCGGCGGCAACCGCGAGGCGGCGGAATATTCGGGCGTCAACGTCAAGCTCATCCTGGGCTCCGTCATGGTGATTTCGGCGGTCTGCTCCGGCATTGCCGGCATGCTCGGCGTCGCCCATTTCGGCTCAGCGCAGCAGAACGAGTTCGACACCTACCTCCTCGATGCAATCGCCGCGGTCGTCGTCGGCGGAACCAGCCTGTTCGGCGGGCGCGGCGGTATCGGCAACACCATCGTCGGCCTCTTCGTGCTCGGCGTGCTCAACAATGGCCTCGATCACGTGAACATCGACAGTTTCCTGAAGATCCTGATCCGGGGATTGATCCTGCCGGCTGCGCTGGTGATCAACGTCTACGCGCAAAGGCTAAGGGCCGCCGCGGCGGATTAGGCCATACGCCGGCGGTCCGCGGCTCGGCTCGAGGCCTTGCCGGCCTCGCCGATCAGGGACATTGTGGCGCCCGCGAAGCCATCCTCAGGAAAGGAGCGTCGGCGTGAACTTCGAATTCCTGGTGACTTCATTCATCGTCGTCGTTTCGCCCGGCACCGGCGTTCTCTACACCCTGGCGGCGGGTCTGTCCCGGGGGTCCCGCGCGAGTGTCGTGGCCGCGTTCGGGTGCACGATCGGAATCGTCCCGCACATGGCGGCCGCCGTCATGGGACTGGCCGCGCTCCTGCACACCAGCGCGCTCGCCTTCCAGACCCTCAAGTATCTGGGTGTCGCCTATCTTCTGTACATGGCCTGGAGCACGTTGCAGGAACGCGGCGCCTTGCGGCTGGAGACCGAGGTCGATTCCCGGTCGGACCTCCGGATGACGGCGACCGCCATTCTGATCAACATCCTCAATCCCAAGCTGTCGATCTTCTTCCTGGCCTTCCTGCCGCAATTCGTGAGCGCCGACGAGCCGGATCCGCTTACGCGCATGCTTGCGCTGAGCGCCGTCTTCATGCTGATGACCTTCGCGGTGTTCGTCGCCTACGGGCTGTTCGCCGCTTCCGTCCGCGATCACTGATCTCGCGTCCGCGGGTCTTGGCGTGGATGCGCCGCACGTTCGCCGGCGCCTTTGCGGCCCTTGGTGCCAGGCTGGCCTTCGTCGATCGTTGAAGGGTGCCGCAACGCCCAGTCCTTCACCTCTCCTGCCGAATTTCTGATAGAGTCTCGCCGGCCTGTGAGGTCCGGATTCCTGACCAGACACGCCGGCCGCGTGAAGCCTAATCGCTCTGAATCTCCGGACGAGTCTGGAGGATCTGGAAAGCGCGGCCCGCTTCATCAGGCTGCATCGCGATCGAGGGGACGGGCTTCATGAAGGGATTGCAGCGGGACATCCTGCACTGCATCGGCAACACCTCGCTGGTGGCGCTGCGCAACGTCGTGCCCGGGAACGGCGCCCGCATCCTGCTGAAGCTGGAAAGCGAGAACCCGACCGGCAGCATGAAGGACCGGATGGCGCTCGCCATGATCGAAGCCGCGGAGGCGGACGGGCGTCTCGCGGCAGGCGGCACCGTCGTGGAATATACCGGCGGCAGCACCGGCGTGTCCCTGTCTCTCATCTGCGCGGTGAAGGGATATCCGCTGCACATCGTGACATCGGACGCCTTCGCCCGGGAGAAGCTCGATCACATGCGGATCCTGGGGGCTCGGCTTCAGGTCGTTCCGAGCGAGAGCGGGCGCATGACGGAGAAGCTGACCCGGGACATGATCGAAGCCGCCCGCGTCGTCACGGCGAGGACCGGAGGCTTCTGGACCGATCAGCTCAATAATCACGACCAGTTGGCGGCCTACCGCACGATGGCGGAGGAGATCTGGATCGAGACGGAGGGGCGGATCGACGGCTTCGTCCAGAGCGTTGGGACCGCGGCCTCCCTTCGCGGGCTTGCCGAAGCGCTCCGCCGCCATCGTGAAGGGATCGCCATCGTTGCCGTGGAGCCTTCCGAGTCCCCGGTTCTGTCGGGCGGCCCGCCGGGCGCCCACAAGATCGACGGGATCGGAGCCGGTTTCGTCGTGCCGCTCTGGCGGGACGGCATCGCGGACCGGATCGAGCAGGTCTCCACCGAAGAGGCGATCGCCATGGCGCTGCGGCTGGCGCGGGAGGAAGGCCTGTTCGCGGGAACGTCGACCGGCGCCAACGTCGTCGCCGCGCTGCGTCTGGCCGAGCAACTCGCACGCGAGGCGACCGTCGTCACCGTCATGTGCGATACGGGGATGAAATATCTCAAGACCTATGGAACGGCGATCGGGTCGGATGAATCGACCGTCGGTCGATCCGGCTGACGTCCCGCTCGCCAATCCCCGGAGCGCATCGCCCTGCGTGTCGTTCCCGGCGGGAGCGAAGCGGAAGGACTTCAGAATCCCGCGCGCGCCTTCATGATCCCGTTCCCTCGCCTTCGGCTCGCCGGGAACGACACGAAGCCCTGCGGCTCGCAGAGCCGTCTCCCCTGTGTCGTTGGAATCACAGCCGCGCAGGCGCGACTCGCGTAGACCTTTGCGGGGGGCACGACCAAGGGATGATTCCACATCGGTGGGAGCGGCTGCGGCGATTCGATCGCCGGGCAGCGGTCCGGCTTTGTGCCTGAGAAGAGGGTGCGGCCAGCACGGAGACCGGCCATGAAACCGACGCCGATGACCTATGCCGAGTTGAGTGCTCTCTGGGGCGTCTCGCGCGACGCCGCCCGCAAGCGTGTGAAGGCCCTCGGGCTGACCGCCGAGCCGGGCGAGGACGGCAAGCTCCGCGTGACCATCGACCTGGAGGATGCGCCGGGCGCCGAAAAGCCTGCGAAGACCCCGGGCGACACACCGGTCGAGAAGCCCGCCCCAAGACCCGCCCGGAAGGCCTCGGAAGCCAAGACCGGCGCCACCAGGGCCGAGACGGAGGCTCTCCAGGCCCATGTCCGGACGCTCCTCGCGGAAGTCGAACGCCTGACGGCCCTGGCGGCGGGGAATCGGGCCGATTTCGAGCGGGAGCGGGCGAAGGCCGAAGCGCTCGCCGCCGACCTCGCCGACCTGCACGAGCGGCTCCTCGCGGCCGAAGGACAATACGCGCAGAGGAGCATCGAACTGTGCCGCGCCCTCGACGAACTCGAGGACGCGCGCGAGCGGCTCGCCGCCTGGGAGGCGCTTCCCGCCTGGCGGCGCGCCGTCGCCGAACCGCGCCGCGCCAACGGGGTGGGCCTGCGCATCGCGGCGCTCGCCCTCGCCGGATGCGGCGGCGCGCTCGTGGCCTCGCTGCTCGGCTGGACGGCCCCGAGCGGCCCCACCGCCGAAAGGGTGCCGGCCGAGAGACCTTCCGCGGAGAGGAGCGTCGCCGAGAGGACGGTCGCCGATCGGATGATCGCGCTGCCGAAGGCGCCCGCGCGACCCGGCCTCGACCTCAGGGCAGCGGCGGAGGAGCCGGCGCAGCCGGCCCCCATGAGCGATCGCGCGTCGTCCTCCGCCGGCACCCCGCTCTTGCACGCCGCCGAACCTGCCGCATCGCTCCCGCCCGAGACCGCCCTCGCGGGTGCGGCCGGCGAGGGAAATCCGGCCGCCCCGGCCCTCCCGGCGGAAGGCCGCGGCGCGAGCGGGCCCGGGAACCCGCCGGCCCCCGCGAAGTCTGCCCGAGCCGGCGACCGCCATGGGCGGACCATACCTGCCGGTCGAGATCGCGGAGCCGGCGCCGCCCGGTCCCGCCGCGGCACTGTCGAGCGACCGCCCCACGCTCCCCCCGGCCGACAGCCGGGATCCCGCCCCGCAGGATCTTGCCCCTCAGGCGGCCGAACCGGCCATGGCCGAACTTGCCGCAGCCGAACCTGCCGATGCCGACCCTGCCGATGCCGAGCCGACCGCGGCCGAGTCCGTGGAGGCGGATGCCGGGCCGCCCCGGTTCGCCGGCCTGTGGGCCGTCAATGCGGCGGGCTGCACGCCGAGAGCCGTCCGCCGCGCCTATCTCTTGACGGTGATCGGCCCGCAGGGCGCATGGGCCGGCGAGACCTCATGTGCCTTCAAGTCGAGCCGGTGGGACGGAAACGCCTGGCTCATGGCGGCCACCTGCTCCGACCCCCGGAAGAGCTGGAAGTCGCAGGTGCGTCTCGTGGTGGACGGCGACCGGCTGACCTGGCGGAGCCGGAAGGGCCTGCGCACCTATGTGCGCTGCGAGGAGGCTCCGATCTTCGCCGAGCGGCCCGCCGCGAAGCGGACGCCCCTCGCCCTCGCGCGCTGAGCGGTTGCGGCGCGACGCGGCTTGCGGAGGGGACAGGCACGGCGGGAACGGCTCGGCTTCTGCCACGTTTCCGGCCTGCCCTCCCCCCGTCCGGATTCCCGCATCGATGGCGCCGAACCTCAAAAAGCCCCTGAGCCCGCAGGCGATCCACCTGTGCGTCGACATGCAGCGCCTCTTTTCTCCCGAGGGGCCATGGCCGACGCCCTGGATGGAACGGGTTCTCCCGACCGTCGTCCGGCTGTCCGAGCATGCTCCGGAGCGCACGGTCTTCACCCGCTTCATCCCGCCGGAACGCGCGGAGGACATGCCGGGCACCTGGCGGCGCTATTACGAGCGCTGGGACGAGGCCACGCGCGCGCGGCTCGATCCGCGCCTGCTCGACCTCACGCCGCCCCTCGCCGAACTCGTTCCTCCCGCGACCGTCATCGACAAGCCGGTCTACTCGGCCTTCGCGGGACGCAAGCTGCAGGAGCTTCTTGGCGCGCGGGGCTGCGACACGCTGATCGTGACCGGGTCGGAGACCGACATCTGCGTGCTGGCGACCGTCATCGGGGCGGTGGACCACGGCTACCGCGTCGTCGTGGTGACGGACGCCGTGTGCAGTTCGTCGGACGAAGGCCACGACATGATGCTCTCCCTCTACCGGCAGCGGTTCAGCCTGCAGATCGAGACGGCCGAGAGCGAGACCATCCTGGAGCACTGGCCGCGCCGGGCATCGTGAGCCGTCCTCTCGACACTCGCTCCGCCATGCGGTACGAACGCGGCCCTTTGCCAGGGAAGTTGCACGATGACGAAAGACGATGCCGCCGCGGAGGTGCTGCGCGCCTACGACGCCTATCTCGCTGCCTTCAACGCCGGCGATCTCGCGGCGATCGACACGGTCGTGCGCTATCCCCTCGCCCACATCGGCGACGGGCAGGTCCGCCTTTTCGACGCCTTTCCGATCGATCCGTCCGAATTGCGCAGGGCGAAGCAATGGCACACGACGGTCGACTCGGTGCGCGAGGTCGTCGTCGCTTCGCCCAACAAGGCGCACGTGGTGCTAAGATCCGCCCGCCGCGTCCGGGAGGACCATTCGCTCATCGAAACGGTCTCGGCCTTCTACGCGTTCACCAGGACCCCGGCAGGCTGGAAGATGTTCGCGATCTCCGACGTCGTCCTCCCGGCCTGACGGGTCTCGCGATCAGCGTCAGCGGCAGCAGCCGGAATCGTCGACGCAGCCTCTCGACCGAGGACGAACGGAACCGCGCCGGTCCGACTGGGAGGTCGGCCGATCGGTCGCTCTTGTTCGCACGCCTGTCACAGCGCGTGGAAGAATCGCTCCTCGGCGATCTTGCCGTCCTTCACCCGGTAGAGGCCGACCTCGTCGACGGTGACGCGGCGGCGGGTCGCCTTGACGGTCTCCTCGACGGTGAAGCGGACCACGAACTCGTCTCCGTTCACCCACGGGCCTTCGACGGCGACCCGATGGACCTCGGTGGCGCCCGCCCAGCGCGCATCCTTGGCGCGGACTTCGTCCTTGCCGTGCGTCGGCTCCATCGTGCCCTCGGGCTCGATGCTCACGACGTCGTCCGCCCAGTGTTTCTCGCCGGCTTCCTCGAACCGTCCCGCCCGGCACAAAGCCACGAGGTCCCGGGCGATGTCTTCCGCGCTCATCGTCCGCGCCCTGCCCTCGTCGGCTTTTCTTCTCTCCATGACGGGAGCTCCGTGTCGGTGTCATTTCGTCGGTCCCGCCTCTCCGGCATCCCCGCGCGTTCAAGGTTCCACGATGACGTTGCCGATCACCCGGCCCTGCTCGACCAGTTCATGCGCGTCCACCGTCCGTTCCAGCGGCAGCCGCTCGGCGATCGCATGCCGGAGCAAACCGTCCTCGAGCCAGCGCGTCAGATCCGACACGCCGCGCTCGCGGGCCTGCCGCGACAGTTCGTAGACGATGAAGAAACGCACCGCCGCCCCGCTCATGATCATCGGCCCGAACGCGAACGACACCTCCGGGGCGTTCGAACCGTAGGCCACGCAGAGGCCGTCGCGGGCCACGATCCGGGGCAGCATGGCGGCATTCCCGGCGATGTCGACCTCGACCACGCGGTCGACGCCCGCTCCGTTCGTGAGCTCCCGCACCCTGTCGGGCACAGACTCGGTCTTGTAGTCGATGACCGCGTCGGCGCCGGCCGCCGTGGCGTGATCGGCCTTACGGTCCGAGCTGACGGTGGCGATGACCTGCGCGGCGCCGAGCAGCTTCGCCATCTGGACGGCGTAGTGCCCGACGGCGCCGGCCGCGCCGGCGACGAGAACGGTCCGTCCCGTGGGCGATCCGTCGATCGTGAGGGCACGGTGCGCCGTGAGCGCCGGTATGCCGAGGCACGCGCCCGCCTCGAAGGACACCTGGTCCGGCAAGCGGACGGCCTGTTCGCCGGGCAGCGCGATGAAGGTGGCCGCGGTGCCGAACGCCCGCTTCCATTGACCGTTCCAGAGCCAGACCCGTTCGCCGAGACGCGCCGGATCGACACCCGGCCCGACCCGGTCGATCACGCCCGCCCCGTCGCTGTGGGGGATGACGCGCGGCGCCGCCATCGGACGCGAGCCCGAGCGCGTCTTCCAGTCGGACGGGTTCACGCCGGACGCATGGACGCGGACGCGGACCTCGCCGGGGCCGGGCTCCGGGTCGGGCATGTCGCCGAATTGCAGCACTTCCCGCGCCGGGCCGTTGCGCTCGTACCATACCGCCTTCATGGTACGTTTCCCGCTACGATCGGATTCCAGCATAGGCCGCCGGTCGACCCGCATTCAACGGCAGCGCCGGACAACCGGACGACGCTCGTCCCTGGGCACACGGCAGCTCGCGGAGGCCCGCCCGTTAAGGTGAACAGGAGAAAGTTCCGCTGCGATCTGGACAGGAGGCATCTTGTCCGCCCATCGTCGCGCCGATGCGTCGAGAGGCGAATATATGAGGCTCGACTGGGACCAGGCGGTGGCGATCGGGACCCTGATCGGATGCGCCGTGCTGGCTTTCGGAGTGCTCTTCGCGCTGCTGCGCCTGGCCCGGGGCGTCGGCCGCTGGGTCTTCGGCGGGTCCCGTCCGCCACCCGCGCCCTCGCCTTCGGACCGGCCGGCCGCGCCCTTCGACCCGGCCGTCACGGCGGCCGATCTCGTCGCCATCCGGTCGAACCTCAGCGCGGTGTCCCGCCAGATCGAAGACCTGGAGCGAAAGCTGCGTCTCAGCGCCGCCGCGCCGGCGGCGGCGCGCCCGGGCGCTCCCGCAGGGGGGCACGCCGCCCCCGCGAAATCCGCCGCGGCCGCGATCTGACGGCGATCCGTTCCGGCCCGGGCTCCCCTTTCACGATCCCGGCTTTTGACGGCACCGTCGCGGCTGAGACCGCCGCGCCGCCTCCTGTAGGACGATCGCCCCGCAACAGCGGAAGACCGGGTCCACTGTTCCGCACGATGCGCTAGTCGTTCGCGCGGGCCTGCTCCCGGTGACGCTCGATGTCCTCCGGTTCCTGTTCGTCCAGGTGAGTGAGTTCGTTCCGGGCCCGCCCGTGCACGTGGAGGAGTTCGTCGAGCTTGGCGTGAAGCGCCTGGGTGTCGCGGTGTTCGGCCCGTTGGATGAACAGCGTCATGACCCAGGTCGCGAGGGTCGCGGCCCCGTGCCAGTCGAGCCGCTCCGGCTCGAAGATCATCCACAGGACCGCATAGACGAGCACGACCGCGAAGGCCCACGGATGGGCCGTCCAGGTGCCGAAGCGTGTGAGCCAGTGCCGTGCCGCGTGCCGCATAGCGGCTGAACGCGATGGGCTTGAGGTGCGTTCCCTGCCGGAGCCGCCCATGGGGACCCGGCCCTTCGCGTTCAGCGGGCGGAGCCTATCAGTCCTTCGAGTGCGATGTGCTGCAGGAGCATGATCGTCTTTCCGTCGACGATCGCACCCGTGCGGGTCATCACGAGGGCCTCGTCGAAGGGCAGCTCGAGGACCTCGATGTCCTCGCCTTCGTGATCCGCGCCGCCGCCGTGGCCGATCCGGTCCGAGGGCTCGTACGTCGCGACGAACAGCGAGGAGCGCTCCGTCACGCCGCCGGGGCTCAGATAGACGTCGCAGACGGGCGTGATCTGCCGCAGGCGAAGCCCCAGTTCCTCCTCGGCCTCCCGCCGGATGCAGGTTTCGGGATCCTGCCCCTCCAGGAGCCCGGCGCAGGTCTCGATGAGGTCGGCCTTGTCCCCATGGACGTGGACCGGCATCCGGAACTGCCGCACGAGCAGGACTGTGCCGCGGCCGGGGTCGTACGGCAGGACCGCAGCGGCATCGTCGCGCTCGTAGATCTCGCGCACTTGCCGGTCCCAGGTTCCGTCGCGCCGCAGCAGTTCGAATTCATGCCGGCGGAGCGGCGCAAACCCTTCGGAGATCGTTTCGACCGTGTGGTTGCGGATGCGTGTCTCGGTCATGGGATCTCGGCCTCCTCAGCCATTCCTCCGTTCCTCGATCTTCAGGAAATCCATGATCACGTCGAGCCCGCGCCGGAGGCCCTCGAGGTTCGCCGGCGTCAGCGCGATCTCGCGGTTGTCGAGGCAGACGCGGTCGACGAGCTGGACGATGCGCAAGAGGCGCAGGGTGGCGGCTTCGGGAGGCTCGAGGGCCTGCAGGCGCTTCATCAGGGCGTCGTGCTTGGCGCGCGCATCCGCCGTGCGCCGGGCCTGTTCCGCGTCGTCGTAGGTGGGGTCGTCGTCCTCGGGCAGGATGTCCTCCTCGTCGAGGATCGCCCGCGCCACGATGCGCCCCCAGCGGATATTGCGCGGGCTGCGGTCGGCGGCGTCCTGGCGGGAGAGTTCACGCAGGCGCATGCGGCGGTAGAGGTCGCCCGCCTGGTGCTGTCCCTCGGTGATGGCTCGCCGCAGCAGCAGGATCCCGAGGACGGTGCCGTAGTGCTGGTCGTTCGCGGCTGCGAGGTCGCGCGCGCCCTCGTGCTTGATCCGGGAGAGGAGCGCCGTGCGCTTCACGTCCTGCTCCCGCTCCGCCCGGGGGAACGGAACGATGCGCCCGTTCTTGTAGCGGTTCCTGTTCTGCTTTCTCGGTCGTGCCATGGATTGCGCCCTCGGGCTGGTGAACTGTTCGGTGCGATGGACCTGATCCAGGTCCTGAGGAGGCTCTTGATCTTGCGCCTGTCCCTCGGGTCGAAGTTGAACGCCGCGACGTTCAGGCGATGGTTGCGTCCGGCCGAAGCGCGCGCGAGCGCGGCGCATTCCCGTTCGAGCGCCGCCTCCGCGCAGCCGTCCGCCGCTGGCCGATGATTCATCTCTGTTACCGTCCTCAAAAGCAGCGATGTCGCCTGTCCCGGCGCTCGCGGCGCCGGACGTTCTTGCGTATCTCGCCGGATTTTCGGGTGTGCCGGGATCGGCTGGGACGGCACTACCCGGAGGGCGGCGTCACGCCGGCGGCGGCGGAGGTGGCGGCTTCGGGCGGACCCGGCCCGTCGCCGTTCGCATTCGCCACGAGCGCGAGGACCCGCGCCCAGGCGCGGCCGACCGCGCCCGCATCATCGAAGGGGCCGGTGGCCGACGAGCCTGCCGCATCCTCGAGGCCCGTCGGGAGCGAGCCCTTGCTGCGCGCATCGATCACCGCGCAGGACCGGTAGGTGATGCCCGGAAGTCCCCGCCTTTCCGCTGCGTCTATCATCGCGGCCCAGTATTGGGACGGGATTCTGTCGCGGCTGCGCCAGGCGCTCACGGTGCTGGGAGGCCGGCCGAGGGCCGCCGCCAGGTCTCGGTAGCCGAATCGGTCGATGATCGCTCGGAAGCTCGTCATGGAATTAACTCTGCATTATGCAGAGAATGCCGTCAAGACGAATCTCTTCGACTTGCAGAGAAATCCTCTGCATGATGCAGGAGAGACGGTCACGAACAGGCGGAGGGCTGGTGGAACGGCACGAACGGTTGAGGCTGGCGCGACAGCGGGCCGGGTTCCGGTCGGCGGCGGATGCGGCCCGTCGCCTCGGCCTCCCGTACGGCACCTATAGCGGCCACGAGAGCGGCTTGCGCGGCATCAAGCAGGACGAGTTGGCCCTCTATGCGGAGACGTTCCAGGTCCCGCTGCCGTGGCTCGCCTTCGGCCAGGGCGGGCCCAGCATCCGCGTTCGAGACGGTCCCGGTCGTCGGCCTCGCGGGCGAATACGAGAACGGCGGCGTGCGCTTCTTCAAGCCGCGGGACGGCCGTCCGCCGCGCGTGGTGCCGCGTCCCATGGTCAGCACCGCCCGCACGGCGGCGCTCTTCGTCTTCGGCGAGCGGCTGCGCGGCATCGTGCCGAGCGGATCCATCGTCTATTTCGACCGCGAGCTGATCGATCCGCGACCCTCCTTCAAGGGCGTCCCGTGCATCTGCGTCCTCGCCGACGGCACGTCTGTGATCAAACTCGTCTATGGCCGCCGGGGCAACGACCGGCTTTGCGACCTCGAGAGCTTCGTCGATCCGCCCCTGCGGGACGTGGAACTGAAGGGCGTGGCGCCGCTCACCCTGATCGTGCTGCGGGAAGCGGCGCTCCGGCTGGAGAGTCAGAGCCGGTTCGGGACGCCGGACGCCACCGGCTACCACCTCGACCGGCGGCGGGCGGAGGATCCGGATACCGAAGCGGCCTGGGATCGGCGGTTTGCGGAGATCCCCTTTCCGGACGCCGAGCCGAACGGAGAGGGGTAAAGGTCTCTGCAAAACGCAACGAATTCGACACGGGCGAACGACTCTCAACCCACCGCCATCCCCAGCCGGAGCGTCCGTTTTATCCCCCTGCGGGTCGGCACAGCCGGAGGCCCACTCGGACAGCCCATGAGGATGACGCTCTCTGCACCCGACGACGATGGGTCCTGCGACGTCGCTTCCCGACACATCGCGCAGCCCGCCGCACCACCTGTTGAAAACCCATTGCCTCACTTCTGTTAGTCGGCTCATGAATATAGGCTTCCCGGCGATCCCTGCAGAGAGTGGGACGGCCATGAGCGATCTTGTTCGGGTCACCATCCTCGATACCGCGACCGGCGAGCGCCGGAGCTTCCTCGAAGCTTTCGAGTGGAGCGGCGGATCGGAGGGCTCGGAGCCGGAGAGCGACTACGGGTGCGACTGCGACCGCGCCTTTTTGTTCGGCCGGGCGGGCGGCGAGCCTCGCCGCGGGACGCAGAAGGCCGGGCGCTATGTGGTGCGGATCGAGGATCCGGACACGGGCGACGAGCTTTATGCCGATGCGGGCTGGCCAGATCGCCGCATGTCCGAGCTGGCGCTGACCGTCTCGCCCTGAGCCCCGGCTCCGTGTCCGCCGAATGTTACGGCGGTCACTCGGTGCGGGAGGGTTCGACCCTCAGGGTGAGCGTCGCCGTCAGCACCGCCTTGCCGCTTTCGTCCCGGACCGTGACCGCGAAAGAGCGCCAGTCGCCGTCCGGGAGGGTGTCGTGAGCGAGATCCGGCAAAGCTCGGACGGCCTCATCCCTGGCCTGTTCGATTCCGTCGAGATCGAGGCCCTCCTCGTCCGCGGTGAGGTGGTCGCCATCATGGGTGTCGAAGAAAAAGCGCGGCATATGGCACCAACAGGGACGCTCTCCCCGGGTTCCCGGCCTTGTTCCGAGCGTATTTGGGCGTAATCATCCGATTCGGGTCGTGAAGCCGTCGGCACGCCGACGGCCGGGAGCGCTGATCTCCCGCCATGGCAGTAAGGAGCGCGGCATGGACGCCGTTCATCCCCATGGCGCCGCGATGGTGCGCAAGCTGGAGAGCCACGCCCCGCTCGCGGACGACGAGAAAGCGGCCGTGTTGCGGCTGCCCCTGGTTTTCCGCGCGGTCGCCGCCGATCAGGACGTCGTCCGCGAGGGCGACAGGCCTATCGAGTGCTGCCTCGTCGTCGAAGGCTTCGCCTGCCGGTACGCCCTCACCAACGAGGGCCGGCGGCAGATCCTCTCCTTTCACATCCCCGGCGACATCCCCGACCTGCAGAGCCTGCACCTGACGGTCATGGATCACAGCCTGGCGACCCTGGTTCCCTCCAAGCTCGCCTTCATCCAGCATGAGGATCTGCGCGCCCTCCTCCGGAGCCATCCCCGGCTCGGGGACCTGTTCTGGCGCGAGACCCTCATCGACGCGGCCATCTTCCGACAGTGGATGGTCGGTCTCGGGCGGCGTTCGGCCCATAGCCAGATGGCGCATCTTCTCTGCGAGCTGCTCGTGCGCCTGAGGGCCGTCAGTCTCGTCGAGGACTACGCCTTCAAGCTGCCAGTCACCCAGGCGGAGCTCGGCGATGCGCTCGGCCTCTCGACCGTGCACGTGAACCGGGTGCTCCAGGACCTCAGGAGCGAGGGCATCATCTCGCTGCACGGCGGTTCCCTGACGGTGCTCGACTGGGAGGGGCTCAAGAGCGCGGGCGAGTTCGATCCGGCCTATCTCCACCTGGTGAGGACGGAAGCGGCGCTGAACGCTTGAGGTTCGCCCGTCGTCTTCGCCGGTGCCGGCTCCGCCCTGTTCGGATCGAGGCTTCGCGTTCCGGATCCGAGACGATCCTCGCGGCACGGCCCTAACGTCACGATGCGCTCGCGACATGCAACTCTTGTGGATGCCAGGACAAGCGCCTATAACTCCCCATCGACCTTTGGCCGGACAATCGGGCCGTTTCGCCTTCGGCGTTGCCGGGCGCGCGTTCAGACTTTCTTTCCAAACATCGACGGCCGGGACGAGGTGCGTATCGGCGCGCCTGCGCCCCGGTGCATCAACAGCAATTTTCGAAAGGTTACCCGATGAATACGGGCACTGTGAAGTTCTACAACAGCCAGAAGGGATTCGGCTTCATCCAGCCGGACAACGGCGGCAACGACGTCTTCGTCCACGCGAGCGCGCTCGAGCGGGCCGGAATCCGCAGCCTCGCGGAGGGTCAGAAGGTGTCGTTCGACACAGCCGCGGACCGCCGCACCGGCAAGATCGCCGTCAACAACATCCAGACCGCCTGAGCATGAGCGAGCGCAATCCACTTGCGCTCCCGACGGAGCCGCCCGCATGGGCGGCTCTTCTTTTTGGGGGGACGGTGGCGCCCCGGGCCCGCGCTCTCGCGGCCCGGGCATGCCGCCCCGGGGATCGGCCGAGAGGAGAATGGCAATGTCCCATAAGTTCAAGGTTCGACAGAACGTGCGCATGAGCCGTCCCGGCTACGACGACGCTCGGGCGAGCGGCGGCGTCTACGAGATCGTTCGGCTGCTGCCTGCCGATCAGACGGGCGAGCCCGCCTACCGCATCAGGTCCGGATCCCTCGAGCGGGCGGTGCGGGAGAGTGAGATCCGGAGCGCCTGACGGGCGCCCGGCCGCAATTGCCTGTTTGCCGAGACGCGGCTGCCGAGGATCCTCGCCGTCGCCCTGATCGAGAGTGCGCTGGCGGATTTCGATCACCTGCCGGACGAGCCGCCCCGGCCTCGAGGCCGCCCGGCCGCCCGCGGCATCGTTCGGCACTGGCTCCCTCTCCGCCGATTCGGTCGTATTTTGGAGATCGGCCCCGATCCTTTCGTCTCGACGCGCTCTAGATGATCGAGGGGTGCACAGCCTGGTAGAAAGCGGTTCCATGCGCATATTCATGTTCACGTCCGGCGCCGTAGCCGACCTGCACGCCTTCGCCGGCGACGAGGCCGGCACCAAGCTGCCGTCGAAATATGGCCCATGGGGTCTCACCGGCACGCTCGGCTCGCGCCAGAGCCCGCCCCACAACTTCTCCCGCCGGACCATCGAGCGGGCCCTCGACACCACGGGCTTTCAGCTCTGGCGGATGAAGCCGAAAGGATAGCGGCGCCTCCGTGCGGAAGAGGCGGCTGCTCGCTCGCGCTCGCGAGCGCGGTCGGCCGATCCGGCGCAGATCGGTCGACATGGGCGGACGGGCCGGGATTGACGGGTTGATCGGTCACGGCTATTTAACATTACTGTTAATTAACGGACATGTCAAACATGCCGCCCGTCGATCCCCTGACCCTGACACTCTCCGCTTTGGCGGATCCGACCCGCCGGGCCATCCTCGCGCGGCTCGCCCATGGCGACGCGACGGTGAACGAACTGGCTGCTCCGTTCGACATCAGCCTGCCCGCCGTCTCGAGGCACCTCAAGGTGCTCGAGACCGCAGGGCTGATCTCGCGGGGGCGCGAAGCGCAGTGGCGGCCGTGCCGGCTGGAGGCGGGGCCGTTGAAGGAGGTGGATCACTGGCTCGGACGCTACCGTCGCCTCTGGGAGGAAAGCTTCGACAGGATGGACGCCTATCTGGCCCAGATCACGAAGGAAAACGGCGATGAGCGCAAAAGCTGAGACACTCCTGGGCGACGACGAACTGCTGATCGTCCGGACGTTCGATGCCCCGGTTTCGCTGGTCTTCCGCCTCTGGGAGAAACGCGAGGACATGATGCGCTGGATGGGCCCCCGGAATTTCACCTGCACGAGCCTCGACCTCGACTTCCGCCCGGGCGGTGCGTGGCGGGCCTGCGTCGAGTCCGAAGCCGCCTCGTTCTGGATGGGCGGACAGTACCGCGAGATCGAAAGGGACAGACGTATCGTTTTCACCTTCGTGGGGGAGGACGAAAGCGGCCGGCCCACGTCGAGACGCTCGTCACGGTGACGTTTTCCGAGCGGGACGGCAAGACCGTCCAGAGTTTCCATCAGACCTCTTTCCCCACCGTCGAGAGCCGCGACAGCCATCTCGGTGGATGGGACCAGGTCTTCGACAAGCAACAGGCCTACGCCGAACGCCTCGCCAAGGGAGCGCAGCCGTGATCACCATTACCGCCTTCGATTGGGTTCCGCCGGCCGTGCAGGGCCTGATGCGCGACCTTCGGGTGCGGTGGGCTCTCGAAGAGGCCGGCCTCGCCTACCGGACGAGGTTCATCACCGGACGGGATCAGAACTCGGCGGAGTATCGCGCGCGCCAGCCTTTCGGGCAGGTGCCTATCTTCGAGGAGGACGGCTTCGTTCTCTTCGAGTCGGGCGCGATCGTGCTTCATATCGGGGCCCGCAGCGAGGCGCTCCTCCCCCGGGACGAGGCTGTGCGGGCACGGGCGACGTCCTGGCTCATCGCGGCTCTCAACTCGATCGAGGTCGTGGTCCAGCAACTCGTCGAGCTCGACCTCTTCCATGCCGACGAGGCCTGGGCGAGGCACCGCCGGCCCGACCTGGAGCGGGCGTCGAGGCGGCGGCTGGCGGACCTCGCCGCCTGGCTCGCCGACCGCGCGTTCCTGGAAGACCGCTTCACCGCCGGCGACCTCATGATGGCGTCTGTGCTCCGGTCCCTGCGGCACACGGACCTCGTGGAGGGCCACCCCACCCTGAGTGCCTATCTGGCGCGCTGCGAGGCGCGGCCGGCCTTCCTGCGCGCCGAACGCGACCATATGGCCGCGTTCGAGACGCACTGACGCGATCTCCGACGGAGCGCGGCGGCGATCCGAGGATCGGATGGAGGTTCGGGCGCCCTTTGCGGCTTGAGGTCCTCGGGTCTCGCTACCGCTCGCCCGAGGATGACGCCCGTCAAGGCGGACGATGCCCTGGCTTCACGCGGCGGCGCGGGCCGCTTGCGCCAGCGCCGATGCGACCGCCCGCTTCGGCGGAGGACTGACGACCCCCTCAGCGGAACTCCGCGACCGCGCAGCTCTGCCCGCCGTCGACCGGCAGGCACACGCCGGTGATGAACTGCGCCTCGTCGGAGGCGAGGAACACGGCGGCGTGGGCGATGTCCCAGGCGGTTCCCATGCGGCCCATGGGCACGGCGGCGCTGCGGGCCGCCACCATCTCGTCGACGGAAGCGTATTGACCTGAGATCTGCTTGTAGATGAGAGGCGTGTCGATCAGGCCGGGCAGGATGCAATTCGCGCGGATGCCGCTGCGGGCATACTGCATGGCGAGGGCCACGGTCGCCTGGTTCACCGCCGCCTTGGTGGCGTAATAGGCGAAATACGGGTAGCCGGTCCAACGGATCGCTGCGAGCGACGAGATGTTGACGATGGCGCCGCCGCCCTGCCGCAGCATGTGAGGAAGCACGGCCTTCGCGGTGCGGTAGACCGAGCCGATATTGAGGTCGAGCGATGCGGCGAACTGCGCGTCGGTGAGTTCCACCGGGCCGCCCATATGGGTGACGCCGACATTGTTGTGCAGGATGTCGAGCCGTCCGAAGCGCGCCGCGGCGGCGGCGACCGCGCCCTCGACGGAAGCCGTGCTGGTGACGTCCGCCGCGACGGCGATCGCCGTGCCTCCTTCACGGGCGACGATGTCCGCCGTCTCCCGGGCCGCCTCGTCGAGGAGGTCGACGCAGGCGACCTCCGCGCCCTCCCGCGCATAGGCCACGGCGGCGGCCTTGCCGTTGCCCCAGCCCGGTCCCGAGGATCCGGCCCCGAACACGATCGCGGTCTTTCCCTTGAGCCGATCCGCCATATCCGTCTCGCTCCGTCTTCTTGCGTTCTCTGCCCGCGGCCCGTCCGGCGTGAAAGCTTCAGCCGCCGGCCTCGAGGACGGCTTCCACCGTCATCAGGACGGGATTGTCGCCGCGCACGAGGCGGCCTTCCGAAACGGCGCCGGTGTAGTCGACCAATGCCACGTCCAGCACGGCCTCGGGCTCGCCGCCGTCGCCGGCGGAGATGCGGCCGGAGCGGATGGCCATTTCGGTCGCGAAGGCATCGACCCGCCGTCCGTCCCGATAGCTCGCCCCGATGATGCTGCCGACGCCGCCGTGCAGTTCGGCCGCCGCGATGTCCCGCTCGCGGCAGAAGGCTTCGAGGGAAGCCGAGAGGTCCTGGTTCGGCCGGAGCCTCAGCGCGAACACGCGTCTTCCGGCCGCGCTGCCGGCGCCGGGGTGCGGGACCGGGCCGAAGAGCGTGAATCCCGTCTCCGGATCCGGATCCGTCGCGAAGGCCGCGCCGTCGAGTCCGATGCCGCCGATCCGGATCGGTCGGGCGACGAAGGTTTCCTCCGGCAGGACGTGGCCGCCGCGCAGGATGCCGTCCGCCTCGGTCCAGAGCGCGTGGCAATGGAAGAACGGCGCACCGTCGCGGAGCCCCAACGTCAGGGCGCCGGCGTGGACGCGGCTCAAGCCGGGCGGCCTCCATGGGGCGCTGTAGAACGCGGCGTAGCGCGGCGTCTCCGAGAGGGCCGGCATCACATAGGCGAAAGGACCGAAGGCGCCGCCCTCGAGCCGCAGGACTCCGCTGGCACACCCGTGCGCCGCAAAGATTCGCCGGACGGCTTCGAGGAGCGGCAGTCCGGCTTCGAGATCCCCCGCCACGGGCGTTCCCCGCGCCTCGACCCATTGAATGCGCTCCGCCGGCCCGATTCCAGGCTGCTTGACCGTCCTCATGCCCGCTCCTTCTCCGCGCCGGCCGCGCGGAAACAGCGGCTCGCGTTTATCTCGTTCGAACGGCGGAGTTCAATGGGCGTCATCGGGCTCTCGCCGCCGGCGGGTGGATCCGCGGTCCGGGTTCGGCCACAATGGAGCGGTCGAGACGGAGACGCGCGATGATCCGGGCCGAGTGCCATACCGCCGACAATGCGCTCGCCGTCGCGTTCGACGCGACGCCCTGGTTCGAGGAGGCGGATCCGCCGAGCATCGTGAGCGTCGCCCGGAAGGGCTGGTCCAGCGTCTGGATCGCGGAGGCGCTGGAATCCCGCCCCGGCTACGAGGACCTTCACCGGCTGGTCCACTACGCGTCGACCCATCTCAGGGACGAGTCGCTGGAGGATCCCTCCTGGCCGACCTTCGAATGCGTCGTGAACGGCGCGGACGCCGTGGCGTGGCTCGGCCGGCACCGGGCCGAGGTCGCGGCCATGATCCAGGGCTAGCACGCCGATGCCCTAGCGAGGGCCGCCTTGGGCCGAAGGACGAACGGCCTGCTCCGCGAGGGCGGGCAGCCACTCCTCGAGGGTGACCTCGAAGGTCATGCAGATCGGGTTCGAGCCGGCGACGAAGGGGCCTCCATAGACGTTTCCTTCGGTGTCTGCCACGACACCCGTGAGCGACGCCTTGAGAGAGCCGTCGTCGCTGGAGCGCACCTCGCCGGCGAGGCTGACGATCTCGACGCCCGGACCTCTGATCTGGAGATACCTGCCGTCGATCGTGCCGAGGCACGCATCCACGAGGCTGCCGAGCGCCCCGCGGACGAAGGCGTTCCGGAACCCCTCCGCAAGGCACAGCTTCTCCACGCCCTGCACCAGATCCTCGTTCGGCGCGATCCGCGCATAGGCGACCCGGCCCATCGAGCCGTTCTCGACCGCGATCATTTCAGTCATCGGCAGTGTCCCTGTATGGCTGGAGGAGCGGGATGTTGGTCTCCGGATCGTAGGCCTGACGCAGTTCGAACTCGTCGAGCGACGTCACCAGGACGGGGATCGGATCGCGACCGACGATGCAGGCTTCCGTGATGATGTGGCCGCCCTTGACGTCTCCGCTTTCGGTGCGGATCGCGGCATGGCAATGAACGAGCGGTTGCCCCTTCATGCTTTTGCCCAGGGTCGCGTTGCCGAAGATCATGTAGGCGCGGCCCGCAGAGATCGGCTTCGAGTATGCAATCACCGCCTGCCCGGAGGGATCGGGCGGCGCCACGCAGTATTGGAGTTCCTCGAAGGAGCCGCCGAGGATCGTGGTCGAGGCATTGGCGATGCCGATCTCGGCAAGCGGTTTCACGAGGCCGTCGAACAGGCTCCTGCCCGGCTGCAGCGACAGCCGGACATGCCGTCCGCTGTCGGAGCGCAGGCTCTGGATGCGAACCGGATTGAACCGGCCCGGGTGAATCAGGGTGCGCGGTCTCGGGAACTGGGTCGTAGCCGCGGCCTTCATCGTGAACCTCCCTGAAGCAAGCTCGCGCCCATGACGAGAACCGCGGCCGGCGCGAACCAGCCCTCGCCCTCTCGCGGCCCGTCGGGCGTCGTCCGGCCGAGGACTTCCATCGCCTCCACGGCTAACTCCGCCGTGTCGAGGCCGAGGACGAAGCCGCAGATGAGCCCGAAGCCGAAGCCGAAGCCGAGGACGAAGCCGAAGACGCGGCGGCGCTCGTCCCGGTGATGATCCCGGCGCTCGTGAAGCCGCCGTCGACGCAGATGGTCTGCCCGGTGACGTAGCTCGATTTGCGTTCGTCGAGCAGGAAGAGGGCGGCGCCGGCGATCTCGGCCGGAGACCCGTAACGGCGCATGGGCACGGTGGACATCCAGGCGGCGCGCGCCTCTTCGGTGTGGATCTCCTTCACGAGAGGCGTCTCGATCGGACCCGGCGCGACGGCATTCACCCGGATGCCGAGGGGCGCCAGTTCGACCGCCATGACCTTCGTCATCGTGATCACGCCGCCCTTCGAGGCTCCGTAGGCGACGCGACCCTCGTTCCCGGCGATGCCCGATACCGACGCGATGTTGACGATCGATCCGGCGCCGCGCGCCCGCATCCTCCTTGCGGCCTCGCGCGACACCACGAAGCTGCCGATCAGGTTGACCTCCAGGATCCTGCGGAAGAGGTCGGCGCTCGTCTCGAGGGCCGGCAGGTCCCGGCCGATCCCCGCCGAATTGACGACCCCGGTGAGCGGACCGAACTCCGCCTCGCAAGCCGCGACGACGCGCACGACCGCGTCCTCGTCCGCGACGTCGAGCCGCTCGAATCGCACTTGGCCGCCGGCCGCCCCGAGAGCATCCCGGCAGCGATCGAGGTTCGCCTGATCGAGATCCGCCACGACGGCCCGAAAACCCTCCGCGAGCAGCATCTCGACGATCGCAAGCCCGATGCCGGAGGCTCCCCCGGTGACGAGTACAATCTGTTGACGGGGCATGATTCCCTCGCTTGCTTGACTTCGACTGTGCCCCTTTCGAACGGCCGGGCTGTGCGAAGCGGCGCCGGCGGACCGGCGGGACGGACGCTCAGGCGGAGGCCTGGGCGGGCTCGCCGAGCGGCAGGCAGCCGCGCGCCTCGAGCTCCGCGCGGATGTCCTTCTTGGTGATCTTGCCGTAGCCGGATTTCGGGAGGGCATCCCAGAAGAAAACGCGCTTCGGCAGCTTGTAGCGGGCGACCTTGCCGTCGAGCCACGCCAGGAGTTCGTGCTCGCCGAGCCTCGCCTGCGGACGCAGCACGCAGACCGCGACGCCCACTTCGCCCCAGGTCCTGTCGGGCACGCCCAGGATGGCGACCTCGGCGATCGCCGGATGCGTCAGGATCTTCTCCTCGGTCTCGCGCGGATAGACGTTCGAGCCGCCGGAAATGTACATGTCCGACGCGCGCCCGGTGATGAAGAGATAGCCCTCCTGGTCGAGATGCCCGAGATCGCCGGTGCGGAACCAGCCGTCCCGGAAGGCCTTCGCGTTGGCCTCCGGGTTGTCGTAGTAGCCTGCGAACACCGCTGGGCCGCAGACGCAGATTTCGCCCGTCTCGCCGGGCTCCACCTCGCGGCCCTGCTGGTCCTGGATCGAGACCTGCATCCCGGTGCGCTCGTACCCGCAGGTCCCCACCTTCACGCCGGGACCGTCCTCCGGTTCGTGCAGGGCCGGCGGCAGCACCGTGATGTTGCCGGTGACCTCGCCCAGCCCGAAATACTGGACGAGCACCTTCCCGAGCGTCCTCAGCGCGTGCTTCTGGTCTTCCCGGTACATGGGGGCTCCCGCATAGATCACGTACCGCAGGGACGAGTGATCGTGCGCGTCGACGGACCGGTGCTCGGTCAGCAACTTCACGATGGTCGGGACCGTGAACATGTTGGTGATCCGCCACCGTTCGACGAGCGACCAGGCCTCGTCGGGATCGAACCTCTCGCTCGAGAGAAGGACCGTCTTGGCGCCGCGCGCCACCTGCGTGAGCTGGTGAATGCCGGCGCCGTGCGAGAGCGGCGCGACGACCAAAGAGGCGTCCCGGTGGGTGGTGCCGGGCATCAGATCGCAGAGATGGTTCGTGACGACGAACGCCATCTGGCCGTGGGTGAGGACCGCGGCCTTCGGACGGCCCGTCGTGCCCGAGGTGAAGAAGAACCAGCACGGGTCGTCGTGCATGGCGGAGGCGACCGGAGCCGCTTGCCCCGAATAGCGTTCGACAAGGGCGTCGTAGTCCTCGCCAAACCCCGAGGGCCCGATCGACACGACGAAGCGGATCTCCGGGGCGGCCGCGCGGGCCGCCGCGACGTGCTCCGGGAAGTCGGCGTGGCAGATCATCGCCGTGGCGCCGCTCGCCTGGCCGAGATAGGCGATCTCGCCCGGCGTCTGCCGGAAATTCGTCGGCACCCATACGGCGCCGATCCGGAAACAGGCGAACATCGACTCGAACATCTGGTTGCCGTTCTTCGACTGCACCAGAACGCGGTCGCCCTTCGTCACGCCCCTCGCGGCCAGGGCCGCCGCCATGGCGTCGACGCGCCGGTCCAATTCGGCCCACGTCCACGTGGACTCTCCCCAGACGAAGCCGACCTCGCCCCCATGCCGCCGCGCCGCCTGGCGCAGCAGATGGGAGAGGTTCATGACGCGCTTGGTCATGGGCGCGACGCCCCCTGCGGGAGCCGGACCGGGCGTCACTTGCGGCGCTCCAGGATGGAGACGTAATTCGCGACCGCAGCGCCGCCCATGTTGAAGACGCCGGCGAGCTTCGCATCGTCGATCTGCATGTCGCCGGCCTCGTTCATCAGCTGCAGGCAGGCCATGACGTGCATCGAGACGCCCGTCGCGCCGATCGGGTGGCCCTTCGACTTCAATCCCCCGGAGGGGTTGACCGGCAGGCGTCCGCCCTTCTCGGCCCATCCCTCGCGCACGACGCGGTGCCCCTCGCCGGGAGCGGCGAGCCCCATGGCCTCGTACTCGATGAGCTCGGCGACGGTGAAGCAATCATGCGTCTCGACGAAGTCGAGATCGTCCAGCGTCACGCCGGCATCCTGGCGCGCCTTGTCCCAGGCCATGCGGGCCCCGGCGAAGGCGGTCGGATCGCGCCGCGAGAGCGGCAGGAAATCGTTGGCATGGCGACGGGCCCGGAACGCGATCGCCCGTTCCAGCCGCTCGGCCGTCTCGTCGTCGGCCACGACGAGCGCGGCCGCGCCGTCCGAGATGAGCGAGCAGTCAGTCCGCCGGAGGGGGGGCGCCACATAGGGGTTCTTGTCGGAGACGAGATTGCAGAACTCGAAGCCGAAATCGCGGCGCATCTGCGCGTACGGATTGGCGACGCCGTTCCGGTGGTTCTTCGCCGAAATCCGCGCGAGTTCCTCGCTGCGGTCTCCGTAGCGCTGGAAGTAGTTCTGGGCGATGCGACCGAACACTCCGGCGAAGCCGCCGTCTATATCGGCCTCCTCCTTGCGGTAGGACGCGCTGAGCAGGATGTCGCTCGTCTCGGCGACCGACTTCGCCGTCATCTTCTCGGCGCCGACCACGAGAGCCACGCGTCCGCGGCCGCTCTCGACGAAGTCGAGGGCCGCGTAGAGCGCCGCCGAGCCCGTCGCGCAGGCGTTCTCGAGCCGGGTGGCCGGTACGTGCGCGAGCGCAGGCAGACCGAGCGCGACCTGCGCGGCCTCGAAACCCTGCGTGGAGAAGCCGTTGTTCATGACGCCGACATAGATTCCGTCGACGTCCTCGGGGCCGACTCCCGCATGGGCAAGCGCGTCGCCCGTCACCCGGGCCATGAGGCTCTCGACGTCCGGATCCTCGAGCTTGCCGAAGGGCGTATGGGCCCAGCCTACGATGCAACCGCGTGTCATGTTCGTCTCTCCGTCGTTGCGACACCGAACGTGTCGCCAGTTGTGCGCTTCTAGGTCGGCGGCTTTCGCGTCGGCTGCCGCCCGTCAGCCGTCAGAGGAAGCCGGTCGATATCCAGGGAACGAAAGCGATGATGAAGAGCCCGACGATGAGGGCCGCGAGATAGGGCCAGATCGCGACGATCGCCTTGTCGGGCGAGACGTTGCCGATCTTGCAGGCCAGATAGAAGCCGACGCCGATCGGAGGGGCCATCAGTCCGATGTTCATCGCCGTCACGACGACCATCGCGTAGTGGATGTCGTTGATGCCGAGGCTCTTGGCGATCGGGAACATGAGCGGGGCCATCAGGACGATGGCGGGCAGTCCCTCGAGCACGCAGCCCAGCAGCAGGAACACGACCATGGTCACGGCCATGAAGCCGATCCAGCCGCCCGGAAGAGCCGTCATGAACGACGCGAGGCTCTGGGCGACGCCGGCCTGGGTGATCGCCCACGCCATCGCGAGGGCGGTGCCCAGGATGAGCAGGATCGCCCCCGTGAGCGCCGCCGTCTCGACGAACATGCCGTAGAGCGTGCGCCAGCCGATGCCGCCGTAGAGGACGATGCCCACGAAGAGGGCGTAGATCACCGCGATCGTCGACACCTCCGTGGCGGTCGCGACCCCGCCGGCCACCGTGCTCCGGATCAGGAACGGCAGGACGAGCGCGGGAGCGGCGACCAGCAGGGTGCGGCCGATCAGCGAGGCCGGCGCCCGGCGCACGCCTTCCATGCTCTCATGCCGGCTCTTCCACCGCGCCAGGACGGCGAGGACCGCGAGCAGAACCATCGCGACGATGATGCCGCTGGTGAACAGGCCCGCGATGGAGACGCCGGCGACGGCGCCCAGCACGATGAGCACGATGCTCGGCGGCACGGTGTCGGCCATCGCGGCGCCGGTCGCGAGAAGCGCGATCATCTCCGGCGGCGAGTGGCCCCGCCGCTTCATTTCGGGAAACAGGGCCGGCGCCACCGTCGCCATGTCGGACACCTTCGACCCCGAGATGCCCGACACCACGAAGAGCGAGCCGAGGAGCACGTACGACATGCCGGCGCGCACGTGGCCGAGGAGCGAGGCGAGGAAGTCGACGATCGCCTTGCCCATGCCGGTGGCGTCGAGGATGCAGCCCAGGAGAACGAAGATCGGAACCGACAGGAGGATGATGCCGACATGCCCTCGTCCATGCGTCCGATCATGACGAAGGTCGGCACTTGGGTCGCGAAGGCGAGAT
>CAVRRI010000032.1:0-144031 GCA_963723525.1 uncultured Alphaproteobacteria bacterium
ACCGAAAATGCCTCGACCTGTGAGGGGCTCGTTGCTTGACCGAGCAATGCCTTGAGCTCGTCCAAGCTCGATGCCTGAGCAAGCATCGCCTTAAACTAATTCAAATTCATGTCTGCCTCTCTACGTTTACAGCCCGCGCCGTGCTGTTCATCGCGGACAGAGGCAGACGAGTAAGGACCTATTTGTCTCCTTTCCCCCGGTTGGGAGACAGTTTCAGAGCCCTCGGTTGACGGCCTTGATCGAGCCCTTCCGCAAGAGCGGCCTTGGCATCCTGAGTTTTTTCATGACTACGGGGTCGGACCCGATCTCCCCTTTTAATGATGGTGTCGGACTTCTTGGTTGCGGATTGAGAATGCTTGATCTTCGCCTGTCGACGCAGGAATTCCTCCCCAAGGAAAAGATCTCTCCGGGAGACTCTTGCTTGTTTAGCGCGGGCGGCTTTCCGACCGAAGCTGATGGAGTCAAGTTGGATAGCAATCGCCTTCTCGTGCTGTACAAGCCTGAAAGCGCTGAACTGCCACACAAGAGCAAGGGCGTCGCCGAGGGCATGAAATGCATGCTGCCGGAGCGACGCCGGATCGGTAGCGCGGTCGATGTCGGGCAGATAGCGCACGACCTTTTCAAGAGCTTCGAGGACCTTCGCAGCTGAAAAAACGCCGTCCGTTTCTTCGCGATCCCGCACGTATTCTGTCCACCGCGCAGGATCCTCCCCGGCGTCCGAGATTGCTTCCGCTGCCTCGCTCCTCAACTCCCTCGAGAAGCTCGCGAAGCCGCTCCTTCGGCTCGTCGGCGCTGATCGTGAATGTGCCGGGTGCGACCTCTACCAGCTTCGGGCCCTCTCCCTCGCCGGCAGCCTGTCGTGTGTAGGCGACAAGTCCCTTCGGACTCCGTTGCCGTTTGATGATCCGCCCCTTCTTCATCTCCGTCCCCTCCACAGCGGCCACGCATTCGATTCAGCCGACATCGCGAACCGAGGTGCCGCCGCGCGTATCGCATCCGCGACATAGGACGGGGCGAGGTGCCCATAGTGCTTTTCAACCATTCGGGTATCGGAGTGACCGAGATTTCGCGCGACCACGATCAGGGAGCACCGTTCATCACGGAAAGGCTTGCATAGGTGTGCCGCAGACCGTGGAAGCTGATCGGGGGAGCGATCTTGGCTCTCGCACAGGCTTCAATCATCGGGCGTCGCTGATGCGACGCACCCCAGGTGCCGCCGCCCGCCTTCGTGAACATCGGCTCGGCGCCAGCGCGTCCGAGTGTGAGCCCGGCGAACAAATCCGCCCCTTCCTCGGTGAGAACAACGTGGCGTGGCTTCCCGGATTTCGATTGCCGGATCGCGATCGTGCCTGCGTCCGGATTGAAGTCGCGCACTTCAAGGCGGATCAGCTCGCCATAGCGCGCGCCGGACTGGAGTGCGGCTTCCACGAGAGGGCGGAAGATAGGATCACACGCGGCGATGAGCCGTTGTGCCTCGGCAATCGTGAGATATCGGACCCGTGCGGCATCGACGTTCTCGAACGGCTCTACGCGCCGCCATGCCTCGTCCGACGGCACTCGGTTGTCCCGCCAAGCGCGGTTCAGTGCAGCTTTCAGAACTGTCAAGGTGCGATTGGCCGTCGAGCGACGGCGGCGACGGTCCTCACGTCGTCAGTCCTCGCCCGGTGCCGCTGTTCGTGCCCTCGTTTTGTTCGGAGGCGGGGAGGCGCCTTGGCGAGGTCGGCAAGCCATTTGCGCAGGCGGTCCGCCGTTAGAGCATGAACTTCGATGTCTCCGAGTTCAGGATAGATAAAAGCTTTGGCACGATATCGCGCATCGAGAGCCGATTTCCGGTTGTGCTCGAGGAACTCGAGATAGCTCTCCACCGCGGTTCGCACCGTCAACGGCCCTTTCTTCCCAGCCGCGGCGTGAGCGCGGAGAACCATTCGCTCGCGAGCCTTTTCCTGCGCCTGCCGGAAGCTCAGGACCGCGACTCCGTCCGGATCGGAGAAATCATCCGCGGTAGCGATGGTCTCCACCTCATATGCCTGTTGACCTACGTAGTGACGGGCCACCCATTTGCCGGCTCCAGATTGAGGCTTGCGATAGCCGAGGTGCAGACCGGGCTCGAGAGCCCGATAGTAGGGCTTCGAGTTCGCTTTGAGCCGAGTGCGCGCGGCCCGCGTTTCCAGTGATGCATCACGAACCGACCGCGCCAAGCAAACCTCCTACAGCGATGGACAACGAGGCGGTGTCCAACAGATGTCCAATATGCAACGCCAGACATGAGCAGACCCGTGTCGCCACATAAAGACAATTCCGCAGTTTTCTAGCCAGTTAGAAAGATCGCTGTGGACAGGCGTAGACGCCTTTGCTTCTCTTTCACGGCAAAAACACGGGTTCGAGTCCCGTAGGGCGCGCCAGACTTTTTCTCTGAGCAAATCAATCACTTAGCTGGCGTTTCATTGGCAGTACCGGCAGGCATTGTAGGCAGGCGTGGACCTGAGTTGTCCACAGTTCTCCGCCTCTCACGCTGCCTTGCGGAGAGTCGACTGACTTACCTCGCTGACCGCTTCTCTCACGGCCTCAACGATGAGGTCATTTAGGCTCTTGCCTTCGGCCTCCGACTTGCGAGCCGCTCGTGTAGCTCTCGCGGGAAGCGGACGTTCAACCTACCCGAGTAGTTCCGATAGGGCTCGACGCCCTTCTTCTGGCAAGCCTCAAGGTAGACGCGTAGGGAGATCGCACCTTCCTTGCGAAGGCTCTCAACATCCCTGCCGTGAAAATCTGCACCACCGGAGAGGTTTAGAAACTCACCCCGGAACATCTCAACCTCTGGATCAAATGACACGACGGCCTTGTGGCCCTCGATCTCAAGTACGTTTCTCATGGCCTCACCCCATTCGCGTCCAGCCACGTTCGGATGCTCTCCACCGCTCCCTTGTCCGTATCAGGACGCGGGTGCGGACGGTGGAAGACCCTAACCCTGCCAAACAATTCAACCGACACACGGGAGCCCTCCACCTCCTCGATCTCTGCCCCGAGCCCTGAACAGGGCCTCGATGTCCGACCAGCGAACGGTGCCGCTGGTCGGCCGTTTGAAGATCAGAGCGAGGGTTTTCTCGTGGCTCTTCGGCATGCCGACAATGGTAGGCGCTGCGTTGCATCCGGCCCAGGCGGGACCATGACTCGTCGTTCCGGCGTGAACGCCCGCACCATGTGAACCGTCCAGGCGATCCCTGAACAGGCGCGGGTCGATGACAGATCCTGAGCATGAGTCGCTGGACGGCCTCTCTGACGACGTCTATCGTAAGCACGTCGACACTCCTTCGCCTGCCGACCGACGATGCTTCGAGCGGCCGATGTGGCCCCACTTTGCCTTTTGAACTCTTCTCACTGAGAAGCTCGAGGTTGGCTTTGGTGCAGATCCTCTCCCGCTGTAGGAGGGAGGGCTGTTGCGCGGCCCTAAGCCGTCAAGGAACGTGTAGGTTGCAGGCGCCTCAATCTAAGTGACGTTGCGTCATGGTCCAGGTGCCGGGATCGGCAAGCGAGCACCCAATCCAGCTCATCGATTTCGGGGATTACATGGAGGAGACGCAGCACTACAGCAGGAGCAGCGGCGCCCATCCTGCGCCACAGCAGTTCATCGTCGCACACGTCCACACGTTCGTGGTCGGGACAGGCGGTGATCGTGTGAGCGAGCTTGAGGCGTTGTCTCTCGCGGCCGGGGGCCATAAGGTCATAATCGTTGCGCCCATTGCACCGTCGATTGCAGCGAGGCTTCGCGAGGCGAACATCGATATCTACGATGTTCCGCCGGAGCAACGCACGGCCGCGACGGCCAGCCGAGTTCTCGGACAGCTCCACATCGTGCATTGCCATTGCATGGTCAGCGCCCCGTTCGCGGCCGAGTTGGCCCGCAAGACCGGTGCGGCGCTGATCATCCATAACTCATAGCATCGGCGAGGAGTGGTGGGAGGCTGCCACCGTTCGGTCATGGCTTCGCCCGGCGCGGCGGCGGCGGCGCCGGTTCATCGATTCGGCAATTGCCTCTGCCGGGCGAGTCCTGTGCGTCAGCGAACCCGTCCTGAACCACATGCGGGGACTCGGTCTCTGCACCGAGCGTGCAGAAGTAGTGCCCAACCCGATTTCAAACGACTTTGCGTTGCAACCGGAGGCGCCTGTTATCAAATTTGACGTTTGCGTGGTCGCGAGGGCAACCCGACAGAAGAGCCCGCTTACGACGCTGAGGATACTGGCCCATGCGAAAAAGCTCGATCCGCGTCTCAGGATCGTCTGGATCGGGGAACTTGGCCGTTGGGGCAGGATCTTGAGGGTCGGGGCGATCCTCTTGGGCCTACGCGATATTCAGTTCCATGGTGCAGTAGACCCGAGTCGCGTCAGGTTCGTTCTCGATTCGTCACGTGTGTTGTTGAGCGCGAGCAAGCAGGAAGGGTTCGGCGTAGCTGTGCTGGAGGCGCTCACAAGAGGGTGCTCTGCTTTGCTTTCGGACATCCCCGCGCATCGCGAAGCCTTCTCCCAAATCGGGGGGACCCGGTTCTTTTCTCACCGCAAGGTGAAACCGGCAGCCAAGATGCTGGTCGAACTCGTCAAGGACCATGTGCGGAAGCCGCGGGAATGGTTGGCGAGCAAATACAGTGCCGAAGAACATGGGCGTCGGATCGAACAGGTCTACATTGAAGTGCTGGCGCGCCGTGACTAGCGCATCGTGCGCGTGGAGCCGAGCATCGCTGCCCCGGCAGTGAACGCGTCGACGGATGCAGACCGCGAGTCTAGAGGGGGAGTCGTCGGACTCGAGGACTCACGTGCGTTGTCGGCTCAAAGAAGATTTCCCATGGATGATCGAAGTTCGCGAGGAACTTCCGCGACAACCGGCGGCCTGGATCATCCTTGATGAGATCCGTGACTTGAGACGCGTGACACGCCGCTGCCCGGCGTTTGGCACGTCTTGCTGCCGTGATATCCAAACGCCACACGGTGACCTCATCGGGGCTGGGTGCCTCGGTATCGTTCGTCCAAACCCAGACCGGATACTCCAGGATGCGGCATGTCTTCCCTGCTGCGAACAGGGAAGCTTGGACGAGATGCCAAGTTGCTCTGTGATCGTTGTTGAAGTCCCTCCGCCATGGAACCAAAATCGAATCGAACTTGGCGCGGTTGACGAAATCGGTGACTGCCGCGACTGCGCCTGCAAACTCTTCGTCCTCAGGGAACGGTAGCCGGCTGTCGGGCAATTTCAAGAAGGTTGCTGCCGTCTCGTCGAGGCCGAGCTCGCGTATTGCAGCGAGGGCCTCGTGCTCCCGCAGCCGCGCCAGCTCCTTCGGCGGAAAGGAAGTCGAATTCGGATGCGATGCACTTCCGTCGCTGACGAAGAGGACGTGAGCGGATTGTCCGGCGCGCGTGTGGAGCGCAATCAATCCGCCACATCCGAGAGATTCGTCGTCGGGATGCGGCGCAATGATCAATACCCTACCGAGCCGAGAGAACTCGTCGGCGTCCATTCTGCGCATCGGGAGTTCGAGCAGGCGCGACCGCGACGGAGAAAGCAGATTGATGAGAGAGAGGGGCAGCTTGCTCCGGATGCGCTCTGGCAGCAGGGCCCGATTGAGCTGGGACAGCATGTAGGCCTCACCTTCGTCGGATCGGCCTCGCAATGGGCCGATCCTCACATCCGCCGGAATTCGTGTTCTTAGGGCAGCAGCATGAAATGCACGAGGCCTGGTTGTTGTCCTCTTTGGGGGTCGCGGTCAAGGAGCTGAGATCGCCGCGCGGGCGACGAGAGAAGCTCGGATGACGCACTGTTGATCAGGCCCTGCAGAGCAGCTCTTCCCGCCGCAACGATTCGCTTGGAGTTCTGTGAGCTTTCTCGTGTCTTCAGCCGCGGGTGTCGCCATCGGGCGCCCGGTCCGCCACTGCATAAGAGTTCATGCAGCGATCCGTCGAAGGCGACAGGAGCTTCTGGTAACACAGTGCTGCCGAGAGAATGCGGCGCGACTTGTTCCGGGCCTTCTGAATCGGCGACTTGCCCCGCCATGTCCCCCAGCACAGATGAATGCCTATCGTGTCGCGCTCTTGCGCGGCCGTGACGTTCCACAAGCGAAACTCGGGATACAGGACATGTGCCTGCAACAGCGTTACGGCTCGTTCGTACTCCGGCTGGTTCTTCAGGAAGATGCTCAGAGCGTGAGGGCCGGCGAGATAGAGAACGCGGCGCTCGCCCTCGCGGAACCGCGTGAACGCGCTCTTGAGAAAAGCAGGCCAAAGATCGAGTGCCGGTTCTGATGCGAGGACGGCGTTGCCGATCTTGTAGCCCTCGCCGACACCGTCCGTTCCATCCCGATCGAACACGGGAGACTCGATCCCCAGAACGCATCGGTTCGCCATGACTTTGTCCGGAAGAGCGGTCATGAAGCGGTAATCCGTGTCGAAGTACACGCCGCCGTGCACGAACATGTAGAGGCACCGCGCCACATCGGCTCTTGCAACGTTTGCGGGCAAGTTGGTGTAGTCGTCGACGTACTCCGGCAGGACCTTCTTGACGAGTTCGGTATTAAGCTCGTCGGTCCACAGGAAGTATTTCCAGTCGGGCATGAGCGAACGAGCATTCTTGGTCAGTACGCGCTCTTCCCAGGTGAGAGTTGAAGATGTCTGGTGGAGGATTTTCGGGATCATCGATGCTTTCGGCTTCACTTGACTCGGCGCTCGCTCGGCAAGCGCGGGGGCAATCCCCCAACTGCCGTGGACAGATTCCTTGAAACTCGACGCTACGGTCTTTGTTCCGACAAAGGAGCCGTCATCGCGAAGCCGGGCGACAGCCCACCGGCACCCGCCGACCGACAGGACTAGGTGTTGCGACGTCCGATGGCTGGGTCGTGACCAAATGGCGCGTTGTCCAGTGGCCGGGCGGAACATTCCCGCTCCCGTCAAGGTTCGGCGATGCCGGGGGAACGCCTGAAAAGCCGGATTGCCCGCAGCCTCGAGCCGTGGCTGGGAAGCGCTTGTAAACTCCTGGAATTCCCCGGGTCGCAAACATCCGGCGCGCCACTTCGAGGTGGTGAGAAACGGCCACCGATTGCGGGGTCCGGGCGGAGCGCGAGGCAGAGGGGTGCGACGGCTCGCCCCCGCACACGCACCGCCCGGAAAGGTGTTCAGTAGCCTCCGAACCCGTCGCAGATGCGATAGGATCGCTTGACGAAGCCCCGGCCCGGGATGAACACCGGCTTCTTCACGAAGTAGCAGCCGACTCCATAATAGCTCCCGATGAAAAGCGGAGCGCTGTAGAAGCCGAAGTGGCGGTGGTGATGGAAGCCTCCATGCCACCCATGGCCGCCTTTCCAGTGGAAGCCCGAACGGCCGACGGCCTCCGCCGGGACCGATGCGAGAACCGCGCTGCCCAAAGCCAGCAGAGCACTCAATACAACGACGGAAGACTTACGAGCCTTCATAACCAGTTCCTCCTGAATGCAGCGGGGCCGATCGCCCAGCCGGTCCCGTCGTTGTGGCATCGCGCTCCGCGGCTGCTCCGTGATAGGCCTCACGAAGCGGCCGGCCGAGCGGAGAGACGTGCGCCGACACACGAGGCGCGGTCGCCCGATCGGATGAATCAAGGTGCGCCGGCGCACGGCGGCGGTCGCCGGAGGCGCTCAAGATGCCGGTACATCGGTTCGACTGCCGGTGCCGCTAGAGCATCGGGCCCAAAAGTGGACCCACTTTTGGGATGCATCTGATGCTCTTTTTCTTGAGCAGCGCATCGTTCGGCGCGCGGAAAGCCGGTGTCCACTTTTCCGCACGATGCGCTAGAGGAGGTTTCTCGTGCGGCGCTACAGATACGCGTATTCAGAGGAATTGGAGGGGCCCAAGGTGCCGCTCGCCGTTGTGTTGGGCGGGCTGCTGGCCACCATCAACGTCGCTTCCGCTCTTCTCACGCTGGCCAGAACCTAGATACCAGTCGGGAGGCGGCGCACGGCCCGCGCCGGATCACGGCAAGGCTGCCGCATCGCCACTCTTTGACGAAACGTTCTGACATTGCAGCCGCAGCAATTAACGCTGCTGCCAGCTTTCCGTTGCGCAATTCCAGACAATTGAGATGAATTGCTCGGGGGCTGACATGCACGACACCGTTCTTTATCACCCGACGCTTTCATGCCGATCCTGCGGCTCTCACGTGGTCGAGGTGAAGGGAGAGCTGATGGCATCCTCCGCCGCCTGCTGCAGGCGGTGCGGAGCACCTTACGGAACGTGGCAGAGCCTCGTCGAACGTGCGCAGGTGAGGCGCAAGGTCAGAGACTTCATCCGACCCTTTCACGCGCATTCCGCCGAAGCGCGATGAGAACTGGCGCCGTCGTTCTCCTGTCCCTGCTTGTGACGGTAGGGCCGGCTGCGGCCGATCTGGACCTCGTCGCGAAGCGCGAGGCATGCCAAACCGAGGCGCGCTCGCGAGTGAAGCCCCGAGGGCGCGCGTCAGGCGAGTTCGCGAAGGCTCTGATCGAAAGGCGCATGGAACTCGTTCGCGCGTGCATGGAACGGCCCGCCGTTGCATCGAAGACTAAACCGGTCACGACGGGATCGGTGAAGCGGTGACATGCGGCGCTCTTTACTCGAGGCGCACCGCCCCCGATGCCGGGCGCCGTTCTCGGGCGAGCGTCACCCTCGGGCGCACGGGGCCCGACCCGGGGACTTCAGGTCGCGAAAGGCACTTGAACCTCGATGGTGTCGGATAGGGCTGCAAGCGATCATTGGATCGTGACTCACCTCGTCAACGCTCCGTCATTCCCTTCCTGGCTCGGTTATACTCCGCAGTCCCCCATTAACTGATTGTTAACCATACGGGCGCAGCCTGTACTCGTGCCTGTGGGGGGCACACGCTGCTTCTCCCTGATCGGCCGCCCAAGCGGCCTAACTGAGCGCCCCTTTGGGCGCTCTTTTGTTCAGAATCGAGGGCTCGATGTACGCACCATGGCTGAGACTGGCGACTGACACGACGATGCTGGCGTTCGAAGCGAACGCTGTCATAGGACTGAGGCTCACAAAGTTCGCGCTCGGAAAGGGCACATCCTCCGAGACGCACCGCATGGTGGCGGAAAAGGCCGTTGCCTTCGTCGAGGCGGCCGGTACGCTCCTGACCGGCGGCTCGGCGCACAAGGTTGTCAGCGGCTACCGAAAGCACGTGCGAGAGAACGTCCGGCGGCTCGCCGGATAACTCCCCTCCGAGTCGCACCGGGAGGTGGCCCCGCCCGGTATTGCCTCGAACCAGGCGGGGTTCCCCTCCGACCGTACGGACGAGCGCCCGTCCCGACGGAAGCGATTTGCACGATCATGTGCTTTTTCTGGCACAGCACTGCGGGCGGAATGATGGCAGTCTCAGCAACGTCCGATCGATGGGGAGCTGGGGGCACTCCACTCGGACCTTGAAAGCGCCTCGGCTGACGGAGGCGCTTTTTTTCTTCGGTGCATCCGTTCTTGATGAGCCACGGTGTGGGGGACCCTAGCGCATCGTGCGGACAAGTGGACCCGGTTTTCCGCGTTAAACGATGCGCTGTTCTCAAAGGGTGAGCATCGGATGGATCCCAAAAGTGGAGTCCACTTTTGGGTCCGATGCTCTATGGCGCCTGTGCGGCCATGCATGGTCGCTCCGGAGGCCAGCGTCCGATGCTCGTCATCGTGGCCACGAAGTCGTAGCGGTCGCCGCGATAGGCCGACCTGGTGAATTCCACGGGCCTTCCGTTTTCGAGAAAGCTCCGGCGCTCGATTCTGAGAATCGCGCTGCCGGCCGGAACGAGCAGCAGACGGGCCTCCTCGTGCGAGGCCAGGGCCGCGCGAAGATGTTGGATGCCGGTGGCGGGTCGGTGTCCCCGTTCGGCGAGCGCGGCGTAAAGGGAGGCGCCCACGAGATCGGTCGACGGCAGCAGCGCCGCCGGGACGACGGTATGCTCGATCGCGAGCGGTTCTCCATCCGCCGTGCGGACACGCGAAAGGCGCACGACCGTCTCATTGGGCCTAACGCCCAACGCCATGGCTTCTTCAGGGGTCGGACGAGCGAGGATCTTGGACAACCAGTTCGAGCCGGGATCCCTGCCGCGCGATTGCATGTCCTCGGAGAAGCCCGCCAGAACCGACAGCGGCTGCTCGATCCGGCGCGCAACGAACGTGCCCGAGCCGTGGCGGCGCGACAGAACCCCTTCGCTCAGGAGCTTCTCGATGGCCTTCCGGACGGTGACGCGGGATAGCTGCGTCGCGGCAGAGAGATCCCGCTCGGACGGGAGGGCGTCGCCGGTGCTGAGCGCGCCCCGCTCGACGAGCCTGCGGAGCACTGTCGCGACCTGAATGTAGCGTGGCGCCGACTCGGCCGAATGGAGCGCGACCCGCAGATCCCCGTAGATCAATTCGCGCGCCCCGCCTGGATTCGGCTTCCGCTCCTCGGTGCCTTCCGCGGAAGCCCCGTCCGTCGTTCGATCCGGTCCGCGGACATCAGCCATGACGGGCCTCCCGGCGATGGGCCGGACCTACGGCGAGATCCGCCGGCGCGCGTCGGATGACGGTCCTTCGAACGTCGAGGCATCGGGCGCTGCGGAGTTCGGTGGCCATTCGGTCGCTCTCGGAACAGGACCAATGGTGGTCCAGTTTGCTCAAAGGAACAACACCGGCAGCCGATCCGCTCGAGGGCGACCGCCTTCACGCCCGGCGTGCGAAGACAAGATCGCCTGTCGCCGGACGAAGCGAGACGATGCCGCTCTCGCGATGGCGGCTCGGATGGACGCGATTGGTCAGGAGCGACCAGGCGATTCCTTGCGCGAAATCGATCCACAGACCCGTGCCCGTGAAGCCGGTATGGCCGATCGTGGCATCGGAACAGGACTGTCCGCCGGACCAGCCCGGATGGCGCGCTTCCCAGCCCACGGTCCGGGTTTCGGATTGACGGGTGCGGATGGAGGCGAGGCTCGTTTCGGAGAGGGCCGTGCCGTCGAGAAGGGCCTGCGCAAAATCGAGTACGCCATCGATCGTTCCGAAAAGGCCCGCGTGGCCGGAGGCGCCGCCGAGCGCATAGGCGTTTTCGTCATGGACCTCGCCGCGGATCACGCGTCCGCGCCACGTGCAACGCTCGGTCGCTGCGCAAAGGCGCGGATCGGGCCGGAAGGTCAGGCCATCGGCGAGCCGGTGCTCGATCAGCGGCCGCCCGGACAGCCGTTCGAGCGCAATGCCGAGCAGCATGAAGTTGATGTCCGAGTAGACGGGCGGACCGCTGGTCCAGACCCGTTGAAGGATGAAGGCCCGCAGCGTCTCGGCATCCAGCCCATAGGTGTAGAGCGGCTCCACGGCCGGGAGATGGGTCCGGTGCGAGAGGCATTGGCGGAAGGTGAGCTTCCGCTCCGCGGCGTTGAGATCGTATTGCCGCAGGTCCGGGATCGCGACCGCCAGCGGATCGTCGAGGCCGATGCGTCCTCCATCGACCAGGCGGAGGATGGAGGTCGTCGTGAAGATCACCTTCGTGAGGGACGCGAGGTCGAACCAGGTCTCGCGGCTCATGTCCTCCCGCGCGGGCTCGATCTGGGCCGCGCCGGCAAAGCGCACGGCGCGGGTGCCGTCGGCGGCCACGAGGCCGAGGACGGCGCACGGGATCAGGCCCGCCTCGACCGAGCGCTGCGTCGGAGCAAAGGCCTGATCGATCAGGCGATCGGGTAGAGATGACATGCGGTGTTCCGGTTGATGGCTCCGTCCTGCCGCTCCACAAGGGCAGGGCGGTCGACCGAGCAGCGCGGCATGGCGAATGGGCAGCGGGTGTGAAAGGCGCAGCCTTTCGGCGGGTCGGCCGGGTCGGGCAATTCGCCCTTCAGGATGATCCGCTCGCGGCGTCCCTCGGCGCTCGGGAGCGGGATCGCGGAGAGGAGAGCCTGCGTGTAGGGGTGAAGCGGCCGAGCCATCAGGCTTTCGGTCGCGCCGGTTTCGACGATGCGTCCGAGATACATGACGGCGACCCGGTCGCTGACGTGCCGGATGACCGAGAGATCGTGGCTGATGAACAGCATCGAGAGGTCGAGCCGCTCCCGCAGCTCGACGATGAGGTTGATCACCTGGGACTGAATCGAGACGTCGAGAGCCGATACCGGCTCGTCCGCGACGATGAGCTTCGGGTTCAGCGCCAGGGCGCGCGCGATGGCGATGCGCTGCCGCTGGCCCCCGGAGAATTCGTGCGGGTAGCGGGATGCGGCATCCTCCGGCAGGCCGACGAGCCTGATGAGCTCGTCCATCCGCGCCGCCCTCTCGCCCCGAGTCCCGATCCCGTGCACGTCGAGCGGTTCGCGAATGATGGCGCCGACCTTGTGGCGTGGGTTGAGCGAACCGAACGGGTCCTGGAAGACGATCTGCAGATCGCGCCGCCGCCGCTTCAGGGGCGCGCCGGCGAGTTTCATCAGGTCGTCGCCCTCGAACAGGATCTCACCGCCGCTCGGCTCGACCAGCCGCAGGACGGCGCGGCCGAGCGTGGTCTTTCCGCATCCGGATTCGCCGACGATGCCGAGGACCTCGCCCCGGCGGAGCGTCAGGCTCACGTCATCGAGCGCGCGCACCGGTGCGCCGCGCTGCCCAGCATAGGTCTTCGACAGGCCGCGGACTTCGAGCAGCGTCGTCATGGGGCCGGATTCCAGCACCGGACCCGGTGGTCCGTCCCTTCGAGCGCCGGGAGCTCCCACGGGCAGCGCGCGACGGAGGCATGGCAGCGAGGCGTGAAGCTGCAGCCCTGCAGACGCTGTCCCGGCGCCGGAACGGCGCCGGCGATCGTCGGGAGCCGCCTCCCGGGCGCGTTCGCGGCGGGAATGGTGTTCATCAGGGCTTGAGTGTAGCGATGCCGCGGGTGCCGGAAGAGATCTTTCGTCGCCGCGGTCTCGACGATCCGTCCGGCATACATCACCGCAACCCGGTCGCAGTATTCGGCCACCACCCCGAGATCGTGCGTGATGAGGAGCACGGCCATCCCGAGTTCGATCCGAAGTTTGTGGACGAGTTCGAGGATCTGCGCCTGAACGGTCACGTCGAGGGCCGTCGTCGGCTCGTCGGCAATGAGAAGATCCGGCTCGTTCGCCAGCGCGATCGCGATCATCACCCGCTGGCGTTGTCCCCCGGACAGCTGGTGCGGGTAGCGCTCCAGCATGCCGGCAGGGGAGGGGATGCCGACGAGATCGAGAAGTTCCTTGGCCCTGTTCCGCGCCGCCGCCCGGCCCGCCGCGCGGTGGAGCAGGACCGCCTCTTCGATCTGATCGCCGATGGTGAAGACCGGGTTCAGCGAGGTCATGGGTTCCTGGAAGATCATGCCGATCCGGTCGCCCCGGATTCGCCGCAGGGTTTCCTCATCTTTGGCGAGCAGGTCTTCTCCGCGGAAGACGATCCGGCCCCCCGCGATGCGCCCCGGCGGCTCGGGAAAGAGCCGCATGATCGAGAGAGCCGTCACCGTCTTGCCGCAGCCGGATTCGCCGACGAGGCCGAGCATTTCGCCGCGCGCGAGATCGAGCGACACGTTCTCGACGACCGGCACGCCGCCGATCGTCATGGAAAAATCCTCGACGCTCAGGAGTGTGGACGTCATGCAGCCCGGTGCAATTCGCCGCCCGGCATCGGCCCCGGCACGCCGGTCGTGGTCGGCAGGCTCAAGGGTAGGCCGCGGGCGGAGCGGACGGCCAGGTAGCCGAAGGCCTGAGCTTCAAGGAAATCACCGTCCCACCCGACCGCCTCCACGGCGTCGACCGGGACGCCGAGCACGGACCGGAGGCGCCGCATCAAATGCCCGTTGCGGCGGCCGCCGCCGGTGACCAGCCACCGAATCGGCTTTCCGGGAACATGGCGCAGGGAGGCCGCGACCGACTGGACTGTGAATTCGGCGAGAGTCGCCGCCCCGGCGGCGTCCGGCAATGTTTCGACGCCCTTCGCACGCGCATGAAAATCCTGGCGATCGAGGGATTTCGGCGCGGGCCGGTCGAAATAGGGGTTGGCCATGAAAGCGGCGACGAGATCCGGATCCGGTGCGCCTGACGCGGCAAGCGCGCCGTCCGCGTCGTACGGCACGCCCCTGCGGCGCAGCACGAAATCGTCGATGAGGGCGTTCGCGGGCCCGGTGTCGAGGGCGATCACCGTGTCGCCGTCGATATACGTGACGTTGCCCACTCCGCCGAGATTGAGAACCATGACTGGCTGCTCGAGACCGTCGGCGAGGGCCCGGTGGTAGAGGGGCGCGAAGGGTGCGCCCTCGCCGCCGGACGCCACGTCCGCGTGCCGGAACTTGTCCACCGTATCGATGCCGAGCTGCCGGGCGATCCGCTGGCCTATCCCGAGCTGGCGGGTGAAACGGATCTCCGGACGGTGATAGACCGTCTGGCCGTGAAGCCCGATGAGCTGCACGCTGCGCGCATCGATCCCGAACTCGCTCATGAATTGGCGGATGGCAGCGAGATGGGCATCCGTCACGCTCAGCTCGAGTTCCTCGAGAGGGTCGGTCCGGGCTCGCGCGGGGTCGGCGATGAAGTCGAGAAGCCGCTTCCGAAGTTCCGACGGATACGGATAGGTCTGCCCCGGACCCGTCTTCACGGCGGCGTCCCCGTCCGTCTCCACGATCGAGACGTCGATGCCGTCCATCGACGTGCCGCTGATGACGCCGATCGCGGTGACGAGGGATGTGCCTGGCATGGAGTCGAGGCCTCTCGGAGTCCGCGGCGACCATAGCACGGCGCGGCGAGTGGTCTAGACTGGTATCTTATTGGAACATGACACGTTTATGCGCTTCGTCTAAGCTCAGACCATAAATCCAGGGAGGATAATCGATGCCCACGTCGTTCCGCACCGCCGTCTGCGCCGGCGCCCTGCTCGCCGCGGCGTCCGCCTCGGCGCAGACGCTCGAGATCGGGGTGACTCAGTCGCCGGCAGGCCTCGATCCCCACATCATAACGGCCTTCGCGAGTTTCGAGGTCGTGACCGGGACGATCTACGAAGGCCTCACCGCCATCGACAAGGATCTCCGAGTGGTGCCGAGCCTTGCCGAATCCTGGACCGTGTCGCCCGACGGCAAGACGTATACCTTCAAGATCCGCTCCGGCGTGAAATTCCATGACGGCTCGGCCATGGACGCGAGCGATGCCGCCGCGACGGTGCGCCGTATCCTCTCCAAGGAGATCGCCTCGCCGCTGGCGAGCCGCCTCGCTTCCGTCGAGTCGGCGACCGCGATCGACCCGCAGACCCTCGAGCTGAAGCTGAAGGAACCGGCGGCGCCACTCCTCTCCGCGCTCGCCTACCCCATCGCCATCGTGCCGAGCGAGATGGAGACGAACAAGGACGCGCTGCAGAAGGCGCCGATCGGCACCGGGCCGTTCAAGTTCCAGGAATGGCAGCCGAACGGATACATCCTTCTCGCCAAGCACGACGGCTACTGGCAGCAGGGCGCACCGAAGCTCGCGTCCGTCAAGTTCAACATCGTGCCCGAGTCCGCGACGCGCCAGGTCGGGCTCGTCAACGGTCAATACGGACTGCTGCCGAACATCGACGCCGCCACGGCCCTGCAGCTCAAGGGCAAGCCGAACGTCCAGCTGAGCGAGACGCTCGAACTCGCCTACACGCTGGTCGGCATGAACGTGTCGAAACCGCCCTTCGACAACCCGAAAGTGCGGGAAGCGCTGAACTACGCCGTCAACCGCCAGGAGATCGTGGACGCGGCCCAGTACGGAGCCGGCGTGCCCGGCGGACCGCTCTCGCCCGCCCTCAAGACCTGGGCGGTCGATGTGAAGGAGTTCCCCTGCTACAAGACCGATCCGGCCAAGGCCCAGGCCCTGCTGAAGGAAGCCGGCGTCGCCACGCCCGTAGCGGTGACCATGTCGGTGCTGCCGCGGCAGGACATCAGGGACATCGCGCAAGTCGTTCAGGAGCAGCTCAACAAGGCGGGCTTCAAGGTCGAGCTGAAGAACCAGGAGCTGGGGCAGTTCATCCAGGACTGGCGCAACAGCAACTTCGATCTCTTCGCCTCGACGAACGCGGGCAGCCCCGATCCGGACGAGTATTTCTACCGCACGTTCCGGACGGGAGGATCGACGAACGTGTTCAAGTTCACGGATCCGGAGATCGATCGTCTCCTCGACGCGGCGCGCGCCACCATGGATCAGGCCGCGCGCAAGAAGGCCTATGACGAGGTGCAGAAAAAGCTCGCCTGCACGGGTCCGATCGCGCACCTGACCTACGGGACCTTGTTCTCGGCGGCGCGCAGCAATCTGCAAGGCTACGAGGTGACCGCCAACCGCTCGCTCTGGACCCTGCGCAACGCAACCCTCCGCTGAACGCCGAAGCGGCGCCGCCGGAAGGCGGCGCCGCTGCCCTTCACAGCATGAAACGGCTTCTTCTCACGCGCGTCGCCGATCTCGCCGTCGTTCTGTTCGGCGTTTCGGTGATCGTCTTTCTCATGATCCGCCTCATTCCGGGCGATGCGGTCGCGATCATGCTCGGCGCCAACACGGAGGTCACCCCGGACCGCATTGCCGAACTCCGCGCCCGCATCGGTCTCGATCGCTCGCTCCCGGACCAATATCTCCGCTGGGCCGCGGCGGCTTTGCGCGGGGACCTCGGGACGTCGCTCTGGACCGGCCGGCCCGTCGCGGCCGAGATCCTCACTCACCTCTGGCCGACCCTGGAACTGACCATCATCGCTCTCGGGCTCGGTGCCGGTCTCGCCGTGCCGGTCGGATGCCTCATGGCGCAGACCCGCGGCCGGGGCGCGGACATCGCCATGCGCGTCGGAGCCATCGCCGGGCTCACCATACCGTCTTTCTGGCTCGGCATCGTCCTGATCCTTCTCATGGCGCAACTGGCCCCGGGCTTCGCCTCGCTCGGCTATGTGCCGTTTTCGACCGATCCCCTCGGCAACCTCCAGCGCATGCTCCTGCCGGCGGTTGCCCTGGCGCTTCCCATCCTGGCCAATCTCTCGCGGCTCGTGCGTTCAGCCATGCTCGACTCCTTGAGCCAGGATTACATCCGCACGGCCCGTGCGAAGGGCGCGAGCGAGAGGCTCGTCGTCTACAAGCATGCCCTGCGCAATGCGCTCATCCCGTTCGTCACGAGCGTCGGCATCTTGACGGGCTACCTGCTCGGCGGGGCCATCGTCGTGGAACAGGTCTTCGCCATTCCGGGCCTCGGCCGCCTGATTCTCGGGGCCATTGCCGAGCGCAACTACCCGCTCATTCAGGCGACCATTCTCGTCGTGACCGTCGGGTTCGTGGTCGTGAACTTTCTCGTCGATCTCCTCTACGCGGTGATCGACCCGCGGGTCAGGGTGTAGGAAGTGCGTACGCTCCGCCGGCACAAGCTTCTGGCCTTCGCGGTGATCTTCGTGGCGACCCAGGTCGCGATCGCTGTCGCCGCGACCTGGATCTCGCCCTACGATCCGACGGCACAGAGCGTGGCCCGCCGGCTGCGGAGCCCGAGCGCTCTCCACTGGCTCGGCACGGACCAGCTCGGCCGCGACGTGCTCGCCCGCATCCTCTTCGGCTATCGGACGTCGCTCCTTGCCTGCGTGGCGGCGGTCGGAACCGCGCTGTTGGCCGGCGGCACGCTGGGCCTTCTGGCCGCCTATTACCGTGGCTGGCTCGACCGCGTCATCATGCGCTTCATGGATGTGCTCTTCGCGTTCCCGGTCATGCTGCTCGCCATTGGGATCATCGCCGTCCTGGGCCCCCACACCTGGAGTGCGACCGTCGCGATCGCGGTCGTGTACACGCCGATCTTCGCGCGGCTCATGCGCGGCCCCGCGCTCGTCATCTGCGAGAGCGAATATGTGACCGGTGCTCGCGCGATCGGCGCGTCCGACGGGCGCATCGTCTTTCGTCACGTCCTCCCGAACCTCGCCTCCGTTGCGCTCGTCCAGACGAGCCTGCTGCTGTCGGCCGCCATTCTGGTCGAAGCGTCGCTGTCGTTTCTCGGACTGGGCACGCAGCCGCCGACGCCGTCGCTCGGGCTCATGCTCTCGGAGGGACGAAATTTCCTCCTGCTCTCCCCGTGGAGTGCCGTGTTCGCGGGCTTCGCGATCCTTTTTCTCTCCTTCGGGTTCAATCTCCTGGGCGACGCCCTTCGCGACACGCTCGACCCGCGGCTGAGAGGGCAGCCGTGAGGGTGCGGCAGGCCCTTCCGGCCGACATCCAGGCACTGGCCGAAATCGCCGTCCGAGCTTACCGCGCCGGGTTCTCCGGCATTCTGGAAGAGGAGGTCTTGTCAACGAGGAGTTCGGGCTTCTTCCAGGGGCATTTCTCCGACCGCTGGGAACGGATGTCTGTTGCGCAGGACGGGGAGGCATGCCTCGGCTTTTCGCTCGTCACCGATGGCCACATCGACATGCTGTTCGTCGATCCGGCCGTCGCTCGCCGGGGCGCCGGCGTCGCCCTGCTGCGCGATGCGGAGCGAAAGGGGGCGCGAAGCCTCGAGTGCTTCCGCGACAATGCCGCCGCCAGAGCCTTCTACGAACACCACGGCTGGCGTGTCGCCGAGGAGTACGAGCGCCCGTTCCTGGGGCGGAATCGCCCCTTCGTGCTCTATCGCAGGAAGCTCTGACGGCGGACGTCCGCGTCAGCCGACGGAGCCCGGAATCCGGACACCAGGTGTCTTCGAGGATCTTCCGGACCAGGTTGACGGGCGACGCGGAGGGGACTCTGATCTCGATGCAGCACGACAGGGTCCGCGTCATGGTTAGGGCTTTTCCCGTTGCCGGCCTCTTCTTGGCCTGTCCACTGGTCTACGGTGATCCGGCAGGCGCGGAAACTGTTCGGGACGACTTCACGGGAGCGGAGATCTCGAGGCAGTTCTGGTACGGCTGCAAGCGCGAGGAGAACCAGTTCGATGTCGTGAAGGCGCCGGGGCAAAACTTCCGCGCCGTCAAGATGGTCGTCTTTCCACGACCCGCGCTCGCCACGCTCGGGCTGCTGCTCCGCCACGTCGCTTGTGCGGACGAGAACGGCGACTACCAGCCCGGGAACGATGAGAGAGCCGAATTGTGGGAGGCGGACGCCATTCGACTGAAGGCGGGAACCGAAGTCTGGTACCAGTTCGCGATGTTCATCGATCCCCGTGTCCGATCCGAGCACGGACGGCTCGTGATCGGACAATGGAAGCAGAGTGGCGGGCACTCGCCGTTCGTGGCGCAGCGCTTCAGCGGACGTGCCTTCACGATTACGGTCGAGCAGGACAACCGCGCCCCGGGGCACGATCCGCAGAACACCGAATGCCGGATCGTCGTCGCGGCGGATGCTGCGGCGACGAAGCCGGTGGGATCTTCCGATCCTCACTTCAGCAGGGCGCAACGTGTCTTTTCGCTGAGACGGTTCCCGCCGACGATCCCGTCGTTGGGCCATGACGCGTTCGACATAGTCCACGGGAAGCCGCCATTGGACGTCACTCTGGCGGAAGCAAAGGATTGCCGGACCGACCTCGACGTTCGACCGCTCGGCGTGCTGCCGAATCCGTTCGGACGCTGGACGACCATGCGCTACCACCTCAGAGCGACGGCCGACGAGAGCGGCATTCTGGAGGTCTGGGCCGACGGCAAGCCGATCGTGAAGGTGACCGGGCGTATCGGATTCGGCCGGGACCGGGACACCGCGCACCAGTACTTCAAGTTCGGTCCGTATCGGGATCATGCGCCGACGGAGATCCATGCGCTTATGGCTCAGTACCGGCGCGCCGGGCGCGCGGAGGATCTGGAATAGGGGGCTCCGACAGCCGGCTCGGACATCCGTGGACCTGCGATCGGCCGCACGTGTGAATCATCAAACCGATGCGAACGGGCAATGCTTTTCATGAGGTTAAGGCTCTCATGCGTTCGGCGCATGGTTGCGTTGCCGGCCCGCTCGTGGCCCCGCATGGCCGGAGATCCTACATTCCGCTCATAAGGAAGAGGAAGCGCCTGAGATCACCGTTCCATGTTCAAGAGTGGGATCCATGGCGAATTCATGCACCAAGTCCGACATTCTCGTCGGCGCCCAAGTCGAAACCTTCAAGTCTAAGCAACCGGGTTTCGCCGCCTTGCCAGCCGTTCGATTGGCGCTGCAATCGTTCGTAGCCTTCATCAGCGAGGTCGACGAGCGCCGAGCCGCGCTGCGCCGGCGCCGCTATGCGGCGCTCCTGCGTTGATCGCGCGAACTGCAGCCGTTCATCCACCGACGAAGGACGCGAGTTTCTCGAGCGAGGAGCGGCAGCCGGCTTCATTGTCTTCAGGCCGTATGCCGCGGGGGATGTTCTCGCAGATGATGGTCACCTTCGTGCCGCGGCCTTCAGGGGCCAACGTGGTGCTCACGGTCATCTCGCCCGCGAAGGATGGATCCGCAGATTCGAATTCGATCGACCAGACGATCCGCTCGGAGGGGACCAGCTTCACGAACCGGCCTTGGAAAGTGTCCGTGCTCTGGGAGGTCTTGCCCTGCGAGGATCCGTCACTTTCCGGATACACGAGAGACATCGTGAAGGACCCGCCCTCTCTCCCGTCGAAGGCATGGACCACGCCTCTCATGGAACCTGGAGGAAGCCACGCGACGAACGCGTCCCGATCCAGGAAGGCCCGGTACAGGGCCTCCTGAGGGGCATCGATGACTCTCGATACGATCGTGCTCGCGGGATCGCTCATGTCACGCCATGATAGCAGGTCCGACGTGCGAATTCCACTTTGGGTCCGATGCTCTAGCCGCCGCTTTGCAGAGCGAAGTTCATGCGCAAGCGGCCTAGTAGCGGATGTCCGCGACCTCGCGGAGCTCGTCGGGTGTCGTCGTCCCGAATCCGAAGAACTCGAGATAGGCGGGGATCTGCTCGAAGAGCATGTCGGTGCCGACCTGAATCGAGCATCCCTTGTCTCGGGCCGCGCGCAGGAAGGGAGTGATCTCCTGCTTCATGACGACTTCGCCGACGAACGAGCCGGGGTCGATCCGCTCGACGTCCACCGGCAGCGGATCGCCGTCCTTCATGCCGAGCGGCGTCGCATTGACGATCACTTCGCAGCCCGCAGGGTCCTTCGAGCCCGTCTCGACATGGAGTTGCGGGTAGTGGTCGCGCAGCCGTTCGCCCAGGGCGTCCGCGGACGCCGGGCTGGTGTCGAACAGCCTGATCGCCGCAATGCCGGCGGCGGTCAGCGAGGCTGCGATCGCCGACCCGACGCCGCCGCTCCCGACGACCAGGACCCGTGCTCCGGCGAGGCTCCGTCCCTTGCGCGCGATGCCGCGCACGAAACCCGCTCCGTCGAACATGTCGCCGAGGAGCGAGCCATCGGGACGCCGGAGCACCGCGTTGCATGACCCGGCAATCTTGACGGTGGTCGTCACTTCGTCGAGAAGCGCCACGGTCGTGACCTTGTGCGGCATTGTGATCAGGGCGCCGCGGATGTTGGTGAGACGGAACAGGGCCTTGAAGACCTCCGGGTAGTCCTCCGCCTTGACGCCCATCGGGACGACCACCGCATCGATTCCGTGCTTTGCAAAATAGGGATTGTAGATCATCGGCGCTTTGAACGCTTCGGTCGGGTAACCGAGGTGTGCGATTAATGAAGTCGTTCCGCGGATCATTTCAGTCTCCTGATGCGTACGGTCGAATAACGGAATCGTAAGCTGTGCCGGCTGGCCAGGCTGATGCGAGCCGCCAAGGCGGCTCGCTGCGCCGCTTGCTTCGACCAGCCGCTTCCGCATGATGACACCCGATGGGTCATTCCTGTCGAGCGCCGAGCCGATCGGAGATCATGGTGATACAGCATTCGCCGAACTCGCGGTGAGGTCGGCGGGTCGATCATGCGGTCGGCTTCATCGTGAGGCCATCCGGAGTGCACGGATGGATTCTGCGGCTTATGGACAGCCGGCAGGTTTCTGCAGATACTTCCTGTCGAGCGGGCCAAGCCTCCAAAATTCGGAGCATTGGGCGTGAGCAAGTCCAATCCCCAGGGCGCCAGTCGGGCTGGTGTCGACATCGGTCGCAATTCACTCCAGGGACAGGGGTCTCTCGGCGGCGGCCGCTCAGGCCGTTGAACCATGCGGAGCGGAGCGACGTCGAATTCGGTACGGTCGAGGGCGGTCGCTCCGCGGCCGTGCTCGGGCGGCGCATCTTCGAACCGGCTGTCGCTCCCGGTGCGCGTTGGCTTCACATCCGTGGATACGATTTCGGTCGCACCCGCTTCAGCCATCCTCCGCAACCGCAACTTGCGAGGCCGATCCGATGAGCCGCCTTGTCTACGTCCTGAACGGGCCGAACCTGAACCTCCTGGGCAAGCGCCAGCCCGCCATCTACGGCTATGAGACGCTGGCCGACGTGGAGGCGGAATGCCGCCGCGTGGCGGAGGAGCACAATCTGGAAATCCGGTTCCATCAGAGCAACCGGGAATACGAGATCATCGATTGGATCCACGAAGCGCGCGAGACGGCCGGCGGCATCGTCATCAACCCGGCCGCCTTCACGCACACGTCGGTGGCGATCCTCGACGCGCTGAACACCTGCGAGTTCCCGATCATCGAGGTGCACATCTCGAACGTGCACAAGCGCGAACCCTTCCGGCATCATTCCTACGTCTCGGGCGTCGCTTCGGGCGTGATCGCCGGATTCGGCACGCAAGGCTACCCGTTCGCCATCGAACGCCTGGCGAGGCTGATCGACCAGGCATCCAAATAACGGTCGCTTCCGCCATGACGAAACCTGTCAAGCTTGCGGTCCTCGGCGCCGGGCTCATCGGCAAGCGCCACATCGAGCACGTTGCCGCGGAGCCGATGGCGGAGCTTTCGGCCGTCGTCGACCCGTCGCCGGCCGGGCAGACCCTCGCCCGGGAACACGGGACGAAATGGTTCCCGAGCTTCGCCGCGATGGTCACGGCCGAGAAGCCGGAGGGCGTGATCATCGCGACGCCGAATCAGATCCACGTGGCGAACGGCCTTGAAAGCATTGCCGCTGCCGTCCCGGCGCTCGTCGAGAAGCCGATCGCCGACGACGTCGCTTCGGCGACCAAGCTCGTCGAAGCGGCGGAAGCCGCCGGCATCCCGCTGCTCGTCGGACATCATCGGCGCCACAATCCGATGATCCAGGCTGCGAAGCGTGCCATCGATGCGGGGCACCTCGGGCGGGTGCTCGCGGTGCACGGTTTCTGCTGGTTCTTCAAGCCGGACGACTACTTCGATGTGGCCTGGCGGCGCGAGAAGGGCGCAGGACCGATCCTCCTCAACCTGATCCACGACGTCGACAACCTGCGCTACCTCTGCGGCGACGTCGTTTCGGTCCAAGCCTTCGAGTCGAACGACGTACGCAAGTTCGCCGTCGAGGAGACGGCCGTGATAGCGTTGCGCTTCGCAAACGGGGTGCTCGGGACGGTGAACGTGTCCGACTCGGTCGTCGCGCCCTGGAGCTGGGAGCTCACGGCTGGCGAAAACCCCGCCTACCATCGCACCGAAGAATCCTGCTACCAGATCGGCGGCACCCACGGGTCGCTGACGATCCCCTACCTCGACCTCTGGCGCAATCCCGGCGAGCGCAGCTGGTGGGAACCCGTCCGGCGCGAGCGGCTCGCATATTCGCAACAAGATCCGCTTCGTCTGCAAGTTCAACAGTTCTGCAAGGTGATCCGCGGCGAGGAAGACCCGCTGGTCTCGGGCCGCGAGGGACTCGAGACCCTTCGGGTCATCGAGGCGGTGAAGCTCTCCGCCGCGACCGGACGGCCGATCCGCCTGGACCGGCCGATCGAAAACATCCTGGACGCCGCCCCTGGACAACCTGAATATAACGCTACGTCAAGACTGTAGTATCCTCAGCCGATTCCAAATCACCGAGCCCGCGACAAGACGGGAAGCGTGACCGGAGGAAACGCCCATGGCCAAGATCGTAGACGCCTATTTCTGGCTGCTAAAGGTGCTGATCGCCCTGTTCCTGGCGATCATGGTTGTGCTGGTCTTCGGCAACGTCTTCCTGCGGTATGCCTTCAACTCCGGCATAACGGTGTCCGAGGAACTCTCGCGCTGGTTGTTCGTGTGGCTGACCTTCCTCGGCGCGATCGTGGCGATGCGGGAGCATGGCCACCTCGGCGTCGACTCGCTGGTAAAGCGGCTTCCCACCTGGGGCAAGAAGGCCGCGTTCATCGTCAGCCAGCTCCTCATGATCTACGTGACCTGGCTCCTCCTCGTCGGAAGCTGGGAGCAGACGCTGATCAACTGGGACGTCGTGGCGCCCGCATCGGGACTTTCCTCTGCGCTCTTCTACGGAGTCGGTATCGTGTTTGCGGTCTCGGCGGGACTCATTCTGCTGGCCGACCTGGTCCGCGCGGTGACCGGAAAGCTCTCCGACGCCGAACTCGTCATGGTCAAGGAATCGGAAGAGCAGGAAGAGCTCGAGGCCCTGCAGCGGGAGCTGAAGGAGCGCGACCTGATCGAAGGCACCCCGGCCGCGATGTCGGTTCCCCTCGGCTCGCACAAGGGGTAGGTGCCATGACCCTCGCGATTTTCACCGGCTCGCTCCTCGGCGCGATGGCGATCGGCATGCCGATCGCCTATGCGCTGCTCGTCTGCGCCGTCGCGCTGATGTACTACCTCGACATGTTCGACGCCCAGATCGTGGCGCAGAACGTCATCAACGGCGCCGACAGCTTTCCGTTGCTTGCGGTGCCTTTCTTCATGCTGGCCGGCGAGATCATGAATACCGGCGGGCTGTCGAAACGCATCGTCAACGTGGCCCTCGCCGCTGTCGGCCACGTCAAGGGCGGCCTGGGCTACGTCGCGATCATCGCCGCCTGCATTCTCTCGGCACTGTCCGGCTCGGCCGTTGCGGACGCCGCCGCCCTGTCGGCGCTCCTCGTTCCCATGATGGTGGCTGCCGGCCATGACAAGGCGCGGGCCGGCGGCCTCATCGCGGCGTCGGGGATCATCGGTCCGGTGATCCCGCCCTCGATCGGGTTCGTCATCTTCGGTGTCGTCGGAGGGGTATCGATCACCAAACTGTTCCTGGCCGGGCTCGTGCCGGGGATCCTGATCGGGATCGGCCTCGCGTTCGCCTGGTGGTGGGAGGTGCGCAAGGAGACCATCGTCAGCCCGCCGAAGACGTCGGGCAGGGAACTCGCCCGCACCTTGGTCGAGGGGTTCTGGGCCCTCATGTTGCCCGTGATCATCATCGTCGGCCTCAGGTTCGGCGTATTCACGCCCACCGAGGCCGCCGTGGTCGCCGCGGTCTATTCGCTCGTGGTGGCTGTGCTCGTCTATCGCGAGTTGAAGCTCTCGGAACTCTTCGCCGTGTTCGTGACCGCAGCAAAGACGACGGCTGTCGTGATGTTCCTCGTCGCAGCCGCGCTCGTGTCCGCGTATCTCATCACCGTTTCCGAGATCGCCACCAACATCGTCGACCTCCTCGAGCCGCTCCTGGACAACCAGACGCTGCTCTTGTTGGCCATCATGGGGATCGTCGTCGTCGTCGGCACGGCGATGGACATGACGCCGACCATCCTGATCCTGACGCCGATCCTGATGCCGGTCATCAAGGCCGCGGGAATCGACCCGGTCTATTTCGGAGTGCTGTTCATCGTGAACAATTCGATCGGGCTGATCACCCCGCCGGTCGGCACGGTGCTCAACGTGGTTGCGGGCGTTGCTCGCATCAACATGGAGGACCTCATCAAGGGGCGTGTGGCCGTTCCTGCTCGCCGAACTCGTCGTCTTGCTGCTGATGGTCCTGTTCCCGCCACTCGTCACCTGGCCGGCGCGTCTCATCGCCGGTTAGAGCCTGGATCAATGGACGAGGCGCTCCGTCAGGAACGGAGCGACCCGAGGAAGCGTACAACCTGGAAGGAGCGAACTCATGACGCGTCTAAGAGCCATCGTCACGTCGCTGCTCGTCGGCGGCATTGCCCTCTGGTCCTATGAGGCAACCGCGCAGGTCAGCGAGCGGACGTTGCGCTGGGCACAGCAGAACTCGCTGGAGCACCCGCAGGGCCAGGGATCAAAGAAGTTCGCCGACCTCGTGGAGCAGAAGAGCGGCGGCAAGATCAAGGTGCGGATCTTTCCGAGCGGCCAGCTCGGCGGCGATATTCAGAACGTCTCCGCGCTCCAGGGCGGAACGCTCGATCTCATGGTTCTCAACGCCGGGCTCCTCGTCGGGATCGTGAAGGACTTCGCCGTCCTCGATCTGCCCTTCCTGTTCAATACGCCCGAGGAAGCGGATTCGGTCGTTGACGGAGCGATCGGCAAGAAGCTCTTCGACAAGCTGCCGGAGAAAGGCCTCGTCGGCCTCGGATATTTCGAGCTCGGATTTCGGAACGTCACGAACAGCCGGCGCCCGATCGCGAAACTGGAGGACTTCCAGGGCTTGAAGCTCCGCGTCCTGCAATCGCCACTGTTCATCGAGCTCGTCAACACTCTTGGCGCGAACGCGGTGCCGATGCCGTTCCCGGAGGTGTACACGGGCCTGGAACAGAAGGTCATCGATGGCCAGGAAAACCCCCTCACGGTGATCCTCGATTCCAAGTTCCAGGAAGTGCAGAAATACGTGTCGATCACCCGGCACATCTACAATCCGCAGTCGGTCCTGATCAGCAAGCGGACCTGGGACAAGCTCTCGGCCGACGAGAAGAAGATCGTCCAGGAGGCTGCGGACGAGGCCAAGATCTATCAGCGCCAGGTGTCGCGCCAGAAGGCCGATGAGGCGCTGGAGAGCCTGAAGAAGGGCGGGATGCAGGCCAATGAAATCACCCCTCAGGAGATGACCCGCATCCGCGAGAAGGCCAAACCCGTCATCGACAAGTATGCGAAGGAAGTGGGCGAAGATCTCTACAAGGAAGTGAGCGCGGAGATCGCGAAGAAGCGCGGGGTCAACTGACCCGCCGCGACGGACGGCGGTCGACCACCGCCGTCCCTATCTCCCTCGGCTTGTCCCGAACGCCGGAGAGGACGAAAGTGCAGACCGCAATCGCCACAGTATGTCTCAGTGGTACCCTGGCCGAAAAGGTCGAGGCGATCGCCGCCGCCCAGTTCAAGGGCGTCGAAATCTTCGAGAACGACCTCCTGTCGTTCAACGGGACTCCGGCGGAGGCGCGGCTCCTGATCGAGGATCTCGGGCTCAAGACCATCACGTTCCAACCCTTCCGCGACTTCGAGGGCATGCCGGAGCCCCAGCGGTCCAAGGTCTTCGCCCGGGCGGAGCGCAAGTTCGACGTGATGCAGGATCTCGGCTGCGATCTCCTGATGGTGTGCAGCAACGTCTCTCCCGACTCCCTCGGAGGGATCGATCGTGCGGCAGCCGATTTCCACGAACTCGGCGAGCGTGCCGCCAAGCGCGGGATGCGGGTCGCGTTCGAGGCTCTTTCCTGGGGGCGCCACATTCACGATTACCGGGACGCATGGGAAGTCGTCCGGCGCGCCGGCCATCCGGCGGTCGGGCTGGTGCTCGACTCGTTTCACGTGCTCGTGCGGGGGACGGACCTGTCGGCCATCCGTGCCATCCCGAAGGATCGCATCTTCCTCGTCCAGATGGCGGACGCGCCCAAGCTCGATATGGATTACCTGTCCTGGAGCCGCCATTACCGTTGCTTCCCCGGCCAGGGCGAGCTGCCAATCGACGAGTTCATGCTGGCCCTGCAGGCCACGGGGTTCGACGGCTTGCTCTCGCTCGAGATCTTCAACGATCGCTTCCGCGCCGGCTCGGCCCGAAGCGTTGCGGTCGACGGGCAGCGTTCCCTCATCGTCACGCTCGACGAACTCCGCCGGAAAACCGGAGCCAACATCGTCGACCTGCCGAATCTGCCGCCGAAGGCAGCACCCTCGGGCATCGAGTTCGTCGAGTTCGCCATCGACGAGAAAAGCGCTGTCGCTTTCGAGCAAACCCTTGCCGGCCTCGGGTTCGGCAAGGCCGGCGTCCATCGTTCCAAGGGGGTGACACGGTGGCGTCAGGGCGACATCAACATCGTCGTGAATGCCGACAAGGAGGGCTTCGCGCATTCCTTCAACATCACGCACGGGACGTCGGTCTGCGCGTTGGCACTGCGTGTGGACGATGCCGCGGCGACGATCGACCGGGCGATCAAACTGCTCGACCAGCCCTTCCGGCAAGCCGTCGGTCCAGGAGAGATGGACATCCCGGCGGTCCGCGGCCTCGGCGGGAGCCTGCTTTATTTCGTCGATCACAAGAGCGGGCTCGACCGATTGTGGGATGTCGATTTCGAGCAGGTTGCGGAGAATGGCTCCGACGGGGCCGGGCTCGTGTGCGTCGATCACCTGTCGCAGTCGATGCACTACGAAGAGATGCTGACCTGGCTTCTCTTCTACACGTCGCTCCTCGACGTCCGGAAAACGCCGGTACAGACGGTCATCGACCCCGGCGGCGTCGTCCAGAGCCAGGTGGTCGAGACGCCGGACGGCTCGCTCCGGCTGGTGCTGAATGCGTCGCAGAGCCGGCAAACGCTTGCGTCTCGCTTCCTGAACGAGCTCTTCGGATCGGGAGTGCAGCACATTGCGCTCGGGACGAAGGACATCTTCGAAACCGTGAAGCGTCTGACGTCGAACGGCATCGAGCTCCTGCCGATCCCGGAAAACTATTACGATGATCTCGAAGCGAGGACGGATCTCTCCGCCGACGAGGTCGAGCGCCTGCGGGCCGGCAGCATCCTGTACGACCGGGAGGGCAACGCCGAGTATTTCCAGGTCTATACCAGGACGCTGGAGGGCGGCTTCTTCTTCGAGATCGTCGAGCGCCGGAATTACACGGGCTTCGGTGCCGTCAATGCGCCCATCCGCCTTGCTTCCCAGACAAGGCTATCGCCGAGTCCCACATTGCCGAGGAGGTGATCTCATGGACCGGAGCACGGCCACCGAACAGCAATTCACCATCCTGGAGAGCGAGTTCATCCAGCGCGACCGCGCCATCCATCCCCCGGCGTTCACTCCGACCTACAAGACGAGTGTGTTGCGGAGCCCCCGCATTCCGCTCTGGTCCTTGCAGAACTCGCTCTCCGAGGTCACCGGGCCGACCTTTCGCCGGGACGAACTCGGCCCCCTCGATCACGACCTCATCCTGAACTACGCCAAGGACGGCGAGCCCATCGGCGAGCGTACCATCGTCCATGGGCGCGTGCTCGACGAGAACGGGCGCGGCGTGCCGAACACCCTCGTCGAGATCTGGCAGGCGAATGCGGGCGGGCGCTATCGCCATGTGAACGACCGATATATGGCGCCGATCGACGCCAATTTCGGCGGTTGCGGGCGCACGCTGACCGATGCCGAAGGCTATTATTTCTTCCGCACCGTGAAGCCGGGCGCCTACCCGTTCCGCAACTTCGTCAACAGCTGGCGGCCGGCGCATGTTCACTTCTCGGTGTTCGGCTCCGGCTTCGCCCAGCGGCTCATTACCCAGATGTATTTCGAGGGCGATCCGCTCCTGCGGAGCGACGTGATCGCCGGCACCATCCCGGATCCCGAAGCCGTCAAGCGTCTCGTCGCGCCGCTCGACCTCAACGCGGCGGTGCCGCTCGATTCGCTGGCCTACCGGTTCGACATCGTCCTGCGCGGGCGCCGCTCGACGCTGTTCGAAAACAAGCTGCAGGGGAACTGAAGCCATGAACCCGATGCTGCCCTCTCTCAAGGAGACACCGTCCCAGACGGCAGGCCCCTACGTGCATATCGGCCTCATTCCGCATCAGGCGGGCTTCGACATCTTCGAGACCAACTTCTCCAACGTGCTCGTCGGCCCCGACACCAAGGGCGACCGCATCCGGATCGAGGGCCGGATCTTCGACGGCGCCGGCTCTCCGGCGCGGGACATCCTCGTTGAATTGTGGCAGGCCAACGCGGCAGGCCGGTACAACCATCCGGCGGACCGCCAGGGAGACAAGCCCGTCGATCCGTCGTTCCGAGGCTGGGGGAGGACGGGGACGGATTTCGAGACCGGTCTTTACGTTTTCGAGACGATCAAGCCGGGCCCGGTGGTCGGCCGGCACGGGTATAAACCGATGGCGCCGCACGTGAATCTCTGGCTGGCGGCGCGTGGCATCAACATCGGCCTCTCGACCCGCATGTACTTTTCGGACGAGGCGGAGGCGAACGCCGCCGATCCCGTCCTCAACATCATCGAACAGCCGTCGCGACGCGAAACGCTGATCGCCCGGCGCGAGGAGCGGGCAGGGAAGGTGGTGTACGTGTTCGACATCCGCATTCAGGGCGATCGGGAGACGGTGTTCTTCGACGTCTGAGCCCACTGGGGAGGAGAAAAGGATGAACCCGATTGTGGTGGCGGTGGCGATCACGGGCTCCGTGCCGCGCAGGAAGGACAACCCAGCGGTGCCGATCACGGTCGCCGAGCAGATCCGCTCGACGCGCGAGGCCTACGAGGCGGGGGCGGCGCTGGTGCACCTTCACGTGCGCAACGACGACGAGACGCCGTCCTCGGATCCGGCCCGCTTTGCGGCCGTACAGGCGGGCATCCGCGAACAGTGTCCAGGCATGATCGTGCAGTTCTCGACCGGCGGGCGGGGGCGCGACCCCAGCCAGCGCGGCTCGGCGCTTTACCTCAAGCCGGACATGGCCTCGCTGTCGACCGGATCGGTCAATTTCCCGACGATTGTTTACGAGAACCACACCACGCTGGTGACCGATCTCGCGACGGCCATGAAGGTCAACGGCGTGCGGCCGGAGATCGAGATCTTCGACCTGTCGCATTTGCATGGAGCGAAACGGCTCGTCGAGCAGGGACTGCTCGACGAGCGCCCGCACGTGCAGTTCGTGATGGGCGTGCAGAACGCTCTTCCGGCGGACGAGCCTCTGCTCGATCTGCTGCTCGGCGAGCTGCGGCGGGTGCTGCCGCTGGCGACCTGGACGGCGGCGGGAATCGGACGGAACCAGGCGCTCGTCATGGAATGGGCTCTGGCCCGCGGAGCGGACGCGGTGCGCACCGGGCTCGAGGACAACATCCGGGCCAGCAAGGACCGGCTGGCTGCGTCCAATGCCGAGCTCGTCGAGCGCGCGGTGCTCACCGTCGAGCGCCATGGCCGCCGCGTCGCCACTCCCGCCGAGGCCCGCGCGATCCTCGGTCTCGCACCGGACGGGGGTTGGAGCCGGCCGGCGGAGGAGAGCCGGGCGAAGTATCCAGCCTGATGCGGGAGGCGCGCCCGATGACGGCGAGGGCGCTCTGACCGACGACGCTGTTCATAGCGTCCTGGAAACGATTCTACCGAACCGCCTGACGGGCGATCTCCCTGATGTGACGGCGGCCGATTCCGAGGTCGGACAGCTCCCGGTCGGTGAGGCGCTCGAGTTCACGCACTGTTTCCCGGTATTGGAGCCAGGCGCTGACTTTGTTGAGAACGAAGGTGATGACCATTGCCTTTGACCTTTGTGGAATGAGCGGAACCTCTGGTGGGCCGCCGGAATCGGTTTCGCCTTGTCGGCAGGTGTGCGGTTCGCGGGCGGGGCAGTCGCACTTTCCCGCGGAAGGTTCGGGCCCGCCCTCTCAGGAACTGTCGCCGAATCGCTGGACGAGATCGCGTTCGAGCCGGTCGGTGAGCCGGCCTCCATTCCACTCGATGAAACGAGCGATCTCCCGCTCGGCCTTGCGTCGGTTCGATTCGCCGATGGCGTCCGCGATCCGCAGAAACAGGTTGCGTTTCGCCGATCTCGGAATGCGGAAAGGTGCATCGGCCGAAGCGCCGGACGACGCATCGAAGGGGGCGGCAATCGGCATGGGTCATCTCCTGTGAAGACGTCGATGATCCCGGGCGTTTCCCGTTTGTGTTGCGAGACAGTGTGGGCGTGTTCGCTGCATTGCGGGATACAGGTCAGCACATGCGACCCATGTGAAATTATCATGGAAGGGGCTGAATCGGCCTGAAAGAACAGTCTCCGCCTCTTGTATGCTCTGAATGGCGTCGTTTTGAGCGCTGATTTGGAGGTTTCGTCGATGTCGCACCCTATTCGACGGAAGTGTGACTTGCATTCTTGTGCGACGCAGCATAGGTAGATCGGGCGGCACGGCGATTGGCGTCGCGGTGCCGCTGCCCTTCTTGGGCGTTTCCTCCCTAAACTTCGGGCCGCTCTTCGGAGCGGCCTTTTTTATGGGCTCGGCAGATCCGTTCGCTCGCGCCACCTCTCCCGGGACGGCGGTCCAACACGGTAGGATTTCGGTAGGCGCCGCCATGTAGCCTTCCGGCGCAGCAGTTCGCCTCCGGGCTCGCGCGTTGCTTCAACCGATTCGGCGACGGGACCCATGGCTCTGGATCCAACAACCCTCGGCTTCGCTTTCGTTCTTCTGACGACGGTGCTCGGGTTCATATTGCTCTTCTCCTGGGCGTTGAACCGGAAGCTCCGGAGTGTTGCGTGGTGGGGATCGGCGTTCTGCGCCGGCGCACTCGGCATGGCTCTCGTGAGTCTGGGGCAATTCTCGCCCCGTCCTGCCGTTCTGATCGTGGCGAACGGGCTCGTCGCCCTGGCCTATGCTCTCCTCTACACCGGGTGCCGGGTCTTCAACGACCGGCGCGCCGATCTCTTCATGCTCGCGGCGGGGCCGGCGCTCTGGCTGGCGGCTTGGCCCGTGATCGCAGACTGGTTCGGCGCCCGCCTCGTCCTGATATCGTTGATCATCGGCGGTTATCTGTCGCTCGCGGCCTTCGAGCTTTGGCGACACCGGCGGCTGCGGCTCAAGTCGCAAGCCCTTGCCGTCTACCTTCTCCTTGCGTGCGCGGGCTTTCATCTCTTCCGAAGTCTCCTGGCGTTCTCGGTCACCTCGATCCCTTGGATCGACGCCCTTGCCGCCCGTTGGTCGCCGCAGATGGCGCTCGTGCTGCTGATGTACGTGCCGGTGCTCGCATTCGTCTTCATGTGGATGGGCAAGGAACGCATCGAGGAGGATTACAGGCAGACCGCAGAGGAACTCGCCCACGCGCGGGATGCGGCGGAGGAGGCGAGCCGGGCGAAGACGGAGTTTCTGGCCTCGATGAGCCATGAGATCCGCACGCCGCTGAACGGGATCATGGGGCTGACGGATCTGCTGCTGGACCGGGAGGATCTTGCCGCGGAGGCGCGCCGGCAGCTGGAACTGGTGAAGGTGTCGAGCGCGGCGCTGCTGACGGTGGTCAACGACGTGCTCGATTTCTCGAAGATCGAGGCGGGGGCGGTGGAGCTCGACGGGCAGCCGTTCTGGCCCAAGGCGATGACCGAGAGCTGCGCCGCGATGGTGCGCGAGCTGGCCGCCCGCAAGGGGCTCGAGCTGCAGGTGCGGCTTGCGGGGCTGCCCAACAAGGTGATCGGGGACGAGCCGCGGCTGCGCCAGGTGCTGCTCAACCTGTTGAACAACGCCGTGAAGTTCACGCCGGCCGGGCGGGTCGAGCTGTGTCTGGAGCATGGCAGCCTGGCGGGGGGGCTGGAGCGCCTGCGCTGGGCGGTGACGGACACCGGCATCGGCATCCCGGAGGCGAAGCGGGCGCGGCTGTTCGAGCGCTTCAGCCAGGTCGACGGCTCGCGCTCGCGGCAATACGGCGGCAGCGGGCTGGGGCTGGCGATCTCGAAGCGGCTGGTCGAGCTGATGGGCGGCACGATCGGGCTCGACAGCGCCCCCGGGCGGGGCACCACGGCCTGGTTCGAGGTGAGCCTGCCGCGCACCGCCAACGAGCGCGCGAGCCGGCCGGAGCCGGAGCCGGGCCCGCCGGGCGGGCGGCGCGGCCGCCTCCTGCTGGCCGAGGACGTCGCCATCAACCAGGAGATCGCCACCGCGCTCCTGACCAAGGCCGGCTACGCGGTCGACGTGGTCGGCGACGGCGCCCAGGCCATCCAGGCCGTCCAGCAGCACGATTACGACCTCGTCCTCATGGACGTGCAGATGCCCGTCATGGACGGCATCGAGGCGACGAAGACCATCCGCTCGTTGGACGGAGCCGTCAGGCATATGCCAATCATCGCCATGACGGCGAACGTCTATGCGGAACAGATCGCCTCGTTCCGGCTCGCAGGCATGGACGACCATGTGGGCAAGCCGTTCAAGCGCGAGGAGCTCTTCGACACCATCGAGCGTTGGCTTCCCCCGCAGCCGGGCTCCCCTTTGCGGAGAGAGGCGGCGCCCGCACTCCTGCAGGGACGCACGGCCTGAGGCAGGAGCACCGGGACGGAGGATTCCGGCAAGGCCGGTGCCGCCGCCAGGCACCATCTGTGATCGAGATCACAGATGGTAGGCGATTCGCGGAGCTACGCCTGGGAGGCCCCGTTCGGACGGCGAGAGTTCGCCTGTTGACGGAGCGTCATGGCTTGCCGATGACGCCGGGTGTATAGTCCCGCGCGTGGTTCGGCGACACAGCCCGTGGAGGCCGACGCATGATCGTTGTTCCCCTTAACGCTCGGTCGGGATCGCGGAGCACGGCGCGCGTGCCAAGGCTGGCCGGGCGCGGCACGAGAGATCCAGGGCGTGGCCGCCCGTCGTGACTTCGCCGGACGGGCTCGTGAACGAGCTCCGTTCTCCATTCACCTGAAATTGGGATGCTCATTATGACGAGCCGAACCGCGCAGCGCCCGCGCACCCTCGCGCGCGCCCTCCTGATGACCACGGCCGCGACCGCTCTCGCCATTGCGACCGATGCTTCAGCCTGTCCATTGGGCAATCACGACAGTCCGCGGGTGCGGCTTCTCCATGGCCTGACCCATTCGGGCCAGCATGTGCAAACGCCGCGGACGAAAATCGCGCAGGCTCAGCATCAGACCCACACCCAACCGCCGGCACGGACCGAACTCGGAACCTACGGTCGCGATCTTCCGAAGGGGGCGGCCGCGCCCAGGGGCGAGGTGAAGCCGCCGCTCCTCGACAATCTCGGCAGGCTCACGTGGGCGGCGGTCCGGCCCGAGAGCCAGGATGCGCGCGCCTATTTCGACCAGGGTTATCGCCTCGCCTGGGGGTTCAACCACGCGGAAGCGGCCCGCGCCTTCCGCGCCGCCCAGGACCTCGACCCGCAATGCGCCATGTGCCTGTGGGGCGAGGCCTGGGTCCTGGGTCCGCACATCAACTATCCGATAAGCGCCGACGCGAACGCCCGGGCGGTCGCCGTCCTCGAACAGGCGAAACGTCTTGCGCCCGCGGCCGGCACATTGCAGGCGGCCCTCGTCGACGCGCTCTCGCGCCGCTACTCACCGGATCCAAAGGCAGACCGCAAGGCGCTGGACCAGGCCTACGCAGATGCGATGGAGGCCGTGCAAACCCGGTTCCCCGAAGACCCGAACGTGGCGCTCCTGACCGCCGACGCGCTCATGAACCTCTCCCCATGGGACTATTGGGCGGATGGCGGGCGGACCCCCAAAGGGAAGACCGGCCGGATGGTCGAGCTCATCGAAGGGGTGCTCGGCGATCGCAAGGCCGGGCCGCTGATGGCCGATCCGGACCATCCCGGGGCCATCCACCTCTACATCCATGCGATAGAATCCTCCGACCGGCCGGAACGGGCGGCCCCGCACGCGGCGCGGCTCGCGGCGCTGATGCCGGGAGCCGGCCATCTCGTGCACATGCCGAGCCACATCTGGTATCGCCTCGGCCGCTGGCGCGAGAGCCTCGACGCGAACGTCCAGGCGGCCGCCGTCGACGAATCGCAACTCGCGAAGGGCGGAGCCTCTCTGCTCTACGCGGAAGGCTACTACGCCCACAACGTGCACTTCGTGATGGCCTCGGCCCTGATGGGCGGCGACGGAGCGACGACGATCGCCGCTGCGGAGAAGCTCGCCGGGATCGTGTCCGACCGCACCAAGCGCGAAGTGCCCTGGACCCAGCCGATCGCGGCCGCTCGCTACAGCGCCCACGGTCATTTCTCGGCGCCTGAGACCGTGCTGGCCCTGCAGGCACCGGATTCCGGATTCCCCTTCGTCCGTGCCCACTGGCACTATGCCCGCGGCATCGCGCTGGCGCGGCTCGGACGCGCCGAAGACGCACGGGCGGAAATAACGGCCATCGACGAACTGGCGAAGACGCCGGAGATCGCTGCGATGCCCGATCTCGGCGTACCCGCGCCCGACGTGCTGGGGATCTCGACCCGGCTGATCGCGGCCCGGATCGCTCAGGCCGCGGGCGATCATGCGGCGGCGGCGAAGTCGTTTGCGGATGCGGCCGAAATCCAGGATCGGCTGCCCTACATGGAGCCGCCATTCTGGTCCTATCCGGTCCACCAATCCCTCGGCGCCGCGCTGCTGGCGCAGGGCAAGGCCGAGGAGGCGCAGGCAGCCTTCCGGGCGGCGCTGCAGCGGTCGCCGAACAACGGCTGGGCGGCGGCCGGTCTGCTCAAGGCCGCGGAAAAGCGCGGTGATGCCAAGATGATGGAAGAAGCGCGCGGCCTCATGAAAAAGAACTGGTTCGGCGAGGGCGAACCCCCGCTCGACCAGCTCTGATCGACGAGCCGCATCCGCCGGAGCCGCTGCCGCGGCTCCGGCGCTCCCGTCAGGCGAGGGCGCGGCCGTCTTCCGAAAAGACGTGCAGGTTTTGGCCGCGAAGGTCGATGCCGATCCGGTCCCCGACGGCGAGGTGCTGCTGCCCGGGCGCCGTCACCGTGAAGAGGGAGCCGGATGCCGTCCGCCCGTGGACGATGGTCTCGGCGCCGAGCTGCTCGACGAGCGTCACTTCGATCCGCATCGCGCCTTGCTCCGCCCCGGTGAGGCTCGCGTGCTGCGGCCGCACGCCGAGCGTCAGCCTGTCGCCGGGCGCGAGCCTCAGCGGCAGCTCGATCGGCTCATGCCCGCCGAGATCGACCGCCATGCCCCGCTGGCCCGCACCGGACACGACCCCGTCCACGAAGTTCATGCGGGGCGATCCGATGAAGCCCGCCACGAAGCGGTTGGCAGGGCTGTTGAAGAGGTCGAGCGGAGAGCCGATCTGCTCGATCCGTCCGTCGCGAAGCACGACGATGCGATCGGCCAGCGTCATCGCCTCGACCTGGTCGTGCGTCACATAGATCATGGTGGCCTTGAGCCTCTGGTGCAGAGCCGCGAGCTCCGCGCGCATCGCCACGCGCAATTCCGCATCGAGGTTGGAGAGCGGCTCGTCGAGGAGGAAGATCCCCGGCCGGCGCACGATGGCGCGGCCGATCGCGACGCGCTGCCGCTGCCCACCCGAGAGTTGCCGCGGCTTGCGGGAGAGGAACGGCTCGATCTGCAGCATGCGCGCCGCCTCGGCGACGCGCGCGTCGATCTCGGTGCGGGGTATCCGGCTGTTCTCGAGGCCGAAGGCCAGGTTCTGGCGCACGGTCATATGCGGGTAGAGCGCATAGGACTGGAACACCATGGCGAGCCCCCGATCCGCCGCCGCCACCGCGGTGACCCGCTTGCCGTCGAGGACGATCTCGCCGGCGGTCGCGGTCTCGAGGCCGGCTATGACGCGGAGCAGAGTGGACTTGCCGCAGCCCGAGGGCCCGACGAAGACCACGAACTCGCCGTCCTCGACGGTGAGGTCGATCGCCATGAAGCACCGAAACCGCTCCGAAGCGCTTCTCGATCCGTTCAAGATGAAGATGGCTCATTTCAGTCCCGTGTTGGCAATGCCGGTCGTGACGAAACGTTGGAGGAACAGGAAGATGATGGCGACCGGCAGGATCGAGACCACCGTCATCGCCAGCACGTAGTGCCATTGCACGTTGAGCTCGCCGGAGAAGGCGTTCAGGCCCACCTGGAGCGTGTACATCTCCTTGCGCGAGAGCACGACGAGGGGCCAGAGGAAGTCGTTCCAGCGCCACATCACCGAGAAGATCGCGAGCACCGCGAGGGCAGGGGCGGCGAGCGGCAGCACGATCCGCCAGTAGATCTGCCATTCGGAGGCCTTGTCCATCCGGGCGGCATCGATGAGCTCGTCCGGAATCGTCAGCATGTATTGCCGCAGCAGGAAGACGCCGGTCGGCGTCGCAACGGTGGGCAGGATCACACCCCACAGGGTATCGAACAGGTTGAGTCCGTTCACCACGAGATAGAGCGGAACCATGATGACGGAGAGCGGCACCATCAGGGTCGCGAGGATGAGCGCGAGCACCGCGGTGCGGCCGCGGAACTGATACTTCGACAGGGCGAACGCCGCCATCGAATTGACGATCAGCGTAATGATCGTCGCGACGACGGTGACAAAGACCGAATTGCTGAAGTAACGCAGGAAGTCGAAGGACCGCAGCGGCTCGGTGTAGTTGGTCGTTTCGAACTTGAGCTCTCGGACCGGGACGCGCTGCTCGATCGGCACCCGGATGGTCTCGCCCGGTTTCTCGGGATCGACCATCTGAGCCAACGTGCCGACGCGGCGCACCTGCGCCAGCACGCGCTCCGTCCCGTCCTCCCCCTTCACCCGGTAGAGCGGCAGCGGGCGGTCGTGACCGGGCACGGTCGCCATGCGGGTGTCGACGGGCAGGAAGGTCGGTGGAAACTCGGCGAGTCCGGCCGGGGTCTTGAAGGAAGACAGGACAAGCCAGACCACGGGGCCGAACATGAGGACGAGCCCCATCCCGAGCCACAGGACGGCGACGACATCTGTCCAGTGCCACGTCCTGCCGCCGCGGCGGCGGGTGAGGAAAGCGGCGAGCCCGGTCATGCCGCGGCCCTCCGCTCGCGCCAGTTGGCCGCTCCGAGCTGGAGCAGGGTCAGCACGATCAGAACCGTGCCCATGAGGATCGAGGCCGCCGAAGCGAGGCCGAGATTGCGCAGCATGTGGGCGAAGCCGGTTTCGTAGATGTACTGGGTGATGAAAAGGGTGCTCGTTCCGGGCCCGCCGCCGGTCAGGACGAAGACCTCGTCGAAGATCTGCACGGCCTTGATGAGGGCAAGCGTGATGACGACCAGGAGGTTCGGCCACAGCAGCGGCAGAGTGATGCGCCAGAAGGTGCGCATGCGCCCCGTACCGTCCATCTCGGCCGCCTCGTAGAGGTCCCGCGGGATGGCCTGCAAGCCGGCGAGCAGGATCAGCGCGTAGAAGCCGAGATGCGCCCATATGGACACGAAGATCGACCAGAACATCGCCCAGCCGCGCTCAGCGAGCCAGAGGGTCCGCTCGACGTCCATCCCTGCCAGCAATGCGTTGAGAAGGCCGTCGCGCTGAAGGATCCACTTCCAGATCAGCCCGACCACGACCGGAGACAGGAGCACCGGGAAGAAGAATACTGCGCGCCAGAAGCCCCGGTTGCGCATCTCGCGGTTGAGCACGAGAGCCGTGATGAGGGACGCGAGCACCAGGAAGGTCACCTGCGCGATCACGAAGAAGAACGTGTTCTGGACGCCCTGCCAGAACGCATCCTCCGTGCAGGTCGACGGCTGGCCATAGTCGCCGCAGGTCAGGAGTCGCTGGTACTGCTCCGCGCCGACGAAATTCCGCTCTCCGAAGAAGATCGCGGTGCCGCCTGTGACCGAATAGGCCACGTTGATGGCCACCGGCAGCAGCACGAAGATGCCGAAGATGATCATGTTCGGCGCCAGGAAGACGGTCGCCATCCCGGCGAGGCCGAACCGGCGCTGCACCAGCGCCATGGGTGCGTTGAGCAGCCCCATGACGGCCCGCACCGGCGCGCCCGCCATGGAGGAAAGGTCGAGCCGTGCGCGCTTGCCCGCCGCCTCTCCCGGTGGGGAGGAGGCGGGGGCGAAGGACCGGCCGTGCTCCGCCCCGGCCATGGCTATTTCGCCTCCGCGACCTTTTGCTGGATGTCGGCGGCGATGCGCGCATGGGCCTCGTCGAGGGTGGATTCGCCCGCCACCACCTGGCCAAGGCGGCTGATGACCGCCGGGTAGATCACGCCGGACCAGCGATAGCTCGGGAGGCGCAGCGCCAGCGGCGCCGTCGTGCGGGACGCGCCGAGGAAGACTTCCAGCGACTTCTTCACGTTGGGGTCGTTCGTCTTGAAGTTGACGCCCTTCGCGGCGACACCCTGGTGCGCCGGCAGGAAGAGGGTGCGCTCGGAGAACTCGCGCACGACGTCTTCGCTGCCGAGGTACTCCATCACCTTCGCCACCTCCTGCGGGTTCTTGGTATATTTCACCGCCACCAGTCCGGCGCCGCCGGGAATGCCGGTGCAGGCGGCCGGGCCGCAGGGCTGGGGCGCCGCCGCCCAGTCGAAGGCATCCTTGATCTTCTCCGCGAACTGGGCGACCTGCCAGGAGCCCGAATAGTAGACGGCGACCTGGCCGTTCACGAATTCCTCGTTGGCGCCCTTGTAGGTCGTGCCGGCGACGCCGCCCCAGATCTCCCGGGGCATGGTGCCGTCCTTGTGCCAGTCGGCGATGCGCTGGGTCATGGCCTTGAAGCCCTCGTCGATCACGGCGGGCTTGCCGTCGGGGCCGATCACCTTGGCACCCATGGAAATGGCCGGGCCCATGAAGCGGTGGCCCGAGCGGTCCATCGCCAGGGCCATCGGGATCTTCTGGCTCTGCGCGACCTTCTTTGCGGCGGCCGCCCATTCATCCCACGTGGCCTTCTCGCCGGGCACCGGCACCTTGGCCTGCTCGAACAGCGTCGTGTTCACGAGCGGGCCCGTGATGGTGAGCTGGGTCATGAAGCCCGGCAGCGCGTTGCTGCCGTCGTCGCGCATCCAGTCGAGGGTGTTGGAATAGTTCTTCTCCCACGCGGCGGCGTCCTTCAGGTGGGGACGCAAGTCGAGCCAGTGCTTCGCCTGGGACTTCAGCTCCGTCACGCGCGCGATGTCGGGCCCGCGGCCCGCCTCGAGCTGCACGGGAAGCTGCTCGCGGATCACGCTGAAGGCCACGTTGTCGACGACCACCTTGATGCCGGGGTTCTGAGCCTCGAAGCGTTTCACGAGATCCTGCAGGACCTCGCCTTCGTTGCCGTCCGTGTACCACATGATCCGGACCTCGCCGGCGAGCGCGGTCGTCGAGCTTAGAGCCAGCGCCAGCGCGCCGAGTGTCAGGTGCTTCAGTTTCGTCATGATCTCCTCCCAGAGATTCGCTTGTTCAGGCTGACTTCAGAGCCGATTCCGGCCAGCTTCCTTGTGAGGGCAGTTCCACGCGAGCTCCAGACGGCAGCGTGACGAGTTCGCCCGAAATCGTCCAGTCCTTGGGGTCGAGCACGCCGTGCGCCGTGCGGATCACGCCGTCGGCGCCGCAGGCGACTTCCCCGTAGTCCGGATCGGTGAGCAACAGCGTGCCGTCGCGCTCGAAACAGGTCAGGGCGCGGAAGCGCTCCCCGAAGGCTCGAAGGCTGCCCTCGCGCTGGAGGTCCGACAGGCGGACGATCCAGCGGCCGCGGCGGCCGGGAAGGCGCGCCTCGCACCCGGCGGTCGGGCCAGCCGCCACTCGCTCGAAGGCGGCGTTGGCCTGCAGCAGGCAGAGCCCGTTGCCGGACGCGGACGAGGATGCGGTCCTTGTCGTAGACGACCTCGTCCATCTCCGCCTCCGGGACCCAGGCGTGGCTGAAATCCGGCTGCGTCGGGTGGATCTCGAAATCGAGCACCGCGAGGGCGCGGTACTGGTGCGTGCGCGGGACGGTTCCGCAGCCGCCCCAATAGGACGGGCGCCCGTAGCCGCTGTGGATGACCTCGCCCGGATGATTGATCCAGATCTGCGATTCAGGCCGCTCGCCGAGGCGCAGGTGCAGGATCGTTTCCTGGTAGCCCCACTCGCCCCAGCGGTAGTGGGCGATGGAGCCCATCGCGAAATCGCTGGTCTTGAAGTGATAGAGCGAGGCGATGCCGTTCTCGCCCTGCTTGTAGCGCCACTCGTAAGCCGTGTCGTCGCTGTGATCGGCGAAGGCAGCGAGCTTCGGATCGATGGAAAGGCCGTGCCGGGCGAAGCAGAGCGCGAGCTGCGGCAGGGCGTGGAACCGCCGTCCGAGACCGCCGCGCCCGAAGGCGAGGCGCGCGATGGCGGAAAGCTCGAGCGAGCGTCCGGGGCGCAGGGTATGCTCGTAGCTCCTTCCCTGCGAGGCGGTGATGAGCCCGTGGTGGCTCGAGAGCGCAACGATCTCGAGGAGCCTCCGGATGGCGGCGCCGGAACGCTGCCGGATGCCCTCGTCGGGCGAGAGAGCGTGGAGCGCGCAGAGGCCCTTCAGGTCGATGGGGAAGTAGGGGGCCGAATTCCACTCGGCCATCTCGCAGGCCTCGAAATGGGTGAGCCATTCGAGAAGCCGCTGACGGCCGATCTCGGCTTGCTCGCGGCCCGTTCGGCCGGAGCGAACGAAGGTCGCCTCCGGCAGGAGGGTGCCGGCCAGATGACAGGCCGTGTGGAAGAGCAGCGCGTGGTTTTCGCTGAAATACCACATGACGTCGTTGCCGGGCTCGTCCATCCAGTAGCGGAAGCCGATAAGGGTCTTGTCGATGCGCGCGCGCGTCTCGGCACCGATGCGATCGGGCCAGGCCGTCCTGCACCAGATGAGCGGAACGAGCAGGAAGTCAGCACAGTCGTGCAGGTCGTCGATGAGCGGCAGGCAGGCGTCGATGATGCGGTCCGTCTCAGGGCCGCCGCGGTCGACGGCGAGACGGGCGAGCGCGGCGACCGTGTCCCTCTCGCCCTCGGTCGGCGACATGCTCGAGAGCTTCCTGGGCACGGCTCGGGAGGTCCGAAGCGGGCTCGGGCACGCTGTCGAGGTGGCAGATCTCGACGCCGAGCACGCGGGTCGCCTCGAAGTCGCCGTCGCGGAGTGTGACGTCGAAGTGCCGGAAATCGGCCGGGAGCTCGCCCGTGCCGGCGACCGCCAACCGCTTTTCACCTTCGTCGAGACGCCGGTTGAAGGGGACCGACCCCTCGATGGACATGAAGTCGCCGTGCACGGTGACGCCGACGTCGAGCGCTCCAGGCGCCGGCTCGTCGAAAACGATGGCGACCTCGCCGGAATCGTATGAAGGCCGCTCGAAGCGCATGCCGTCGAGGAGCCGCTCGATCATGGCCGCGCGGTCTTCCGGGATCGGAGTCGGCAGGGCGGTGACGAGCCCTTCGCCTTGCAGGAGCTCGAGGGCGAAGTAGTAGCGCGCATCCCGCTCGCACAGGTCCGCGAACCAGACCCGGACGTCGTTCGGCCCGGCGTTCAGCGGGACGTCCACCTCGACGGCATCCTCGAAGTTGCGCTGGTAGTGGGTGAGGGCGGCCGCCTCTGTGCCGTTCACGAGCAGGAGCGCGCCGCCGCACGTGGCGAAGCGGAACCGTGCATTCTGCGGCCGGTCGCTCTCGACGACGGTCTGGGCCCAGCACTCCACCCGGGTCGGCCGGAACCAGAAACCGGAGAGATCCACGCGCGGGCTGCCGAACGGCAGCCACGTGCGGGCAGGCTCGAACTGCGTGACGGGGGCCGGCGCCTTGCCGCGGTATTCGGCGATGAAGTCGGTGCGGCAGGGATATTGATGGGGGATGAAATTGCGGTCCTTCGTGAGGAAGAAGAACGCGTCCATCTTCCCTTCCATGGTCCGCTCGGGGACGTCGTAGCGTTCCTCGTGCAGACGGCCGAGCCGCCAATGGCCGACGGCCTGACCGGCACGCAAAGGGACGCGGAGGGAATGTTCGTTCGCAATGGTCATGGCGGCTACCGCAATCTGTCGACCGGAACGGGCGTGACGTCGTTGTATTCCTGGTTTTCGCCGGTCATGCCCCACACGAAGGCGTAGGGACCCGTGCCGGCTCCCATATGGATCGACCAGGCGGGCGAGAGCACCACGTTCCCGTTCGCGACGACGAGATGGCGCGTCGCGTCCGGCTGCCCCATGAGGTGGATGACCCGGTCCTCCGCCGCGAGGTCGAAATAGCAATAGGCCTCCATCCGCCGCTCGTGCACGTGCGGCGGCATGGTGTTCCAGATGGAGCCCGGCGCCAGGTCGGTGATGCCCATGAGGAGAAGGGCGGAGGGTGCGACCTCGGGATGGATGTACATCCTCAAGGTCCGCTTGTTGGCGCGCCGCTCCTCGCCCAGTTCGAGCGGTTTCGACTCGTCCCGCGTGACGAGCCGGTGCGGATAATTCGTCTGGGCCGGGACGGAGTTCATGTAGAACCGGGCCGGCTTTTCCGGATCCGAGCTCGACAAGGTCAGGCGCTCCGCGCCTCGGCCGACGTAGAGCACGTCCCGGTTGGCGAGCGCGAAGCGTTGGCCGTCCACCTCGACGCTTCCGGCGCCGCCGAGATTGGCGATCCCCATTTCCCGATACGAGAGGAGATGCGGCGTGCCGATCTCGGCGCCCTCGCCGAACGTCAGCGGCGTGCGTCCGGGCCGCGCCCCGCCGACGATCATGCGATCGAGGTGGGTATAGACGAGGCGCACCTCTTCGGATTGGAAGAGGCCTTCGATGAGGAAGTTCGCCCGCAGCCCGGCCGCCGAATAGCCGTCGAGGCCCTCGGGCCCGCTGCCGTACCTCACGTCGTCGATCATCACGCGGCCTCCCGCTGTGTCCGGCCCGTGTGCCGGACGGCCTCGGCCAGGAACAGGATCGCCAGCGCCTGCCCGTAGGCGGTCGGCTGGATCGGGATGTCGCGGTAGAATTGCAGATCACGGCCCATGCGGGTGCCGTAGGAGACGTTCCCGACGGTGCCGTTCTGGTCGATATTGGCCATTACGCAGTCGAGCGCCCTCAAGCCTGCGAACCGCACCTCGTCTCCGGAAACACCGATGCGAGCCGCCTTGAGAAGGCCGTAGCCGAAGCCGGCGGTGGCCGAGGTCTCGACATAGGACGACGGATCGTCGAGCAGCGTGTGCCAGCCGCCGTCCCGATGCTGTAAACGCAGGAGGGCCTCGACCTGAGTGCGGAAGCACCCGAGCAGGAACTCGCGCGTGCCGCCCCGGATGTCGCCGAGCTCGATGAAGTCGAGGATGCCGGCCGTGATCCAGGCATTGCCGCGCGCCCAGAGCGCACGGGCGAAATTGTGCCGCCCCTCGAAGGTCCAGCCGTGGAACCAGAGACCGGTCTTCGTGTCCGTCAGGTAGTGGGCATGGAGCAGGAACTGGCGCGTGGCCTCCTCGACGAGCTCGGGGCGCTCCGCGGCGCGGCCGTAGGCGGCGAGGAACAGGCAGACCATGAAGAGCGTGTCGTCCCAGATCTCGCCGGGGTTCACGCCGTCGGAGACGACGTGCTGGAAGCCGCCTTCCTCGGTGCGCGGAAGCTCTCCCATCACCCGGTCGGCCCAGCGGTCGAGATGCGGCCGCCAGCGCTCGTCGCCGGTCCGCGCCCAAAGGAGGGAAAGACCGAGCATCGGCGCGGTCGTGTTCACGTTGAGCGGGGGAAGGCCCGCCGCGAGACGCCGCTCGTACCAGGCTTCGATCAGGGCCTTATGGCGGGCGTCGCCCGTGTGTTCCCAGTAGCGCACCAGCCCGTAGAGGCCCACGCCCTGAGGCCATTCCCAACTGTCGAAGCTGATGTAGTCGCCCGGCGTTCCGTCGAGGTTCGGCTCGTCGAATTCGCCGCCATGGCGCAGCGCGACCATGCCGTCGACCAAGCGGTCGAGCGTCCGAACGATGGCAGTCCCATCCTTCATCCTGGCATCCCGTCCCTGTGGTGAAGCATCGTTCTTGTTGTTGCCTGAAGTTTTCATCAATTTACCGAATTGCGCAACATGAAAATTTTTTGCATAATCGGCGCGACAATGAAGCGGGAAGCGAGGCCATGAGCAGGAGCCGGTTGAGCGACATCGCGGACGCATGCAGCGTCTCGATCAGCACGGCATCCCGTGCGCTCGCGGGCCACAAGGGCGTGCGCAGCGACCTGCGCCAGCGGATCCTCGAAGCCGCGCGCGCCGCCAACTATCCGGTGGCGCTCGATCTCACCGGAAGTCGGGTCGTCGTTGCGGCAAGCCGGGCCGCCATGACGGATTACAGCCGCACCCAATTCACCTGGCATGTTCTCGAAGGCTTGAAGTCCCGGTCCGCTGCCCGCGGTTTCGTCGTGGAGCTGCAGCCGCTCGCGGACGACGCCGATGCGGCGGAACAGCTCGCCGGGTCGCCTGCCGTCGCGGATGCGACCGGCATCCTGCTGCTGACTGTGGACGATCCGCGTGTTCTCGCGCTCGTCGCTGAGAGCGGGAAGCCGGCCGTCCTCATCAACGGCGACGATCCTCTGATGCGGATCTCGAGCGTCAGCCCCTGCAACCGCTCGGCCGCACGACTGGCATGCGATTATCTGCTCGGACTCGGCCACCGGGAGGTCGCATTCGTCATGCGGCCGGGCCGCGAAACCATCTGGCGCCGCCTCGAGGGTTGGCGCGACGCGCTCGCGGCGCGCGGCTACACGGGTTCCGACGAGCGCGTGCTGAGGGTGTCCGACTGGGTGCCCGAAGAGGCGGAAAGGGTGTTCGGCGAGGCCTTCGATAGCGGTCGCCTCGCGGGCGTCACCGCCGTCCTCTGTGCCGGCGACACCCTGGCGCTCGGGGTGCTCGCGGCGCTTTCGGCCCGCGGCATCGCATGCCCGGACAAGGTCTCGGTGGTGGGGATCGACGACCTGCCGATCTCGGATCTGCTGAAGCCCCGGCTGACGACGATGCACATCCCGGCGCGGGAACTCGGCGAAACCGCCATCGACATGCTGGCCGACCTGGCGCTGCACCGGCAAAGGATGGCCCGGCGGGTGGAACTGGCCTGTCAGCTCATCGTGCGGGAGTCGTCGGGGCCGAACGGACTCACCTCCAGCAAGGACTCGTCATCCTCGGGCGAGCGCTAGCGAGACCCGAGGATCGCAGGCCGCGAAAGGCGCCCTCACAAAAGCGCCCTCATCGGCAGCCGATCCTCGGATCTGTGCTTCGCTCCGTCCGAGGGCAGGCGAACGGCGGGTCGTCACGAGCACCGGAACAGACGACCGCCCCGCACCACCACGTGGACCGCATCTCCGCGCTTCATATCGGCGGGGACCGCCGTGTCGACCTCCAGCACCAGTTCCTGCTCGCCCAGCACCACCTGTGTCCGCGATCCTTCACCTCGCCGCCGCGTCGAAGTCACCGTGGCGGTCAGGCCCGCCGATGCCAGTTCGAGGTCGGAGGGGCGCACATAGAGCGTGGCCGCTCCGTCCGGCTCGCCCGCCGCGAAGTAGCCGGTTGGCTGCCCGCCGAACCACGCCTGGCCGTCCTGGATCGTCACCGGGATCTGCGCAGTCTCACCGACGAAATCCATGACGAACGGCGAGGCCGGATGGTCGTAGACCTCGCCGGGCGTGCCGACCTGCTCGACGCGGCCGTCGTTGAGGATCGTCACCCGGTCGGCAAGCTCCAGCGCCTCGTCCTGATCGTGCGTGACGAAGATCGTGGTCTGGCCCGTCCGCTCGTGGATGTTGCGGAGCCAGCGGCGCAGGTCCTTGCGCACCTTCGCGTCGAGGGCGCCGAACGGCTCGTCGAGGAGAAGCACCCGCGGCTCGACGGCGAGCGCGCGGGCGAGGGCGACCCGCTGCCGCTGTCCTCCCGAGAGTTGCGCCGGGAAGCGGCTGTTCAGACCTTCGAGCTGAACGAGGTCGAGCAGGGCGAGCACCCGGCGCCGGATGTCGGTTTCGCTCGGGCGCCGCCTCCGGCTGCGGGCCCGCAAGCCGTAGGCGATGTTGTCGAAGACGTTGAGGTGCTTGAAAAGTGCGTAGTGCTGAAAGACGAAACCCACCTGCCGCTGCTGCACCGGGATGCGGGTCGCGTCGATGTCGCCGAACAGGACGCGTCCGGAGTTCGGTATCTCCAGTCCGGCGATAACCCGCAGAAGCGTCGTCTTTCCGGAGCCCGATGGCCCGAGAAGCGCCATCAGTTCGCCCGCACGGATCTCGAGGTTCACGCCCCGCAAGGCCGCCGTGTCGCCGAACTGTTTTTCCAGATCGACGACGGTGATGTCCATTCCGGGTCCCCAGTCAGTGGGCGGCGCGACCCGAAATTGCGTCTCCGTAGCGCCATTCGAGGATGGACTTGGCCGCGAGTGTGATGAGGGCGAGACCAGCCAGGAGCGAAGCGACGGCGAAGGCAGCCACGAAATTGTATTCATTGTAAAGGATCTCGACGTGAAGGGGCATGGTGGTCGTCAGACCCCGGACATGGCCCGAGACGACGGCGACGGCGCCGAACTCGCCCATGGCGCGGGCATTGCACAGGAGAACACCGTACAGGAGAGCCCAGCGGATATTCGGCAGGGTGACGGTCAAGAAGGTTCGAACGCCCGAGGCGCCGAGCGTCAGCGCCGCTTCCTCGTCCACCGTCCCCTGGTCCTGCATGAGCGGAATGAGCTCGCGGGCGACGAACGGGAACGTGACGAACACGGTGGCGAGGACGATTCCCGGCAGGGCGAAGATGATTTCGATTCCGTGCGCATGGAGCCAGGGACCGAGCAACCCTTGCGCGCCGAAGAGAAGCACGTAGACGAGACCGGAGACCACCGGCGAGACCGAGAAGGGGAGGTCGATGAGCGTGATCAGAAGGCTCTTGCCCCGAAAATCGAACTTGGCGATCGCCCACGCCGCCGCGACTCCGAAGACGAGGTTGAGCGGCACCGCGATGGCGGCGACCATGAGGGTGAGCCTTATCGCCGCCAGGGCGTCCGGGTCCTGAAAGGATTCGAGATAGGCCAGCCACCCCTTGCGCAAGGCCTCGACGAAGACCGCGGCGAGCGGCAGGACGAGGAAAAGGCCGAGGAACAGCACCGCGACGGCGGTGAGGACGATCCGCGTGATCGGCCGTTCCGTCGTGACGCGGCGCGCCTCACGCATGTCCGTATCTCCGGCGGCTATAGGCCTGCAGACCGTTGATCACTAGAAGCGTCAGGAACGAAATCGCCAGCATGATGGTCGCGATGGCGGTGGCGCCCGTATAGTTGAACTCCTCGAGCTTGATGATGATGAGGAGGGGCGCGATCTCCGAGACGTAGGGAATGTTGCCGGCGACGAAGATCACCGAGCCGTATTCGCCGACCGCGCGCGCGAAGGCAAGCGCGAACCCGGTGAGAATTGCCGGAACGAGGGGCGGGAGCAGCACCGTCCAAACCGCACGGGTCCGGCTGGCGCCGAGCGTCGCGGCGGCTTCCTCGAGTTCCTTGTCGATCTCGGCCACGAGGGGCTGAACGGTCCGGACGCAGAACGGCAGACCCACGAAGACGAGCGCGATCAGGATTCCATAGGGCGTGAAGGCGATTTTGAAGGGGACGACGAGGCTGCCGACCCACCCGTTCGGCGCGTAGAGGGCGGCGAGCGCGATGCCGGCGACGGCGGTCGGCAGGGCGAAGGGCAGGTCGATGGCCGCATCGAGGAGCTTGCGGCCGGGGAAGCGGTAGCGGGTGAGCACCCAGGCGACCAAGAGCCCGAAGGCGGCGTCGATGGCCGCCGCCGCGAAGGAGATGCCGAACGACACCTTGAGAGCCGCCGCGACCCGCTCCTCGGTGGCGATGGCCCAGAGGCCGTCGAGCCCGACGGCCGAGGCGCGCCAGACGAGCGCCGCCAGCGGCAGGAGCACGATCAGGCCCAGATAGGTGACGGCGTACCCGAAGGCGAGCGGAAAGCCCGGCATGACGCTCGGGCGCCGGAAGAAGGGCCGCGACGCCGCCCGCGTCGCAGTCGCGAGGGTGGCGCCGGCGGCCATGATCAGCGGTTCGCTTTCTGGATCGCGTCGAACACGCCCCCGTCGTCGAAATGGACCCTCTGCGCCTTCGTCCAGCCGCCGAAGACCTCGTCGATGGTGACGAGACGCAATTTCGGCAGCCTCTCCAGATCCTCCTTGGCCGCCGCTTCGGCTCTCACGGGCCGGTAGAAATGCTTGGCGATGATGGCCTGCGCCAGGGGCGTGTAGAGAAAGTCGAGATAGGCCTGGGCCACCTTACGGGTCCGCTTCGCGTCGACATTGCCGTCGACGAGCGACACCGGCGGCTCGGCGAGAATGGACAGCGACGGGACCACGATCTCGAACCTGTCCTCGCCGAACTCCTTGAGGGCCAGGAACGCCTCGTTCTCCCAGGAGATGAAGACGTCGCCGAGGCCGCGCTGCGCGAAAGTCGTGGTCGAGCCTCGCGCGCCCGTGTCGAGCACGGGGACGTTCTTGTAGATCGCGGCGACGAAATCCTTCGCCTTGGCTTCGTCCTTCCACTTGTCGAGCGCGAAGGCCCAGGCGGCAAGATAGTTCCAGCGCGCGCCGCCGCTGGTCTTCGGGTTCGGAGTGATCACCTGCAGCCCGGGCTTGGCGAGATCCTCCCAATCGCGAACGCCTTTCGGATTGCCCTTTCGCACCACGAAGACGATGGTCGACGTATAGGGCGAAGCGTTGTTTGGAAGGCGCTTCTGCCAATCCTCGGGGATCTTCTTCGAAAGGCGCGCGATCTCGTCGATGTCGCCGGCGAGCGCCAGCGTGACTACGTCCGCGTTGAGCCCGTCGATGACCGAGCGGGCTTGGCGGCCCGAGCCGCCGTGGGACGTTCTGATCGTGACGGCCTGCCCGCTGCTCTTCTTCCATTCGGCCGCAAAGACCTGGTTGATCTCGCGGTAGAGCTCCCGTGTCGGGTCGTAGGAGACGTTCAGGATCTCGGATTGGGCGATTGCAGGGGAGGGCGCCGCGGCCATCGTGGCGAGGGCCGCGGCGCCCGCGAGGAAGGCGCTCCTGGTCACGAGACGATCGCGGCCGAACAGCTTCGCGATCCAGCTCCTCCGCTGCGAATGCACCGTGCGGCCAGGCTCGAGGGCCCGATCGTCCTGTCCTCCTGCGCCCAGAACCAGGCCGAGGGCGACCGTGTCGGACGTCTCGGGGTCGATGAGGATGAATGAGCCCATGTCTCGGTTCCTCGTGTAGGCATCGAAGGCAAGCGGCCGGTCGAGCGTGACCGTAAGCTCTGCAATGTCGTTGGTCGTAATTGTGGCGGTGGGTTCATGCCGCCCGGTATCGGCGTCGAACCTCGTCCTGATCTCTCTCAACGTCGCCGTCACCGTGGCGGATCCCAGCTTGAGCCTGAACACCGAACCGGGAGCCGCGGGCGATTCGGCCGCCCAGAACAAACGGGCGTTCAGATTGTCGCTCAAGGCGGGGGAACTGTCTGCATCCGCGATCACGTCTCCCCGGGAGACGTCGACATCGTCCGCCAGGGTCAGCGTGACGGATCGGCCGGCCCCGGCCTGAGCCAGGTCGCCGTCGAAGGTGACGATCCGGGCGACCGCGGTCTCGCGACCCGACGGGAGGACCCGCACCCTGTCGCCGATTCGGACCGTGCCGCCGGCGATCATGCCCGCGTAGCCCCGGAACTCGGAATGCGGCCGGCTGACGAGCTGGACGGGAAAGCGCAACGGCGAGGAGGACGCGGCATCGGCCACCGACACCCGTTCCAGGTGTGTCAGAAGCGTCGGTCCCTCGTACCAGTCGGCGGCGACGGCCGGATGCACGACGTTGTCGCCGTTCAGGGCCGAGAGCGGAATCCCCGTGACGTCCTCGAAGCCGAGATCGCCCGCAAAGCCGGAGAAGTCTGCCATCACGGCCTCGTACGCGTCCTCCGACCAACCGACGAGATCCATCTTGTTGATGGCGAGGACGACGTGCCGGATCCCGAGCATCGAAACGAGGAGGGCATGCCGCCGGGTCTGCCGCGTCAGCCCCTTTCGGGAATCGACGAGAAGCACCGCGAGATCGGCCGTCGATGCGCCCGTGGCCATGTTGCGGGTGTACTGTTCATGCCCCGGCGTATCGGCCACGATGAAGGTCCGGGCCTCCGTCGAGAAGAACCGGTAGGCGACGTCGATCGTGATGCCCTGCTCGCGTTCGGCCGACAGCCCATCCACGAGCAGCGCGAGATCGAGAGCCGCGCCCTGCGTCCCATGCCGCCTGGAGTCCTTCTCGAGCGCGGCGACCTGGTCGTCGAAGATCTGGCTGGTGTCGTGCAGCAATCGTCCGATCAGGGTGGACTTGCCGTCGTCCACCGAGCCGCACGTGATGAAGCGCAGCACGTCCTTGGCCTGGTGGGCGGCGAGGAACTTGTCGAACCCGAAGGCGCTCGGAGCGTGGTGAACGGTCATCAGAAATACCCTTCCTGCTTCTTGCGCTCCATCGAGGATGAGCCGTCCTGGTCGATGACGCGGCCCTCCCGCTCGCTCGTGCGCGCCTCGAGGGTCTCGCGGATGATCGCCGGAAGGCTGGAGGCCTTGCTCTCGACGGCGCCCGTCAGCGGATAGCAGCCGAGGGTCCGGAAGCGGATCCACCGTTCCTCGGGCGCTTCGCCCGGCTCGAGCGGCAGCCGTTCGTCATCCACCATGATCAGGTGCCCCCGGCGCTTCACCACCGGACGCGAGGCCGCGAAATAGAGGGGCACGATGGGGATGCTCTCCCGGTGGATGTAAAGCCACACGTCGAGCTCGGTCCAGTTGGAGAGCGGAAAGACCCGCAGGCTTTCGCCGCGCCGCTTGCGCACGTTGTAGAGCCGCCACGGTTCGGGGCGCTGGCGCTTGGGATCCCAGCGGTGGTGTTCGCTGCGCAGCGAGAAGACCCTCTCCTTCGCGCGGGACTTCTCTTCGTCGCGCCTTGCGCCCCCGATGGCCGCGTCGAATCCATGCCGGTCGAGCGCTTGCCTGAGGGCCTGCGTCTTCATGACGTCGGTGTGCACTTCCGAGCCGTGCGAGATCGGGCCGATGCCGCGCCGCAGGCCGTCCTCGTTCACGTGGACGAGGAGATCGAGCCCGAGCTCCTTCGCGCGGCGGTCGCGGAACGCGATCATGTCGCGGAACTTCCACGTCGTGTTCACGTGCAGGAGCGGGAACGGGATCCTGCCGGGGTGGAACGCCTTCTGCGCCAGGTGCAGCAGGACCGACGAATCCTTGCCGATGGAATAGAGGAGGACCGGGTTCTCGGCTTCGGCGGCCACCTCCCGGAGGATGTGGATGCTTTCCGCCTCGAGACGGTCGAGATGCGTCAGGCGCGCCGGGGCCGACAGCGACGGAGGCGCCTCGAGGAGCGACTGCGAGGCGGTCATGCCGGCTCTCCGACGGCTGCGGCGAGCCCGACGGATGGCTCCGGTGCCGGCCGCAGGTGGAGCCCGCATTCCTTCTTCGCATCGTTCTCCCACCACCAGCGGCCCGCGCGCTCGGGCTCGCCCACCCGGACGGCACGGGTGCAGGGCGCGCAGCCGATCGACGGAAAGCCGCGGTCGTGCAGGACGTTGTAGGGGATCGCGTTGTCGGCGACGTAGAGTTCGAGGTCGCGTCTCGACCAGTCGGCCAGGGGCGAGATCTTGACGAGGCCATGGGACGTGTCGCGGGCGGCAAGGTCCGTTGCGGCCCGCCCGGCCGACTGCTCGGACCTGAGGCCGGTGATCCATCCGCCGGCCCCCGCCAGTGCGCGGCCAAGAGGCTCAACCTTGCGGATACCGCAGCAGGCCAGCCGCGCCTCCACGGAGTGGCGGAACCCGTTGATGCCCTGAGCCGAAACGAGGGCCTCGAGATCCTTCGTCCGGGGCGCGACCGCGTGGATCCGGCAGCCGTAGCGCGCCTCGGTTTCCGCCCAGACGTCGTAGGTTTCGGGAAAGAGCCGCCCGGTATCGAGAGTCACGACCTCGATGTCGAGATCCAGGCCGTGGCTGAAGATCGCATGCGCGATGGCCTGGTCCTCCAGGCCGAAGCTCGTGGTGAAGACCAGCCGTCCCGGGACGAGCCGTCTCGCCGCCCTGAGGCGGGCTGGAAGGTTCGCCGCCGCCATGGTCTCCACGAGGGCTCGGACTGCTTGATCGCCTTGGTCGCCGGCCATGCCGCGTCTCCCTTTCGCGAACTCAAAATGTTCGTTATACAGAACATCGTCAAGGCATCGGTCAAGCCGTCCGGCGGGAGGGCTGGCGACCCGGACCCGCTCGTCAGGCAGCTTTTTGGGGCTTAGAGAGAAGAGTTTTCTAATTTCCGTTCCGTACGGGGACAGGACGGCTACCAAAGCGGGTTTGGCGAGATGGACGACATCGACAGAAAAATCTTGGACCTCCTCCAGCGGGACGCGACGCTGTCCGTCGCCGAGATCGGACAGCGGGTGGGCCTCTCGCAGACACCCTGCTGGAAGAGGATCCAGCGCCTCGAGGCGGCGGGTGTGATCCTTCGCCGGGTCGCCATCCTCGATGCGGAGAAGCTGGGTCTCGGCCTGACGGTCTTCGTCTCCGTCGAGACGGGCGACCATTCCCAGGAGTGGCTCGAACGCTTCGCCGAAACCGTCTCCGCGATGCCCGAGGTGACGGAGTTCAACAGGATGGCGGGGGACGTCGACTACCTGCTGCGGGTCGTCGTGAGGGACATGAAGGAATACGACAGGTTCTACAAGCGCCTGATCGCCGCCGCGCCCCTCAAGAACGTCACGTCGCGGTTCGCCATGGAGCAGATCAAGTCCACCACCGTCCTGTCCCTCGCGCCCTCCGACGCGGAGCCCGAGCACTGAGCCGGCTCCGCGCCTGGCCGAATGAAGCCTAGAGAAGATTATTCTCTTCCGGGGGAAACGGACAAACCAGGTCTCCTGCCGAGTGATGTTCTATAAAAAGAACATTCTCGTTGACGCAAAGGACCCGCGAGGAGACACTTCGGGCATGTCAGCAGCCATTCTTCTCCCGCACACGGCGCCTTTCGCCGACGACGAGCGCCATAGCCTCGACCAGGTCCTCGCGACCGCCTCGGCGACCCAGAGGGCGTGGCTCGCGGGCTTCCTGGCGGGGCTCGATGCTCAGGCCCTTCCTCAAGCCGTCCCGGACAGTCCGCCGCGAGCCGCCGAGCCCCTCGCCATTCTCTTCGCCAGTGAATCCGGGAATGCGGAGCGGCTCGCACAGGACGCCGCGAAGCTTGCGCGCAAAAGCGGCTTCAAGCCGACCGTCATCGATTTCGCGGACCTGACCGTCGCCGAACTCGCGAGGCACAAGCGCCTCATCGCGATCGCCGCGACCTGGGGCGAGGGCGAGCCGCCGTCGCGGGCCATCCGGGCCTATGGCGAGCTCATGGGCGAGGGCGCTCCGCGTCTCGATGGGGTGACCTTCGGGGTGCTGGCCCTCGGCGACACGGCCTATGCGGAGTTCTGCGCCGTCGGCAAGGCGATCGACGCGAGGCTCGAAGCGCTCGGCGGCACCCGCGCCGTGGAGCGCATCGATTGCGACCTCGACTTCGAGGCGCCCGCCGGGGTCTGGATCAAGAACACGCTGGAGACGATCGCCCCGCCGCGTCCGGCGTCCGACAACGTCGTCTCGGTCGATTTCGCCTCTCGGGCGCCTTTGGAGATCGGCCGCGAGCCGGTCCAGGCTGAAATCGTCGAGCACGTGAACCTCAACTCCTCGCGGTCCGACAAGGAAACCGTGCACCTCGCGTTGAGCTTCGACGGGGCCGCGCCGGCTTATGAGCCCGGAGACTCCCTCGAGCTCTTTCCCGAAAACGATCCGGCTCTGGTGGACGCCGTCCTGAACGTGACCGGGCTCGCCGCCCAGGACTCCCTCCGCCGTTCCCTCGTGAGCGAGCGCGACGTCACGACCCTCTCGCTCAAGACCCTGGAGACCTTCGCGGCGAAGACCGGCCATGCCGAGGTGCGCCGCCTGATCGACGACGGGCAGGCGAAGGCGTGGATCGAGGGCCGGCAGCTCGTCGATCTGGTGGAGACCTTCCCGGCGTCTCTCGCAGCGGACGACCTCCTTGCCCTGACCCGCCCGCTGCCGCCGCGCGCCTATTCGATCGCATCCTCCCGCAAGGAAGTCGGCGACGAGGCGCATCTCCTCGTCGCCGCCGTGCGGTACGAGAGCCACGGCCGGCGTCGCGCCGGCGTCGCCTCCACCTACGTGGCGGACCGGCTGAGAGCCGGCGGCACGGTGCGCGTGCGGGTGAAGCCGAACAAGCATTTCCGCCTGCCGGATCCGTCGGGCGACATCATCATGATCGGGCCGGGCACCGGCATCGCGCCGTTTCGCGCCTTCGTGCAGGACCGCCGAGCCGCCGGCGCGTCCGGGCGGTCCTGGCTGTTCTTCGGCGACCGGCGCTACACGCACGATTTCCTCTATCAGCTCGAATGGCAGGACGCGCTTCGGGACGGCTCGCTCTCCCGGATCGACCTCGCGTTCTCGCGGGACACTCCCGACAAGATCTACGTTCAGCACCGCCTGTTCGAGCGTCGCGGGGAGGTGGTCGACTGGCTCGAGAACGGCGCCCGCTTCTATGTCTGCGGCGACGCGAAGGCGATGGCGAAGGACGTACGTTCCTCCCTCGTCGCGGCTTACGCGGACGTGAAGTCGCTCTCGCGGGAGGCGGCGGAGGCCGCCGTCGCCTTGCTCGAACGCGACCGGCGCTACCTGCAGGACGTCTACTGAGCTCACGACCGATGGCAAACGATCTCTCGCGCAACGAGCGCATCAAGGAAGCGAGCGCCTATCTGCGCGGGACGTTGGCGGAAGGGCTGACGGACGTCGTCACCGGCGCGATCACGGAGGACGACCAGCAGCTCGTGAAGTTCCACGGGATGTACCTCCAGGACGACCGCGATCTCAGGGCCGAGCGCACGAAGAAGAAGCTGGAAAAAGCGTTCTCCTTCATGATCCGGCTGCGGATCCCGGGAGGCGTCTGCACGCCCGGGCAATGGCTCAAGCTCGACCGGATCGCCGGCGACTATGCGAACGGGACGCTGCGGCTCACGACCCGCCAGACCTTCCAGTTCCATGGCGTCATCAAGTCGAACCTCAAGACCACCATGAAGGGGATCGACGCGGCCCTGCTCGACACGCTCGCGGCGTGCGGCGACGTGAACCGCAACGTGCTCGCCTCGACGAACCCGCATCAGTCCCGCACTCACGGGGCCGCGCACGCGCTCGCTGCCGCGATCTCGGAGCACCTCCTGCCGCACACGCCGGCCTATCGCGAGATCTGGCTCGACGGCGAGCGGATCGTCGGCGGCGAGGAAGAGGTCGTGGAGCCGGTCTACGGACGGACCTACCTGCCGCGCAAGTTCAAGACCGTCGTCGCCGTGCCGCCCTCGAACGAGGTCGACATCTTCGCGCAGGACCTGGGCTTCATCGCCATCCTGGGCGAAAACGGCGATCTCGAGGGCTGGAACGTGACCGTCGGCGGCGGCATGGGCATGACCCACGGCGAACCCGACACCTATCCGCGCACGGCCGACGTCATGAGCTTCTGCACCCCCGAGGACGCCGTCGCGGTGGCCGAGGCGGTCGTCACCGTGCAGCGGGATTGGGGCGACCGCACCAACCGCAAGCATGCAAGGCTGAAATACACCATCGAGGACCGGGGCCTCGCGGCGTTCCGGGCCGAGGTCGAACGCCGCATCGGCAAGCGGCTCGGCGAGCCGCGCCCCTTCCGGTTCGATTCCACCGGCGACCGCTATGGCTGGGTCGAGGGCGAGGACGGCCGCCAGCACCTTACGCTCTTCATCGAGAACGGACGCCTGCGCGACATCCCGGGCGGCCCGTCGCTGCTTACCGGCTTGCGGCGCATCGCCGAAATCCACGACGGCGAGTTCCGCCTCACCGCAAACCAGAACGTGATCGTCGCCAATGTGAGGCCTGAGAATCGCGCGGCGATCGAGGAAATCGTCGATCTGCACGGGCTGACGAGCCATGCCACCGCCTTGCGCCGCAACGCCATGGCGTGCGTGGCGCTGCCGACCTGCGCCCTCGCGCTGGCGGAGAGCGAGCGCTACCTCCCGACCCTCGTGACCGCCCTCGAGGAAAATCTCGCACGCCACGGCCTGGCCGAGGACGAGATCGTGATCCGCATGACCGGCTGCCCGAACGGGTGCGCGCGGCCTTACCTTGCCGAGATCGGTCTCGTGGGCAAAGGACCCGGCCGTTACAATCTCTATCTTGGCGCCTCCTTCGACGGCTCGCGACTCTCCAAGCTCTTTGCCGAGGATCTGGAGCACGATGGCATCGTCGCCGCCCTCGAACCTCTCTTCGCGGCCTATGCCCGTGAGCGGCAGCCCGGGGAGCGCTTCGGTGCCTTTCTCATCCGCTCACGCCGCGTCGCCGCGACGTCGAACGGCGCCGATTTTCACCGGAATACCGGGCCGCTCCCGCCCCTCGCCCTGGAGACCGTGGCATGACGCGCCATATCGCGCCGACAGAAACCCGACCCGCGCGCCTTCAGGCATTGGCGAAGCTTCCGGTCTTCCTCGACCTCTCCGGCAGACGGGCCGTCGCTCGCCGGCGGCGGCGACCCGGTGGCCTGGAAGGCGGAACTGCTCGCCGCCGCCGGCGCCGAGGTCTTCGTCTTCGCGGACGACGCGGAGCCCGAATTGCTCGCTCTCGCGTCCTCGACGCCCTCGATCTCGCTGGCCGCGCGGGCCTGGCAGCCGGCCGATCTCGATGGGGCCGCGGTCGCGGTCGCAGAGGCCGACGGCGAGGAAGCGGCGCGCTTCGCCGCCGAAGCCCGCGGGCGCGGCGCCCTCGTCAACGTCATCGATCAGCCGGCCTTCTGCGATTTCCAGTTCGGCGCCATCGTGAACCGGTCGCCGGTCATCGTCTCCATCTCCACGGACGGCGCGGCGCCGGTCCTGGCACAGGCCGTGCGCCGCCGCATCGAGGCCATCCTGCCGGCCGGCCTGAGCGGGTGGAGCGCGGCCGCCAAGACCTTCCGCGAGCGACTCGCCGCGATCCTGCCGTCCAAGGCTGCCCGCCGCCGGTTCTGGGAAAAGTTCGTCGATGTGGCGTTCATCTCGCAGGCCGAGGAGGACGAGCGCCTGTCGGCGCTCGAGCGCATGGCGAAATCCATTCTCAACGGCGATGCGCAGCGACCCGAGGGCGAAGTGATCATCGTCGGAGCAGGGCCCGGCGATCCGGAACTCCTGACCCTCAAGGCCGTGCGCGAACTCCAGGCGGCGGACGTGATCCTGTACGACCGTCTCGTTCCGGCGGACGTGCTGGAACTCGGCCGCCGCGAGGCGCGGCGCATTTCGGTCGGAAAGCAGGGACACGGGGATTCCTGCCGACAGGACGACATCACCAGGCTTCTCGTCGACCTGGCAAGGGCGGGCCGGCGGGTGGTCCGCCTCAAGGGCGGCGACCCGGCGATCTTCGGCCGCGCCGGCGAGGAAATGGAAGCCTGCCGCGCCCACGGCGTCCGCGTCCGCATGGTGCCCGGCATCACGGCGGCCCTGGCGGCGGCCTCGTCCCTGTCGCTCTCTCTCACGCATCGCCGCCATGCGCAGCGGGTCCAGTTCGTCACGGGCCACGATCGCAACGGCCAACTGCCTCCGGATCTCGACCTCGACGCGCTCGCGGATCCGCGGGCGACCACCTGCATCTATATGGGCCGGGAGACCGCCCGTGTGCTCGCCGGCCATCTCATCGCCCGCGGCCTCCACGAGGCGACGCCGGCAACCGTGATCAGCAACGTCTCCCGCAAGGACGAGAGCGCGGTGACGACCACCGTGGGCGAGCTGGCGGGCGGGGCTGCACCCTTTCCGAGCGCCGGCCCGACTCTGGTCCTCATCGGAGAGGCGCTCGAGGCAGGTCACGACGGCGACGCGGACCGCCGGCTCGCTCCGGCGGTGCAACTGCCGTTCCTGGATTCCCGTACGCTCGCCTGGTGAGACGAGAGTCCCAGAAAGGCGGCCTCGGCATCACACCCGGTCGAGGGCGCGGGTGAGGTCGCCGATGAGGTCGTCCGCATGTTCGAGTCCCGTGGAGAAGCGGACGAGGCCTTCGGTGATGCCCATCTCGGCCCTGAGCTCCGGCGCGAAACGCTGATGCGTCGTGGTGGCCGGGTGGGTCACGAGGCTCTTGGCGTCGCCGAGGTTGTTCGAGATCTTCACGAGCCTCAGCCCGTTGAGGAACCGGAAGGCGCCTTCTCGTCCGCCCCGCACACTGAGGGCGATCATGGTCGAGGGGCCGAGCATCTGGCGCCCGATCAGCTCGGCCTGCGGATGGTCGGGCCGGCCGGGAAAGGTCAGCCGCTCCAGCTTCGGATGGTCGTGCAGCGCATCGGCAATGGCGGCGGCCGTGCGGGTCTGCCGCTCGACCCGCAAGGAGAGCGTCTCCAGACCCTTGAGCAGCACCCAGGCATTGAAGGGTGAGAGCGTCGGCCCGGTCATGCGGAGGAAGACCTGCATCTTCTCTTCGATGAAGGCCGTCGAGGAGAGGATCACCCCGCCGAGACATCGCCCCTGGCCGTCGATGTGCTTGGTGGCGGAATAGACGACGCAATCGGCGCCGAGCGCGAGCGGCTTCTGGTAGAGCGGCGTGGCGAAGACGTTGTCGACCGTGAGCGTTGCCCCCGCCTCATGGGCGATGTCGGCGACGGCGGCGATGTCGATCATCTCCAGCGACGGATTGGAGGGGCTCTCGAGGAAAAGCGCCTTGGTCTCGGGCCGCACGGCCCGCCGCCAGGCATCGAGATCCGGCCCATGGACGAGCGTGCAGGCCACTCCGAAGCGAGGGAGGAGATCTTCAACCACCCAGCGGCAGGAGCCGAACAGGGCCCGCGCCGCTACCACATGGTCGCCCGCCCGGACTTGTCCCATCATTGCGGCCGTCACCGCGGCCATGCCGGTGGCAGTGGCGCGAGCGGCCTCGGCCCCCTCGAGGGCCGCCACCCGCTCCTCGAACATGGCGATCGTCGGATTCGAGAAGCGCGTGTACGAGTAACCGGGCTCCTCGTTGAGAAAGCGAGCCTCGGCGCTCTCTGCGCTGTCGTAAACAAACCCCTGCGTCAGGAAGAGCGTTTCGGAGGTCTCGCCAAATCCCGTGCGCGCCGTTCCCTCGTGGACGAGACGCGTGTCGAGGTGGAGCGGAGAGGTGGTATCCACGGGATCGTCCCAGCGGTTAGCGCGTACGGTTTCCAGGCAGAAATGTTCGATAAACAGAACAGGGCTCACTTTCAAGCCCTGTCCGAGCCGCGGGGCCGAATGTGTCCGAGTGCGCCATCGGCGGCGGCGAGAGCGGTGACAAAACGTTGGGTAATCCGCTCGGCGCAGCAGGAGTGACGCTTGTCAGCATGCGGGGGCTCGCCTAGCCTCCCCTAAGGTAAAGGAGCGCCGGGCGTGAATCCGGCGCCAGGGAGGAATGCGAAGTGGCCGGCCGAGGCCGGCCTCGGATTCCATGACTGCATGACAATGGTCTCGGTCCGTCGGCCGAGCGATCCTGGTTGGCAGGAGGTTGCGTGAAGCTGGTGTTGGACCAAGTGCGCAAGGACGTCGGAGCGGAAACGCATATCCGCGACGTCTCGCTGACGCTCGAGCGCGGGTCCCTCAACGTGCTGCTCGGGGCCACGCTTTCCGGCAAGACGTCGCTCATGCGCCTCATGGCCGGCCTCGACGCTCCTTCAAAGGGCCGTGTCGTGGTCGACGGCAAGGACGTGACGGGGCTCCCCGTCCAGCGCCGCTCCGTGGCGATGGTGTACCAGCAATTCATCAACTACCCGTCTCTCACCGTCTTCGAGAACATCGCCTCCCCGCTCAGGGTCGCGCGCCTGCCGCGGACGGAGATCGAGGCGAGGGTGCGGGATGCGGCGAAGCTCCTGAAGCTCGAGCCCTTCCTTGACCGCAAGCCCCTCAACCTCTCCGGCGGCCAGCAGCAGCGGACCGCCGTCGCGCGGGCGCTGGTCAAGCGGGCCGACCTGGTCCTGCTCGACGAGCCGCTTGCCAACCTCGACTACAAGCTGCGCGAGGAACTCCGCGAGGAGCTGCCTCGGATCTTCGCCGCATCCGGCGCGATTTTCGTCTATGCCACGACCGAACCGCAGGAGGCGCTCCTCCTGGGAGGCAATACGGCAACCCTCTTCGAAGGAACCGTCACGCAGTTCGGGCCGACGCCGCGCGTCTATCGCGAGCCTGGGGATCTGACGACGGCCCGCGTGTTTTCGGACCCCCCGCTCAATACCCTTCGAGCTACCAAGCGCGGGCCGGGCGTCGCCTTGAGCACGGGCGGCGAGCTTCGCGCCGTGGGCGCTTTCGCGACCGTGCCGGACGGAACCTATGCGGTCGGATTCCGCGCCCATCACCTGAGTCTCGATCCCATCACCGGCGAGGCGATCGCCATGACGGCCGTCGTTTCGGTGTCCGAGATCACCGGTTCGGAGAGCTTCGTCCATCTCGACGCGGGCGAGCACCGGCTCGTGGCGCTGGCGCCGGGCGTGCGGCGGCTCGAGCCGGGTTCGGAGGTTCGCGCCTACCTCGATCCGAGCCGCATCTTCCTCTTCGGCGAGGACGGACGCCTCGCTGCCGCCGCCCTGCCGCGGGCGGCGTAAGGAGACCGGTGTGGCCCGCATCACCCTCGACCGTCTCGCCCACGCCTACATGCCCGATCCGCAGGGACCGCAGGACTATGCCCTGAAGGAGGTACATCACGTCTGGGACCAGGGCGGCGCCTATGCGCTCCTCGGGCCTTCGGGTTGCGGGAAGACCACGCTCCTCAACATCATCTCGGGCCTCGTCCGCCCGACCCGGGGCCGTATCCTCTTCGACGACCGGGACGTGACGGACCTGCCCACGGAAGCGCGCAACATCGCGCAGGTATTCCAGTTCCCGGTCGTCTACGACACGATGACGGTCAGGGAGAATCTCGCCTTTCCGTTGAAGAACCGGCGGGTGCCGCGCGAGACCATCGCGAAGAGGGTCGGGGAGATCGCCCGCCTGCTCGAGCTCGACCGCGTGCTCGACCGCAAGGCCCGCAACCTGACGGCCGACATGAAGCAGAAGATCTCGCTCGGACGGGGCCTCGTGCGTCCGGACGTGGCGGCGATCCTCTTCGACGAGCCGCTGACCGTGATCGACCCGCATCTCAAATGGCAGCTCCGCTCGACCTTGAAGGAGCTTCATCGGACGCTCGACCTCACGATGATCTACGTGACCCACGACCAGACCGAAGCGCTCACCTTCGCCGACAAGGTCGTGGTGATGCACGACGGCGCCGTGGTGCAGACCGGAACGCCCGAAGAGCTTTTCGTCCGCCCTGCCCATACCTTCGTCGGCCACTTCATCGGCTCGCCCGGCATGAACGTGCTGCCGTGCCGGGTCGAGGGCCGCATCGCCTACGTAGACGGACAGGCGATCGCCCTCGCCCAAGCCTATCCGGCGCTCCCGCCGGATCGCCGCGTCGAACTCGGCATCCGTCCGGAATTCGTCCGGCTCGATACCGGCGGAGGAGGCTTGCCGGTTCGGGTGCGCCGCATCGACGACATCGGCCGTTCCCGCATTGCGCGGGTCGAGATGGGCGGCCGGCCCATGTCCGCAAGCGTGCCCGAGACCTTGTCGGTCGTCGGCGAAGACGCCTCGCTCGTCATGGATCCGCGCCACGTGCACATCTACGCCGACGGGCACCTGGTCGCCGGGGAGAGAGCCCCATGATCAAGCCGCTGAACAACCGGGCCTGGCTGCTCGTCCTTCCCGTCTTCGCGATCGTCGCCTTCTCGGCGGTGTTGCCGCTGATGACGGTCGTGAACTATTCGGTCCAGGACACCTTCGGGAACAACCAATTCTTCTGGAACGGGGTCGGCTGGTTCCAGGACCTGCTCGATCCCTCGAAGGAACTCGGCGGCCGCTTCTTCGATTCCCTCTGGCGCAACCTTCTCTTCTCCGCGCTCATCCTCGCCATCGAAGTGCCGCTCGGCATCCTGGTCGCCCTTTCGATGCCTCGGGAAGGATGGACGGTGGCGCTCTGCCTGGTGCTGATGGCGCTGCCGCTCCTCATTCCGTGGAACGTGGTCGGAACGATCTGGCAGGTCTTCGCGCGCGGGGACATCGGGCTCCTCGGCTGGAGCGTGAATCGCTTGGGGCTCGACTACAATTACGTGGCAAGTCCGCTCGCGGCCTGGACGACGATCGTCGTCATGGACGTGTGGCATTGGACGAGCCTCGTCGCGCTGCTCTGCTATGCGGGCCTCAAGTCCATTCCGGACGCCTATTATCAGGCCGCGCGCATCGACGGCGCCTCGCGCTGGGCCGTCTTCCGGACGATCCAGCTCCCGAAGATGCGGCGCGTCCTCCTGATTGCCGTCCTGCTGCGCTTCATGGACTCGTTCATGATCTACACGGAACCCTTCGTGCTCACGGGCGGCGGGCCCGGCAATGCCACGACGTTCCTGTCGATCGACCTCGTGAAGCTCGCCCTGGGCCAGTTCGATCTCGGCAAGGCGGCCGCCATGTCGCTCGTGTACAACCTCATCATTCTTGCGGTGTGCTGGGTGTTCTACACGGTGATGACCAACGTGGACGCCGACGAACGGAGGGCCGAAGCATGAGCGGCACCGCCGTCATCGACACTCCCAAGGACGCCTCCAGGGCCGCAGCGCCGGCGCTCGCCAACCGTGCGGTCGCGACCCCGTGGATCAACGGGCGCGCCGTGGTGATGACCCTCTATCTCGTGTTCCTCATGCTGCCGATCTACTGGCTCGTGAACATGAGCCTGAAGACCAACACGGAGATCACCACCACGCTCACGCTCTGGCCGCGCGACATCACGTTCGCCAACTATGTCAGGATCTTCACCGATCCGAGCTGGTACGGGGGCTACATCAATTCGCTGAGCTTCGTCCTCATCAACACGGTCCTGTCGATCTCTCTGGCCTTGCCGGCGGCCTATGCGTTCTCGCGCTACCGCTTCATCGGCGACAAGCACCTGTTCTTCTGGCTCCTCTCCAACCGCATGGCGCCGCCGGCGGTGTTCGCGCTGCCTTTCTTCAATCTCTATTCGGCTATCGGTCTCTTCGACACGCCCTGGGCGGTGGCCCTCGCGCACTGCCTCTTCAACGTCCCGCTCGCCGTCTGGATCCTGGAAGGGTTCATGTCCGGCGTGCCGCGGGAGATCGACGAGACGGCCGCCATCGACGGCTATTCCTTCCCGCGCTTCTTCGTGAAGATCTTCATGCCGCTGATCGCATCGGGCATCGGCGTCGCGGCCTTCTTCTGCTTCATGTTTTCGTGGGTCGAGCTTCTGCTCGCCCGCACCCTCACGACCGTCAACGCCAAGCCGATCTCCGCCACGATGACCCGCACGGTCTCGGCCGCCGGCATGGATTGGGGCCTGCTCGCAGCCGCCGGCGTCCTCACGATTCTGCCGGGCGCACTCGTGATCTGGTTCGTCCGCAACTACATCGCCAAGGGCTTCGCCCTGGGCCGCGTTTAGGAGAGGCCGATGCCCGATCTCGCCTGGATGGCCTGGACCTGGCAGACCGGAATCTTCTTCGCGGTCATCGCCTCGCTGCTTCTCTTCATGACAGGGCTTGCCGTCTGGCGCCCGGAGACGGAGCGGGTCGGAGTCCTGCGAATTCCCACGACCCGCGGCGACCGCCTTTTCGTCTCGCTTGTGGGCTCCGCCTTCATCCACCTCGCCTGGCTCGGGCTTGTCGGTCCGGAGCTTTGGCCTGCGCTCGGGCTCTCGCTCATCTATGCGGCGGCCGTGTTCCGCTTCGTGTGAGAGAGGACCCAATCCACTCTCCGGCCGTTTCGGCCGAAGGGGCCACCGGCACGAGGCCGGTCATTCTGGGAGGAAACCGATGACATTGCCAAAACGGCATCTCAGCCTTCTCGTCTCCGCGAGCGTGGCCGCCATGGTGCTTGCGACCGGCGCCATCGCGGGGATGGACGAGGCCCGCCGCTGGGTGGAAACCGAGTTTCAGCCTTCGACTCTCTCGAAGGAAGAGCAGTTGAAGGAAATGGAATGGTTCGTGAACGCGGCAAAACCCTTCGTCGGCATGGAAATCAACGTCGTCTCCGAACCGATCACGACCCATTCATACGAGGCCAGTACCCTCGCGAAGGCCTTCTCGGAGATCACGGGCATCAAGCTGACCCACGACCTGATCCAGGAAGGCGACGTGATCGAGAAGATCCAGACCCAGATGCAGTCGGGCCGCAACGTCTATGACGCGTGGGTCAACGATTCGGACCTCATCGGCACGCATTTCCGCTACAAGCAGGCCGTGGCGCTCGACGATTGGATGGCGGGTGAAGGCAAGGACGTGACGCTGCCGACCCTCGACGTCGCGGATTTCATCGGCAAGTCCTTCACGACCGCACCCGACCGCAAGATGTATCAGCTTCCCGACCAGCAATTCGCGAACGTCTACTGGTTCCGCTACGACTGGTTCCAACGGCCCGACCTGAAGGAGAGATTCAAGGCGAAGTACGGCTACGACCTCGGCGTGCCGGTGAACTGGTCGGCCTACGAGGACATTGCCGAGTTCTTCACCAACGATGTGAAGGAGGTCGACGGAGTCAAGGTCTATGGCCACATGGACTACGGCAAGAAAGATCCGTCTCTGGGCTGGCGCTTCACCGACGCCTGGCTCTCCATGGCCGGCAACGGCGACAAGGGCATTCCGAACGGGTTGCCGGTCGACGAGTGGGGCATCCGGATGGAAGGGCTGCCGGCCGGTCGGTTCGTCCGTCGACCGCGGCGGCGACACCAACGGCCCAGCGGCCGTGTATGCGCTCACCAAGTATCTCGAATGGCTGAAGCAATACGCCCCGCCGCAGGCGGCGGGCATGACCTTCTCCGAATCCGGTCCGGTGCCGGCCCAGGGCAACATCGCCCAGCAGATCTTCTGGTACACCGCCTTCACGGCCGACATGGTGAAGCCCGGCTTGCCGGTGGTGAATGCGGACGGAACGCCGAAATGGCGGATGGCCCCATCGCCGCACGGCTCCTACTGGAAGGAAGGCATGAAGCTCGGCTATCAGGACGCGGGCTCGTGGACGCTCCTGAAATCGACTCCGGTCGAGCGCCGGAAGGCGGCCTGGCTCTATGCCCAGTTCGTCACCTCGAAGAGCGTATCGCTGAAGAAGAGCCACTTCGGCCTGACCTTCATCCGCGAGAGCGACATCTGGCATCAGTCGATGACGGAGCGCGCGCCCAAGCTCGGCGGACTGGTGGAATTCTACCGCTCGCCCGCGCGCGTGCAGTGGACGCCCACCGGCAACAACGTGCCGGATTATCCGAAGCTCGCCCAGCTCTGGTGGCAGAGCATCGGTGACGCCGCGTCCGGAGCGAAGACGCCTCAGCAGGCAATGGATGCCCTGGCGGCCGCGCAGGATGAGGTGCTGACCCGCCTCGAGCGCGCGAACGTTCAAGGCGAGTGCGGGCCGAAGATGAACCCCAGGACCACTGCGGAGGAATGGTTCAAGAAGGCCGAGGCCGCCGGCACCGTCGCGCCGCAGCGCAAGCTCGCCAACGAGAAGCCGAAGGGCGAGACGATCGACTACGACACGCTCATCAAGAGCTGGCCGGCATCCCCGCCGAAGCGCAGCTGATCGGCGTCAAGAGGGGAGGGGCACTCTGCCCCTCTCTTCGACGATCGAGCCGTCGCGATCATTCCGCCGGATGCGGGGCGGTTTCGGGGGGTGTCCGACGGCGGCGCTTCGAGCCGAGCCAGATCACGACCGAGCGGATCGCGACATAGAAGACCGGCGTCAGGAACAGGCCGAACAGGGTGACGCCCAGCATTCCGAAGAACACCGCCGTCCCGAGCGCCTGCCTCATTTCGGCGCCGGGGCCCGTCGCGATGACGAGCGGCACCACGCCGAGGATGAACGCGAAGGCCGTCATCAGGATCGGCCGCAGGCGCAGGCGCGCCGCCTCCACGACCGCGTCGATCGTCCCCATGCCGTTCTCCTCCGCCTGCTTGGCGAATTCCACGATGAGGATGGCGTTCTTGGCGGCGAGGCCCACCAGCACCACGAGCCCGATCTGGGTCAGGATGTTGTTGTCCATGCCCCGCAGCATGACGCCGGCGAGCGCCGACAGGACGGCCATCGGAACGATGAGGATGATCGCGAGCGGAAGCGACCAGCTCTCGTACTGAGCGGCCAGGACGAGGAAGACGAAGAGGACCGACAGGGCGAAGATGAAGATCGCCGTGTCGCCCGTCTGCCGCTCCTGGAAGGCGAGCTCCGTCCACTCGAAGCTCATGCCGGGCGGCAGGGTCTCGCGTGCGAGCTGCTCCATCGTGTCGAGGGCGGTTCCCGAGGAAACGCCGGGCGCCGGGTTCCCCTGAAGAGGAACCGACGTGTACATGTTGTAGCGCTGTACCAGGTCGGGTCCCGTGACTTCGCGCATCTCGACGAGCGTGCCCAGGGGCACGAGGGCACCGGTCGACGAGCGCACCCTGAGGCGATTGATGTCCGCCTGTTCGACCCGGAAGCGTTGGTCGGCCTGCGCCCGCACCTGCCAGACTCGGCCGAGGAAGTTGAAGTCGTTCACGTAGGCCGTGCCGAGATTGACCTGCAGCGTCTCGAAGATCGCCGAGATCGGCACGTTGAGGATGCGGGCCTTCACCCGGTCGATCTCCAGGTAGATCTGCGGCGAGTTCGCCGAGAACGTGGTGAACACGCCCGCAAGGTTCGGGTTCTGCCGAGCCCGGCCCATGAGCTCGTAGGTCGCGGCCAGGACCCGGTCGACGTCATCGCCCGAGCGTTCCTGCAGTTGAAGGCGGAAGCCGCCGGAATTGCCGAGGCCCCGGACGGACGGCGGCGGGATGGCGATGATGAAAGCCTCCTCGATCTGCTGGAGGCGGCCGAAGAGTTGTCCGATGATCGCATCCGCCGATTGGCCCTGCGCGACGCGCTCCGAGAACGGCCGGAAGCGCGCGAAGATGGCTGCGGCGTTCGAGGCGTTCGTGAACGTCGCCCCCGAGAAGCCGGCGAAGGCCACCGCATCCTGGACGCCGGGGGTTTCCTGCATGATGCGCGAGGCGCGCTGCACGACCGCGTCGGTGCGCGAAAGCGACGAGCCGTCGGGCAGTTGCACGACGACGATGGCGTAGCCCTGATCCAGGGTCGGGATGAACCCGCGCGGGACCGCGTTGGCGATCCAGAGCGTACCGGCGACGAGGCCCACATAGACCGGCAGCACGAGGAGCTTGCGCCGTACGATCCCGCCGACCGCGCGCGAATAGCCGTGCGCCATGGCGTCGAAGCCGGCGTTGAACGTGTCCGCCGCCCAGCGGCCGCCGCGGGCGAGAGGGTTCCGCGAACGCTCATGGGTGTGCGGCTTCAGCAGGAGGCCGGCGAGGGCAGGGGAGAGCGTGAGGGAATTGAAGGCCGAGATGAGGGTCGACACCGCCACCGTCAGGGCGAATTGCCGATAGAACTGCCCCGAGATGCCGGGAATGAAGGCGGTCGGGACGAACACCGCCGCGAGCACGAGAGCGATCGCCACGAGGGCGCCGCCGACCTCGTCCATGGTTCTGTGGGCCGCGTCCTTCGGCGCGAGGCCCTGTGCGATGTTCCTTTCCACGTTTTCGACGACCACGATGGCGTCGTCCACGACGATGCCGATGGCCAGCACCATGCCGAACAACGTGAGGGTGTTGAGCGAGAACCCCAAGGCCGCCATCACGGCGAAAGTCCCGATGAGCGAGACCGGGATGGCTGCGATCGGGATGATCGCGGTGCGCCAGGATTGCAGGAAGACGATCACGACGAGGATCACGAGGAGCATCGCTTCGAACAGCGTCGTGTACACCGCGTTGACGCTGTCCGCGATGAACTCGGTCGGGTTGTAGACGATCTCGTACGTGAGACCGGGCGGGAAGTCTTGCTTCAGGCGCTCCATGGTGGCGATGATCTCGTCGGCCGAGGCGAGCGCATTGGTGCCGGGCCGCTGGAAGATGGCGAGAGCAACCGCCGGCTTGCCGTTGAGATACGAATTCGTGACGTAGTCCTGCGCGCCGAGCTCGACGCGGGCGACGTCCTGCAGGCGCACGAGCCGACCGTCTTGCGTGGCCCGCACGATGATCGGCCGGAACTGCCGCGGGTCCTCGAAGCGGCCCTGCGTCTTCACGACGAGCTGGAAGGCATTGTCGGCCGGAGCGGGCTGGGCGCCGAGCGAACCGCCCGAGACCTGTATGTTCTGCTCCTGCACGGCGCGGACCACGTCGCCGGAGGTCAGGCCGAAAGCCGCGAGCTTCTCGGGGTCGAGCCAGACCCGCAGCGAGTATTGCCGCTCTCCGAAAATGATGAGGTCGCCGACCCCGTCGAGCCGCAGCAGGATGTCCCGCACGTTGTTGCGGGCGTAGTTCGACACGTAGAGCTGGTCGTAAGTCTCGTCCGGGGAGAGCATGTGCACGACCATCATCAGGTCCGGCGAGCTCTTCGTCGTCGTCACGCCGAGCGTCCTGACCTCCTGGGGCAGGCGAGGGGTGGCGACGGCAACGCGGTTCTGGACGAGCACCTGAGCCTTGTCGAGGTCCGTGCCGAGCTTGAAGGTGATCGTGAGCGACATCGCTCCGTCGGACGTTGCGTAGGAGGACATGTAGAGCATGTCCTCGACGCCGTTGATCTGCTGTTCGAGCGGGGTGGCGACGGTCGACGCGACGGTCTGCGCATCGGCGCCGGGATAGTTCGCGCGGACCACGATCGTCGGCGGCGCGATCTCCGGATATTGCGCGACGGGCAGGGTCGTGTAGGCGATCCCGCCGACCAGGAGGAGCACGATCGACAGCACCGTCGCGAAGATGGGCCGGTCGACGAAGAAATGGGCAAACCGCATGACAGCCTCCGCCGGGCGGGAACGAGGAACGGGCAGGATTTCGGCGCGCTAGGCGCCGCTGCGCTCGCGTATCGGCGGCAGGGTCGTCATCCGCGGCGTCACCTTGATGCCCGGCCGGACGCGGACGATGCCGTTGACCACGATCGTCTCGTCGCCCTTCAGGCCGGATCGGATCACCCGATAACCGTCGATGCGCGGACCCGTGCGGACCGGACGTGTCGACACCGAATTGTCCTCCGCCACAACGAACACGATCCGCCGGTCCTGGTCGTTGCCGACGGCCTCGTCGGGAACGAGCACGCCCTTGTAGGGATCGGATCCACTCAAGGTCACGCGTCCGAACAGGCCCGGCTTCAGGAACAGATCCTTGTTCTCGAAGACGGCTCGGGCGCGGATCGTCCCGCTGGCGGCGTCGAGGCGGTTGTCGAGGAAGTCGAGGGAGCCCGTCCGCTGCGCCTCCCGCTCGTCGGTCATGGTCAGGACGACGCGATTGGGCGCCCCCTCGCTCGACGTCCGGGCGCCGCCGGCACCCTGGCGCGCGTAGGCGAGAAACGACCGCTCGTCCACGTCGAAGTAGAAGTGGATCGGATCCAGCGACACGATGTTGGTGAGGATCGTGTCGTTGGCGCCGATCAGGTTGCCGACGGAGACGTTCTTCCGGGAGATCCGGCCGGCGAGCGGCGCCTTGATCTCGGTGAACTCGAAGTTGAGGCGCCCCTGGCGCAGGACCGCCTGGGCCCGGTCCAGCTCGGCGCGGGCCGTCAGGTAATTGGACCGGCGCTGATCGAGGAGCTGATCGGCAATATTGCCGGACCGGCGCAGGGATTCGGCCCGATCGAGATCGTTCGACGCGAATTCGACCCGCACCTGAGCGGATGCGACGGTCGCCTCCGCTTCGTCGAGGGCCGCCTTGTAGGGCCGCGGATCGATAGTGAAGAGCGGGTCCCCCATCTTGACCAGGGCGCCGTCTTCGAAGTGGATCTTCTCCAGATAGCCGGAGACGCGGGCGCGGATGTCGACCTGGTCGACCGCATCGAAGCGGCCGATGAAATCGTCCTGTTCGATGATGTCCTTCACGACCGGCTTGGCGACGGTCACGGGCGGCGCGGCCGGCGCCTGCGCGAGGGCCGGCCCGTGCGATGCGATCAGAATCGCGCCGAGCGCTCCGACGGCAAAGCTGAGTGGCTTCATCAGGCTGTCTCCTGTCGAGGGTCGAACGCAGCCTTCGTCTAAATCGTCCAGCAATGTCGGCGACGAGGGGCGCGGCAATCGCGGATGTTCGATAGAGGGGAGCTTAACACAATAGTCCCAACGCGGTGCACCGGATGCACCGTTTGGGAATGGCGATTGCAAGATGGGGAGTGGTGCGCGGACCCGACGTGCGCTGTCGCACGTGGCTGTTTGTGGTGCTGGAAGGACGAGCCAGCGGACACGCTGCTGCTCCTTTCGCCCAAATGAGTCACCGGCGGCGCCGACCCGCAGCGGATGAAACGGCCGGCGGCGGGCCAAGCCGCCGCCGTGTCATCCCGGCGGCGCGCAGCGCCGGGAAGGGGATACAGCTTCCCGCGCGCTCTGGCGTGGATCCCCTTGCATAAGCGATTTCGGCTCGCCGGGGATGACACGGCGGCTCAGGGGCTGGGCCTCCATCCGTTTCTCATAACAGAGGTCGCCGCTACGGGCGGACGGCGCCGCTACGGGCGGACGGCGCCTGCTCCCCGCGATACCCCAGCCCGGCGAGGACGAAATCGGTGAGCTGGTCGAGGGTCGGGCCCGGCTCGCCGGCACATTGCACCAGCAGGGCAGGGTGGAAGAAGCGGATGACGGCCACCTGAGCGCAGCGGGATGCCGTCAAGGCGTCCGCGGCGTGGAATTCACCGGATGCGATGCCGGCGGCCACGACTCGCTGGAAAATGGCGCCCTTCCGCTCGATATGGCCGTGCACCACCTGCCAGCTCTCGGCAAGCGCGGCTTCGACCATCTCGTGCATGCGCAGGTTATGGGTGTAGAGCGCCGCGTTCATCTGATGCATCGTGGCGATCATCTCGCGCAGACGTTCGGCGGCTGGAGCTTTGCGGTCGGCGATAGCCTCGATGGCGTCCTCGACCTCTCGCATCAGGCGCTCGGCCACCGCTTCATTGATCGCCTTCTTGGAATCGAAGAAGCGGTAGACGTTCGCCGGACTCATCTTGATCGCCTTGGCGATGTCTGCGACCGTGGTCTTCTGATAGCCGATCTCGCGAAACAGCCGCTCGGCCGTTTCGACGATTCGCCCCCGGGTATCGGGTTCCGGAGATTTCAGGGCTGCTCCGCTCATCTTCTCTAAATTATGACGAGTGGCATCATTCGTCAACGATTGCATCAACTGCGCGACAACTCCATCCCCGATCACCGGCGCCTACTCGGCCGCGATGGCAAGCGGACGGTCCTCTAGTCGGCGGCAGGCCTTCGTTCTCCTGCGGCGCTACGCCCGAACCGCGCTCGTCCAGTCTCCTGCGGAACCAGAACGCGTAGAGCGCCGGCAGGAAGAGCAGCGTCAGGAAAGTCGCGACGAAGAGGCCGCCCATGATCGTGTAGGCCATGGGTCCCCAGAAGGCCGACGAAGAGAGCGGGATCATGGCGAGGATCGCGGCGAGTGCGGTGAGCACCACCGGCCGTCGCGCGCCGTACGGTCGCCTCGACGATTGCCTCTCGCCGCGTAAGCCCGTGCGATACGTCCGTCTCGATCTGGTCGACCAGGATCACCGTGTTGCGCATGATCATGCCGGCGAGCGCAATGAGCCCGAGGAGGGCCACGAAGCCGAAGGGCTTGTTGGCGAGGTTGAGCGCGAGCGACGCGCCGATGATGCCGAGCGGGGCCGTGAGGAACACGAGGATCAGCCGCGAGAAGCTCTGGAGCTGGATCATCAGGAGCGTCAGCATCACGCCGATCATGAGCGGGAAGAGCTTGAAGATCGACGTGTTGCCCTTCTCCGATTCCTCTACGGCGCCCCCGATCTCGAGACGATAGCCCGGCCCCATCGCGTCGCGGATGCCGGCGAGGGTCGGCCAGATCTGCTTCGTCACGTCCGGCGGTTGAACGCCGTCCACGACGTCCGAACGGACCGTGATCGACATGTCGCGGTTGCGCCGCCAGAGAATCGGCTCCTCGTGGTCGTATTCGATGCGTCCGACCTGCGCGAGCGGGACCGCAAGGCCGTTGCGCGACACGATCGTGAGATCCGCGATCCGGCCGAGATCGAGCCGCTCCTGGGGGGCCGCGCGGGCGACCACCTCGACGCGCTCCGTCCCCTGGCGGACGGTGGTGACGGGCGCGCCCGACAGCAGCGTCTGGAGGGTCTGCGAAACGGTCTGGGGATCGAGGCCGAGCACGCGCGCCCGCTCCTGGTCCACCACGAGGCGGACGGAGGGCGTCAGCTCGTTCCACTCGAGATGAGGATCCACCGTGTTCCGGTTGGCCCGCATGGCTTCACGCACCTGGAAAGCGATGTCGCGAACCTGCATTGCGTCGGGTCCCACGACGCGGAACTGAACCGGGAAGCCGACCGGCGGTCCGAAGTTGAACCGGTCGACGCGCACGCGCGCCTGCGCGAGCGCACCGTCCGCCACGGCCTTTTCGATCCGAGTCTTGATGCGCTCGCGGGCGGCGACGTCCTTCGACACGATCACGATCTCGGCGAACGCCTCGTTCGGAAGCTGCGGGTTGAGACCGAGCCAGAAGCGCGGCGAGCCTTGGCCGATATAGGTGGTGTGGGTGAGGATATCGGGGTCCTCGCCCAACAGCTTTTCGGCCTGCTTCGCCGTCTCGGTGGTGACGCCGATGGCCGTGCCCTCCGGCAGCCGCATCTGGAAGAAGAGTTCGGGGCGCTCGGAGAGGGGGAAGAACTGCTGCTGCACGCGCCCGAAGGCGACGATCGAACCGGCGAATACCGCCAGGGTCGCGACAATGGTGAGGCCTCGCCGGTTCACGCAGGCCTGCACGATTCGGCGGAGCGCCCGATAGAGCCTGGTGTCGTAGATCGCGTGCGGGTCGGTATGCGCATGCGCGAGTTTCTTCGGCAGAAGCTTCACGCCCAGATACGGCGTGAAGATCACGGCGACGAACCACGACGCGACGAGGGCGATCGCCACGACCCAGAAGATCCCGCCCGCGTACTCACCCACCGTCGAATTGGCGAAGCCGACCGGCAAGAAGCCGGCGGCGGTGACGAGCGTTCCCGTGAGCATGGGAAATGCCGTCGAGGTCCACGCGAAGGCTGCGGCGCGCATGCGGTCCCAACCCTGCTCGACTTTCACTACCATCATTTCGACGGCAATGATGGCGTCGTCGACGAGCAATCCGAGCGCGATGATGAGGGCGCCCAGGGTGATCCGGTGGAGATCCATGCCGAGCACGCTCATCACCCCGAAGGTGATCGCGAGCACCAGCGGCACCGATAGCGCCACGACGATGCCCGTGCGCCAGCCGAGCGAGATGAACGAAACGAGGAGCACGATCCCGAGAGCTTCGAGGAACGAATGCTCGAACTCCAGTATCGCCGTGTCCACCACTTTCGGCTGATCGGCGATCTGCTCGATGTCGATCCCCCGCGGCACGGCCTGCATGTATTCGTCGGTCGCCGCCTGCACGTCCTTGCCGAAGGCGAGAATGTTCGTGCCCCTGGCCATGACGATGCCGATCCCGAGGGCAGGCTTTCCGCGCTGGCGCACAAGATAGTCGGACGGATCCTCGAAGCCGCGGACGATCGTGGCGATGTCGCCGAGGCGGAAGACGCGGCCGTTCGCCTCGACGGGCGTCTCGGCCACGGCCTTTTCACCGTCGAGCGCTCCCGTGATCCGCAAGGGCACGCGCTGCGCGTCGCTCTCCACCGTGCCGGCGGGAACGACCGCGTTCTGCTTCTGCAGCGAGTCGAACAGCGCCTGCGGCGGAATGCCGAGGGTGGCGAGCTTCGCGTGGCTGAATTCCACGAAGATCCGCTCGTCCTGCACGCCGTAGAGATTGACCTTGGTGACGCCGACCACTTTGAGAAGGCGCTGGCGGAGTCCCTCCGCGACCTTCTTGAGCTGAGCGTAGTCGGCCCCCTCGCCGGTGAGCATGTAGAGCACCGAATCGACGTCGCCGTACTCGTCGTTGACATTCGGGCCGATGAGATCGCGCGGCAGTTCGCCCCGGACGTCGATGAGCTTCTTGCGCAACAGGTAGAAGAGCTGCGGTACCTCCCGAGACGGCGTGGAATCTCGGAAACTGACATTCATCGCCGTGAAGCTGGGCTTCGTGTAGGTGACGACCTTGTCGAACCAAGGCAGTTCCTGGAGCCTTTTCTCGATCCGGTCAGCGACTTGGTCCTGCATCTCCTGAGCGGTCGCGCCGGGCCAGATCGCCGTGATGATGACGGCCTTGATCGTGAAATTCGGATCCTCTGCGCGTCCGAGGCCGCGGAACGACAGGAAGCCGCCGACACCGATCGCGAGAATGAGGAAGAGCACCAGGGCCTGGTGATGGACGGCCCATTCGGAGAGGTTGAAACGCTTCATCGGACCTTCTCCGGATCGGAGTTACAGCGCCTGAACGATGCGGAGACGCTGGCCCGCATCGAGCTTCTGGACGCCGAGCGTCACGACCTTGTCGCCCTCCGAGAGCCCGCTCGCGACGAGCACGTGGCGCGATTCGTAGGCCTCGACCGTGACGGGACGGAGCACGGGACGGCCATCCGCGTCGACGATCCAGACGGCGGGGCCGGTGCCCTGGTTGTACAAGGCCGAGAGCGGCAGTCGCGCGATCTTCGAGGCATCAGCGTCGCCGATCGTCACGGTCGCCGTCATCCCGAGCTGGACCTGGGCGTCGGCCACGGGAATGGAGAAGCGCGCGAGATAGGTGCGGGTGGTCGGATCCGCGGAAGGCGAGAGTTCCCGCAGACGCACGTCGTATCGACCGTTCGGGACCGACCAGAGCGTCAGCGAGGCCTTGGCGTCGCGCACCGAGGCGGTCAGCGCCTCGGGCACGGCGATGACCGCTTCCTTCTCGCCCGAGCGCGCCAGGCGGATGGCGGGCTGGCCCGCCGTCACGACCTGGCCGGGTTCGACTTGGGTTGCCGTGATCACGCCGTCGCTGTCGGCCGCGAGGGTGGCATAGGAGAGCGCATTCTGGGCGAGCGAGAGGGCGCGTTCGGCACGGGCGACCCGGCCGCGGGCCTCCTCGGTCGCCGCCTTCTGACGGTCGTGCCCGGATGCGGTCGACCAGCCGTCCCCGCGCAGGGTGACGATCCGCTTGAGCTCCGCTTCGGCCTGGGCGAGGGCGGCCGATGCCGCCTTCGTCTCGGCCTCGGCCTGCTCCCGCTGGAGCCGCAGATCCGTCTCGTCGAGCACCGCCAGGGATTGGCCTGCCTTAACGGCATCGCCCACATTTACGAGCCGGCGGGCGATCTTGCCCGGCACGCGGAAGCCCAGATCGCTCTCGATACGGGGGCGGATCGTGGCGACGAAGGTCCGCTCGGGCATGCGGGTCTCGAAGGCGACGGTCTGGACGAGGACAGGCCGTTCGGGTTTCGCTACCTCCTGAGCCTTCTCCTGACAGGCGACGAGACTGGAGAGCAGGACGGCAGCGAGGAGGGATGATCGAGCCAACATGACGTGTCGCCTTTGCGATTTCGGCGTCGGATCGGCGGCCACCGCATTCGTCAGGGGGATGAACGAGGTACGGCCAGCTGGCCACCGATCCAACTGCCGAGGTTGCTAAGTTGACCTGTGACGAATGTCAATTTACGTCAGTAAGCAATGTTCAATCGTTCGGAATTGGCTGTGCGGTAGCACACATGCCGGTAGGGAAAGGAGGTCCGGTCGCCGGCTCCTTCGCGGAATCGCTTGGATTTCCGATCGATTAGATCGCCAGGCGGCGCCGGATCGCTTCGCCCTGGAGGGCCTCCCGCTCGCCCGACTCGACGATCTCGCCCCGGTCCATGACGACGAAACGGTCGGCAAGGTCCCGCGCGAACTCGAAATACTGCTCGACGAGCACGATCGAGAGTCCGCCTTTCGCCCTGAGATAGCCGATCGCGCGTCCGATATCCTTGATGATGGACGGCTGAATGCCCTCCGTCGGCTCGTCGAGCAGGATGAGCCGCGGCCGGGTCACGAGGGCGCGGGCGATGGCGAGCTGCTGCTGCTGGCCGCCGGAGAGATCGCCGCCGCGCCGGTGCAGCATGGTCTTCAGGACCGGGAAGAGCTCGAAGACGTCGTCCGGGATGCGCCGCTCGCGTCGAGGCAGGCACGCGAAACCCGTTTCGAGGTTTTCCTTCACGGTGAGGAGCGGAAAGATCTCGCGGCCTTGCGGCACATAGGCAATGCCGAGCGCGGCCCTTTCGTAGGGTTTCAGGCCGGCAAGGCTGCGGCCTCCGAACCGGATGGACCCTCCCGAGATGGGGCGGTGTCCGACGATCGCGCGCAGGAGCGACGTCTTTCCGACGCCGTTGCGGCCGAGGACGCACGTGATCTCTCCCGCGTGCGCTTCCAGCGCGACGCCGCGCAGGGCCTGGGACGCGCCGTAATGGAGGGAGAGGTCCACGATCGTCAGCATGCCTAGCGCCCCAGGTAGACTTCGATCACGCGTTCGTTGGCGCTGACCGCGTCGAGCGAGCCCTCCGCAAGGACCGAGCCCTCGTGAAGCACCGTGACCTTCACGCCGAGATCGCGCACGAAGGTCATGTCGTGCTCGACCACGATCACGGCCCGGGTCTGCGCGATCTCGCGGAGCAGGTCCGCCGTATCGGCGGTCTCCTGGTCGGTCATGCCGGCCGCTGGTTCGTCGATGAGCAGGAGCTTGGGCTCCTGGGCGAGGAGCATCCCGATCTCGAGCCACTGCTTCTGGCCGTGGGAGAGCTCCGAGGCCATGCGGCCGCGGTGGTCCTGCAGGCGGATCCGCTCGAGGATCGAATCGATGCGCTCCCGTTCGGCCGGCGAGCGGCGGGAGAACAGCGTCGGAAGGGGCCGGCGATCGGCCCTGAGGGCGAGCTGCAGATTGTCTTCGACCGTATGCATCTCGAAGACCGTGGGCGTCTGGAACTTGCGGCCGATGCCGAGTTCGGCGATGGCGGCCTCGTCGAGCCGGGTGAGGTCATGCGCGCCGGCAAAGACGGCGGTGCCCTCCATCGGGCGCGTCTTGCCGGTGATCACGTCCATCATCGTGGTCTTGCCGGCCCCGTTCGGTCCGATGATCGCCCGCATCTCGACCTGGTCGACCATCAGCGAGAGGGCGTTCAGGGCTCGGAACCCGTCGAACGAGACGGTGATGGCGTCGAGATAGAGAAGGGCAGGGGTGGTCGCCGGTATCATGGTCATTCCGCGGGGTTTGCGACAGGCGGAGCGACGACGCGTCCGTTCCAGGGCTTTCGCCGGAACCGGCCGGCTGCTCCCCGCGCGGCGCCGAGGACGCCGTTCGGCATGAAGAGGGTCACGAAGACGAACAGCCCGCCCAATGCGAACAACCAGAGTTCCGGAATCGCACCCGTGAACCAGGTCTTGCCCGCGTTGACGAGGATCGCCCCCAAGGCCGCGCCGGCGAGGGTCCCGCGCCCGCCGACCGCGACCCAGATGACGACTTCGATGGAGTTCGCCGGAGCGAACTCGCTCGGGTTGATGATCCCCACCTGCGGCACGTAGAGCGCTCCCGCGAGACCTGCGAGCATGGCCGAGAGCGTGAAGACGACGAGCTTGTAGCTCTCCACCCGATAGCCGAGGAATCGGGTGCGGCTCTCGGCGTCCCGGATCGCCACCAGGACCTTGCCGAGTTTCGAGGCGATGACGAACCGGCAGACCAGATAGCCGCCCGCGAGCGCGAGCGCGGAGGCGGCGAAGAGTGCGGCGCGCGTCGCCCGCGCCTGGATCGGGAAGCCGAGAATGTCCTTGAAATCCGTCAGGCCGTTATTGCCGCCGAACCCCATGTCGTTGCGAAAGAACGCGAGCATCAGGGCGAACGTGAAGGCCTGCGTGATGATGGAGAAATAGACCCCGGTCACGCGGGACCGGAAGGCGAACCAGCCGAACACGAAGGCGAGGACGCCGGGCACCGCCACCACCATGGCGGCGGCGAACCAGAAATGGTCGAAGCCCTGCCAGAACCAGGGCAGCTCCTTCCAGTTGAGGAACACCATGAAGTCCGGCAGCACCGGATGCGCATAGACGCCGCGCGACCCGATCTGCCGCATGAGATACATGCCGATCGCATAGCCGCCGAGCGCGAAGAACGCTCCGTGGCCGAGAGAGAGGATACCGCAGAAACCCCAGATCAGGTCGACCGAGACGGCGAGGAGGGCGAGGCACAGATACTTGCCGAAGAGCGGAACCAGGTGGTCCGAGACGTGGAACGGCGATCCCGCCGGCACCAGGAGGTTGAGCACCGGGACGAGGATCGCTCCCCCGAGCGCGAGAAACAGGACGATCCCCGTGGTGCGGTCGACGACGCTCCGGCTCATGCTTCGACGGCCCTGCCCTTCAGCGCGAACAGGCCGCGGGGACGCTTCTGGATGAAGAGGATGATGGCGACGAGGAGCGCGATCTTGCCGAGGACTGCGCCCGCGAAAGGTTCAAGGACCTTGTTGGCGATCCCGAGCGAGAGCGCCCCCACGAGAGTGCCCCAGAGGTTGCCCACGCCGCCGAAGACCACGACCAGGAAGCTGTCGATGATGTAGGCCTGACCGAGGTTCGGGCTCACGTTGTCGATCTGCGAGAGGGCGACCCCGGCCATGCCGGCGACTCCGGAGCCGAGGCCGAACGTCAGGGCGTCGATGCGGTCCGTCTTGATGCCCATGGCGGCGGCCATGCGCCGGTTCTGCGTCACGGCGCGAATCTGCAGCCCGAGTGGGGTGCGCCTCAGGACGAGCAGCAATGCGGCGAAGACCGCGCAGGCGAACACCACGATCGCGACCCGGTTGTAGGTAAGGCTGAGACCGCCGATTTCGAGGGCGCCGGCCATCCAGCGCGGCGCGCCGACTTCCCTGTTCGTCGGGCCGAAGACGCTCCGCACCGCCTGCTGCAGGATGAGCGACAGGCCCCAGGTGGCGAGAAGCGTCTCCAGCGGGCGGCCATAGAGGAAGCGGATGATGCTCCGCTCGATCGCGACTCCCACCGCCCCTGCGACCAGGAAGGCCAGCGGGATGGCGATGAAGAGGGAGGCCTCGAACAGACCCGGCGCGTGGGCGCGGATCACCTCCTGCACCACGAAGGTCGTATAGGCGCCGAGCATGACCATCTCGCCGTGGGCCATGTTGATCACGCCCATCTGCCCGAACGTGATGGCAAGGCCGACGGCGGCAAGGAGCAGGACCGAGCCGAGGCTGACGCCGTAGGCGATGTCCTGCACGAAGGCCCAGAGTGCGAGCCTCTGTTCGATGGTCCTGACGCCCGACGCGGCAACCGTGCGCAGCGCTTCCGGCGCGTCGGGAGGCAGGGAGCGGAGGAGCGCCGCCGCGTCCTGGTCTCCGCGGCGCGTGAGCTCGAGGACGGCGGCGACGCGCTCGGCCTCCGGCGCATCGGCCTTCAATAGGAGGATGGCGGCGCGGGCCGCTTCCAGTGCCGCGCGGGCTCGCGCGTCCGGCTCGCGCCCGAGGGCGGTCTCGACAATGGGAAGTTGGGTTGCGTCGCGGGATTTCAGAACCGCGAGAGCAGCGAGGCGGCGTTTCTCCGGATCCGGTGCCAGGAGGGTCAAGGAGCCGAGGCCCGCCTCGACGGCACGGCGCACCCTGTTGTTGACCCGCACCGGCTTGAGCGACCGAGCGTCCGCCTGGGCAATCTCTCCCGTCCGCGCGGCGCGGAGTTTCCCTTCGGAATCTCGATAGAAGACCGACCTGTCGGCCGAGTGAACGAACAGACGCCCGGAGGAGAGAGCCGAGAGCACCTCTTCGGCGTTGGGATGGCCCGACTGGGCAAGTTCCTCGATCGCGCGCTGCGTCTCGTCGAACTTGTCGGTGCCGAACCGCATCAGAGCGTCGTCGACGGGGTCGGCTGAGGCCGCGGAACTCATGACCAGAGCGGCCGCAATGAGCAGCCACGCACGGAGGCGGCGGAAAAAGGCCATCGACATGTCGCTTCAGGAGGACACCGGGAGGCGGCCCTGCGACCGCCTCCGCTGCTGTTCAGGACGGGATCAGCCCTGTCCGCCGCACTTCTTCGTAACGGTGTTGTAGTTGCCGCATTTGAGGGTGATCCAGTCGGCCTTCAGCGGCTTCGACTCCTCCAGGAAGTCCGACCACTCGTCGCCCGGCACGAGGTCGTCGGTCTTCGAGACGACGTTGAACTGGCCGTCCTTCTGGATCTCGCCGATCAGGACCGGCTTGGTGATGTGGTGGTTCGCAAGCATCTCGGACACGCCGCCCGTGAGGTTCGGGACCTTGATGCCGACGATGGCGTCGATCACCTTGTCGGCATTGGTCGTGCCGGCCTTCTCGACCGCCTTGACCCACATGTTGAATCCGATCACGTGCGCTTCCATCGGGTCGTTCGTCACGCGCTTGTCGTTCTTCGTGAACGCTTTCCACTTCTTGATGAATTCGGCGTTCTCGGGCGATTCGACGCTCTGGAAGTAGTTCCAGGCGGCGAGGTGTCCGACGAGCGGAGCGGTATCGATGCCGGCCAATTCCTCTTCGCCCACCGAGAAGGCCACCACCGGGATGTCCGTCGCCTTCACGCCCTGGTTTCCGAGCTCCTTGTAGAAGGGCACGTTGGCGTCGCCGTTGATGGTCGAGACCACCGCGGTCTTCTTGCCTGCGGAGCCGAACTTCTTGATGTCGGATACGATCGTCTGCCAGTCGGAATGGCCGAACGGCGTGTAGCTGATCATGATGTCCTCGGCCTTCACGCCCTTGGACTTCAGGTAGGCTTCCAGGATCTTGTTGGTCGTGCGGGGGTAGACGTAATCCGTGCCGGCCAGCACCCAGCGCTGCACGCCTTCTTCCTTGGAGAGGTAGTCGACGGCCGGGATCGCCTGCTGATTCGGGGCTGCACCGGTGTAGAAGACGTTCCGCTCGCTCTCTTCGCCTTCATACTGCACGGGGTAGAAGAAGACGGAATTCAGTTCCTTGACCACGGGGAGGACGGATTTGCGGGACACGGAGGTCCAGGCGCCGAAGGTCGCAGCCACCTTGTCCTTCGCGATGAGTTCTCGGGCTTTCTCCGCGAAGAGCGGCCAGTTCGACGCCGGATCGACCACGACCGCCTCGAGCTTCTTGCCGAGGAGGCCGCCTTTCTTGTTCTGCTCCTCGATCAGCATGAGCATGACGTCCTTCAGGGTCGTTTCCGAGATCGCCATGGTTCCGGACAGCGAGTGGAGGACGCCGACCTTGATGGTGTCCTGCGCGGCTGCGATGCCAAGGCCGCCGAGGGAGGCGCCAAGGGCCACGATGGTGCCGAGCACCGTTCGACGAGTGAATGTCACAGCTCTCATCCCCTTTTAGGGCACCGACGTGGTGCCACAGGGTGCGCTGCAAGCATCAGGCCATCCGAAGCTGGCGAAAAATCCGCATTTGCGCCCAAAAGCTTAGTTGTTGCGATGCAACATAGGCGCATAAACGAGGTCACGCTCCGCAGCCGCGGAACCTGCGAGAAAGATCACCGCCGCTGCCTCACAAAGAGGCTTTCTGAACGCCGGCTGCCCAGGGAGAGATAGTAAGAGGTGGGCGCTCCGCCCGTTCGGCGACGCGCGTGGAGGCTCAGCCCTCCGGCCTGTCCGCCTGGTTCGGCAGATCCATCCGAGGCGTTCGGCGCAGGATGATCTCGATCTTCTCGGCCAGTTGCTTCGGCGTGAAGGGCTTCAGCAGGTAGTGGTCGGCGCCGAGGCGCTTCGCGGCGAACACGGTGTCCGGGGCACGGCTGGCCGTCGTCAGGATGAAGGGGGTCGCCTTGAGGCCGGGATCGGCGCGCACGGTGCGCAGAAGATCGAGGCCGCCCATCGGCTCCATGTTCACGTCCGAGATCACGAGGCCGTAGGGCTTGTCCTGCATCATCTGGAGGGCGGTCATGCCGTCCGCGGCGAAGTCGACGTCCTCGTAGCGCAGCTTGCGAAGGATCGCCGTCATGACTTCCACCATCATCCACTCGTCGTCGACGATGAGGATGGAAGTCAGCGATTGTTGCGGGGCGGAATCGGTGCTCATCAAACCTTCGGGACCTCTGCGGGATGCCTCGGGTGCGAACGGCGCCTCGGCATGAAGGAGGACAATTATCGACTCAAATTTTCATCAAGCCGTTAACAGCCTATTCCTTAACGGATGCGTATCTCCGACGATCAGAATGTCGAGGCTTGAGCTCACAAACCGAGGTTCCCGGAACCCCGTCAACGTCATCAAAGCGGCGCAGCCGGGTGGGGCGATCCATCGTAGGCGCCCCAGATCGACTGGTCGAAGTTGACCATCGAGCCCGTCATCAGGCCGGATTCACTTGACGCCAGGAAAGCCACGGCTCGCGCGACTTCCGCCGGGTCGACCAAGCGGCCGAAGGGTTGCTCCGCGGCCGCCTTGTCGGCCCAGTCGGCAGGGGCGCCGTGGAACTCGCGCTGGATGCGGTCCTCCCCGTCCGATTTCATCCAGCCGATATTCAGCCCGTTGACGCGGATGCGGTTGCGCAGGACCGCATAGGCGGTGTTCCGGGTCAGCGTGGCGAGGGCGCCCTTGGATGCGCAGTAGGCGGCAATGAAGGGCTGACCGGCCAAGGCCGACATCGAGCCGATGTTGACGATCGAGCCCTCGATCACTTCCCGCCGCATGATCCTGATGGCGTCCTGCATCAGGAAGAAGGGCGCGCGCACGTTGACGGCGAACATCCGGTCGAACAGGTCGGGATCGGTGTCGATGATGGTGCCGCGATCCGTAATCGCGGCGGCATTGACGAGGACATCGACCCGGCTGAACGCCTGGTCGGCCGCCTCGATCACCGCGCGGCAATCTTCGACGCGGCCGAGATCCGCGCGCACGAACACGGTCCTCGTGCCATGCGACTCCTGGATCTGTGCGGCGACGGCCCGGCCCTTCGGTTCGCTGCGCCCGCAGATCACGAGCCCCGCCGCACCCCTTTCGGCGAAGAGCCGGGCAATGGCTGCGCCGAGGCCCTGCGTTCCGCCGGTGACGACGGCGACCTTTCCGTCCAGGTGGCCCATGGCGATCCCCTTGGAGTTTCCCCGCGGCGGCTCGGCCGCCGTCTCTTCCGTTCCGAACTGCCTTACCGGTTCGGCCCGGCACGCGCCAGCGCCGTTTTGGGTCGTCGAGCGCTCCGGAAGCGCCGCAATCCCGCCGTTTGACATTCGGGAGCGGGCTGTCTTTCATCCTTCGGGCCACGAAACGAGTGCCATGACAGAGTCTCTCGGCAGGTTCGCCGACGTTCCGGATTCCGACCGCCGCCGCAGACGAAGGACCCCGCGCGGGCGCCAGGTCGATGCGGTCGCGCTTTCCGAGGTTCAAGTGCTTCTCGGCGATGAGCCGCGCCGGCGCGACCTGCTGATCGAGCACCTGCACCTCATCCAGGACGCCTATGGCCAGATCTCCGCGGCCCACCTCGCGGCACTCGCGGAGGAGATGCGCTTGTCGCAGGCCGAGGTGTTCGAGGTGGCGACCTTCTACGCCCATTTCGACGTGGTGAAGGAGGGAGAGTCCCCGATCCCGCCCGTCACCGTCCGCGTGTGCGACAGCCTCACCTGCGCGATCCACGGCTCCGGTGATCTGCTTGCCGGCCTCCGGGCCCGGTTCGGTCCGCAGATCCGCGTGGTGCGGGCGCCCTGCATGGGCCTTTGCGACAAGGCTCCGGTGGCGGAAGTGGGTCACCGGGCCCAGCCGCGAGCGACGCAAGAGACTGTGTCGGCCGCCGTCGCCGCGGGCGAGACGCATCCTCGCATCCCCGACTACGTCGGATACGAAGCCTATCGCCAGGCTGGCGGCTATCGCCTGCTCGAGCGCCTGCGGGCGGGCGAACTCGCCGTCGAATCGATCCTCGCGACCCTCGACGAGAGCGGACTTCGCGGCATGGGCGGCGCAGGTTTCCCCGCGGCGCGCAAGTGGCGGGCGGTGCGGGGCGAGAAGGGACCGCGCCTCATGGCCGTCAACGGCGACGAGGGCGAACCGGGGACATTCAAGGACAAGCTCTTCCTCGAGACCGATCCGCACCGCTTCCTCGAAGGCACGCTGATTGCCGCCCACGCGATCGAAGCCGCCGAGGTCTATCTCTACATCCGCGACGAATACCCGGCCGTCCTCGAGATCCTGCGCCGCGAGATCGCGAAGCTCCCGCCCGGCGGGCCGCTCCTGCATCTGCGCCGGGGAGCAGGGGCCTATATCTGCGGCGAGGAATCGTCCCTGATCGAGTCGATCGAAGGGAAGCGCGGACTGCCGCGCCACAAGCCGCCTTATCCGTATCAGGTCGGCCTCTTCGGCCGTCCGACCCTCGTGAACAACGTGGAGACGCTCTACTGGGTGCGCGACATCCTGGAGCGCGGCGCCGCCTGGTGGACGGGCCACGGGCGGAACGGGCGCACGGGACTACGCGCCTATTCGGTCTCGGGCCGCGTGGAGGACCCCGGCGTGAAGATCGCGCCGGCCGGCATCACGGTTCGCGAACTCATCGAGGGGTATTGCGGCGGCATGGCCGAGGGGCACGTGTTCCGCGCCTATCTGCCTGGAGGCGCCTCGGGCGGAATCCTGCCCGCCTCCATGGGCGACCTGCCGCTCGATTTCGGGACGCTCGAGAAGTACGGCTGTTTCATCGGCTCGGCGGCCGTAGTGGTGCTGTCCGAGGAGGACGACCTGAAGGCGACGGTCCTCAACCTCATGCGGTTCTTCGAGGACGAATCCTGCGGGCAATGCACGCCCTGCCGGGTCGGGACCCAGAAGGCGGCGGTGCTGATGAGCCGGCCGGTCTGGGACCGCGATTCTCCTCGAGGAACTGGCCGACGTGATGCGCGACGCATCGATCTGCGGGCTCGGTCAGGCGGCGCCCAATCCGCTGCTCTGCCTGATGCGTTGGTTCCCCGAGGAATTCGCCGCCGTCGAGGCTGCCGGATGAGCGTGACCTTCGAATTCGACGGCCGGACCGTCGAGGCCGGCGCCCAAGAGACCATCTGGCAGGTGGCGCGGCGGCTCGGGTTCCGAGATCCCGCATCTCTGCCATAGGCCGAAGCCCGATTATCGCCCGGACGGCAATTGCCGCGCCTGCATGGTGGAGATCGAGGGCGAGCGAGTGCTGGCGGCCTCGTGCATCCGCAAGCCGACGACCGGGATGCGCGTGCACACCGCATCGAAGCGCGCCGAGAAGGCGCGCGCGCTGGTGATGGAACTCCTGGTCGCGGACCAGCCGGCGCGCGAGACCTCGCACGACCCGGATTCGGTCTTCTGGTCGCAGGCGGAGGCAGTGGGAATCGCCGAGAGCCGCTTCCCCGCCACCGAGCGCTGGACGACGGATGCCAGCCATCCCGCCATGCGGGTCAACCTCGATGCCTGCATCCAATGCGGGCTGTGCGTGCGCGCCTGCCGCGAGGTGCAGGTGAACGACGTCATCGGCATGGCCTATCGGAATGCGGGCGCCAAGGTGGTGTTCGATTTCGACGATCCGATGGGAGCCTCCACCTGCGTCGCCTGCGGCGAATGCGTCCAGGCGTGCCCGACCGGCGCGCTCATGCCGGCCTCCCTCCTCGACGAGAACCAGACGCGGACCGTTTGGCCCGACCGCAAGGTCAACTCGCTCTGTCCGTATTGCGGCGTCGGCTGTCAGGTCACCTATTCGGTGAAGGACGAACGGATCGTCGCCGCCGACGGGCGCGACGGCCCGGCAAACCACGAGCGCCTCTGCGTGAAGGGACGCTTCGGCTTCGACTACGTGAACCATCCGCACCGGCTGACGAAGCCGCTGATCCGGCTTCCGAACGCGGCGAAGGATGCGGCCGACAGCGTCGACCCGGCGAACCCGTGGACGCATTTCCGCGAGGCGACCTGGGAGGAGGCGCTCGACCGGGCTGCTTCAGGCCTCCGGCAGCATCCGCGACGAGCACGGACCGGGCGCACTCGCGGGCTTCGGTTCCGCCAAGGGCTCCAACGAGGAGGCGTATCTGTTCCAGAAGCTCGTGCGCACCGGCTTCCGGACCAACAACGTGGACCATTGCACCCGCCTCTGCCATGCCTCGTCGGTCGCCGCGCTCATGGAGGGGCTCAATTCGGGGGCCGTGACGGCGCCGTTCGCGGCGGCGCTCGACGCGGAGGTGATCCTGATCGTCGGCGCCAATCCGGCCATCAATCATCCTGTGGCGGCGACCTTCATCAAGAACGCCGTGAAGCAGCGCGGCGCGAAGCTCATCGTGATGGATCCGCGCCGGCAGCAGCTCTCGCGGCATGCGTATCGGCACCTCGCCTTCACGCCCGGGACCGACGTTGCCCTCCTCAACGCAATGCTCCACACGATCGTCGAGGAGGGGCTCGCGGATGAGCAGTACATCGCGGGTTATACGGAGGGATACGCGGCGCTGACGGAAGGCGTGAAAGCCTTCTCGCCCGAGGCGATGGCGGCGGTCTGCGGCATCGAGGCGGAAACCGTGCGGGAGGTGGCGCGGCTCTACGCGCGTTCCCCTGCCTCCATCATCTTCTGGGGCATGGGCGTGAGCCAGCACGTCCACGGCACGGACAATGCGCGATGCCTCATTGCGCTCGCTCTCGTCACCGGGCAGATCGGGCGGCCGGGAACGGGCCTCCATCCCCTGCGCGGCCAGAACAACGTCCAGGGCGCATCGGATGCGGGACTGATTCCGCTCGCCTATCCCGATTATCAGCGCGTCGAGAAACCCGAGGTGCGGGAGCTGTTCGAGCGGGCCTGGGCGATGCCGCTCGACCCGCAGCGCGGGCTCACTGTGGTCGAGATCATGGACGCCGCCCGTGCGGGCCGGATCCGCGGCCTCTACATCATGGGCGAGAACCCCGCCATGTCGGACCCGGACCTGCAGCACGCCCGCGAGGCCTTGGCCGCCCTCGACCATCTCGTCGTGCAGGATCTCTTCCTTACAGAAACGGCGTTCCATGCCGACGTGGTGCTCCCGGCCTCCGCCTTCCCCGAGAAGGCCGGGACCTTCACCAATACCGACCGCCGCGTGCAATTGGCTCAGCCTGTCGTCCCGCCGCCCGGGGACGCGCGGCAAGATCTGTGGATCGTCCAGGAGGTCGCCCGCCGGATCGGGCTCGATTGGGCCTACGGCGGACCGCGCGATGTCTTCGCCGAGATGGCGGGGCTGATGCCGTCCTTCAGGAACATCACCTGGGAGCGGCTGGAGCGCGAGGGCGCCGTCACCTATCCGGTCGACGGTCCCGATCGGCCCGGCAACGAGATCATCTTCGCGGCCGGCTTCCCGACCGAGAGCGGCCGTGCGCGGATCGTACCTGCGGATCTCAGTCCGCCGGACGAGGTGCCGGACCTCGATTACCCGATGATCCTTTCGACCGGACGGATCCTCGAGCATTGGCATACCGGGTCCATGACCCGCCGCTCGGACGTGCTCGACGATCTCGAACCGGATTCCTTCGCGCTGGTCTCGCCGCGCGAGTTCGCTAGGCTCGGTGTTGCGGCGGGCGCTCCGGTGCGTCTCGAAACGCGGCGGGGCCATCTCGACGTGAAGCTCCGGGCCGATCGCGACGTGCCCGACAACATGGTGTTCATGCCGTTCTGCTATGCCGAGGCCGCCGCCAACCTGCTCACCAATCCGGCGCTCGACCCGTTCGGCAAGATCCCGGAGTTCAAGTTCTGCGCGGTGCGCGTGACTCAAGCCGAGGCGGCCCGGAAGCCGTAGGCCTCGCCCATCGAGTCGATCTCCTCCAACTTGGCCTGAAACGCCGACCAGTCGTCCATTTCGGCGATCGGCGCCCACAGGGCTTCCACCTCGCCGATCAGCATCGTGCACGGCGCAGCCTTCGCAAAGTAGGGATGATCGAGGCGGATGTCCTCGATGGGAGAGAAGCCTTCGAGGAGATCGAGGACGGGCCGGAACGTCTCTCGCCCGTAGAACTCGGCCGATGGGCTTTGGCCAGCCCTGTCGAGGCTCGCCCGTCCGCCGTACCAATCGAAGAAGAACTGCTCGAATGGGGCTTTCGACTCGCCGAGGCAGGTCCAGAGGGCTTTGGCCAGCTTTCCGTTCCTTTCATAGCCTTCCGAGCGCAGTCCGAGACGGCGGACGAGACATTCCGCGAAGGCGTCGTGAAGGGCCGGTTCGAAGGACCTCAGGGCCTCTTCGAGGCGCTCCTGCGGCGCGAGCGGGAGCAGGCACTCGGCGAGGCGAAAGAGATTCCAGAGCAACGCGTCGGGCTGGCGGCCGAAGGCATAGAGGCCCGTCTCGTCGAAATAGGCGGCCGTGAAGAGAGGGTCGTAGTGCGGCAGGAAACGCCACGGCCCGTAGTCGAAGCTCTCGCCCGTGACGTTGATGTTGTCCGTGTTGAGCACGCCGTGCACGAAGCCGGCCGCCATCCATTGCGCACCCGTCAGCGCGACGCGGCGGCAAACCTCCTCGAGGAAGGATGCGGCCCGCTCCGGCTCGGTCTCCCGCCAGACGTCCGGCATGTAGGTGCGCACCGTGTAGTCGAGAAGTCTGCGTATGTTCTCCACCTCGTCGAGGTAGAGGAACCGCTGGAAGGTGCCGATCCGGATGTGCGAATGGCTCAACCGCACGAGCACGGACGAGCGGGTCGGGGAAGGCTCGTCGCCCCGCTCCAGGGCCTCGCCGGTCTCGATCAGGCTGAAGGTCTTGGAGGTGTCCACGCCAAGCGCTTCCAGCATCTCCGCGGCAAGGATCTCCCGGAAGCCACCCTTCAGGGTGAGGCGCCCGTCCGCGTGGCGCGACCAGGGCGTTTTTCCGCTTCCCTTTGTTCCGAGATCGAGAAGGCGGCCATCCTTCACGTCGTGGAGTTGAGAGAACAGGAAGCCGCGGCCGTCGCCGAGGTAGGGATTGTAGGTGCGGAACTGGTGGCCGTGATAGCGGAGGGCCAGCGGCCGTTCGAAGCTCCCCGGCAACGGCTCGAAGCGCCCGAAATGCCGGATCCACTCGTCGTCCGAAAGCCCGTCGAGCCCGACCCGTGCCGCCCAGCGCCGGTTGCGGAAGCGCAGCACATGCTCGGGAAAGACCGCCGGTTCGACGATGTCGTAGAAGTCCGGTCCGAGCTCGCCGTGGCGGGTGGAGGGACGATAGGTGGCCGGGGAGGGGGGCATTGCGTCGTCCAGCATGAAAACGGCTTACGGTCCAATCTCGGTGCGCCGAAAAGGTTCGAGAGCTGCACCGAAGGCGCTCCGCTCACGCCAGAGCATCGGACCCAAAAGTGGACCCCACTTTTGGGATCCATCCGATGCTCTTTCTCTTAAAGCAGCGCATCGTTTTGCGCGGAAAACCGGGTCCACTTTTCCGCACGATGCGCTAGAGTTATGAGTGAAGGCGAGTGCCGCCAAATCCCGGGCTCAGGAGCGGCCGTAGACCGGGATGGTGGCTCCCGAGATCGAGCGGGCCGCCGGCGAGAGCAGGAACAGGACCAGTTCGGCGATTTCCTCCGGCGGGACCCATTTCGAGAACGAAGCGTCCGGCATGGCGGCACGGTTCTGCGGCGTATCGAGGGTGCTCGGCGCGATACAGTTCGCCGTAATGTTCCTGTCGCGCAGTTCGAGCGCCAGGCTCTCGGTGAGGCGGATCAGAGCCGCCTTCGACGCGGCATAGGGCGCAAGTCCGGCGACGCCGGAAAGGCCCGGACGCGCGCCCACCGTGACGATCCGGCCGCCGTCGTTCGGGAGACGCGGGATGATCGCGCGGCAGGCGGTGAATGCGGTCTTCAGATTGATGAAGAGCATCCGTTCCCAAACGGCCCAGTCCTGCTCGTGAACGGGGTGTCCGCCCTCGAACCCGCCGGCCGTCGCGACGAGCGCGTCCAAGCGGCCGAACCGAGCCTCCGCATCCTCCAGGGCGGCCTGGACGACCTGAGCGTCGGTGAGATCGATCCCGTCGACCGCCAGCGTCCGCGCGCTCAGGTCGTTTTCCCGGCCGATCGGCGCCCGGTCGAGAAGAACACAGGAAGCTCCGGCGGCATCGAGGCGGGCGGCGACCGCCCGGCCGAGGTTGCCGGCAGCGCCCGTCACCACGACGACACGATTGGTAAGGTCGGTCATTGGGCTCTCCTGATGTTCGTCCCCGCCTCTGGTAGGCGAAGGCGGCGGTCCGATCCAGCGTCTTGCGGGGCATTGGCATCGGGCGTGATCATCGGGCGAGCGGAGCGAGACCCGAGGATGCCCCCTTCTTGTCAACCCTTGTGTCATCCCCTGCGGCGCGCTGCGCCAGGAAGGGCATCCACATCAAGAGCGCACTGGAATCTGGATCCCCTTTTCCTCCGCTTCGCTCCCGCCGGGGATGACACGGTGGCGGTTCCCTCCGTGACCCGGCGTCGGCGATGACGCCAATGGCGCCTCAGCGCCGCAACTCGTTCCGCACGAGCGCGGCTCCTCGGGCGAGTGCCGCGAGCTTGCTGTAGGCGACGTCCCGGTTCATGGGCGCCATGCCGCAATTCGTGCAGGGATAGAGCTTCTCGGGCGCCACGTAGCGCATGGCCTCCCGGATCGTCGCGGCCACCTCTTCGGGCGATTCGACGGCATTCGAGGCCACGTCGATAGCGCCGACGAGCACGTCCTTGCCGTCGAGAAGGCGGATGAGCTCGATGGGCACGTGTGAATTGCGGCACTCCAGCGAGACCTGGTCGATCGAACTGCGGGCGATGACCGGGAACGTTTCCTCGTACTGCCGCCACTCGGAGCCGAGCGTGCTCTTCCAATCGAGGTTCGCCTTGATGCCGTAGCCGTAGCAGATATGGACGGCCGTCGTGCAGGAAAGACCGGAGCGGGCCTCCTCGAGCGCCGCCATGCCCCATTCGGCCACTTGGGGCATGTAGACGTTGAAGGCCGGCTCGTCGAACTGGATGACGTCGACGCCCAGGGCTTCCAGTTCGCGAGCTTCCTCGTTGAGGGCCTGTGCGAACGCGAAGGCGAGATCCTCGCGGCGGCCGTAATGGTCGTCCGCGATCGTGTCCACGATGGTCATCGGGCCGGGCAGCGTGAACTTCACCTTGCGGGCGGTGTGCGCCCGGGCCGCCTTCGCCTCGGCCGCGTGCACCGGGCCCTTCCGCCGGAGCGGCCCCACGACGGTCGGAACCTCCGCCTTGTAGCGGTCGTTGCGGATGCCCATGATAGTCTTCTTGCCGAAGTCGATCCCGTCGAGGTTGGCGAGGAAGCCGTGCACGAAATGCACGCGGGCCTGCTCACCGTCCCCGACGATGTCGATGCCGGCGTCCTCCTGGAGCTTCACGGCGAGGATCGTCGCATCGATCTTGGCCTGTTCGAGCTCGGACCCCGCCATCTTCCAGGGTGCCCAGAGACGCTCAGGCTCCGCGAGCCATGGCGGCTTCGGCAGGCTGCCCGCGATGGTGGTCATCAGCATAAGGCTCGGCTCCCTTGATTGGCCCTCTCGGACATTCGCCGCTTCCGGGCCGGCAAGCAATCCGCTCGTTACGGGCCAGGAACCTCCGACGGCCTTTCGAGAGTGATCCAGCAGCATCCGCCACCGCGCTCTTCGCTCCAGGTCTCGTTGGAGAAACAGAGCCCGGCAGCCTCGAACAGTCCTCGGTCGAAAGCGCCGGCGATACGACACAGGGCGGCGATCCGCCTCGGCGGGAGTCCGCCGTCCACCCACGCGTCCTTCAGCGGGCAGCGGCTGACGCGGATCGTCATGCGGTCGGCCGTGCGCTCGGCGTCGTGGGGGTACATGCGCCCCTCGTCGGGGCTGACCGCAAGAAAGCGATCACCGATCGCCACAGGGTCCGGCGGGACGTCCTTGAACAAGGCAGATGCCACTTCGGCACCCCGCCGCTCCAGCACCCGGGTCAGCAAGGCCTCGGCGCGGGTTGGCCCGACCTCGGCCTCCAGCTCGTCCAGGAACAGCCGGTACAGATGAGCGCGGTTGCGGAAGGCCTCTTCGAGCTCCCGGCGGAGAGTGTCTTCGATGGACATGCTTCTCACCCGCTGCTTCCGGTTTCGAGGGCCTTGGAGAGGCCTTCGCCCACGAGGCTGACCGCAAGGACCGTCGCCATGACGGCGAGCCCCGGCGCCATGATGACGTGCGGCGCCGTCCGCATCACCGATCGACCTTCGGCGATCATCGCGCCCCAGCTTGCCACGTTCGGGTCGCCGAGACCCAGGAAGGAGAGAGCCGATTCCGAGAGGATCGCCAGCGCGACGATGACGGCGGCGAGCGCGATGAGAGGGTTCAAGGCATTCGGGAGCACGACTTCGAAGGCGATTCCGAGGGGCGACCTTCCGACGAGGCGGGAGGCTTCGACGAAGGGCCGCTCCTTCAAGGACAGCACTTCGGCCCGCGCAATCCTGGCGGGGCCTGTCCATGCGCCGGCGGCAATGGCCAGCACGATCACAGGTCGGCTCGGGCCGGCGACGCTGACGAGCGCCAGTGCGAGAACGAAGCCCGGAACGGTCTGGGTCGCGTCGGCGATCCGCATCAGCGCTTCATCGACGATCCCGCCGATATAGCCGGCCGTCGTCCCCACCGCCGCGCCGATGCAAAGTGCGATCGCGGCGACGAGAGCCGCCGTCATGAGGGTGCCTCGGGCGCCATGGACGAGGCCTGCCAGGATATCTCGCCCCAGGCGGTCGGTGCCGAACGGCACGAGCGGGTCCACGAACGGCGGCGTGAGCGGGCGGGCCACGATGTCGAGGGGATCGCCCTCGAAGAGATGCGGCGCCGCGAGAGCCGCAAGGGCGCAGAGCAGCAGGAGCACGAGGCCGGCTCCACCCTGCCAGGTGCGCGCAACGCGGACAGCGAGGACGTCACTCACCCGAGGCTCCGATTCGGGGATCGAGCCGGACGAGGAGGAGATCGACGAGGAGATTGGCTGCGATCACCACGACCGTTCCGGCCAGCACCACGCCGACGAGGAGGAGGGTGTCCCGCCCGGCGACCGCCTCGTAGGTCAGCCGTCCAAGACCCGGGATGCCGAACACGGTCTCCGTCACGACGCTGCCGCCGAAGAGGGTCCCGATCTGCTGGCCGAGGAGAACGACGACCGGCAGGAGGGCCGGGCGGGCGACGGCGCGCCGGACGACGCTCTGCTCGCTGAGGCCGCGGGCGCGGGCGGCGCGAACGTGCTCGGCCCGCCAGGTCGCCACCATCCCGGCGCGAAGGGTGCGCGTATAGAGAGCGAGATAACCCGCACCGAGCGCCAGCGTCGGAAGCACGAGGTGCGAGGCAACGTCCGCCACGGCCGCGAGGCCCTCCTTGGAGGCGCCGAGGCTCTGCAGTCCGCTGGTCGGCAGCCATCCGAGCTTGACGCCGAACGTCAGCACCAGCACCAGGGCGAGCCAGAAATTCGGCATGGCGAGGAGGCCGAGCGTGACGAGCGTAATCGCGTGATCGCGCCAGCCCCCGGGCCGCGCCCCTGCGATAAGGCCGAGGGCGGAGCCGAAGAGGGCGGTGAACGATACGGCGGCCGCCATCAGCAGGAGCGTGGTCGGGAGGCGCTCGACGATGACGGCGATGACGGGGCGGTTGAAGACGGCCGAGTTGCCGAGATCGCCCTGGAGGAGGCCCGCGTAGAAACGTCCGAGCCGTTCGAGCTCGGTTCCCTGAAGCCCCAGGCGCCGGCGGAGGTCGGCCGCGAATCCGGCGTCGCCGCCCGTCTGCGCCAGATAGGCGTCCGCTGCGTCACCCGGTGCGCTCTCGAGCAGAAGAAAGGCGCCCAGCGATACGAGAACGAGAGTCGGCAGCGCCGCGACGAGGCGCTGCACGATCAGGCGAAGCGAGCGCATCGCATCGGGAACTCAGGAGGCAAGCCAGGTATCCGCCCAGTGGGAGGTGGCCCAGCGCGGATTGTTCGCCACGTTGCGCACCCGGTCTCGCGCGACCGTGATGAAGGTGAATTCGGCCACGTGAACGAGAGGCACGTCCTCGGCGGCGAGCTTCTGAAAATCCATGTAGAGGCGCACGCGCTCGGCATCCTGGGTCGCCACGGCGGCTTTTGCGATGATGTCGTTCATCGTTGCGCTGTTGTAGCCGTACTGGTTCGAGAACGGCACGCCCGCCGGGAGACCGCCCTGATACAGGATCGTCGTCGAGATCGCCGGATCGTTGCGATAGACGGGTGAACCGACCGCGAGGTCGAAGGCGTGGTCCGTGTACACGGCGCGGGTATGCGCGGCGGCGTCGTTGTTCACGATCTGCGCGTCGATGCCAACGGCGCGCAGCGCCTGCCGGAGATAGTCACCGAACTGGCGCGTCTGCTCGAACCACGGTGCGGGAAGAAGGCGCAGTTCGAAACGGGTGCCGTTGGCCCCGCGCGGGAAGCCGGCTTCGTCGAGCAAGGCGTTCGCGCGCCGCGGATCGAAGGTCGGAGCCGAGGCATCGGCCGAGTGGAACTGCTTGTCGAAGAGCGGGATCGGCCCGGTCGACGGCTTGGCGTAGCCGAGGAAGATGGTGTCGACCACGAAACGGCGGTCGATCGCATGGGCGATCGCCCGGCGGACGCGCGGGTCGGCAAGTTCCTTCCGGCGATGATTGATCTCGACGGTGAGCTGATACGTGATGCCCTCATAGCCTTCGGGCACCACCTTCACGCCAAGCACCTTGCCGATCCGTTCGAGATCCGCGAGCGGGACCGCGGAGAACGCAGCCAACTGGATGCGGTCGGCTTCGAGAGCCGCCGCGATCGCCGCGCGGTCCGGCAGCACCTGGTACACGATTCCGTCGAGGAACGGCCGGCCGTTCTCCCAATAGTTGGGGTTCCGCTCCAGTCGGTAGTACTCGCCGGGCCGATGCTCGACGAACCGGAACGGTCCGGTCCCGATGAGTTTCGCATTGGCGGGATTCTGGTTGATGTCCGTTCCCTCGTAGACGTGCTTCGGCACGACCGCCGTGAGCGACGGCAGCGCGTTCCGGACGAGCTGGAACGGCGTCGGAGACGAGAAGCGCAGGATCGCCGTCCGCGGATCCGGCGTATCGACCGCCTCGAGGTCCTTGAACACCACGCGCCCGAGATTCTGCAGCGGCTTCCAGAGCCGCATCGCCGAGAAGGCGACATCCGCGGACGTAAAGGGCTTGCCGTCGTGCCAGGTGACGCCTTCGCGCAGGGTGAAACGGACCGATCGTCCGTCGGCGGAGCCTTCCCAGGCGGTCGCAAGGCGTGGGGCGAGGCCGCCGTCGACGTAAGACATCTCGGCCAGCGGCTCGATGACCTTGCTGGCCACGTAGAACACGCCGTTCGAGGCGATCAGCGCAGGGTTGAGATTGCGCGGCTCGGTGTCCGCCGCCACGACGAGAACGCCACCCCGCCGTTCCGCGCCCTGCGCCCAGGCCGAGGCGTGCCCGATTGAGAGCCCCGATGCCGTCGTGCCGGCGAGAAACGTCCGGCGGGACATGCCACGGATCGACATCGCGCCACCCCCTCTGTCGAAACTCAGTTCGTTCGTTATTACGAACGCAAAAGCCGCAGTCCGTCAACTTCACGAGCGCTGCCGCGCCGGTATCGGGCGGGTCGGCGATGCGGAGGAGCGGCGCCAGAGGTCGACGCCTCGCACCGGGCGGGATGCGGTCGAGTTACATGGAGGTGAGCATTCCCTCCACAAGCGGGAGCCACTCGCAACGAGCCGGATCGGCCGCGGAGGGCACGCGAGGTCGCTTCCGGTCCGTGCGGCGCACGCCACGATTCTGAGTAACCAGGCATCAAGTTCGTTTCCTCCGCCAGTTGTCCCCAGGCAAATTTCGATGATCCGTCCATTCTCGGAACAAACACCATGTTTCGACATTCGACTCGTATTCTCCCGTGCAGCCAATAAACTGTCATGGGAATCACGGATCACATACGGCCTGAAGGCCGTGATGAATGGACGGTGATGGGCAGAACGGTCGTTTTTTCCGAGCTGATTTGCGGACATCCGCCGCCGGTTCCGACGACTCTGCCCCAGCCCGCGGTTCCTTTCCCCGATTTTCCCCTCTTCGGCGATGGCTTGGATCTTGCGTCGTTGCCGATGGCGTCAACCCTTGCCGCAGCAAGCGTAGGGCGGCGAGGGCGGGCAGAAACTGTGTTGCGTTCACTCCAACGACGGAGTCCCACCCTTGAGCAAGCGTCAGGATAAGTTGAGACGAAAGTCCTCTCGCAGTTTCGACGGCTCGCAAGTCATCGAGCTGCACGGCGGCAAGTTCGGCGAGGAGCGACACCCCCCAGCCATCAAACCCCTCAACCCGACGCAGTCCGATTATCTGGACGCACTCGCAAGAAGCCCTCAAGTCTTCGTCCTCGGTCCTGCCGGCACCGGCAAGACCTGGATTGCGGCGACCTTCGCGGCGGATCTCTATCGCCAGCGCAAGATCGACCGAATCATTCTCACGCGGCCGACCGTCCCGTGCGGCCGCTCGCTCGGCTATTTTCCGGGCAGTCTGGAAGACAAGTTCTCTCCCTGGACGGCTCCGATCATCGAGGCCATCAAGGAGCGCATCGGCGCGGCCGCCTTCGAGATCGCTCTCAAGAACGGCGACATCGAGATGGTGCCGTTCGAGGTGATGCGCGGCCGCTCGTGGAAGAACGCCTTCATCCTCCTCGACGAGGCGCAGAACACAACGCCGGCGGAGATCAAGCTCTTCCTCACCCGCATCGGCGAAGACTGCAAGGTGGTCGTGAACGGCGACGTCACGCAAACGGATCTGCGCGAGACGTCCGGACTCCGCACCGTGATCCATCTCGTCAAGGCGAAGATGCTCCCCGTTCCGATCATCGAGTTCTCCCTCGACGACATCGTTCGCAGCGGCATCTGCGAGATGTGGGTGAGGGCGTTCGACGAGGCGAACATCTGAAGCTGGCGGCGTATCGCTCGGCGCCATCACCGGCGAACCGTCGTCCCACGCTCGTCATCCTTCGGGCGCGCGAAGCGCGATGACGATGACGTGTGAAGGAGGGATGACGTCTGGGGAGGCGGGCGCTCCGCCCGAGGCTTTCCGGCCACAGTGGGCGCCCCCCATCCGCCTCGCCCTCTTTTCTGCCGCATTTGGTTCGGAGAACCTTGAGGAAACGCGGCCATCAAGGCTTCACAGGCTGCCGCAAGGGGTTCCGTCGCGCATGCTGCCAGCTCGCCTCCTGCTGCTTTCCGGAGCTGCCCTCCTGCTCGTCGGATGCAGCCAACTGCCGACCGGCTCCGCCCGCTCCCAGGTGCCGATCCCGTCGTCCACGATGTCGCTGATGGCGATGAAAGGGATGTCGGCGGGCGATCCCATCCTGATTCGCGCCTACAAGAAGGAATCGGAGATGGAGGTCTGGAAGCGCGGCGCGAACGGCCGCTACGCGCTTCTGAAGACCTATCCCATCTGCCGCTGGTCGGGACAGCTCGGGCCGAAGATCGCGCAGGGCGACCGCCAGGCGCCCGAGGGCTACTACACGATCACCCCGGCGCAGATGAATCCGAACTCCGCCTACTACCTGTCCTTCGACACCGGATTCCCGAATGCCTACGACCGTTCGCTCGGGCGTTCGGGCGGCAACCTCATGGTTCACGGCAGCTGCTCATCGGCGGGCTGCTACGCGATGACCGATGAGGCAATCGCCGAAATTTACGCCATTTCCCGAGAGGCTTTCGCCGGCGGCCAGAAGGCGTTCCAGTTCCAGGCCTATCCGTTCCGCATGACCGCCGAGAACATGGCGAAGTACCGGCAGGATCAAAACATCGCCTTCTGGCGGAATCTGAAGGAAGGTTCGGACCGGTTCGAAACGACCCATGAGGAGCCCTCGGTGACCGTGGCAGGGGGCCGGTACCGGTTCAACGTGAGCCCCGAGGGCGAGGCGCTCGCGGCCCGCAAGGCGGCGGAAGACGAGCAGCGCATCGCGTCGCTCACAGGCAGCACGGCCGCCGTGCGAACACTCTATGCCGATGGTGGGCAGCATCCGTCGTTCCAAGAGATGCTGTCGGGCGAGCGGCTCGACGTCAGCCGCCCCGAGGCGCTCGCCGCGCCCGGCCAGGACGTTGCTCTGAATACGGCGGCGCCGCCCCGATCCGGACGGCCGCCGCCCTTCCTTCCGCGGCCCCGGCACGGTCCGCGACGGATGCGGCGACCACGGGGGGCGTCGCTCCGAAGGAGCGTGTCCGGCGGACGCAGCCGACGAAGCTTGCAGCGCCGGCGAGCGATCACCCGGCCGTCGTCCGCCCGAGAGGGACTTCGACACGTCTGGCTGCGGCCCGTCCGATGCCGGCGCCGGCGGTGCAAGCGGACGAGCGGCCCTTCTATGCGCGCTGGCTCGGAAACCTTTTCCGGTCCTAAAGATCCCCCTTCACGAGAAACAACATGGTTCGAACCTTCGCCGGCATCGGAGCGCTGCTCGCGTTCCTGAATCTCTCGTCCGCCATCGCCGCCACCTCGAACAAGAATCCTTTCGCGGATTTCTTCAACCTCTTTCAGATGCAGCCGATCCCGCGGGAGGTGGTCCCGTATCGCGCCGGGTATGCGCCGGGCACGATCGTGATCTCGACGGGCCAGCGGCGCCTCTTTTACGTGCTCGCGGGCGGTCGGGCGATCCGCTACGGCGTCGGGGTCGGTCGAGAGGGCTTTTCTTGGTCCGGCACCAAGTCGGTGACGATGAAGCGCGAGTGGCCGGACTGGCGGCCGCCGGAACAGATGCTGCGCCGCCGCCCCGACCTGCCTCGCTACATGGCGGGCGGTCCCGACAATCCGCTCGGCGCCCGCGCCCTTTATCTCGGGTCGAGCCTTTACCGCATCCACGGCTCGAACGAGTCGGAGACGATCGGCGCCGCCGTTTCGTCCGGCTGCATCCGCATGACGAACCGGGACGTGATGGACCTCTACGACAGGGTGAAGGTCGGCGCGACCGTCGTCGTGACGCGCTGATGCTCCGTCACGATCGTGCGACCGCCCCCGGTCGCGCGATGCCTCCAGCCACTCCGAACGTTATGATGCGGCCCTGTCCCCGCTCGGGAGAAGCCGCATGGTCCAATCGAGGATCCTGATCGACCGCCGGTCCGTCGCTCTCGGAGGGGCCGCTGGCCTCATCGTGCCGAAGACCCTCATCGCCGCCGAACGCGTGCCGACGCCGGGGCAGACCGAAGGACCGTTCTATCCCACCGAGTTCCCGGCCGACATGGACAACGATCTCGTCCGCGTGGCCGGCCAGGCGGCACGGGCCATGGGCCAGGTGACGCTCATCTCCGGGCGCGTCGTCGACACGCAAGGGCAGCCGCAGCGTGGGGCGACGATCGAAATCTGGCAATGCGACGCCAAGGGGATCTACCGGCATCCGCGCGCGCCGGGGCAGGGGAACTCCGACACCGCCTTCCAGGGCTACGGCCGCACGCAGGTCGATTCGAACGGCGCCTACCGTTTCCGCACCATCCGGCCCGTGCCGTATCCTGGCCGCACGCCCCACATCCACTTCGCCGTCCATGTGCCTGGGCGAGGGCGGCTCGTGACGCAGATGTACATCGAGGGCGAGCCCCTGAACGCGCGCGACGGCCTGCTCAACAGTATCCGCGACCAGCGGGCCAGGCGGAGCGTCCTGGTGGCGCTCTCGCCGGCGACCGGCGAGGCCGGAGCTCTGCAAGGACAATTCGACATCGTGGTCGCCTGATCGAGGCGCCACGGTCGCGGGCGAGGCACCGGCCGCGTGAACGGCGTCTGAAGGCCGCGTTGGGCCCGGCTTCAATGTCGAGCGTGCACGTTCTCCTCGACGGTCGACTCCCATGGGAGGGCCGCAGGAGAGTTCGATGACCCCGACGATTGCAAAGACCGCGCTCGGCGCACTTGCCGCGCTTGCCCTGGGCAGCGCCGCCGAGGCTGCTGATGTCGACATCACCGCCCGTGCGGGAGAATACGGATCCTACTATCGCTTCGCCGACGACGAGGGGCGCAAGGGCAGGGACGATGACGGCTTCCGCCGTCACGGACGCATCGAGGAGCGGGGGTCCTTCCACGAGCCGGGCCGCTTCTACGGACGCCCGCTGGCCGAATGGCCGGCCGCAGGCCGGCCCGTCTTCGCACGCCCCGGCTGGGGCCGCCATGAGGATGATTGCCGGCTGATCGTGAAGCGCCGGGTCAATCGGTGGGGCGATCTCATCGTACGGCGTGTCCGCGTTTGCGACTGATCGACCCATCCGAAGAGAGCGCACCCGGCCGGATCCGGCCGGGTGCGCTCATATTTCGAATCGAATGCCGCGGTTCGATAGAAAAGCGTGCCGTCATTTCCGTAGCGGCGAAGCCCGTGAACAGGGCAATTCCGCGTGCTTATCCCTAGTGAGCATGGCGTAAAGACGTGCTATATGGGCTTGACGACGAGCACTTTCGCGATTTTTGGCCTGATTTGATGAATCAACGTCATAGGACACTAGCGGGCGGTGCCGCGTTGTGGAATCAGTGCTCGTATCCAAAGAAAACAGGATAGACTATGGGACGTGGTAACGACTTCCGTGACCGCCGGCGCGGACGAGGCGAACAACCGGCTGACCCTTGGGGAGATTACGCTCCGCCCCCGCCTCTCTCGGACCGACCCCGTCCGTCTCGCTTCAGTTCTGGACCGAGTTCCGACCGTGAGGCCGAGGCAAAGGTCAAGTGGTTCAATGGCGAAAAGGGCTTCGGCTTCGTCGAGATGACCGATGGGTCCGGCGAGGCCTTCCTGCATATCCGCGCAGTCGAGGCCGCCGGCCGCAGCACCTTGGCGCCCGGCACGACCCTCGTGATCAAGGTCGGTCAGGGCCCTAAGGGACCGCAGGTCTCCGAAGTGGTCAGCGTCGACGAGAGCACGGCCGAGCCGGAGCGCCCGCGCGGCGGCCCCGGCGGTGGTCCGCGCCGTCCCTTCGGCTCGGATCAGCCGTTCCGGCGCCCCTCCGGTCCGCCCGTGAACGCAGGACCGCCGGAGATCGCCGGCACCGTGAAGTGGTACGATCCCGCCAAGGGCTTCGGCTTCGTCATGGTGGAAGGCGAGGCCAAGGATCTCTTCGTGCACCGCTCGGCGCTCGAACGCGGCGGCCTCTCGAGCTTGGCCGAGGGTCAGGCGGTTCGCGTTTCCATCGTCGAAGGCCGCAAGGGCCGCGAAGTCGGCAACATCGAGACGGCCTGACGTCGGAGCTTAGGTGATCCCACTGCGGCCGAGCATGTGCCCGGCCGGGAAACTGATCGATGGCACTTTGGGGTGATCTGAACGCCATCCTCAACCGGCTCGTCGCGGCCGGAACCATTTCCCGCTTCTGGACCAATCTCGGCAAGCAGAGCCCGCTCCTTGCCCCCCATGTCGTCGTCTGGCCGCCGGGTTTCGTGGACGACGCGGGCGCCGAAGCGATCCGCAAGACCGTGGCGGAGAACCTCGGCCCTCTCGGCGAGGACGTGACCGTCACGGTCAATCGCGAGGAGTCGTCGGGCTCCGAGGCTCCTTCCCCTGACCGTTGATCCGCAGCCGAAGGGAGACCGATCTTGGGCCAACTGGTCGAAGGCATCTGGCGCGACGAATGGTATGACACGAAGGGCACGGGCGGACGCTTCGTGCGCAAGGACTCCAGCTTTCGGCACTGGGTGACGGCCGACGGCTCGGCGGGCCCGACCGGCGACGGCGGCTTCAAGGCCGAGCCCGGACGCTATCATCTCTACGTCTCCCTCGCCTGCCCGTGGGCTCATCGCACCTTGATCTTCCGCGTGCTCAAGGGGCTCGAGCGCATGGTCGGCGTCTCCGTCGTCCACTGGTTCCTAGGCGAGCACGGCTGGACCTTCGACGAAGGCCCCGGCGTCGTGCCCGACACCGTGCAGGGCGCACGCTGCCTGCACGAGATCTACACGGCCGCGAAGCCGGACTATACCGGCCGGGTCACCGTACCGGTGCTCTGGGACAAGGAGCGACGGACGATCGTCAACAATGAATCGTCCGAGATCATCCGGATGTTCAATCAGGCGTTCGACGGGGTCGGGGCGGCGCCCGGCGACTATTATCCGCTGGACCTGCGCGGCGAGATCGACGCGCTCAACGCACGCATCTACGACACCGTGAACAACGGCGTCTACAAGGCGGGCTTCGCCTCAACGCAGGAGGCCTACGAGGAAGCCGTCGGACCGCTCTTCGACACCCTCGACTGGCTCGACGAGCGGCTCGCTGCGCGGCGCTACCTGACGGGCGATCGGATCACCGAAGCGGACTGGCGGCTCTTCACGACGCTCGTTCGGTTCGATCCGGTCTATGTGGGGCACTTCAAGTGCAACCTGCGCCGGATCGTCGACTACCCGAACCTCTCGGGTTATTTGCGCGACCTCTATCAGGCGCCGGGAATCCGCGCGACGGTCGACATGCGGCACATCAAGAACCACTACTACCAGAGCCACGCCACCATCAATCCGACCGGAATCGTGCCGATGGGTCCGACCCTCGACCTCGACGCACGGCACGGACGCGAGGGAATCGCCTCCTCGAAATAGGCGTCATCCTTGGGCGCGCGGAGCGCGATCCGAGGATCTCAGGTCGCGTAAAGCGCCCGAACCTGCACGATGACGAAGCTCCTTCAAGCCGCCACCGCTCGCGCCGTTCCCGTGCGCTGCAGGAGCCAGAGCGCGATCCCGGCGTTGAGGACGTTCCAGAGCAGGCCGTTGGCGAAGGCCATGCGGTAGGAGCCGGTCCAGTCGAAAATCAGACCGGATATCCAGCCTCCGAGGGCCATGCCGAACAAGGTCGCCATGATGACGATCCCGACCCGCGTGCCGGCTTCGGCGGGCGCGAAATACTCGCGGACGATGAGCGCGTAGCTCGGCACGATGCCGCCCTGGAAGAGGCCGAAGAGCGCCGAAATTACGTAAAGCGAGGTGAGCCCGTCGAACCAGAGATAGAGGAAGAGGGCGAGAGCCTGCAGGACCGATCCGAAAAGGAGGGTCGCGACGCCGCCGATCTGATCGGCGATCCATCCCGAAGCGATGCGGCTCACGATCCCGAGACCGAGCATGAGCGAGAGCATCTCCGCGCCGCGCGCCACACCGTAGCCGAGGTCGCCGCAATAGGCGACGATGTGGACCTGGGGCATCGCCATCGCCACGCAGCAGGTCAGGCCGGCCGCCGCGAGCAGCATCTGCAGAGCGCGGGGGGATAGACCGGTCGTCCGTGCGGCCGTTTCCGTTGCTGCGGTTGCCGCTGACCAATGGGCCGGCGCCCGGCGGCGCAGGCCGAAGGCGAGCGGCACGAGCGTCAGCGTGCAGAAGAGGCCGATGCCCAGATGGGCCTGCCGCCAGCCGACCGTCTCGATGAGGTGCTGCACGACGGGCGGCCAGATCGTGCCGGCCAGGTAACTGCCGGATGCGCAAATCGCGACGGCGATGCCCCGGCGCCGCTCGAACCAATGGGTGATGTCCGCAAGGAGGGGGCTGAATGTCGCCGAGCTGCCGAGAAAGCCGATCAGGACTCCGTGTGCGAGTGCGAATTGCCAGAGGCTCGTCGACAGGGCGGAGAGCGCATAGCCGGCGCCGAGGGCTACCGCTCCGAGCGACACGGGAACGAAGACGCCGAACCGGTCCGCCAGCCGTCCCATGAGCACGCCCCCGAAGGCGAAGCCGATTGTCATGAGCGAGTAGGGCAGCGAGGCGTCCGCCCTGGCCACTCCGAACTCGACCTCCACGGCCGGCAGCACCACCACGACGGACCACATGCCGACGCAGCCGATCGTGCTCAGCACGACGGCGAGGACCAGTCTCAGCCAGGAATAGGATGAGTCGACGTCGACCCGAACCGTACGCGCATCCACCTTTACGCCCCGAACATCCGGTCACCCTGTTCGTCGATGATCTGCCGGCCTTTCGCGAGGGCGAAGTTGGCGGCGTCTTCTCGGCTCGCATGCGTTTCGGCGCGGATGAACTTGTGCTCCTTCGTTCCCTCGGGAAAATCCTTCTCGATCGATCCCGCGGTCTGGAACTGCCCCTTGGCCGGATAGGGAGCAGGCTTGATCCGATAGCCCTTGTACTCGACCGCCTCCGCTTCCGGCGCGGCGGACGCGGACCGGCCGCCGCCGGAGAAGAGGGCCGTGAGGGACTTGAAGAACGACATGGGCAACGGGTCCTTTCCGTCGGAGGGCACCATACGCCACGCATCGGGAAACGCGAGCCCCGACATTGCGAATGCAGGGGGATTGCGCTCTCCTCCGTCCCGGGGGATTTTGAGCCGCAGCGGCCGGTCCGGGCCCGCGACGGCGATAACGAGACCAAAGGGAGCCGCCATGCCACTTCTCTCCATAAAAACGCGCCGCCATTTGCTCGGGCTGACTCTGGGGTTCCTGGCCGGCCTCGGCGGCTCAGCCTCGGCGCAAGGGACCTACCCGAACCGTCCGGTGCGCGTCATCGTTCCCTTCGCCGCCGGGGGCACGACGGACATCTTCGCCCGGCTGCTCGGGGACCGGCTGTCGCAGGCGCTCGGCCAGCAATTCGTGATCGAGAATCGCGGCGGAGCCGGCGGCAATATCGGCGCGGACGCGGTCGCGAAGGCCGACCCTGACGGCTACACGGTGGTGATGGGCACGGTCGGGACCCACGCGATCAATGCGAGCCTCTACGCCAAGATGCCGTACGATCCTCTGACCGACTTTGCGCCCGTCGCATACGTGGCGGGCGTGCCGAACCTCATGGTCGTGAATCCGAAGAACGTGAAGGCCAATACGGTTCAGGAGTTCATCGCCGAGGCCAAGAGCGCGCCGCGCAAGTTCAACATGGCCTCCTCCGGCAACGGCACCTCGATTCACTTGTCCGGAGAGTTGTTCAAGCAGATCACGGGAGTGGAGATGCCGCACGTGCCGTACCGGGGGAGCGGCCCGGCGGTCAACGACCTCATCGGTGGGCAAGTGGACGTGATGTTCGACAACCTGCCGTCCTCGATCGAGCATGCCAAGGCCGGTTCGCTGAGGCCGCTCGCCGTGACGTCCTCGCAGCGTTCGGCTGCCGTGCCGAACATCCCGACCCTCGCGGAGGCGGGCCTGCCGGGCTTCGAAGCGACGAGCTGGTTCGCGTTGTTCGCCCCGAAACGCACGCCGGCGGAGATCGTCGCGAAACTGAACCAGGAGGTCCGAAAAGCTCTGGAGGTTCCGGAGCTTCGGACGCGGTTCGCGGAGCTCGGCGGCGAAATCAAGCCGATGAGCCCGGACGAACTCGGCGCCTACGTGAAGTCGGAGCACGAGAAATGGGGCAGAGTGGTGAAGGCCTCCGGCGCCAAGGTCGATTGAGCCCCTGCCGGCAGACTTATGGGGCGCCTCCAAATTGACAGGCACCGAGCGATTTGATCAGATGGTCAAATTCATGAGCCCGCCCGCGAGAGGCGAGCCCGAGGGTGAACGATTCGAGGCCTGGACTCCCGCTGCGAGCGGGCAGGAGGACCCATGACTTCAACACCGGATATCCGCGCCGGGCGGCGTGCCGCCGGCGAGTACGCCGAGGCATTCTCGGACCTCCACGCCCCTCTCGACGCGCACGAGGCCCGAGTCGCGGCGGAACGCTGCCTTTTCTGCTACGACGCTCCCTGCGTTCGGGCCTGCCCGACGGGCATCGATATACCGCTCTTCATCCGGCAGATCACGACCGGCAACGCGCGCGGCGCGGGCAAGACAATTCTCGATTCCAACATCTTCGGCGGCATGTGCGCCCGCGTCTGTCCGACCGAGACGCTGTGCGAGGAAGCCTGCGTCCGCATGGAAGCCGAGGGCAAGCCGGTCGTCATCGGCGAACTCCAGCGCTACGCGACCGACGCCGTGATGGCGTCAGGCACGCCGCTCTACAAGCAGGGACCGCGGACCGGACGCCGCGTGGCCGTGGTGGGCGCAGGCCCTGCAGGTCTCGCTTGCGCGCACAAGCTTGCGGCGCTCGGCTTCGACGTCGTGGTGTTCGACGCCCGCCGGAAACCCGGCGGCCTCAACGAGCACGGCATCGCCTCCTACAAGACGGTCGACGATTTCGCGCAGAAGGAGGTCGATTTCATCCTCGGCGTCGGTGGCATCGAACTGCGCTGCGGACAGCAGCTCGGGCGCGATTTCACCCTCGCCGACCTGCGCCGCGACTACGACGCGGTGTTCCTCGGCCTCGGCCTTCAAGCCGTGAACCAGCTCGGCATCGACGACGGCGGATTGAAAGGCGTCGAGGACGCGGTCGCCTTCATCGAGGCGCTCCGGCAGTCCCCGGACCTCTCCACCCTGCCCATCGGCCGCCGCGTGGTGGTGATCGGCGGCGGCATGACGGCAATCGACGCCGCCGTGCAGGCGAAAAAGCTCGGCGCCGACGAGGTGACCATCGTCTATCGCCGCGGCCCCGAGCACATGGGCGCGAGCCGTTACGAGCAGGAACTCGCATTGACGGAGGGAGTCGTGGTGCGCCATTGGGCGCGTCCCGTTTCCGTCAAAGGCGAAGGCGGCATGCTGCGGTCGGTGGTGTTCGCCGCCGCCAGGGAGGAGGGCGGCAAGCTCGTCGATGCGGGCGAGACCTTCGAACTGCCGGCCGACCAGCTCTTCAAGGCCATCGGCCAGCTCTTCGTTCCGCAGGACCTCGACGGCTCGAGCGATGTGCTCGACCTCGCATCCGGCCGCATTGCCGCCGATGCCGAGCGGCGCACGTCGCTTGCAGGCGTGTGGGCGGGCGGCGACTGCGTGGCGGGCGGACGCGATCTCACGGTCGTCGCCGTCGAGGACGGCAAGCAGGCCGCGTTGTCGATCAATCGCACGCTGATGGGCTTCGTGCCCATGGCGGCCGAATAGGGGAGGGTTCAATGGCCGATCTCAGGGTCGATTTCTGCGGCATCAGGGCGCCGAACCCGTTCTGGTTGGCGTCCGCGCCCCCCACCGACAAGGCCTACAACGTCGAGCGCGCCTTCCGGGCCGGCTGGGGCGGCGTGGTCTGGAAGACCCTCGGCGAGGAAGGGCCGCCGATCGTGAACGTCTCGGGGCCGCGCTATGGCGTGGTGCACGGGACGGACCGCAGGATCATCGCCTTCAACAACATCGAGCTCATCACGGACCGGCCCCTGGAGGTGAACCTTCAGGAGATCGCCGAGACGAAGCAGCGCTGGCCGGACCGGGCCATCGTCGTGTCGCTCATGGTGCCCTGCGAGGAAGAGGCCTGGAAGCGCATCCTTCCGCGCGTCGAAGCCACGGGCGCCGACGGCATCGAGCTCAATTTCGGCTGCCCGCACGGCATGTCCGAGCGCGGCATGGGCTCCGCCGTCGGCCAGGTGCCCGAATATGTCGAATTGGTCACCCGCTGGTGCAAGCAGCATTCGCGCATGCCGGTGATCGTGAAGCTCACGCCGAACATCACCGACGTCCGCAAGCCCGCTGAGGCGGCGAAGCGCGGCGGCGCCGATGCGGTGTCGCTGATCAACACCATCAACTCGATCATGGGCGTGGATCTCGACCGCATGGTCCCGAGCCCGCATACGGACGGCAAGGCGACCCATGGCGGCATGTGCGGCCCCGCCGTGAAACCGATCGCCTTGAACATGGTGGCGGAGATCGCGCGCTCGCCGGCGACCGGCGGCCTGCCGATTTCGGGCATCGGCGGCATCGAGACCTGGCGCGATGCGGCGGAGTTCATGGCGCTCGGCGCCGGCACCGTGCAGGTCTGCACCGCGGCGATGGTCTACGGGTTCAAGATCGTCCAGGAGATGATTTCGGGCTTCGAAGCCTTCATGGACGAGCGCGGCTACGACCGCGTGTCCGATTTCGTCGGTGCGGCCGTGCCGAACGTGACCGATTGGCAGTATCTGAACCTGAACTATGCGGTGAAGGCGCGCATCGATCAGGAACTCTGCATCAAGTGCGGCCGCTGCCACGTGGTATGCGAGGACACCTCGCACCAGGCGATCACGCATCTGGTCGACGGCGTGCGTCATTTCGAAGTGATCGACGAGGAATGCGTCGGCTGCAATCTCTGCGCCAGCGTGTGTCCCATCGAGAACTGCATCACGATGGAGCCGCTGGTGAACGCCATCGACCGCCGCACCGGCCGTCTCGTCGACGGCTCCTACGCCAACTGGACGCAGCATCCCAACAACCCGATGTCCGCTGCCGCCAGGAAGCTGGAGCCGGCCGAGCCCGCCGAGTGAGTCCTGAACGGCGCCGGGCGACCGGCGCCGTACGTTCATTTCCACGAGAATGCGAATGTCGCCTTCGGTGCCCCTGCGATCAAGCCTCTCCCGGCAGGACGCCGTCGAGGAGGATGTGGGGCAGCGTCGCGCGGGCCGTCGCGTAGAAATCCTCGTCGGCGATGCTCTTGCCCGTCAGCGCCGCGATCTGGGCCGCGAAGTCGGCGTAGTGCTGCGTCGTCGCCCATATGGCGAAGATGAGGTGCTTGGGGTCGACGGGCCTCAGGCGACCGTCGCGCACCCACCCTTCGATGGTGCGGGACTTGGCTTCGACCATGTCGAGCAACGTGCTCTTGAGCGCCGCGTCGAGATGCGGCGCCCCCTGCAGGATCTCCATGGCGAACAGCCGGGACGCCACCGGGTGGCTGCGCGAGTAGTCGAGCTTGCGGACGATATAGGCGCCGAGAGCGTCGCGAGGATCGCTCGCCGCATCGAGTTGACGCAAGGGCTCGAGCCACATGTCGAGCGTGCGCCGGAGGACGGCCGTGTAGAGCTCCTCCTTCGTGCGGAAATAGTAAAGCAGGTTGGGCTTCGACAAGCCGGCCGCCGCGGCGATCTGGTCGATGCGGGCGCCGCGGAACCCATAGGCCGCAAAGATTTCGAGGGCGGCATCGAGAATCCGCTCGGCGTTCGCTTCGCCCGCCCGGGTCTTTCGCCCGGGCGCCTGGCCCCCCGACCACACCTCGTCAGCCACCAAACATCCCTTTATGCTGCTCCCGGAAGCGGACCCTACGTCGCGCGATACCGCGGCGGCAAGAGCGCATCGTCGATCAGCACCTGGATCGCCCGGCGGAGGCCGGCTTGAGGAGGATATGAATATGAACGTCGTGCCGGTGAGGCGCCCGATTCCGAACGATCTCACTTCCTTTTGGATGCCGTTCACCGCGAACCGGCAGTTCAAGAAGGCGCCGCGCCTGCTCGCGGGCGCGCAGGACATGCACTATTACACCGACGACGGCCGGCCGATCCTCGACGGCACGGCAGGCCTCTGGTGCGTCAATGCCGGTCACGGCCGCCCCAAGATCGTCGAGGCCGTGCAGCGTCAGGTGGCGGAACTCGACTACGCCCCGCCCTTTCAGATGAGCCACCCCAAGGCCTTCGAGTTCGCCTCGCGGCTGACGCAGCTCACGCCCGAGGGGCTCGACCACGTCTTCTTCACCAATTCGGGATCGGAGTCGGTCGAAACGGCGCTGAAGATCGCCCTTGCCTATCACCGCGTGAAAGGCGAGGGCTCGCGAACGCGCCTCCTCGGTCGCGAACGCGGCTATCACGGGGTCAATTTCGGCGGCATCTCGGTCGGCGGCATCCTCGCCAACCGCAAGATGTTCGGGACCCTGCTGGGCGGGGTCGACCACATCCGGCACACGCACGACCCGGCCCGCAACGCCTTCACCAAAGGGGAGCCGGAGCACGGCGCCGAGCTGGCGGAGGATCTGGAGCGGCTCGTGGCCCTGCACGACGCCTCCACCATCGCGGCCCTGATCGTCGAGCCGGTGGCCGGATCGGCCGGCGTGATCATCCCGCCCAAGGGCTATCTGAAGCGCCTGCGGGAGATCTGCGACAAGCATGGGATCGTTCTCATCTTCGATGAGGTGATCACCGGCTTCGGGCGCCTCGGCGCCCCCTTCGCGGCGGATTACTTCGGCATCGTTCCGGACATCATGGTCACCGCGAAGGGCGTCACCAACGGCGTCGTTCCGATGGGCGCGGTCTTCGTGAAGAGCGAGATCCACGACGCCTTCATGACCGGGCCGGAGCATCTCATCGAGTTCTTCCACGGCTATACCTATTCGGCTCATCCGCTCGCCTGCGCGGCCGGCCTCGGCACCCTCGACACCTATGCGGACGACGGCTTGCTGACACGGGGCGCGGAACTCGCTTCCTATTGGGAAGAAGCGCTCCATTCCCTTAAGGATAGCAGGCACGTGGTCGACGTCCGCAACATCGAACTCGTGGGCGCGATCGAACTGCAAGCGATGCCGGGCGAACCGACGAAGCGCGCCTTCTCGGTGTTCCTGGAATGCTTCGAGAGGGGCGTACTCATCCGGACGACGGGCGACATCATCGCCCTCTCGCCGCCGCTGATCATCTCCAAGGCCCAGATCGACGAACTGATCGGCACGATCGGCGAGGTGCTGAAACGGGCGGCGTGACCTGCCGAAGAGCCGGGCAGGAGAGCGGATTCCGATCTACTTTCCTGCCGATAGGCTCGGCACGAGGCTTGCGACGCCCGAGGCGACCGTGACATGAGGGAGAAACTGTGCTCGAGCGCGTAACGGAGGATTTCATGGCAGGCAGCGGCGAGACGGCAGGATCCATGCCTGCCGCCGGGCGAGCCGCGCGTGCCCCCGTGGTCGACATCCGCGCTCTGTCGCTCACCTATGAAGCCGCCGACGGACCGGTCTATGCCCTGTCGAACGTGGACCTGCAGATCGAGGACGGCGAGTTCGTCTCCTTCATCGGCCCCTCCGGTTGCGGGAAGACGACGTTGCTCCGCGTCATCGCCGATCTCGAACATCCGAGCGGCGGCCAGATCAGGGTGAACGGCGTCAGCCCGAACGAAGCGCGGTTGAGGCGCGACTACGGATTCATCTTTCAGGCGCCGGCGCTCTATCCGTGGCGGACGATCGAACGGAACGTCGAGCTGCCGCTCGAGATCTTGGGGCTCTCCAAATCCGAACGCCGGGAACGGTCCCATCGCCAGCTCGAACTCGTCAAGCTCAGGGGTTTCGAGAAGAAGTATCCCTGGCAACTCTCGGGCGGCATGCAGCAGCGGGCCTCCATCGCCCGCGCGCTCTCCTTCGATCCGAAGCTCCTGCTCATGGACGAGCCGTTCGGCGCGCTCGACGAGATCGTTCGCGATCGCCTGAACGAGCAGTTGCTTCAGCTCTGGGACAAGACCGGCAAGACCGTCCTGTTCGTGACGCACTCGATTCCTGAAGCGGTCTTTCTCTCCTCCAGGATCGTCGTCATGTCGCCGCGGCCGGGCCGGATCATCGATATCGTCGACGCGTCGAGCCTCGGCCGCCAGCGCAAGCTCGAGATCCGAGAGACGGCGGAGTTCCTGAAGATCGCCAACCGGGTCCGGGAGGGCCTGCGGGCCGGCCATTCCTATGACGACTGAGGCGCTGGTTCTTCCGGCGCGGACACCGCGCCGCCCGCTCGCTCGCCTCCGGGACGGGAACACGGGACCCGTACTCGCCGTGGTGCTCGGGATCGTGGCGCTGTGGTACGCCGCCGCAATCCTCATGAACTGGCAGATCACAGCGGATGCGTTCGAGCGGGCTGGCGAACGGCGCTCGACCGTCCAGATCGCGGCGGCGACGCTCGAGCAGGAACGGCCGATGCTGCCGGCTCCTCACCAGATCCTGGTCGAGCTCAAGAAGACGGTCATCGACACTCCGATGACCTCCCGCCGCTCTCTCGTCTTTCATGCCTGGGTGACGCTGTCCTCGACCCTCGTCGGGTTCGCCATGGGCGCCTTCCTGGGGATCGTCCTCGCGGTCGCCATCGTTCACGTGAAGACGCTGGAACGCAGCCTCATGCCGTGGATCATCTCTTCGCAGACGATCCCGATCCTCGCCATAGCGCCGATCATCATCGTCGTGCTGGGCTCCATCGGCATTACCGGATTGCTGCCGAAGGCGATCATCTCCGCCTATCTGTGCTTCTTTCCGGTCACGATCAGCATGGTCAAGGGGCTCACGTCGCCCGATCCGATGCAGCGCGATCTCATGCGGACCTATTCGGCATCGCTCGCGCAAACCCTCTGGAAGCTCCGCCTCCCGGCTTCCCTGCCGTATCTCTTCGCGGGCCTGAAGATTGCGATCGCCATCAGCCTCGTTGGCGCCATCGTGGGCGAACTTCCGACGGGCGCGCAGGCGGGCCTCGGGGCCCGGCTGCTGGCCGGTTCCTATTACGGCCAGACCATCCAGATCTGGGCGGCACTGTTCGGGGCGGCGTTCCTCGCCTCCGTTCTCGTCGCTCTCGTCGGCATCGCCGAGAGCTGGGTGAACAGGCGCATGGGAGCGCGTGCCCCATGACCGCGACCCAACGGGCCACGCTCCTGACGCCGCTCGTCATCGTCGGCTCGCTCATCGCGCTCGCCTTCGTTCACGGTCCCAGCGTGGCCGGCCAGGCGGGTCTCGGATTCTGGGCCTTCGTCATTGTCCTGTGGCTCGGCGCCATGGCGGCGCTAAGCGGCTTGTCGCACATGCGGCCGAGAGGAACGGGGGCGCGGCGGCTCGTCTGGCTCGCGGTTCCGGTGCTGTTCGGCGCCTTTCTGTTCTTCCTCTGGGAAGTCATCGTGGTGGGGGCCGGCGTTCCCTCCGTCCTGATGCCGGCGCCGTCGGCCATCGCCTACCGCTTCGCGGCATCGCTGCCGGTGCTTCGGGACGACTTTCTTCAGACGTTCGTCAAGTCCGTTCTGTCGGGATATGCCCTCGGCTGTCTCGCAGGCTTCTTGGTTGCCATCCTCGCCGACCGCGTTCCCTTCCTGCGGCGCGGTCTTCTGCCCCTCGGCAATTTCGTCTCCGCCCTGCCGATCATCGGCATCGCGCCGATCCTGGTCATGTGGTTCGGCTTCGATTGGCAATCGAAGGCGGCCGTCGTCGTCGTGATGACCTTCTTTCCGATGCTTGTGAACACGGTGGCCGGCCTCTCCGCTGCCGGCCGTCTCGAACGAGACCTGATGCATTCCTACGGGGCGGACTACTGGACGACCCTTGTGAAGCTGCGGCTGCCGGTTGCGCTGCCCTTCATCTTCAATGCGCTGAAGATCAACTCGACGCTTGCTCTCATCGGGGCCATCGTCGCCGAGTTCTTCGGCACGCCGATTGTCGGCATGGGCTTTCGCATCTCGATCGAGGTCGCGCGGATGTCCCTCGACATGGTCTGGGCCGAGATCGCGCTCGCCGCGCTCGCCGGTTCGGCCTTTTACGGGCTCGTCGCGCTCATCGAGCGCGGAGCCACTTTCTGGCATCCGTCGTACCGCACATGAAGGAATTGCGGCCGGCGTTCTGGAGGAGAGAACAATGATGAAAAATCTACTACTTGCCGGGGCAATGGCCCTGGGCTTCACCACCGCGGCGGCCGCGCAGACCGACAAGGTGACGCTCCAGCTCAAATGGGTGACCCAGGCGCAGTTCGCCGGTTACTACGTCGCCAAGGACAAGGGCTTCTACAAGGAGGCCGGCCTCGACGTGACGATCAAGCCGGGCGGCCCCGACATCGCTCCGCCCCAGGTGATCGCGGGCGGCGGCGCCGACGTGATCATAGAGTGGATGCCGGCGGCGCTGGCGGCCCGCGAAAAGGGCGTGCCGCTCGTCAACATCGCGCAGCCGTTCAAGAGGTCAGGCATGATGCTGACCTGCCGCGCCGAGACCGGAGTGAAGCAGCCGACCGATTTGAAGGGCCGGACTCTCGGAGTGTGGTTCTCCGGAAACGAGTATCCGTTTCTGGCCTGGATGGCGAAGCTCGGCTACAAGACGGACGGTTCTGCGGGCGGCGTGAAGGTGCTCAAGCAGGGCTTCAACGTCGATCCGCTGCTCCAGAAGCAGGCCGACTGCATTTCGACCATGACCTACAACGAGTATTGGCAGGTCATCGACGCCGGCTACAAGCCCGAGCAGCTCGTCGCCTTCAAGTACGAGGATCAGGGCGTCTCGACGCTCGAGGACGGCCTCTACGTGATGCAGGACAAGTTGAAGGATCAGGCCTTCGTCTCCAGGATGGCGAAGTTCGTCGCGGCTTCCATGAAGGGTTGGGATTACGCCGCCAAGAACCCGGACGAGGCCGCCAAGATCGTCCTCGACAACGACCTCACGGGCGCCCAGACCGACAAGCACCAGAAGCGCATGATGGGCGAGATCGCGAAGCTTCTCGACCTCGGCGCCAAGGGCAAGCTGAACCCCGCGGATTACGAGCGCACGGTCGGAACGCTGCTCTCGTCGGGTGGCGATTCCCCGGTCATCAGCAAGAAGCCCGACGGAGCCTGGAGCCACGCGGTGGTCGACGCGAAGATGTAGACTGTCGCCTAGAGCAAGTGGTTCCCGGCGAGCCGGAGGCACCGTGTCATCCCCGGCGGCGCGGAACGCTCCCGCAGGCGAGGGAAGGGGGATCCATGTCCAGAGTGCACTGGAATCTGGATCCCCTTCCCGGCACTCCGCTCCGCCGGGATGACACCGTGAGTGCTTCGCGTCGGCCCCGGACGACACCAGGGCAACGCGCAGGAGAGCGCAATCAAGAACTATCAGGGGAGATACGCACATGACCCTTCTCATCCGCGGCGGCACGGTGGTGAACGCCGATGTGAGCCGGCGCGCCGACGTGCTTGTGGACGGTGAGCGGATCGTCGCCGTCGGCGAAGATCTCCAGGCGCCGGCCGGCGCCCAAATCGTCGATGCGGGCGGTGCGCTCGTCCTGCCGGGCGGCATCGATCCGCATACGCACATGGAGCTTCTCTTCATGGGAACCGTATCGGCCGACGATTTCGAGTGGGGGACCAAGGCGGCCCTCTCCGGCGGAACGACAACCATCGTCGATTTCTGCATCCCGGGGCCGCAGCAATCGCTCGTCGAGGCTTATCGCGACTGGCGCAGCAAGTCCGAGAAGGCGGCGGGCGACTATTCCTACCATCTCGCCGTGACCTGGTGGTCCGATCAGGTCGCCCGCGAGATGGGCGAGATCGTCAATACCCACGGGGTCAACACCTTCAAGCACTTCATGGCCTACAAGGGCGCCTTGATGGTGGACGACGACATCCTCTTCCGCTCCTTCAAGCGCTGCGCCGAACTCGGCGCCACTGCGCTCGTTCATGCCGAGAACGGCGACGTGGTCGCGCAGATGCAGGAAGACTTCATCGCGCAAGGGAAGACCGGGCCCGAGTTCCACGCCTATTCGCGTCCGCCGGAAGTCGAAGGCGAAGCGGCGAACCGCGCCATCATGATCGCCGACATGGCAGGCTGCCCGCTCTACGTCGTCCACACCTCGTGCAAGCCCGCGCACGACGCGATCGCCCGCGCGCGAGCCGAAGGCAAGCGGGTCTTCGGCGAGCCGTTGATCCAGCACCTCGTTCTCGACGAGACGGACTACCTGAACCGGAGCTGGGATCATGCTGCCCAACGGGTCATGTCGCCGCCGTTCCGGCCGAAGGCCCACCAGGACAGCCTCTGGACGGGGCTCCAGTCCGGTTCGCTGCAAGTGGTCGCGACCGACCATTGCTCCTTCACGATGGAGCAGAAGCGCATCGGCAGGGACGACTTCCGCATGATCCCGAACGGAACGGGCGGCCTCGAGGACCGGATGCCGGTGCTGTGGAGCGCCGGCGTGAACAGCGGACGCCTCACGCCCAACGAGTTCGTGGCGGTCACTTCCGCCAATGCGGCCCGGATCCTGAACATGTACCCCCAGAAGGGCGTGATCATGCCGGGGTCCGACGCCGATCTCGTGATCTGGGACCCGAAGGCCACGAAGACCATCTCGGCCAAGACGCAGGTGAGCCGCATCGAGTACAACGTGTTCGAGGGCTTCGAGCTGACCGGTCTGCCGACGAAGGTGTTTCTTCGCGGCCGGCTCGCTGCGGAAGGCGGCCAAGTGCGCGCGGAGCGCGGACATGGCCGCTTCATCGCCCGTCGGCCTTTGCCGCCCTTTGCGGCCGCGCAGAGGCTCTGGAAGGCGAGGACGGCGCCGAGGGCGATCGCACGGTAGACGGCCGAGGGTCGGTCCGTGCGAGCGGAACCGGCTTTTCGACCGTAACGATGCACGAGAGGAGTTAGAGCGGCGTTCCAATCCGTCGGAACGCCTGCTCCACAGGACCGATGCCATGCAGAACATCACGATCAACCCGCAGCGCCTATGGGACAATCTCATGGAGACGGCGCGGATCGGCGGCACCGCCAAGGGCGGCATCTGCCGTCTCACGCTCACCGACCTCGACCGCGAAGTGCGAGACTGGTTCCGGGCGCAATGCGAAGCGCTCGGGTGTACGGTTGCCATCGACGAGGTCGGCAACATGTTCGCGTTCAGGCCCGGCAAGCGGACGGACGTCGCACCGATTGCGATCGGCAGCCATCTCGACACGCAGCCGACCGGGGGCAAGTTCGACGGCGCGCTCGGCGTGCTCGGAGGCCTGGAGGCCCTGCGCACGCTCCACGACCTCGGCTACGAGACCAACGCGCCTCTCATGCTGGTCAACTGGACAAACGAGGAAGGATCGCGCTTCGCGCCGGCCATGCTCGGCTCCGGCGTCTATGCCGGGGTGTTCGACCGCGCCTTCGCGGACGGCCGCGAGGATCGCCAGGGCGTGCGGTTCGCGGACGCCATCGAGGCGATCGGATACCGGGGCGAGGCGGCTCCGGGCTCCGTGAAGTTCGGGGCCATGTTCGAGCTCCACATCGAGCAGGGGCCGATCCTTGAAGCGGAGCAGAAAGTCATAGGCGTGGTGACGGGCGTCCAGGGCATGCGCTGGTACGAGGTGGAACTGACGGGCAGGGAGGCGCATACGGGTTCGACACCCATGCACCTGCGCACCAACGCGCTTCTCGGTGCCGCACGTCTCATCGAGCGCGTAAACGAGATCGCCCTCGAGCATTCGCCATCGGCCGTGGGTACGGTGGGCCTCGTCGAGGTGAAGCCGAACTCGCGCAACGTGATCCCCGGACACGCGTTCTTCACGGTCGACTTCCGTCACCCGGAGGATGCCGTGCTCGACCAGATGGAACGCAAGCTGATGTCGGCGGTGGCATCGGTTGCCGCCGAGATCGGTCTCGAGGCTGCTCCGAAGAAGGTATGGGATTCGCCCGCCGTGCGCTTCGATCCGGACTGCATCGCCGCGGTGCGGACCGGAACCGAGAGGGCCGGTTTCCCGAGCCGCGATATGGTCTCCGGCGCAGGTCACGATTCCGCCTACATTGCTCGCGTCGCGCCTACCACCATGATCTTCGTCCCCTGTGCCGGCGGGCTCAGCCATAACGAGGCCGAGAGCACCAGCTTCGATGAATGCGCAGCCGGAGCCCAGGTCCTCCTCAATGCCGTTCTCGAGTATGATCGCCGCTACGGGCCGACCTGAGCCAGACGGGAGGCCGATCGCCCTCCGATCTAGATTAGAAGGTGCTCTTGAGGATCTCGAGCACCTTGAGGGCGACCGGCCACGGCAGGTCCGCATTGACGACGACCGCCGCCCGGCCATCGCCCAAGTCGGTCAGCTTGATCTGGCTCGGTGGTTCCCCCGGCGGGGAGTGGTGGTTCTCGTCCGCAGGGTCCCGGCGGAAGTCGCTGCGGCGCTCGGCGAGGAGGTCGTCGGGATTGACGCCGAGCACTTTTCCGAGGGCTTCTACGTAGCTGATCCGGCGAGGGAAGCTCTTGGCCTTGGCGTATTGCCAGACGCTGACGCTGCTCAGCCGCTCTTCCGAGGAGAGATATTCTCTCGCCCGTCGGGCGATCTCTTCATAGGTGAGGCCGTTCCGATCGATCGCAGCCTGCAGGCGCGAGGCGAAGGCGGCTCGATCGACTGGTGGGGAGCGGCTGTGCCTCAACATCGTCGTTCGACTCTCCCGCTGCCGTCGACCCGTCCAATCGGCATCGCCCGGTACGCACAGGCTTCGTGCCTCGCACTCGGCCGCGCCGACCGGGAATGAACCGATCCGAGAGCGGCATCCCGAACCGGTCATCCAGGCACATCCGTCAACTGGCATGCTAGCAAAACGACTAGGGAAATACAGAAGAATTTAGCCGCGCGCAGACCAGATCAGTTGATTGAACGGCAAGTACTACCAAGTGGTTAGCCCGAAGGTCGGCGGACCAGCATCAAGCGCCTTCGAAACCCGAGGCACGGCCACAAGCCGGACGCCGGCCTGGACGGACCAACGCGCGCGTCCAGCTCCGGTCGAACTCGACGTCGCCGCGCGCCTGATGATCAGTCTTGGCGATCAGTAACGGACTACGATCGGACGGGGGATCGGCTTCGGACCGTCCGCCGCCGGATGCCGGCGATGTTCCTTCGCTGCGACGCGCTCTTGGAGCTGGTGTCGAACCATCGCCCATTTTCCGAGTGGAGCTCCGCATTCCGCACACTCCACATCGGTGTTGTCCGTGAGGACGCCGTCCATCGTGAAAGCCGGCGATTCGCAAGCAAAGCATGCAAAGGTGGTCATGACGCGCTCCCCAGGAACTCTCCATCCTCTGCCCTGCGCGTCGACGAAGGACGCTCGTCGGCCTTCACGGCGGCCGCGCCGGGCCTCAGCATAGAACCTTCCCAAAAGTTAGCAAAACTTACGCCAAGTTGTTTGTAAAGCGATTGCCTCTCTCGGGCGACGATTGCAGGCAGGGATAGTTAACAATCGTAGATTGAAACCGCGTCGTGGTGGCGTATTCGGAGCTCGCGGTCCTTAGGGTTCCCGCAGGGCCCGCCAGGCCTCTGCAAAGCGGCGCGCGTTACGAGCCACCTCGTCGACCGGCATCGTGGGGACGAAAAGGGCGGAGCCGAGCCCGAACCCGTTCGCGCCCGATGCCACGTAGGCCGACATGGATTCCGGCTTGATGCCGCCGACCGGAAGTACGATCGCGTCGGCAGGCAGGACGGCGCGCCACGCCTTCAAAACGTGGGGTGGGATTCCTTCCGCCGGGAAGATCTTGATCGCGTCGGCGCCCGCCTTCAAAGCCGCGAAGGCTTCGGTCGGCGTCGCGACGCCAGGGGTGCAGATCATCCCGAGCTCCTTTGCGCGGCGGATCACCTGGACGTCCGCGTGGGGCATCACGACGAGTCGGCCCCCGGCTTCGGAGACCCGGTCCGCGCTGCCGGGGTCGAGGACGGTCCCGGCACCCACGAGCACGCTCTCCGGCATGGCCCTCGCGAGAGTCCCTATGCTGCGCAGCGGCTCGGGCGAGTTGAGCGGCACCTCGATGATGCGGAAGCCTGCATCGACGAGAGCGTGTCCGGTCTCTTCGGCAAGCTCCGGCCTGAGGCCGCGCAGGATGGCCACGAGGGGAAGGTCGGCCAGGTAGTCGCTGAGGGCACGGGTCATGGGAGGCAACGAAGCGGGCCGAGGATGGTTTAGGGGACCGGCACCAGACCGGGGTCGATCGTCTCCGATCTCTCCAGCCAAGCCGGCACGGGCAGGTTCTTGGAGCGCAGAAAATCAGGATTGAAAAGTTTCGACTGATAGCGTGTCCCGTAATCGCACAGGACGGTCACGATCGTGTGGCCGGGGCCGAGTTCGCGCGCCAGACGGATCGCTCCTGCGACGTTGATTCCCGACGAGCCGCCGAGGCAGAGTCCCTCGTGTTCCAGGAGGTCGAAAACCAGCGGGATCGCCTCCTCGTCGGGGATCTGATAGGCCACGTCGATCGGTGCGCCCTCGATGTTGGCGGTCACCCGACCCTGGCCGATGCCCTCCGTGATCGACGAGCCCGTAGCCTTCAATTCGCCCGTCGTGACCCAGCTGTAGAGCGCGGCGCCCATCGGGTCCGCCAGGCCGATCGTCACGCCGGGGTTCCTTTCCTTGAGGGCCATGCCGACGCCGGCGAGCGTGCCGCCCGTACCGATCGCGCAGACGAAGCCGTCCACCGTGCCGCCGGTCTGACGGTAGATCTCCGGGCCGGTTGTTTCGTAATGGGCTTGCCGGTTGGAGACATTGTCGAACTGGTTGGCCCAGATCGCTCCGTCGGGATTCGACCGGGCGAGGCGCTCGGCGAGCCGGCCGGAGACCTTCACGTAGTTGTTCGGGTTCGCATACGGGACGGCCGGAACCTCGACGAGCTCGGCGCCTGCGAGCCGGATGGTGTCCTTCTTCTCCTGGCTCTGCGTGTCCGGGATCACGATCACGGTCCGGAAGCCGAGAGCGTTGCCGACGAGGGCGAGGCCGATGCCCGTATTGCCGGCCGTCCCCTCGACGATGATCCCACCCGGCCTCAGGGCGCCGCGCCGGATGGCGTCCTGGACGATGAAGAGAGCCGCCCGGTCCTTCACGGATTGGCCGGGATTCATGAACTCCGCCTTGCCCAGGATGGTGCAGCCCGTCGCCTCCGAGGCGCGTCGAAGCTTGATGAGCGGCGTGTCGCCGATCGCGGCGAGGATGTCTGGCTTGATGGTCATGGGTTCGAGTTGTAGCGGGCCGCGAGCGCCGAGGGGAGGGGGTCGCGAGGAGCGGCCCCTCGACGGCGCCGAGGCTTCAGGTTAGCGCATCGTGCGGAAAAGTGCCCCGGTTTTCCGCGCCGAACGATGCGCCGCTTCAAGAGCAAAGAGCATCGGATGGATCCCAAAAGTGGATTCCACTTTCGGGTCCGATGCTCTAGAGGCCGAGCCATGAGCGACCGCAAAGCCTCGAGGGCCCCGAAGCGTCCCGCCGGTCTCGACCGGATCGATCGGGCCATCCTCGAGGCCCTGCGAAGCAACGGCCGCATGACCTACCAGGCCCTCTCCGAGCGGGTCGGCCTTTCCCCGCGTCCTTGCCTCGAGCGCGTCAAGCGCCTCGAACAGCGGGGCGTGATCCGCGGCTATTCCGTCCTGCTCGATCCTGCTTCCCTCGGGCACGACATCGTCGCTTTGGCGGAGATCGCCATGCGGGACCCCTCCGCCGTCGCGCGGCAGCGCCTCGAGCGCTCGCTGGCGGCGCACGACTCGGTCGTGGAGCTCCAGGTCGTGACGGGCGAATACGATTACGTCGCCCGCATCGTCGCATCGTCTCTCGCCGCCTACGAAGCGATGACCGATGCGTTCCTGGCCGATCCGGCTTTCGGGATCGGGCGGATCCACACCACCTTCGTCCTCAAGACGCTCAAGAGCTTCGATGGCTATCCGGTGAACGGCAGCCGAGATTGACAGGAGGGGCGGCGCCCGCGACCGATTCTGTCGCGCCCCGCCTCGAGAACAGCCCCCACCAGCGGCCGCGCTTCCGTACAATGAAAGCCGGAGGTGCGAGGCATGGGCTACATCGATTTCGAGAAGACGGTCGCGGCCGCCAACTACGATCCGCTGCCCATCGTCCTGCGGCACGCCAAGGGCGTCTGGGTGACGGACGTCGAGGGCCGGCGCTACCTCGACATGATGAGCGCCTATTCGGCCGTGAGCGTCGGCCACGGCCATCCGCGCATCCTCGACGCCATGATCGAACAGGCTTCGACGCTGGCCGTGACGAGCCGCGCCTATCACACGGAGCTGCTCGCTCCGTTCCTGGAGAAGCTGGTCAAGCTCAGCGGGCTCGACATGGCGCTGCCCATGAATACCGGAGCCGAGGCCGTCGAGACCGCCATCAAGGCGGCGCGCCGGTGGGGCTATCGTTCGAAAAAGATCGGCCGGGATCGCGCGGAGATCATCGTCGCCGACAACAACTTTCATGGGCGCACGACGACGATCGTCGGCTTCTCCTCCGAGGATTCCTACCGCGACGGCTTCGGCCCCTTCGACGGCGGCTTCCGCTCCGCCCCGTTCGGCGACGCGGCGGCGGTCGCGGACGCGATCACCGAGAGGACCTGCGCGGTCCTCGTCGAGCCGATTCAGGGCGAAGCGGGGATCGTCGTTCCGCCGGACGGGTATCTGCGCGATCTGCGCGCGATCTGCGACGAGCGGGAGGTGCTCCTGATCCTGGACGAGGTGCAGTCGGGCCTCGGCCGGACCGGGCGCTGGTTCGCCTACGAGCACGAGGACATCCGTCCCGACGGGCTGATCCTCGGCAAGGCGCTGGGGGGCGGCGTGTACCCGGTCTCGGCTTTCGTCGCGACCCGTGAGCTGATGCAGGTCTTCGATCCGGGTTCTCACGGCTCGACCTTCGGGGGCAATCCGCTCGCGGCGCGAATCGGCCTCGAGGCCCTGAACGTCATCGAGGAGGAGGGCCTGGTGGAGAGGTCGGCGGAACTCGGCCGCTATCTCTTCGACGCGCTCAAGGGCATGCGCAGCAACATCGTGACCGATGTTCGCGGGCGCGGCCTCTGGGTCGGCGTCGAGGTCGATCCGGATGTGGTGTCCGCGCGCTCCGTCTGCGATGCGCTCGCCGCGGAGGGCGTCCTCTCGAAGGACACCCACGGCACCGTGTTGCGTTTTGCGCCTCCGCTCACGATCTCCCGCGAGGAGATCGACTGGGGCATGGAGCGGATCGAGCGCGTCTTCGCATGCGCAGTGTAATTTGAGGACGAGAGACGTGCCTAACAACCTGAAGATCAAGAACGACAGGAACGACACCGCCCGCCGCAAGCGCCTGGAAGCCTATCAGCCGCTCTCCGGGATGGTGGTGCCGCGCTTCGCCGGCATCTCGACCTTCATGCGCCTCCCGTACCTCGACCCGGCCCAGGCGCCGGGCGAGATCGACATCGCGCTCGTCGGCATCCCGTTCGACGGGGCGACCACGAACCGGCCCGGCGCGCGGCTCGGGCCGAGACAGGTGCGCGATGCCTCGTCGCTGATGCGGCTCGTCAATGACGGAACGCTCGTCGCTCCCTACGAGCTCTGCGCGTGCGCGGATGTCGGCGACGTGCCGGTCAACCCGATCGACGTGGCCGACACCCTGCGCCGCATCGAGGCGATGATCGCGCACCTGCATCACGGCGGCGTCACGCCCTTGTCGATCGGCGGCGACCACATCGTCTCCTATCCGATCCTGCGCGCGCTCGGGCAGAAGCGTCCGCTCGGCCTGATCCACGTGGATGCGCACTCCGACACGGGCGACGATTATTTCGGCGGGCAGAAGCTCACCCACGGCACGCCCTTCCGCCGCGCGATCGAGGACGGCGTCCTCGATCCGAAGCGCATGGTGCAGATCGGCATCAGGGGAACGATGTATTCCACCGACGAGCGCGACTGGGCGCTCGACCAGGGCATCCGCATCATCGACATGGATGAGGTAGCCGAGAAGGGGATCCCCCACGCCATCGCCGAGGCGCGCCGCGTCGTCGGCAATGGCCCGACCTATTTCACCTTCGACATCGACTCCATCGACCCTGCCTTCGCGCCCGGCACCGGCACGCCGGAGATCGGCGGCTTGACCTCGCGCGATGCGCTCCAGCTCGTGCGCGGATTCCGCCGCCTCGATCTCGTGGGCGCCGACATGGTCGAGGTTTCGCCGCCCCTCGATCAATCGGGCGGAACGGCCCTCGTCGGAGCGTCCATCGCTTTCGAACTCCTCTGCCTCCTCGCCGAGGCACGGACGGAGCGGGAGCGTCCCCATGGCGAGGCGCGCCTTCGGGCCGTCGAAGGCTGATCGGGCGCGCGCCGTTGCCATGGGCTGCCCTTTCGTCGGGCCCGAGGATGCTGCGGGCGACTTCTCAGGACGATGACGCCTGCAATCAAGCCTATTCCGATCCCCTCCGGAGGCATTCCTGAGCCGCTTGCGAGACGCGCGGGTCGCTCGCCGTCCCGCGTTCGTCGGCGAGAATGCGGCCGAAATCGCCGCTTTCCTTCAAGCGATCGGCGACGCAGGGGCAGATAGCTCCGACACATCGCCGGGTTCCCGCTCTGCTGGACGCAGCCGGTGCGGCATTGCCCGACGAAGACGGCGGTCGGATTGGGACCCGTGAGCTGCAGGACTCCGTAGAGGATCGCGAGGAACGCCGGCTGGTGAATGAGGTAGATCGGCAGGCTCCTGCGGCCCATCCAGGCGACGATGCCGGCGGCCCCGTGGCCCGCATGCCAGCGGGCGAGAGCCGTCGCGGCTCCGCGCTCGAGCAGGGCCCTCCCGATCGCAATCCCGAGCAGGATGACGCCGAACCAGGGCAGCAACGGCACGTAGTCGTTCGTCACGGGATGCTGTTCTCCAAGTCCGAGCCATTCGAGCATCGGATGGTCGAAGGCGAGACTCGTGACGATCTGCGGCGCGATGAGGCAAAGGGCGGCGGCAGCGAGGACCAACCAGGACGGCAGGCGCAGGAAAGGGAGGGCCAGTACGCTTCCCACTGCGATGCAGTGCAGGATGCCGAAGAAGATGTAGCTTTCCGGGAAAACCAACCAGGTGACGAGGCTGACGGCGAGCGCCGCGCCGCCGATCCTCGCCAGCCGCTTCAGAAAGGCGAAGCGCCGGAAGCCGCCCGCATGAGCGAAGACGAGGCCGACGCCAGCCAGGGCAAGGAAGGAGCCTGCGATGGAACGCGCGAACCAGTTCCATGCGGGATCGCCGATGATCGACGTCGGGATGAGCCGCAGATAGCTCAGGTCCCAGGAGAAATGGTAGACCGCCATGGCCACGATCGCGACGCCGCGGGCGACGTCGATGGCATCCCAGCGCTGGGCGGCGACGGCTTGAGGGGAAGGCGCGGTCACGGCGCCGATGTAAGGCGAGGAAGTGCCGGAAGACCAATCCCAGTGCGGCCGGGCGCAATCCGTCGGGGGACCGCCGGCGCCTTCTTGCGCCACTCCCCAATGACAGGCGGTGCTCCAAGGCTCCATATTGCCGCCATGACCCAAACCGATCCCATCGCCCAACTCGGGGCCCTCGTTCGGGAAGCCCGCAGCATCGTCGGGTTCACGGGTGCCGGCATCTCGACCGAAAGCGGGGTGCCGGACTTCCGCTCGCCGAACTCGCCCTGGATGCGCCACAAGCCGGTCCCGTTCGAAGCCTTCCTGTCGAGCGGCGAGGCTCGCCGCGAAGCCTGGCGGCGCAAATTCGCCATGGACGACCTCTATGCGGGCGCCCGGCCGAACCGAGGACACCTCGCCCTGGCGTCGCTCGTCGCCTCGGGCAAAATGCCGGCGGTGATCACGCAGAATATCGACGGGCTGCACCAGGCGTCCGGGATTTCCCCGGACCGCGTCGTTGAATTGCACGGCAACGGCACCTACGCGACCTGCCTCTCCTGCCGGCGGCGTTACGAGCTGGGCTGGGTGCGGGCACGCCTTGCGGAAGCCGGCGAGCCGCCCTCGTGCGAAATCTGCGGCGGAATCATCAAATCGGCGACGATTTCCTTCGGCCAGTCCATGCCGGAGGAGGCCATGCGCCGGGCGAATGCGCTCAGTCTGGCCTGCGACCTGTTCATCGCCATCGGCTCATCGCTGGTCGTCTACCCCGCCGCCGGTCTACCGCTGCTGGCCAAACGGAACGGGGCGCAGCTCGTCATCATCAACCGCGACCCGACCGACCTCGATGACGCTGCGGATCTGGTGATCAACGGGGAGATCGGACCCCTCCTCGCGAGTCTCGGGAACCTTGTGTCACGTCATTGAGACACCTTGGCCGGAACCGCGCCTCCGGTGTTGTCACGATCTCTTTCAGGCTTCCCCCGAATCCCGGCGGTGTTATCTTCTAGTTAAGAATCGCGCGGCGTGATTCGACTGTTGGGTTTCTTCATGTCTGACGATTACGGTAACAGTTCATTCGATCCGAAGGCCGCGGTAGCGCCGATCGATCGTACCCGCCGTGAAGCACCTCAGGACCTTGCGGGCGATAGCGCCCTTGATCTCGTTCAGATCAGCGGCCGCATCAAGTGGTTCGACGTCGCCAAGGGGTTCGGCTTCATCGTTCCCGACAACGGCATGCCGGACGTGCTCCTTCACGTCACGTGCCTGCGCCGTGACGGCTATCAGAGCGCCAACGAGGGCGCGCGGATCGTCGTCGAGGCGGTGCAGCGGCCCAGGGGCCTTCAGGCCTTCCGGATCGTTTCCCTCGACGAATCCACGGCGATCCACCCCTCGGAACTGCCGCTGCCGCGCACCCACGTGCAGGTGACGCCGACGAGCGGGCTCGAGTTCGCCACCGTCAAGTGGTTCAACCGCCTGCGGGGGTTCGGCTTTCTGACCCGAGGCGAGGGCACGCCCGACATTTTCGTTCATATGGAAACCCTGCGCCGCTACGGCATCGCCGAGTTGAAACCCGGCGAGCGGGTCTATGTGCGCTTCGGCGATGGCTCGAAGGGACTCATGGCGGCGGAAGTCCGGTTGGCCGATACGGCGCTGCCGCACTCGCATTGACGGGTTCGGTGTCAAGGATCCTTTGTGCGCTCGGGCTGTGGTTCGCCCTGGCCGGCTTCGCCTATGCGCAAGCCTTCGAACCTCTCTCCATCGTCTCCCGCGAGGGGCGGCGGCACGTCTTCGAGGTCGAGGTCGCCCGCGATGACCGGGACCGGGCCCAGGGGCTGATGTTCCGGCGCTCCATGCCGGCCAATCGCGGCATGCTGTTCGACTTCGCCAAGGTCGAGCCGGTCTCGATGTGGATGCAGAATACGTATATTTCCCTGGACATGCTCTTCATCCGCCCGGACGGCACGATCGCCCGCATTGCGACCAATGCGGAGCCGCTCTCCACCCGCACCATCCCGTCCGGCGAGCCGGTTCTGGCGGTGCTGGAGCTCAATGCCGGCACCGCGGTCCGGCTCGGGATCAAGGTCGGCGACCGAGTCGAGCATCCCCTCTTCAAGCGGTAGCCGCGCCATCTCCGGACGGCTGTATTCGGCTTGAACGAGCGGCCTCGAGCTGCCGAAGCCGGGCGGCCGCATCCCGACGGGTAGGACGGTCTCGATCCAGGCCGCCGTGTCGGGGCGGAAATGCAGGCTTCGGGTTGCGGAGCAGGCTGCCCTCCGGCGATACTTATGTTACACTACGCACAATCACGAGGTGAAAGAACCGGCCTCACGGCACAACGATAGGGGGGCTCGAATGCGCGGCCCTTGGCAGGCTCTCGCAATACTCGTTTCTGTTTGTGCAATAATCGTTGCTTGCAGCGGAGGCGTGCGGGCGCAGGCCGCGGAACGCGAAATAGAGACCGCCGCCCTGTATCTGCCGAAGCTCGGAGCCGAGCCGGGTCAGCGGTTGAAGACGCGCACGACGATCGGGTGCTATCGGAATGCCGCCAAGGATTACCGGTGCATCGTCCTCGGCCTGCGAATGCAGGGCGCCATGGTCATCACCAAGACCATCGATCCCGATGCGCAGGCGTATCTCGACCGGTATTGCCGCGGGCGCACCAGCGGCCTGGATTATCAGGAGTGCCGCTTCCGGCTCGCCTTCGATCTGGTCAGCGAGAGCTTCGACCAGGCCGAGAGCATGCGGATCTACCAAGCCCAGAACATGAGCCTCGAAAGCGACTTTCTGCGGGGCGTCCGCAATCCGCCGACCCGGAACTAGCGGGGCTTAGAGCATCGGACCCAATGCTCTTTTTCTTGAGCAGCGCATCGTTCGGCGCGCGGACAACCGGGTCCACTTTTCCGCACGATGCGAGCATCGGACCCAAAAGTGGACCCCACTTTTGGGAGCCATCCGATGCTCTTTCTCTTGAGCAGCGCACTCTTGAGCAGCGCATCGTTTTGCGCGGAAAACCGGGTCCACTTGTCCGCACGATGCGCCAGCGTCTCGAAGCGACGTTACGAGCCTGTTGCGTGGGCCTTGTCGGCAGCGCGGATTGCGGGAGCCGATCCGGGAATTCGCACCGGAACGGGCGCCGGAATGGTGCGGTGCCCGGCCTCCTCATGATGGAACCGACCATGCGATCGAGTCTTGCAATCGCCGCGCTGGCGCTATGGACCGCAACCGCACTCGCGCAGACCGCTCCCGCCGAGCGCCAGGACCCACAGGCCCTTCACTGGGAGCGCTGGGATCGTCTCAGCGACCGCACGACCGGGTATGACGTACGAGAGTGGAATCCGCGGCGTGACCGTGACCTTGACCGCTACGGACGCTATCGCGGCCCGGCGATCCCCTTCGGGGCCCCGGGATACTTCGTGCGCACGCTGCCGGAGGTGACGCGCGTCGTGCGATATGGTGGACTTCCTTGCCGGGTCACGGTCACCCGCCGCGTCAACTATCGGGGCGAAATCGTCGAGACCGAGCGGCGGCGCTGCCCCGGGCGCCCGGATGTGATCGTCCAGCGCCGCTGATCGACCAAGCGATCCCGTCCGATGGTCCTGAGGGCGCCGACGCGCCGACGGTTCTCGGGAACGCGCCGTTCGTGCCCCTTGTGTTCCCTTCCTCGGGACACCACCCTTGCGAACCACCTCCTCAAACTATAGGAAACGCAAGCCGTTGGCGGTGTCGGGGCGTAGCGCAGTCTGGTAGCGCATCTGCTTTGGGAGCAGAGGGTCGCAGGTTCAAATCCTGCCGCCCCGACCATCGGCCACCCGCGGCGAGGACCTGAGAGACGCAATGACCGCACGGATCTACAAACCCGGTCGCACCGCCACCCAGTCCGGCATGGCGCGGACAAAGCATTGGTTGCTCGTCTTCGAGCAGGACAGGCCACGCGAAATCGAGCCTCTCATGGGCTGGACTTCTTCGGGGGACACCCGCCAGCAGGTGAAGCTCTGGTTCGATACCAGGGAAGAGGCCGTGGGCTACGCGGAAAGGGAAGGGATAGCCTACCGCGTAGAGGAGCCGCAGGAGGCCAAGCGGCGGGCGATCTCCTATTCGGACAATTTCAAGTTCAACCGCGTCAATCCATGGACCCATTGAACGAGGCGGCAGGTCTTTGCCGCCGGCATGGCCCCGTAGCTCAGCTGGATAGAGCAGCCGCCTTCTAAGCGGCAGGTCGCAGGTTCGAGCCCTGCCGGGGTCGCCAATGAATGCGTCGCGCAGAAACCCCTGAAACTGCGCGCAATAACACAAATCGAATTCGCCAGTCGCAGCAAGGGTTAGGGTGAGCTGGGGGTGAAACTCGCATCCGAGCAGGCGCCCGTTCGGTATCCTCCAGCTCGGCCTCGGCGGCTGCCTTGCTGACCCTCTCGTCAGAATAGGCGCAAGGAGATTCGCCGGCGACACCCTGCGGCTATCCTCTTCCGAGGGTCAGCAACAGGTGGGGGTGGCGATGCCGATGTGGCTGGAAGGGGTGACCAGGGAGGAATTCCTCACGCACGTGGTCCGGTGCCTGGAGTATTCCATCGAGCGCGGTGATTGCGGGACCTTCCGTGCCCACATGGAGGACTGGGGCAATGACGAGGAGGTCGTGCGGGTGCACTCCGATCCCGGTTCCCCCTTGGGTCGGCGGATCGCCGCCGCGATCGAGGCCAACGAAGCCCTCGTGCGCGTCGAGAAGGAATTCGGAGAGGGAGCGGCCCTCAGGCTGGACCACCCGTTCAACCAGAAGCTCATCAGGCACGGCCACAAAGCGCCCGGAAGGATCGAGGCGGCTCGGCGTAGGGCTGCCCGTGCAGATTTTACTTGAGGCCGCCCATGGTAGGGGCGGCGGGCGGATCGTTGACGATCTCGCTCTTCACCAATTCGCTGGCTTGTTCAAACGAATGGCAAATCGGCAGGACAACGTGCCCGCCCGGCCCGAACACGACCCAGAAAGGGGCCGCTGCCATCATCATATTTCACGATCACATACGGACCTTCGCCGCCGACCACTCGCTTGGATCCTCGTTTCCGGCGTAGCGAGTTCCCCGGAATGACTGGCGCATTGCGGATCAGGGAGGCCATCTCAGTCGCAAGAGCGGAACCTGGCTCAACCACTGCCCTCGTCAGCTCTTCCCTCGCTTCCTCCGCGCTGGCACAGCGATCGGTCGCGAAGTCATCATCACGAAGGCCCCAAAAGGCCGGACGGTCGTCGAAATGATGTTCGACTATCCAGAATCTGATGTACGACATTTCGGGGTGATGGCTTTCTTGAGAGAGGGCGCGCAGTCCTGGGTCCGTGCTTCCCGCTGGGTGTGGATGACGCGGATGGAAGCTTCCGCAAGGCAGGTCTGGGAGTCCTTGTGACGGTGGAACGTTCTCTCCCCGGTGCCGTGCGAGACCGTGACGCTTTCGCAGAGGGCGTGATGCGAGGGCTCGTAGGGCAATCCACTCGCACCCGCAAGAGCAGGGGAATCTGACGAGACGGGCTCGTCATTCCGCCTGCATTTGCGCCGACCGGCCAGCGCAACGCTCCGGCCAGCATCCTCAGGCGGCGTTACGGGCGCCGCATCTGATTAACCGCGCGGTCGAACTTCATCCTTGCACCTCTTGATGCCTCCCTTCCCGCATGGAACCGGACGGCCCCGCGGCCGCCCGGCAGGAGGGGTTGCCCATGCCTTCTGCGAGGACCGAGTGGCCGAACGAGCCCATCCGCTGGTCGCCGCCCATCGGGGCGGGTGACGAATCCTTGCAGAGCGTCTCGGTCGGCCCGAAACTCCTTCAGTCCCTCCCGGACGCGACCGGATCGCGAGCAACCCGATCCGGAAGGATTGGATCGATCTCCTCCTGTTCCATCACCTTGGCGTCCGGCCCGGCCAGGTAGTCCACGAGATCGGAGATCGTCGATCCCGCCGCCTCGCCCACGCGCAATTGCGAGGCGCGAGACGGCCTCTCGCCGTAGGCCTCGGCCAGCTCCCGGGACATGAGGTGAGGCAGGAGCGGCCGCCCGACGGCGCGCTCGATTGTCCGGAAGATCCAGGTGCCGTCGGGGTCGATGTCGGACCAGTGGAAGAACGGGACCTCCCCGGGGAGTGACGATGCGACGGCGTTGAGTGCGCGCTGGGTCGCGAGGGAGGGGTAACCTCCGACATAGATGGTCAGGCCCACTCGATCCTGATCGGCCTCAAGGACGTGTCGGTTGAAGCTCGCGAAGTTCTCGATCGTCAGGACATAGGCTGGTGTCCGGCCGAACCCGACACGCCTGATCTCGCCCGGCGGTAGGCCGAGATAGGGCAACGACGGCGGGACGGTAACGCCATCGAGGGTGAGCGCTCCGGAAAGCAGCAGGGGCGGACCAAATCGCTCTAAGCCGAGTGTAGCCAACGCGGCCCTCGGCCCCGCGGCCGACGGGAGATCAACGACGGCTCCGACGAGCCTCAGGACGGCGGCCTCCAGCCTCTCGAGCGCCTTGCTACTGCCCGTGGCCTTGCGCGAGAAGGTCGGTAGTCGAGTCCGAGGTGGCGTTCGTCCACGATCGCCTGCGCGAGCACGATGGCCGTCCGCGTGGCCTGTACGTCCTCCGGCCCGAGATTGCACCAGGTCCGCTTGCGGGACCACGCTTCCGGCGCTGCGAGAGCCGCGCTGCGGACCGCAGGATGAACGTCGAGGTCCTTGAGCATCTCTGACCGCGCCCGGTCCGCCATCTCGTGGGACGGTTCGCGTCCGAGGTATGCATAGAGGGCATCAGCATCGGCCAACCTGACCAGCTTGAGCTCGTCACGCCTTTGTCCGGTCCCATGGACGAGGGCCACGCAGCCCGCGCGCTCAGCCGCGGCGACGGCCTTCAGGAACGCGTCGGCTGCGGTCACCGTCGGGAATCCCTCGTGGTCGGGATACGCGACCGGGGATTCGGTACCGCTCTCGCGGCGGTTGAGCAGGTCGTGGACCAGGACCGTCGCGTCGGTGAACTTGCGGGCCACGGCCTACTCCGCCGCCATCAGGCCGGCGATCTGTTCGTCGGTCAGGTGCTCGGGATTCATGGCAAGGATCTCCTCGCGGGCACGCAGGCCGACGTGGACCACGTTCGTGGTCGACTGCTCCCCGATCCGGTCCACCTCCACGAGCGTCTCCATGTAGCCCATGATGGCGGCCTTCTTCTCGAGCGGCGCGGCGACGACCACCTGAAGTCCCAGATCCTCGTAGAAGGCCATCATCGCCCGCTGGTTCTTGCCGTCCATCTTCGAGAAGGCCTCGTCGAACAACGCCGGCGACATCCCCTTCGGGCGGCCCCTGCCGTTCGCCGCGCTGCCGTAGACAGCCGCGAGGGATGCGCCGATGGCCACGTAGAGGGGGACCTGCTGCTCCGCACCCGAACCCGTCGCCGGCGCGTCTCCCAGCGCGTCCGGGCCTTCGTGTGGATGTCCTCCATGTGGATCTCGAAAGTGTAGAAGTTCCGGTAGTCCTCGAACGCCGAGAAGTCCTTGTCCGGGTCCTCGAGCAACTGCTCGACCGCCTTGATCGTGTCCTTGTGGGGAAAGTCGTCGGGCACGTCGGCCCTGAACAGCATGTCCAAGGCCTCATCCGAGATCCGGCTGATCTCGATGACCTTCAGGATCGGCTGGAACTCGGCCGTGGCGGTCCGGTGGAACGAGTACCGTTCGTTGTGGAAGGGATGGTCGCGCAGGCTCCGGTTCAGCGCGTCGAGATCCCGTTCCATCTTCGACACGCGCATGTTCAGGGCGTTCACGAACTCGCCCCGGAAGAGGGTGGAGGCCCGCTCGGCCGCCTCGCGGGCCTTGTCCTCGTAGCGGCGGAGCTCGTTGCCCTCGATGTCCTCGATCAGGAGGTCCATCCAGGGCTTCACGTCCGCAAGCAGGGGACTTTCGGGACCGACCTGCGCACTTGACTGCCGAACTAGGCTCGTTGAAGAGTCGCAGGGCACCGCGGGGCTTTCAGTTCAGCCTGGCGATTGTCCTGTTCCGCGTCGCCGGATGCCTCAATGGCAGCCTGCCTGAGCTTCCGGTGGACCGATGCCGCCGCGCGGACGGCGTCCGCGGCGAGCAGGCCGGGCGACTTGTTCGGGTCCCGCAGCCCGCGCATGCGCTCACGATAGGCGGCGGCGCCCTCACGATAGGGGAACAGCCTCCGCTCCTCCTCGTAGGACTTCCTCGCCAACTTGAGAGTCCAGTTCGATCCCTCGACGCTGTCGTTGCCGTTCAAGTCCCGTTCGCCGGCGAACACGATCTTCTCGTACTTGTGGGTGCGGCCCTCGATGGAGGCCAGCTCAGCCTCCTTGGTCTTCAGGAACTCCCTCTGCGCCTTCAGGCGCTCCCGCAGTCCGCCGTCCCCTTCGGCGTCGATGGCCTCGATCCTCGCCTCGATGTCAGCACGATCGAGCCTCCAGGCGTAGACCTTCGCCAGCATGTCTGAGAGCCAGCCCCGTCCGGGTCCTGCATGAGGTCGTGCAGCGCGCTCAGGGCCCGCCCGAGGACCTGCTCCTGCTGCCGAAGGATCGTCAGCCTCTTTCCCTTCTCGGCGTAGGCCTCCTGCATGTTCCGGAACTGGTCGGCCTGCGCCGCCTTGCCGATCTTGTGCTCCCGCGGGTCGATGGACCTGTGGCTGCGGACGAGTCCGTCGTCGTACAAGCCATCCTGCATCAGTGCCCGGCCGGGAAGGTTGAACTCGTCGAGCGTCCGCGCGAGGCGTACGTTGCCGTAGCGGCGCTGGAGGAAGGCCATCGCGTCGGGATCGTCCGTCCTGAACAGCGACGGGAAGGTGCCAGGCTTCGGCGGTTCGCGGAACTCCTCGAGCTTGTTCAGGCTCACGAGGGAGGCTCCCCGGAAGTCCCGCCGACCCTCCCGATACAGGGCGGTCGCATCCCTGATGCGGTGACGTTCCACGAAGATGGCCTCGCGGTCGCGGCCGAGCAGCGCCTCGGCGGCCGGCACCCATGCCGGATCGAAATCTCGACGAGGTCGCAGAGGGGCCGCGCCTCCATGCCGGCGCTCTCGAGCCTGCGCATCAAGAGCTTGGTCTCGCGCGTAAGGTAGGCAGCCGCCCCGGGTTCGTGAGCGTGCTCGAGGGCTTGCCTGAGTTCGGCGACCTCCTTCTCAAGAGATACCATCTCCGCCGAGGTGTCGCGGCGCAGCGCGTCCACCCACCCGGCACATGCCGGAGCCACCTCGCGCAACGCGCGCTCGCCGCCCGCAGCCGTTCCGGGCTGGCTTGCGGCGCCGCCTCAACGGCCGCCTCGCAGAAGTCCCTGACGGCCTGCCCCTCCGCCAGGATTCCCGCCAGCGGCAGGTGCCGATGCGGATTGCAATCGCCTGCGGATGCCGTCCTGCGCGGTGGCGATCTGCTCGTCGACGAGCTTCAGGTTGCTTGCCCATCGGTCCCGGCCGGACTTCGCGGCATGCGCCGCAATGGCGGCATTCAGGCGGTCGATCTCCTGCTTGGCCTCCCCGATGCCCTCGATGGCGACATCCTTGTCCTCCTGCTCGGCCGCAATGTGCCGCCTCCCTGCCGCTATCTCCTCCCTAATGGCTCGGTTGGCCTCGTGCGCGGCAAGCCACCGCGCGCGGCGGGAGATCCAGTCCTCGAGCGCCTTCCGGTGCAGGCTCTCGGCGAAGGCCGTGACATGCTCTCGGAGGGCCTTCAGGGCCTCGAGCTTCCGGCGCATGGTGATGATAGTGGCGCTCACCCCGCGGTAGGTCTCGATCGAGCTGCGCAGCTCCCCGATCCGGATCGGGTTGTCCTCGAGGATGAAGCCGCGAACGAACTCGGTCGCCGAGTACCCTTGGTTCAGGGACATGGCGTTCACGACCGCCTTCAAGGAGCGCCGCCGCGCTCTGCTCCGCGTTCCGGGAAGGCTGGGCACGAGCCGCCGCATGTACTCCCGGACGAAGTCGGTTGCCTTCTCGCGATGGTTGATGAAGTTGGCGGCTCCCACCTCGCCGACGATGCGGGCCTTCACATCGTCCCACGCCGCAGCGTATTGGGCGTCATCCCTCTCCTCGGCGAAGTCGGCGGTGGTCAGCAGCTTCCCGGTCACGACGAAACGCCCAAGCACTGTCTCGGAGGCATCCGTGCTGCGGGCCTCCAGGGCCAGTCCGATCGTCACGGGCGGCCGGAGTCCTTCCGGGTCCTCGAACCCGAGCGCGACGTAGGTCAGCGACTCCGGGCGGCGGATCTCGCCGTCGCCCAGTGCGCCGAGGCAGTAGCCGAGCACCGAGCGCTTCGAGGACGAACGTCCCCTGCCGCCCTCGCCAGCGACCGCGTTCAGGCGCAGGTAAGCGCGGCTCGCCCCGGAGAGCACGACCTGCACCAGGTCGAGGATGGTCGACTTGCCCGAACGGTTCTCGCCGAGGATTCCGAAGTTGCCGCGGACCTCGATGTCCTCCGCATCGAAGAGGTGCCAGTTCACCATGGTGAGGCGTCTCAGTTCCATCACTCGGTCTCCCCATCGCGGCCGGCGTCGGTATCGGGTGTGAGAGCAGCCATCACGGCGGCGGCCGACGGCCTGCGCATCGACGCCTCCTCGGACTTCACGTAACCCTCGAGGCGCTTCAGGGCATCGGAACCGCTCACGAGCTTGATCATCGGCCGGATTCGACCTCGCGGTCCTGCGCGTCGCGGTCAACTCGCCGACCGCGATCAGGTTCCTCGCGGCCGCCTCCCGGAGCAGTTCGAGGAAGCGTGCGACCGAGATCGCGGGCTTGCCCGAGCTGCACCATGTCCCTGTAGCGCTCGTGCAGGACGTTCACGGTCGTGAGCGCCGTCGCCCGGTCGAGGAGGTTCCCGAGGTCGGCCTCCTCCTGCCAGTGGCGGCCGAGGACCAGCACGATGATCGTCTCCTCGAGCTTCATCTTCGGCACTGAGGAGGCATCGTCGTCATCGAGGAGGATGCCGACCCATTGCTCCTCGGCATTCCGGTGAACCCGGTACCCGAGGCTGTCGAAAAGTTCGTCGGCAACGCGGCGGAAGCGCGCGTCGGTGAGCGTGTTGTAGACCGTGGCCGCGCCGCGGTCGCCGGAATAGGCGAACTGGTTCCGGAGCAGGTACCGGCAGGCCTTGCGGAGGTCGGCCGCCTTCTCGGCGCCGAAGGTTGCCTCGATCTGGTCGAACTCACTCAGCATCTCAGGCCCCCTTGCGTGGCGACCGCCACGGTGGCGGACCACGAAGTTGCTGCACCGGAGCCACTCGCTTTCGTGCGGCTCGGAATCGGGCAGGTACTCGAACTCGAATTCGCGGGAGAGGAGGGGAGGGACCTCCTTCGTCAGCGCGTACCGCCGTGCGGCATCGAAGGCCAGGAAGTCGTCGACGGTCTGGATCTCGATGAACCGGGCCTCGGTCGTGTGATGAGGTGGCGTGACCCGCTCGAGGAAGCGCCTCACGCGCTCCGGGGGACGGCGAGATGCGCTCGAGGTAGTCGGCCCGCATGCGCTTGCGGAACTCGTAGAAGGATCGCGGGGACGCTCGCGAGCGGCTTGGCCGCGATCGGTGCCGGGCCTGGCGCTGCGGCGCGAGCTGCCGCTCCGACCACGGCGTGATGACGGGTTCGATCGCGACGGGCACGGTGGGCCGCGCGAAGCGGTCCGGGTTCGCCAGCAGCAAGGACTCCATGCGGGTGACGAGGTCCCTCGCGCGGGAGGCCAGGCCGCGCTCGCCCTGCTCGGCATACTTGACGGTGTTCCTGAGCCTCAACTCGAGCGCGCGGCGGAACTGCGCGATGCGCTCGAACATCTCTCCGACGGTCTCGAACGTGCCCTCGATCGAGAGAAGGTCGGTTTCAGCCTCGACCCGCGCGGCCTGTGCGTCGGGCGCGACCCCGATCTCCACATAGCCTTCGGCAATGAGGGCCAGCAGGCCCTCGGTGTAGGCGATCCGGCGCGCCGCCGAGACGATCTGGTCCCGAAAACGGTAGGCATGGTTGAAGGTGAGGATCGCCTGGAAGTCCTTGAGGATCAGCTCGCCGATGAACTCCTCGAAGTAGGTGTCCATCTTCTGGCGCAGGTTCTGCAACTCCATCAGCGACTTCGGATGCGCTTCAGGTCGGAGAGGATCGCACGCAGGGTCTTCACGAACTGGTCGGCCTGGACCCGCGCCTCGCGAAGCGCGTGTACGGCCGTCGATCTCGCCTTCTCGGGATTTCTCTCCGCGGACAGTCCCTCCACGAGCTCGAGGCTGGTCTTGATGTGGACGACAAGGCCGCCGAACCGCTGCGAGACGTCGGACTTCAGGCTCGAGAGCCGCTGGACGACGAGCAACGGCCGCCCATCGGCATGTCGACCGTGACCTTGAGCCCGTACTCCTCCTCCTCGAGCCAGCCCGTCCGGACCAACCCCTTGTAGACATCGCCAGCAGCCTTGAGGACCCTGTCGCCCGTCTCGCCGCCGTTCCCGGCGAACTTCAGCCTCCGGCGGCCCTTCGAGACGACCTCGGGCAGCCCCTCGCCGGGATCCTCGCCGTCGAGGAGCAACTCGGGCCGGCGCGCGACGAGGTCGTAGATGACGTGCGTGACTTCCTGCGGCGTCGGGAAGACCGCGCCGGACGAGAAGAAGCGGTCGTGCACCTCGAGCAGCGCCGCCTCGTAGAGGTAGCGATGCTTGCGCGAGAAGATCAGGAACGCGTCGTCGCTGAGATAGCGGAAGAGGGGCATCGGCTCGTGACTAACTGTCCGCTACGGGTGGGCGCCAGCGGTCGCCAGTTCCTGGCCGCGCTGGTGGGGCGGGTTCCGGCATGATCCGTGGCAATCCATTCGGGCGCGCTCGCACCCTGGGACAGCCGTCCCATGGACGTCCCGGACGCGTCCGATTGGGTCCTTCATCAATCCGCCGCCAAAAGCTCCAATCGTCACTGCCTGACGGACGCGGCCGGGACCGCTCCTCGGATCCGACGGGTTCTGGATCGGCATGTCCGCATGCCCCGGCGCATCTTCCTCCGGGAGGACCCGGTGTTGCAACTCCCGGCCGGGAGCCGGTTCGCGCTCGCCCGTCGGGAGTTGCAGGGCTTGCCTGGGGCCTTTCCCCTCGACCGGTACCCTGCCTCATCCCGTCGCGCGAGAACGCGGAAATCTCTATTGACGGCAAATTTGTTCTTGATATGTTCGCAAACGGCCACGCTTCCGGGACGGGAACGTGGGGCCGGTCACCCATTCCTCGCGGAGAAGGCAGCCATGGCATCCGCCCCCAGGCTCAAGATACGTCGCGCCTGATCCGGCGCCGTATCTGACGTTAACCATCTTAGATTGTCCGTCCGGTTCCCTGGATCTCCAGGACGAGCGTCCCTTATTTTCCCGCCCGCTGAATTGCAGGATAACCGTCCCATCCGTCCGGGGCAGGCGTCCAACCAAGGCGAATGATACGGGCCGGGGACTGACGGGACACGACGGCCCAACCGAAGATACGACGACACCGAACACGGCGCAGCGAGCAGCCTGGGATCACCGTCCGCAAGAGGTGATGCTTATCCGGGTCCAATGATCGAAGCCGGGACGCGAGCGGATAGCACCCCCGGCAAGCGTGAAGCGACTCCAGCAACCCATCCTGCTCGCGCCGAGGAGGCGATCTCCACGTCGGTGAGCCGGACGAGTCGCCCGCCTCGTCGGCCTGAAGCCGGGCGACCATCCGCTCCCTCGAGGGCCGGGCATCGTGGCGGCCTGTCCGGGAATCGCGAGGCGACGCAGGACCGGATCCTCCGGCGCTCGGTTTCTCAGGCGGGAGGCGCTGGACCTCGTTGCGCGGATCGAGGCCCAGGCGGAACCGAGGAGCGGACGGCGAATGGCGGAGGCCCCGTTCCGGTCCTACGCGAGGCTTCGGGGCCTGGCGGCCGGCGAACTGGCCGTGCGGGTCGTGAATAGCGGCGAGAGGCCGATCGGCCGCATCGTCGGCAGGAGGGGAGTCGGGCACTCGTTCGCGGTCGCGTCCTCTGACGCAACCGCAAGTGTCGCCGCACCCGCCAGGGAGGGGATCACCTTCAGCGAAGCGGCCGCACGGCTCGGGGTCACAGCGGAAACGGTACCCGAGTTGGTTAGGTTGGGCTTTCTGGTCGCCTACGAAGCAGACCGAACGAGCACCGGGTTCATGAGGATCGACACTAAATCCGTGGAGGCGTTCGAGGCCGAGTACGTGGCAGCTAAATCGCTGGCTGACCTGCTGGAGTGCTGCCTGGCGCATGCACCGCAACGCCTGCGGAAACTGGGAGTGGATCCGATCTTCGAGCCCCGAAAACCGCCGGATCACTCGGATCGTCCGGCGCTCCGAGGTCGCATTAAAGATCAGTGTCCAGCCGGACGCTGAAGTGCGGTCGCCGATGGAGCGGTTCTGGGCCACCTTGAAGCGGCCGTGAGGCTCGCGTGTCCGGCATTCAAACTCCCGTCCGTTCCACCGTCGCCAGATGCCGTGCTGTGGAACTGATCTGCCCCCCGTTTCGACCGGACACCTGGCGTAAGCAGGAAGGCTCAAGGATATCCTTGAGGATAGGCTTATGTCGGAGGAGTATCAGCGGATCGAGTTGATCACGGGGGCGGCCCGTCGGCGGCACTGGTCGACGGAGCAGAAGCTGCGGATCATCGAGGAGAGTTTCGCGCCTGGGGAGACGGTGTCGTCGGTGGCCCGGCGCCATGGCGTGGCGCCCAACCTGCTGTTTCGCTGGCGGCGCCTGATGAGTGAAGGAGGCGTGACGGCGGTGGGATCGGATGAGCCGGTGGTCGGCACTTCGGCGGTGCGCAAGCTTGAGGAGCGGGTGCGCGAACTGGAGCGCCTGCTGGGCCGCAAGACCCTGGAGAATGAGATCCTCCGCGAGGCGTTGGCCAAGGCCCAGGCAAAAAAACCGACCTTGCGGCCGCTGTTGTTGCCGACGGGCGGTTTGCGATGAAGCGCGTCGCCGAAGCGCTCGGCGTCTCCCGCTCCCATCTGGCCGAGAGAGCCCGAGGTCAGGCGCCGCCGCGGGGCCTCTACAAGAAGGCTGGGGACGAGGTCCTGCTGCCGCTGATCCGTCCTTCGTCGCGGAGCGGCCGACCTATGGCTACCGCCGGATCACGGCGCTGGTGAACCGGGAGCTTGCGAAGGACGATCAGGCGCCGGTCAACCGCAAGCGGGTCCACCGGATCATGCAGCGTCACGCGCTGCTGCTCGAGCGCCACACGGGACGCCGCGTGGGCCGGACCCACGATGGCACGATCATGGTCATGCGCTCGAACCTGCGCTGGTGCTCCGACGGGCTGGAGTTCAGCTGTTGGAACGGCGACGTCATCCGCATAGCCTTCATCATCGATGCCTTCGACCGCGAAATCCTCGCCTGGACCGCCGTCTGCGGCGTCGGGATCAGCGGCGCGGACGTGCGCGACATGATGCTGGATGCCGTGGAAAGACGCTTTGGCGCCGTCCGAGCGCCGCACCCGATCGAGCATCTGTCCGACAATGGCAGCCCTTACACCGCCAAACAGACCCGGGACTTCGCCGCCGCTCTGAACCTGGTGCCGTGCTTCACGCCTGTGCGCAGCCCCGATCGAACGGCCTGGCGGAGGCCTTCGTCAAACCCTTCAAGCGCGATTATGTTCGCGTCAATCCCGTGCCGGATGCCCAGGCGGTGCTCCGGCAGATCGCCGGATGGATCGATGATTACAACGCGATTCATCCACACTCTGCGCTCAAGATGCGCTCCCCACGGAGTTCATCCGAGCTCAGGCCCAATAGCCAGCGTGTCCGGTGAAACGGGGGGCACTCCACTAACTGGCCCGGGTACGCAGAACCTGTGACACGCGCCCGTGCCGCCGGCCTTGGCCCGGGAGATTGGGTGTACGTGGCGGACGCGGTGCTCGGCGCGTATGAAGGTAAGGCAGAGTTCCAGGTCTTTCCGGAGAGTGGTGCGATCAGTTTCGGCAACCAGTGGGGCGTTGGAAACAGCGACCGGATCGGTCGTGACCTGATCCGCTTGGAACTGGGGAAGCTGTACGAAGGTGCGCCACCGAGCGTCATCCAGCATTGGCACCGTTTTGCTGTGACACCACCGCGAGCCTTACTTCAGGCAGGTGCGGCTCCAGTGCGGAACATCGCCGATCGCGCGCGCGATATCACGCTGAGCTTGGTTGAGCTTGGAGAGTGGCTCAACGAACTGGCGGGCATACTCGGCGTCACTGACACGTCACCCGAGAACTTCGTCAGACTAAACCGGGGGGATCTGAGGTATCGGGGCTGGTGGACGCCGGAGATGGTAAAGCCCATCACGCGGCACGTTCCGCTCGATCTCCAAATCGACGACTTCCTTGATCGCTGTGTCGACCTGAACAACCTCATAGTAGAGGGTTTAGGTGAACGCGACCTTCGCCAGATCGTGCGAGCAGTCGGCGTGCCTGCGGACGAGACCAAGGGTCTGCGCGCACTCAAGCTCTTGGACATGGTCACACGTTTGGCTCAGGTATCACATGCAACCGGGCTCAGCTTCTCCGACGAGGCTGCTGCCATCTGGGGGCGTCTGAAGGACGAAGGAACTCAACCCGAACGACCGCTCGAGTACCTGTTCGCCTTATACGACATGCGCATCATCGCCTCACACGGAGTCGGCGAGAGGCAACAGAAGCTCGCTGCCTCGCTGGAAAGGTTTGGAATAGAACCGGGGTCTGTGGCTGGAGGCTACGGGCAAGCCCTCGACACGATTTATGATCTCCTCGGGCAGCAACTGGCTGACCTCTGCGGGAAGATCGCGGCTGCGCTCCGTGGCGCGGACCGCAGGGCTGATTTCAGATCTCCTGGAAACCGTCGCGAATTCTGCGCTTGGTGAGCACGGGGACTCCGTAGCGACTTAATTAGCGGACCGGTCCGGCACCAGGTAGCAAGGACCGCAAGAATTCGATCTAGCCAGTGTGGAGCTTCCGGTCCGACTTGGTGGGGGTGAGGACGAAGCTGCCCCCAGTTCTGGATCTTGCTTCCTAGTCCTGCTTGAAAAAGTCCGTCCGAGGCCAGACCAGGAAAATGGATGCGATTTGGCCCTGCCAGCGGGATGGGTTAGAGGCTGGTCGGCCACTCGCGTTGGGGCACGTCGATGGCCGAAACGGACGCGTGCTACCTGGTGCCAGGTATATTTACGATCTTGGGGCTGACGATAGCTGAGAGGAATGCGATGAGCCCAGAAGAAGGTGCGCACGAGAGATCGGAAACCGAACCGATTGAGGTCGGCGATCTAGTTCTCGTCACCAGATACTTTGATCCCGGAGGCTCGGGCAGGAGGCGTACGTCATCGGCTTCAGCCGGAACTACGATGTAGACGATTTTAACCCTTCCGTTCTTGCTGTCGTCGCTCACGAGGGATGGGTCGGGGTCGGTGTAGGACCGCGGGAAATCGCACTCATCTCCAAGGGGCATCGGGAGATCGCCGAGAACTCCGTGCCCGCTTTAACGAGCGAAATCCCGGCGATCTCCTTCCGGACATGACCATGCCGGCGCCGTTCACTCCCGCCCAGAGAGTCCCAAGCCCTCTGGGTGCTCGTCTGAAGAAACTGCGCGAGGAGAACCCGAGGAATGACCAATCGCCACAGGATCTCCCCCCAAGTGCAACGGCTCGCGATCCGTGATGAGTTCCCGAACAAGGGTAACGACCGAGAGATCGGAAAGGCAGGTGCTTACCTTCGCATTGGTGGCTTTTGCTGCCTAATGCCGGACCGGTCCGGCATATCCAGAGGGCGTAGTCGAGTTTGCTTACACGAGTTTCGGGGGGTGCATGCCTGCTGTTGATGTATCGATCTTCGAAAAGTACGGCACAGGAACGCCCGCCCGTATCACCGAAGCGATCAAGACTCTGTGTCGCGAAATCTCGCCAGATCATGCGCCTGGGTTTGTCGTCGTCGCTCTCGAAGCGGACAGCAAGCCTCATGAATGCTTCTACAACGTGAAGCAAAAGATTGCCCGCGACAGGGGCCACATCGTCTACGGCTGGGCGATCTGGGAGTGGCCTCGCGTCTTCCTGGAGGCCGAGCATCACGCGGTTTGGAGCGATGGAGATCGACTGGTCGACGTCACGCCACATGTTCCGGCATCGGATCGCATCCTGTTTCTGCCGGACCCGCAAAGGGTCTACGACTACGTCACGAAGAAGCGCATCCTGAACGTCAAGCGTTCGCTGGGCAATTTTCCTTCGGTGGAGCGGTGGATAGAGGCAATCGACAGGATGCAGCAGTACATGGAGGACAATTCCAAGGGCTCAATTGTGACAATGAACGAGCAGGTGGCCGCTGTCCTTTACCAGGAGGCACGAATGGCGCAGGCTCAAATCCTCGTTGATCTGGCGCGCGCAACGGGGCGCAATGAACCGTGCTTTTGCCGGAGCGGGAGAAAGTTCAAGAAGTGCTGCGAGCCGCTCATCGATCTCAACGCATGAGTGCCGCGATACTCCTCAATTC
>CAVRRI010000033.1:0-95525 GCA_963723525.1 uncultured Alphaproteobacteria bacterium
AGTTCCTCGCCAACGATACGTCACGTGATCTGTAGGTCATCACGCGCGTATCGCGTCCATCACGAGCAACGTCCATCCGCTCGCATCCGTGATGCTGAGCATCCAACCTGACCACGCCAGAACGGCGGTCTGATCCTCTCCCCTGATCTCGTCGATGTTCCGCATCGCATCGCGAGCGTATGGTGAGCATCATCGGCCTCGACGCCCCTCCAGTCCCAATGGAACTCACCGAACATCAAACGTTGCCGATAATTCGACCGATGCGGTCCATGATGCGGTCGTTGGTGGTGAGTGAGAAAGCCTTCGCCGAACAAGGGCGACCATCGATAGGCAGATGTCGGGGCGCACGTTGCCGAGCAATCGAATGGCAGAGAGGCGCTCAAGTCTTCATTCGAGCGATTGGTCTCGGGCCGCCGTCTCGATCTCGCTCACGTGATGATAAAGTCTGCGGGGCCGAGATTATTGATGGTATCGTTACGCCACGGTACCGCCGTCCGGCCTGGAATATGCAATAAATCACGTGTCTTTCACCTTGGAGGTCTCTTGAAGAATTTCCTTCTCGCAATTTTAGTACTAATTGGCTGGACAAACTTTAGCGCTCACGCGGCTCAACCCTGCGGCGCTGATGAAGCCGTAGCCGCATTTCAAAGATCGGTGAATGGCGCGTTAAGCCAGCTCCCCGCTCTCGACCAGAACGTCGACAAGTGCTTTAATCGCATCGAGCATCCGGAATACATTCAGCAGACTCACCAGATCCTAAATGCCATCAGCTCTGCCTACAAAAACAGTTTGAAAACAATCGATTCCGCATATGACAGTTTAAAGCGCAGCAAAGATGCGGAGTTTAGCAGCGCGGTCACTCAAATGACGGCTGGTTTGGCGCAGACAACTAAACCGATGTTCGACAACGCTGGAAATTTAAAGCGGCATGGCTTTACGGTGAGTGATAAAAAATTGAACGGGCAATACAAATACCCTGATTGCAACAGCACCAAAAACGATCAACCCGAACGCCGCTGGGCGAGCTTTTATCAAAACGCCCAGGGCGTGCAAAGCGCGAGCAAGAAGCTGCAAGCGGTTGTGGCCTGTTTAAAAAAATAACCCACCCGCAAATCTAATGCCATATTACAAAAGTGGGACCAGGAGTTCAGGATCAGGCGCTCATGGTGCGCCAACGGACGAGGGCCTTGGCGAGTTTGGGGCGGCCTTATTCCGATGCGAAATGAAGAGCCGTACCGCGCGCCCGCCGTCAAGGGGTGCCGCGTATGCCGGATGCACGGCGCAGGGAGTCGGAGCACCTCGCGGTCGGTCGCAACGGGCGGTTTCGCATCGGCCTATACGCGGCAGAAATGATCAGGCGACCCGTCTCGGTTCAAGCCCTCGTGCGGCAGGCGAGAGAATCGGAGTAGCCGAGATGAGGTGCTCGTCCGTTGCTGCATCGCGTGCCGGACGCTTCCCGCGTGGATCAGGTGTTCGATCTCAGACCCGCTCGTGCGGAAGTGTGCAACGACCGTACGACACTGATCGCATGCTGCTCGACTCCGCCGAAACCGCCCTCGAGACTGAGCACATCGTCCCCGACGATGGCCGAGAAACCCGCTAGGGGACTCAGCCACGCCGTTCCAGGGCCTCGCCGCTCTTCCCCTAGCCGAAACCCTCAGAACCCGCCCTGTGACTCTCCTAGGGGCCTTGGCGGACCGACAACGAGCTTGCTCCTACGGGAGGTCTCGACCACGAGCGAGGCGCATCCAGAGCGAGACTCGCTCTCGATGAACAGCGATCAGGTCGGCTCTACTCGTCGCAGATCAAGGAAATGCTCGTTCGCGTCGAGCCATGCTTTCCGCGTCTCCCAATCAGGCAGGAGAGTCCCCACCAGTTCCCAGAACCCATGGTCGTGATTCCGATGCCGGAGATGGCAGAGTTCGTGAACCACCGCGTATTCCAACACAGTCCTCGGCGCAAAGACGAGGTGCCAGTTCAGGTTCACGCTGCGGTCGGCTCCGCAACTGCCCCACATGTGCGCCTGGTCCTTGATGTGGACGCGCTTCGGTTTCAGACCGTTGGGTTCGCCGTGGACGCGGATCAGGGTAAGAACGTCCTCCCGAAGTCGCTTCCGAAGCCACAGTCGCAAGGCGGATTCGATCAGGGCGTTGCGGGAGGCATCGGATGCCGTACGAGGGTAGCCGACAGAGAATCCGTTACGATACGTGACCGTGACGAGGTCGCCGTCCGTCGGTTCCACCGTGAGGCGCATGAGCCGACCGCGATAGGGGATCTTCGCTCCGGTGACGAACCGCACGACCGACGGGACGGCTGCCGCTTTCTCCGCCATCTGCCGGGTCTGCTCGACCAGCCACCCTCGGCGGCGATGGAGCACGCCCGCAATATCGTCCTCCGTCGCCGCCGTCGGCACCACCACGTCGACGCTCTCCGGCGTCACCGTGATGCGCGCCCGCTTCGCGATGTCCGAGCGCCGGAGCGTGTAGGCGATCTCGGTGTTGCCGACGGTCAGGACGGGCATGTCACGCCTTGGCGAAGTGCTTCAGGGCGAACTCCTCGACCTGCTCTGGCACGGCCTTCAAGTCCTTGAGGCCGAACTCATGCGCCATTCCTCGGACCTCTGGCGAAGCGATTTCCGCAATCCGTCCTTCTCCTGCCAGAAGGGTGGCGCGGTGGCATCGTCGCGGTAGAGACCCTCGATCCGGATGGCCAAGTCCTCGGCTCCTTCGCCCGCCTCGAAGGCCCGCAGAACCTGAAGAACACCGAATGCTCCTGATGATAATCCGGTGCCCTCGTGGGCTCTTCCTTCGGCATCGAGATCCTTCGCCAACCCCTCGGCCATCTTGAGCTTGTCGGCCCAGGAAAGCTGCGCCTCGTCCAGTCGCTCCAGAAGTTCCCGGAGGCGCTCGGAGAACTTCGCATATTGATGCGGGTTCTCGCCGATCCGCTCGGTTACGACCTTGCGCAGTTCGGTTGTCTTGCGGATCGCTGCCGTCTTAAGATCGTCCTCAGTCTTGCCGTCGACCTCGAAAACGTCCCAGAACTCACGATCCGTGATGTTGCGCAACTTCACCGTGACGCTCAGGCCCGTGGCGTCGAGATGCTGCTCCAGCATCTCCCTGATGTTGCGGCTGTAGCTGTTCTGGTCGAACGCCTCCCGCTTCTCGAACACCTGCGTGGCGTAGCGCAGGAAGGTCGCCACCCATTTCAGGTCCGCCGTGAACTCCAGAACGCTCGGGTCGGGGCTGACGGCCTCATAGAGGCCGATGAACTCGCGGGCCTTGGCGCGGAACTCGAACCAATGGTCCTCGGTCTTCAGAAGGCCAATGAGACGGTCGAATTCAGCCTTCAGGCCCTCCGCGCCCCCGTTCCGCTTCAGACCCTTCATCATCTGAAGAACAACGGCATGGGCGGCGCGGAGTTGACTCCGCAGGTCGTCGAGGTTGCGCATGGCATTGCGGACATCGTCGGCGCGGTAGGAGGCGAGCGCCTCCTCCAGGTTCGACCGAGCACCCCGAGTGGAAGTTGGGTTTCGATCTCGATCAAGATCAGGGCGTCGCCACCCGTCGCAGCTTGCTGGACCGCGCCGCCTCGGAGAAGCTGCTGCTCTCCACCTACCACCTTCCATTCCCTGGGATCGGCCATGTGATCAAGGCCGGTTCAGCGTACTGGTGGGTTCCCGCTGACTACCAGTGGCGGTTCAATACGCCGACGTGAGGAGTACCGCAGCGTTCCGTGTTTTTGGATGGGGTGAAGGCGGGCCGGAACCTGATGGGTTGAGGTACGGTCACGCGACTGTCTCAACTCGACCCTGGCGGCTTCTGGCGCGGTTGGGAGAAGAATTTTTGGTTTTGGGACACGGACGATCAGGCCATCGTTGACGAGGAGTTAGTTCGATTTCGAAAGCGCGCATACCTGAGCCACAGTTCGGGGAAAACCGACTAGGCGGCTCAAAGCTTGCGTCAGACACCAGGGAGGCAACTGCTCCTTCGGAGTCAAGCGGGTCGGCTCCTTAAGGGTCTTTCCAAGTTTCGCTCCAACGTCGTCGGGCGAAGCGCCGTGCATTGCGCCAAGGGTTGCACATGCGGCCGTCAGCCGGCGCTCCAACCGTCTTCAGCTTACCTGCACCCGGCGTGTCACCTGTCCGTTGCTTTCCCAATAAGTCCGCTTGTTGGCGATCAGGGGGTCGTCCATCGCCGGTTGAATACGCCCTTCGAAATCGACCGCTCGCGACGTGATCCGATGCTCACCCGGTGACGGACGGTTCCAGTCGAGGGACCAAAGCCTCCAGGCATGATCCGCCTCCTCGCTGCGGTCGATGCTGGCGGCGGTCCAGGGGCCGTCGTCAATCCGCACCTCCACCTTGGCAATAGGTGCACCCCAGGCTGCGCCGACGATGCGGTACTGATCGCCAAGACGGGTCACCTTCGCAGGAACCGACTTGAGCAACGCCTGCCCAACGGAGGTCTCGATGCCCACCATCTGTCCGTCGCGCTGCTCTTCGCGCACCGTTACGTAATCTCGCGCCATGAATCGGCCCATGAAGCGAGTGTCGCGAACTTCGATACGGGCGAGCCACTTCACGTTGGCAATCCCATACCAGCCGGGGGCAATCAGGCGTAAGGGGAAGCCGTTGGGTTGAGGCAGGGGAGCCCCATTCATGTCGTAAGCCAGGATGTTGTCGCCGCTCATGGCATCGTCAAGCGACATGCTGCGGGCGAAGTTCTGCCGCACCTTGATGTCGCGGATCTGCTCCTCACCGGAATCCGTGCCAAAAAAGACAACCTCCCGACCTCTGCCGCGCACCTGCGCCTCTTCGAGGATCGAGGACAACGGCGTGCCAGCCCATCTCGCGTTGCCGACCGCAGATGTGAACCAGTCGTCACCGTGGTTGCCGGAGCATTCGAGCGTGAAGACAACCTCGCGCCGGGGGCGGGCTTTGATGTCATCGAGCGTCAGGCGGAGCGGGCGCGCGACAGACCCGCCGATCTCAAGAGCCCAGGACTTCTCGTCTATCACCGGGCGGTCATAATGGGAGATGCTGAAGAAGCGCTCGTTCGGTGTCACCCAGGTGTTCAGGTCTTCCCACTTTTGCAGGTTCTGGGCGTCCTTGGAGAAGGCGTCGGGTACGGGCGGCGGCTGATCTGCCCATCGGACGACCTCCTCGCCAGGGCGGGCCGGGAACGCTCCCGCTAGGGAGGAGCGGAGAACGGCCAGTCCAGCTAAAGCCGCACTGCCACGAGTGAGGAAGTCCCGGCGACGAAGGTGGTCCGACTGCATTGTATGCCTCCGTGCAAAGATAAGGCAGGCGTCTTGCTGCTCCTGCCGAGTTCCACTCCGATCCATCGCGACCTTTCGGCTGGAGAGCCGGAGTAGCCGGCCACGTTAGCCGCCAGGATAGCAGCAAGGCGACGTCGGACCCGAGGGATTTCCGAGACGCACCGGACCACTCGATGTAAACGACCGCTAATGCGCCCCAACAGCCCCTGGCGGATGGCATAATGCACCTCTTTGGAGCGGAATGCTTCGACGAAGCCCTCGCGCTGCAACTCCTGCTCGTCGGGCTCCATGGACCAGGAGATGTCGACGGCCAGCACGAGGGCGAGGTCGACCTCGGTCGCGCCCCATGCGCCCCCTGCTCCTGAAACCAACACTCCCACCGCCACCAGCGCGGCGGCCAGAGAGCGCAGAATGCCAACCATCCTAAGCTCCTGTTTCGGGTGTAATGGTACTGGGAAAGTTTAGGGTCGCAAGGAAACGAGGCGATCCTTCGGTTCGTAATGACGGAGGCCGGTATGTCGACACGACGGCTGCGGCTGATGGCATGGCACCCCCACCACGACCGCACGCCGCCGACGGAAGGCGGCACCACCGCGACCGTGGACTGAAGTCCACGGGCGGCGGCCTCAGACGGCAGGTTCTATAGGAAGGGCTCCTCACTTCGGCGGCAGGAGCTTATGATGCGTTCCCGTCCGTCTCATCGACTCCCATCGCCCTAGGATAGCCCGCCGACCGCCGACCGCCGCCCGACTGGCCGCTAGTCCCTGTCCCAATGCCATGCCTTGCCACATCGGATCGGCACAGTGAAATGCATTCCGGATCAAAGCCTTGATCGGCGCTGCTTCGGGCGACGTAGGATCACCGTGCGCGTGCAGCCAGGCATCGGCGCGCAATGCCTGGAGGACCTCAAGCTTGGCCAAAGAACGGGAGGTATACCTGCGAGGCCATCGCCGAGCGGCGTCAGCTCTCGGCCTCTGCACTCACGGCTGTTCCTGCCGCAGCAGTGAAATGGCTTGCGATAAGTCCCACGACAGCTTCTCGGCAGCGTGTAAGGACAGACGAACCGGTTCGGGTGAGCTTGCGTCCGAACTGAAACTCAGGTTCAGCGTCCCGTCAGCCTTATCCACCACCACCTCACGTGAGATCTGGACCAGCGCCGGCGCGGCGCTATCGCTCATCGATTGCCCTACAGCACCTGCGAGCTGTTTGATCAGGACGGGAACCCCGCTCGACGGAATGGCGTAGTGCACCCGCTTTACATCGGTCTGCAACGTGAGAACGACGGTTCCTTCTCGCGGCGCGGGATCGACTCGGAAGCCGGCGGTAGTCCTGACCCGCATGAGCGATCTCCTGTCGATTGTTGTTTCTTGCCTTGCACTGATTAGGGCAGGCCGTTACTGCTCATCGAGGAGGGCGAATGGCTCGCGTAGACCCTGCGGACGGGGTGAAGCCGACCGAGCGGCCTCAGGGTCTGCAAGAGACGTTCCTCACCCACGTCCGCACGAACAAGGTGCCACTCACCGTCTTCCTGCTGAACGGGGTGAAGCTCCAGGGCGTGGTGACGGCGTTTGATAGCTTCTCGCTTCTGCTCCAGCGGGGGGCAGAGGCACAGCTTGTCTACAAGCACGCGATCTCGACCGTCATGCCGATGGCACCCATCCAACTGTATGCGCAGGAGGAGCGGTCCCAAGCTGAGACGGCACCAGAACCCGCGCCTCGCCGTCCTTTGGTCGAGATCAGACGGCGGTAGAGGGAGCGCAGCAGCTATGCCACGCTGCCCTTTCCTCCACCTGGGTGGCCGTTTGACAGGGCTCGACAACATCTTGGCCGCAGAGACGGGTGCGCCGTTCCGGGCTGGAATTCACATATGTTACAAAAATCGTTTGTACGTCGGGAACACGAGGCAACGATCGCTCGTTGGCCACTTAACCGCGCCACGAGAGCAAACGCGAGGAACGTCATGGGCCACAACGCCCAACCGACTGGTCACCGGGCGATCATGTGATCGTGCCGCACGCCTGGAGAGGCGATGGGCTGTTGGCGGACGTGCAGGCTGAGACGCAGTGCCGGATCAGGGTGGGTCTGCGGGCCATGTACGCCGAACTTATGCTCCAACCCGTGCCGCAGCACCTGACACAGCTTGTACAAGCCTTCGAGAGCAGCCTAAAGGGACGAGATGGGCGTTAACGCCGCGCTGCGCGATGAAGGCCGCTAGCGGACTCAGCCACGGCGTTCCAGGCCCTCGCCGCTCCTCTCCCGTAGCCGAACCGCACAGAACTCGCCTGTGAGTTCCGACGGGCTTTATACGGCATGTCGCGTGCAAGCAGACGGCGAGCGGCTGAGGGCCTGCGGGTTCCCAGCCGCATCGACACGATCCCTTCATCGAAGGGCGTCGGCTCGCAGGGCAGTGACCCTAAAGACGCTCGAACACCTCACCGAGACTGCACCAGAGATCAGAAACGCCCTTGATCGCAACGTCGGCATCTGGCGGCGACACGGACTCCTATGGCGTGATCTTGGCTCGCTCACGGCGACCGGAAACAGAGATCAGAACGAGCATGCGCCCCCATCCGTTTATACCCCGAAAGGCAAGGGTGATTTCGTGCCGAACTCGCCTGAGAATCGGCACCGTAGAGACGGAAAAGCCGCTCTTTCCGCCTCAGTCCGGCTCCGCCGAGCGGCGACACGAAACAGGCGGAGCCGCCCAAGCTCAGAAGGAGCGCCTGACGGCTCTAACGAAGCCGCTGTGTTCCAGCCGGGAGAACGGCATGCGGCTCTTCTTCCACCTCGTGGGCAACCAAGACACGATCCACGATCGGGAGGGTGTCGAGGTCACCGATCTGGAGCAGGCCCGCACCGAGGTCATGCACGCGATGGCCGAAATCCGGCTCGAAGATCCGTCTGCGCCTCGGGCCTGGTCAGGTTGGACGCTTCAGATCGCGGACGCCTCGGGGCGCGTTGTTCTCACCCTCGACCTCGGTAGCGGTATCCACTGAACTCGATTGGTTTTTCTGCTCCTCTTCCCGCTGCCGCTGGAGAGCCGTGAGGCGAAGGAGCATCTGGCGCATGTGCTGCCGAACCTGTTCCCCCGACCGGCCATCGCCGCCCGTATGCGCCAGATCATCGGCGAGAGAAAAGTTAGGTAAGCAGAAAAGTTCCTCCGAATTTTAGCTTAACGTGAATTGAATATCCGCATGCTGCTCGACTCCGCCGACGAAGTGCTTCAGGGCACTCCTCGACCTGCTCCCGAACGACCTTCAGGTCCTTGAGGCCGAACTCGTGCCGATGCTCGGACACGCTAGCAAAGCCGTCCTTCTCCTGCGCGGAAGGGTAAGTTCGTTCCGCAGAGCCTGACACGAATCGAGCTACAACTGTGAGAGCGCCGAGCCGAATCAATGCAGTCTGACATGGTCCGATCTTAGGGGGCTGAGGGCACATCCCGAACTCGGACCTTTCGAAGCGCCTCCGGCTGACGCGATGGCCTGCGACCCAAGCGGTAGGACGGCTTTGAGTGGACATTTCCCGCGACAATGAACAAATCGTCCCCCGCGATGGCCGAGAAACCGGCTAGGGGACTCAGCCACGGGGTTCCACGGCCTCGCCGCTCTTAGAGCTAGCCGAAACCCACAGAACTCGCCTGTCGAGTCTCCGAGGGGCTTTATACGGCATGCCGCGTGCGGAGGTCGGCTGAATCCTGGAAAGACGGGCCGGAGCGGTACGGCGCATCAAGCCGCTTCGATACGATCCCTTCGTCGTCGAACTGCGTTTCGACCTCGATACCATCCTGATGGTGGGCGATGTATCGAACGGCACGGCTGGACCAGCATCCCGCTTCCGGGCGACGGGGCAGCGCGGGTCTCAGCGGCTGTGGCCGAAATGCCGCGTTCGAGGGACTGAGCGCAAACGGATTGTCTGAGTCTCTCACTATTGTGCGGGCGGGCTGAAGCGCCCAGCGTTTCGGCCAGCTCGGCGGGACCTCATGGTTGCCACCGGCCTTTCAGGGGAGGACGCTTGGGACGACGGTTCTTCATCCTGAACTGGCGGCTGGCCGGTGATTGCGTCAACTGGGACCTCACGCGGACTGTCGGAATCAGGCAGAGAGGCAAACGGATCGCGCGGTTGGGTCCGCCCGCGAAGTGTGCCGCGGCAGAAATTCTCGCACAGGCTGGCTGCTGATTGTTGGTCGGCCCTCTGAATACGATCCATAAAGGCGTTCTGCTTCTTCATGGCTTCGCTCTGCCGAGCCGTGAGAGCCTCCTGGATGGCAGTGGGTGCAGGGGCTTGCGCCGCGGCAGGAAGCCCCGCGATCAGTGCGAGGCCGGTGACCATAAGGGCACCTCTGGTCATGTCCGACTGTTCTCCCGTGAGCTCAAGGTGGAACCGCACCGACAAACGCATTCACGCCGTCGAGGGTTTCGCCCTCCACACGCGACGAGGTCTCGTTAGAGACGAAGTTCCGGGGAGAGCGTGACGAAGGGCTTGCGGAGGCTGGCTGAGCGGCAAGGCGATTTCGTACGCAATTATTCGTAAGCATTCGGGCGGACGCACAATCTGTGGTCACGCTCGCTGCCACGCAACAATGCCGAGGCATTGCGGGCCCAGGATGCCTCTCGGCCTCGGGCGGCCCCGGCCAACCAGGCTGGAGCCGAAAATAATCATATAGTGCGAACGGGAGCTATCGCCATGGACTGGACCCATTTCGCCATCGCCTATTTGACCACTGCTGCATGGTTTCTCGAGTTGGTGGACCGGGCACCCTGGGTCCCGGACGATTGCCCGTGGGCTCGCTAGGGCAATCCAAATCCCCGTTGCTCCAACACCGATGAGGATGACGAGAGCAGGCCACCTGTTGATCCCTCTCGATTCGAGAGTCATCGGGTGGAGGGCACGCGGGTCTATGACCCACAAGGCAAGCGTATCGGCACCATCCGGCATCCGGTGATCGAGAAGGTGAGCGGACGCGTGGTCTACGTCGTGATGACCTTCGGCGGCCTTTTCGGCATTCGCGCACATCCGCACATGATCCCCTGGGAGAAGTTGCGCTAGGACACGCGCTATTTCGTTCGTATACTTCCGCCTGTTGTCCGGGTCGTGCGCTATGGCGGCCTGCCCTGCCGGATCACGATCACCCGCCGCGTGAGCTATCGCGGCGAGATCATCGAGACCCAGCGACGGCGCTGTCCCGGTCGCCCGGAGGTGATGATCCAGCGCCGTTGAGTAAGTGTAGTTTGCGACGATAGTCCTACAAGGTGGGCTTCCGCCGACCTCTGGCCGAGGATCGCGCGCCAGGGTGCAGTCTCTACCCGCGTTGGACAGTCTCGACGCTACGCCGCCAACGCCCTGATCCGCTGTTCCAGCGTGGCGAGTTGCGCAAGATGGGGTGCGCGCCGCTCGCGGTGGCGCTCATGCAGGCGTGCCATCGCCTGACGCTTGAGACCGTCATCAGCCGCACTTTTCTTGATGGTTTCGAGGTCGCTCTCGAACGCAAAGTCGAGGTCGGCGAGGGCTGCCAAGGTCGCCTGAAGGCGCGGTCGAATGTCGGATGGATAGAGGCGCGGCACGCGCGCTTCTCCCGCGACGGACTTGTTCGCAATTGTCATGGATAATTCCTCGACCTGCTGTTCTTGGTTGTTGGTTGCGCCTTGGTCCGCAGCGCGCGTTCGAGTGGGCTGGAGAGATGGGAAGGGCTCGGGTGTCGGTATTCGGCAGATTACGTAACGTCAAGTGGACTGGTTAGCCGACGACCCTTGCACCTCCCTGAATGGGCCTCCACATCCCGGCATCGAAACTTGGGAGCCGTTCATGCGGAGCCAACGACGCGGGTGGACAATGCCGGAGGAGGACATGCGTTCCCTGCTCCGGCTGATTGAAGAAAAGGTGCGCTCCTCAGAGATCGAGGTGCGCCACCGCGATGCGCTGATCCGGCTGCGCAGTATCCTCGAAAGCGATCTGGCGGACCTTGAGGAGGTCCTTCCGGAGCGGCAGGTCACCGAGGACAGGGCAGCATAGTCCAGAGCACCACCATGAGTGCGCAGAAGCCTGCCGGGCTACTTGCCCATCCAGCCTTGCACAAGCTCTTCGGAACGGGCGGTCGCCAGCCGATGGATTTCGATGAAAGCCGCTCCGACAAAGCAGACCCCAGTCACAAACCCTATCGCGTCGGAATAGATGCTCGGATTGAGACCCCCTGCTGCTCCTGCTGCGACGAACGCAGCGACGGGAAACCCGAGCATCAAGGCGATCAGAGCGGCAAGCGTGCGTGACATTCCGGTGAGCTTCCTGTGCAGATATCCGCGAGAGACTAGCGTTCAACAGTGAACAGGAAATTCACGAGGGGTTTGCCACATTGAGCCTTGATGGCAGAGGGCATCAGGTCCCTCCCGGAGCGCATTAGCTCAATACCTGTTGAATCTTTGCGCGACGGCGCAGTTCCGCAAGATGGTTGACATAAGGTTCGCGCCGTTGGCGATGGCGCTCCTGCAAGGTTTGCGAGATCACCCGTCTGAACTCGTCGGTCAAATGGCTCGCCTGAAGGCGCTGAAGCTCGCTCTGGTATTCGAAGTCGATATTGTTCAGCGTGGATGAGAGCGATTGGATCAGGGACTGTAATTGATTGTCGTTTGCAGCGCGGTTGTCTTGCATGCCGATGCCATTCCGTTGCGTCATTGCGGGTTCGTGATTGATTCGTGTCTCGGGCGCAAAGTCGGGGAAACTTCGTAGGAGATGATTGCGAACAGCACATGACGCCCTTCGATGAGGCGCACGATGCGGCCCGTCCTTGCGTTCGCTCACGGGTGCCCGCTCGGGCGGCTTGTCATTCAGCTTCCCGAGCGCCCCTGGCCTCCTGCTCGTGAAAAAACGCACGAGGTCACTCTTCCGGAGCAGTCGCGCGCAGCCGCCGGTCTCGGGCGGCGCGATGGGACCAAGTCCGCTCAGCCAATTGCCTGATCTGGTGTGCTGCGGCTTGCTCGTCGGGATCATCCGAGAAGGCCCGCGTCCGCTCCAAGAGCCGCGTAACGTAGCTGCGCCCCTTCGGCGTTAGCGCCGCTAGCGTGTCCTCCAGGCTGAGGCCGGTCCGACCCTCCACGGAATGGTTCTCCGCGATGGTTCGATGCGGACCTGAAGGCGAACGAGGTGGCAGGGCATGTTGTTCGAAACGCGACCCGTCTCCTCAGCACCCCTGGCGATACGAGATCGGGCCGCGGCGCTCACTGGCGGGGTAGATCGGTCAGAGACACCGTGGCGCGTCATCACCCGCCGCCGTTGAGCTTCACGATTACAATCTCTTCGATGAGTGCCTCGTCCTCGATCCACTCTGACACCTCGTCATCTCGTCCGCTCGCCTCGCCAAACCTTGACAGTTGCATTTTCGGCGCATCACTAAGCCTGATTCGCTGCTGGTGCGTCTGTCGGGCAGCCGACACAACCGCGCGGGCGGCAGCAGAATGGGCGGAAAGACCGGATTCGCGCCTGAACGGCCCCTGATGGGATGTACCTCGGCGCGCGATGAGGCTCGCCACGGATGACTCCACCTGCGGCAGAAGGGGACGAAAGCCGAGTCGGACGCTCACCCGTTGTGTCGGGTAGGCGACAGACGCCCCCGCCAAATCACTCCAAGGTGACGTAACGTAAACAGTCAAGCTCGCGATGACCGGGGGCCGGATGCAAAATTCCAACGCTCGCGAGGGCGAACCGTCGTCCACTTCTTCGCCATCGCTTCAGTCGGTGCGCCAGGGTCTGCTCGGGATGGCTGATGTCGAAACCGAGCGCCAGCGGATCGCTTTATCCCCCGAGGACCTGAACGGGCCAAGAGGCACGTGGCAGGTCCCACGCCGTTCCCAGCCGCGCATTCTGATCCTTCAGAACGACCCGTGCGCCAGCCTGACGCTGGGCAGGTCCATCGCTGGACACGGTTATCTCACCTCCGGGCCGCTGGCTCGCCTGGAGGACGCCGACGCGTGTGTGGCCGAGAACCCACCTCACCTCGTCGTCATGGATGTCGTCCTGGAAGACGGAAACACCTTCGATCTGGCGCGTGAGCTTCGGCGCAAAGGCATCCCGTTCGTGTTCTACACCGCATGGGAGAACATTCGACAGGTTCCGGTTGACTTGCGGGGCGTGCTGTTCATCCGAAAGCCCGATCAGGAAAGTCTGCTCCTTCGGGTGCTGTCCCCAATGACCAAGCAAGGTCGAGTGAGCCAGACCGGCCTTGGCTGAACGGGAGGTGGCGAACGGTTGGCGGAGGGCGCTAGCTGCATGAAGAGCGTTGCCGCCACCATCGAACTGGTTTCCGAGTGGTGGTCCAGACCGTCCCGAGTGACGCACTCCAATTGCACGGGCGGCTTCGCGCTCGGGGTGTACTAAGCTGTGCAGAAACCGTCCTTGGTCGAGTCCCAGATCAGCATGCGCCCGTCGCTGGGCTCATCGAGAACAACCTGAACGCGCCGCCGATAAGTCTGGGTCTGCGAGGCGGTGTGAACAGCCGTGCGAACAGCCTCTGATACGGTCGCGCATTCGGCAACGCGGGTGTCGGCGCACTTAACAACCCAGAAGTCGCCAACTAATGCGATAATGAATTGCTCGAACAAAGACGGCGTCCTCCGCCAAGAGCCGGAGGATGGTTTAAAGGAGAAGTTGGTGCAATGCTTTTTATAAATCTTAGTTTCATTAGGGTTGATGTGTCGCACCACTCCCGCTCTGCCAGCTTGACCTTACCTGTCGGAGTTATGACGCGAGGGACGACGAATGCGCCCGTGACCGGGTTCGGGGCTTAATCCTGCCTAACAGCGGTGCTCCCTTCGAAAGGAGCATGACCCTCACTGGCTCCCACGACTCAACCCTGGTTGCCCTCTCGATCCTGATCGCGACGGTGGCCTCCTACACGGCGCTCGATCTCGCGGGCCGGATTCGGGCCACCAGCGGCTGGCCCTGCTATGCATGGCTGGCCACGGCGGCACTCGCCATGGGCGGCGGCATCTGGGCCATGCATTTCGTCGCGATGCTGGCCTTCAGCCTGCCCGGCATGCCGGTGGACTACGACCTCCGCCTGACGACACTGTCCTTCGTCCTGCCCGTGATCGTGACGAGTTTTGGCTTCTCTGTCGTCAACCGCAGAGATGCCGGGCTTCTGGCCATGGCCCTGAGCGGGGTGGCCATGGGACTGGGCATCGTGATCATGCACTATACCGGCATGGCGGCCATGCTGATGCCCGCCGACCTCCGTCATGATCGCATGTGGGTGGCGCTCTCGGTCCTGATCGCCCTGGGTGCGTCCACGGTTGCCTTGTGGCTGGCCTTCAAGACCACGGCTGTCGTCCAGAAGCTCGTGGCCGCCGTGGTGATGGGACTGGCGATCTCAGGCATGCATTATGCGGCGATGCAGGGGGCCGTCTTCACCGGGTACGGGACGGTCGCTGAGGCCCACGGGCACGCTGGTCTCGGGCAGACCACGCTGGCGATTGGGGTCACCGCCACAACCTTCCTGATCCTGTTCCTGGCGCTCATCGCCGCGATGTTGGACCGCCGCTTGGCGCTGCTGGCCGAACGCGAGGCGTTGGCTCTGCGCCAGAGCGAGGAGCGGTTCCGCACCCTTTACCGGCGCACGCCCGTGCCGCTGCATTCGCTGAACGCCGAGGGAATCATCGAACATGTGAGCGACGCGTGGCTCGCTCTGATGGGCTATCCGCGTGAAGAGGTGGCGGGGCGGCTGCTCATCAACTTCCTGACGGAAGAGTCCGCCCGGCGGCGCATGCAGGAGGATATGCCAAAGCTGCTGGCGGCGGGCGAATTGAAGGAAACGCCCTACCGCGTCGTGACCAAGAGCGGCGACATCCGCGATGTGCTGCTCTCTTCGACCGTGGAGCGGGATGCGGCAGGGAATGTTGCCTCCATTGTCGGCGGGCTGGTGGACGTGACCGAGCGCAAGAGAGCCGAAGAGGCGCTCCGTCAGGCGCAGAAGATCGAGGCGGTCGGTCAACTCACTGGCGGGGTCGCCCATGACTTCAACAACTTGCTCGCGGTCGTCCTCGGCAATCTCGAACTCCTGCGCAAGCGCCTGCCTGACGATCCCAAACTGGCCCAGATGGTCGATCACGCCATGCAGGCGGGCCAGCGCGGCGCGGCGCTGACGCAGCGCATGCTGGCTTTTGCCCGTCGCCAGGACCTCAAGCCTGAACCGGTCGATGTGCCGACCCTCGTGCGAGGCATCACCGATCTGCTCCAGCGGTCGGTCGGCCCGATGGTGCGGATCGAGACCCGCTTCTCGCTTGATCTGCCGCCCGCCCAGGTGGACGCCAACCAATTGGAATTGGCCCTGCTGAATTTGGCCGTGAACGCCCGTGACGCGATGCCGGAGGGGGGCCTCATCACGATAGGCGCGCGCGAGAAGGCCCTCGGTCCCAACCACGCCAGCGGACTGGCGGCGGGCCGCTATGTGGTTGTCGCGGTGACCGACACGGGTCAGGGGATGGACGAGGCCACGCTCGCCCGCGCCATGGAGCCGTTCTTCACGACCAAAGGGGTCGGCCAAGGCACCGGGCTCGGGCTGCCCATGGTGCATGGATTGGCCGCTCAATCGGGCGGTCGCCTGATGCTGCGAAGTCTCCCCGGCCACGGCACCACAGCCGAGATATGGTTGCCGGTGGGGCAAGCTCAGCCCAGGGCCATCGAAGCGGCGCGAGACACCCGTCAGGAGCAGGTGGAGCGGCTCTCCGTGCTCGTCGTGGATGATGATCCGTTGGTGCTCGCCAACACCGCCGCGATGCTGAAGGACCTGGGGCACTGGGTGATGGAAGCAGCCTCCGGTCAGCAGGCGCTTGACCTGCTGCGGAACGGCAGTCCCGTCGATCTGGTCATCACGGATCAGGCGATGCCGGGCCTGACGGGCGTCCAGTTGGCCGGTCGCATCAGGGCCGAGTGGCCCGACCTGCCGGTTCTCCTCGCCACCGGCTTCGCGGACCTGCCGTCCGGCACCGATGCAGACCTCATCAGGCTCAGCAAGCCGTTTGGCCAGGACACTCTCTCGCGGGCCATCGCACAGAGCTTAAGGCGAGGGTTGGACCGGTCGAAGGTGGTGCCATTCCGCCCCAAGCACGGCTGATGCGCGGCGGCTCTGAGGCCCGGCATGCTTCTCGTGACGAAACTCAACTGTGGCGAACCGGCGAGACCACAGCCTTGACCGTTTCAGTTTCCGCCGCCCGCGATGCTACGGGAGCGGTGAGGTCGGCGGCGCTTCCAAGCCTGTTCACAGGGCTCGATATGCCACGCTGCCCTTTCCTCCACCTGGGTGGCGGTGTGACAGGGCTCGGCAACATCCTGGCCGCAGAATTGGCAAATCATCGCTGCGCCTCCGTGTGTGCAGATGAACGTGTGGGGCGAACGAAACCGACGTTGCGCTGTTCCAGCGCTCGATTTTTCGTTAAGATAAGCTCGTCGAACGTCTAGCTGGGCGAGAGAGCAGACGGCGGCGTCCTTCCGGCAGCGCCAAGGCGGACTGGTCACCGGGCGGCGACGGGCCGTGGGCGGACATGTAGGCCAAGAGCCAATGCCGGATCAGGGCGGGTCTGCGGGCCATGGACGCCGAACTGTTGCTCCAGCCCGTGCCAGCGCACCTTGAGCAGCTTGTCCAAATCCTTGAGACCCGCCGAGAGGGGCGCGATGAGCGTTGAGCCCGCCCTGCGCGACGCCTTGCTGGGCGCGATCCCTGGCCTGCGCGCCTTTGCGTTCTCGCTCACCAACAACTCCGACTGGGCAGACGATCTCGTTCAGACCACCATCCTGCAAGCTTGGGCGAACATCGACCGGTTCAAGGTCGGCACGAACTTGAAGGCATGGCTCTTCACGATCCTGCGCAATGCCTTCCGCTCGGAATACCGCAGGCGAAAGAGAGAAGTGGAGGATGCGGATGGGTTCCATGCAGGCAAGCTGACGGCGTACCCCGAGCAACAGGCCCATCTCGATTTTGAGGACTTCCGCGCGGCGCTCGGTCTGATTCCGGTCGACCAGCGGGAGGCCATCCTGCTCGTGGGGGCACAAGGCATGTCCTACGACGAGGCGGCTGCGGTCTGCGGCGTGGCGGTCGGCACGATGAAGAGCCGCGTCAACCGAGCCCGAAGGAAGTTGGCCCGGCTACTGGGCCTGGAAGACCACGCGGAGATCGGTCCCGACAGCGTCACCAAGGCGGCATGTTCCGCAAATCTGACTACCTAATCAGGCCCACTAAAGAAGCCTTTACGCAGGAGCCGTGGTTAGTCCCGCAAACCTGCCTTGCGCAGGGTCACAGCGAACTGGGCCACTTTCTCTGGAGCGGTGAACTCATGCTCCTCAATCATCGTGGCCGTAAATCCAGGCGCGAGTTCGAGGACCCTCCGCGTTGCACTCCTCGCCGCGTCCATACGGTCAAGCTGGGCATAGCTCGCCGCGAGGAGCGCATGGGAAATCACGAAAGAGGGATTGGTCTGGATTGCGTGACTCGCCGCAGCGACGGCCTCATCGCCGCTGCCATTAAAGAAGCAGGCAAAGCCGATCCCAAGATACGGGTGATAATTCATCGGGTCGAGCGGGCTGAGGTGAATCGCCCGCTTCCCATGGCCGATGGCTTCGTCATACCGCCCGGCGTTTGATTCCGTCATCGCGATGAACCCCAGCGCCAAGGCCGAGTTACTGTTCAGCGCGAGCGCTCGATCCACGGCCCTGAGGGCGTTCTCATAATCATGCGTGAACATGGCGATGACGAAGGCCGCTATGGCGAGCGCAAGGGCGTCCTCGGTGGCTGATGCGATTACCGCACGCGCATGACGCAGTGCCTCGGCCTTGTCGCCGGGATCGTGACCACCACGATGAAAGCGCTGCTCGAAGCACCACGCGGCGTGGGCCTGCGCGGCTGGATAATCCGGCTCCTTCTCCAAGGCTTGAAGAAGAAGCCGCAGCGCCTCGGAACTCGTCGGAGGCGTGTTCGCGTAGGCGTGTGGCAGGGCGCGCAGAAACAGGTCGTACGCATCGAGGCTATTGGGACGCTTGCGCTTGGCTCGCTCGATCTCGGCTCGTCGGAGGTTGGGCTCAAGGGCCCCGACGACGCTCGCGGTGATACGATCCTGAAAGTCGAAAATATCGTTCAGCGTGCCCTCAAATCGTTCAGCCCAGAGGTGGGTTCCGGTTGCGGCCTCGACCAACTGACCAGTCACGCGAAGCCGGTTCCCAGCCCTGCGGACAGAACCTTCGAGCACGTAGCGCACGCCGAGTTCGCGCCCGACCTGCTTCACGTCCACCGCCCGGCCCTTGTAGGTGAACGAAGAGTTCCGGGCGATCACAAAGAACCACTTTACTTGCGAGAGCGCGGTGATGATGTCCTCGACCACGCCATCCGCGAAGTATTCCTGATCGTGCTCACCGCTCATGTCGGTGAAGGGCAGGACGGCAATGGAGGGCTTGTCGGGAAGAGGATTCGGTTTGACCTGCACCGTGGCTAAAGGGGCGGGTGACACAGGCTTCAGGGCGTGGGCTCGGACGGGCTCCTCAATGTTCTTGACCTTCTGAGGTCCCAGATCATTAAAGGTGAGGGGCACGGCCTTTCGCACATATCCATGGACAGCCTCGGAGATGCAAACTCCACCCGGATCAGCCAGCGATTGCAGGCGGGCAGCGACGTTCACCCCCTCGCCCAGGATATCCCCGCTTCGAACCATGACATCGCCAACGTGAACTCCAATGCGAAATTGCAGGGTTCTGCCTTCGGGCTCTGATCCAAGCCTTTCCTGTACTTCGGCAGCACATTGAACTGCATCAACGGCGCTCGGGAACTCGGCCAGGACACTGTCGCCCGCCGTGTTGGCGATACGTCCGCCAAATTCGGCGATGAGCTGATCCATCACCTTGCGGGACGCCACTAGGGTCCTCAGCGTCCCGACCTCGTCCTGCTCCATCAGTCGCGAATAGCCTGCCACGTCGGCAGCGAAGATGGCCGCCAGCCGTCGCTCGACTTTGGGCTCCTGCGGACCCATGGTCTCCTCAGTGCGTGGCCTCGTGCTTCATTGTGCTGCTGGTCGGAACGGGCGTCCAGCCAATCTGGCCGGGGCACCGCCAGCTTGTCGTTTCGAGTCCTCCTGGCGCAGGATGATCGTCTATGCGGACCGGGAGGACGCGATCCATGCCGCAGATCGACTTCTTCTACTTCTTCGGGAGCGCCTACGCCTATCTTGCGGTCATGCGGATCGAGAAGCTCGCGGCGGCAGCAGGGGTCGATGTCCGCTGGAGACCGTTTAGCGTCCGCGATCTGATGACCGAAAAGGGCTATTCGCTGCGGACGCAGCCCACGAAAATGACCTACATCTGGCGAGACGTGGAGCGTAGAGCCCGCCTCCACGGCGTCCCATTTGAACGCCCGCCAATCTGGCCCACCGACCCGGACCAACTCGCCAATCGCGTGGGCATTGTCGCCATGAACCAGGGCTGGGGCCGAGATTATACCAAAGCCAGCTTTCAGGCATGGTTCAGGGGCCATGCCCTTGGTGCCGACGACAGTTTGCGCGAAATTCTTGGCTCACTGCGTCGGGACCCGGACGAGGTTATGAGCCTCGCCAACTCTGCCGAGATCAGGTCGCAGTACGACAGCGAGACCGACGCGGCCCGTCAGCTTGGGGTCTTCGGCTCTCCCACCTTCGCCGTAGGTCAGGAAATCTTCTGGGGTGACGACCGTCTGGAGGAAGCGCTCGCCTGGGCGAAGGGGCAGCATCCGGCCCTGGCTGGTTGATCGCGCTCAAGCGTGCGAGCGGGGACCTAAGCCAAGAGTTCAGTGGACCTTGGGTGGGATCAGATTCGGCGACTATCGTCGAAAAGCACCTCCCCGGCGCGAATGAATCTCAAGCGATTGATAAACGAAGGAGTACCCCGACGAAGACCAAACCTGATCCGCCGCAACACCGTGGGCCATTTCCAAGTCCGGCTGGTTTAGCCCCCCATGCGGCGGTATCGTGGTGTCAAAGGGAGGTAAAGTCCTCATGGCGCAGGGCTCGAGCGCAGGTTATCAGCCATCCTGGCCGCCGATGTAGTGGGGTACAGCCGGATGATGAGTGTGAATGAAGAAGGTACGCTCGCGCGGCTCACGGCCCTTAGAAACGATCTGTTCAACCCTCACGTCGCGAAATTCGGTGGACGTACGATTAAGCTCATGGGCGATGGAGCCCTCTGCGAGTTCCCGAGCGCGGTCGCGGCTGTCCGGTGCGCCACCGACGTTCAGCGCGCCCTGAGAGAACGCAACAGCGAAACGCCAGACGAGCAGAGGATTGACCTCCGGCTAGGCGTCAACGTCGGCGATGTTATTGTGCAGGGAGATGACCTTTACGGGCACGGGGTCAACGTTGCCGCCCGGCTGGAGAGTGTAGCCCAGCCCGGCCGTGGCTGCCATTGGACGAGCGGTTCAATGCAACCCGAGCAATGCGTGGGCGCACATCGTCGGCGGAAACGTGCTCGATGTAGCGGGTCGTCCCGAAGAAGGCATTCTGGAGTTGCTCGCAGGGATGCGTCTGAATCCCCTGAATCCATGGATGCACCAGTCAATGACTTGGCTGGCGGGAGCCTATCTAAACGCGAGGCGCTATGGTGAAGCGCTGGCATGGTTGGAGAAAACGGTGCTCCGGGACGCCAGCTATCCTCTGACGCATCTCTTCCTCGCGATTACGTTAGGCCATCAAGGCGAGACTGAAAGGGCACAGGCAGCCCTTGCTGCCTGTGAAAGGGTTGGTCCAGGGTTCGTGGGGAAATGGGTCTCATGGCGAGCGTATCGCCGCCCCGAGGACAACGAACACATGATCGACGGTTTGCGGAAGGAGGGCTGGCGCGACTAGTTGGGCACCAGTGCTTATCGACCGCTCAATGACTGGTGCCCGGTCACCCGGCACGTTAACTTGTGGCGACATCGGCGCAACGGCGGGGTCCTCCTTCAGGTTCCGGATCAAGCGCGCCCATAGAGTGGCCTCTCAGTCGCGACCCTCAGCAAGACCTCGTCGCCTAATGTTTCCTGCCTTGCCGGGCAGGTATTCGGGAAGCCTTAAAGGCGAGCACTCGCGGGCTCCGGACGCATCACTCAACGGACTGCGAAACAGGCTCTTGAGTTCACGTCCCGAAGTCAGACCAATATGTCGCCGAACCTTAGTTGCCTGAGGAGTGCCGACGCGACTCGATAGAGAGTAGAACGCGTTGTCCTCTCAGGCGACCAGCGACCAAGCTCAACACCAGGCCGTACTCCGCTTCGCTTGGAAGGCGTCGCGATCCGGGGCGGGTCAGTTCGACCAAGGTCGGTGGCTGTTGGACGCCGTTGCTGGTCATCCGGACTTGCAGCAGCTTCTGGCAAGAAGATGCTGTTTGCGCGGAGCGTTCCGAGAGCCTTCGCGATCTCAGCAAGGTCCGATGGCTTCGCGATCCAGGGCACACCCTGTAACTCGGGAATATCCGGCGCGGCGTCGAGGCCAGAGAAGACGAGGAAGGGAACGCCGCGTGCCCGAAGCTCCCGCGCCACGGGCGCACAGGAGCCGTCCTTCAGCAGCACATCGAGGATCGCCAGATCGGGGCTGAACTCTTCGAGCCAAGCCAGAGCGGTAGCCGCGTGGCTGAAGGGGCCTGCCACCGCGTAGCCTGCGTCTTGAAGGTCGTCGGCGAGCATCATGCCGATGATGGCATTGTCTTCCGCCACCAGCACGACTGAATCGCGCGTTGTGTCGTCCAATTCAGCCCCCGCATCATGCCGGTGTGATTGCATCTCAGCATGAAGCTTGACCGTAAGCGGGGGCATGGCGCACGCATGGCAGAGGGATGGCCAAAGAGTGGTCAGGGTCGCCGTGACCTGCCGAACCTCAGGAGTCCGACGATACCCGCTGGGCTAACAATCGCGCTGGTTCGCGACTGACTCCGTCGTCCGGCATCGGACTTCGAGCCGCGCCGACTATCCACTCCATAGTTCGCCGTCCCCTCCAAACATCCGACCACCGGATATTCGCTGCCCCCTCGTCGGGATCGTGCTGGGGACGGTCTGGCCTGTCCCGCGCCGGGAGTGTTGCATCGTGCAACAGCCCGTTCGGACGGTCTGGCCCGGACAGCGCGGGATGTGTTGCATCGTGCAACAGGCCCTTGGAGACAGTCTGACCCCTGACCGCGCCGGGTTACCTGCTGCAACCCTCGTCCGACCCTGTTCCAAAAACCCCCGCAAATCGGCCCCGGGCGGTTCGTTAAAACCGTTGTTTTCCAAGGGGTGCCGAGGCGGTCGAACTCGGGCCGCAGGTGTGGCCGGAACCATCTGTTTTTGGAACGGGGTCAGGGTTGTTGTCGTTTCGGGCTCCTCCTCGTCCTCGTCGTCGTCATCCCAGTCACGGTACTGCTCGGGAGCCTTCCCAACCTTCTTGAGCACCTTCGGGTAACGGGTCTTCGCCGCCTTCTGGCCCAGGCCGATGACCTCGACGACGAACCGCCAGTCGTCGCCATAGTCGAACATGAACAGCATCGTGTGGCCCACGTCTGGGAAGGCATCGGCAATGCGGGACTTCTCCACGCTCTTGGCTTCGTCTCCTCGCCCATATCGGCGAACAACTCGTACTTGGGCTGGGAGCGCATCACGTCCTGCCCGGTGAGCTTCGAGTAGAAGCCGAAGGCGTGATCGAACTCGAAGCCGAAGGCATGCACGATAGCCTCGGCCAGATCACTGAGCGTTTTGCGGCTTTCGACCTCGATCTCCCGGTAGATCGCGGCTCGCCCTGGAGAGCGACCCGGACGATATGGGTGCCAGCTTCGGTCATGGCTCCTCGCTCTTCGATCCATTCGAGCAGACCTCCGTCACCATAAACTGTTTGACGGGATTCCGCTCCTATGAGTCACTGGCCGGAATGACGAAGCGTGTTGCCCTTTATGCCTCGTGTGTCGATCGACGAGACCCAGACCGTCGAGAACCAATTCGCGAACTTCAACGAGGTCGCCGTCCGTCTCGGCTGGACGGTCGTGGCCGTGTTCACCGATGAGGGCATCTCGGGCGCGAAGGGCCGCGACCAGCGCCCGGGTTCGACGCTCTTCTCAAAGGTGTGGCCCGGCAAGGAGTTCGACCTGATCGCCGCATGGTAGCGTGTGCCGCCTGGGGCGCTCGCTCCAAGACCTCGTCGCCTTCCTGGCGGACGTGCAGGCCCGAGGGGTCGATCTCTATCTGCACCAGCAGGCGCTCGACACGAGCACGCCATCCGGGCGCATGCTGTTCCAGCTTCTCGGCGTCTTCGGCGAGTTCGAGCGGGCCATGATCCGCTCCGGGTTGTGGCCGGTCTGAATCGGGTGCGCGGCAAGAAGCGCCTGGGCCGCCCGCCTATGCCGTCTGAGCGGGTCGAGCAGATCAAGGCCATGCTCATGAGCGGCAAGGGTGTGCGGGAGACGGCCCGCGAGACCGGTGCGGGAACGGCTTCCGTGCAGCGGATCAAACGGTCCATGACGGTCGAGGCGGACCGTCCGGAGACCGAGGCGGCATGAGGACGGCCTGGAGGTGATCCCCAGGCCGTTGATCGTTATCTGGTCGCTGCGAGCTTGAAGGTCACCACGTCAGCCTCGTGCTCGAATGAGCATGTAACCGCCATGACCATGATATTGGGATGATCCCAGTCATGCTCGATCTTATGCCCCCGGAGATTAAGTTGCTCCGCCCTCCTTCCTCCGGCATCGGGCTTCGCGCCGCGCCGACTGGCACATCCATAGTTCGCCGTCCTCACCAACTTCCGACCACCGGATATTCGGCGTACGGCGTCCCCCGGAGCGTATGCGGACGCATGACCGCGCCGGGTTACGTGCTGGGTAAACCCTCGTCCGACCCTCGGGCGGCGTTTTCCCTTGACGGTATAGAGAACTGTGCAAGCGTCTTCGTGGGAGCGATCTTCACGGAGACGGTATGGCGAGTGTTTATCGGCGCGGGGATATCTGGTGGGTGCGCTTCCGGATCAACGGTCAACATATCCGCCGGTCGGCCAAGACCTCGAAGAAGGCCGATGCTCAAGCCTACCTGCACCGATTGCTGGAGGAGTACGCCAAGAAGGCCCGTGGGGATGAGGAGCGTCCCCGCCACCTTCTTACCGAGGCCATGGATCGGTTCTTCGAGGAGGCGACGCTCAAACCTCGAACACTGGAGAGCTACCGGTTCAACTCGAAGGTCTGCGCCCGCATCCTCGGTCGCCTCCATCTCGGCGAGATCAACCGCCGGGCGCTGTCCGAGTTCGTGGGCACGAGGAAGCGCCTGGGCGTCACGGACGCGACCGTCCGGCGTGATCTGGCTTTTTTGAGTTCGGTGTTCACTATGGCCAGTCGCTGGGGATGGGTGGACACAAATCCGGTCACATCCTTCAACAAGAAAACGCTGAAGGAGAGCCGTCCTCGGACCCGGTTCATCACCCGCGAGGAATTCGCCCGGCTGCACGAGTCGGCTTCGGACGATCTCAAGCCCATTCTGGTCCTGGCGGTCGAGACGGGTCTTCGGAAAGAGGAACTGCTCGGCCTCACCGTCGCCAGCATCGATCTGCGGCGACGCGAACTGCACCTCGAAGAGACCAAAACCAGCAACCCGCGCCGCGTTCCTCTTTCCCTTGGCCTTGGGAACGATCCGCGAGCTTCTGGAACGCTCCGTCCCCGTTCGCCCTACCTGTTCTGCAAACCTGATGGGAAGCACATCGGCAATCCAAAGAAGGCGTTCATCGGGGCCTGCCGCCGAGCGGGCATTCAGGACTTTCGATTCCACGATCTGCGGCACACCTTCGCGTCATGGTGGGTGCAGGGTGGGGGCGACCTTTACCGGCTGAGCCGTATCCTGGGCCACACCACCCTCCAGATGTCCGCCCGGTACAGTCATCTCCGCACCGATGACCTCCACGACGAGCTTGAACGGGTGGCACAAAAGCGGTCACAGGAGCGCCAGACCAAAGCTCCGAAATCGTCGCCCGAGGTCGAAGCCACATCCGCAATGATCGCTCCAACCGTTACGGGGCAACGGTTCTGGATCATCGGCGATGTTGGAAGGAATGGCGCGCCCGAAAGGATTCGAACCTCTGACCCCCAGATTCGTAGTCTGGTGCTCTATCCAGCTGAGCTACGGGCGCTGATCGGCCTCGGCTTGATCTCGGCAAGCCGGGCGGAGGCGGGTGACTTATAGTGTTCGGCGGCGCTTGGCAACCCTCTGTCCCGGGCCGCACAGCCTCGTCCAGGCCCGTCAGGACCCATCCTCCCGCTCCCTGCCGAAGCCCCGACAACCCTCCTCGTCCGGACTGCCTCAACCCTCCTCGACCCCGCCCCTATCCGGAATGACGATCACGAAGCGGGCACCCGAGCTGGTGTCCTCGAGCGCGATCGTGCCGCCGTGCAGGTGGACGAGTTCTGCGCTGATGGCGAGGCCCAGCCCCGTGCCGCCGGTGCGTCCCGAACCCTGGAACGCGGCGAAGAGGTGGGAGCGGGCGCGGTCCGGCACGCCGGGGCCGTTGTCCTCGACGGTGATCCGCACGGCTCCCTTCTCCCGTTCGGCGGCGACGACGATGCGGGGCGGGCCGTCCGTCGCGCCGGCCTGGCTCAGGGCCTGGACGGCGTTGCGGACGAGGTTCACCAGGATGCGCGACAGCTGGTCGGGATCGGCCTCGACGACGAGGTCCGGCGGCACCCGCCCCTCGATGGCGATCCCCGCGACCGGAGCCAGGCCCGACAGGTCGGACAATTCCGCCACCAGGGGCGCGAGATGGATCGGCCGCCGCTGCGGCATGCGCTCGGTGGCGCGGCCATAGGCCAGCGTCGCCTCGCAGAAGGCGATGGCGCGGCCGAGCGTCGCCACGAGGCGGGGCGCCACGCGCTGGACCGTCTCGTCGCTCACCCGCTCCAGGCGGTCCGTGAGGAGTTGCGCCGTCGTCAGCATGTTGCGCAGCTCGTGGTTGATCTTGCTCACCGCGAGGCCGAGTTCGGCGAGGCGGCGCTTTTGGCGCAGTTCGTCGGCGAGCGCGGCCTCCATCTGGGCCAGGGCCTGCTCGGCGACGCCGATCTCGTCGGCCCGGTCGGTCGGCCGGATGACCCGGGACGCATCCTCGGGATTGCCGGCGAAGGCGGCGATGTTGCCCGACAGCCTCCGGACCGGCCGCACGATGACCCATTGCAGGGCGAAGTAGACGAGGCTCGCCGTGATGCCGGAGATGATGAGCGAGAGCACGAGGATGTTGCGCGAGAACTCGAGCATCGCCGTCCGCAGCGGGCGCTGATCGAGGACGATCTCCACGAAATCGACGCCCACGCCATGGCCGACCACCCGGATCGGGCCGTCGGCCGGACGGAACAGCGCCGCGAGGGCATCCTCGATCAGGGAGAACCAGGTCTCGCTGCGCAGATCCACGGTTTTCTCGACTTCGGGCGGCACGTCGTCGGAGGCGAGCAGAAGGCGGCGCCCGCCGCCGCGCACGGCGACCGCCTGGGCGCCCACGCCGGCGAGCAGCCGCGCCTCGAGGTCTTCCGAAAGGCGTTCCTCGGGGGCCGCGTCGAGAACGAGGGCCGCGATCTGCGCCGCGGCGAGCCGGTCGTGCAGCCAGTTTCGGCGGAAATTCGCCACCGAGGGAACGTAGATCAGCACCTCCGCCAGCATCACGAACAGGATCGTGAGCACGAGAAGGCGGGCCGACAGACCGAACCGGCTCGACAGACGTCGCGACAGGGACAGCGGCCGCTCGGCACTCATCGGGCCATCCTACCCTAGGCGGCGCACCAGGCCGATGAGGCGGCGCGCCCATGGATTCTGCGCGGAAGGCCTCAGGAATTCCACCGCCGCCCGCTTCGTCACTTCGGAGAGGGTGGGATAAGGAAAGACGAGGCCGGCGAGGTTCTGCACCTTGAGGCCGTTCTTGATGGCAAGGGCCCAGGGCACGATGAGGTCCCCCGCGCACGGCCCGGCGATGGCGCAGCCGAGGATCGTCCCGCGTCCGGTGACGATGGCCTTCACGTGGCCCTCGGCGTTTCGTTCCGCCTGCGCGCGGTCGTTCTCGCTGAAGGGCCAGCGCAGGATGCGGATTCTCCCGTGGGTCCGCCGCGCTTCCTCCTCCGTGAGCCCCACCGATGCCAGTTCGGGATCCGTAAAGGTGACGCGCGGGATCGGGGCGTTGTCGACCCGGACGGGCAGCCGGAAGAGCGCGCTGCGGATGACGAGGCCCGCGTGGTAGTTCGACACGTGGGTGAAACGGTAGCCGTCCGCGGCCCCGCCGGCACAATCGCCGATGGCGTAGACGCGCTTGTTGGAGGTCCGCAGGCCCTTGTCGACGACGATGCCGGACGCATCGGCCTCGACGCCGGCGGCTTCGAGCCCCAGCCCCTCCGTCACGGGGCGGCGCCCGGCCGCGACGAAGAGGTGGCTGCCCTCGATGGTCCCGCGCTCCTCCCCCCGACGGATCGTCACCGCGACGCCGTCGGAGCGCGGTTCGATCCGCTCGATCTCCGCCCCGGTGCGGAGATCGACTCCGTCCCTGAGGAGCGCGCGTTCCACGACCGCGGCAAGTTCCGGGTCCTCGCGGACGAGGAGGCGGGCCGCAGCCTCGACGATGGTCACGTCGGCGCCGAGGCGCCTGTGGGCTTGTGCGATCTCGACGCCGACCGGCCCCCCGCCCACGACGATGAGACGGCGGGGCCTCTCGTCGAGGTCGAAGACGGTCTCGTTTGTGAGATACGGGACGGATTCGAGGCCGGGGATCGGCGGCGGCGCGGGCCGGGAGCCCGTGGCGATCACGAAACGGCGGGCCTCGACGGCGAGGTCGCCGGCCGCCACCGTCGCGGGACCGGTGAAGCGCGCCTCCGCCCTGACGACCCGCACCCCCATCGCCGTGAAGCGCTCCGCAGAATCGTTCGGGGCGATCGCCGCGATCACGCCCCGGATGTGCGCGCGGATTCCGGCATGATCGACGATCGGCTCGACGGCACCGGCCTCGATGCCGAAGCGCGCCGTTCCGCGGAAGGCCTCCCGGCGGGCGGCCGCGGCGATGAGCGCCTTCGATGGGACGCAGCCCACATTGAGACAGTCGCCACCCATCGGCCCGCGCTCGATGAGGACCACCGGAACCCCGAACGAGGCGGCGATGGCGGCCACCGACAGACCGGCGGATCCTGCCCCGATGACGCACAGATCCGGCTTCAGGACCTCACCCAACCTCGCCCTCCTCGCGTACGACGGCCCGAGCATCGGACCCAAAAGTGGACTCCACTTCTGGGATCCATCCGATGCACGATGCGCTAGGCGTGCCCCTGCCCGTTGCCGAAGGCCTTGAGGCGACGCCCGTAGAACCGCTTTACCAGGACCGGCACCAGGGCCAAAACGCCGAGCGCCACGAAGGCGGCGATGAGCTGGGGAGTGAGGAGGCTCTTCACGCTGAAATGGACGCCGCAATGGACGTGGCCCGCGGCCAAACAGGCGACGCGGGCCTCGTGATGGGCCCTGAGCACGCTGCCGAGGCCCGATCCGGCCACCGCAAACGCGAAGGTGCCCGGGATGAGGCCGATCTGGGTCGCAAGGACGAATGTCTTCAGGGGCACGCCGAAGAGGGCGGAGGCGAGGTTGGTGATCCAGAACGGGACGATCGGCAAGAATTGCAGGAACAGCAGATACGAGAAGGCGTCGGCGCGGAAACCCTCCGCCAGGGCTCGCACCCTGCGGCCCGCCCGGCGCAGGAGGGCATCGCCGATGGAGGTGCGGGCGATCAGGAACACGCCCGTGGCGCCGATCGTCGCGGCGATCGCAGCCGCGGCGCCGCCCACCAGCCAGCCGAACAGGAAGCCGCCGAGAAGCGTGAGGAAGATGGCCCCGGGGATCGAAAGGGTCACGGCCGCGATATAGACCGTCATGTAGACGACGAGCGCCTTCGAACGGTGGAGTTCCACGAAGGCCTGAAGGCGCTCGTGATGATCGACCAGGGCTTCGAATTTGAGGTAGCGGTGGCTCCCGGTGGCGAACACGGCTGCCGCGCCGGCGAGGGCCAGGACAAGGGGGACGTAACGCCAGTAGCGGCGCCGCGCGGCCGGCTCGGACCCCGTCTCCTCCGTCGTCACGTCGCCTCCTGCACCCCTGCCGGCGCATTGTAGCGCCAGGCCGGTTTCTTTCCCACCGGCCGTCACGCCCTCGTGACGGAACCCCTACCGCATCGGGCGGACAAGCGGCCCCGGTTTTCCGTGCCGAACGATGCGCGGTTCTCAAAAGGTGAGCATCGGATCAAATCCCAAGAGTGGAATCCGCTTTTGGGTCCGATGCTCTGGAACGACCCGGAAAAGGAGGGCGGCGTTGACTTTGCCCCGCCCTTCCGTCATAAGCCCGGCCACTGACAGCGCTCGTCTCGGGCGCTGATCTCATTTTCGTGACAGATTTCGGGGCGCACGCCGCCGGATGCGAGCCGCCAGGCGGCAGCGCCCGCCATCGCGCCCCAGGCAGACGACCGGAGACGTGCCGTGAAGAGGACATATCAGCCGAGCAAGCTCGTCCGCAAGCGCCGCCACGGCTTCCGTGCGCGCATGGCGACGAAGGGTGGCCGCAAGGTCATCGCCGCTCGCCGCGCCCACGGCCGCAAGCGCCTGTCGGCGTAACGCCTCGCTTCGGCCATCCGATGCGCGGCCCGCGCGCGCACCCGATCGGGCGGCTGAAGAAACGACCGGACTTCGTTGCGGCGGCCTCGGGCCGCCGCTTCCATACGCAGCGGATGACGGTCCAGGGCCGGCTGCGCGAAGAGGACGGCCTCGGACTGCGCTACGGCCTCACGGTGACGAAGAAAGTCGGCCACGCGACGGAACGCAACCGGATCAAGCGCCGCCTGAGGGCGGCGATCCGGACGGCGGCCGACGCCGCGCTGGCGGCCCGGGACGCCGACGTGGTGGTGATCGGCCGGCGCGACATCCTTGCGGCTGACTACGGCGCCCTGATCGACGATCTTCGCCGCGCCCTCGACGCGGTCACGAGACCGAAGGGCGCAAGGCCTACACAACTTTCAGCCGAACCCCCACCTCCCACCGACGGCGAGCGTCGCGGAATTTCCCATGCGTGATGACAACAGAAACATGCTCCTGGCCATCGTGCTGTCGGTGGCCGTGCTGCTCGGCTGGCAGTATTTCTTTGCCCTGCCCGAGGCCGAGAAACAGCGCCAGCTCAGCCAGAGGCAGACGGCGACGCAGCAGGCGACGCCCCCGTCGCCTGGCCCGTCGGCGACGCCGGGCCAGGCGGGAGGACCCTCGGCGCCCGTGCCGGGCACCGCGCCGGCGTCGGCCGCCGCCGGAACGGTGGAGCCGCGCTCCGCCGCGCTCGCCCGTTCGCCGCGCCTTGCCATCGACACCCCTTCGATCAGGGGTTCGATCAACCTGCGAGGCGGCCGCATCGACGACGTGTCGCTCAAGAATTTCCGGGAGACCGTCGATCCGAAGAGCCCGAACATCGTGCTCTTCTCGCCGTCCGGCAGCCAGAACCCCTATTATGCGGAGTTCGGCTGGGTCGGCCCGCCCGCGGGCACGCTGCCGACGCCCGACACGGTCTGGACGGCCGACGCCCAGACGCTCACGCCGGCCGCCCCGGTGAACCTCACCTGGGACAACGGCCAGGGTCTCGTCTTCCGCCGCACCATCACCGTCGACGAGAAATCCATGTTCACCGTGAAGGACGCGGTGGAGAACCGGGGCGCGAACCCGGTGACGCTCTACCCTTACGGCCTCGTCTCGCGGCACGGCAGGCCCTCGACGCTCGGCTACTACGTGCTGCACGAGGGCATGATCGGCGTCCTGGGCGAGCAGGGCCTGCAGGAATACACCTACGACGCGCTCGACAAGGAACCGCCCGTTCCGGGTCAGAGCACCGTCGGCAGGGTCTGGGACAAGGTGGCGGGCGGCTTCGTCGGCATCACCGACAAGTACTGGGCGGCCGCCGTCGTCCCGGATCAGGGCCAGGTCTTTCAGGGCTCGTTCACCTCCCGGCAGGAAGCGGCGGCCCGCGTCTACCAGGCGAACATGCTGGGCGAGGCGCGCGCGCTTCAGCCCGGCGCCGCGACCGACGTGACGACCCGCCTTTTCGCGGGAGCCAAGGAAGTGGCGGTGGTGGACGGCTACCAGGCGTCTCTCGGGATCAAGAACTTCGATCTCCTGATCGACTGGGGCTGGTTCTATTTCATCACCAAGCCGCTCTTCAAGGTGCTCGATTTCTTCTACCGGCTCTTCGGCAATTTCGGCGTGTCGATCCTCATCGTCACCGTGCTCCTGAAGATCCTGTTCTTCCCGCTCGCCAGCAAGTCCTACGCCTCGATGGCGAAGATGAAGGCGGTGCAGCCGGAGATGACGGCGATCCGCGACCGCTATGCCGACGACAAGGTGCGCCAGCAGCAGGCGCTGATGGAGCTCTACAAGAAGGAGAAGATCAATCCGGTCGCCGGCTGCTGGCCTGTCCTGATCCAGATCCCGGTCTTCTTCGCGCTCTACAAGGTGCTCTTCGTCACGATCGAGATGCGGCACGCGCCGTTCTTCGGCTGGATCCACGATCTCGCCGCGCCGGATCCGACCTCGATCTTCAACCTGTTCGGCCTCCTTCCGTTCAATCCCGGCGCGGTGCCGATGCTCGGCCCCTTCCTCATGCTCGGCGTATGGCCGCTCGTCATGGGAGTGACCATGTGGCTGCAGATGAAGATGAACCCGGAGCCGACCGACCCCGTGCAGAAGCAGGTCTTCGGCTGGATGCCCTTCATCTTCACCTTCATGCTGGCGTCCTTCCCGGCGGGCCTCGTCATCTACTGGGCCTGGAACAACCTGCTCTCCGTCACGCAGCAATACTTCATCATGAAGAAGCACGGCGTGAAGGTGGAGCTGTGGGACAACCTGCGCGGCACCTTCGCCAAGAAGGCGGTCGCCAAGAGCTGACTTGCACACGAGGCTGACTTGCACACGAGGCTGACTTGCACACGAGGCTGACCTGCACACGAGGCCGGCCTGCGCCGGGGACCGGCGCGCCGGACGGCTCGGCCGGCGACGGCCGGGGCGGATGAGCCCCGGCCCAAGGCCTATTTCCAGAACGGTTTGGTTTCGCCGAGGCCGCCGACGAGCGACTGCGCCCGTGCGAGCAGGTCTCCGGCCTCGAGGTCCCGAGGCTCCTCTCCCTCGCCCGGGGGCGGCGCGAAGATGTGGCCTCCCATCGCGATGTCGTTCAGTTCGCCGAGGACTTCCTGGAGAGACTCGAGCGCGTCGAGAGTTTGCCGGCGGCGCCCTGCGACCTTGCCACCCGAAAAGAGCGATCCGAAGAACTCCACGCCGTAGCGGAGCTTCTTGATCTCGATGCGGACGCGGTGGCGCGCCTCCGGATCGAGTTCGGCGAGGTGTCTCGCCCGCTTCAGGACCTTCTTGCGCCTTCGCCCGAGTTCCGCCGCCGCCCTCTCGACGATGGGCTGGTCCCGGGCCTTGCGCTGCTCCGCTGGATCGGCACGCAGCCATGACCCGCTCTCGATCCAGGCCGCAGCGCAGAGCATCCCGCGCCTGAAGCGCACCTCCTCCAGGAGGCCGAGGACATGCTCGTAGGCTTCCTTCCGCCGGCGCTCGGCTGCCGCCAGCACCTTGCCGTGGCCGCGGGCCCGTCCGGATTCCGGAGTTTCGCGCATGCGCCTCACGAGCACGTCGAGATCGCGGACCGGGCCGAGGGCATGGTTCATCCAGCGGAGTTCGGCGCGGATCGCGGCGCTCTCCTCATCCGAAAGGAGATCCCTGAAGAGCGAGGCCGCCGCCCTGAGCCGGCGCAGGCCGACCCGCATCTGATGAAGGGCCAGCGGCTCGCGCGTCCTGCGGATGAGCGCCTCGTTCCGGACGATCTGCACCAGGCAGGACCGGGCGATCGTCCGGAAGGCCTCGCCGCTGGTCATCCGGGGGTCGAGTTTGATGCGCTGCGCCTTCACGGCCCTGGGCGGCTCCTCCTCCACGAGTTCGTAGCCGCGCTCCGCCTTCGTCTCGAGCGACAGCCGGAGCGGCGCGGCTTCGACCAGGTCGAGCGCGATGTCGAACAGACGCCGCGGTTCCCCGTCCTTCAACTCGATCTCGACTTCACCGAAGCGCCGGCTCTTCTCCCCGGCGCTGACCCGCACGTCGTCGAGAACGACCTCGACGACGACGCCGTCCCGGCGCACCTCGTAGGCGAGCCGATCCGATTCCACCGTGAAAGCCGGGCGGATTTCGTCGCAGCCGTCGGCGAGGAACGGCTTCAGGGCTGTCTTTGCAGCCGCCTTGAGGTCGAGGCCGTCCCCCCTGACCGGGACCTCCCATTCGTTGCGGTCGAGCACGATTTCGCGCGCCCCCTGCTCGGCCTTGATGGTCTGGACGGTCTCGTCGCCCTTGCGACGCAGCCGGACCGACAGGCCGGCCTTGCGGAACTCGTGCTTCGGCGTGTCGAAATAGGTTGCGGAAAGGCGGCCCGTCTGGTCGGAGGCGGGTGCGGCCTCGGCCAGAAACGGCAGCGCGGCGATGCGGGCGATCTCCTCGGGGGGCGCTTCGAGCTTCAGCTCGATCTCCCGCGGATTCGCCGCCTGCGACCTACCCTTATCCGACCTTCGTGCCATCGAAACGGCCGTTCACGCTGTACCTCCGCAAGGATAGCACCAGGGGCGCACCGTCGGGGAGGCCCGATGCGCGTCGACCCCGCTTTCCTGACCCGGCAAGACAACCTGGCAAGACAACCTGGCAAGACACTCGGCAAGACACCCGGCAGCACATTTTGGCAAGATGCCCGCCGCGAACCGATCGGGAACCGCCATGAACGGCCCCGATTCCCTCGACTCTCATCCCGTTCCCGGCCATTCCCGCCTCGGTTTCCTCGATACGTTCGTGCGCCGGCCCAAAATGGGACGTCGGCGAGATCTCGCGCAACCTCGATGCGATCCGCGGCTCCGGTCTCGCGGCCTTGAAGAGCGCGTCGTGACCGCCGATAACCGCCGCATGTCAGATCCCGATTCCGACCCTTTTCTCGAGGCCGGCCGCAAGCTCTTCGCCGGCGAGGCGGAATTCATCTGGGCGGCGAACGCGCTCGGGAACCTTCCGCCCATGTCGAAGGTCGAGATCGCCTTTGCGGGCCGGTCGAACGTCGGCAAGTCGAGCCTCATCAACGCGCTCACCGGGCGCAACGCGCTGGCGCGGACCTCGCACACACCGGGCCGCACGCAGGAACTCAATTTCTTCGATATCGGGTCGCGCTTCCACCTGGTCGACATGCCCGGCTACGGTTACGCGGCGGTGCAGAAGGAAAAGGTCCGGGCCTGGACGCAGTTGATCCACGATTACCTGCGCGGACGGCAGAGCCTCGCCCGCGTCTACGTCCTGATCGATGCGCGCCACGGCATCAAATCCGTCGACGAGGGCGTCCTGGAGACGCTCGACAAGGCCGCCGTGTCCTACCAGATCGTGCTCACGAAGGCCGACGAACTGAGGAAGGGCGAGATCGAGAAGCGGATGGCCGAGACGGCCGGGCATGATCGCCCGGCGCGCCGCCGCGTTCCCGGAGATCCGGCCGACGTCGAGCCGAACGGGCCTCGGCATTCCCGAATTGCGGGCGGGCATCGCCCGGCTCCTTGCCGAGCGACGCGCCCCGTGACGGGGCCCGCTCCGGCAGAGCGGGCCCCGGAGTGACCAGGGATCTAGCAGCGAGCGGTAATCGGACGTCCCGCGCGGTCGACCGTGATACGGCCGGCGGCATCCGTCACGTAGCAGCGGCCGGGCGCCGGCCCGGCGATCCGGGCGCCGGTGGCCGCTCCGGCCGTAGCTCCCGCCGCGGCGCCCACGCCGGCACCCACGACGGCACCGACCGGGCCGCCGACGACGGCACCGGTCGTGGCTCCCGCGACCGTGCCGGTCGTGGTGGGGGTGCAGGCGGCGGCGCCGAGACACGCCAGTGCGATGAGGGCGATTCTACGCATGTTGCTTCTCCTCTGACCTCCCGGAACGGGCGGAGGCAAGCCCGTGCGGCATCGGATGGATGCACCGGGGCTAACGCGACAGCGCAGCAGAGGTTCGGGTAAGTTGCCGGACGGAGAACGGAGGTTTGGATGGATCGGGTCATCGTGGCGCTGGCGAGCATGGCCGGTCTGGCGGGCGTCGCCCTCGCGGCCCGGGCGGCCCATGGGCCCGGCGGGCCTCTCCTCGACACGGCGGCCCGTTTCCTCTTGGTCCACGCGGCCGTGCTCCTCGCCCTCGCGGCGCTCGGTGGCGGCACGGTCGCACCGCGCCTCGGCACGGCGGCCGCGCTCGTCCTCACGGCCGGCCTGGCGCTGTTCTGCGGCGACCTGATCCGGCGGGCCCTGGCCGGAAGCGCCCTCTTCCCGTTCGCGGCCCCGGCCGGGGGCCTCCTCCTGATGCTCGGCTGGGCCCTGATCGGGATCGCGGCGCTCGTCGGGCCGCGGTCGTGATCCGGCCGGCCATGGTCGGATGGAGCGGAGTGCACGCCTAGCGCACCGTGCGGACAAGTGGACCCGGTTGTCCGCGTTAAACGATGCGCCGCTTTAGGACAAAGAGCATCGGATGGATCCCAAAAGTGGTTTCCACTTTTGGGTCCGATGCCGCGCACCGTGCGGACAAGTGGACCCGGTTTTCCGCACTGAGCGATGCGCTGCTTGCAAGAAGGGGAGCATCGGATGGATCCCAAAAGTGGTTTCCACTTTTGGGTCCGATGCTCTAGAAGCGCGGGCGTCCACGCCCCTTCCAAGAGCGACACCAAGGGCCTCCCATGACCGACCCCCTTCCGAACGTGCATGTGCGCGCCGAAGTCCTCGTGCAGGCCCTGCCGCACATGCAGCGCTATGACGAGGAGGTCGTGGTCATCAAGTACGGCGGCCATGCCATGGGGGATCGGGCAGCGGCCGAGGATTTCGCCGAGGACATCGTGCTCCTCGAGCAATCGGGCATCAAGCCGATCGTGGTCCACGGCGGCGGGCCTCAGATCGGCAAGATGCTGACGAAGCTCGGCATCCAGAGCGAGTTCCAGGACGGGCTGAGGGTCACCGACGCGGCCACCGTCGAGATCGTCGAGATGGTCCTCGCCGGCTCCATCAACAAGCAGATCGTCGGCTGGATCGGCGCCGAGGGCGGCAAGGCCATCGGATTGTGCGGCAAGGACGGCAACATGGTCACCGCGCGCAAGGTGACGCGCACCGTGGTGGATCCGGATTCCAACATCGAGAAGATCATCGACCTCGGCTTCGTCGGCGAACCGGATTCGGTGAACCGCTCGGTGCTCGACGCGGTGCTGAAGGCCGAGCTCATCCCGGTTCTCGCTCCCGTCGCGATCGGCACCGAGGGGCTGACCTACAACGTGAACGCCGATACCTTCGCGGGCGCCATCGCGGGCGCGCTGACCGCGAAGCGGCTGCTTCTCCTCACGGACGTTCCCGGCGTTCTCGACAAGAACAAGAACCTGATCCCCGAGATGACCATCGAGGATTGCCGCAAGTTCATCGCCGACGGCACCATCACGGGCGGCATGATCCCGAAGATCGAAACCTGCATCTACGCGCTGGAGCGAGGGGTCGAGGCGGTGGTCATTCTCGACGGAAAGGTTCCCCACGCGGTGCTGCTGGAGCTGTTCACCGATCACGGCGCCGGCACGCTGATCCGGCGCGGCTGAACGGCGGGAAGGGCAGGACGAGGAACCCCTTTCCGCAACGGACGGTTCATCTTATTCTTCCATTATGGGGCCGGCCGGCCCCATCGTCGTCTTTGCAGGTCATGACCGCCGTTCCGTCGATCCAGCCCCACCTCTCCGCCCCGACGTCGCGGAGCTTCGGCCATGTGGACACCTGGATCTTCGACCTCGACAACACTCTCTACCCGCACGATTCGAAGGTCTGGCCGCAGATCGACGATCGGATCACGCTCTACATCGCCGACCTTTTCGGAATCGACGGGCTTTCGGCCCGCGGGCTGCAAAAGTTCTTCTATCACAAGTACGGCACGACGCTGCGGGCGCTGATCGACGAATACGGCATCGATCCCTACGACTTCCTCGACTTCGCCCACGACATCGACCATTCCGACATCGAGCTCAACGCGTCGCTCGGTCATGCCATCGAACGGTTGCCTGGCCGCAAGCTCATCCTGACGAACGGCTCGCGCAAACATGCGGAAAACGTCGCGCGCAAGATCGGCATCCTCGACCATTTCGAGGACGTGTTCGACATCGCGGCCTCCGACTTCGTGCCGAAACCGGAGCGGCGGGCCTACGAGCGCTTTCTCGACAAGCACGGAGTCGAGCCCTCGTGTTCCGCCATGTTCGAGGATATCGCCAAGAACCTGATCGTACCGCACGATCTCGGCATGACGACCACCCTCATCATCCCCAAGACGGTCGATCCGTTCCGGGAGGAGTTCGAGCAGACGGCGGTCGAGGCTCCCCACATCGACCACATCACGAACGACCTGGCGGATTTTTTGAAGGCGCGGGTGCTGCCGTAGCAAGGCGGTAGGGCGACATCCTCGGGCGCGCGGAGCACGATCCGAGAGACTTTCCGGCGTCATCCTCGGGCTTGACCCGGGGATCCCAGGCCGCGGGAAGCTCCCGAACCTCAACCCGATCCCAAACAAAAAACGGCGGCCTTTCGGCCGCCGCTGTCGCAACCGCCCGAGTTCGCTCAGGCCGCCTGTACGTTCACCTTGCTCTCGGCGATGCGGTTCAGCTTCTCGTCGGTGGCCTTCTCCTGCTCGAGGATCTGGTGGAGGACGGTCGCGCAATCCTGGCGGCCGAGCTGCTTCGCCCAGGCGACGAGCGTGCCGTAGCGGGTGATCTCGTAATGCTCCACGGCCTGTGCGGCGGCGAGCAGTGCCGCATCGAGGACCTTGGGATCGTCAACGTCGCCCGCGATGTCCTCGGCCTCCGAGATGATCCCGTCGATCGCCGGGCAGGTCACGCCCTTCGGATCGTGGCCGTGCATGCGGAAGACCTGCTCGACCATCTTGATCTGCTGCTCGGTCTCGCCGAGATGCGTCTGGAAGGCCTGCTTCAGCTGCGGGTCCGATGCCTTGGAGATCATCTTCGGCAGCGCCTTCGCGATCTGCTGCTCGGCATAATAGATGTCCTGGAGGGTATGGACGAAGAGATCGTCGAGCGTCTTGATGTCTTTCGATAGGAGGCCCATAGGCAAATTCCTCACTTGGTTGGCATCGGGGCGGATTTCAGCCGCTGGACGGCAGGCGCCGGCATCCTCGGCGCAGCGCGCGGCTATGGGCAGAACGCCCCGGCATGGGCGCAGTTCCGGCAGGAAGGCGCTACACCGCCTCCTCGTTCACCGCCTCCTCGGCGATCTCCGTGAGGATCTCGTCCGTATCCGTCTCCTCCTCGAGGGATTCTTCCAGGAGTTCGGCGGCCTCCTCCAAGCCAAGCTGCTCGGCCCAGGCCTTGAGCGTTCCGTAGCGGGCGATCTCGTAATGTTCGATCGACTGGGCCGCGGCGATGAGGCCGGCTTCGAAAGCCTCGCCATCCGCGAATTCCTGCAGCATCGCCTGCCCTTCCTTGATGATGCCGAGAATGCCCTCGCAGGAGACGGCCTCGGGCTTCCGGCCCAGGATCTCGAACACCCGTTCGAGACGCCGGATCTGCCCCAGCGTTTCACGGGTGTGGGTCTCGAGGGCGGAGCGCAATTCGTCCGATTCCGCGGCCTCGATCATGGCCGGCATGGCCTTGGCGATCTGCTGTTCGGCGAAATAGATGTCCTTGAGATTGTGCAGGAAGAGGGCTTCCAGGTTCTTTTCGGACATGGCTGATCTCCCGTTCGCGCTTGCGCTTGCGCTTCCAGGCAACCCGGAGGAGACGGACTCGTTCCCCGGAGGCAGGGTCGGACGGGGATGGGTGACAGCCCCGGCCAGGGTTGCTAAGCAGCGCCCCGTCCCCGACACTTCACCGCCAAATCAGTCCCGATCCTTAGCCATGTCCCACGCCGAACTGAGCCAGACCATCGACGCCGCCTGGGAGGACCGGGCGAATGTGAGTCCCTTGACCGGAGGCGCCGTCCGCGAGGCGGTCGAGACGGCCTTGCGGATGCTGGACGACGGCCAAGCCCGCGTCGCCGAGAAGGCCGACGGGGAATGGCGGGTCCATCAGTGGCTGAAGAAGGCCGTGCTCCTCTCCTTGCGGCTCAACGACGTGAGGATCATCGGCGGCGGGCCGGGCGCGGCCGTCTGGTGGGACAAGGTGCCCTCGAAATTCGAGGGCTGGGGCGAGAACCGTTTCCGTGCCGCGGGCTTCCGGGCCGTGCCGAACTGCGTCGTCCGGCGGGGCGCCTACATCGCGCCGAACGTGATTCTGATGCCCTCCTTCGTGAATCTCGGGGCCTATGTGGACGAGGGCACCATGGTGGACACCTGGGCGACCGTCGGCTCCTGCGCGCAGATCGGCAAGAACGTGCATCTGTCGGGCGGCGTCGGAATCGGCGGCGTGCTCGAACCCCTCCAGGCGAACCCGACCATCATCGAAGACCATTGCTTCATCGGCGCGCGGTCCGAGGTGGTCGAAGGCGTCGTGGTCGGAGAGGGCTCGGTGCTCGCGATGGGCGTCTTCATCTCGGCCTCGACGAAAATCATCGACCGCGAGACCGGCGAGGTGTTCCGCGGCCGCGTGCCGCCCTATTCGGTGGTCGTGCCGGGCTCGCTGCCGGGCAAGCCGCTGCCGGACGGTTCGCCCGGTCCGTCGCTCTCCTGCGCCGTCATCGTCAAGCGCGTCGACGCGCAGACGCGGGCGAAGACGAGCATCAACGAGCTGCTGCGTGACTGATCTCTCCCCGCTCTCCCTCGCACGGGCGCTCCTGCGCTGCCCCTCGGTGACGCCGGAAGAGGGCGGAGCCTTGCGCTTCGTCGCGCAGGTCCTGGGCGATGCCGGGTTCGAGGTGCATCGGCCGATCTTCTCCGAACCCGGCACGCCGGACGTGGAAAACCTCTACGCGCGCTGGGGCACCGGGCACCCCTATCTGCTCTTCGCCGGCCACACGGACGTGGTGCCGCCCGGAGACGCGGCGCTTTGGCGGCACGACCCCTTCGGCGGAACCATCGAAGGGGGCGAGCTGCACGGGCGTGGCGCCGTGGACATGAAGGGCGGGATCGCCTGCATGATGGCGGCGGCGCTGGCCTATCTGCGGGACAATCCGGACTTCGCGGGATCCATCGGCTTCCTCATCACCGGCGACGAGGAAGGACCGGCCGTGAACGGCACCGTGAAGCTGCTCGATTGGGCGAAGGCGCGCGGCGAGCGCTTCGACCATTGCATCCTGGGCGAACCGACGAACCCGGACCAGCTCGGCGACATGATCAAGATCGGCCGGCGCGGCTCGCTCACCGGCCGGCTGACCGTCCACGGCAAGCAGGGCCACGTGGCCTATCCGCATCTCGCCGACAACCCGATCCGCGGGATGCTGCGCCTTCTCGATGCGCTCCTCGCCGTGCCGCTCGACGAAGGCACGGCGCATTTCGACGCGTCGAACCTCGAGGTGACGACGGTCGACGTCGGCAATCCGGCCGTCAACGTCATCCCGGCGGAGGCGCAGGCCACGTTCAACATCCGTTTCAACGACGCCTGGTCGCCGGAGCGGCTGGAGGGCGAGCTCCGGCGTCGCCTTCGCGAGGCTGCCGGCAACGCCGTGCGCTACACGCTTCGGATCGAGCCCACGAACGCGGTCGCCTTTCTCACCCCGCCCGACCGCTTCGTCGAATTCATGATGGACGCCATCGAGGCGGAGACCGGCCGTCGCCCGAAGCTTTCGACGACCGGTGGCACGTCGGACGCCCGCTTCATCAAGAATGCGTGCCCGGTGGTGGAGTTCGGCCTGGTGGGCCAGACCATGCACCAGGTGGACGAACGGGTGGCGCTCGCCGATCTCGACCGGCTGACGGCCATCTACCGCAGGGTGCTGGACGGCTACTTCGCTTCGTCCGCCGACCGATAGCTCACGCCGACGAGATAGAGCCCGCTCGGCGGCGCCATCGGCCCGCATCGCGTCCGGTCGCGGGCCTCGAGCGCCTCCTCGACGTCCTGCACGCTCCAGCGGCCCGAGCCCGCTTTCGCGAGCGTCCCCGTCATCGAGCGCACCTGATGATGCAGGAAGGACCGCGCGGCGGCATGGATGCGGATCTCGTCGCCCACCCGCTCCACGTCGAGCCGGTCGAGGGTGCGCACCGGGCCGCTCGCCTGGCATTCGGCGGCGCGGAACGTCGTGAAATCGTGGCGGCCGACGAGAACCTGCGCGGCCTCGTGCATCACGGCCGCATCGAGCGGCCAGGGCACGTGCCAGACCCGGTTCGTCTCGAGTCCCGGCGGCGAGCGGCGGTTGAGGATTCGATAGAGATAGGACCGCTTCGACCGCCGACAGGCGCGCGTGAAAGGCGTCCGGCACCTGCTCGGCAGAGACGACCACGACGGGATGGGGCTTCAGGTGAGCGTTCGCCGCGTCGCGCACCGTGTCGCTGCGGCGCTCCCTTTCGAGATCCACATGGACGACCTGGTGCGTGGCATGGACGCCGGCATCCGTCCGCCCGGCGCAATGGACCCGCACGGGGTGACCCGCGAAACGCTCGATCGCCTCCTCCACCACTTGCTGCACCGACCGCCCGTTGATCTGCCGCTGCCACCCGGCGAAGGGCGTGCCGTCGTATTCGACGACGAGCTTGTAGCGCGGCATCAGCCGAGCTCCGCGAAGGCCGCCGGCATAGCGGACTGTCGCCCGCCATGCGGCGGCCGCGCTCGGTGAGCGCGAGCGCCTGCTGATAGGGGCCGTCATAAGGGTGTCCTCGAGCGGCGCGCCGCCTCGGCGGTGAAGCCGAAACGGCCGTAATAGGCGGGCTCTCCGAGCACGAGGACGAGGTCCTGCCCGTCCTCCGTCAGGCGCGCCAGGCCCTCGCGGATGAGGGCGGCCGCGATGCCCTGCCGCCGCCGCGCCGGCACGACCGCGACCGGCGCGAGCGCCGCCGCGCGCCCGGCGGGTGCACCGCGAGCCGCGAGAACGCGACATGGCCGACGAGAGTCCTCCCCGTCCGCCGCGACGAGGGAGAGGACGAGATCGCCGTCCGCCCGCAACCGGTCGACCAGGGCGGCTTCGGCCTCCTGTCCGAAGGCGGCGCGGTGGACCGCGAAGATCGCGTCCCGGTCGCCGGGTCTTTCCGGGCGGATGGCGACGGGGCCGGTCATGTCAGCCGCGCCCCGGCGGGAAGCCGCCGCCCGCGCAGGAACTCGTCGGCTGCCATCGCCTGCTTGCCGGCGGGCTGGACCTGGAGGAGGCGCACGGCGCCCTCGCCGCAGGCGACCGTGCCCGAAGCGTCGAGGAGCGTGCCGGGCCCGCCGGCGCCCTCGGCGAGGACGGAACGCAGGACCTTCACGCGCTCCGGGCCCTTGCCGAAATCCGCGGCGAAGAAGGCGCCCGGGAACGGCGACAGCCCGCGGATCCGGTCGTGCACGGCCCTGGCAGGTTGCGCTCCAGTCGATCCGCGCCTCCGCGTTCGTGAGCTTGCGGGCGTAGGTGACGCCCTCCTCCGGCTGCGGCGTGAAATGCAACGCGCCGCGCGAAAGCGCCGCCAGCGCCCGCACCATGAGGTCGGCGCCCAGCCCCATGAGCCGGTCGTGGAGTTCGCCGGCGGTCATGTCGGGCCCGATCGGCACGCGCTCGACCATGGCGACGGGGCCCGTATCGAGCCCCTCCTCCATGCGCATCACGGCGACGCCCGTCTCGGTGTCGCCCGCCATGACGGCGCGCTGGATCGGGGCGGCGCCGCGCCAGCGCGGGAGAAGCGAAGCATGGAGGTTGAGGCAGCCGAGCGGCGGCTCGCCGAGGATGCTGCCCGGCAGGATCATGCCGTAGGCGACGACGACGGCGACGTCGGCATCGTGCGACCGGAAGAGCTCGGCGGCCTCCTCGCCCCGCAGGCTCTCGGCGTCAGCACGGGCAGGCCGAACCGCTGCGCCATGCGGTGCACCGGCGAGGGCTTCAGCTCCATGCCGCGGCCGGCGGCGGCGGGTGCGCGCGTGTAGACGGCGGCGACCTCATGGCCCTGGCCGACGATCTCGGACAGGGTGGGCACGGCGAAATCCGGCGTGCCCATGAAGACGACGCGCAGGCTCATACGCCCGCGGCCTCGCGCTTCGCCGCCTTCCGGAACTTCGTCACCACCCGGTCGCGCTTCAGCTTCGACAGGTAGTCGATGAACAGTACGCCGTTGAGATGGTCGATCTCGTGCTGCACGCAGGTCGCCATCAGGCCCTCCGCGTCCTGCTCGACGGTTTCGCCCGTCGAGGTTGGTGTAGCGGAAGCGCACCCGGTCGGGACGTTCCACCTCCTCGTAATATTCCGGGATCGAGAGGCAGCCCTCCTCGTAGGTGCGCTTTTCCTCGGATCGCCAGAGGATCTCCGGGTTGATCAGCACCATGGGACGGCGCTCGTTCTCGTCCTTCGACACGTCCATGGTGATGACCCGCTTCGCCTCGCCGATCTGGATCGCCGCGAGGCCGACGCCCGGCGCGTCGTACATGGTGTCGAGCATGTCGCGGGCGAGCGCGCGGATCTCGTCCGTGACCGCCCGGACGGGCTCGGAGACGAGGCGGAGCTTGGGATCGGGCAGAATGAGGAGAGGACGGATGGCCATGGCGCGCGAGATAAGCGCTCGGCCGAGAGTGGTCAAATCGTTCATCCTCTGTTCTTAATAGTCAAGCTTATCGCCTTTTCGAGGCTCGCCGGGGACCGATTCCATGAAGGACGTCGCGCTCATCCTCGGCACGCGCCCGGTCACCTGGGGCGAGATCGCGCTCGCCTTCGCCGATTCTGGCGCTTCTCCTTCTCGTCGCGGTGACCGTGCTCCTCCTGAAGTCCCGCCGGGAGCGGGCGATCGAAGCGGCCGCCGCCGCGGAGCGGGCGCGGGAGATGGACGACAAGGTCGCGGAGCTCACGCGCGTCCAGGCGGAGATGACCGGGCGCATGCAGACCATCGCCGAAGTGTTCGGCTCGCGGCAGAGCGATTTCGTGCGGCTCATCGCGGAGCGCATCGACGGCGTGCAGCACCGGGTCGGCCAGGGCCTGGAAGCCACGTCCCGCCACCAGGCGGAGAACCTTTCGAAGCTCAACGAGCGCCTGGCCGTCATCGACGCGGCCCAGAAGAACCTCGCCGACCTCACCGGCGAGATCGTCGGCCTGCGCGACATCCTCGCCAACAAGCAGACCCGCGGCGCCTACGGGCAGGGCCGGATGGAGGCGATCGTCCGCGACGGGCTGCCGGCCCAATCGTACGAGTTCCAGGCGACGCTCTCGAACGGCCGGCGGCCCGATTGCCTCGTGCGCCTTCCGGGGGACCCGCGCGGCCTCGTCGTCGACGCCAAGTTCCCGCTCGAAGCCTTCACGCTGTTCCGGGAGGCGAAGGGCGACGACGCCCGCCTACGCGCGGCGCAGCGGGTCAGGGCCGACATCTCCGTCCACGTGAAGGACATCGCGGAGAAATACCTCATCGCCGGCGAGACGCAGGACATGGCGCTGATGTTCGTCCCGGCCGAGTCGGTCTATGCCGATCTCGCCGAGCATTTCGACGACCTGGTGCAGAAGGCCCACCGCGCCCGCGTCGTCATCGTCTCGCCCTCGCTTCTCTCGCTCGCCATCCAGGTGATGCAGGCCCTCGTGCGCGACGCCCGCATCCGGGAGGAGGCGCGGGTGATCCAGGTCGAGGTCCAGCGGCTCCTGGAGGACATCGCGCGGCTGGGCGAACGCGTGTCGAAGCTCGACACCCATTTCCGCCAGGCGCAGGAGGACGTGGCGCAGATCCGCGTCTCGACGGAGAAGATCGCCAAGCGCGGGGAGCGCATCGAATCGCTCGAATTCGACGAAGGCGAATCAGGCGCGCAGGGCGACCTGCTGCGCCTCCAGGGACGCTCGCTGCGGGCTGTCGAATAGGCGCGCCCCTGGCCCAGGGTCAAAGCATGACCGGCGTAGCCGTCACGGAACGACCGAACTCCGTCTGAAGCGGACTCATGTCGAAGGTCCGCCTCGTGGCACAAGAGAACCTGCGCGACGCCTCTCCATTGCGGACGCTCGCACTATAGCATCGGTCGGCGCGGAAAACCGGGGCCACTTTTCCGCACGATGCTCTTTGTCTGAAGCAGCGCATCGTTCGGTGCGGAAAACCGGGTCCACTTTTCCGCACGATGCGCTAACCCGGATTTCTCACCGGGGTGCAATTGCGGAGAGCTGAGTTAGGGTGATGGGTGATGAGGTGTGGCGGAGCAAGCGGGTCGGATTGCGCCCTGTGATCGACGCTCCCGGCTCGGCAATGTGGCTTTGTTGATGGGGTGGAGGGAGGTCGGGCAGCCGCAGCGCTCACGCGGCGATGGTTCGGCACAATCGGGCGTGCGCCAGCGCCCATTCGCGGGCGTAGGGACAGCCCGACGCCATGGCGATCTTGACCCGCCGCACGCTGAGGCGCACCAGGGCGCCGATCTTCAACAGCTTCAGGCGGATGGTGCCGCAGGTGGCCTGCGCCAGGCGGGTCTGGGCCAGGCCGATCCGGCGCAGCGCCTCGATCAGCACATAGGCCATCGAGGCGAACCATAATCGCAGCTGATTGGCTTTCAGGCTCGTGGCCGAGGTGCGGTCGGCAACCAGGTCGAGCTGGCCCTCCTTGATCCGGTTCTCCATCTCGCCGCGGGCACAGTAGAGCTGCTCGTAGAGCGCTGGCGCCGCCCAGGTCGCGGCGGACAGCGAGGTCACCACAAAGCGCGGATTGGCGCCTTGGGGCAGATGCTCGGCCTTGCCGACCACCCGCCGCTCGCAGCTCCAGCTGTCGCGCGTCCGATAGCGGAACTCCGTGAAGCGGCGCGCCGGTTCCCCGGTCGCGGCGGCGGCGGCCTGGGCCCAAGCGAGCTCGGCCGCGATCGCAGCCAAGAGCCGCGCGTTCTTGGCCAGGCCGAAGACGAAGTCCACTTGGTTGGCCTCGCACCAGTGCCTGAGCGCCTCGCGCGCAAAGCCGGAGTTGGCGCGCAGCACGATGCGCACCTGCGGCCAGCGGGCGCGGATCTGGGCGACGAGGCGCGCCACCTCTTCGACCGCCCCGGCGCTGGCATCGATGTTGGCGGGCCGCAGCTTGGCGCAGAGCAGATGGTCGCCGCAGAAGATGTACAGCGGCAGGTAGCAGTAGCTGTCGTAATAGCCGTGGAAGAAGCGGCCCTCCTGGTGCCCGTGCAGCGGGTCATCGGTGGCATCGAGATCCAGCACGATCTCGGCGGGCGCGGCGGCAGAGGCGTCCAGAAACAGCTCGACGAAGAGCCGCTCGATCGCCGCCCCGTCGTGCGTGATCTTGTGATAGCGGGTGAGCGTCGCGCGGCCGAGCTCGAGCCGGTTCAGCGTCGACTTGCCGGCTAGCGGCGCGCAAGCCGAGCGGCGGGCCGTGAGCTTGCCCAGGACCGCGGCCAGCACCGGGTCGTGGCGGATCTCGTCATGGTCGAGAAGATCCTCATAGCCCAGCGCGATCCCGAAGATGCGCTGGCCGACCAGCGTCTCGATCGGGTGTTCGAGGTGGTCGGCTGAGCGGTGATCCTGAAAGCACGCAGCAAACCGCTTCACCAGACGCAGAGCCCGGTCGGTGGCCCCCAAGAGCAGCGCGCCGGCATCCGAGGTGACCCGCCCGCCGTCGAAGGCCGCCACCACTGCGCGTCCCTCAGCAGTTCCAAAACCAAACTGTTCCGCGCTACACTGTGTGGGCATCGGGGAGCTCCTCTGAACCAGCCGAAGTCGTTGTGGCACAACAACTTTGACTCACTCAGAGCCCCGATGCACCCCCCTGAGTGAGAAATCGGGCTAAGGCTTCAGTCGGCCTTTTGCTACGACGGGTGCCGGTCGGCGCCACCTGACGTGTTCGCGTCAAGGGATGAGCCCGCCGACGCCCAGCAGCATGGGTCCGGCAAGGGGGGGAGGCCGTGCGGAGAACGATGACCAGAGTTGCAACTTCTTACTGTGCTCGCCGCCGCATGAGGTAGAGCGCGAGGGGTAGCAGGAGGATGGGGAGCACATAGCTCACCGCCAGGGCCAGGAACGGCTGGTCCGCCCAACCAGCGCCGATGGCCGCAAACGCGAAGGCGGTGGGCACGCTGCCGATGGTCAGCGCCGCGGTGAACTTCGGCATGGGCATGGCCGCGATTCCGGCAAGAAAGACCATGGCCTCGGGAATGCTGTAAGGAAGACTACGCGTCAGGACAATCGCCCAAGCACCGCCCCGGTCGAACAGACTCTCCATCCTGTGCAGAGACCGGGGCCCAGCGAAGCGTTGCGCGAAGCGCCGCGCGGAGGTGAGCATCAGGCCGTAGCCCAGAAGACCGCCGGTGATCAGGCCGAGGGTGCCCAGTAATCCGCCGAGCAGTGTCCCATAGACGATCCCGAGGGCGGCGATCACGGCAGTCTGCGGGATCGGCAACACCAGATCGGCCCAGATGAGAGCAATGCCCACAGCCCACGCCCAGCGCTCGTATTGTCGGAGCGCCAGAACGGCATCGCTGGCCTCCTGGGGTGTCAGCATCGCGCAGGAGGCCAGCACGAGCGACAGAACGCCGACCTCGACCAGGCCTGATCTCACGTGGGCCTGGGAACGCGTGGCGTCGGCGCTGCGGGGCCGGCGCTGCCGTCCCAAGACTACACCCAACGACGCACGCGGGCCTTGTAGTCCCGATAGGCGTCGCCGAACCGCCGCTCCAGGTACGCCTCCTCGCGGGCGACGACGCCGTAGCGGATCGTGATTGCCAGAGGCAGCGTGAGGATCAGGATCCACGGGCTTTGTGCGGCTACGCCGATGCCGGCGTAGAGGAGAAACATGCCGAGATAGATGGGATTGCGGGTCCGGCCGTGAATGCCGGTCGTCGCCAGCGCGCGCGTGGGCATGGCCGAGCGTACCGGCGTCCCTGCCCGTGAGAAGTTGCGAATGCCCGCGGCTGCAAGCGCCAGGCCGATCAGGATCAGCGAGCCGCCGATGATCCAGTGGATCAGGTCTATCCCCGGAACCGGGAACGGCAAACGCAGCAGCCGATCCGAGACAAATCCAATCAGCAGAGCGGCCAGAAAGAGGAGGGGCGGTCTCGCGATGACGCCTGCGGTGTTCGGGGTCGGGGTCGGTTACTTGTTGCCCATGCGGATCCATTTTCATGTCTGCTCCCGCAAATGCTCGAGGTTACGAAGCGCAGAGTCACCCAGAAACGACAACTAAGGTGTCATTCTAAAAGTTGACAACGGCGGTGTCAACTGGAGAAACTTGTACAGACGAAGGGAACGGCGATGGTGTCGGCACGACAGAGGACCGAGGTGGGCCGAAGGATGGGCCCGATCGTTGACAGCAAGGCCGAGGCGACCGCCGAGCTGATGCTGGAAGTGGCCCAGTGCTTCTTCAGGATACGGGCTCTCGGCCAGAAGACAGGGCTCATCACCAGTTGGGGCGGCGGCGCGTTCGGCTTCATGCGAAGCCTCGCGCTGCTTGGTCCGCTCACCGTGCCGCAGATCGCCCAGATGCGACCGACCAGCCGTCAGCGCATGCAGCGGCTGGCGGATGAGCTTGCGGCCGAGGGGCTCGTCACATTCATCGACAATCCGAAGCACCGGCGCTCGAAGCTTGTGCAGCTCACGCCCAAAGGTGACGCTCGCTACCGCGAGCTCGACGCCCGGCTTCTTTCGATCGCATCCGCCATGGGCGTCGCTCTCGGCGAGCCGGATATCCGCAGGACGACAGAGATCGTGCGGCAGCTGAGCGACAATGTGAAGGCGCGGTCGGAGCGTTTGTCGTAGTGTTCGGTGCCATCCGCGACAGGGAAAGGGCGGGAGCTCACTTCCGGATGAGACGACGCGCGTCATCCAGCGTTCTCGCGCCAAGGCGCGTCGCACACCGGCTGTGCGGGATCGTCGGTCCTCAGCACGGCCTCGACCATTGCGAGATCCTTGCGCTTGCCGAGGTCGGCGGCGATCACCTCGACCTTGCGGCCGGTTTCGCCGGCGATCCTGTCGGCCAGCGTTTGCAGGCGGTCGACGCTGCGCGCCACTAGAATGAGGTCATGGCCGCGCTTGGCCAGGCGGTCGGCATATGCGGCGGCCAGTCGCCCGCCAAGGCGGTGGAGAACCTGCGGGTCGAGGCCCCGCGCCTGCTGATGGAGCAGACCGGTCATCCCATCGAGGCGATCGCCGGGCAGACCGGCTTCGCCGACCGCGAGCGGATGCGGCGCGCGTTCCTGAGGACCTACGGCCAGCCGCCGCAGGCCATCCGGCGCAATGCGCGGATTGAAGCTGCCCCGCTTCAATAGACGGTTTCGGGGCTTGGTTTCGGGTCGACGGCTTGGGCCTCCCGTTCGAAGTCGCGGGGGGACTTGTGGCCGAGCGCCGAGTGGCGGCGCCTTGAATTGGACCAGCCTCCGATGAAGCTGAAGATCGCCATGCGCGCCCGCGCCTGCGAGGCGAACCGGCGGCGATCGAAGAGGTTATTCGCCCGACCATAGCCTTTGAAACACAGCCTTGTCCGTTACGCGCAGTTCAACCAAGGAGTCCGAACATGAAAATCCTGATGGTGCTTACGTCACATGATCAGCTCGGCAATACCGGCAGGCCGACCGGCTTCTGGCTCGAGGAATTCGCCGCGCCCTACTATGTCTTCAAGGACGCCGGCGCCGAGGCGACTATCGCCTCGCCCAAGGGTGGCCAGCCGCCGATTGATCCCAAGAGCGATGAGCCCGGCAACCAGACCGACGCAATGGCGCTGTTCAAGAAGGATCCGGCCGCGCAAAAAGTTCTGGCAAACACCGTCAAGCTCGGTGGCGTCTTGGGGCGGCTTGCCGGTCCCCGAGTTCCGCAAGCGGCGATCCCCCGGGTGAAAGCCTCGGCCATCACGCACGCTGCGACGGCGGATACTGCGACCTGCGAAAGGGACCATCATGAGAACGGCAAGCGGCTTGAGACTCCTGGATCTCCTTGATATCGAACTCCCGATTATCCAGGCGCCGATGGCCGGTGCCACGACGCCGGAAATGGTCATCGCCGTCAGTGAGGCCGGCGGATTGGGTTCGCTGCCGAGCGCGCAATACACAGAGGTTGAGCTTCGGGCGGCGCTGGACCGGGTTCGCGCCGGCACGCGCCGCCCGGTCAATCTTTAATCGCGGGGAGGAAGTCAACTCCTGGGTATGCTCATCGCTGCCGGGGTCATGGTTCTTTCCGCGGTCGAGGTTCGCCGCATGATGGTGTTCAGCGGTGTGATGCCTCGTTGTGAAGAGCGCGATTGCCGGAACGGGTTAGGTCCGGCTCCGCAGGGACGAACTTCGAGGTCACCGACACCATCGTCCCGGCAGGGACGAACCGATCCGCCGCAGCGGAACAGGAATCCTTAACCGGTCAGGCGGTGGCCGTCCCCCCATCGAACTGCGTGCCATCGGTCCAGATGCAGTGCAGGATCGTGGCGAGCTTTCGGGCGACGGCGACTTTTGCCTTTTTCGGCCCGATCCGCTTGACGAGCTGGAGGCCCCAGCTCGTCAGCGGCGAGCCACGCCGCACGACCCTCAGCAACACGTTGGCGGCCGCGAAGAGATAGGATCGGGTCAGCCGATCGCCGCGTTTGGAAATCCGCCCGGTGCGATCCACCTCGCCCGACTGAGAGCGCCGCGGCGTTAGCCCCAGATAGGCGCCGACATCGCTGGCCGTCTTGAATCGGTGGGGATCGTCGACCGCACTGGCGAAGGCCAGGGCCGTCACCGGCCCGACCCCAGGGACCGTCATCAACCGGCGTACGGTCTCGTCTGATCGGGCCATGGCCCTGATCTGGTCGTCGGACTTGATGATCTGGGTGATCAGCGCTGAGTGCGCCAGCAGCAGCGGTTCGATCAATGGCCGCCGATGCGGCGCCTGGCGCAAAGCGTCGAGGATCTTCGCCGGCAGCGTTCTCGCTCCCGCCTTGCCAAGGACGATACCGAGGCTCTTGAGCAGCCCGCGCATCTGGTTCTCGAGATCGCGCCTCAGGTCAACGAGTTTGGCGCGAGCGGCAAGCGTAGCGCGCCCATGCCGGCTCTCGATGCTTTTGACCTTGGCCTCCCGGTACCAGCCCATGCGCGCCATCTCGGCCAGCCCGCGGGCATCGTTGCGGTCGGATTTGTTCATGCGCATCGACAGAGCGGCCTTTGCGTGGCGAGCATCCAGACACAGGACCGGAAACCCGCGTCCCTTCAGCTCGTGCCAGAGCCAGTTGGAGAGCGAACCGGTCTCAAAGGCGATGCGGCTCGCCTTCGGGGCGCGACGCCGCAGCGCCTTCGCGATGGCTTCCGGATTCGAGGACACATCACCTTCGAAGACCACCGCTCCGGCCTGATCGAGGACGCAGATGCTGGTCTCTTCCAACGAGACATCCAGGCCGACATACTGTTCCATAGCTGCTTCTCCCTCTCGCAAACGGGTGAGACCGATCCTATCGGACCTCGTGCTTCCAGGAGGAGCAGCCACCCGCGATTACGCCATGTGAAGAACTCACAAGCCTCTGACGGTGTGTGAGTTTTTCGTCTCGGCCGGTATTCGTATTTGCCGATTTGAGTGAGCTGTGGACGGGTTTTCTGGCAAATTGATCGGCGCCGCCGGGCGTGATTCCCTGCTCCTGTCGGGATCACGAGGGGGCTGTCATGCGACCGAAGGAGCGGCGGGAGACGGGGCAGAGCGATCTCTTCCGGGCCCGGCTCGACCAGATCGTCGATTCGACCCACCCGCTGGTGCGGCTGGCCGGTTCGATCGACTGGGGCTTCCTCGAGGCGCGCTGCGGGGCGGTCTACGACGACGATCCGGGCCGGCCGCCCTTGCCGACCCGGTTGATGGCGGGGTTGGCGATCCTCAAGCACCTGCATGACCTCTCCGACGAGGTCTTGTGCGCGCGCTGGATCGAGAACCCGTATTTCCAGCTCTTCTGCGGCGAGGAGTTCTTCCAGCACCAACTGCCGTTCGACCGCTCGTCGCTGACGCGCTGGCGCCAGCGCATGGGCGAGGACAGGCTCGTGGCGCTCTTGCAGGAGAGCCTTTCGGTCGCGACCCGCACCGGTGCCGCGAAGCCGTCCGACTTCACCCAGGTCATCATCGACACCACCGTGCAGGAGAAGGCGATCACGTTCCCGACCGACGCCAAGCTGCTGCACCGGGCCCGCGAGCACCTGGTGCGGCTGGCGAAGAGACATGGGGTGAGCCTGCGCCAGTCCTATGCCCGGGTCGGCAAGCGGGCGCTGATCCAGTACCAGCGCTATGCGCATGCCAAGCAGTTCCGGCGGGCCGCCAAGGCGCTCCGGCGCCTGCGCACCTTCTTGGGGCGGGTGATCCGGGACATCGGGCGCAAGATCCACGGGAACGAGAGCCTGGAGGGCGTCTTCGCGCCGCCGCTCTCCCTCGCCCGGCGCGTCAAGGAGCAACGGCAGCGGGAGCGCGGCCGCAAGGTCTATGCGCTGCACGCGCCCGAGGTCGAGTGCATCGGCAAGGGCAAGGCCCACAAGCCCTACGAGTTCGGTGTCAAGGTCTCGGTCGCAACGCCGCTGCAGCGCTGCCGGGGCGGCCAGTTCGTCGCCCACGTGCAGGCGCTGCCGGGCAACCCCTATGACGGCCACACGCTCGCCACCGTGCTCCCGGCGATCGAGGCGACGATCGGCGCCGAGCTTGATCGGGTCGTCACGGATGCCGGCTACAGGGGCCACCATGCCCCGCGGGAGAAGCGCTTCCAGGTCTATGTCGCGGGCCAAAAGCGCGGGCTCTCGCCGGCCATCAAGCGCGCCTTCCGGCGCCGCGCCGCCGTCGAGCCGGTGATCGGGCACCTCAAGAGCGAGCACCGCATGGGCCGCAACCACCTCGCCCACCGGGCCGGCGACGCCGTCAACGCCGTGCTGGCCGCCGTCGGCTACAATTTCCGCCTGCTGCTCAAGTGGCTGGCGCTTTTGTGCGCCTTCATCCAGGCGCTGCTCGCGCTCGCTCCACGTCGCTCATCACAGCCGCAGCCCGCCTGATCGGCCTTCTTCACATGGCGTAATCGCGGGTGGCTGCTCCTCCTGGAAGCACGAGGTCCGATAGGATCGGTCTCACCCGTTTGCGAGAGGGAGAAGCAGCTATGGAACAGTATGTCGGCCTGGATGTCTCGTTGGAAGAGACCAGCATCTGCGTCCTCGATCAGGCCGGAGCGGTGGTCTTCGAAGGTGATGTGTCCTCGAATCCGGAAGCCATCGCGAAGGCGCTGCGGCGTCGCGCCCCGAAGGCGAGCCGCATCGCCTTTGAGACCGGTTCGCTCTCCAACTGGCTCTGGCACGAGCTGAAGGGACGCGGGTTTCCGGTCCTGTGTCTGGATGCTCGCCACGCAAAGGCCGCTCTGTCGATGCGCATGAACAAATCCGACCGCAACGATGCCCGCGGGCTGGCCGAGATGGCGCGCATGGGCTGGTACCGGGAGGCCAAGGTCAAAAGCATCGAGAGCCGGCATGGGCGCGCTACGCTTGCCGCTCGCGCCAAACTCGTTGACCTGAGGCGCGATCTCGAGAACCAGATGCGCGGGCTGCTCAAGAGCCTCGGTATCGTCCTTGGCAAGGCGGGAGCGAGAACGCTGCCGGCGAAGATCCTCGACGCTTTGCGCCAGGCGCCGCATTGGCGGCCATTGATCGAACCGCTGCTGCTGGCGCACTCAGCGCTGATCACCCAGATCATCAAGTCCGACGACCAGATCAGGGCCATGGCCCGATCAGACGAGACCGTACGCCGGTTGATGACGGTCCCTGGGGTCGGGCCGGTGACGGCCCTGGCCTTCGCCAGTGCGGTCGACGATCCCCACCGATTCAAGACGGCCAGCGATGTCGGCGCCTATCTGGGGCTAACGCCGCGGCGCTCTCAGTCGGGCGAGGTGGATCGCACCGGGCGGATTTCCAAACGCGGCGATCGGCTGACCCGATCCTATCTCTTCGCGGCCGCCAACGTGTTGCTGAGGGTCGTGCGGCGTGGCTCGCCGCTGACGAGCTGGGGCCTCCAGCTCGTCAAGCGGATCGGGCCGAAAAAGGCAAAAGTCGCCGTCGCCCGAAAGCTCGCCACGATCCTGCACTGCATCTGGACCGATGGCACGCAGTTCGATGGGGGGACGGCCACCGCCTGACCGGTTAAGGATTCCTGTTCCGCTGCGGCGGATCGGTTCGTCCCTGCCGGGACGATGGTGTCGGTGACCTCGAAGTTCGTCCCTGCGGAGCCGGACCTAACCCGTTCCGGCAATCGCGCTCTTCACAACGAGGCATCACACCGCTGAACACCATCATGCGGCGAACCTCGACCGCGGAAAGAACCATGACCCCGGCAGCGATGAGCATACCAGGAGTTGACTTCCTGGCCGGATGTAAAGAACGGACGACAAAGTCGATGCCCGCAGCAGCGTTGACACGGATGCTCGCCGGCGCAAGCGCCTGACGGCTGGAGCATCGGACCCAGAAGTGGATTCCACTTTTGGAACCCATCCGATGCTCTTCTCTTGGGCGGCGCATCGTCAATGCGGAAAAGTGGATTGCGGCAGCCTCAACCAACCGGCTTCAGGTCTCCAAGAACCGTGGGGATCAGTTCCGAGACGGTCGGGTGGATGGGCACCGCCCATTGCAGGACCGGATAGGTCGCTCCGGCATTCATCATGTCCAGGATACCGTGGATCGCCTCGTCGCCGCCCACTCCCAAAATGGCTGCACCTAGGATCTGCTTCGTCTCCGCGTCGGCGACCGCCTTCATGAAGCCTTTGGTCTCACCCTTCTCGATCGCCCGTCCAACCCGCGTCATCGGGCGTTTGGATACCAGTAGCTTACGACCTGTGCGCATCGCCTCGGTCTCCGACAGGCCGACGCGCCCCAGTGGCGGATCGACGTAGAGCGCATAGGCGGGAATCCGGTCGCTCACCCGACGATCTCCACGATCGAGAAGATTGGCGGCGACGATCTCGTAGTCGTTGTAGGAGGTGTGCGTAAAGGCTCCGCGGCCGTTGCAGTCGCCCAAGGCCCAGACGCCGGGGACATTGGTGGCCAGGCTGTCATCCACCGCAATGTAGCCTCGGGCATCCACCGCGACTCCGGCCTTGTCGAGGCCGAGATCATCCGTGTTGGGCCGGCGCCCCACCGCCAGCAGCACATGCGAGCCTACTACGACCGGGGCACCGGACGTGCAATCGACGTCGACCGCCACGCCGTCCGTGTGAGGCTCGAACCCGATGCAGCTGGCGCCGGTGCGCACCACGATCCCCTCATCGGTGAGGATCTCCCGGACGGTTTCGGACACGTCCTCGTCCTCGCGGGCAATCAGCCGCGGTGCCATCTCGACGACCGTGACCTCCGCGCCGAAACGCCGGTACATCTGGGCGAACTCAAGCCCGATATAGCTTCCGCCGACGACGACCAGGTGCCGCGGGAGGGTTTCGAGCTTGAGGATCGACGTGTTGGTGAGATAGTCGACCGTGCCGACACCCGGCATGTCCGGCACGCTCGCGCGGCCGCCGACATTGATGAAGACGCGAGGTGCCTTCAGCAGGCTCTCGCCCACCCGGACGACATCCGGGCCCTCGAACCGGGCATGCCCTTCGATGACCGTCAGGCCGTCCATGCCGCGCAGCCACGTTTCGATGTTCCGGCGGGCATTCGTCGAGACGGTTTCGGCCCGGGCCTTGACCCGCTTCATGTCGATCCTGACCGGACTTTCGATCGCGATCCCATACTCGATGCTTCGCCGCGCAAGATGAGCCGCGTAGGCGCTGGCGACCAGCGTCTTGGTCGGCATGCAGCCGGTGTTGACGCAAGTTCCGCCGAACAGTTTGCGCTCGATGAGCGCGACCTTCATTCCGGCGGCGGTCAGACGCCCGGCCAGGGATGGTCCCGCCTGTCCGGCCCCGATGACGATGGCGTCGAAGAATTGGTTCATGGTACCGACCCCACGATGAGTGCCGCGCCGAGGATCGCAGCGGCGTCCTCCAGCAGGGCGGCAAGCCGGCGCAGACCGCCATCTGCGAGCGCGCCGGCGCAGTGCTCGCCCGAGCCGATGACGATGACGTCAAGCTGCTCATGACGGAAGTTGCTTGCCCGCCTGCTCCCGGGCAATGTACTCGGCGTACCAGTCCGGCCAGTCGGCATCTTGCCGACCGGTCCGCTTCTCGTGCTCGCCGTGCGCGGCCGCCGCACGTCGGAGCGCGGTCGCGAGCTCAGTCGATGAGGTGAATGTCGTGTGGTCCGCGTCAACGCGTCCGGGCAATCGCACGGTGACCTCCTGGAGCAGCCAGCCGTTGCCGTCCGGATCGCTGAACGTGGCGTACGAGGCGTAACTGCGCCGCGTCGGATCCACGCCGCTCAAGGGGCCCTCCCCGACGGCACGGTGGAACACTTCGCTCACGTCGACTCCACGATCGACGAGCTCGGCGCGCGCTGCCTCGATGTCGGACACGACGAGAAAAAGTCCCAGTGCCGAGCCTGGCACGGCCGACGTGACTCCCGTACCGAAGTGGATCGAGCACGACGAGCCTTGAGGCGTGAACTGTATGACCCGAAACTCGTCACCCCTGACGAAGTCGGCGTCGAGCCTCCAACCCAGGTTGCTGTAAAAGCGCTTGGCGCGCTCGACGTTCGAAACAGGGATGACGACGACCTCGAGCTTCATGTCGACCGTCCGCGCTCTCGGGGTCCCGATTGCAGTTTCGCTGCGCACCTGATTGCTGCTCATGTCGAGTTCCTTAGGTTTTAGGTGCCATGAGAGTGGCAACACACGTCCAGGCGCGTGAAACACCACGCCTGTAGCGAACACGTGACCAGGGTCGTTCGGGCCGGTGCTGGTCACCGGACCTTTGCCATTAGTGAGCGGCCAACTGCGTATCGAGCCGCCGGCTTTGCAGCCGCGGCGGTAGTCAACAAGCTACATTGAGCGGCTCTGTCGGCGGTCTCTGCATGCAACCGTGGCTCGATGCGTTTGAATCGACACCTCCTGGTGACCGAGCCCGAGTTGACGTGAATCTACCATACGGGCCGAGGATTGGCTTGCTTCAAAAGCAGTCTCTAGCGCATCGTGCGGACAAGTGGACCCGGTTTTCCGCGGCGGACGATGCGCTGTTCTCAAAGGGTGAGCATCGGATCATATCCCAAAAGTGGGGTCCACTTTTGGGTCCGATGCTCTAGGCGAGGCATCGAGGCCGGGCGTCACTCCGGAATGTCCGAGTTGGGTCAACTCCCGCCTCCGAACGTCGGCTTCGGCGTCGTGAGCGGGCATCTGCCGGATGGCAGGAATGCGCCGATTGCAGACGCTCGACAAAAGGCTGGACAGGTCTCATTATGCCCGGTCGCTGGTCACCGCGGATCGGGCCAGGGGGCTGAACGCGCACGTCAGAGCTGACCACCGTCGCCCCATCGATCAAGCAACGCGCTGTATGCAACGTTCTGATAGCGGGACAGCAGAAAGGCCGGCGCATAGTCGGGCAAGTCAGCCTGTGTGATGTGGCGGGCGATGAGTTCTCCGCCCGCGCACGACGCCATCACACCAAACCCCGAGAACGCGCACGAGATATAGGCGCCTTCGACCGGAACGGGCCCAATAAGCGGCCGGTTCTCCCGCGTCCTCATATAGTAGCCGCCGTCTATGTAAGGCCGCGGTGTCTTCCCGTTGTAGGCCTTGAGCGCCGGCACCATGGTCGACATGCCGCGGAGCGCGATCTCAGCGTAATGCGCCGGCTCGGGCAGCGGGAAGATCGGATCGACCGCGTCGCCGTGGTGGTTGAAGAGAACGATCGTTGCCGATGCCCCATCCGGTCGCCCATGCACGCCCGCGGGAAACGTCCCAAGAAGCCATTGGGCCTCCTCATCGGCGGCGAGCGCGGCGTGTTCCTCATCACTCCAGGGCAGATGCTGCTCGTCGAGCCAAATCAGCATTGGCGCGTCGCGCGGCAGGCCGCCACGCGTATCGGGGAAACTGACCTTGTAGTGGCGCTCGGCCCTGATCGGCAGATCGACGCCGATCATGCCCGCCATCTCTGTCTGCATCGGCCCGGCGGCTAGCACGACATGCGTCGCCGCGAGCGTCCGGCGCTCGTCCTGATGTGCGACGTGGACCGCACGAACCCGACCGCCAGCAGTGTCGATGCCGACCACCCGGCCTTTCACAATCTGCACGCCGCGCGCGCGGGCAGCTTCCAGCATCACCATTCCGAGTTGCTGGGCGCTGAGCCAGCCGGCGCGCCGTGCATGCGCCACCGCGACCGTCTCGGGCGCGAGATAGGGAAGATGCCGGCGGATCAGGCGCGCATCGGTGATGACATCCGCGCCGGTCAGCGCAACTTCGAAACCGCGTTCAGGCGACGGCGTATAAGCGCTCTGCGCCGTGTCGTGAAACCGAGCAGCGCCCCCACCATGCGCCTCGGCCATCTTCGCCATGGTCTCGAAGAAAAGGGATCTTGGCCGCATCGGCGGTCGCGAACACGTAGCCGCGACGGTTGAGATTGATGCGATTGCCGGTCGCACGCGCGATCCCCTCGATGAGATCGATGCTGCGGTTCATGAATGCGGTCATGGCCCAATCAGGGCCGGGCCACCAGTTGCGGTAGGCTTCAGTCGATTTATCCGAAGTGAGCGAGAGTGGATTTCCCTCGTCGACCAACATCACGTTATCGAGACCATATTCGACTGCGAGATGGTAGGCCGCCGCGACGCCGGCGATGCCGGCGCCGCAGATGACGACTCTCGATGATGAAGGGGACATCGCGGCCTCATCGGTCAAACCGCCCGTCGCGGCCCGGAGAACTGCCCTCATGATATCAGAACGAGCGACCGGACGGCTGCTTGTTCAGCTAAGGCAGTCCGAGGGCCGCGTGCTGGTCATGCCGGGAGAAGCGGGAGCGAACGCTGCTTCAACGCCCGATCCGAGCCCGAGCGCAAGCAGCCTCCCGCGCCACCGATCATCCCGATCCCGGGCACCACCAAGCTGGCCAACATGAACGAGAACGTCCTCGCGGGCAACGTCCGGCTCACCGCGGACGAGCTTCGCGAGATCGACACGGCGGCGTCGGCGATCACCGTGCGGGGCGAGCGGCCGCCGCCGGCCGCGCTGGCTGGTGCAGAGCGATCGTTGACCGGGCTGCAGCCTTCTCAGCCGCTCGCGCGGAACACACAGTCCTCTGATAGCTCGGCGTGAGAGTTCAGAACTCCGAAACTGATCTTGGCTGCTCTGGCTCTCGTGCGGAGCTTTCGCGACCTTCAGTGCGGGTCGGACGCAATGTCAGGCACTGTGAAGGTCACCGCCTGTCCGGTGACGACGCGGTGTTCAGGGCTCGCCAACTCGATCAGCACCTTGTGCTGGCCGGGCGGCAGCCCAACCACGACAACTGTATTGGTGTGACCCGTGTCCGCCCAACGCCAAGGCAGGTCGTCGACGGTGACGTGCAGATGCCCGACCCGTGGAGACACGTTGCTGGCGCCTGCGCCGAACACCGGTACGATGCGGAAGTTCTCCGTCCGGTACGGGATGAGGACGGCGCCCCGGGCCAGCGGTTCGGGAAGCGGGCGGTCCACGATCAATTTGGGTGCGGGCTCGTTCTCGATGGGCAAGAACGGTGAGGCAGCGCGGACTTCCCCGGCGCTCTGGGCGAAGGCGCTCGTGGCGAGCACGGCTGCAGCCGCGACTGCGGCAAGCGTCTTGATGAGCATGGTCATTGCATTCTCTCCATTGGATGCCATTGACGCGACGAAGGCCTTCGTGGCGGCCCTCGACGAGGGTAGCATGGCCGGGACTTCAGTCCTGCGGGCGGTCTGGCTCCTCAAGCGGTGGCTTCACGCCGCGTGAATTCAGCATGGCGCTTCACGAAGTCGTGCATGCTCGTCGGCGTCTTGCCCGTGGGCTCGAGCAGGTCGTCCGTCAAGCGGTCGTACCGACCCTGCGTGTGTAAGACTGGCTTGCCCACGCGGAGTCCTGGCGAAGGCGTCGGATGGCGGCCAGCCCGACCAGCGTGCTGGCGCGCTCTGCAGGGCTCAGACGAGCGTGGTCTCGACGTCGACGTTGCCGCGCGTCGCCTTGGAGTACGGGCAGATCTCGTGCGCTGCCTCGACCAGCGTTTGCGCGATCTCGCGGTCGAGGTCGGGCAGGCTGACGTTGAGGCGCGCCCGCAGGAAGTAGCCCTGCACGCCACGCGCCCCATCGCGGTTCAGATCGATCTCGGCATCGACCGTCGGTACGCTCGAGAGCGTGATCTTCATTTGGGAGGCGGCAAGCTCGATGGCGCCGAGGAAGCAGGTCGACCAGGCGGCGCCGAAGAGGTGCTCGGCGGCCGGGTGCGGTTGCGCCAGCCTGATGTCCAGATGGCCGTCGCTGCTGCGCGCGGCGCCGTCGCGGCCGCCCGTGATGCGGGTCTTGCCGGTGAAGAGAACCTTCGCGGTCATGGTGAAGTCCTTTCTGTTCGCATTAGATCGCATCCGCTTATCTCGGATACGATCCAAATAGAACATGCGCACGACCATGTCAAGCCCTTCCGATTTAATCGGATGCGAGCTATATGGGAATCGAACAACGAAGACCCGGAGATGACCATGCCCCGATCCCTGCAGGCCGACAGCGAAGACCGGAAGCTCTCTAACTTTCTGTGCTTCGCGATCTACTCGGCGAACCTGGCCTTTGGTCGCGCCTACAAGCCCATCCTGGATGAGCTCGGCCTGACATACACCCAGTACATCGCCCTGGTGGCGCTCGGGGAGGACGACGACCAGACTGTCGGGGCGCTCGGCGAGAAGCTGTTCCTGGAATCCAACACGCTGACGCCCATCCTCAAGAAGCTCGAGTCGATCGGCTACATCCGGCGGCGGCGCGACCCCGCCGACGAACGGCAGGTGCGGGTGAGACTGACGCCCGCCGGCCGGCGTGTGCTCGAGAAGGATCCCGGCGCGTCGCTGGTCGAAGCCACCGGGCTCGGAAAGGACTTTCCCGCGGTGCAGAAGACGGTGGTCAGGCTGCGCGACAACCTCCTGCGCGCCACGCAGGCCGAACCGGACAAACCATGATCGTCCACGTTCCGCTCCTCTCCGCCGTCCACGACATCGGGGCCAGTTGGTCCGGGTCGCCGTCCGGTCGCAGCCGGGGAAGGTAGCGGACCAGACGGGCCGAGGATTGGCTTGCTTTCAAAGCAGCCTTCAGGCGAGGCACCGAGGCCGGGCGTCACTCCCGAATGTCCGAGTTGGGTCGCGACCGGAACTTGGGCGGGACATGTTCAAGGTCCGCTGGCGAGCCCCTTCCGGACATTCGCAGCAGTTGCGCCGATGGGTTTCGATGCTCCCCTTTTGCAAGCAGCGCATCGTTCGGCGCGGAAAACCGGGTCCACTTTTCCGCACGATGCGCTCATTAGAACGTCGTCCGTTGCCGGATCGCGGCCGACAGGGTGCCCTCGTCGAGATAGTCGAGTTCGCCGCCGACGGGGACGCCGTGGGCGAGCTTCGTCACTTTGCACGGAGAGGTGGCCCAGAAGGTCGGTGATGTAATGCGCCGTCGTCTGGCCGTCGACCGTCGCGTTGAGGGCCAGGATGACCTCGGCGACGCCCGGTTCGGCCGCGCGGGCGACGAGGCGGTCGAGATTGAGGTGTTCGGGGCGGATGCCGTCGAGAGGCGAGAGCACGCCGCCGAGGACGTGGTAACGCGCGTTGACGGCGCCGGAACGCTCCAGCGCCCAGAGATCGGAGACGTCCTCCACGACGACCAGGATCGAGCCGTCGCGCTTCGGATCGCGGCACACGGTGCACGGATCGGCGGTGTCGACATTCCCGCATCGGGAGCACACCACGATGCGCTCGCTCGCGACGCGCAGGGCATCGCTCAAGGGCGCCAGCAGCAATTCGCGCTTCTTGATGAGATGGAGCGCGGCGCGCCTCGCCGAGCGGGGGCCGAGCCCCGGCAGCCGGGCGAGCAACTGGATGAGGCGCTCGATCTCGGGACCGGCGACGGACTGGGCCATTCAAACCACTTTTTCGCTCAGAACAGCTTCAGGCCGGGCGGCAGCGGCAGGCCCCTGGTGACCTCCGCCATCCGCTCCTGCGCGGCCCGCTCCGCCTTTGTTCGCGCGTCGTTCATGGCGGCGACGATGAGATCCTCCAGGATCTCCTTCTCGTCCGGGTTGAGGAGAGAGGGATCGATCTGGATCCCCTTCAGCGCGCCCTTGCCGCTCACCTTCACGGTGACGACGCCGCCGCCCGAGGCGCCCTCGACCTCGAGCGATTCGAGCTGCTCCTGCGCATCCTGCAGCTTCTGCTGCATGGCCTGCGCCTGCTTCATCAAGCCCATCACGTCCTTCATTGCGTTCTCCTCAGTCGAGATCGTCGGCTTCGGTCTCGTCGGCGGCCACGGCATCGCCTTCGCCCAGGGTTCCGGTCCCGGCGTCGCTTTCCGGTTCCGCGCGCGCCGCGATCGACGACGTTGACGATCTTGCGCTCCGGGGAATTGGGCGAGGACGGCCTGGACGAGCGGATGGGCGGCGGCGCCCTCCTTGCGCTCGCGGGCGGCCTTCTGGGCCTGCTCGTGGAGCGTGGGGGCGCCGGCCTCCGAGGAGAGCGCCACGACCCAGCGCATGCCCGTCCATTCCTGCAGCGCCCGGGTGAGATCGCCCGCAAGATTGCGGTTCGCGCCCTCGGCCAGGCTGAACTCGAGGCGGCCCTCTTCGAAGCGCACCAGCCGAACGTCGCGCTCGAGCGCGCCCTTCAGCATGATGTCGCGCTTCTCGCCGGCGAGCGCCACCAGATCCTCGAACCGGCGCAGGCGCACGAGCGGCTGCGCCTCGGCGCGGCCCGGGCCGCGGGCGGGACGCGGCTGCGACGTGGCGCGATGGCGAGGTTGCCCGAGGGGCCGCCAGGCGGGACGCGACGGCGCGGGGCCGCCCGACGGTGAGCGGCGCTGCCGTCCTTGAGGGCCCGCAGGGCCTCGTCCGGCGTCGGCAGGTCGGCCGCATAGGCCAGACGCACCAGCACCATTTCGGCGGCGGCCGCGGGCCGGTCCGCGGCCTGCACCTCGGGGAGCCCCTTCAGCAGGATCTGCCAGGCGCGCGACGAGCGCTGCGGACCGAGAGCTTCTGGCCGAACTCGGTGCCGCGCGCGGCGTTCCGCTTCGGTCAGTGCGGGGTCCCTTGCGGCGTCCGGAATCAGCTTGAGACGCGTCACCACATGCGAGAAGGCGGCGAGATCGGACAGGATGACCGCAGGATCCGCCCCGGAATCGTATTGCGCCCGCAGATTCGCGAAGGCTGCCGGAACGTCGCCGCGCATGACCGCCTCGAAGAGGTCGATGACGAGCGAACGGTCGGCGAGCCCCAGCATGTCGCGCACGGTCTCGCCGGTGACTGCGCCGGCGCCGTGAGCGATGGCCTGGTCCAGGAGCGAAAGGGAGTCGCGGGCAGAGCCTTCCGCCGCGCGGGCGATGGCGGCCAGGGCCTCCTCGCTCGCTTCGACCCCTTCGGCCTTGCAGATCCAGGCGAGATGCCGGACCAGCTTGTCCGCCTCGATGCGGCGCAGGTCGAAGCGCTGGCAGCGGGACAGGATGGTGATCGGGACCTTCCGGATCTCGGTCGTGGCGAAGACGAACTTCGCGTGCGGCGGCGGCTCCTCGAGCGTCTTCAGGAAGGCGTTGAACGCCTTCTCGGACAGCATGTGGACCTCGTCGATGATGTAGACCTTGTAGCGGGCGCGTCGCCGGGGCGTAGCGGATGCCGTCGATGATCTGCCGGACGTCGTCGATGCCCGTATGGGAGGCGGCATCCATCTCGAGCACGTCCACGTGGCGCGATTCCATGATCGCTTCGCAATGGATACCGAGCTCCGGCATGTGGATGGTCGGGCCTTTGGAGCCGCCGTTCGGGGTCTGGTAATTCAGGGCGCGGGCCAGGATGCGGGCCGTCGTCGTCTTGCCGACGCCGCGGACCCCGGTGAGCATCCAGGCCTGGGGAATGCGGCCGGTCTCGAAGGCGTTCGAAAGGGTGCGGACCATCGCCTCCTGGCCGATGAGATCGTCGAACGTGGACGGCCGGTACTTGCGCGCGAGCACCCGGTAGGGCGTGCCGCCCGAGGGCTGCGGTGCGGAAAAGCCCGGCAGGGCCGGCTCGTCGGTAGGGGGCGTGCCGGTTGTGGTCTGGTCCATGGAGCGTGAGCTTTGCGGGCGGGGCGCTCGACCTTGATGAAGGGAGCACGGGTGGGAGGCTGGACGAAGACCCGTTCGGTCTCGTTGGGGCTGCTTCCTTCCGGATCTGACCCGGTTGGCGAGTGAGACGTCCCACGCCAACCTCCCGTCGTTTATATGGGCGTTCGGGCCGAGAAACGCAAGCTTGGCGGGGTGGAGGCTGCATCGACTGAAGCTCCACTTGAGAACAGGTTTTCGACGGCGAACCGGTCCCCTTCACCGGAAAATGCTTTAGGGTGCCCGCCATGTCGGACGGTTTTGCCCTCGATTCCCGCTTGGCCCAGGATACGATCCCGGTCGGCGACCTCGCCCTGACCTCGGTCCTTCTCCTGAACGATGCCCGCTTTCCCTGGTTCGTCCTCGTGCCGCGCCGGCCGGGATCGAGCGAGATCACCGACCTCGCGGACCGGGACGCCGCCACGCTCATGGACGAGATCCGCATCGCCACGCGGGTGATGCTGGACCTCGCGAAACCCGACAAGGTGAACGTGGGGGCGCTCGGCAACGTGGTGGCGCAGCTGCACGTGCACGTGGTCGGGCGATTCCGGTCCGACCCCGCCTGGCCCGGCCCCGTCTGGGGCTTCGGCACGCGCACCCCCTATCCCGACCATGCGGCGCATGCGCTCGTGGAGCGCGCCGCCTCGCTCTTCGCCGCCGCGTGACCCATGAAGCCCATCCTCGGTTTTTCGAAGAATGCTCTCCTGCGCCATAGCGCGGAACGGGATGCGGGAGCGCTCGACCGCCATGCTGCCGATCCGGAGCGGCTCACGATCGTCTTCGCGGGCGACCATCCCGTCATGCGGCGCGGCGAACCGAGCACGGCTCTCCTGACGCCCGAGGAGGTCTCGCACCTCGGCCGGCCGGAGGAGCAGGTCTATCTCGGCGCGCTCGACGGCCGTCCCGTCGCCGCCTTGCTCGCATCCGCCGGAGGCGGCCGAGCTCTACGGGAACGACCCGTCCTTCGGCGTCGCGGACCTGCGCTCCATCGCCATGCGCGGCTACGTCGCCCCGGAGGAGCAGGGCCTCCTCGCCATGGCGAAATCGCTCCTCGACTGGCACCGGCGGCACCGCTTCTGCGCCCAATGCGGCGCGCAGACGACACCCGCGCAAGCCGGCTTCCGGCGCGATTGCGCAGCCTGCGGCGCGCAGCATTTCCCGCGCACCGATCCGGTCGCGATCATGCTCGTGACCCGCGGCGAAAGCTGCCTCCTCGGCCGCCAGCCGCGCTTCGCGCCCGGCATGTATTCGTGCCTCGCCGGCTTCATCGAGCCGGGCGAGACGCTCGAGGACGCGGTGCGCCGGGAGGTGTTCGAGGAGGCGGGAATCCGCGTCGGCGCCGTGGCCTACGCGCAGTCGCAGCCCTGGCCTTTCCCGTCCTCGCTGATGATCGGCTGCATCGCGGAAGCGCTCACGGACGAGATCGTCATCGACCGGGACGAACTGGAGGACGCCCGCTGGTTCCACCGCGACGAGATCCGCCTGATGCTGGAGGGCCGCCACCCCGACAACCTCCTGGCCGCGAACCCGATCGCGATCGCGCACCATCTGGTGCGGCGATGGATGGAGTCGTCCGCGCCTTGAGGAGTGTCATCCCCGCCGACGCGGAGCGCCGGCAACTCGTGCATCGGACTGGCTCATCCCTCGGCGGCGCGACAGTGCGCGCGCACCGACCTACTCCGCCGGCTCCTTGATGTTCTCGCGGAACGGGTGGGCGTCGATAGACGCCGAGGATGTGGAGTTCCCTCGAGAAGAACTCGAGTTCCTCCAGGGCGCGCCGCAGAGGCGGGTCCTCCGGATGGCCTTCGACTTCGGCATAGAACTGGGTGGCGAAGAACTGGCCCTCGATCATGTAGCTTTCGAGCTTCGTCATGTTGACGCCGTTCGTCGCGAAGCCGCCGAGGGCCTTGTAGAGGGCGGCCGGCAGGTTGCGCACGCGGAACACGAAGCTCGTCACCGTCGGGCCGTTGCGGGGCTTCGCCCAGTGCGAGGTCTTGGAGAGAATGATGAATCGCGTGGTGTTGTGCGCCTCGTCCTCCACGTCCTCGGCGAGGATCTTGAGGCCGTAGACGTCGGCCGCGAGGCGCGGCGCGAGCGCGGCGCGGGTCGGATCCTTCAGCTCCGCCACCTCGCGCGCCGAGCCCGCCGTGTCGCCGGCCACATGCGCCTTCAGCCCCAGCTTGCGGATGATCTTCCGGCACTGGCCGAGCGCGTGGACGTGGCTGTACACGTTCCTGATGGTGCCGAGATCGGCCTCGGGCACGCTCATGAGCTGGAAGTGGATCGGCAGGAAGTGCTCGCCGACGATGTGGAGGCCGGAAGTCGGCAGCAGGTGGTGGATGTCGGCCACGCGGCCCGCGATCGAGTTCTCGATCGGGATCATGGCCAGTTCCGCCGCGCCCTCGGAGACCGCCGCGAAGGCGTCCTCGAAGGTGGCGCACGGCAGAGGTTCCCAATCCGGGTGGGTTTCCTTGACGGCGATGTGGGAATTGGCCCCCGGCTCCCCCTGGAACGAGATCAGCTTGGTCATGGCGATTTCCTGCGGGAGAGAAGGCGCCGCGCCTCCTCCAGTTGTTCCGGCGTATCGACGCCGAAGGGCACGTCGTCGACGACGACCGCGTCGATGCGGAACCCGGCCTCGATGCGCGCGGAGCTGCTCGAGCCGCTCGCGCCTCTCGAGCGGGCGACGGCGGCAGAGAGACGAAGGTTTCGAGCGCCCGGCGGCGATAGGCGTAGACGCCGATATGGTGCCAGAGCGGCCCCTCGCCGGTCGGCGCCGTGGCCCGCGTGAAATAGAGCGCCCGGAAGCGGCCGGGCGCGATCTCGGTGCCGATCATCTTCACCACGTTGGGGTTGGTGCGCTCGTCCTCGCGGGAGATGAGGCAGACGAGCGTGGCGACGTCCACGCGCTTGTCGAGGAGCGGGGGCGCCGCGGCGGCGATGGAGCGCGGATCGATCGTCGGAAAATCGCCCTGCACGTTCACGACGACATCGTGCCGCCCTTCCGGGTCGAGCTTGTCCACGGCTTCGGCGATCCGGTCCGACCCGGAGGCGTGGTCCGCGCGGGTCATCACCGCGCGGCCGCCGGCCTTTTCGACCGCCTCGGCGATGGCGGGCGCGTCCGTCGCCACCGCGACCGGGCCGACGCCGGCTTCCACCGCCCGGCGCCAGACATGCACGATCATGGGCTCGCCCGCGATGTCGGCGAGCGGCTTGTTGGGCAGGCGCGTCGCTGCGAGGCGCGCGGGGATGATGACGACGGGGTCGGACATGGAATTTCCGGCGGGCGGGCGTGCTTAGCAGGGGTGACGGGGGTTTGTCATCGGGCTCGGCCGTACCTCCTTCCGGTCGTTCCGAGCCCGGATCCCGAAGGAGGCGGCCGAATGCGACCACGCGCCCCGATGAAAGGCCCATTGTCAAAACCCCCGCCCACCGCTAAGCAACGCCCGCCGTCGCACAGGCGCCCGCTCGCGCCTGTCGTACGCGTTTGCCCGTCCGGCCCCGAGAGCCTGCCAGGAGAATCCGTTCAAGATGGATATCGAGGTCAACAAGATTGCGGGCGCCGTCTTCGGCACGCTGATGTTCGCGGTCGGCTTGAACATCCTGGCGGACGGCATCTTCGCCCCGCGCAAGCCCGCGGTTCCGGGATACGACCTGCCGGTTCCGCAGGAAGAGGCCGCCGCCGGTGCGGGTGCCGCCCCCGCCGTCCAGGCCGAGCCGCTCCCCGTTCTTCTTGCCAAGGCAGACCCGGCGCGGGGCCAGAACGCGGCCAAGAAATGCGCGTCCTGCCACACTTTCGAGAAGGGCGGCCCGAACAAGGTCGGCCCGAACCTCTACGACGTCGTCGGGCGCCCGTTGGCGTCGCACGGGGGTTTCAACTACTCGGCCGCGCTCAAGAGCAAGGGCGGCGCCTGGACCTACGAGGACGCCAGCAGCTTCATCGCCAATCCGCGCGGCGCCATCCCGGGCACCACCATGGCCTTCGCGGGCATCGGCCAGGCGCAGGAGCGTGCGGACATCCTGGCCTATCTGCGGACGCTGTCCGACAATCCCCAGCCCCTGCCGACGCCGCAGTAGCGGCTCCACGGTGGTGCGACGATCCTGCAGCCGGGCCCTCGAGCCCGGCTTTTCGTTGCCGGGTGCGGCATCCGCGCTGCCCCTTGCCTCTGCCGCCGTCGGGACAAAGATGTCATCCTTCGACAAGAGACGCCCCGCTCCCGCCCGGAGACGCCGTGTGATCCGCCGCCTTGCCCCCGTCATCGCCGCCCTCGCCGCCGCCGGTCTCGCATTCGGCTCCGCCGGAGCGCAGGAGGCCCCGACCGAGGGGACCTGGCGGCACGGACTCTCGCTCATGGGCCAGCCGAGCTACCCGCCCGGCTTCCCACATTTCAAGTACGTGAACCCCAAGGCGCCGAAGGGTGGGCCGGTGCGGTTCGGCGTGCAGGGCACCTTCGACAACTTCAATCTCGTGGTCGCGGGGATCAAGGGCGAGCTCGAAGGGGGGATCGGGCTCCTCTACGATACGCTCATGACCCAGTCCTACGACGAGGTCGGCACCGGCTACGGGCTTGTGGCGGAGGCGGTGCGCTATCCTGCGGATTACTCGTCCGCCACCTACCGGCTCAGGGCCGAGGCGAAGTTCCACGACGGCAAGCCGATCAGGGTGGACGACGTCATCTTCTCCTTCGATACCCTCAAGACGCACAGCGCGCTCTACGGCTTCTACTACAAGAACGTCGCCAAGGTGGAACAGACCGGCGAGCGGGAGGTGACGTTCACCTTCAACGAGACCGGCAACCGCGAGCTGCCGCAGATCGTCAGCGAGTTCCCGATCCTGCCGAAACATTGGTGGGAGGGCACGACGCCCGACGGCCGCAAGCGCGACGTCACGCAGACGACCCTCGAGCCGCCGCTCGGCTCCGGCGCCTACCGCCTCAAGCGCTTCGAAGCCGGGCGCACGGCCGTCTACGAGCGCGTCCCGGATCACTGGGCGCGCGATCTCAACGTGAATGTCGGCAAGAGCAATTTCGGCGAGATCCGCTACGACTATTTCCGCGACTCGGCCGTGCTGCTCGAGGCCTTCAAGGGCGACCAGTACGATTTCCGCTCCGAGAACGTCGCCCGCAACTGGGCGACGGCCTACGACATCCCCGCCGTGCGCGAGGGCCGCGTGGTCAAGGAGGAATTTCCGGAGCGCTCCAGCGGCGTCATGCAGGCCTTCATCTTCAACCTGCGCAGGGAGAAGTTCAAGGACGAGCGGGTGCGCCGCGCCTTCAGCTTCGCCTTCAACTTCGAGGACATCAACCAGACGATCTTCTATGGCCTCTACAAGCGCATCGACTCCTATTTCTTCGGCACCGAGCTCGCCTCGTCGGGACTGCCGCAGGGGCGGGAGCTCGCGATCCTCGAAGCGATACGGGACAAGGTGCCGGCGTCCGTCTTCACGACGGCCTACGCGAACCCGGTGAACGGGACGCCGGAGGCCGTGCGCAACAACTTGCGCGAGGCGGTGCGCCTCCTGCAGGAGGCCGGCTACGAGCTGCGCGGACGCCAGATGGTGAACAAGACCACCGGCGAGCCCTTCGTAACCGAATACCTGACCTACGACTCGACCTTCGAGCGCTATGCCCTGCCCTACAAGCAGGCCCTGGAGCGGATCGGCATCACCATGAACGTGAGGGTGGTGGATCCGGCGCAGTTCCAGAACCGGCTCCGCAGCTTCGACTACGAGATGAGCGGCGTCTCCTGGTCGCAATCGCTCTCGCCCGGCAACGAGCAGCGCGATTTCTGGGGCTCCGCCGCGGCCGAACGGCCCGGCTCGCGCAACTATCCGGGCATCAGGAACCCGGCCGTGGACGAACTGATCGAGAAGATCGTCTTCGCCAGGGACCGCGACGAACTCGTGGCGACGACCCGCGCCCTCGACCGGGTCCTGCTCCACAATCATTACGTGGTGCCGCAATGGGGCTCGGGCGTGACCCGGACGGTGCGCTGGAACCGCTTCGGCCGGCCGCCGCAGATGCCTCGCTACGCGGCTCCGGCGTTCCCGTCGATCTGGTGGTACGACGAGGCGCTCGCGGCGAAGACCGGAGGCAACCGATGACCCGCCCGACCCGCCGGGCCGTCTTCGCCGGTGCGGCGGCGAGCGCAGCCCTGGTCAACGTGCCCCGGTTCGCCAGGGCGCAGGCCGAGACCGAAGCGCACGGGATCTCCAGCTTCGGCGACGTCGCGCTGCCGCCCGATTTCCAGCACTTCCCCTATGTGAATCCGCAGGCCCCGAAAGGCGGCACGATCGTCCTGCAGCTCCGGCAGGCCCTCGGCAATCAGAACTTCGACACGTTCAACACGCTGAACATCTACGTGCTCAGGGGCGACGGCGCCGCAGGCCTGACGGCGACCTTCGACGCGCTGATGGCCGCATCGGGCGACGAGCCGGACGCGATGTACGGGCTCGCGGCGAGAGCCGTGCGCGTCTCGGAGGACAGGCTCGTCTACCGGTTCCTGATGCGACCCGAGGCGCGCTTCCACGACGGGTCGAGGCTGACGGCGAAGGACGCGGCCTTCTCGTTCATGCTCCTGAAGGAGAAGGGCCACCCGATCTTCCGCGGCACGCTCACCGAACTCGCCGCGGCGGAAGCGGAGAGCGACGAGATCCTGCGGATCCGCTTCTCGCCGAGGCGCAGCCGCGACCTGCATCTCGTCGTGGCGGCGCTGCCGATCTTCTCGGCCGCCTACTGGAAGGACAAGGACTTCGAGGCCTCGACCCTCGAAGCGCCGCTCGGCTCCGGCCCCTACAGGGTGGGCCGCTTCGAGCAGGGGCGCTTCATCGAGCTCGAGCGCGTTCCGGATTACTGGGGAAAGGACCTGCCCGTGAACGTCGGGCTGAACAATTTCGACCGGCTCCGCTACGAGTATTACCGCGACCGCACGGTGGCCTTCGAGGCGTTCAAGAACGGCTCGATCAACTACAACGAGGAATTCACGTCGCGCATCTGGGCGACCGGCTACGATTTCCCCGCCATGCGGGAGGGCCGGGTCAAGCGCGAGGAGATTGCGGTGGACGCGCCGTCTCCGATCCAGGGCTGGTATTTCAACCTGCGCCGGGACCAGTTCAAGGATCCCCGCATCCGGGAGGCGATCGGCCTCGCCTTCGATTTCGAGTGGACGAACCAGAACATCATGTTCGGGTCCTACCGGCGGACCACGTCGTACTTCGAGAATTCGCCCATGAAGGCGGCCGGCCAACCGTCGCCCGAAGAGCTCGCGCTGCTGGAGCCGTTCCGCGGCAAGCTGCCGGCCGCGGTCTTCGGCGAACCACCGGTGCCTCCGGTCACCGACGGCTCCGGACAGGACCGGCGCCTCCTGCGGCGGGCCGACGAGCTGCTGCGGGAGGCGGGCTGCCGGCGCGACGGCAGCGTGCTGAAGCTGCCGAACGGCAAGCCGTTCGAGATCGAATTCCTCGACTTCCAGGCGAGCCTGCAGCCGCACACGCAGCCCTTCCAGACGAACCTCAAGCGGCTCGGGATCGAGGCGCGCTCGCGCATCGTCGATGCCGCGCAGTATCAGCGGCGCATGGACGACTTCGACTTCGACATGGCGAGCCGCGCCCTCGTCGGCGTCTCGACCCCGGGCGACTCGCTGCGCATCGTCTTCGGCTCCGAAGCCGCGAGGACGCCCGGCTCGCGCAACATCGCCGGCATTGCCGATCCGGCGGTGGACGCGCTCATCGAGACGATCGGGAACGCGGCGACGCGGCCGGAACTCGTTATCGCCTGCCGGGCCCTCGACCGGGTCCTGCGCGCCGGCCACTACTGGGTGCCGATGTGGTTCAAGGCCACCGACTGGGTGGCCTATTGGGACATGTTCTCGAGGCCCGCCACGAAGCCGAAGCTCGCCTCCGGGGCGCCCGGCACCTGGTGGTACGACGCCGAGAAGGCACGGCGGATCGGGCGGGGCTGACGGTGGAAAGCGCCCTCCCGCCGGCGGTCTCGGGCACCCCGCGCATCCTGCTGAGAAGCGAAGGCTTCGCGCTCTTCGCTCTCGCGACGGCGGGCTTCGCGGCATCGGGCCTCTCCTGGTGGCTCTATGCCGCCCTGTTCCTCGCGCCGGACGTGAGCTTTGCCGCGTATGGGGCTGGCCCGCGCGTCGGGGCCGTGGTCTATAACGGTCTGCACACGACGATCGTGCCCGCGGCGCTTGCGGCCCTCGGGCTGATCTTCGACGCCACGACCCTCCTCGGGCTCGCCGCCGTCTGGGCTGCCCATATCGGGTTCGACCGCATGCTGGGATACGGCCTGAAATACGAGACCTCGTTCGCGGACACCCATCTCGGCCGCACCGGCCGGTCGAAGGCCGGCGCCTGATGCTCGGCTATATCGCCCGCCGCATTCTCCTCATGGTGCCGACGCTTTTCGGCATCATGCTCATCTCGTTCGCCATCGTGCAATTCGCCCCCGGCGGTCCGGTCGAACGCATCATCGCCCAGTTGCAGGGCCAGGATTCCGGCGCCACGTCGCGCGTCACCGGTGGAGGGGGCGATATCGGCGGGGGCCAGGCGCCGGCGGGCGCCGCGGGCGGCGCAGACGCCACCTCGGGGCGCTATCGCGGCGCCCAAGGACTGGATCCGGCCTTCATCAAGCAGCTCGAAGTGCAGTTCGGCTTCGACCGGCCCGCGCACGAGCGCTTCCTCAAGATGCTGTGGGACTACGCGCGCTTCGATTTCGGCCGCAGCTACTTCCGCGACGTGACGGTGGTGCAGCTCATCGGCGAGAAGCTGCCGGTCTCGATCACGCTCGGCCTGTGGATGACGCTTCTCTCCTATGCCATCTCGATCCCGCTCGGGATCAAGAAGGCGGTGCGGGACGGAACGAAGTTCGACGTATGGACCTCGGCCGTCGTCATCGTCGGCTACGCGATTCCGGGCTTCCTCTTCGCGATCCTGCTCATCGTGCTCTTCGCCGGCGGGTCCTTCTGGCAGATCTTCCCCCTGCGCGGCCTCACCTCCGAGACCTTCGCCGCGCTGCCCTGGTACGGAAAGATCCTCGACTATCTCTGGCACATCGCCCTGCCGATCACCGCCATGGCGCTCGGGGCCTTCGCGACTTCGACCCTGCTGACGAAGAACTCCTTCCTGGACGAGATCCGCAAGCAGTACGTGCTCACCGCGCGGATGAAGGGCCTCTCCGAGCGCCAGGTGCTCTACAACCACGTTTTCCGCAACGCGATGCTCATCGTCATCGCGGGCTTCCCGGGCGCCTTCATCGGCGCCTTTTTCGGCGGCGCGCTCCTCATCGAGACCATCTTCTCCCTCGACGGCCTGGGGCTCCTGTCCTTCGAGTCGATCGTGAACCGCGACTATCCGGTGGTGTTCGCCTCGCTCTACATCTTCTCCCTCCTCGGCCTCCTGGTGAACCTCGTCTCCGACCTCACCTATACGTGGATCGATCCGCGCATCGATTTCGAGACCAGGGAGGTGTGAGGTGAACGAGCACATCCCGGTCGCCACGCCGGCCCCCTCGCCGCCCGCCCCGCGGTCCGACCGTGCGCCGCCCGCACCGCCGCTGCCGCGCGACGGGTTCATCCGGCTCTCGCCGCTGAACCGGCGCCGGCTTCAGAACTTCAGGGCGAACCGGCGCGGCTACTGGTCGTTCTGGATCTTTCTCATCCTCTTCGTCTTGAGCCTCTTCGCGGAGTTCCTTTCCAACGATCGCCCGATCGTCGCCTCCTACAAGGGCGAGATCCTCTATCCGGTCTTCGTCGACTATCCGGAGGAAAAGTTCGGCGGCTTCCTGGCGCAAACCGATTACCGCGATCCGCTGATCCAGAAGGAGCTCCAGGAGAACGGCTGGGCGATCTGGCCGCCGATCCGCTTCTCCTACCGCACCCACAATCTCGACCTGCCGGTGCCGGCCCCCGCCGCTCCCACCTGGATGCTCGCCGACGAGCAATGCCGCTCCATCGCCGAGCGAAGGGGCGGAACGGGCTGCGCCGACATCGAGTGGAACTGGCTCGGCACCGACGACCAGGGCCGCGACGTGGTGGCGCGCCTCATCTACGGCTTCCGCATCTCCGTCCTCTTCGGCCTCATTCTGGCGATCATCTCGTCCATCGTCGGCGTGCTCGCGGGGGCCGTGCAGGGCTATTTCGGCGGCTGGCTCGATCTCCTCTTCCAGCGCTTCATCGAGATCTGGACGGCGATCCCGGCGCTCTATCTCCTCATCATCATCTCGTCGATCATCACCCCGAGCTTCTTCGTGCTGCTCGGCATCCTCCTCCTCTTCTCCTGGGTCTCCCTCGTCGGCGTGGTCCGCGCCGAGTTCCTGCGCGCCCGCAACTTCGAATACGTCCGCGCCGCCCGCGCGCTCGGCCTCTCGAACGCCACCATCATGTTCAAGCACCTCCTGCCCAACGCGATGGTCGCGACGCTGACCTTCCTGCCCTTCATCCTCAACGGCTCCATCACGACCCTGACCTCCCTGGACTTCCTCGGCTTCGGCCTGCCGCCGGGCTCGCCCTCGCTCGGGGAGCTGCTGGCCCAGGGCAAGGCGAACCTCCAGGCGCCCTGGCTCGGACTGACGGGCTTCATCGTCATCGCCATGATGCTCTCGCTCCTCATCTTCGTCGGCGAGGCGGTCCGCGACGCCTTCGACCCCAGGAAGACCTTCCGATGAGCGGCGCGCCCCTCCTCTCCGTGAAGGATCTCTCGGTGGCGTTTCGCCAGGGCGGGCGGGACATGCTGGCCGTGGACCGCGTGTCGTTCGACATCATGCCGGGCGAGACGGTGGCGCTCGTGGGCGAATCCGGCTCCGGCAAGTCCGTTTCGGCGCTCTCGGTGCTGAAGCTCCTGCCCTACCCGTCGGCCCATCACCCGTCGGGTCAGATCCTGTTCAAGGGCAAGGACCTGATGGCGACGCCCGAGTCCGACATGCGCGCCGTGCGCGGCGACGACATCACCATGGTGTTCCAGGAGCCGATGACCTCGCTCAATCCGCTGCACACGATCGAGCAGCAGATCGGCGAGATCCTGGACCTCCATCGCGGCCTGTCGGGCCGCAAGGCCAGGGCGCGGATTCTCGAACTCCTGCAGCTCGTCGGCCTGCGCGACGCCGAGAGCCGTCTTGCGGCCTACCCGCACCAGCTCTCCGGCGGCCAGCGCCAGCGCGTGATGATCGCCATGGCGCTCGCGAACGAGCCGGACCTGTTCATCGCCGACGAGCCCACGACCGCCCTCGACGTCACCGTGCAGGCGCAGATCCTGAAGCTCCTCGCCGACCTGAAGGCGCGCCTCGGCATGGCGATGCTCTTCATCACCCACGACCTCGGCATCGTCCGCAAGGTGGCCGACCGCGTCTGCGTGATGCTGCAGGGCCGGATCGTCGAGCAGGGCCCCGTGGCGGAGGTCTTCGCTCGGCCGAAGCACCCCTACACGCAGCGCCTCCTCGCCGCCGAGCCGAAGGGCCGCGCGAACCCGGTCGCGCCGGCGGCTCCGACCGTCGTGGAAGCCGGTCCGATCAAGGTCTGGTTCCCGATCAAGCGCGGCTTCCTGCAGCGCACGGTGGGACACGTGAAGGCGGTGGACGGCGTCTCGATCCGCGTGCGCGAGGGCGAGACGGTCGGAGTCGTGGGCGAATCGGGCTCCGGCAAGACCACGCTCGGCCTGGCGATCCTGCGCCTCCTCTCCGCCGAGGGGCCGGTGGTGTTCCTCGGCCGGCGGCTCGACGGCCTGCGGGCGCGGGAATTGCGGCCCCTTCGCAAGAACCTGCAAGTGGTCTTTCAGGATCCGTTCGGCTCCCTCTCGCCGCGCCTGTCCGTGGCGGAGATCGTGGAGGAAGGCCTCCTCGTCCAGGAGAAGGGCCTGTCCTATGCCGAACGCCGCGACGTGGTCGCGCGCGCCATGCACGATGTCGGTCTCGATCCCGCTTCCATGGACCGCTACCCGCACGAATTCTCCGGCGGCCAGCGCCAGCGCATCGCGATCGCCCGCGCTATGGCGCTCGAGCCGAAATTCGTCGTGCTCGACGAGCCGACTTCGGCCCTCGACATGTCGGTGCAGGCACAGATCGTCGAACTCCTGCGCGACCTCCAGAAGCGCCGCCGCCTCGCCTACATGTTCATCAGCCACGACCTGAAGGTGGTCCGCGCCCTCGCCAACCACGTGATCGTCATGCAGAACGGACAGGTGGTGGAGGAAGGCCCGGCGGAACGCATCTTCGCCGAGCCGCACACCGACTACACCCGCGCCCTCTTCGCCGCCGCCTTCAACCTCGAGACCGCCGGCGCGGGCGCGGTGCGGGAGTGAGGCGCACCCGGTGAGCCGCAGCCACTGAGTCACATACGCTCTGGCGTCATCCCCGGCGAGCCGGAGGCGAGGGAAGGCGCTGCGCGCCGCCGGGGATGACACCCGCCGCACCGTCGGCGTATGCATTCCCTTTCGGCGCTTCGCGCCTCACCGGAGAAATCCCGAATGGCCCGCGTCCTTCTCATCGTCCTCGACTCCGTCGGCATCGGCGGCGCGGAAGATGCGAAGGCCTATGGCGACGAGGGCGCCGACACGCTGGGCCACATCGCGGAGGCCTGCGCCGACGGGCGCGGCGACCGGGCGGGGTTGAGGCAGGGCCTGCTGAGCCTTCCGAACATGGCGGCCCTGGGTCTCGGCCACGCCTGCGAGGCCTCGACGGGCCGCCTGCCGCCGAACCTCGAGCCGAAGGGAAAGCCCCGGGGCGTCTGGGGTTACGGAGTCGAAACCTCGAAGGGCAAGGATACCCCGTCGGGCCATTGGGAGATCGCCGGCGTGCCGGTCGCGTTCGACTGGGGCTACTTCCCGAACACCGCGCCGGCCTTTCCGCGCGAACTGACCGACACCCTGATCGCCGAGGCCGGGCTGCCCGGCATCCTGGGCGACAAGCATGCGTCCGGGACGGCGGTCATCGACGAGTTCGGCGCCGAGCATATGCGGACCGGAATGCCGATCCTCTACACCTCCGTCGACAGCGTGCTGCAGATCGCGGCGCACGAAGAGACGTTCGGGCTCGAGCGCCTCTACGCGCTCTGCCGGCTCGCCCGCCCGCTCTGCGACCGCTACCGGATCGGGCGCGTCATCGCGCGTCCCTTCGTCGGCAGCGCAGCGGAGGGCTTCCGGCGCACCGGAAACCGCAAGGATTTCGCGACGCCGCCCCCCGCCGACACGATCCTCGACATCCTGGGGAAGGCCGGCCGCGAGGTCGTCACGGTCGGCAAGATCGGCGACATCTTCGCCCACCGCGGCACCGGCCGGGAGATCCAGCCGCACGGGAACGAGGCCTGCCTCACGGCGGCGATCGACGCCCTGCGAACGCTTCCCGACGGCGGCCTCGTCTTCGCGAACCTCGTCGATTTCGACACCGAGTTCGGCCATCGCCGCGACATCCCGGGCTATGCCGCGGCGCTCGAGGCCTTCGACGGCCGGGTGCCGGAGATCGCGGCGGTCCTGCGCGAAGGCGACCTCGCCGTCATCACGGCGGACCACGGCAACGATCCGTCCTGGCGCGGCACCGACCACACCCGCGAGCACGCTCCGATCCTGGTCTTCGGGCCGGGCGTGACGCCCGGCTCCATCGGGCGGCGGGAGAGCCTGGCCGATATCGGCGCGACGATCGCCGACCATCTTGACGTCCCGTCGCCCGGTGCGGGACGGTCCTGGCTGAAGCGCTAGCCGGCCCGCCGGCAAGCGCAGACCGCAATCCGAAAACGAGACGGACGGAGTTCGTCCCCATGTCCCTGCCCCGATTCAAGTCCACCGCCGACGGTGCCGCCACGCCCGAGATGCAGGCGGCCTACGCCCGCGACGGGTTCCTCGTCGTCGAGGGTTTCAAGGCGCCCGGCGAATGCGACGCGCTGCGCGCCCGCACGCACGAACTCGTCGAAGCCTTCGATCCGTCCACCGTGACCAGCATCTTCGAGGCCGGCGGCGATCAGCGTCACGCGGCCGATCGCTATTTCCAGGAATCCGGCGACGAGATCCGCTTCTTCTTCGAGAAGGGCGCCTTCGACGAAGCCGGGCGCCTGACGAAGGACAAGCACGCGGCCATGAACAAGATCGGGCACGCCATGCACGATCTCGATCCCGTCTTCGACCGCTTCTCCCGCGATCCGAAGCTCGCGAACCTCGCGCGGAGCCTGGGCCTGAAGGATCCCGGGCTCGTTCAATCGATGGTGATCTTCAAGCCGCCGCGGATCGGCGGCGAGGTGGACTGCCACCAGGACGCGACCTTCCTGCACACGGACCCCGTCTCGGTGACGGGATTCTGGTTCGCCCTGGAGGACGCCGACGAGACGAACGGATGCCTCGTCGGCATTCCAGGCGTGCAGAACGAAGGCTTGCGCGAGCGCTTCCGTTACGAGGGCGACAGGCTCGTCATGGACAAGCTCGGCGAGAAGGATTGGCCCGTGGAACGGGAGGTGCCGCTCACCGCCCCGAAGGGCACCCTCGTGGTGCTCCACGGTCTGGCGCCGCACCGCTCCTCGCCCAATACGAGCCCGCGCTCCCGGGAAGCCTATGCGGTGCACGTGATCGACCGGTCGACCCGCTGGAGCGGCGACAACTGGCTGCGCCGGCGCGAGAGCCTGCCGGTCAGGGGCTTTTGAAGCGCTCGACCGCCGCGCCACAGGCGGAGGTCCGCCCGCCGGCGAATCGCGTCCGCGTTGACGCCGCCTTGGTTTTGCCGCAGATTCCCCAAGGTCGTAAGGATTTCACAGGCTCTCTGGACGATCCGTTTGGGGAGCCTTTTCTGTTCCGGCGTGAAAGATCATGAGCTCGCCCAACCGGCCGACCCATATCCGGCTCACCTCCCACCCCGAACCCAACACCGCGACCGCGCGGTTTCCGATCCGCTGGGGCGCCGGCACGCCGAAGGAGCGCGGGCCGATCATCGGTTCGGTGACGACCCCGGCCGACCGCAACGTGATCGGCGCCCATGGCGGGTCCTATTCGCTCTACCGGGCGCTCGCCATCTCGGCGCGGGCCTTGAACCCGCTGGCCCGGCCCGACCTCCACAACACCCATCCGACCACCGAGATCGGCCCGCACCCGCAATGGTCGGAGCGTGGCAGGATCGTCTCCCTCGACCCGTGGGGCCACCTCGTCGGGCAGGCCTTCGCGGACGAGATCGCGCAGGGCGTCGATATCCGACCGACCATCGCCATCACCAAGGCCCGGCTCAACATGCCGGAAATCCTGACCGCCATGGGTGCCAGGCGGCTGAAGGCCGACGGGGGCGTGCTGCATGCATCGGGCGACATCTCGGTCACCAAGATCGCGGTCGATCCGGTCTGGTATCTGCCCGGCATCGCCGAACGCTTCGACTGCTCCGAGGGCGAGCTGCGGCGCACGCTCTTCGAGCAGACGGGGGGCATGTTCCCGGAGCTCGTGACGCGTCCCGACATGAGCGTGTTCCTGCCGCCCATCGGCAACACGACCGTCTACGTCGTCGGCGAGGTCTCGGCGCTCGACGATCCCAAGCGCACGATCGCCTGCCGCGTGCACGACGAATGCAACGGTTCCGACGTGTTCGGCTCCGACATCTGCACCTGCCGGCCCTATCTCGTGCACGGGATCGAGGAATGCGTGCGCGAAGCCCAAGCCGGCGGCGTCGGCGTGATCGCCTACAACCGCAAGGAGGGCCGCGCGCTCGGCGAGGTCACCAAGTTCCTCGTCTACAACGCACGCAAGCGCCAGGAAGGCGGCGACAGCGCCGCCACCTATTTCGAACGCACGGAATGCGTCGCCGGCGTGCAGGACGCGCGGTTCCAGCAACTCATGCCGGACGTCCTTCACTGGCTCGGCATCCGCCGCATCGACCGGCTCATGTCCATGTCGAACATGAAATACGACGCCATCACGGCCTCCGGCATCGAGGTGGTGGAGCGGGTGCCGATCCCGCCGGAGCTCGTGCCGCCGGACGCGCAGGTGGAGATCGAGGCGAAGAAAGCCGCCGGGTACTACACGCCCGAGGGCGCGCCGGACGCGTCGGCCCTGGGGCGCGTCAAGGGGCGGGGCCTGGAGAAGTTCTGACGCCTGCCCTCGCCTTGCCTGGCGGGCAGCCGCCGCGTTACGGAGGACGGGCGGGGCAGCTTTGCCACGAGACGAATCCCGTCCCCGCCTTCCGCCGCAGGACATGCGTCGCGTTTCGGAGCGCTTCTTGACCGACCACCCCGACAGCCGGGCCGCCCGCAGCCTTCTCACCGCCGCCGCCGTGCGCGAGCGCGCCGGCGGTCTGCTCGAACACGGTATCGAGGGACGCCTGCACCATTTCACGGTCGATCTCGGCCGTCTCGATGCGGCGGCCGACGAAGTGGTGGCGACGATCCGGGCCGCCTATCCGTCCCTCGATATTCCCTTCCACGCCCGCTGGCGCCATTTCGCCGCCGGCGGCGTCGAGCGCTGGGGCACGCTCATGGCCGGCGTCCCGTGGCCGGACGAGGCCTCCATGGCGCGCGCCGCCTTCGACCTCGCGATCGTGTCCGTGCTGCTCGATGCAGGCGCGGGACCGCAATGGCGCTACGAGGAGGGACGGACCGGAACGACCTATACGCGCTCGGAAGGGCTCGCCGTGGCGAGCTTCGACATGTTCATCGGCGGCGTCTTCTCGAGCCGGCCCGAGGATCCCTTCCGGGTCGACGCGGGGGCGCTGATGGCGCTCACCGCGCGAGAGCTGGCGGCGGGCTTCCAGGTGTCGCACGGCAACCCGCTCGTCGGCGTCGAAAACCGCGCCGCCCTCCTGAACCGCCTCGGCCGCGAGGTGGCCACCGCCCCCGACATCTTCGGCCAAGAGGACGATCCGCGCCCCGGCGGGCTCTTCGACGCGATCGTCGCGACGGCGGCGGCGAACGGGGCCGTCAGGGCTGCGGCGATCCTGGAAGCGATCCTGGACCATCTCGGCGCCATCTGGCCGGGGCGCATCGTCCTCGGCGGCGTCGATCTCGGCGACACCTGGCGGCACCCGCTGGCCCAGGCTCCCGACGCCACGAACGGCCTCGTGCCGTTCCACAAGCTCTCGCAATGGCTCTCCTACTCGCTCATCGAGCCGCTCGAAGGGGCCGGCTTCACGGTGGTGGACGTGGATGGGTTGACGGGGCTGCCGGAGTACCGCAACGGCGGCCTCTTTCTCGATACCGGGGTGATCGCCCTGAAGGATCCTGCCAAATCCGGAACTGCGCATGCGGTCGACTCCGCCCTCGTCGTCGAATGGCGGGCGCTCACCGTGGCGCTCCTCGACCGGATTGCGGTTCCGATCCGCTCCAAGCTAGGGTTGGCCCGCGAGGACTTCCCCCTCGCGAAGGTGCTGGAAGGCGGCACCTGGGCGACCGGGCGGCGGCTCGCGAAGGAGCGGCGCGGGGACGGCTCGCCGCCGCTCCAGGTCATCAGCGACGGGACGGTTTTTTAGGCTCATGAACAAGCACTCGGCAGCCAGCTCCAAGGGAAACAGCATGCAGGGCGTCACCGTCGTCGACCACCCGCTCGTCCAGCACAAGCTGACGCTGATGCGCGACAAGGCGCGCTCGACGAAAGGGTTTCGCGAGCTCCTCAACGAGATCGGCATGCTGCTCTGCTACGAGGTGACCCGGGACATCCCCATCGAGATGGTGGAGATCGAAACTCCGCTCACCACGATGATGGCTCCGAAGATCGCGGGCAAGAAGCTCGTCCTCGCGCCGATCCTGCGCGCGGGCGTCGGCTTCCTCGACGGGATGCTGAACCTCCTCCCCTCCGCCCGCGTCGCCCATATCGGCCTCTATCGCGATCCGGAATCGCTCCAGGCGGTGGAGTATTATTTCAAGGCGCCCTCCGACATCGCCGACCGCATGGTCCTGGTGCTCGATCCGATGCTGGCCACCGCCAATTCGGCTGTCGCCGCCATGCAGCGCCTGAAGGAGCGCGGCGCGAGGGATCTGCGCTTCGTCTGCCTGCTCGCCGCGCCGGAGGGCATCGAGCGCTTCCGCGGCGATCCATCCCGACGTGCCGATCTGGACCGCCGCCATCGACGAGCATCTCAACGACCACGGCTATATCGTGCCCGGACTGGGCGACGCCGGCGACCGCATGTACGGCACGCGCTGAACCATGCGCTTCATCGTCGCCGACTGGGGAACGACGCGCTTTCGCGGCTATCTCGTCGAGAACGGGACGATCCTCGACAGGGTCTCGTCCGACGAAGGCGTCTCCGCCCTGCAACCAGGCCAGCACCGGGACGTCTTTCTGCGCCGATGCGGCGCCCTGGCTCGAAGCCGAGCCGCAAGCGCCGGTGCTCCTCGTCGGCATGGTCGGAAGCCGCGAGGGCTGGGTCGTCGCTCCCTATGCCGATTGCCCGGCGGACGCCGCCGAGATCGCCCGCGCGATGATCCCGGTCGATCTCGGGAACGGCCGTCAGGCGCATATCGTGCCGGGCCTGTTCTGCGAGCCGGCGCCGGGCGCCGCCGACGTGATGCGCGGCGAGGAAACGCTGGTCCTCGGTGCGGGGGTCGAGAACGGCCTCGTCTGCCTGCCGGGCACGCATCCGAAATGGGTCCTCATGCGCGGCGGGCGGATCGAGCGCTTCGCCACCTACATGACGGGCGAGATGTATGCGCTCCTGCGGGAGCACTCGATGATCGGTCGCCCGGCCACGGAGCCCGGCGATCCCGCCGGGTTCGACCTCGGTCTCGACGCGGCGCTGCGCAACAGCGGCGAGGACGATGAGAGCCGGGTCGGGCTCCTCCACCTTCTCTTCTCCGCGCGCGCCTCCGTCGTCTCGGGCCGCATGGCGCCGGGCCTGCTCGGCCCCTATCTGTCGGGCCTTCTCACGGGCGACGAGATCAACGGAGCGCTGTCGCAGTTCAGCCGCCCCTCTTCGGTGACGATCGTCGCCGATTCGCCTCGCGCCGACCTCTACGTGCAGGCCTTGAACCGCCGCGCCATCGCAACCGACGTCACGGCGCCCCGGGCCGCGCTGCTCGCCGGCCTCGCCCGGATCATCGCGGCGCGCCCGGCGGCGTGAACGCGTCCCGCCGTCCGCCGGATCCCGCCTCGGGGCGAGACTGGCGTTACGGCAATCGGCCCGCTAGGGTCCCTCCCCAACCCTCACCCCATCGCCTCATCCGGACGGATCATGTTCCCGAAGCCGCAGAGCCAGCTCCAGCCCAACACCTACGAATACGAGTCCTTTCCCCTGGTGAAGCCCACGGGCTTTCGCGAATACGACGCGCGCTGGCTGTTCGAGAAGGAACTCAACCTCATGGGCGTGCAGGCGCTCGGCATGGGGATCGGCACTCTCGTGCATGAGATGGGCGTGCGCCCCGATATCGTGACGGGCCACGACTTTCGCGGCTATTCCTCGTCCATCAAATACGCGCTCGTGTCGGGCATGATGGCGGCGGGCCTGCGGGTGAAGGACATCGGCCTCGCCCTCTCGCCCATGGCGTATTTCGGCCAGTTCGCGCTCGATTGCCCGGCGTCGCCATGGTCACGGCCTCGCACAACGACAACGGCTGGACCGGCGTGAAGATGGGGGCCGACCGCCCCATGACCTTCGGCCCCGACGAGATGGGACGGCTCAAGGACATCGTGCTGAACGCGGCCTTCGAGCTTCGCGAAGGCGGCGCCTACGCGTTCGTCGAGAACTTTCCGCGAGCGCTATATCGCCGATCTCACCGACCGCCCGAAGATCAGGCGCAAGCTCAAGGTGGTGGCGGCTTGCGGCAACGGCACGGCGGGCGCCTTCGCGCCGCGGGTCCTCGAAGCGCATCGGCTGCGAGGTGATCCCGCTCGACACCGATCTCGACCACACGTTCCCGCGCTACAACCCCAACCCCGAAGACATGGAGATGCTCCACGCCATCGCCGACAAGGTCCGCGAGACTGGCGCCGACGTGGGCCTCGGCTTCGACGGCGACGGCGACCGGTGCGGCGTCGTCGACAACGAGGGCGAGGAGATCTTCGCCGACAAGATCGGCGTGATGCTGGCGCGCGACCTCTCGAAGCTGCATCCGGGCGCGCAGTTCGTCGTCGACGTGAAGTCGACCGGCCTCTTCCACACCGATCCCGAACTCGAGGCCAACGGCGCCAGGACCGATTACTGGAAGACCGGCCATTCCTACATCAAGCGCCGGGTCAGCGACCTGAAGGCGCTCGCCGGCTTCGAGAAGTCCGGCCACTTCTTCTTCAACGCGCCGGTCGGACGCGGCTACGACGACGGCATCCTCACCGCCATCGCGGTCTGCGAGATGCTCGACCGCAATCCCGGGAAGTCGATGGCGGACCTCTACGCCGCCGTCCCCAAGACCTGGGGCTCGCCGACCATGTCGCCGCAAATGCGCGGACGAGGTGAAGTACGACGTGGTCGACCGCGTCGTGAAGCGCTTCACGGCCATGAAGGAGAACGGCGCAAGCGGTCGGCGGCCAGCCGATCCGCGACCTCGTCACGGTGAACGGCGTGCGCGTCACGACGGACGACGGCACCTGGGGCCTGGTCCGCGCCTCCTCGAACAAGCCGGAACTCGTGGTGGTGGTGGAGAGCCCCGTCTCGGAGGCCCGCATGCGCGAGATGTTCAAAGCGGTCGACGGCGTCCTGCGCGAGAACCCGGAGGTCGGGGCCTACAATCAGACGATCTGAGAGGTGCCCGATCCGGCGGCGGCTGAGCCCGCCGCCGGTCGTTTTCTCGTGAGGATGACGAGGGTGAGGTCGCTTCACTCCATTCGCGACGAGTTCGGCGCCGCCCGGCCGCCGCCTGCTCAGGCGGCCTTCACTCTCTCCAGGAACCTGCCGACCTCGGTTTCGAGCACCACCGATTGCTGCGAGAATTTCTCGGCGACCCCGAGGACATTGCCGGCCCGAAGGCCGGTTTCCGCGACGGCCTTGGCCACGTCGGTCACCGTCGTCTGCACCTCGCGCGTACCTGCGGCGGCTTGCTGGATGTTGTGGGCGATCTCCCGGGTCGCTGCACCCTGCTGCTCGACCGCGGCGGCGATCGTGGTCGCCATCTCGCTGACCTCGCGGATCGTCCGGCCGACGCCGGCATTCGCGCTCACCGCTTCCTTGGTCGCGGCCTGCATGGAGGCAATCTGAGCCGCGATATCGTCGGTGGCCTTCGCGGTCTGGCTGGCCAGGCTCTTGACCTCCGAGGCGACGACGCCAAGAGAGGGCGGTGTGTTGCGCGAGTGTTGCGAGCGTGCCTGTTGCGCAGGTGTTGCTGTTTCCCTGTTGCAGTTTCCCCTGTTGCTGATTCCCTGTTGCTGTTTCCCCTGTTGCTGTTTCCCTTGTTGCTGTTTCCCTGTTGCTGTTTCCCTGTTGCCGTGTTGCGGGGGTGTTGCCGTGTTTCCTGTTGCGTGGGTGTTGCTGGTTGAACCGCGTTGAAATGTTGCAGGCCGCAGAACGCTGGGCGGGCGGTTGGAGGTTGCGCGCATGGAATCTCCCATTGGTGCCGGCGCCTGCCGGATCTGCCCCTCGTCGTGGCCGCGGGTGCCGCCCCGGCAGGCCAGGGCTGCGGCGGTCCTCCCGGGATTATGGAATCGATCGGGGGCGGGTCGGAAGGGGCTAATTGGGGTCCCGCCCGCGTGGATCTTCGGTCCGAGGAGATGCGACGGGCGTGCTCTCGAACGTGGGTCCACCGGGCCCGGGCCCCTTGGGTTCGTTTGGCCAAATCGCCGCCGGACCGGATGAAGCCGCGCCGCCTGACCGCCTGCCTGACGATTCCGCGTCTCACCCCTTCGGGTTGATCACCCGCTCGAGGCAAGGGCAGAGGGCGCCTTCGCCACATCTTGGTCTTCCTGGTGGCTCTCATCGCGTTCTGGGAGCCGAAATCCTCAGGACCGGGTAACCGGCTTTCGCGAATGGCCAGCAGCAGGGCGGCCAGTGGGGCAGGCCGGCTCGCAACAGGATTCCGCCGAGAGCAAGCGCTCCCGTTGCCGAGGAAATCCGGCCGCTGTGACTGGTCAAAGAGCGGCGGGCCAGCCGACGCCGACCCGGGAAGAAGCACGCCTGGAGGCGCCGCCTGCGGCTCCCGAGGGGGCCTCGGTGTCGGGCCGGGCTTCCGCGGCGCGCAGGTCGTCCAGGCGTTGCACGGCCGTGCGGCGGCGCGACAAGGCGCGGCGCTCGTAGCGATCGAGGCGGGCGAGATCCTTGATCAGAGCGGCCAGCGCTTGGATGGCCATCTTGATCATGCCAGGCGTGATCAGCGGGGGAGCATCGAATGCGATCGCCGCGTGTGAAATCCTCCTGCTTTTGCCGGGCGAGGGCGGCCGCGAACTGAGCGTGGCGATCGGCCCGGGCCCGTTGCAGGTCCACCTGCGCTTCGGCGACGACCGCCGCCTCGGCCTATAGGGCGGGCGAGGCCCCCTCCCCGGCGAGGCTCGACGCGCGCGCGTCGATCGCGTTCCGGCTCGCGGGATCGGCGGCCGTCGGCCGGCTGAGACCGTGCCGGCGGGCATTCTGGCTCGCCCGCGCCTTGCCGGCGGGCGAGCGCGGGCCCGTGCTCTTCTTGGCATTGGCGCGGTTGGCGGCGCGTTTCGCTTCGCTCGTCATCGGGGCGCGCCTACAGGATCCGGCAGCGGGCCGGGAAGACGTGCTCGAGACGGAAGCAGCGCGCGAACGCCAGGCGGCGGGTCTCGATGTCCTGGGCGGCCTTCTGTCGACGCTTCAGTGCGGTCGTGAGCATCTGGTCGAGGATCTCGAAAGGTGACGGCCGTGAGGTCGTTGCGCGTCCAGCCGCTGCTCAGGCGCTGGGCGAGGCGCCGGCAGGCCTGCGGATCCTTGCCCTTCTTCTCCAGGGCGTGCTCGAGCTGGCTGCACAGCTCGGTTTCCACACGCCGCGTGAGGAAGCGCGCCTTGAGGCGCTTGAGGCGCTCTCCCTCCCAGGCGAAGTCGGCGATGTCTTTCACGTTGAGCCACTCGACCATGCCCTTCGGGGCGCGGGCCTGCGCCACCTCCTAGGAGGGCCTCGTAGGCGGCGCGATCTTCCCCCGGCAGAAGGGGCGGTTCGCCGAACAGGGCCCGGACCTTGGGCGGGATCACGGGCTCCAGCGGCGGGCGCTTGACCCGCTCGTCCTCGCACACGTCCTCAAGGATGGCCGCGACTGGCGGTTCGACGAGGCCTTGCACCTCGGGCGGAAGGGCGGGCCGCAGCTCCGCCTCGGACGGCGGCCGCTTGACCCGCTCGTCGCGGCTCGGCTCGGTCTCCGGCGAGACCTGCGGCCGGTGATCCGCGGAAGCGTCCGTAGCCGCGGACGGGCGATTGGATGTCGTCATCGTAGAATTACCCCCACTGTTGCCGGCGTCTGCCGGAGGATTGTCTTGTCGCGTCCGCGCAGCCGGCCTTGAGGCCGGGCTTTGGCGCGTCGTCTGGACATTATCCCATGGACGCCGGGCGCATCGTAAGGGGCTCCCCCTCGAGGCGGCATATAGTGTGATCGTTCAAGCGGTTATCTGAGAACCTGGCGCAACTGCGCTCGGCTACACGGCACGACGGCTGGCAGGTTCCTCTTCATGCAAACGATGATCGCGTCACTGCTCCATCGCGGAAGCGATGCTCCTCACCTTGGTTTCCGAGATCCGACGCACGATTGGCTTCGTTTCGCCAAATCGGACTGGGCTTGGGTTCGTTCGGCCAAATCGCCGGCGCAAAACTTTCTTGACGGCCTTGAGGTCGTTGCGCGTCCAGCCGGTGCTCAGGCGCTGGGCGTAAAGGCGGCGAGCCTGCTGATCCTTGATCTTCCTCTCCAGACGTCCGCGAGGTGACGACGCAGCTCGGCCTCGACCTCGGCCCTCACGGGCTGACCGCGGAAACCTCCTGCAGGACCGCGGCCGCTTCTTGCTGCGAGTTAATTTCCAAGGGCCACTCTTCACCGGCGCCCGCGCCCAACCGGTCGGCGATCACTCCCCGACGACAGGGGGAGATGAACTGCCAGGCGCGACGCTGAGCACTCGCCGGGCAGATGCCTCGCCGGTGCTCCTACGGCAGCTGCCTCCCTAATTTTGCACCTGCTTTCCCGGCTTGCTGACCAAGAGCACGATCCATTGCTCGTGCACGACCCGGTAGACGACCTCCTTCATGGCTCTTCTCCGGGGCGACTTCCACTGCGGTGCTCCTCCCGCTCAATGGCTGACAGCGCCAAGACGACGAGGCGTCTAATTGCCTCCGAACGCGAGGGAAGATCAGCCTGAGCGCGGCGGTACTTGTCGAGGCGGGCGAGAAAGTCGTCGTGACACCTGACGAGCACCTGATGCCCAACTCCTGTAGCTGGCCGACCCCGCCGGTTTTTAGTTGACACCGATTTACCTTCCTGATATCAGGATATCATTAATCAATGTCATACCAACTGAGAGCAGCCGGCCATGACGAGCGATGTCCCTATCACGACCTCCGTCACCTTGTCGCAGTCAGGCCCTCCTAAGACCAAGAGTCGCCATTCCTTTGTCGGCGGCTCGGATGCTCGGATCTTGATGAGCACCGATGAGGCGGCGGTTGTGCGCCTCTGGCGGGAGAAGCGGGGCGAGATCGAACCTGAGGACCTCTCGCGCAACCTCCTGGTCCAGTTCGGGCAGGTGACGGAGGACCTGAACCGGCGCTGGTTCGAACAGGAGACGGGTCGGCGGTTGGATCAGGTGGAGCGCTTCCTACGCCACCCGAAGGTGGAGTGGATGGGCGCCACGCTCGACGGCATGGTGGCGGCCGAGCGGGCCGTCTTCGAGGCCAAGTTCATGCTGCCGTGGGCGTTCTCGGAAGAGGGCGCGGCCGACAAGCACATGGCCCAGCTCCAGCACAACATGCTCGTGAGCGGCACCCGGCGGGCCTATCTCTCGATCCTGACCGGGGGCGCCAAATGGGTCCTGATCGAGGTCGAGGCCGACCCGCTCTACCAGACCGTGCTCTTGCAAGTGGAGCGCCTCTTCTGGCGCTGCGTGCAAACCGGTGAGCGGCCGCATCCCTTCACGGGCGAGCCGCCCAAGGCGAAGCTGCTGCTTATCCGCACCGTGGACATGGCCTCGTCGAACGCCTGGGCGGAACATGCAGCGTGTTCGTCCGCACCCGCGCGGCGCATGCGGCACACGAAACCGCGAAGGCCGACTTGAAGGCCCTCATGCCGGAGGATGCCAAGGAGGCCTTCGGACATGGCGTACGCGCGAAGCGCTCGAAGGCCGGCGCCGTCAGTTTCGACGTGATCGCCAACGGAGGCGAGCATGCCCACGTCCAGTGACACCATCGGCCAGCTCGCCGGGGCACTTGCCAAAGCCCAAGCCGAACTCGTCAACCCACCGAAGAGCCTGACGGCGGTCCTCGAGGCCGGTCCGGGACGTGAGCGACATAGCTATCGCTACGCCCCGCTCTCCTCCGGTCTCACGATCGTGCGCAAGACCCTCGGCCGGCATGAGCTGGCGATCGTGCAGACCACGGATCTGGATCCGGCGAGTGGCCGGGTGGAACTGACGACCACGCTGGTGCACGGCTCGGGCGAGTGGATCGCCACTCGCTGGCCGGTCTGCCCGGGCGAAACCTGCGCTGATCCAAAACTCATGGGCGCCGCCCTCACCTATGCCCGCCGCTACAGTCTCTTCGCGCTGGTCGGCTTGGCGGGCGAGGATGATCTCGATGCGCCAGAGTTCAAGCGTCCCGCCCCACGCGCGGACGGGGATGGCCACGCCGGGGTCACAAGCAGTCTAGTCAAACCAGCCCGCCCGGCCGCACTGCGCTTCCGTCCCCGGCGCGCTTTTCCACTCTCGCGGCCGAGCGAGCATGTGCGCGGTAAGGTGGAGGGCGTCACGCGCGCCTCCCCGGCACCCGCCGACCCGCTCGAAGAGCTCGCCCGCATCGACAGCGAGGACGCCCTCGTGCGCTGGGCCATCGCCGCCCTGCCCCACCGCAGCGGCTTGGACGCGCAGCCACGAGAGGCCCTGGATGCTGCCTTTCGCGCCCGCGCGGCGGCCATTGCCGCCAGCCCCGACTTGATCCTCGCCTTTGCGGAGGACGCACCCGCCGGTGAGGGCCCCCTTCCCGCTTCCTCACCGGACCCCGGAGAACCCCATGGACCGCAAACTCCCGTATGACCCGTGCCGCCGCCGCTATCTGCCGGCCCGGCTCAAAGCCGAAATCCTGCTGCGCCAGAACGGCAACTGTGCCGATTGTGGCACGCGCTTGATCCTCGGTTTCTTCGTGTTCGATCATCGCCCGCCGCTTGGGATGCGGGCCGGGGAAGCGGATGCGAATGATCCTGATCGCCTCGCCGCCGATATGCCAGCGCTGCGATGAGCGCAAGACGCCTCAGGATCTGAAGGCGATCGCCCGCACCAAGCGTCTGGCCTTGGATCATCAAGACTTCTTGTCGCGGCAGCGCACCAAGGTACCCGGCCGCCGCGTTCCCTCACGGAGCCAATTCGAGCGCTTGGATCGCAGCATGACGCGACCGCTTCAGCTGGCGCCGCCCCGGAGGGCGCTCGCGGCACCAACCCTAACTCACCCTCTCCGACCGGCGCGGCCCCGGACGGCTCTCGACGCGCCGCCACGAAACCGTACGCTGCTGTCCCTCCCCGCGCCGAAGGGGAGAAGGAGTAGGTGCAATCGACGACCGATCCACTCACAGCGAAATCGGCTTCGAAAGCTCTCTGGCATGAGCGTGCTACAGCATACCTAAGGCTGTGAAATTCTCAGAGAAGGTGCCTCAGTTGGTCTCGCTTGGTGAGCCGTTTACGGATTGAAAATGCGCTGCGCGCGAAAGCAGCCCTCTTGTGGGGTGTAGATTGGGCAAGGAGATCACGCGCCGAGTCCGCCATGGCGGGCTCGTACTCGGGCACGTTACTGTGGCGGCGCAGCTACATCCGAGTGCCTCGAACTCTGCAAGCTTATCCAAACGTCTCTGAGGCGACAACTGACCGGTCAACGGGTCAGGTGAACGTATCTCGACAGAGTATCCATCAGCTGCATCACCCGGGGGCTCGGATGGTCGTCGCTTATTCCGTTCTGTCAATTCTTTGTGCTTTGATCGGTGTGGTGCTGCTCTGGTCGGAAAGCCCTATGCAGGCGATTGCTTTAGGGGGGCCGTTTATTGTGATTGCGGGCGTGTTCCTTGGTGTTCACGTCGCGCTCAGCCGACCGAACGCGGAGACGTCATTTGGTGCGTCACCGGCAACAGAGCTCGATCCGGGTGATCTCCGCGCCGCGGCATAATTCTCTTCGATCCCAATCCGGAACGCTGCTTACCAATCGATCTCAAGCCGCGGGAGGGACTGCAGTGACAAGCCCGGCCATCCTGACCCGCCTTGCAGCCATTGGGGCTTTCGCCTTTTTGGTAATTGCTTACGTCACGCTTTGAGGACACTCCCATGCAGCACAAATACAGCATCGGGGAGCGCATCATGGGTATCGCGCTCTTTGCGGGTTACGCCCTGTTTCTGGTATACGCCGTGGCGCGGATCGCCGGCGTGCCGTTCGTCCGCGCCTACTGAGTGAGCGTCCGGAAAGCCTTTTCGTTGCTCGGAAAGGGCCTGTGCAAGACCCTTCAGGCGGGTGCGTGCAGCGCGGGCGACGCCGCTTCTTTCCATTCTCGGTAGCACCAGGATAGCTGCGCAGAGTGACGTAATGGGCCTTGCAAACTCCTAGAGGACGCAGCCGCAACGCGCACTTCTTGCGTAGGTCAGGAGCTCCGGGACCACATTTGCATGGGACGCAATGAAGCGGTCGATCAGGCTCTCGACCTCGCCCGGGAATGCTGCGTGCCAATGGCCAGAGACCATGCAAGGCGCTCTCCTGGCATGCCAGCGAGTCCAAGGGGAGGATGGCGGCCATGGTCTCGAGGGCAGTCCCCTGCAGCGCGAGGCGGTCCTCCCTCTTGGGTCCGCCGTAGACCGGCATGAGATCCCACCACATGTAGCATACGCTATTCAGGGGCGCTGCACCGGTCCAGTCCCGATGGGAGAGGTGCGGTGAGCAGCGGGGTAAGAGGAGCTTCCGAAACAGGCTCTCGCACGAGCGCACGCAGCGAACACGCGCGTCAAGGGCGAGAGAGGGGTCATCGAGGCAGAGCATGTGCTCGCCCAGGCCCGGACTGATCAGGTACCAGAGCCCCTGATTGAGCTGGGCATCACTGAAACCGAGCAACGCAGGACAGGGATCCTCGAACAGTCGGGTCACGTACTCCGCCGTGACGGCGGCCGAGCCGGCCCAATACGCCGCGTCGGGAGCCCAGTACCATTCCGGCCCTTCCGCCGGATGCTCGAAGATAAAGGCGACCCACTCCTCAAACGTGAGATCCGTCAGGACCTTGTTCATGGCTCGCCCACACGCGTGTGCATCAAACTAGGAAAGGACAAGCGCTGTGGGCGCCATGCGGCGCGAGGGCTGGGGTCACTGGGATCATCGCGGACATCGGCGCGCGGAGACCAACGCTCAATACGCCCGGGCAGTCGAGGTTTTCGGCACGCGGATGCCGTGCCGGCGCTTGGGTATCGGAAGCGTCCATAGGATAGCGGCCAATGCGGTGACGGCGCTTGCACAAAGAGGGGCGCAGAGGATCGCGAGCAGGGGATGGAAGAACCAGAGTGCGAGCAATGTGACGGCCCCTGTTACCAGGGCCAATGCCAGGTATGCGATGCTCATCAGTTGCGGCCCCCCAAGCCGACTTGAATGATGTTCTCTGCTGTTCGTGTGGCAGGTCCGTTTGCGTGGCGTGTTTGCTGTCGCTTGACTTCGAGGCGCAGATGCTTTGCGTCTCGTCTGGCAAGAGTCGCTGTGTTGAACAACCGAGGCGACACAAATGTAAATCCTCGGTTAATGATCTGGCTTTCTGTTGCTCACGGACCTGGTTCCTTGCAAAACGCCCCGCTCGCCGTGCCGCCCGGCGCGGGAGCTCACGATGCGCAAGGAGTACCGCATATTCGTGTTCTCCCCTATTTCGCTGATAATAACACGAGCAGTTTTTAACCACTTCGCGCGGCTGTCGGCGACGGAACGCTTTTCATCGGTTAAGAAAGCATTAACCGAGGAGTCAACCCGTGACGGAACCGTCCTACTCCGCCGCGCTTCGTTCGTTTCTTCAGTCTCTGACGCAAGTACCGACGTCGCCGCGAGCTGTTGCTCTTTGGCCTCGTGCTGCTGTCTCTGTTCTGGGTTCTCAACGGGCACCGGCCTCGCGCCGTTCTGATCGTGCCCGATACCGCTGTTCGGGGTGGTGTGATCACATAAGAGGGAAGACAGCGACGATCGATTCGATTCCGCGAATGCCTCACCAGAGGTGGCGCCCAGAGCAACCGTCTTTCTCTAAAAACGTGTTTGAAGGGGTCTGACCAGGGTTATTCCTCAGATCAAGACTGGGGCGTTCCGGAGGGTGCTCGCGGTCCGCAGGGATGTAGAACCGTTCGGGCCCGCCTCCAGGAGGGCTGCCCATGGTGCAGGTTCCTCACCGCCAGTCCCGTCCCGGGTAAACAGGTCCAGTCGCTCCTAGGTTTAAGCAATTCAGATCAGAGGGGTCGGGACTCCCGGCTACACCAGCGTGCTCTGTGCCGCTGCGGCAACTCTCTCGCCTACCGCGCCTCGCCGACGGCAGGAGCGCACGGACTGTTAATCCGTTGCCGAAGTGCAAGGATTTGCGATCTTCTGCAATGCCGCTCTGCCAAGTGACGGAGGACCAATGGCCAGGAGCGACTGGACCTGTTTGTGCAACGTGACACCTTCAGTAGGCCCGGGACCGGACTTGGGAAGCAGATCGATAGGGCCGCTCGCCGTCAGCACATAGACTGAGACATCCTTGCTTTGGCGGCGCGATGCCTCGGCTGCGCTCAGGGCGGTCCGCTCTGCCTCGAAGAACGTCTCACATAACGAAAGCCGGTCGCCGTTGAGGCGGAGATCCCATCCGCTTGTCGTCGCGCGCAGGGTATAGGTGTCGTGCTCGCTCATGGCTCACTCATGGACCACGAACACGGCGCTTGCCCACTGGACGATGTGTTGCGGGGCGGCATTTCTCAGCACTGTGGCAGTTGTGCCGCAGACCTGGGCGGCGCCGTGCTCGCGGCGTATTCAGCCCACTTCAACCCTCATTGAATAAAGCTTTAGCTAAATCCGACACGGGACGGAAACGCGCTCGCCTGACACTGGCTCGTGCTGAAGCCTGTGCGCCCTGTATTGCGTACCGCGCACTGCCGAAATCCAAGCAGGGATGGCTTCAGTTGACTGCTGGGGCCGGGTCTGGTCTGGGGGGTGCGCCGGACCCGGTTTCCTGCGCGCGTGGGCGGCCCACGAATGGGCCGCCCGACCCACCCCTTGAGGCGCCGCGAGCTGTCAGAGGCGTGAAAGCGCGGCTAACACGAAAAGCGCGCCGGTTATGGCGAGCATGAACATGCCCAGCATGGTCACTCCCTGGCGGTCGAGGCAATTGCCGAGAAGATCCGGCATGACGCCACAGACCGCCAGTCCAAGATCGTAAGCCATGCCAGACAAGCTCCCGCCGCGGCGCGATCCCCCATCGTATCGGCGGGCGCTAGTGAGCCCCAAGCGGGATCATCCGTTTCAGAGTTGGGGCGGGCCCAATACGCGCGACGCAGGCCCGCCAACTCATGATCGGCGAGGGTGGTTAAGCGCCAGTTGACGTAACGCCAGGATCGCGCCGCCGAGTAGGAGAGGCCACCGGACATGGGCAACGCCGAGGAAAAGCCTTCGGCTTGCGCTTAGGGCTCACTTTGACGAACGGCCGCGCCTTGCGCGTTGTGCTTTCATCTTCAGGAGAAGCGGCCAGAGATGGCACTTATTGTTACTTCACCCAGGTGCCACCAGTTCGAACAGGTGCTGGTAGCGAAGCACCAAGCCGCGGTCGTCCACCTGCAGGTCAGCCTCGAAGCCGGCGGAGAGCCCGAGGTCGACGTAGCGCAGCCGGTTCGGCCCAGGCGGTCGTATCTCTGGCGGGAACGGGCCACTGTCATTGCCGCCGCGCCCGCGTAACAGGTCTCAAGCGTGAGACTGTGCCCCTCGTCGGCGGTCCGACGGATGACGGTCGTCGCGCGCGGAACGGTTAAGTGAATATCACGAAAGCTGCTCGTGATTGAGGACGACCGCCGGGATGGGTCGCCGCAAAACGTCGGCTCGGTTCGCGAGGGGCTGGCG